>NZ_JBHXWK010000009.1:0-387997 GCF_042671685.1 Streptomyces sp. NPDC127595 | reverse complement strand
GGTTGATAGGCCGGATCTGGAAGGCGGGTAACCGCTGGAGGTGACCGGTACTAATAGGCCGAGGGCTTGTCCTCAGTTGCTCGCGTCCACTGTGTAGTTCCCAGACAACGAACGGTTGTGCTGGCTGAACAGTTTCACTAATCAATTGAATAGTGTGCTTGTTCGCTGCCCGTTCAAGACTCCGCTTTATTGTGGGGTGTCTGAAAGGGTTTCGGTGGTCATAGCATAAGGGAAACGCCCGGTTACATTCCGAACCCGGAAGCTAAGCCTTATAGCGCCGATGGTACTGCAGGGGGGACCCTGTGGGAGAGTAGGACGCCGCCGAACAAATCTTGAGGACCTCTGGTCCCAGCGACTCGCTGGGACCAGAGGTCCTTTTTTGTTTTTCCGAAGCGCGCCGGGTACCTGGCTGCGCGAGAATGACTTGCGGTACCGAAGACAGGAGTCACCATGTCCACCAACTCTCCCGATGAGCGACCGGAGCGCGACCAGCGAAGCCGGGACAGTGGTGACCGCGGCGGCTACCGCGGGGGCCCGCGCCGCGACAACGATCGACGTGACAGCGGCCCCAGCGCGGGTCAGGGCCGGCGCGACGACAGGGGCGGCGGTGACCGTGGCGGTTTCCGTCGGGACGACCGCCCCAACGCTCCGCGCAGTGATGACAATCGTCGTGATGACAACCGCGGCGGCGGCTTCCGCGGCCGTGACGACCGACGCGAAGGTGACCGCGGTGGTCGCCCGGCGTTCCGGCGTGACGAGCGTCCCAGCGGTGGCCCGCGTCGTGATGACCGTGGAGGTGGCAGCGCCGGCGGTGGTGGTCGTGACGGGGATCGTCCGGCGTTCCGGCGCGATGAGCGTCCTAGCGGTGGCCCGCGTCGCGATGACAACCGTGGTGGCAGCTTCCGCCGCGACGACAATCGTCGTGATGACAACCGTGGTGGCGGTTTCCGCCGTGATGACCGTCCGGCCAATGGGCCTCGGCGTGATGACCGTCCTGCCAGCGGTCCGCGTCGCGATGACGACCGTGGCGGCAGCGGTTTCCGTCGGGACGACCGGCGTGACAGCGGTGACCGTGGCGGCAGCAGCTTCCGCCGCGACGACCGGGGCGGCGATGCTCGTCGTGACGATCGCAGGGACGACCGTCCGGCCTTCCGGCGTGACGACAAGCGTGACGACAACCGAGGCGGGGGATTCCGGCGTGACGGGGATCGTCCGGCGTTCCGGCGCGATGAGCGTCCCAGCAGTGCACCGCGTCGCGATGACGACCGTGGTGGTGCCCGTCGTGACGACCGCAGGGACGACCGTCCGGCGTTCCGCCGTGACGAGCGCCCCAGCAGTGGTCCGCGCCGTGATGACAACCGTGGTGGCAGCAGCTTCCGTCGTGATGACAATCGTCGTGATGACAACCGTGGTGGCGGTTTCCGCCGTGATGACCGTCCGGCCAGTGGGCCCCGGCGTGATGACCGTCCTGCCAGCGGTCCGCGTCGCGATGACGACCGTGGCGGCAGCGGTTTCCGTCGGGACGACCGGCGCGACAGCGGTGACCGTGGCGGTAGCAGCTTCCGCCGCGACGACAATCGTCGCGATGACAACCGCGGTGGCGGCTTCCGCCGTGACGAGCGTCCCAGCAGTGCACCGCGTCGCGATGACGACCGTGGTGGTGCCCGTCGTGACGACCGCAGGGACGACCGTCCGGCGTTCCGCCGCGACGAGCGCCCCAGCAGTGGTCCGCGCCGTGATGACAACCGTGGTGGTGGATTCCGTGGGCGCGACGACCGGGGAGCCGGCCCGCGCCGTGACGACAGGGGCGGTCGCCCCGGTGGCTTCGCAGGTCGTGACGACCGGCGTGGCGACGACCGCCGCGGTGGTGGAAGCTTCCGTGACGACCGTGACCGGGACCGTGAGCCGATCAAGCGGCTGCCGATCCCCGAGGACGTCACTGGAGACGAGATCGACAAGGACGTACGGCAGGAACTGATGAGCCTCCCGAAGGGGCTTGCCGACGATGTCGCCAAGAACCTCGTGATGGTCGCCCGGCTCATCGACGAGGACCCCGAGGGGGCGTACGGCTACTCGAAGGTTGCCCTGCGTCTTGCGTCGCGTGTCGCCGCCGTACGCGAGGCGGCCGGTTTCGCCGCGTACGCGAGCCAGAAGTACAGCGAGGCGCTGGCCGAATTCCGGGCCGCTCGGCGTATGACCGGCGGCGTGGACCTCTGGCCTGTCATGGCGGACTGCGAGCGCGGCCTTGGCCGCCCCGAGAAGGCGCTGGACATGGCCGGTGCTCCTGAGGTTCAGAAGCTGGACAAGGCCGGCCAGGTCGAGATGCGCCTCGTGGCCGCCGGTGCGCGGCGGGACATCGGGCAGATCGATGCCGCCATCGTGACCCTCCAGGGCCCCGAGCTCGCCTCGAACTCCGTGCAGCCCTGGACCGCGCGACTGCGGTACGCCTATGCCGACGCGCTGCTTGCCGCCGGCCGGGAGGGTGAGGCGCGCGAGTGGTTCGCGAAGGCCATCGAGTCCGACAAGGACGGCAGCACGGACGCCTCCGACCGGCTCGCCGAGCTGGACGGCGTCGAGTTCCTCGACGCGCTCGTCGAGGACGAGGACGAGGACGAGACGGTAGCGGACACGGACACCGGCACGGCCACGGACACGGACACGGACACGGAGACCGACGCGGACGCGGAGGTCCCGGCGCCGGTTGCGGCCGAGATCGACACAGCGCCTCAGCTCGACGACGAAGTCGAGGTTCCGGAGGGCCGGCAGACGCCTGACGACGACGACTCCAAGGACGCGCCCCAAGGCTGACGTCATGCAGGAGACGTAGAACAGGCGACGTAGAAGCGGACGGGCGGGACTCCGGAAGGGGTTCCGCCCGTTCGTCTGTGCGCTAGCCCGCGAGTGCTCGTAGGACGAGGCCCGAAGCCGGTTTCGGGCCGAACGACGTCGACTTGCGGGGCATTGTGACGCCCTGGCGGGCCAGGTCGCGTACGACCTCCTCGCGGACCGGATGCATCAGGACGGCCGTGCCGCCGTCACGCTCCGCCTTGGCGACCGTGGCCGCCGTGTCGTGGATGTACGCGATGTGCTCGGGCGAGTCCTCCGGGATGCCCCACACGTGTTCGAGGAGTGTGGCGTGCAGGACGGTCGCGTCCAGGGTGCGCCAGGCCTCGGGGTGGTTGCTCGGGATCGTACGGGCGAGGAGGTTCAGGGACGGACGGTCGACCAGGTGGAAGGCGCCGTCGCCGGCCAGGAGGAATGCGTTTCCGCGCGCGGCCGCTGTGGCCAGGGCTTCCATGGCCTCGGGGAGGGCGACGTCGAGATGGCGTACGCGGAAGGAGCCCGAGAGGGCGGTCAGCGCTTCGGCTACCGGCAGGCGGTGCAGGAGGCGGTGGATCGCCCGGACGCGGAGTGGGTAGCGCGTGGTGTCGACCAGCAGGACCAGGCCGTAGTCCCAGGGGCTGGGGGAGGGGTGCTCCGCGCGTAGACGCAGATACGTCGCCCAGCGGTGGTGGCCGTCGGCGATGAGGGCCTGGTGGTTGCCGAGGTCTGTCTGGATCTCGGCCAGATCGGCGTGGTCGGTGACCGCCCACAGGCGGTGGCTGAAGCCGTCCTCCGTGGTGGTGGACAGGAGCGGCGAGTGCTGGGTGGTGCGTTCGATGACGGCGGCGGTGCCCACCCGGGAACCATTGCCGCGGTAGGTCAGCAGCAGGGGTTCGAGGTTGGCGGAGGTGGCACGCATCAGAGCCGCGCGGTCCGCGACGACGTGCGGCATCACGTCCTCGTGGGGGAGGACGACACCGTCCGCCGGCTCCGACAGGCGCAGGGCGCCGATGATGCCGCGTTGCAGCATGCCGCCGTCGTGCTGTTCGTGGCCGTCGCGCTGTTCATAGACGTACAGGCCCGGCTCGGTGTCGGTGGTGAGGACGCCCTCGGACAGCCAGCGGTGCAGGGTTTCGGCTGCCTGCTCGTTTCGCGCGGTGGGGGTGGTGTCCTGCGGGAGGATCAGCCGGACGATGTTGTGAGGGTCGGCTGATTCCAGGTGGAGCAGACCGTCCGGCCGTACGACGACGTCGTACGGCGGCGATGTCACGGCGGCCAGACTGCCGACCCGGTCGGGGTCGTAGCGCAGGCCCCGGAAGGGGTTCAGATCAAGGCCCATGCGTGCGGGTACGTGCGTGGGACCTGCATAGTTCATTCAGGCATCGTAAGTGTGTCAGTGGCATGCGCGATGATCGGGGCAAAGGGATCGAATGAGGAGCGATGCGGAATGAGCCAGACCGTCAGGACGCGGCCCGAGGGCAGTGCGCAGGCCCTGAGCGAGGCGTACGACACGGCTCTGCTCGACTTGGACGGAGTGGTGTACGCGGGCGGGAACGCGATCGCTTACGCCGTCGAGTCCCTCGGTACCGCCCACTCGGGCGGGATGCGTCTCGCGTACGTCACGAACAACGCGTTGCGTACGCCGGACGCGGTGGCCGAGCACCTCACTGAGCTGGGGATACCGACCGGAGCCTCCGACGTCATCACCTCGGCGCAGGCCGCGGCCCGGCTCATCAGCGAGCAGGTGCCCGCCGGCTCGCGCGTGCTGGTCATCGGCGGGGAGGGGCTGCGGGTCGCGCTGCGTGAGCGCGGGCTGGAACCGGTGGAGTCGGCGGACGACGATCCCGCGGCGGTCGTACAGGGCTTCGGCGGTCCGGATCTGCCCTGGGGGCGCTTCGCGGAGGCGTCCTACGCCATCGCGCGTGGGGTGCCGTGGTTCGCGTCCAACACCGATCTGACGATCCCCAGCGCGCGCGGGATCGCCCCGGGGAACGGCGCGGCGGTGGAGGTCGTACGGATCGCCACGGGCGCCGAGCCGCAGGTGGCGGGTAAGCCGTTGCCCCCGATGCACCGGGAGACGATTCTGCGGACCGGGGCGAAGAGGCCGCTGGTCGTCGGTGACCGGCTGGACACGGACATTGAGGGCGCGTTCAACGGGGAAGTGGACTCGCTGCTCGTGCTGACCGGTGTCACGGACGGCGCGCAGCTCCTCGCCGCCCCGCCGCAGCATCGGCCGACGTATGTCGACGCCGATCTGCGCGGGCTGCTCACCGGCCAGCCGGAGGTCAGCGAGGCGGACGGCGGCTTCCGCTGCGGCGGCTGGACGGCCACGGCTGGGAACGAGCGGCTGGAGCTGGAAGGTGACGGCGAGGCCCTCGACGGGCTGCGGGCGCTGTGCGCGGCGGCGTGGACGGCGGCCGGGGACGGGTCCTGCGAGCTGGACGGGGGGAAGGCGCTGGCGCGGCTGGGGCTCTGAGCGCAGCCAAGCGCACGGGGAGGGGCCATAGGGTGCGGCGCAGGACACCGGACAGGGCGCGGGGTACGAGGGGCGCACGCGCGGGGCGCGGGGCACGAGGGGCCAGGGCCCACATGCGGCGCGCGGGGCACAAGGGGCGCAGGGCGCACACGCAGGGCGCGGGGCGCAGGGCTCATCTGCCGTGACACGGGATCGAGCCAAGTTGAGAGGGTAGGCTAACCTAACCGGGTGTTGGTTGACAGTCCTCCTGAAGAGCGCGCGGAGTCCGCCCCCGCGCCCCCAACCCGCCGGGCGATACGTACCTTTGGGCTCCTCGCGTCCGTGGCGCTGCTGGCGCTCGTCGCGCTGGCAAGTATCGCGATCGGCGCGAAAGCGTTGCCGCTGGATCAGGTCTGGCACGGCCTGTTCCACGACTCGGGGACCTACGCGGATGTCGTGGTCAGTGACCGGCTCTCGCGTACGGTCCTCGGGCTGCTGGTCGGCGCCGCGCTGGGGCTGGCGGGCGCCGTTCTCCAGGCGCTCACCCGCAATCCGCTGGCCGACCCCGGACTGCTCGGCATCAACGCGGGCGCCTCCGCCGCGGTCGTCACCGCCATCACGTTCTTCGGCGTCACGAGTCTGAACGGCTACGTCTGGTTCGCCTTCTTCGGGGCGGCCGCGGTGGGTGCCCTGGTCTGGTTCCTCGGCGGTAGCCGGGGGGCGACCCCGGTGCGACTCGCGCTCGCGGGCACGGCGATCAGCGCCGCGCTCTACGGCTATCTGCAAGCCGTGATGATCATGGACGACGCCGCGCTCGGCAAGATGCGGTTCTGGACGGTCGGATCGCTGGCCTCGGCCACTGACACCACCATCAAGCAGGTGCTGCCGTTCCTGGCGGTCGGCACGATCCTGGCGCTGGCCCTCGCCCGCCCGCTGAACGCCGTGACCATGGGCGACGACACCGCCCGCGCGCTCGGCGCCAACCTGAACCGCACCCGCGCGCTGTCCATGGCCGCCGCGACGGTGCTGTGCGGCGCCGCGACCGCCGCCTGCGGGCCGATCGTGTTCGTCGGTCTGATGGTCCCGCACGTCGTCCGCTCCTTCACCGGGCCCGACCTGCGCTGGATCCTGCCGTACGCGACGGTGCTGTCGCCCGTGCTGCTGCTCGGCGCCGATGTCATCGGCCGGATGATCGTGCGGCCCGCTGAATTGCAGGTCGGCATCGTCACCGCGGTCCTCGGTGGCCCGGTCTTCATCTATCTCGTACGACGGCGGAGGACGGCGCAGCTGTGACGACCACCCGGAAGCCGGCCACGTTTGAACCGGCAGCACCTCCTCCAGCTCCGGCCCGCAGGGTCAGGGGCACCCGAGCCGTTCGGACGGGCCGTGGGCTGTCGGTCCGGTTCGACGTCAGGGCGTTCACCGTCGTCGTCCTGCTGCTGGCCGCCGCGCTCACCGCGAGCGTCGTGCTGATCGGCACCGGCGACTTCCCGATCTCCGCCCCGGACGTCCTCAAGACGCTGTTCGGCGACGGGACCACGATTCAGGAGTACATCGTCAGCGACCTGCGGCTGCCGCGGGTCATCGTCGGTCTGCTAGTGGGGGCCTCGCTCGGGCTCAGCGGGGCGATCTTCCAGTCCATCTCCCGCAATCCGCTGGGCAGTCCGGACGTACTCGGCCTCGGGCAGGGCGCCACGGCCGGCGCGCTCATCATGATCGTGCTGTTCTCCGGGAGCGCGAACGAGGTCGCCCTCGGGGCGCTCGTCGGCGGCCTCGTGACCGGGCTCGCCATCTATCTGCTCGCATGGAAACGAGGCGTGCACGGTTATCGACTGGTTCTGGTCGGTATCGGTGTCTCCGCGATCGTCACGGCGGTCAACGGCTATCTGCTGACCAAGGCCGACATCGTCGACGCGGCCCGCGCCGTGGTCTGGATGACCGGCTCGCTCAACGGCCGGGACTGGACCCAGGTGTGGCCGCTGCTGATCATGTGCGCCGTCCTCATTCCCCTGGCTCTCGGCAACGCGCGCGGGCTGCGCATGATGGAGATGGGCGACGACGTCTCGTACGCGCTCGGGGTGCGGGTCGAGCGGACGCGGCTGCTGCTGATGCTGGCCGCCGTACTGCTCACCGCCGGCGCCACCGCCGCCGCCGGCCCGGTCGGTTTCGTGGCGCTCACCTCGCCGCAGCTCGCGCGGCGGCTGACCCGTTCGCCGGGCCCGAACCTGGTGCCCTCCATGTGTATGGGCGCGACCCTGCTGATCGTCGCGGACTGGGCCTCGCAGCGGGCCTTCGGCGCCGATCAGCTGCCCGTGGGCGTGGTGACCGGAGTCCTCGGCGGCGTCTATCTGCTGTGGCTCCTGGTCACCGAGCGCAAGGCGGGCCGGATATGAGCGCCGCACGGAAGCCGGATATGAACGCCGAACGGAATACGGGGCGCCCGCGAAGGGACCCTGAGCGGAAGGCCGGTCGGCAGGAGATGGACGCCGACGGGCGGAAGGCCGGTCAGTCGGGAATGGACGCCGACGGGCGGAAGGCCGGTCAGTCGGGAATGGACGCCGACGGGCGGAAGGTCGGTCAGTCGGAAATGGACGCCGCCGAGCGGAAGGCCGGCCAGTCGGAAATGGGCGCCGCAGCGAACGAGAAGACCAAGAGGAGCACCAGCACCGTGAACCGCCTCTCCGCCGAGAACGTCACCCTCGCCTACGACCAGCGCGTCATCACCGAGAAGCTGTCGGTGGAGATACCCGACAACTCCTTCACCGTGATCGTCGGCCCGAACGCCTGCGGCAAGTCGACACTGCTGCGCGCCCTTTCGCGGATGCTCAAGCCCTCCGAGGGACGGGTACTGCTCGACGGACAGGTCATCCAGTCCATGCCCGCGAAGAAGGTGGCCAGGACGCTCGGGCTGCTGCCGCAGTCCTCGATCGCGCCGGACGGGATCACGGTCGGCGACCTGGTCGGCCGGGGCCGCTACCCGCACCAGGGGCTGCTGCGCCAATGGTCCACGGAGGACGAGCGGGTCGTTCAGGAGTCGATGGCCTCGACCGGCGTCGCCGAACTCGCCGATCGCTATGTCGACGAACTGTCGGGCGGCCAGCGACAGCGCGTGTGGATCGCGATGGCGCTCGCTCAGCAGACACCGCTGCTGCTCCTCGACGAGCCCACCACCTACCTCGACATCCAGCACCAGATCGACGTCCTCGACCTCTGCGCCGAACTGCACGAGGAACAGGGCCGCACCCTGGTCGCCGTACTCCACGACCTCAACCACGCGGCCCGGTACGCCACCCACCTCATCGCGCTGCGCGAGGGTTCGGTCATCGCCCAGGGGGCGCCCGGCGACATCGTCACCGCCGACCTGGTCGAGGAGGTCTTCGGGCTGCGCTGCCAGGTCATCGAGGACCCGGAGACGGGGACACCGCTGGTGGTGCCGGCGGCGCGCAAGGCCCGTACGGCCGCGTCGGACTCGGCCAAGGCGAAGGCGAAGGGGAAGGCGACGGTGTCGGCGTCGGCGTCGGCGTCGGTTACAGAAGGGTCCTGAGCCGGAACAGGTCCCGCAGGCCCGCCTCCAGTTTCACCCGGCCCGAGCCCCAGGCCTTCGCGAAGTTCAGCTCGCCGTTCACCATCGCGACCAGGTCGTCGCCGTTCATCGTGAGCCGGATCTGGGCCTTCTCGGCGGGCGGGCCCTGAAGTGTGTCGAGCACCTCGATCCGGCCGTCCTTGAGGCGGCCGACGAAGGTGATGCCCAGGTCGGTGATACGGCAGCTCAGCGAGCGGTCCAGGGCCGCAGCGGTGCGTACGTCCCCTTCGGCGCTCGCCATGTTGTCCGAGAGCTTTTCGAGTGCGGTGCGGCACTCCTCAATGGTCGCCATCGTGATCGACGGTACCGCAGCGCTTCGGGGTAGCGTCGGGGCATGAGCGACTCAGTGCCCCAGACCCCGTCGCCGCAGGACGAGGTCCCGGAGACAGAGGTTCCGGTCGATGCCGGGCCCGCGTTCGACCCTGCCGCCCCGGCCCCGCTGAACGTGCCCCGCACGCCCACCGGCAACGCGGACATCGACGCCCAGCTCGACCGGCTGGCCGACGCCGACCACCTCGCCACCGACGGACACATCGAGGTGTACGAGGATGTACACCGGGGGCTGCGCGACGCGCTCACCGCGCTCGACGCCCGCCCGGGACCTCCGGCGCCCCCGACGCCGTACGACCGCAGGAGCTGAACCGAACGTGGCAGGAGTGGCACGCCGCCGCCTCGACGCCGAACTGGTCCGCCGCAAGCTCGCCCGCTCGCGTGAGCACGCCGGACAGCTGATCGCCGCCGGCCGGGTCACCGTCGGCAAGACCCTCGCGGTCAAGCCCGCCACCCAGGTGGAGACCGCGGCCGCGATCGTGGTGACCCAGGACGACAGCGACCCCGACTACGTCTCACGCGGCGGACACAAGCTCGCCGGCGCGCTGGAAGCCTTCGTCCCGCAGGGGCTCAGGATCGAGGGCCGGCGGGCGCTGGACGCCGGAGCGTCCACCGGCGGCTTCACCGACGTACTGCTGCGCGCGGGAGCCGCCCATGTGGTCGCCGTCGACGTCGGCTACGGTCAACTTGCTTGGTCTCTGCAGAGCGATGAACGCGTCACCGTCAAGGACCGTACGAACGTACGCGAGTTGACGTTGGACGCGATCGATGGGGAGCCCGTGGATCTTGTTGTCGGGGATCTGTCCTTCATCCCGCTCGGCCTGGTGCTGCCCGCCCTCGCGCGGTGCACGGCGCCCGACGCCGATCTGGTGATGATGGTCAAACCACAGTTCGAAGTGGGGAAGGAACGGCTGGGCAGCGGCGGTGTCGTGCGCAGCCCGGAACTGAGGGCCGAGACAGTGCGCGGGGTGGCCGCGCGCGCCTGGGGGCTGGGGCTCGGAGTGCAGGGGGTCACGGCCAGCCCGTTGCCCGGACCTTCGGGCAATGTCGAGTACTTTCTGTGGCTGCGGGCCGGGGCACCCGAACTCGACCCGGCCGACGTTGACCGTGCAGTGGCGGAGGGGCCGCGTTGACACAGACCCGAGCTCGTACTGTTTTCCTGCTTGCCCACACCGGGCGGCCCGCTGCGATCCGCAGCGCCGAACTCGTCGTCCAGGGGCTGTTGCGTTCTGGGATCGGCGTACGTGTCCTTGAGGCGGAGGCCGCCGACCTGCCGCTGCCGGCGAGTGTGGAGCTGGTGAAGGAGGCCACACCGCAGTGCCTCGACGGGTGCGAGCTGCTGATCGTGCTCGGCGGTGACGGGACGCTGCTGCGCGGCGCCGAGTTCGCCAGGGCGTCCGGAGTACCGATGCTCGGCGTCAACCTCGGCCGCGTCGGCTTCCTCGCGGAGGCCGAGCGGGACGACCTCGACAAGGTCGTCGACCGGGTGGTGACCAAGGCGTACGAGGTCGAGGAGCGGATGACCGTCGATGTCGTCGTGCACCAGAACGGCGACATCGTGCACACCGACTGGGCGCTGAACGAGGCCGCCGTGCAGAAGGTGTCCGCCGAGAAGCTCCTTGAGGTCGTCCTCGAGATCGACGGGCGGCCCGTCACCGGCTTCGGCTGCGACGGCATCGTCTGCGCCACGCCGACCGGCTCCACGGCGTACGCGTTCTCCGCGGGCGGGCCCGTGGTGTGGCCGGAGGTCGAGGCGCTGCTGATGGTGCCGATCAGCGCGCACGCGCTGTTCGCGAAGCCGCTGGTGACCTCGCCGGACTCGGTGCTCGCGATCGAGGTGCTGCCACACATTCCGCCGGGGGTGCTGTGGTGTGACGGGCGCCGGTCGGTGGACCTGCCGCCGGGCGCGCGGGTGGAGGTCCGGCGGGGGGCCGTGCCGGTACGGCTGGCCCGGCTGCACCACGCCTCGTTCACGGACCGGCTGGTCGCGAAGTTCGCGCTGCCGGTCTCCGGGTGGCGCGGGGCGCCGCACTAGTCGTACGACTGTTTGTACGGACTGACGTGTACGGACTGACGTGTACGGCGTTTGTACGGTGGCCCACTCCGGCGGGTGACAACGGGCCCTTTGTGGGTCCTTGTCACCTGCGCCTTCGCACCAGGGGGGTGGGGGCCGTCGCACATCCGGTCCCTGACCTCGTAAGGTCGGGGGCGTGTTGGAGGAGATGCGGATACGGTCGCTCGGAGTCATCGACGACGCGGTGGTCGAGCTGTCGCCAGGCTTCACCGCCGTGACCGGTGAGACCGGTGCGGGCAAGACGATGGTGGTCACCAGCCTCGGGCTGCTGCTGGGTGGGCGTGCCGACCCGGCCCTCGTACGGATCGGCGCCAAGAACGCGGTCGTGGAGGGGCGGATCACCGTGCCCCCGGGCGGGACCGCGGTCCTGCGGGCCGAGGAGGCCGGGGCCGAACTCGACGACGGGGCGCTGCTGATCAGCCGTACCGTTTCCGCCGAGGGGCGCTCGCGGGCTCACCTGGGCGGGCGTTCCGTGCCCGTGGGGGTGCTCGCCGAACTCGCCGACGAGCTCGTCGCCGTGCACGGGCAGACCGACCAGCAGGGGCTGCTCAAGCTGTCCCGGCAGCGGCAGGCGCTCGACCGGTACGCGGGGGACGCGGTCGCCGTGCCCCTCGCCAAATACGCCGGTGCCTACCGGCGGCTCCGCGCGATCTCGGCCGAGCTGGACGAGATCACGACACGTGCGCGTGAGCGGGCCCAGGAAGCCGACCTGCTGCGCTTCGGACTCGACGAGATCGCCGGGGTCGAGCCGCGGGAGGGCGAGGACGTGGAGCTGGCTGCAGAGGCCGAGCGGCTCGGCCACGCGGAGGCGCTGGCATCGGCCGCCACGGTCGCGCACGCGGCGCTCGCGGGCAATCCCGAGGACCCGGAGGGCATCGACGCGGCGACACTCGTCGCGGGGGCGCACCGGGCGCTCGAAGCCGTACGTTCGCACGACTCCTCGCTCGGTGCGCTGTCCGGGCGGATCGGGGAGATCAACATCCTGCTGCGGGATGTGGCCGGGGAACTGGCCGGGTACGCCGACGATCTCGACGCCGATCCGCTGCGGCTCGCGGCGGTCGAGGAGCGCCGGGCCGCACTGACCCAGCTCACCCGGAAGTACGGCGAGGACATCAACTCCGTACTCGCCTGGGCCGAGCAGGGCGCCGCGCGGCTCCTCGAACTCGACGGCGACGACGAGCGGATCGACGGGCTGACCGCCGAGCGGGACGCGTTGCGTGCCGAACTGGGCGGACTTGCCCAGGGGTTGACGGAGGCCCGTACGGAGGCCGCCGCACGGTTCGCCGCCGCCGTGACCGCCGAGCTGGCCTCGCTCGCCATGCCGCACGCGCGCGTGTCGTTCGAGATCCGGCAGACCGACGACCCGGAGGGCGTCGAACTCGGCGGCCGTACGGTCGCGTACGGGCCCGCGGGCGTCGACGAGGTCGAGCTGCTGCTCGCCCCGCACCCGGGTGCGCCGCCCCGGCCCATCGCCAAGGGCGCCTCCGGCGGTGAGCTCTCGCGCGTGATGCTCGCCGTGGAGGTCGTCTTCGCGGGTACGGATCCGGTGCCGACGTATCTGTTCGACGAGGTCGACGCCGGTGTCGGCGGCAAGGCCGCGGTCGAGATCGGACGGCGGCTCGCCCGGCTCGCGAAGACCGCGCAGGTCGTGGTCGTCACGCACCTCCCGCAGGTCGCCGCGTTCGCCGACCGGCAGCTGCTGGTCGAGAAGACCAACGACGGGTCCGTGACCCGGTCCGGGGTCAAGATCCTGGAGGGCGAGGACCGAATCCGCGAGCTGTCCCGCATGCTGGCCGGACAGGAACACTCGGAGACGGCCCGAGCGCATGCGGAGGAGCTGTTGGCTACCGCCCGAGCGGACGGGTAGCCGCCGGCGGGCGGGGGCTCTCTCCGCCGCTCCGCGACGGTGCCTTTGCCCGCTCCGCGGTGTTGCCTTGTCCCGCTCCGCGGTGTTGCCTTGTCCCGCTCCGCGGCCTTGCCTTGAACCGCTCCGCGGTCCGAACTCCGCCGCTCCGCGGCGGTTTCCCCGCCCGCCCGACCTTTCGGCCGCTCCGCGGTCCCTGTATCCCGGCCGCTCCGCGGCCTCACTCGTGTGAGTGACTCAGGTGCTCGCGTTGGCCGGGGTGTCGTGATCCGGTTCCGGCCGTGGTGCCGGAACGGTCGGGCGGCCTGGCATCCTTGGCGTTGTGTGACGTTTCCGCGCACGCTTCTTCTGTACGTTTCTTCGTGACCGTTCGATGCCGAACCAGGAGCCCCGGCCACGTGAGCCACGTGAGCAGCCACTCACCGCACGGCCAGTCGCCGCTGCGCACCGTGCAGGTGCTCGGCGGTGGGAGCGCGCGCAGCAGTGCGCATGTGCGGTCGCTGGCCTCGGGTCTCGTCGCCCGGGGCGTGCGGGTCACCGTGTGCGCCCCTGCCGACGCCGATCACGCCTACGGGTTCACCGGTGTGGGCGCGCGGCACGTTCCCGTGCCGCGCAGCAACGACGCCGCCTCCTTGGCGGCGCTGCGGACCGCCTGCGCGGATGCCGACCTGGTGCACGCGCACGGGCTGCACGCCGCGCTGAGGGCGGCGTTGGCACTGAGTGGGCGGCGTGTCCCGCTCGTCGTCACCTGGCACACGCGCCCACAAGCCGAGGGTGCGCGGGCGCATCTGCTGCGCATGCTGGAGCGGCGGGTCGCCAGGGCGGCCGCCGTCGTTCTCGGCACGTCCTCCGATCTGGTGGATCGCGCCCGCAGCAGGGGCGCTCGGGACGCACGGCTGGCCGCTGTGGCGTCTCCGGCGCCGCGCAGCACCGTCGAGAACGGCGACTCCGACCGGCTGCGGCAGAAGGCGCGGGCCGAACTCGGCGCCACCGACCGCCCGTTGCTCATGGCGGTCGGCTCCCTCGACCGGCACCGGGGGTACGACATCCTGCTGGATGCCGCCCGCGCTTGGCGCGACCTCGATCCGCTGCCGCTGCTGGTGATCGCGGGGGAGGGGCCGCTCCGGACGGTGCTGCAGCGCCGTATCGAGGACGAAGGGCTGCCCGTCCGCCTGGTCGGGCGGCGCGACGACATCACCGAACTCCTCGCGGCGGCCGATCTCGCCCTGCTGCCGAGCAGTTGGGAATCCCGGTCCGTGCTCGCGCAGGAGGCCCTCCACGCGCGCGTCCCGCTCGTCGCGACCGCCGTCGGCGGCATCCCCGATCTGGTCGGCGACGCGGCCGAACTCGTCCCGTACGGGGACGCGGAGGCGTTGGCCGAGGCCGTCGTAAGCCTTCTTCGGGATCCCGGTCGTCGGGAGTTGCTGAAGGAGAGGGGCGTCCGGCAGGCGGCGACCTGGCCGACCGAGGACGAGACGGTCGCCCAGGTGCTCAGTGTCTACGACGAGTTGACCCAGCCAAGGCCGCTTGGCTGAGGCGCGTGCCCGGTCAGGACACGTGCCTGCGTGCCCGCAGCGCCAGGCTCAACGCCAGTACCGTCTGCGGGTCGTCCAGGTCGGTGCCCAGCAACTCCCCGATCCGGGCCAGGCGGTTGTAGAGCGTCTGGCGGTTGAGGTGCAGCTCGCGGGCCGTCTCCGCCTTGCGGCCCGCGTGGGCCAGATACGTCTCCAGGGTGGGGAGAAGCGGCGGTTTGGAGCGGTTGTCGTGGTCGCGGAGGGGGCCGATGGCGCGGTCCACGAAGGCCGCGAGGTCCGGGTGGTCGCGCAGGCGCCACAGGAGCAGGTCGATGTCCAGGCGGCGGGCGTCGTACCAGGGGCGGTCGGTCAGGCCCTGTGCGGCCGTCGCCGTCTCCGCCGCGTGCCGCAGACCCGCTGAGGCCGCCGCCCAGCCCCCGGCGACGCCGACGACCACCACCGGCGGCTGCGCGCCGGGCCGCTGCATGCCCGCGCGTTCCACGCCCGCCCGGAGCGCCGCCGCGACCCGGTCCGCGACTGCCGGGCGTTCGGACTCCGAGCGCAGGCCCAGCAGAAGCGGGACACGGCCCTCGACAGGTCGTACGCCGAGCAGGACGGGCACCCCGACCGAGGCGAGCTCCTCCGCGACCGCGCGGGCCAGGACCGCCCAGCCGCCGCCGGGGGAGAGGCCGTCGGTGAGCCGCATCACGACCGGCAGGAGCGGGCTGTTGCCGGGCTTGAAGCCGAGCACCCGGGCCTGCGCCGGGGCGTCCTCCGCCTCGATACGGCCCTCGGCGAGGTCGGTGAGGAAGTCGCCGCGTCCGCGCGCCGCGAGTTCCTCCTCCTGGCGGGCCTGCATCAGCACGACGGCCAGGATCCCGGCGGCCCGCTCCGCCGCGAGCCGGTGCACCGGGGCGACCGGGGCGCTGACGGGCAGCATGACCAGGCGGGCCCGTACCGAGCTCGTGCCGGGGCCGCCGCCGGGCACGTCCACGAGTGTCGTTCCGGCGGGCGGTTCCTCCTTGTGCTGGCCGCGCATGCCCTCCCATACCTGGAGCGGGTCGGCCCCCGCGCTGCCGGACCCGGCGGCGTACAGGAGCTGTCCCTCGGGCGTCTCCAGGAACACCGGATTGCCGCTGAAGTCGGCGAGGATCCGGAGCACCTGGGGCACGCCGCCCCCGCCGAGGAGTGCCTCCGTGCATCGTCGGTGCACCTCCTCGGCCTGCTGGAGGAGGGCGTAGTGGCCGTTGACGATCTCGGTGTGGATTTCCTCGGTGACGGCCACGAAGGCCACCTCGCGGTGCAGCTGGACGAGTGGGAGACCGGTGGACCGGGCGGTCTCCACGAGGGCCGCGGGCAGCCGTGTGAAGCGCGGGCCGAGCTCCACCACGAGGGCCGCGATTCCGCGTTCGGCCAGCGTGCGGACGAAGGCGCGCTGTTCGGCGGGGCGGGTGCCGAGGCCGTACCCGGTGGTCAGGAGCAGTTCGCCGCCCTTGAGGAGCGAGGCGATGTTCGGGACCTCGCCCGCGTGCACCCAGCGCACGGTGCGCTGCAGCCGGTCGGCTCCCGCGAGGATCTCCGGGAGCCCGCCGCGCAGCCCGGGCAGCTCCAGCGCCCGCTGCACGGTGATTCCGGCGCCCTGGGTGTCGTAACGGCTGTCCATGGTCCCGGACGCTACCCGCGGAGGCGGTCCGGAACATCTCCGGCCCCTGACGCGCGTCGCCTTCGAGGAGCGCTCAGCCGGGCACCGGCGCGATGTTGTGGTTGAAGCGGAAGACGTTGTCGGGGTCGTACTCCGCCTTCACCGCGGCCAGCCGGCGGGTGTTCTCGGCGCCGAGGCCGGCCACCACCCGGTCCCCGCCCTCGTCGCCGATGAAGTTGAGATAGACCGCTCCGGTGCTCCATGGCTGGACCGCGGCGCGGACGCTCTTGACCCAGCGGACGCAGTTCTCGTCGTCGGCCGGGTCCTCCCACATGCCGAAGGGGTGCACGGCCCACGGGGCGTCCCGGTAGGGCACCGGGAACTCGGAAGGGCCTGTGGCGATCGCGCCGCCCTGGGGGAACAGGACGTGCTGGGTGCCCGTGGGCACCGGCATGGTGTTCCCGAGGGCGCAGAAGACGTCCACGAGTTCGTCGGGCAGGCCCGTCAGGTACTCGGCGGACCAGTGGTTCCGCATGCCGGGCGGGTCGTCGAGCATGCACTGGAAGTCGGCGTAGGGGACGGCGGTGACGATCTCGGCCTCGTGCGGCAGGGCGAGGAGCGGCTGGGCGAGTTTGCGCAGGCCCTCCTCGCCGCCCGCGTACGTCAGGAGCGCGCCGCACAGTCGCTTGCCGACCAGATGCTCGGGGAGGAACTCCTCGGGCGGGCCGGTCATGTAGATGACGCCGCCGCTCGCCTCCGGCGGTCCCGTCGTGATGATCTCGCGATAGAGGCGGACCACCTCGGGGCCGTTCTCCGGCAGGTAGAACAGCATGGCGACGGAGAACTCGGGCAGCTCGTGCAGTCTCAGGGTCAGCGCGGTGGCGACACCGAAGTTCCCGCCGCCGCCGTGCAGGGCCCAGAACAGCTCAGGGTTCTCCTCGGCGGTGGCCCGGACCGTACTGCCGTCCGCGGTCACCAGCTCGGCGCCGAGCAGATTGTCGATGGCCAGGCCGAACCGCCGGTCCAGCCAGCCGCTGCCGCCGCCCAGCACGAAGCCGCCGACGCCGGTCGTCGAGACCCGGCCGCCGGTGGTCGCAAGGCCGTAGGGCTGGGTGGCGCGGTCGAGATGGCTCATGAGGGCGCCGCCCTGGATCCGTACCGACTGCGAACCGGGATGGACCGTCACGTCGTGCATCGGGCGCAGGTCGACGACCAGACCACCGTCGTTCAGAGCCATGCCGGACACGCTGTGACCACCGCCGCGCACCGCGATCGGCAGGTCCAGTTCGCGGCCGAACCGCACGGAACGGACGACATCGGCTTCGTTCGCGCACTGCGCGATCACCGCCGGACGCCGGTCGATCATCCCGTTATGCACCGACCGGGCCTCGTCGTAACCCGGGTCGTCCGGCGCGAGCACCTCACCGGCCAGATCCGCGCGGAGCGCGGCCAGAGCCGCGCCCGCCTTGGAGAGGGGAGCCATGGCAGCCGCCCCTTTCAACAGGGGAAACAGGACTGCTTCTCAGCCTAGGCGGGCACGACGGATCCAGCGCGTTCAGGAGAGTTGGCCGGTCAGCCGCCGTACGCGCCCGAAGCGGTCAGCCGTAGGGCCGTGTCGATGAGCGGAACGTGACTGAACGCCTGCGGGAAGTTGCCGACCTGGCGCTTGAGCCTCGGGTCCCACTCCTCGGCGAGGAGGCCCAGGTCGTTGCGGAGGGCGAGGAGCCGCTCGAAGAGCTTGCGGGCCTCGTCGACCCGCCCGATCATCGCGAGGTCGTCCGCCATCCAGAACGAGCAGGCGAGGAAGGCACCTTCGTCGCCCTCCAGACCGTCCACGCCCGCGTCCTCGCCGCTGGTCGGGTAGCGCAGGATGAAACCGTCCGAGGTCGACAGCTCGCGCTGGATGGCCTCGATGGTGCCGATCACACGCTTGTCGTCCGGCGGCAGGAAGCCCATCTGCGGGATGAGGAGCAGCGAGGCGTCCAGTTCCTTGGAGCCGTACGACTGCGTGAACGTGTTGCGCTCCTTGTCGTAGCCCTTCTCGCACACGTCCCGGTGGATGTCGTCGCGCAGTTCGCGCCACTTCTCCAGCGGGCCGTCCGCGTCACCGGACTCGATGAGCTTGATCGTGCGGTCGACCGCGACCCAGGCCATCACCTTGGAGTGCACGAAGTGGCGGCGCGGGCCGCGGACTTCCCAGATGCCCTCGTCCGGCTGGTCCCAGTGGTCCTCCAGGTAGCGGATCAGCTTGAGCTGGAGGAGCGAGGCATAGTCGTTGCGGGACAGGCCCGTCATGTGGGCGAGGTGCAGGGCTTCGGTGACCTCGCCGTAGACGTCGAGCTGGAGCTGGTGGGCGGCGCCGTTCCCGACGCGTACGGGGGTCGAACCCTCGTATCCGGGCAGCCAGTCGAGCTCCGCCTCGCCCAACTCCCGTTCGCCCGCGATGCCGTACATGATCTGCAGGTTCTCGGGGTCGCCGGCGACCGCGCGCAGCAGCCATTCGCGCCAGGCGCGGGCCTCTTCGCGGTAGCCGGTGCGCAGCAGTGAGGACAGCGTGATGGCCGCATCACGCAGCCAGGTATAGCGGTAGTCCCAGTTGCGTACGCCGCCGATCTCCTCCGGGAGCGAGGTCGTGGGCGCGGCGACGATGCCGCCCGTGGGCGCGTACGTCAGGGCCTTGAGCGTGATCAGGGAACGGACGACGGCCTCGCGGTAGGGGCCGTGGTACGTGCACTGGTCGACCCAGTCGCGCCAGAACTCCTCGGTGGCCTCCAGCGACTGCTCCGGCTCGGGCAGCGCCGGCGGCGCCTTGTGCGAGGGCTCCCACGAGATGGTGAACGCGATCCGGTCACCGGGCGCCACCGTGAAGTCGGCGTACGTCGTCAGCGCCTTGCCGTAGGTCTCGCAGGCGGTGTCGAACCACACCGAGTCGGGACCGGCGACGGCGACCGTCCGTCCCTCGTGCTTGTGCACCCAGGGCACGACACGGCCGTAGCTGAAACGCATCCGCAGCGCGGAGCGCATCGGGACCCGGCCCGTGACGCCCTCCACGATCCGGATCAGCTGCGGCGCGCCGTCGCGAGGGGGCATGAAATCGGTCACTCGGACCGTGCCGCGTGGGGTGTCCCACTCGGATTCCAGGATCAGCGAGTCGCCGCGGTAGGTGCGCCGCGCCGCTGTCGGCGGCGGGGCGTCGGCCGCGTGCGCCGGGCCGAGCCGCCAGAATCCGTGTTCCTCCGTGCCGAGCAGTCCTGCGAAGACGGCGTGGGAGTCGAAGCGGGGCAGGCACAGCCAGTCGACTGTGCCGTCCCTGCAGACCAGCGCGGCTGTCTGCATGTCTCCGATGAGTGCGTAGTCCTCGATGCGCCCGGCCACGTGCAACTCCAGTCGAACGGCTACCTCGCCCCCTGCGGGGCGGTCGCTCTTTGCGGTCAAGGGAACGTTGGTAATGCGTCGCTACGAAACGTCAATTAGTCGGTGCGATTGTCGTTGCGAAACGAACTGACGAGCTCACGTGTTCCGGGATACGGACGGGGATGGCGCCGTGTGTCGGCCGGGCTCGGCAGCGAGTGTCCGAGCAGGATACGACGCACCTGGAAGATCCGCGTGCCGCTCCAGGTAACCCGGCTCGGCCGATCGAGTGAGTGACGTGTGGGGCGCGTGGCGACGTGTGTGCGGAGCGTGGCCGGAAGCGGCCTCTCCGCGTCGCTGATACCCTGGTAGCCCGTGGACCGGTGGGAGAAAAACCCCCGAACCGCAGCGACGGCACCTCCGGAGATCTTCGGACACCACGCCGGTACGCACCCCAGACCGCGACCACGGGAGCCCCGTTTTGGCCATGACGCCCGCTGCTTTTCGAAACAACGCAGCCACGACGACAAAGCACATCTTCGTCACCGGGGGTGTCGCCTCCTCCCTCGGCAAGGGCCTCACGGCCTCCAGTCTGGGTATGTTGCTCAAGGCGCGGGGACTGCGGGTCACGATGCAGAAGCTCGACCCGTACCTGAACGTCGACCCGGGCACCATGAACCCGTTCCAGCACGGTGAGGTGTTCGTCACCAACGACGGCGCCGAGACCGACCTGGACATCGGCCACTACGAGCGCTTCCTCGACGTGGACCTGGACGGCTCGGCCAACGTCACCACCGGCCAGGTGTACTCGACCGTCATCGCCAAGGAGCGGCGCGGCGAGTACCTGGGCGACACCGTGCAGGTCATCCCGCACATCACCAACGAGATCAAGCACCGCATCCGCCGCATGGCCACCGACGACGTCGACGTGGTCATCACGGAGGTCGGCGGCACGGTCGGCGACATCGAGTCGCTGCCCTTCCTGGAGACGGTCCGTCAGGTCCGTCACGAGGTCGGCCGCGACAATGTGTTCGTCGTCCACATCTCGCTCCTCCCGTACATCGGCCCCTCCGGGGAGCTGAAGACGAAGCCGACCCAGCACTCGGTTGCGGCGCTGCGCAACATCGGTATCCAGCCGGACGCGATCGTGCTCCGCGCGGACCGCGAGGTGCCCACCGCCATCAAGCGCAAGATCTCGCTGATGTGCGATGTCGACGAGGCGGCCGTGGTCGCGTGCATCGACGCCAAGTCGATCTACGACATCCCGAAGGTCCTGCACACCGAGGGCCTGGACGCGTACGTCGTCCGCAAGCTGGACCTGGCCTTCCGTGACGTGGACTGGACGGCCTGGGACGACCTGCTGGACCGTGTCCACAGCCCGCTCCACGAGATCAAGCTGGCGCTGGTCGGCAAGTACATCGACCTGCCCGACGCCTACCTCTCGGTCACCGAGGCGCTGCGCGCCGGCGGTTTCGCGAACAAGGCCCGTGTGTCGATCAAGTGGGTCACCTCGGACGACTGCAAGACCCCGGCGGGCGCGGCCAAGCAGCTCGGCGACGTCGACGCGATCTGTATCCCCGGCGGCTTCGGCGACCGCGGTGTGTCCGGCAAGGTCGGCGCCATCCAGTACGCCCGTGAGAACAAGATCCCGCTGCTCGGCCTCTGTCTCGGCCTGCAGTGCATCGTGATCGAGGCCGCGCGCAACCTGGCCGACATCGCCGACGCCAACTCCACCGAGTTCGACTCAGGCACCGCCCACCCGGTCATCTCCACGATGGCCGAGCAGCTCGACATCGTGGCGGGCGACGGCGACATGGGCGGCACCATGCGGCTGGGCATGTACCCGGCCAAGCTCGCCGAGGGCTCCATCGCGCGCGAGGTGTACGACGGCAAGGAGTACGTCGAGGAGCGCCACCGGCACCGCTACGAGGTGAACAACGCCTACCGCGCCGAGCTGGAGAAGAAGGCCGGTCTGCAGTTCTCCGGAACCTCGCCGGACGGCAAGCTCGTCGAGTACGTCGAGTACCCGCGCGACATCCACCCGTACCTGGTCGCGACCCAGGCGCACCCCGAGCTGCGCTCCCGCCCGACCCGCCCGCACCCGCTCTTCGCGGGCCTGATCAAGGCCGCGGTGGGACGCAAGACAGGCAAGACAGCCAAGTAACACAAGGGTTGTACGGTGGCCGGGGTGTGTGCCTTTCGAGGGGTGCACCCCGTTTTCCGTTGCGGGTACCGGTAACGGTTCCTGTGCGGGGCCGGTCTCTTTTTGCACGTGTGGGAGGACAGGGCATGACCATCAAGGACACCGCCGAGGAGTGGGAGATCAGGGCGAGCGAGATCCCCTTCGTCGGCAACAAGACCTCGGTCCGTACGGACGACGTGGTCATGCCCGACGGATCGGTCGCCCGCCGCGACTACCAGGTCCATCCCGGCTCCGTGGCGATCCTCGCCCTCGACGACCAGGGCCGGGTCCTGGTGCTGCGCCAGTACCGCCACCCCGTTCGCCACAAGCTCTGGGAGATCCCGGCCGGACTGCTCGACATCCCCGGCGAGAACCCCCTGCACGCCGCCCAGCGCGAGCTCTACGAAGAAGCGCACATCAAGGCCGAGAACTGGCGCGTCCTCACCGACCTCTACCCCACGCCCGGCGGCTGCGACGAGGCCGTCCGCATCTTCCTGGCCCGGGACCTCTCCGAGGCCGAGGGAGACCGCTTCGAGGTCGAGGACGAGGAGGCCGACATGGAGCTGGCCCGGATCCCCGTCCAGGAGCTCGTACGAGGCGTGCTCGCCGGAGAACTGCACAACAACTGCCTCGCCACCGGCGTGCTTTCGCTGGTCGCCGCGCAGCACGGCGACGGCCTCGACGCACTGCGCCCGGCGGAGGCGCCGTGGCCGGCGCGCCCCTTCGAGGTCTGAGGTCATCTTCTCCGGGGTCCCTACGCCCGCCCGTCCGGCGTCATGACGTCCGCCTGACACCCGTCTGACGCAGACAGTCCTACGATCGCCTGATCCGATCGGGGGATGTACCCGCCGCGCTCCGCACGGATCGTCGCAGAGCGTGAACTAGGCTCTGAAAACGCCCCGTCCGGAGTCCCGGCGGGTTTGCGCGCGCAGTGGGACGGGAGCGTGGCCCGTGACGGATCAGGCGGTGGACAACGACGGCGCGAAGGTGTCGGCAGAGGGGCAGTGCCCGGCTGCCGAGTCCGCTCCCACGGAGAGTCAGTTCCTCGGTCGTACAAGAGAGTTGAAGGAACTCCGGGCCGACATCGAGCGTGCGGGACTCGACACCCTCTCGGGCCGCAAGGCGCCACGCGCGCGCGTGCTGCTCATCGCGGGCAAGCCCGGCTCGGGCCGCACCGCGCTCGCCGAGGAACTCGCGGAGCAGGTCGCCGAGAGTTACCCCGACGGCGTGCTGCGCGCCAGGCTCACCGAACCCGACGGCACTCCGGTGCCCACCGAGCGCACCGCACGGGAGCTGCTCACCGCCCTGGAGCGGCCCACGCCGCCAGGCGCGGACGCCGACGACCTCGCCGAGGCGCTGCGCGAGGCACTCGCCGTCCGCCGCGTCCTGCTCGTGCTCGACGACGCGGCCGACGCCGCACAGGTCGACGCGCTGCTGCCGGACACGCCGGACTGCCTGGTCGTCGCCGTGTCCGGCGGGCCGCTGACCGGCATCGCGGACGTCCGCCCCTGCACCCTGGGCGGCCTGGACACCACGTCCGCACTCGAACTGCTCGGCCGCTTCACCGGCGCCGTGCGCATCACCGTCGACCCGTTCTCCGCCGAGAACCTGGTCGAGCTGTGCGCCGGCCAGCCCGCCGCCCTGGTGCTCGCCGGCGGCTGGCTCGCGGCCCGCCCCCAGTCGGCCGTCGCCGACCTCGCCAAGCACCTGCGCGCCGAGGGCGAGGAGGGCTCGCCGCTGTCCCGCATGTTCCGGCTCACCTACGCCTCGCTGCCCAGCGCCGCCGCGCGGATACTGCGACTGCTCTCGCTCGCCCCTGCCGGTCTGGTCGACCCGCACACCGCGTCCGCGCTCGCCGGCTGCTCGGTGAACGCCGCCCGCACCACCCTGGACGACTTCACCCGCCTCGGCCTCCTGCGGTCCGTACGGTCGCCGCTGCCGCAGTACGAGGTGCCCGGCTGCCTGCAGCCCCTCCTGAGCGCCCTCACCGAGGCCCATGACCGCCCCGCCGAGCTCCAGCTGGCCCGCGCCCGGATGCTGGAGCGGACCGTACGGCTGCTCGTGTCCTGCCGCGCCATCACCGAGACCGACAGCTCGCCCGCCCGCGAGAAGCTCGCCGGGATGCCCCGCGCCCTGCGCTTCCCGAACCCCCGGGCCGCCGCCGACTGGCTGCGCATCCGGCAGCCCGCGCTGCTCGCCTCGGCCCGGCTGGCGGTCGCCGACGGCGAGCTGGACACGCTGGCCCGCCGCCTCATGGCCGCGCTGGTACGGGCGATGGTCGCGCACATCGGTACGCAGGCCGCCGCGCCCGAGCTGTACGGCATCCACCGGCTCGTCCTGGATGTCGCCGAGCGCCGGAAACTGCCCCGCGAGATGGCCGCGGCCCTGCTGAACCTCGCGGATCTGGACGCCCAGACCGGCCGTACGCCCGAGGCGCTGGCCCGCTACCGGGCCGCGCTCGACGCCGGACGCGAGGCGAACGACCTGTATGCGACCGGCCGCGCGATGGAATCCGTAGGCGGCGCCCACCAGGAGCTCGGGGACTACGACCGGGCCGCCGACTGGTACGGGCGGGCGCTCGCCGAGCGGCTCGCGCGCGACGAGCGCGTGGACGCCGCCCGGCTGTACGGCCGTATCGCCACCGCGCACACCTACGCGGGCCGTTACGGCGAGGCGCTGCGCAACTGGCGGGCAGCGGTCACCGGACACCGCAAGAACGGCGATGTGGCCGCCCAGGCAAGGGCGTTGAGCGAGCTGGCACGGGTCCAGGAGTACGCCGGGCGGCCCGAGGAGTCGCTGCGCACCTGCCAGGAGGCGTCCGAGTGGGCGCGCCGCGCGGACGACGTACGGCTGCAGGCCGCGCTGCAGCTCCGGCTGGCCGACACCCTGGACCGGCTCGGCGACCCGGCGGCGGCTCGGCTGCACCGGGGTGCGGCCGAGCGAATGCTGGGTGATGAGCTCCCGGAGAGCGCATCAACGAAGGAACAAGACGCTAACGCCTGCGAAATCCGTAGTACATCCGAAGAAGATTGATGTATTGAAAGGCTAGACAGAGGGAATCCCTTCATTAGACTGGCTCCGCCGCGTTCTTTCGTGGTGTCTCCCGGTGTGCTCCCATGCGTCGGGTATGACATGCAATGCCCGGGCTCGTATCGCCTCGGCATGCACAGCCCAAGAACCCTCTGAGCCAAGGACCGTGATCGACGTGTTGGTCGGCATCCCCCGCGAGGTCAAGAACAACGAGTTCCGGGTGGCCATCACCCCCGCCGGCGTGCACGAGCTGGTGCGCCACGGCCACCAGGTCGTCATCGAGCAGAACGCCGGTCTCGGCTCCTCGATCACGGACGACGAGTTCGTCGCCGCCGGTGCGCGGATCCTCGCCACCGCCGACGAGGTCTGGGCCACCGCCGACCTGCTGCTCAAGGTCAAGGAGCCCATCGCGGAGGAGTACCACCGCCTCCGCAAGGACCAGACGCTCTTCACGTACCTGCACCTGGCCGCTTCCAAGGCGTGCACGGACGCGCTCGTCGAGTCCGGTACCACGGCGATCGCCTACGAGACCGTCGAGCTGCCCGGTCGCGCCCTGCCGCTGCTCGCCCCGATGTCGGAGGTCGCGGGCCGGCTGGCCCCGCAGGTCGGCGCCTACCACCTGATGCGCTCGGTCGGCGGTCGCGGTGTGCTCCCCGGTGGCGTCCCCGGTACGCAGCCCGCGCGGGCCGTCGTCATCGGCGGCGGTGTCTCCGGCTGGAACGCCACACAGATCGCCGTCGGCATGGGCTTCCACGTCACGCTGCTCGACCGCGACATCAACAAGCTGCGCGAGGCGGACAAGGTCTTCGGCACCAAGGTCCGGGCGATCATGTCCAACTCGTTCGAGCTGGAGAAGGCCGTCCTGGACGCCGACCTCGTCATCGGTGCCGTGCTCATCCCGGGTGCCAAGGCGCCCAAGCTCGTCACCAACGAACTTGTTTCGCGGATGAAGCCGGGAAGTGTTCTTGTCGACATTGCGATCGACCAGGGTGGCTGCTTCGAGGACTCGCGTCCGACCACCCACGCCGAGCCGACCTTCCCGGTCCACAACTCGGTCTTCTACTGCGTGGCCAACATGCCCGGCGCCGTGCCGAACACGTCGACCTACGCGCTCACCAACGCCACGCTTCCGTACATCGTGGAGCTCGCGAACCGCGGCTGGGTCGAGGCGCTGCGCCGTGACGCGGCACTCGCCAAGGGGCTCAACACCCATGACGGCAAGGTGGTTTACCGCGAGGTCGCCGAGGCGCACGGCCTCGAGCACATCGAGCTGGAGTCCTTGCTCGGCTAAGTCATCAACGGGTAAAAAGGCGATACGTCAACATGGGTCGTCAACACCGCACAACCGGCCGGACCTTGCCCGAGAAGGTCCGGCCGGGTGTGTGTCGAGTCACTTTGTGACACTCGTTCAACTCGCCACGAAGGTAACTCTTTAGCCGATTCGTACACCGGTGAAACCTGCCGTGCGACGGCCTTACGCCCTTGACAGAGGGGTGTTCGGTTGCCGACACATCAGGTCGGGTCCGGCGGATTGTGTTGCTGCGGACCGGTGACACGCCATAGAGTCGCCAACCGTCGGCATGGTGCCACGCTGACCTATCGAGAAGTTTCCTGGTCACCAAGGAGGTAAGACGACTTGTGAATGAGTCGACATTTACTCCCGGGGGTGGTCAACCAGGAATGCCGACGCGGGGCCAGGGCCCCACGGGGCTCGAGGCTGTCGGCTCCGTCGCTGTCCGCACCTTCGCAGCCCAGAAGAGTCCCCGGATGACTCAGACAGCACACCCGAGCATGGATGGCCATCACGTGAACGCCATGGCCGGCAACGGAAGTGGCGAGAACCGCACCCACTTCGCCGACTACGACGAACTGCCCGAGGGGCACTTCTACGACCCCGACGCCGAGTACGAGCCGGATCCCGAGTACGCGGCCACGCTCGCGCCCGACGCGGCCCGTCAGCGCCGTGAGCGCGTGGGTCCGACCGGACGTCCGCTGCCGTACTTCCCGATCCCGGGCCCGCTGACCGACCACGGACCCGCGACGATCATCGCGATGTGCAACCAGAAGGGCGGCGTGGGCAAGACCACGTCGACCATCAACCTGGGTGCCGCACTCGCGGAGTACGGACGCCGGGTCCTGCTCGTCGACTTCGACCCGCAGGGCGCTCTCTCGGTCGGCCTCGGTGTCAACCCGATGGAGCTCGACCTCACGGTCTACAACCTGCTCATGGAGCGGGGCATGGCGGCCGACGAGGTGCTCCTGAAGACCGCGGTCCCGAACATGGACCTGCTGCCCAGCAACATCGACCTGTCCGCCGCCGAGGTGCAGCTGGTGAGCGAGGTCGCGCGGGAGTCCACGCTCCAGCGCGCCCTGAAGCCGCTGATGGCCGACTACGACTACATCGTGATCGACTGCCAGCCCTCGCTCGGACTGCTCACGGTCAACGCCCTGACGGCGGCCCACAAGGTGATCGTGCCCCTGGAGTGCGAGTTCTTCGCACTGCGCGGTGTCGCGCTGCTCACTGAGACCATCGAGAAGGTCCAGGAGCGGCTCAACCCCGAGCTGGAGCTCGACGGCATCCTCGCCACGATGTACGACTCCCGCACGGTGCACAGCCGTGAGGTGCTCGCGCGCGTGGTCGAGGCGTTCGACGATCACGTCTACCACACGGTCATCGGGCGCACGGTGCGCTTCCCGGAGACCACCGTCGCCGGCGAGCCGATCACCACGTACGCCTCCAACTCCGTCGGTGCCGCCGCTTATCGTCAGCTCGCCAGGGAGGTGCTCGCCCGGTGTCACGCCGAGTGAGTCTGCCGGGGGCCGACGAACTGTTCCGTACCACCGGGGGAATGGCGCTCCAGTCCTCCACGCCCTCACGCCGGACCAACGGCGAGGCCCGGGTACCGGGTCCCGCGGGTGAGAGCGACTCGGCGGCTGCCGGGGAGGACGCGCCACAGTCGGTGCCCGTCCAGGGCGGCGACGGCGAGGGCGACGAACACGTCGCCGCCGACTCCGGCGCGGGGGGCTCCCGCAGCCGGGGTGCCGCTCAGGAGCGCTCCGGAGCAGGTCAGGCGGCGCAGGAAGGTTCTGCCGCCGGGCAGTCCCGCAAGCGCCGGGGCCAGGGGCAGGGGCGCCGGCCCAGCGGGCGTGAGCGGCACGACGAAAAGATCACCGTGTACGTGTCGGCCGAGGAGCTCATCGACCTCGAGCACGCCCGCCTTGTGCTCCGCGGTGAGCACGGTCTCGCCGTCGACCGCGGGCGGATCGTCCGCGAGGCGGTCGCCGTCGTGCTCGCCGATCTCGAATCCCGTGGGGACGCGAGCATTCTCGTACGACGGCTTCGTGGGCGCTAGGAGGTAGCCTGCGAGCGCTATGCCCTCGTATGACGCTTCCGTTCCCGCCTCCGGCCTCGGCGCCGGTCGTCGGCGTGTTCTGGGGCGGGGGCCCGGGGCGGTTCCACCACCGGGCGAGGAGCCGGTGGAGTCTGCGGCGGAGGTCGAGCCCGAGGCTCCCGTAGAGGCCGCGGTACCCGAGGATCCCGCAGCTCCCGTAGTGCCCGCCGAGCCTGAGGCTCCCGTCGAACTTGCTGTCCCCGTCGAATCCGAGCCCGAGGCCGACGCCGAGCCCGACGACGGTGTTTTCAAGGTGCGGCTCGCGAACTTCGAGGGCCCCTTCGATCTGCTGCTTCAGCTGATCTCGAAGCACAAGATGGACGTCACCGAAGTGGCGCTGTCGCGGGTCACCGACGAGTTCATGGCGCACATCAGGGCGATGGGGCCGGACTGGGATCTCGACCAGACGACCGAGTTCCTCGTCGTCGCGGCCACCCTGCTCGATCTCAAGGCGGCGCGGCTGCTGCCGTCGGCCGAGGTCGAGGACGAGGCGGACCTGGCGCTCCTGGAAGCCCGGGACCTGCTCTTCGCCCGGCTCCTGCAGTACCGCGCGTACAAGCACATCGCGGACATCTTCCAGGCCCGCCTGGACGAAGAGGCGTGCCGCTACCCCCGTACCGTCGGGCTGGAGGACCATCACGCCGAGCTGTTGCCCGAGGTGGTCATCAGCATCGGGGCGGAGGGGTTCGCGAAGCTCGCCGTGAAGGCGATGCAGGCCAGGCCCAAGCCGCAGGTGTACGTCGACCACATCCACGCGCCGCTCGTCAGCGTGCAGGAGCAGGCGGGGATCATAGTGGCGCGGCTGAAGGAGCTGGGGGCGGCCAGTTTCCGTGACCTCGTCGACGACACCGACGACACCCTGACCGTCGTGGCCCGCTTCCTCGCCCTGCTGGAGCTGTACCGCGAGAAGGCCGTGTCGCTGGACCAGGACGAGGCCCTCGGGGAGCTGGTCGTGCACTGGACCGGCGGGGACAGTGACGAGCAGCCGAGGGTGACGGACGAGTTCGACCGGCCGCCCGAGGTGCCCAAGGAGGAGAAGAAGGCGTGAGCGAGGACACCACCGAGATCCCGGCGGGGCCGCGCACCGTCGCCGACCTCGATCTCAAGCCCGCCCTGGAGGCCGTACTCATGGTCGTGGACGAACCCGCGACCGTGGAGCACCTCTCGAAGATCCTGGAGCGGCCGAAGCGGCGGATCGCGGCCGCGCTGCGTGAGCTGGCAGACGAGTACACCATCCAGGGGCGAGGCTTTGAGCTGCGGCTCATCGCCGGGGGCTGGCGGTTCTACTCCCGGCCCGAGTACGCGATGGCCGTCGAACGCTTCGTCCTGGACGGGCAGCAGGCCCGGCTCACCCAGGCGGCGCTGGAGACCCTGGCGGTCGTCGCGTACCGCCAGCCGGTCAGCCGATCCAGGGTCTCCGCGGTCCGTGGAGTGAACTGCGACGGCGTGATGCGCACCCTCCTGCAGCGGGGTCTGGTCGAGGAGGCGGGCACGGAACCCGAAACAGGTGCGATCCTGTACAGGACGACGAACTACTTCCTGGAGCGAATGGGCCTGCGTGGCCTGGACGAGCTCCCGGAGCTCGCGCCCTTCCTCCCAGAGGCGGACGCGATCGAAGCAGAGACGCTGGAAGGGGTCCCGTCGTTCGATCCGGACGCACCGGATGCAGATGCAGACGACACGACGACGACGGAACTTTGATGCGAAGCAGTGGCAGCGGTAGTGGCAGGAACAGCGGGCGCGGCAACCCCCGCGGGACCGGTGGGAGCAGTAACTCCCGCGGGACCGGCGGAGGCGGCAGCTCTCGCGGGACCGGTGGGGGTGGCAGCTCTCGCGGAGCCAGCGGGGGTGGCAGCTCCCGCGGGGCGAGCGGAGGCGGCAGCTCTCGCGGGTCCGGCGCGGGTAACTCCCGCGGGACCGGTGGGAGCGGCAGCCCCCGCGGGACCGGTGGGAGCAGCTCCCAGCCGAGGAGCGCGGGAGGGCGCGACGAGCAGCCGAAGCGCCCCGGCAAGCCCCGTCCCGAGGAGCGCCGCTACGACGTGGGCCCCGCCGCGTCCCACGAGGGACCGAAGTCAGGGCGCGGCAACGCGGCCCGCGGCGGCGCCAAGGGCGGCCCCAGGCAGGGCCAGCAGCGCGGCGGCCGTACGGAGCCCGCGCGTTCCCGCGAGTTCGAGACGCGGGCCGAGGAGCGCAACCGCGACCGGTACGCGGGCAAGCCGGAGATCAAGACGCCCAAGACCCACCCCGGGGCCGAGGAGGAGGGCGAGCGCCTGCAGAAGGTGCTCGCGCGCGCCGGCTACGGCTCGCGGCGTGCCTGCGAGGAGCTGGTCGAGCAGTCCCGGGTCGAGGTCAACGGCGAGATCGTCCTGGAGCAGGGCATGCGCGTTGACCCGGAGAAGGACGAGATCAAGGTCGACGGGCTGACCGTGGCCACGCAGTCGTACCAGTTCTTCTCGCTGAACAAGCCCGCCGGTGTCGTCTCGACCATGGAGGACACCGAGGGCCGTCAGTGCCTCGGCGACTACGTGACGAACCGCGAGACGCGGCTCTTCCACGTCGGGCGGCTGGACACCGAGACCGAGGGCGTCATCCTGCTCACCAACCACGGTGAACTGGCGCACCGCCTGACCCACCCCAAGTACGGCGTGAAGAAGGTCTACCTCGCGCACATCGTGGGTCCGATCCCGCGCGACCTGGGCAAGCAGCTCAAGAACGGCATCCAGCTGGAGGACGGGTACGCGAAGGCGGACCACTTCCGTGTCGTCGAGCAGACCGGCAAGAACTACCTGGTCGAGGTGACCCTGCACGAGGGGCGCAAGCACATCGTGCGCCGCATGCTCGCGGAGGCCGGCTTCCCGGTCGACAAGCTGGTGCGCGTCTCCTTCGGCCCGATCACCCTCGGCGACCAGAAGTCCGGCTGGCTGCGCCGCCTCTCGAACACCGAGGTCGGCATGCTCATGCAGGAGGTCGACCTCTAGGAGTCCCCGCAGGGGCGCTCGTCGTTTCGGCCGGTTCCGGGATTGCCCCGGGACCGGCCGATGCGTTTTCCGCTCGCCGGCGGTCTGTACCGGTGAGGGAAGGGGGCGCGCGATGGGCGCCACGAGGGAGACATGGCCGTACGAGGGGTACGCCGGGTGGGGCTGCCTGCAGCCGAGCGCCACGCGTACGTGCCCGGCGGCCCTGGAGGGCCGTGTGCGCCGTCCGCCGCCCTTCGGGCCCGGCGGGCCGGGAAACGCGCCCGGGGAGCCTCTGAGGGCCTCTGGGGCGGGTGGGTCGACATGAACTCCGGGGAGTTGCTGGAACGTTCGCTCGCGTACGCGCTGGGCAGTGTCGCCGTCGTGGCGCCGGGGAGTCTGGGGCGGCCCACGCCGTGTGCCCGGTGGGACCTGGGGGAGTTGCTCGGGCACCTCGACGACTCGGTGGACGCGCTCTACGAAGGGGTCGCCGCGGGGCGGGTCGGCCTGAGTCCCTCGCCGTGGGCCGCCGATCCCGTGTGTGCCTTCCGGCGGCGGGCGTGCGCTCTGCTCGGCGCCTGGGCTGTGATGTCCGGCGAGGTGCGGTCGGCCGAGCCTTCGGCGGGCGTGGGGGACCGGTCGCTGGATCTCGGGCTCCTGGCGGCCGTCGGCGCCGTCGAGATCGCCGTACACGGATGGGACGTGGCCCAGGCGTGCGGGCGGTCGCGGCCGATTCCGCCGGCGCTCGCCACCGAACTGCTCCCCGTGGCGCGGTGCTTCGTCGCGGAAGAGGACCGGGGTGGGCGCTTCGCCGAGCCGGTGGGCGTGCCGGCGTCCTGGTCCCGGCCCGAGGACCGGCTGCTCGCCTTCCTGGGGCGGCGCCCGAGCCCGCCGCGATTCCTCTCCGGACCGGGGCTCGTCTGCCTCCCGTGACCTCGGGAAGCCCGTGATGTGGGGTGTCGCCAGGGGCCGTTGCGGCCGGAGCGGCGTTCTTGCCTTCCGGACGTGTCAACAAACGCGCGAATCAGCCCACTTGAAGGGTTGTGTGAGCCCGCTCACCTCACTTATAGTCGTGATGACTATTAGTCGTCCTGACTATAAAGCAGGGGGTGGACGGACGTGCTCGCACGGGAAGGCCGGGCGCCTGGTGGCAACGCACCCGAGGGCTACGACAAGTACGCGTTCGAGCCCTTCGCCGTCACCGTCGACCTGGCCGTGCTGACGGTCCGCGCGGGCGTGCTCCAGGTGCTGCTCGTCGAGCGCGGGCAGGAGCCCTATCTGGGCCGCTGGGCGCTGCCCGGCGGTTTCGTGCTGCCGCACGAGTCCGCGGAGACGGCGGCCCGGCGTGAACTCGCCGAGGAGACCGGCCTGTCGGACATCTCCGGGCTCCACCTCGAACAGCTTCGGACGTACAGCGAACCCCGCCGCGACCCCAGGATGCGCGTCGTCTCCGTCGCCTTCGCCGCGCTGCTCGCGGACCCTCCCGAGCCGCACGGCGGCGGTGACGCGGCGCAGGCCCAGTGGCTGCGGTACAACGCGCTCGATCCGCTCGCCTTCGACCACGACCGGATCCTCGCCGACGCCCACGAACGCGTCGGCGCCAAGCTCGAGTACAGCTGTCTCGCCACGTCCTTCTGCCCGCCCGAGTTCACCCTCGGAGAGCTGCAGCAGGTGTACGAGACCGTGTGGGGAACCGTGCTCGACCGGCCCAACTTCCGGCGCAAGGTGCTTGCCACCCCGGGCTTCGTCGACCAGGTCCCGGGTGCCGCGCGCCTCACCGGGGGCCGCGGCAAACCCGCCGCGCTCTACCGCGCGGGCGGCGCCACCACCCTGCACCCGCCCCTGCTGCGTCCCACCCAGGAAGGACGACCCACATGACCACCACGACGCTCGCGAAACGTGCCGCCACCGGATCCCTGCTCGGACTCGCCCTCGGCGACGCGATGGGGTTCCCGACCGAGTTCAACTCCGTGCCGGCGATTCTCGCCAAGTGCGGCCCCTGGCGCGAGATGGACCTGCCCAGGCCCGCGATCGTCACCGACGACACCCAGATGACGCTGGCCCTGGCGCGCGGCCTGCGGACGGCCATGGACCGCGGTCTGCTCGGCCCGCTGCGGATGGAGCGGCCGGTGCGCGAGGAGTTCGTGGACTGGTACCAGTCGCCCGAAAACAACCGCGCCCCCGGCCGCACCTGCCTCGTCGCCTGCAACCTTCTGAAGAACGAGAAGCGCCCCTGGCAGGAGGCCAGCCAGATCGGCTCCAAGGGGTGCGGCGCCAACATGCGGGTGGCGCCCGTCGGGCTGGTGCGCGGGCTGAGCGAGGAACAGCGGGCGGGCGCGGCGCAGTTGCAGGCCGCCCTCACCCACGGGCACCCCACGGCGCTCGCGGCCGCCGACCTCACCGCGCACGCGATCTGGCTCCTCGCCAACGGAACCGAGCCGATGGGCCTGGTCGGCCGGCTGCGCTCGTACGCGTACGAGAACCGCCACAACTACCACTCCCGCTGGCTCGGCGACCTGTGGACCCGTGGCCAGGACCCCACCGCGGAGCACTACATCGGGCGCGGCTGGGACGAGTGCCTGGAGATCCTGGACCACCTCCGGCACGCCCTGCGCACGGTCTCGCCGGAGGCCGATCCCTGCCTCGCCACGGGTGGCGGCTGGGTCGCCGAAGAGGCGCTCGCCACCGGCCTGTTGTGCTTCCTGATGTTCGTCGACGAACCAGTCACCGCTCTGCGCCGGGCCGCCTGCACATCCGGCGACTCCGACTCCATCGCCTGCCTGACCGGTGCCTTCGCGGGGGCGTACCACGGCTCGGACGCCTGGCCGACGTCGTGGGCCGACCGCATCGAGTACCAGGGCGACCTCATGTCTCTGGGAGCGCTCTGGGACGCTTGAGGGATGACCGATCTTCTCGACATCGACCTCAAGGCAGTGGTGTCCGAACAGCCCGACCCGCTGCTGTTCGCCACCGTCTCCGGAGCGCACCTCTACGGCTTCCCGTCGCGTGACTCGGACGTCGATCTGCGGGGCGTCCACCTCCTGCCGACGGCCGAACTGGTCGGGCTCCGCGAGCCGGAGGAGACCCGGTCCCGGATGTGGGATCAGGACGGGACCGAGATGGACCTCGTCACCCACGACCTCCGCAAGTTCGTACGGCTGATGCTGCGCCGCAACGGCTATGTGCTGGAGCAGCTCCTCTCGCCGCTTGTCGTGCACACCACCGACGCTCACCGGGAACTGGCCGCCCTCGCCCCCGGCGTCCTCACCAGCCACCACGCCCACCACTACCGGGGGTTCGCGACCACGCAGTGGCGGCTCTTCGAGAGGACCGGCGAACTCAAGCCGCTGCTCTACACGTTCCGAGTGCTGCTCACCGGTATCCATCTGATGCGCAGTGGTGAGGTGCAGGCCGATCTGCGCACGCTCGTCGGGGAGACCGAGGCCCCCGCCTATCTGCCGGACCTGATCGCCGCGAAGGCGGAGCGCGAGCACGGGACGGCGGACGTACGGCACGCGCGCGTGGAGGCCGATGTCGAGCGGCTGCAGGGACTGCTGGACGAGGCGCAGGGCGTGTCAGCGCTGCCGGACGCCCCGTCCGTGTACGACGCCCTGGACGCCTTCGTCGTCCGGGTCCGGCTGGAGGGCTCTCGGGGGCGTACGGAGGGCTGAGGCACCGCGGGTTCGGACCAGGAAGTCCTCGACGCGCGCCTGGTCCGGCTCGGCGGGGAGCGGGCTGCGGCCGGCCGCCTCGTCCGCCTCCGTCGCCAGCCGGGTCATCCAGGTCTCGATCCGGGGCCAGGTGACCTCGCCCCGCTTCACCGCGAGCAGCGGCTCGCGCTGATCGCCGACGTCGATCGTCAGCTCGCCGGTGCGCAGCAGGTCACGCGAGCTCATCAGCAGGCGGAGGAGGTGCATGGCGTGCTTCCAGCGCGGGGCGCCGTGCTGACGTACGTCGGCCTCCAGCTTCTTGCGCTGGCCGAGGGCATAGCGGGCGAACGTGTCGTGGGCCCGCCGGGACAGGAACGCCTCGCGCAGGGCGAGGAGTTCGCGGCCCGTGTCGTCGACGTACTCCACGACAGGGGAGTGCAGGCACTCCAGGATGTTCGGGTTCGCGCGCAGGGCCAGCTCGCAGAAGCGCTCCAGCTCCCAGCTGAACTGCTCCTCCGCAGGGCCCTCGACATGGGTCGGCGGCTTCTCGAAGCGCCAGAAGAGCGGGGTCGGGGCGAGGAAGACACCCCGACGGTCGGTGTCGCTCGTGTCCGTGGCCAGGCCGAAGGCGCGCGACCCCATCACGCAGGAGTAGATCGTGTGGTCGCGCACCAGGGCCTCGGAATCCATGTCCGGAGCGTACGTGCCGGCCTCACGCCAGGGTGATCGAATTTCCCTCGACCTTGATCTGCTTCTCCGGCAGCGGCTGTGTCGCCGGGGGATGGGCCACCGAGCCGTCCTTGATGCTGAACTTGCTGCCGTGGCAGGTGCAGTTGATGGTGCCGTCCGAGACGCTCGCCACCGGGCACTGCTGGTGGGTGCAGATGTTGGTGAAGGCCTTGAACTGGTCCTTCTCCGGCTGGGTCACCACGACCTGCGCGTCCTTGAAGATCTTGCCGCCGCCGACCGGGATGTCGGTCGTCTTGGCCAGCTCCTGTCCGGCGGAGGCGCCGGCGGACGACGAGTCGCCGCTGTCGTTGCTGCCGCCGTACTCGCTGCAGCCCGCGACGAGAGCCGCCGCGCCGCTCGCGAGGAGAATCGTGCGCCGCGTCGGGCGTTGGGTCATGTCGTCACTCCGAAGGTGCGGAAGAACCAGAGGGCGGACGTCAGCCAGATGACGGTGAGGACGGTGAACACGAGTCCGCCGACGATCGGCAGCAGCCAGCCGGGCAGTCGCTCCGAGCGGAGCAGCAGCATCTTGGCACTGAAGGCACCGAAGAAGAAGCAACCCAGGAGAGAGTGCCACAAAACGCGCGATTCGTACGTCTGGTAGCCGAGCGCGTACAGGCAGTGCACCGCGACCGGCACCGCCACCAGGAACGCGATCCGTCCCGACCAGCGGTGCAGTGCCGCGGACCAACTCGGCCCCGGCAGCTTCCCGTACACCATGAACGCCGAGACGACCTGGACGAGTGCGAAGCCGAACGCCACCGTCGCCAGCCAGGACTTCACGGCGCCCGTGCTGCTGAAGCCGGCGAGGTTGAAGGCGGTCCCCGCGGGGTCGTGGACCTTGCCGTACACCCCGAGGCCGACCGCCACAGCGGCGGCGACCAGGGCCGGGACGAGGTAGCGGGCCGGGTGCGGACGGCTGTGGGCGGGCGGGGGAGTCGGAAAGCCTCGGGTGGCGGCGTTCGGATCCACGGTCATGAACGGCTCCCTGCGCGAGAGGGCGTCGGATGAGGGAACGAGAGGTCAGGGGGTGACGGGCTCGGCGGTGAGCTGCTCGCCGTCGATCGTCACGGCGCCCGTCTCCGGGTCGATCTTGGGCGCGGGTGCGGGCTTGCCGTCGCGGTTGACGATCCCGACCTGATCGTCACCGTCTCCGGGCAGGACGACCCAGCCGCCGTCGACCAGGGCGCCGCGCACGGTGGCCGTCGCCCGGTAGAGCCCGGACGGCTTGACCGCCTTGTCGGCGGTGAAGCCGTAGCGCTGCCCGTCGAGGTCGACCGTGCCGCGGATCCGCTTGCCCTCCTGGAGCGTGCCTTTCAGCTCGGCGCCGTTCTTGCCGGTGAGCTTCATCGAGCCGTCGTCCTTGACGTCGCCCTTCAGCCAGGACTCCTTGTCGTGGCCGTCGCAGAAGTACGCGATCGCCCTGCCGTCGCGCAGGGAGACCGCGATCGCCGAGGAGTCGTCGTCGGTACGGCCCGCGTAGTCGGCGTCGGGCTGCGCGGTCTTCGACGGAGTCGGCGACGGAGACGGCTTGCCTTCGCCGGGTGTCGCGCTCTGCTTCGGGCTCGGCGAGGCGGGCGCCTCCTCCTGGTAGGACGACGCGCTCTTCGTCCCCGTCGTCGCGTTGAGCGACAGCAGGAACAGGCCGAGCACCAGTCCCGCGAGAAGGGTGACAACGGGTCCTGGACGCTTCATACGGGCCATACGGGCCTCCCCCGAGGCGAGTCTCCCGGCCATGAGAGCGGATCCGCGCCCCGGCGTCCAGAGGCGCACAGGCGTGTTCTCACCACAAGTGGCGGAACAGGGCAATTCGAGTGACATTGGCAGAGTCCGAGGCCGGGCGGTGACCTGCCGCCGGCCGCGCTCACGAAAGGCGTGACCATGGCGGGTAACGATCTCGGCAGCCTGCTCGGCGGTCTCCTCGGCGGCGGCAAGGGCGGGACGTCCGGTGGTGCCGGCGCGGGCATTCTGGGGGCGCTGCTCCAGTCCCTGGCGGGCGGTTCGGGCAGTGGCTCGGGTGGCGGCAGCAATCCGCTGGGCGGACTTCTGGAGATGCTCGCCAAATCCGGGCTCACCGCGCAGAAGGACTCCTGGGTCGGCACCGGCGCGAACCAGCCCGTGACCGGCGCGCAGATCCAGCAGGCGCTGCCCGACGAGACGCTCAGGCAGGTCGCCGACCAGGCCGGGGTCACCTCGGACCAGGCCGCGGACCAGATCGCCCAGACCCTGCCCCAGGCGGTCGACAAGCTGACCCCGAACGGCGTGCTGCCGGCCGCCTCCCTGGAGGACCTCATCAAGGCGCAGCAGGTCTGACACCTCGCGGTGCGTGCGCGGCCCCCGTCTCGTCAGCCGGGCGCCGCGCACCCGCGCGTTGCGGGCTGACTACGCTGGTGTGACAAGACGTGTAAGTACACCAGCGAGGAGCATCACCGTGGCGGTACGAGCGGTCCGGGGCGCCGTCCAACTGGAGCGGGACGAGGCCGGCCACATGGACGAGCAGGTCAGCGAGCTGCTCACCGCCGTCCTGGAGCGGAACGGCCTCACCACCGACGACCTGATCAGCATCTGGTTCACCGCGACGCCCGATCTGCACAGCGACTTCCCGGCGGCCGCCGCACGCAAGCTCGGCATCGTCGACGTGCCGCTGATCTGCGCGCAGGAACTGGAGATCGAGGGCGCGATGCCCCGAGTCGTACGACTCCTCGCGCACATCGAGTCCGACAAGCCCCGCGCCGACATCGCGCACGTCTACCTCGGCGCCGCGGGCGCACTCCGCAAGGACATCGCCCAGTGAGAACCGCCCTTGTCATCGGCACCGGCCTGATCGGTACGTCGGCCGCCCTGGCCCTCGCCGGTCGCGGCGTCGTGGTCCACCTCGCCGACCACGACCCGGAGCAGGCCCGTACGGCAGCCGCGCTCGGCGCCGGTACCGACGAGACGCCGGACGGCCGCGTCGACCTCGCGATCGTCGCCGCGCCGCCCGCACACGTGGCCGCGACCCTCGCGGACGCCATGCGGCGCGGGGTGGCCCGCGCCTACCTCGACGTGGCGAGCGTCAAGGGCGGCCCCCGCCGGGAGCTGGAGGCGCTCGGCCTCGACCTGTCGTCTTACATCGGCTCGCACCCCATGTCCGGCCGTGAGAAGTCCGGGCCGCTCGCCGCCACCGGAGACCTCTTCGAAGGGCGCCCGTGGGTTCTGACGCCCACCCGGGACACGGACACCGAGGTGCTCAACCTCGCCCTGGAACTCGTCTCGTACTGCCGCGCCGTACCCGTCGTCATGGACGCCGACGCACACGACCGTGCCGTCGCGCTCGTCTCGCACATGCCGCATCTGGTGTCCAGCATGGTCGCCGCGCGTCTGGAGCACGCCGAGGAGACAGCCGTACGCCTCTGTGGCCAGGGCATCCGTGACGTGACGCGGATCGCCGCCTCCGACCCGGCGATGTGGATCGACATCCTGTCCGCGAACCCGGGCCCGGTCGCCGACCTCCTCGCGGACGTCTCCGCCGACCTCGACGAGACGGTCCAGGCCCTGCGCGCCCTCCAGTCCTCCGACGAGGAAAAGCGGCGGGAGGGCGCCGACGGGATCGAGGACGTCCTGCGGCGCGGGAACGCCGGCCAGGTCCGCGTGCCCGGCAAGCACGGCTCCGCGCCGCGTGCCTACGAGGTCGTGGCCGTCCTCATCGACGACCAGCCCGGCCAGCTCGCCCGCATCTTCGCCGATGCCGGGATGGCGGGGGTCAACGTCGAGGACGTACGCATCGAGCACGCGACCGGGCAGCAGGCCGGTCTGGTGCAGCTCATGGTGGAACCCAAGGCGGCGCCGGTGCTGAGCGCCGCGCTGCGGGAGCGGGGCTGGGCGCTGCGGCAGTAGTCCCTCCTGGGAGGGCCCGCTCACTACGGCCCCCCAGTGCGGCCCTGCTCGCGGGACGGCTTTCTCGCGATGGTCCTCCCAGGCGGCCGGCCCGGAACGGCCTTCACCATGCGGGCCTGGCGGCCCTGTGGCGACAGCCCGCTCCGGGCAGCCCCCGGGTCCGGTAGGACGAGGCCTCCGCAAGGGCCAGTAATACGGGCTCCGCGGAGCCAGTAACCTTGTGCGGGGCGCGATCGCGTCCCGCACAAGCCTCCTCTCCGCACCAGGAAGGTGTTCCCACCGTGGAAAACGGCGCCGCCCGGACCGTACCGGCTGTGATTGTCGCGATTGACGGCCCCTCCGGCACGGGCAAGTCGAGCACCTCGAAGGCGGTGGCCTCGCAGCTCGGACTGAGCTACCTGGACACGGGTGCCCAGTACCGGGCGATCACCTGGTGGATGGTGAGCAACGGGATCGACATCACGGACCCGAGCGCGATCGCAGCCGCCGCGGGCAAGCCGGAGATCGTCTCGGGCACCGACCCGGCCGCACCGGCCATCACCGTCGACGGGACCGATGTCGCGGGCCCGATCCGTACGGACGAGGTCACCTCCAAGGTGAGCGCGGTCAGTGCGGTACCCGAGGTGCGCGCGCGGATCACCGAGCTGCAGCGTTCGATCGCCGCGGGCGCGGAGAACGGGATCGTCGTCGAGGGGCGTGACATCGGGACGACCGTGCTGCCCGACGCAGACCTGAAGGTCTTCCTCACCGCGTCCGCCGAGGCGCGTGCCGCCCGGCGCAACGGTGAGCTGAAGGGTGCCGACATCAACGCCACCAAGGAGGCCCTGGTCAAGCGGGACGCGGCCGACTCCAGCCGTAAGACGTCCCCGCTCGCCAAGGCCGGCGACGCGGTCGAGGTGGACACCTCCGAGCTCACGCTCGAGCAGGTCATCGAGTGCGTCGTCACCCTCGTCGAGGAGAAGCGGGCCGCGAAGTGACCGAAGCACCATCGGTACGGGGTGCCGAGGTCGGGCGCCGTATCGGCGTCGGACTGATGTACGGCCTGTGGAAGCCGCGCGTTCTCGGGGCCTGGAAGGTTCCCGCGAGCGGCCCGGCGATCCTGGCCGTGAACCACGCGCACAACATCGACGGACCGATGGTCATGGGCGTGGCGCCCCGGCCCACGCACTTCCTGATCAAGAAGGAAGCGTTCATCGGGCCGCTCGATCCCTTCCTGCTCTCCATCGGCCAGCTGAAGGTGGACCGCTCGGTCGCCGACCGCACGGCGATCACCAAGGCACTCGGCGTTCTGGACAACGGCGGGGTCCTCGGCATCTTCCCGGAGGGCAGCAGGGGCGAGGGAGACTTCGCCTCGCTGCGGGCCGGGCTCGCGTACTTCGCCGTACGCAGCGGGGCGCCCATCGTCCCGGTGGCGGTGCTGGGAAGTTCCGAGAAGAGCAGCCGCCTGACCAAGGGGCTGCCTCCGCTGCGCAGCAGGGTCGACGTCGTCTTCGGCGACCCCTTCGAAGCGGGCGACGGCAGCGGACGGCGTACGCGCAAGGCGCTCGACGAGGCGACCGTGCGCATCCAGAAGCAGCTCACCGCGCATCTGGAAAACGCCAGGCGCCTCACCGGGCGCCGGGAAAACGCCGGGCGCCCCATCGGGCACTAGGCGACACTTGAGTAGTGGATCTCCCGATATACGGGGGACCACCGATCACCACGATGAACTACGAGGTACGGACTTCATGAACGACCACATCCAGCCCGACGGCCCGGCAGGTTCTGCCGAGCACGAGCACGGGGCGCTTGGCGATGCCGAGTACGCGGAGTTCATGGAGCTCGCCGCGGAAGAGGGCTTCGACGTCGAGGACGTCGAGGGCGCGCTCGGGGAGGCGGGCCACGGTCCGCTGCCCGTGCTCGCCGTCGTCGGCCGCCCCAATGTCGGCAAGTCGACTCTGGTGAACCGGATCATCGGCCGTCGCGAGGCGGTCGTCGAGGACAAGCCCGGCGTCACCCGCGACCGTGTCACCTACGAGGCCGAGTGGGCGGGCCGCCGCTTCAAGCTCGTCGACACCGGCGGCTGGGAGCAGGACGTCCTCGGCATCGACGCCTCCGTGGCCGCGCAGGCCGAGTACGCGATCGACGCGGCCGACGCGGTCGTCTTCGTCGTCGACGCCAAGGTCGGCGCCACGGACACCGACGAGGCGGTCGTACGACTGCTGCGCAAGGCCGGCAAGCCCGTGGTCCTGTGCGCCAACAAGGTCGACGGACTGAGCGGCGAGGCCGACGCCTCGTACCTCTGGGCCCTGGGTCTCGGCGAGCCGCACCCCGTCTCCGCCCTGCACGGCCGTGGCACCGGCGACATGCTGGACGCCGTCCTGGAGGCGCTGCCGGAGGCTCCGGCACAGACCTTCGGCGTCGCGGTCGGCGGCCCCCGCCGGATCGCCCTCATCGGCCGCCCGAACGTCGGCAAGTCCTCGCTGCTGAACAAGGTTGCCAACGAGGACCGCGTGGTCGTCAACGAGGTCGCGGGCACCACCCGTGACCCGGTCGACGAGCTCATCGAACTCGGCGGCATCACCTGGAAGTTCATCGACACGGCGGGCATCCGCAAGCGTGTCCACCTCCAGCAGGGCGCGGACTACTACGCCTCGCTGCGCACGGCCGCCGCGGTGGAGAAGGCCGAAGTCGCCGTCATCCTGATCGACGCCTCCGAGACCATTTCCGTCCAGGACCAGCGCATCGTCACGATGGCCGTCGAGGCCGGGCGTGCGATCGTCCTCGCCTTCAACAAGTGGGACACCCTCGACGAGGAGCGCCGCTACTACCTGGAGCGCGAGATCGAGACCGAGCTCCTCCAGGTCGCGTGGGCGCCGCGGGTGAACGTCTCCGCGCGTACCGGGCGGCATATGGAGAAGCTCGTCCCGGCGATCGAAACGGCTCTGGAGGGCTGGGAGACCCGCGTTCCGACCGGTCGTCTGAACGCCTTCCTCGGCGAGCTGGTCGCCGCCCACCCGCACCCGGTCCGCGGCGGCAAGCAGCCCCGCATCCTCTTCGGCACGCAGGCGGGCACCAAGCCCCCGCGGTTCGTGCTCTTCGCCTCCGGCTTCATCGAGCACGGCTACCGGCGCTTCATCGAGCGCCGGCTGCGCGAGGAGTTCAGCTTCGAGGGGACGCCGATCCACATCTCGGTGCGGGTGCGCGAGAAGCGCGGTGCCAAGAAGAAGTAGTCATGGGAAAGGGGCGGCTCCTCACATGTGAGGAGCCGCCCCTTTCGCTGTGCCCTCAGATCCCCCTGCGCGGCGCGGGCGGCAGTGCGGCCGGGACGTGGTGCATTCCGGTGCTGTGCTGTTGCTGCCGTCCGCTCGTCTGCTGCCGCGCGGAGTACGCCCCCGCGCTGTACGAGCTGTAGGAGTTGTGCGGGCTGTAGGACCCGTACGAACTGAGCGAGCTGAAGGAGTTCGTGCTCTGCGGGAGGTTCCCGAAGGCCGCGAAGCCCAGCTCCTCCTCGCCGTGGCGGTCGCCGGGCAGGGCCCTGAAGGATCTGACCCACTCGGCGTAGAGCGCGTCGTAGATCGGCGTGGCCGATGGGCCGCCCGGGGGGTCCTGGGCCGGTCGCGCGACGGGGACCGGCTGGAAGGGCTGGCGGCGGGGGACGTCGTAGGTGTGCACGTACGTGCCAACGACCCCGGCCCCGCTACGGATGCGGCCAACGCGCTGCTTTCGCAGGCCGCCGAGAGCGCGCGTGCGCCCCGCCAGGGGCGCGGGGAACTGCGCGACCAGCCGCATACGGCCCGCGTCCGACAACGCACCGCAGTTCCCCGGCGAACCCGGCGGAGCGATCAGGTCCCGGCGAGCGGCAGCGCGCTGGCGACGAGCTTGCCGTTGGCGGCGGCCTTGTCCAGTGCGTCGCGCAGCAGGTCCTCGCGGGGCTGGCGGCCGATCGAGCCGACCGGGGCCGCGAACAGCAGCACCTGCTGGTGCTTGTTGGCGGCCGCGCGCCAGCTGTCGGCTACCTGGAGCGCCTGGTGCGCCTGCCACCAGGCGACGGGCGAGCCCCCGCCGGTGCCCGGCTGGAGCACGGCGTGCAACTGCCCGGCGGCGAGCAGCACGGACCAGCCGTGCAGCACGGGCGGCACCGAGTTGAGCGTGGTCACCGGCATGAAGCCCTGCTCGATGAGGAGAGGCAGGAAGTCGTCGCCGATGTCGGTCGAGCCGGGGCGGACGATGGGCCCGGTCGGTTCGACGACCAGCGCCGGGTGCAAGTCGCCGTTGATCAGGACGAGTCCGCTGGTGACACCGAGCACGGCCTGCTCGGGCCCGGCGCCCACCGGCCCGCCCTCGGCGCTGATCGAGCGGACGGCGCCCTGGAGTTGTTCCTCGGTGACCTGGACGACCTGCGAGGGCAGGCAGGTCGCGTGGGCGAAGGCAAGGACGGCGGTCTCGTCGCCGATGAACAGGACGGTGCTGGTGCGCTCCTGTTCCGAATCGCCCTGGGTGCGGCAGGAGGTGCAGTCGTAACTGCCCGGGGCGTTCTCTCCGGCGAGCAGCCGGTCGGCTTCTTCGTCGCCGATCTCGGCGCGTACGTCGTCGCTGACGTCGAGCATGCGCGGCACGCTGGCTCCTCGGGATGCGGTGCGTGGCGATGCCGGGTGGCCCCCGGCACCTGAATCCGGGGGTCCCCGGCTCATGAAGATGACAACGGGCGATCTGTGGCCGGAGTCACGCCCGGGAGCGAACGGAATCGAACCATCCGAAGCGCAGCGTGAGGTCACCCGCGGAATCCGTCACTCCGAGCCAACTTCTCGGGGTACTAGGGAAGTTGAGCCGGTGAGCTGGGTCACAGATCACCGGACCGACAGGTCGACATATCAGGAAATCACCCTATGAAGTGGGTGGCCGAATATAGCTGATACCCACGGTAACGGTGAACTGGCCTCGAATGACAAGGAGTTGGTTGATATCGCTCGGCAGGCTCCATAGATTCCACCGCCGTGTGCAACGAGCACCGCTCGGGTACGTCCGTCGGCCGAACCAGCCAGCTCTCAGCACAGCCTCCGGCGGACGGGGCGGAGCGCGGCAACCGGCGTCATACGCGCGGGGAATCGCGCCCTGTCCTGGGGGACCCCGGGTCCGTGGAGAGGGATATGTATGTCCGCATGTGCCGAGAACAACAGCACTCATAAGGGTCGTACGACACGTACGACGGCGGTCCTCGCCGGGGCGGCCCTGCTCGCCCCGCTCGGCCTGCTCGCCACGAGCGGCAATGCCGCGGCGGCCGACAGCGGAGTGTGGGACCGCATCGCCCAGTGCGAGAGCGGCGGAAACTGGCACATCAACACCGGCAACGGCTACTACGGAGGACTGCAGTTCTCCGCCGGTACCTGGCAGGCGTACGGCGGCGGTGCCTACGCGTCGACCGCCGACAAGGCGTCCAAGAGCGCCCAGATAGCCGTCGCGACCAAGGTCCAGCGTGCGCAGGGGTGGGGCGCGTGGCCCACCTGTTCGGCGCGGGCCGGAGCGTCCGGCAGCGCGCCCGCGGCCTCGGGTGCCGGGTCCTCCGGAGGATCGGCGACGACGAAGTCGGCTCCCAGGTCCGCACCCAAGGCGGCCCCGTCGAAGACGCCCGAGCGTCCGTCGGGCGACCACACGAACCGGAGTTCGTCCCGCGGCGACTACACCGTCCGCAGCGGTGACACATTGAGCGCCATCGCGGCGTCGCACGGGACCACCTGGCGGAAGATCTACGCCGCCAACAAGGCCGTCATCGGCGGCGATCCCGACCTGATCGTGCCCGGGCAGCGGCTCGACCTCTGAGCCCTGACCCGCCAGTGCGGGGTCCCGTCCGGCCGGTCCTCCGACCGGGTGGGGCCCCGACCCGGCCGGGCGCGGCTGGACGGGCGCCCCGGCCGGGCTGCCTAGCGTGGGCCGGATGCACCCCCAGTGGCTCTCATCGACCATGCCGGGCAAGTCCGTTCGCTACGCGGTCCTGGTCGCCGCCGCGCTGGCAGTCCTGGCACCCTCCAGGGCCGTCGCCGCCCCGCCGCCCCTGCTTCCCGGTCCCCAGGCGGCACGAGTGCCCTACGACTGCGCCAAGGACCAGTGGCCCTGGGGCTGTCTCGCCGAGTGCGAGAGCAGTGGCCGCTGGGACGCGAACACCGGGAACGGCTTCTACGGAGGGCTGCAGTTCTGGCCGTCGACCTGGGAGGAGTTCGGCGGTCTGAAGTACGCCTCGCGCGCCGACCTGGCCACGCGCGCGGAGCAGATCGCGGTCGCCGAGGGGGTGTTGGCCGCCCAGGGATGGGAGGCCTGGCCCGTCTGTTCCAAGAGGTACGCACTCCAGGGCCGTATGCATACGGTGAAGCGCGGCGACACGCTCTCGTCGATCGCCCGCAGGTATCAGGTCAAGGGCGGCTGGCAGGCGCTCTACAAGGCCAACAAGCAGATGATCGGGCTCTATCCGGACCGGCTGAACGTGGGCACCCTGCTCGTCATCCCGAAGGGTTCGGGCGACGGCGCCCGGACCTCGGACCGCGCCCTGTTCGGCCCGCCGTTGGCGGCCCCGTCTCCCTTTGCCTCTCTGGTTCCCGTCTCGCCTCAGCCGCCTCTCCGCTGAACGCGACCGCGCCGCGGCGCAGTTCATGGACGTACGTCGTCCGGCCCGGCCTCTCGCGCAGGCCGGGCGGCAGCCGCTGTTCCGCGACCACCACGCACGCGTCGAGGCCGCCCAGGAGTTCGTACGTGCGTGCCGCGACCGTCGGTGACATGCCCTGCGCGGGCTCGTCGACGAGCACCACGCGCACGCGTGTCAGCAGGGCGCGGGAGAGGGCGAGCATGCGCTGTTCGCCGCCGGAGAGGGTGCCGGCGCGGCGGGGGAGGAGCGGGAGAAGCTGGGGGTAGGCGTCGAGGGCGGGGGCGAAACCGGTCTTGGGGGCGGCCAGTTCGAGGTTCTCGCGGACCGTGAGCGAGCCGAAGACGGCCCGGCGCTCGGGGACGAAGCACAGCCCGCGGCGGGCGCGTTCGTAGGCGGGCAGCCGGGTGACGTCCGCGCCGTCCCAGACGACGGTCCCGCCGGACAGGGGTACGGCCCCCGCGAGGGCGCGCAGCACGGTCGTACGGCCGGAGCCGTTGCGGCCCAGCAGCACGGTGAGGCCGGGGCCGGGGGCGATGAGGGTCACGCCGTGCAGGGCCTCCAGGGGGCCGTAGCGCACGCGCGCGTGGCGCAGGGCGATACTCATCCGCCGGACCCCGTTTCGAGTACGCGGTCGGCCGGCCCGGTGGTGACGATCCGCCCCGCCGCCATGACATGGACCGTATGGGCCAGATCGGCGACCAGGTCGAGGTCGTGCTCCACGACGAGCAGGGCGATGCCGTCCGCGGCGAGGGCCCGCAGCACGCGCGCGAGGGCGGCCACTTCACCGCTGTCGAGTCCTGCGGCCGGCTCGTCGAGCAGCAGCACCCGCGGGCTGCCCGCGAGCGCCCGCGCCAGTTCGACGCGTCTGAGGGTGCCGGTCGGCAGCCCCGCCGCGGGCAGCGCCCGCACCGGCCCGTCGAGTCCGAACAGCCGCAACGCCCGCTCCACGGAACCCGGATCGGCGGTCCGTCCCTGCTCGGCGCCCACCCGAACGTTTTCGGCCACGGTCAAAGAGGGGAAAACTGCCAACTGTTGAAAGGTCCGCGCGATCCCGAGCCGGGTGCGGGCGTGCGCGGCCAGCCGGGTGATGTCACGCTCCCCGAGCAGTACCTGGCCGCCCGCGGGACGCAGCGTCCCGGCCAGACAATGGAACAGGGTGCTCTTCCCCGCGCCGTTGGGCCCCACGACCGCGGTGACCCGGCCGGGCCGGACATCGAGGTCGACTCCGTCGAGGGCGGTGAAACCCCCGTACGTGACGTGCAGTCGGCGGGCTCGGAGCGCCGGGTGGGCGCCGGACTCCAGCGGCAGGCGAGAACGTCGGGGAACGGCCGCGCCCGGCGAGGCCGATGCGGCGCCCCGCGGGTGCGCGGTGCTTCCCGGCCGCTCGGCGTCCGAGGTCGCCGCGCCGACGCGGGGCGGTCCGGCGGGAATGGCCGGCGCCGTACCGGCGGGCGCCGGCGTTGTGTCGGCCGGGCCATGTTGTGGTGGTTGGGCCGGGTCTCCCGTGTGTTCGGTGTCCGGTGCCTTCTCGTCGGCGCCGTGCCGTCCGGTGGTGTCGGGTGGCGTTGTCTCGGCGGGCGGCACGGCGCCAGGCCGTGGTGCGTGTTGTCCGGGGGGTTCCGGGAGTTGCCGGCCTGTGTGTCCCGGTCCGGTGGCAAGGGTGCGGCCGCTGCGGTGTTCGCCCACCGCGGGTACTGCCGGGCGCCGTCGGCCGGGCCGGGCCGGTGCAGTGCGCCCCGCGGACGTCCTCGCGGTGGCTCCTGCCGGTACCGGGGCCCTGGTCATCCTCGGCCGCACCGGCCGCAGTTGGCGTCGTACGTGGGTGCCCAAGGGCGTGAGGGTCGCCCGGCGGCGCAGGCGCAGCCGGGAGGCGGCGGTGCGCAGGGCCTCGTACGGGCCGCCGGGGAAGCGGCCGACGAGGACGGCCAGTACGCCGATCAGGGCCGCCGCCACGCCGCCGCGCGCCCCGGCGTCGAGTCCCACGAGCAGGGCCGCGGCGAGGAGGGCGCCGATCACGCTGTCGGCGCCGAGGACGACGACCGCCGCGAACCAGAGCAGGCCGCGGACGGGGTCGTACGCCGTGGCGTCGAAGGCGCGCAGCCCCATGCCGAGCATGCCGCCACCGAGGGCGGCCAGGGCGGCGCCCGCCACGAAGGCGGTCAGTTTCAGGGCCGGGACGCGGACTCCCGCCGCCGACGCGCCCGACTCGTGGTCGCGCATCGCGGCCAGGGCCCGGCCAGTGCGGCCACGGCGCAGCATGCCGGCCGCCAGCAACGCGCAGCCCAGCAGGGCCAGTTCGAGCAGGTAGTACGCGCGGTCGCCGTCGAAGCCCGCCGGGCGGCCGAGGGACAGGCCGGAGATGGCGTAGGGCTGGCTGAAGACGAAGCGGCTGACGCCGACGCCCACCGCGAAGGTGGCCAGGGCGAGGGCCAGGCCGTGGCGGCTGATGGCGGGCCAGCCCGTCAGGAGGCCGAGCGGGGCGACCAGGATCACGGCAACGGCCAGCGCGGCCAGTTCCGGCAGCCGGGGCAGGCCGGGGAAGCGGCCCGCAGCGAGCAGGGCGGTGAAGAGGGCGCCGAGACCGGCGTACGCCGCCTGTCCGAGCGAGATCTGGCCGCCGCGGCCGGTGACGACGACCAAGGACAGCAGCACCACGCCCAGCGCCGGCACCTGCACCGACGTATGCAGGTCCGAGCCCGCGAAGCCCAGGGGCAGGAGGAAGAGGACGACCGCGACTATCCAGGCCCCCGGCGGTGTCGCGACGCGGGCCGTCGCCGTGCGCGGGAGCGCGGCGCGGGTGTCGATGCCCGGGAGGACGAGGGCCGCGATCAGCAGCGCGACCACGAACAGGTTCGCGCCGACCGCCTGGAGCAGGGGTTCCCCCCGGCCGGACGGGTGCAGGCGGGTCAGCTGGCTCTGCGCGACGCCGATGCCCAGCGCCACCACGACCGCCACCGGAAGGCTGCGCATCCGGGCGACCACGGCGACCGCGAGCACCTCCATGACGAGCAGGGGCATGCCGTACGGGTCGAGGCGCACGTACGGGGCGAGGAGTACGCCGGTCAGGCCGGCCGTGAACGAGCCGAACGCCCAGCCCGCCGCGGCCACTCGGTCCGCGTCGATGCCGCCGAACTCGGCGAGGGAACGGTCGTCGACCACGGCGCGCAGCTCCGTGCCGATGCGCGTCCAGCGCGTGACGGCTCCGACGCCCACGGCCAGCGCGACCGCCACCGCCAGCTGCCCCCACGGATCCGCCGACACCAGCGTCGGCGCGTCCGCGCGCGCCCCCGTGCCCCACACCAGGGCCGCCCCGCCGACGAGCAGCACGAAGACGCCGATGGACGCGACGAGCGTCTGCGCCGGGTCGCCGCCGAGGACGGACAGCGGGCGGAAGACGAAGCGTTCCAGGGCCACGCCGATCGCCGGGGCCACCAGGAGCAGCGTCACCGTGGCGCCGAACCACAGCGGCCAGCCCCACTCGACCGTCAACTGGCGCAGCAGATACGCGCACACCATCGCGATCGCGCCGTGCGCGAAGTTGAGGACACCGGTCGCCCGGTGGGTGACGATCAGCCCGATTCCGGTGAGGGCGGCTGCGCTGCCGACCGAGAGACCGGCGAGGGTGAGGTCGTACGTCAGTGACGCCATCAGTCGTCCGGATCGGCGGCGGACGGCTCGCAGATCGGGCAGGGATCCAGTTCCCCGCTCGCCAGCAGCAGCGAGTCCACCGGCACGGCCTCCGTCTTCCCGGCGACCAGCGGGCAGTCGGCGCGGTGCCACAGTGTGCCGCCGGGCACCATCAGGAGCTCACCGCTGGTGGCGACGGGGGCGAGGGCCGGCTGCCCGGACTCGTCCACGTCTGCGGGCTCGGCGGCGACCAGGAGGCCGTACAGCTCCTCGACGCGGGCCGCCGCCAGCGCGTTCCTGCCGTGGGTGAGGAGCACCGCGCCCGCGATGATCAGCGCGGCGCCGGGCACCGTGCACGACGCCAGAAACGGCAGCTGCCGCTCCGCGTACCGCTCGCCCGAGATGCCGTACCAGCCGATCACGCACAACACCGCTCCCGCGGCGAGCGCGGCCCACCCCGCCCATAGCACGGGGTGCACAGTCCGCAGTCGAGCTGTCCGCATCCGGGGCTCCAACACGTCGTGTGTTTTGGTCCGTTGACTGTCCATGTCAGCCGATGGCTTGCACTATGCCTTCTGCAAGCTGACCCTGAAAGCACCGGGCGCACCTGGCCCGGTCCGACACCCGGTGGTGAGCCAGATGGTTCTCGGGAGCGACCTCAGGCGGGGGAACGGCCGGGGGGTGGCGGCAGCGGCGGTCCTGTTCCTCGCCGCGGCCCTCACGGCGTGCAGCGACGAAAGCGGCGGCGGTGACACCAACCCGCCCACCCCCTCCGTGGAACAGTCCACCAGCGCGGAGCCCAGCCCCACGGCTCCGGCCGATGCCGCGGCGGCCGAACAGGAGGTCAAGGAGAACTGGGTGAAGTTCTTCGACCCGGCCGTCGCCCAGAAGGACAAGACGGCCGTGCTGGAGAACGGCGACCAGATGACGCAGGTCCTGGAGGGCTTCAGCGGTGATCAGCGCGGCCAGCAGGTGGAGGCCGTCGTCGAGAAGGTCGAGTTCACCTCGCCGGCCGACGCGAACGTGACGTACTCCCTGCTCCTGGAAGGCGCGACCGCGCTGCCGGGCGCCTCCGGAACGGCGGTCGAGCAGGACGGCACCTGGAAGGTGTCCGTGAAGACGCTCTGCGCCCTGGTGCAACTGAGCGGCAATGCGTCGCCGGGCCCGGGCTGCTGAGGCACTCGCCGCGGGCCTGCTGCTCCTGCTGAGCGCGGCCTGCGGCAGCCGCCTCCCGGAGAGCGACTTCGAGGGCCGGTCCACGCCCGCCCCGCAAGGGGGCACCGCACCGATCCGCGTCGGCATCATCACCAGCGCCACCAGCCCCGTCGGCGGCTCCGCCTTCACCGGACCGCGCGACGGGGCGAAGGCCTACTTCGACCGGCTCAACGCGCGTGGCGGGATCGGCGGGCGGCAGGTGGAGGTGCGGCTGTGTGACGACGGCGGCAGCGGGGTCGGCAACAACGAGTGCGTGCACCGACTCGTCGACGAGGACAAGGTCGTCGCCCTCGTCGCCACCACCGCCCTCGACTACGCGGGTGCTCCTCGCGTGTCCCACGCGCGCGTGCCCGACATCGGCGGGCAGCCCATCGGGCCGGCCTACGACACCTATCCCTACCTCTACGGGATCTACGGCAGCCTCGCGCCCCGTGCCGGCACGCCCGGCTGGGGCGGTGAGCTGTACGGCGGGACCGAGGTCTACCGCTACTTCAAGCGGGAGCAGGGCGCCCGTACCGCCGCCGTCGTCTCCTACAACCAGTCCGCGTCGGCCTCCTACGCCGGGCTCGTCGCCGCGGGGCTGAAGGCCGAGGGCTACGAGGTCGTCACCGAACAGGTCGACTTCGCGCTCCCCAACTTCCGGGCCGCCGCGGCCGATCTGAAGGAACAGGGCGCCGATCTCGTCTTCGACGCCCTCGACACGCATGGCAACGCGCAGCTCTGCGAGGCGATGGACGCCGTCGGGGCCTCGGTCATCGCCAAGGTCACCAATGTGCAGAACTGGACGTCCGCCGTTGCCTCCGACTACGCGGACTCGCCGCGGTGCCGCAACGCCCTGTGGGCCACCGGGGCCAGCCGCAACTACGAGGACACCGGGAATGCCGCCGTGCGGGAATTTCGTGAGGCGACGAAGGGGCTGGAGACGCACTCCCAGTGGCAGTTGGAGGGGTGGGCGGCTGCGATGTGGTTCTCGGATGCGGCCGAGTCCTGTGTGTCTTCGGGGGTCACGCGGGCGTGCGTCGACCGGTTCATGAACCGGGGGGAGCCCTACAGCGCCGAGGGGTTGCTGGTTCCTGTCGTCTACGAGCGGCTGGCCGCGCCGCCCTCGACGCGGAGGACGTGTTTGTCGGTGGCCCGGTGGGAGGACGCGCGGGGGTGGGTCTCCCAGGGGGAGATGGACAGCAACTGTTTTGAGGTGCGGCAGCTGGCTTATCGGCCTTGAGGGGGGCGGGGCAGGGGGGGCGGGGTGGTCTTTTCGCCCCCTCCGCCCCTACCCGTCCCTTGTTCCGGGGGCTGTCGCCCCCAGACCCCCGCATCGCGCTGAACGCGCTCGTCCTCAAACGCCGGACGGGCTGAGAATCCTCAGCCCTCCGGCGTTTGAGGAGCGGGGTCTGGGGCGGAGGGGGCGAACAACCCCTTGCGGACCGAAGGTGTCCGCAACGGCTGCCAGACTCAACCCCATGTTGGAGACCTCCGCACGGCTGCTGCGTCTGCTCTCGCTGCTTCAGGCCCATCGGGAATGGTCCGGGGCGGACCTGGCGGACCGGCTCGGTGTCACGCCCAGGACCGTGCGCCGGGACGTGGACCGGCTGCGGGAGCTGGGCTATCCCGTCAACGCCAGCCCCGGCACGGGCGGCGGCTATCAGCTCGGCGCGGGGGCCGAGCTGCCGCCGCTGCTCCTTGATGACGAGGAGGCGGTGGCCGTGGCCGTCGGGCTGCGGACGGCCGCGGGGCAGGGCATCGAGGGCATCGGCGAGACCTCCGTACGCGCGCTCGCCAAGCTGGAACAGGTGCTGCCGCACAGGCTGCGCCGCCGGGTGAGCGCCCTGAACGCGTTCACCGTGCCGATGCTGCGCGGCTCGCAGCCGTCAGCCGTCGCCATCGATCCCGCCGTGCTCACGGAGCTGGCCAACCTTTGCCGGGACGCCGAGCGGCTGCGCTTCGAGTACCGCAGTCATGAGGGCGAGTCCAGTCGCCGTACGGTCGAACCGCACCGGCTGGTCTGCACCGAGCGCCGCTGGTATCTGGTCGCCTGGGACCTCGACCGCGACGACTGGCGTACCTTCCGGGTGGACCGCATCACGCCCACGCCACCGCACGGACCGCGCTTCACACCCCGCACGCCACCGGCCGAGGACCTGGCGGAGTACGTCTCCAGAGGCGTCTCCAGGCGGGTGTACGCCTCGCATGCCGTCGTCAGGCTGCTGGTGCCCATGGAGGAGGCCGTCGAGCGGATCTCGCCCACCGCCGGGATGCTGGAGGCCGAGGGGAAGGACAGCTGCATCCTGCGGACCGGGGCGGCGAGCCTCGATGTGATGGTGCTTCACGTGATGATGACCGGCTTCGAGTTCGAGGTGCTCGAACCCGCGGAGCTCACCGGGGCGATCAGGACGGCTCGGGACCGGCTGTCCCGGGCTCTGGAGCGGGCCGGGCAGCCGGCGACACCGCCGCGTAATCGGGATGGTGCAGGTCGAACGCCGGGGACTCGGAGCGGATCCGGGGCAGCGTCTTGAAGTTGTGCCTCGGGGGCGGACACGAGGTCGCCCACTCCAGGGAGCGGCCGAAGCCCCAGGGGTCGTCGACGTCGACCTTGGTGCCGTACTTGGCGGTCTTCCAGACGTTGTAGAGGAACGGCAGCGTGGAGATGCCCAGCAGGAAGGCGCCGATCGTCGAGAGGGTGTTCAGCGCCGTGAAGCCGTCGGCGGCGAGGTAGTCGGCGTACCGGCGTGGCATGCCCTCGGCGCCCAGCCAGTGCTGCACCAGGAACGTCGTGTGGAAGCCGACGAAGAGCGTCCAGAACTGGATCTTGCCGAGCCGTTCGTCGAGCATCTTGCCGGTGAACTTGGGCCACCAGAAGTAGAAGCCGCCGAAGGTCGCGAAGACGACGGTGCCGAACACGACGTAGTGGAAGTGGGCGACCACGAAGTACGAGTCGGTGACGTGGAAGTCGAGGGGCGGCGAGGCCAGGATCACCCCGGTCAGGCCGCCGAACAGGAACGACACCAGGAAGCCGACGGCCCACAGCATGGGGGTCTCGAAGGACAGTGACCCCTTGAGCATCGTGCCGGTCCAGTTGAAGAACTTCACTCCCGTGGGCACCGCGATCAGGAACGACATGAACGAGAAGAACGGCAGGAGCACCGCGCCGGTCGCGAACATGTGGTGCGCCCACACGACCACCGACAGACCGGTGATGGCCATCGTCGCGGCGACCAGGGTCAGATAGCCGAAGATCGGCTTCCTGCTGAAGACCGGCAGGATCTCCGTGATGATCCCGAAGAACGGCAACGCGATGATGTAGACCTCGGGATGCCCGAAGAACCAGAACAGGTGCTGCCACAGCAGCGCCCCGCCGTTCGCCGCGTCGAACACCTGCGAGCCGAACCGCCGGTCCGCCTCGAGGACCAGCAGCGCCGCCGCGAGCACCGGGAACGCGAAGAGGATGAGGATCGAGGTGAAGAGGGTGTTCCAGGTGAAGATCGGCAGCCGGAACATCGTCATGCCGGGCGCGCGCATCCCGATGATCGTCGTGATGAAGTTCACCGCGCCGAGGATCGTGCCGAAGCCGGCCAGCGCGAGCCCCATGATCCACATGTCGGCGCCGATGCCCGGCGAGCGCTCCAGGCTGTTCAGCGGCGCGTAGGCGAACCAGCCGAAGGCGGCGGGTCCGTCGGGCACCAGGAGTGAGCCGAGGACGATCAGGCCGCCGAAGAGGAACAGCCAGTACGACAGCATGTTCAGGCGGGGGAAGGCGACGTCCGGGGAGCCGATCTGCAACGGCATGATCTCGTTGGCGAACCCGGCGAAGGTCGGGGTCGCGAAGAGCAGCAGCATGATCGTGCCGTGCATGGTGAAGAGCTGGTTGAACTGGTTGTTGTCGATGAGCTGCAGGCCCGGCCGGGCGAGTTCGGCGCGCATCAGCAGCGCCATCAGGCCGCCGATGAGGAAGAACGTGAACGACGTGATCAGGTAGAGGTGCCCGATCTTCTTGTGGTCGGTGGTGGTCAGCCAGTCGACGATCACGCGCCCCGGCTGCTTGGTCCGTACGGGTCGCGCCGCCGCCTGCGCGGTGTCCGTCCCCATCGCTCGCCCCTTCGCGATCGCGTTCTGGGCCTGCTGAAGCTCACGCCATGATGCTCGCGCCGCCCCTCGGTCCGACAGAGGGCGCGCGGGGGTTGTGTGTTGGAACCGTGTATTTCCTATGCGGTGTCAGCTCCCGGAGCACGCCCCGGAATCGGAATGGAAAGGCGTAGACGGGTGGCCGGATCCATGCAATCCACCGGGCTATTCGGGGCACTGTCGGGGCAGTCCCGAATTACGTTCGAAGGTGTGCGAGACGCGTACCGAACCCTCGTAGGTGTGACGGAGTTCAGTCGAAACGCGTGTCGTGATCCTGTGACAGAAGTGTGACCGGAGAGGGATAAGCGGGGCATGGTGCGGGGTCGGGCTTCCCCGGTGACGGAGGGCCGCCTAACGTGGCGTTCATGGCACCCATTCCGACTCCTCCCGCAGAGCCCCAGGACAGCACGGAACCCTATGTCGGGCTGGAGGCGAGAAGCGCCGAGCGTCGTGCACGCGAGCACGGCTGGTCCACGGTGCGCTCGCTGCCGCCCGGCACGATCATCACCATGGAATACCGCGCGGGGCGGCTGAACTTCGAGGTCAGCGACGGCAGGGTGACCCGCTGCTGGAAGGGCTGACGGGCGACGCCGTCGACGGTGTGCGCGAAGGCCCCCGGCTCGTCAGGAGCCGGGGGCCTTCGCGTTGCGGGGAGAGGCTGTGCGTACCGGCCCCGCGGGTTCTGGGTGCTCAGGCCCCTGTCGCGGGGCGGGTCGAGGGATTCGTGGGTGTGCGGGGCACCCGGTCCGGCTGCGGCGGGCGGCGGCTGCCGACCGGGGTGACGGGGGTGCGCTCGGAGCGTGTCGTGGATGGTCCGGGAGCCAGGGTGACCGGCGTCCGCGGCGCGCGGGAAGCGGCCGTCTCGTGCGCCGGCATGTCCCCTTCCACGCCGGTGGGGTGCGTGACCATGACCGGCGCGCCCACCGGGGCGGGGGCGGGTGTACCTGCGGGAACGGGTGCGGTACGGGCGCGACGGGCACGCCAGCTGTCGCGCAGGGCGAAGATCCAGACCTCCGCGCGGGCGATCAGCGGCTCGAACCAGGGCAGCGCCAGCAGGATCAGCAGACCCGCCGCCCAGCCCAGGACCACGTCACTCAGCCAGTGCGTGCCCAGGTAGACGGTGGTCAGACCGACGCCCAGGGAGACCACGGCGGAGACCGCGGACAGCCATCTCCTGGCCCGTGGGGTCGAGGCCAGATAGGCCAGGATTCCCCAGGTCACGACGGCGTTCGCGGTATGACCCGACGGAAATATATCGCCGCCGAGACCCATCTCGTTCGAGCCGATCGTGGTCGCGTAGTGCGGACCGAGGCGGCCCATGCCGATCTTGGCGGCGCCGACCGTGATGTTCAGCAGCAGCAGTGAGGCCCCAAGCGTGAGCAGGGGGCGCAGGGTGTGCTGCCGCCAGGAGCGCCAGCCCAGCCAGGCGGTGACCATCACCGCGGTGGGGCCGCGCTGGCCGAGTACTACGTAGTAGTCGAGGAACGCATGGATCTCCGGCCATTGCTGATAAGGGCGGAAGAACATGACCTGCCAGTCGAGCCGGACCAGCCATGAGGTGATCACGACGGCCCACACGATGGCCACGTAGAAGGCCAGAGTCGCGGTGAAGAGCACGACCCTGTGCCGGTTCATGACCGGCACATCGATGTGGGCCGGTCGTTCCGGCTCACGGTCCAGCCGGGCGAACACCCGGTCAAGACGAGTCAGCAATCGTTTGGTACGCACTCAATCGACGTTACAGCGAGTGAGCTGTGTTCCAGGGCGAATCACTCGCTTTGTGATGACGATGTGATGTGGGATTCCTCTCAGGATGATGTCAATTTCCAATGAATCGCTAATCCGCCATGGCCAAACCCTTCAATTCCATTGATCAGGTGTGAGTTCGATTTACCGCACTTATAGTTCCGTTCACCTGAAGATTGGATGAAATTATCCGTCCGCTCACCCGGCGTCACCGGGTTGATCATGAAGATCGGCGCCACTGGGACCATCATTTGTCCTCTATGTGGAGCAATGTCACGAACGCGACGGCGTGCTTGGACGCGGGGCGGCGTGGCGTACGCCACACCCGGGTGGCAGAAACCTGAGAGGTCCGCCACGCGTCATCCGCGAGAACTCGCGTACGCTGACGGCTCACTCGCCTTTGTTGCGTGGGCCGGGATTCCGCTCTCCCAGGCCGCAACCGCAGGGAGTCCCCACCCCGCGGTCCCGCCGAACGCGAGGGAACATCTGGGAGGTAGTACATGTCCGGGACGACTACGGCCGCTGTGCGATGCCGTCGGGAGGCCGGGCCCGGTGCCAACCGCTGGGTCGTCCTGGTCGTCCTCTGCGTCAGCCTGCTCCTCGTCGCCCTCGACGCCACCGTGCTGCATGTCGCGGTGCCCGCCGTCACGGAGGACCTCAAGCCCGGCGGGATAGAGCTGCTCTGGATCGTCGACGTCTACCCGCTCGTCTGTGCCTCGCTCCTCATCCTCTTCGGCACGCTGGGTGACCGGGTCGGCCGCCGACGGATCCTCCTCCTCGGGTACGCGCTCTTCGGCGTCGCCTCCGGACTCGCGGCCCTCGCCGACAGTGCGCAGGTGCTCATCGGGGCGCGCGCCCTGCTCGGTGTCGGCGGCGCGATGATCATGCCCGCGACGCTGTCCATCCTGCGGCAGGTCTTTCCCGACCGGCGGGAGCGGGCGCTCGCGATCGGCATCTGGAGCGCCGTCGCCGCCGTCGGCGCCGCGGTCGGGCCGCTCCTCGGCGGATTTCTGCTGGAGCACTTCTGGTGGGGGTCCGTCTTCCTCGTCAACATTCCACTGATGCTGGTCAGCCTGCCCATCGGGCGACTGCTGCTGCCCGAGTCGAAGGGTGACGGCAAGGGACCCTGGGATGTCGTCGGCGCGCTCATGGGCGCCGCCGCGCTCTTCGGACTCGTCCTCGGTGTGAAGCGGCTCGGCGGAGGTGAGGCGCCGTTCAGCCCGTTCACCCTGGTACCGCTGCTGGCGGGTGGGGCGCTGATGGTCGCCTTCGTACGACGGCAGCGGCGGCGTGAGCATCCGCTGGTCGATCTGCGGATGTTCTCGCGGCCCGCGTTCACCACGTCCGTCTGCTGCATCGTGCTCGCCATGCTCGCCCTGGTCGGGCTCGAGCTGATCGCCGCCCAGTATCTGCAACTCGTGCTCGGCCTCTCGCCGCTGGAGACCGGGCTGCGGCTGCTGCCGCTCACCGTCGCCGCGATGGCGGCCGGGCTCGGCGGGGCGAAGATGCTACGGCGGTTCGGGCCGCGCACGATGGTCTGCTCCGGGTTCTGCGTCACCGCCGCCGCGGTCATCATGCTCACGCCGATGGGCGGGCACGACAATACGGGGCTGCTGCTCAGCGGCTTCATGCTGCTCGGCTTCGGGCTGGAGATGACGCTCTTCGGCGCGTACGAGTCGATGCTGAGCGAGGCTCCTCCGGCGCAGGCCGGCGGGGCCGCGGCGATCGGCGAGACCTCGTACCAACTGGGCGCGGGGATCGGGATCGCGCTCCTGGGGAGTGTGATGAACGCGGCGTACACGCCCCGGCTGTCCTCGGTTCCGGGGGTTCCGTCCGCCGATTCCAAGGCGGCGGGGCACTCTCTGGGAGAGGCGTACGAGGTTGCTGCGCGGCTTGGCGGGCATCCTGGTGCGGCCCTGCGCCATGCGGCTCGGGACTCCTTCGTGCACGGACTGCATGTGACCTTGCTGGTCAGCGCGGGGTTGCTGCTGCTCGGGGCCGCCATGGCGTTGCGGTTGCCGCGGGTCATGGAGTGCGAGACGCCTGCTGCGGAGATCCCCGCGCCCAGGCAGGTCGCGGAGTCCCGCGTCTCCGTGTAGCTCTCCCGCCCACGCACGGCCCGTGCGACTTGGTCGGGAGGTGCCCGTCTCCTGTGGGGGCGGACCGCCGTCGGCGGCCGGCCGTTCGCGGGTCACATGGACGCGGGTCACATGGAATCGGGTCACATGGACACGGGTCTCCGGACGTGGATCCCTGGACGTGCGGGACACTGCGTCGTAACGTCGGCGCCGTATTCGTGACTAGCGGCGCTAGTTTTAGAGTTCCGGAGGCTGTGCCATGTCCGCGTCCTCGAAGTTGCCCCCCTTCGACCCCGCCGATCCGCTGGGTGTCGACGACCTTCTGGACGCGGAGGACCTGGCGATCCGCGCCACCGTGCGGGCGTGGGCCGCGGACCGGGTGCTGCCATACGTCGCCGAGTGGTACGAGAAGGGTGAGCTGCCCGGGATCCGGGAACTGGCGCGGGAGTTGGGCGGGATCGGGGCGCTCGGGATGTCGCTCCAGGGGTACGGGTGCGCGGGGGCCAGCGCCGTGCAGTACGGGCTCGCCTGTCTGGAGCTGGAGGCCGCGGACTCCGGGATCCGGTCGCTCGTGTCGGTTCAGGGGTCGCTGGCGATGTACGCCATACATCGGTTCGGGTCCGAGGAGCAGAAGCAGCGGTGGCTGCCCTCCATGGCCTCCGGCGAGGTCATCGGCTGCTTCGGGCTCACCGAGCCCGACCACGGGTCGGACCCGGGCTCCATGCGGACGTACGCCAAGCGCGACGGCGGAGACTGGGTCCTCAATGGGCGCAAGATGTGGATCACCAACGGGTCCGTCGCCGGGGTCGCCGTGGTGTGGGCGCAGAGCGACGAAGGGATCCGCGGGTTCGTGGTGCCCACCGACGTGGCCGGGTTCTCCGCTCCCGAGATCAGGCACAAGTGGTCGTTGCGGGCCTCCGTCACCAGTGAGCTGATCCTGGACGACGTACGACTGCCCGCCGATGCCGTGCTGCCGGAGGTCACCGGGCTGAAGGGGCCGCTGGGCTGTCTGTCACACGCGCGGTACGGGATCGTGTGGGGGGCGATGGGCGCCGCGCGGGCCAGTTTCGAGGCGGCCGTCGAATACGCGAAGACGCGCGAGCAGTTCGGGCGGCCCATCGGCGGCTTCCAGCTCACCCAGGCCAAGCTCGCCGACATGGCGGTCGAACTGCACAAGGGGATTCTGCTCGCCCATCACCTGGGGCGGCGCATGGACGCGGGGCGACTGCGCCCGGAGCAGGTCAGCTTCGGCAAGCTCAACAACGTGCGGGAGGCGATCGAGATCTGCCGGACCGCCCGCACCATTCTCGGCGCCAACGGCATCTCGCTCGAATACCCCGTGATGCGGCATGCCACGAACCTGGAGTCGGTGCTCACCTATGAGGGCACCGTCGAAATGCATCAACTCGTGCTGGGCAAGGCGCTCACCGGACTCGATGCCTTCCGGTAAGAACTCGTAACCCCGGAAGAACCCGCAAGGACCCCGGCAAGGCAGGGCCGGTGAGCGGCCCTGCCTCAGCTCTGGTTGAAGAAACCGTCGGCAGGACGGCTCGCTGCCTCGCCGCTGACGATCTCCGTGTTGGCAGGGGTCAGCAGGAAGACACGGGTGGCGACCCGCTCGATGGTGCCGCGCAGGCCGAAGGTCAGGCCGGCCGCGAAGTCCACCACGCGCTTGGCGTCGGCGGGCTCCATGGACGTGAGGTTGATGATGACCGGGACGCCGTCCCGGAAGAGTTCGCCGATTCCGCGTGCGTCCCGGAAGCTGTCCGGGGTGACCGTGCCGATCCGGCGGCCCTTCTCCTCAGCCGTCTCGGACGCGACCTTCACGCGAGGGTCGGTGACCCAGGCATCGCCGGTCTCCTGGTTCTCGGCGTAGTTGTCATCGTCGTAGTAACGCTCGTCATCGTTGTCGTCGACGAGGCCAAGCCAGGCACTCGCCTTGCGCACCGATCCCATGGACGCCTCCTCTCACAGCGGTCTTTCTTGCTTTCCGCATCCCCATGGTCGTCCATGATGCGGATGTAGCGCCAAGGGGATAGACGCCGCGCGGGGGTTTCGTGACGGTACTGGTGCACAGCGAATACGTCGAGAGCCCGCGTATCCCAAGGGTCTTGCTGTGTACGGCTGCTGACTGAGAGTGAAATATGATTCTCGACGGCGTTTGGGTGACGGGTGGTGCGTACGGGTGAACGAGGTGGTCGATACGATGCCGCACCTCAACTTCGTACACATCACGGGGGAGTGTCGTGTTCGGGATAGTGAGGCCTTGCAGCCATCGCCTCGGTGAAGGACTCAAGGCCCAATGGATGGCGCATTTGTGCGGGCTGTGTCTCGCGCTGCGCAGGGATCACGGGCAGTTCGCGCGGGTGGTCACGAACTACGACGGGCTGCTGGTATCGGTTCTGACGGAGGCTCAGGCCGAGCGCGCCACGGGATGGCGGCGTACGGCGGGGCCCTGTCCCCTGCGCGGTATGCGGACGGCGTCCGTCGCGCAGGGCGAGGGCGCGCGGCTCGCGGCCGCCGTCTCGCTGGTGCTGGCGTCGGCCAAGGTGCGCGATCACGTGGCGGACGGGGACGGGCTGCTGGCGCGCAGGCCGGTGGCGCTCGCGGCGCGCCGGGTCGCCAGGAGCTGGGGGCGCGCGGGTGCGCGTACCGGCGCGGAGGTCGGGTTCGACACCGCTGTGCTGGTCGACGCCGTGGACCGGCAGTTCGGTGTCGAGGCGCTGGCCGGGCTCGGGACGCCGCTTCTGACGGTCACCGAGCCGACCGAGACCGCGACCGCCGCGGCCTTCGCGCACACCGCCGTCCTCGCCGGGCGCCCGGGCAACGCCGTGCCGCTCGCCGAGACCGGGCGGCTCTTCGGGCGGCTCGCACATCTCCTGGATGCCGTGGAGGACAGGGAAACTGACGCCGCGTCGGGCGCGTGGAACCCGCTGACGGCGACCGGTACCTCGCTCGCGGAGGCTCGACGGCTCGCCGATGACGCCCTGCACGGGATACGGCTGGCGCTGCGCGAGATCGAGTTCACGGACGGCAGGCTGGCGCACGTCCTGCTCGCGCACGAACTGCGGAACTCCGTGGACCGCGCCTTCGGCATGAGCTCCTGCGGACACCGGGTGGATGTATACGGCCCGCCGGCCGGACCGTACGCGCCGCCCGGCGGCCCGGGCGGCCCACCGCTTCCCCCGGAGCCGCCGCGCCGCGACCGGCGTGGGCTCATCGCGGGCTGTCTGGTGTGGGCGGGGCTGGCCTGTACGTGCCAGATGTGCTGCGGCGAGTACCAGGACCCGTGGAGCCGGGAACGCAAAGAAGGGTTCTGCAGTCAGTGCAACTGTGACTGCAGTGGGTGCGGCGACTGTTGCGAGTGCGGTGACTGCTGCGGCAACTGCTGTGACGGGTGCGACTGCGGGTGTGACTGCGGCTGCTGAGGGACGCCACCCCGCAGGCGTGTCGGGGCCGGTGGGCGACCTGCCACCGGCCCGCGCCGGTCGCGACGTTCTGGCCGCACAGCCTCGTCGACGACGCTGTCGGATCGACGGACGAGATGGCGGAAGCGGGCAGAGCTCTGGCCTGGGGCGGGCAGAAAGCAGGCGGATGGCGGTGACAAAAGAGAGCTGTGTGCGCGAGGGGGGCGCGGGATACGCGTGTGAAGGCGTGGGAAGCGGCGCTCGGACGGCGCCGGGAAAACGCAGAAAGCGCCGTCGGAAAGGGCGCAGCGGTCAGCTCAACAGGAAGAGGACCACACTCGACCGAAGTCGATGTGGGAGCGCGTGACCAGCCACTGCTGCGAATACATGGAGCAAGTGGAACAGGCATCCGTTTCCGCGTCAACTGACATGAGACGTATCGCTCACAGTGTGGACACCCTTGACAGTGGGGGGAAACGCCCCCGTACTCTCGACGGACGGCCATGCTGAGGGGCTCGGCCGTGGGGGCGTCCTCGTGACGCTCTGTGTGGTCTGTTCGGCCCCTGTGAGGCCGTGCGGCTCCGTGTGAAGGCACCACCGCGTTCGACTCGACGCATCACGGAGCCTTCGCATGCCGTCCGACACCCTTAGCAAGGCCGCCGCACCGGAAGATGCGGCGCCCTTCCGTATCCTTCCGCAGCGCCGCCTCGGCCGGTGGACCGCCGGCGGCGTTGTCCTGGCCCGCGGTTCGGAGCGCACCCGATGAGCGCGGGGCGGCCCGCCCTGGTGATCGTCGGCGCCGGGCCACGGGGGACCGGTGTCCTGGAGCGGATCGCCGCCAACCTGCCTGAGCTGTACGGGGATTCGGGCACGCAGAGTACCCAGGGCACGCAGGGTACGGCGGCCTCCGAGGGTTTCGACATCCATCTCGTCGATCCCTATCCGCCTGGCGGCGGACGCATCTGGCGCGAGGAACAGTCGCCGCTGCTGTGGATGAACTCGCAGGCTCAGGACGTCACGATGTTCACCGACGAGTCGGTGAACATGGACGGGCCGGTGTCCGAAGGCCCCACGCTGCACGAGTGGGCGGCCCTCGACGGGCGGGTCTTCGCGGACCGGCAGCGTCAGGGCACGTATCTGCGCTGGGTGTACGAACGGGCCGTCGCCGCTCTGCCGTCGGGCGTCAGGGTCCAGCACCACCCGCGCCGCGCCCTGCGTGTCGAGGGGCCTCGCGGGGGACGCCAGCAGGTATGGCTGGAGGGTCTGCCGCGGCCCCTCGACGCCGACCTGGTGGTCCTGGCGCTCGGTCACCTCGACGCCGAACTCGACGACGAACAGCGGGAATTGGCGGCGTACGCCGAGCGCCACGGGCTGGTGCACCTGCCGCCGGACTTCACCGCCGACAGCGACCTGTCCGCGCTGGAGGCGGGCGAAGCGGTGCTCGTGCGCGGCTTCGGGCTCGCCTTCGTCGACCTGATGGTGCTGCTGACGGAGGGACGTGGCGGACGCCACGAGGGAGAGACGTACATACCGTCGGGGCGCGAGCCGATCCTGTACGTCGGCTCCCGGCGCGGGGTTCCGTACCACTCCAAGATCGGTTACGACTGGGAGGGCGAACGGCCGCCGCTGCCACGCTTCTTGGGGCCCGGCGAGATCGACGGGCTGCTCGCGCGGCCGGACGGTTTTGACTTCCGGCGGGACGTTCAGCCGCTGATCGAGAAGGAACTGGGGTTCGCGCACTACCACCGGCTGTTCGCGGCCCACCCCGAGCGGACCCGGACGGCCTGGACGGACTTCGAGGAGAAGTACGCGGCTTCGGACGCCGCCGAGATCCAGGCGCTGGTGACATCCGCGGTGCCCGATCCGGCCGACCGGCTCGACCTCACCGCCCTCGACCATCCGCTCGACGGAGTGCGGCACGCGTCGTACGAGGAACTCCAGACGGGCCTGCGCGCCTACATCGAAGGGGACTTGACGCGGCGTCACGACCCGTCGAACAGCCCGGACCTGGCCGTCTTCCTCGGACTGCTCTCCGTGTACGGCCAGTTGGTCCGGCTCGGTGACATCGGTCCTTGGTGGCACGGCTTCTTCAGCTATCTCGCGTCGGGGCCGCCCGGACCCCGGCTGCGGCAGATGCTGGCGCTCTCGCGGGCCGGAATCCTGAAGTTCGTGGGCGCCGACATGACCGTCACCGCGGAGGACGGCGTCTTCCGGGCGGGCAGTGCCACCGTGCCCGGCGCGAGGGTCGAGGCCCGCGCGCTCGTCGAGGCACGGCTGCCGCACCCCACGGTCGAGCGCACCAGCGACCTGCTGCTGCGCGAGCTGTACGCCGACGGGGCCGCCGCGACCCCCGAGGGGCTGCTCGCCGTGCACCCCGCCGACGGCCGGGTCCTGGACCGCTCCGGCACCCCGCACCCCCGGCGTTTCGCGCTGGGCCCGCACACCGACGCGCGCGGTTCGGGGGCGTTCACCCGGCCGCGTACCGGAGGGCCTGCCTTCCGGCAGAACGACGCGGCGGCGCGCGCCGTGCTGGCGTTCCTGCGCGCGCTCTCCTGTAGGGCCGCGGCCTGAAGCTCCGGCCCTGACGCGTTTTTTGGACTCCGCCGCTCCACCCGCCCGGCGTTCCGCTCACCTACCATCACGCCCCGAGGAACCCTCATGTCCCTGACCAGTGATCCACCCCGCACGAAATCGGCCCCCGAGCCAGAGGATCTCGGCGCGCTCAAGGTCGTGCCCGTCCGCCACCCCTGGCGCTGGGCCGCCGTGGTCGCGACCGCTGTGCTGCTCGCGCAGTTCGCGCACGGACTCGCCACCAACGCCGGCTGGGAGTGGAATGTGTTCGCCGAGTACTTCGCGGCGGACGTGGTCCTCAAGGCGGTCTGGGTCACTCTCCAACTGACCTTCTACGGAACGGCGTTGGGCTTCGCGCTGGGTATCGTGCTCGCCTTCATGCGGCTGTCGGCCAGTCCGTTCCTGAAGGCCGTTGCGTTCGCCTACATCTGGGCGTTCCGCTCCATCCCGCTGATCGTGCAGCTGCTGTTCTGGTTCAACCTGGCCTATCTGTACCAGGAGTTGCAGTTCGGCATCCCGTTCGGGCCCGGCTTCTTCTCCTTCCCGACGATGGACCTGGTCGGGGCCATGAGCGCGGCCGTGCTCGGGCTCGCGCTGCACCAGGCGGCGTACGCGGCGGAGATCGTGCGCGGTGGCGTACTGGCCGTGGACAGCGGGCAGTTGGAGGCGGCCGCCGCCCTCGGTATCCCGAGGCTGCGGCAGATCCGGCGGATCGTGCTGCCGCAGGCGATGCGCTCGATCCTGCCGAACGCCGCCAACGAGGTGATCTCCCTCTTCAAGGGCACCTCGATCGTCTCCGTGATGGCGATCGGCGAGCTCTTCTACCAGGTCCAGGTGATCTACGGCCGCAACGGCCGGGTCGTCCCGCTCCTGATGGTCGCCACCGCCTGGTACATCCTCCTGACCACCGCGCTGTCGATCCTCCAGTACTACGTCGAACGACACTTCTCGAAGGGGGCCACGCGATGAGCGCCACGGTCACGAAGGACGAGGGCGGCGCGCAGGACGAGGGCACGCAGGACCGCACGGCTCCGATGGTGGACGTCAAGTCCGTCCACAAGAGCTTCGGTTCGCTGGAAGTGCTCAAGGGCGTCGACCTCGAAGTGCGGACCGGAGAGGTCACCGTCATCCTCGGCCCGTCCGGGTCCGGCAAGTCGACGCTGCTGCGCACCATCAACCACCTGGAGAAGGTCGACCAGGGCTGGATCAGCGTCGACGGCACCCTCGTCGGCTACCGGCGCTCCGGCGACAAGCTGTACGAGCTGCGCGAACGCGAGATCCTCAAGCAGCGCACCCAGATCGGCTTCGTCTTCCAGAACTTCAACCTCTTCCCGCACCTCACTGTGCTGGACAACATCGTCGAGGCGCCGGTGTCCGCGCTGAAGCGGCCCCGCAAGGACGCCGTGGAGACGGCGCGGAAACTGCTCGACCGGGTAGGGCTGGCCGACAAGGCCGACGCCTACCCGAAGCAGTTGTCCGGCGGTCAGCAGCAGCGGGTCGCCATCGCCCGCGCGCTGGCCCTGGAGCCGAAGCTGCTGCTCTTCGACGAGCCGACCTCCGCGCTCGACCCCGAGCTGGTCGGTGAGGTCCTCGACGTCATCAAGGACCTGGCCCACCAGGGCACGACGATGATCGTGGTCACGCACGAGATCGGCTTCGCCCGCGAGGTGGCCGACACCGTGGTCTTCATGGACGACGGCCGCGTCGTCGAGCAGGGCGCCCCCGGCGACGTACTCGACAAGCCACAGCACGAACGGACCCGGGCGTTTCTGTCCAAGGTCCTCTGAAGCCCCGTTTCTTACTGATCCCTTCTTTCTGATCCTTCTGAAACGGCTCGTCACATCCCTTAACCCTCATAGGAGTTCGCCCATGTTGTCCCGACGTACCTTCGCAGCCTCCATCGCCGCCCTTGTCGCCGCACCGTTGCTCAGCGCCTGCGGTGGTGACAGTGACGCGGCCACCGGGACGGGCGGCTCGGACACCAAGAAGGTCGGCAACATCAACATCGGCCCCGACCAGAACCGCATCCGCGGCAAGAAGGTCGACTCGATCGCCGCGCTCCTGCCGGCGGCCGTCCGCGAGCGCGGCACGCTCAAGCTCGGCCAGAGTGCCGACGCCTCGCCGCCACTCGGGTTCTACGCGACCGACGACAAGACCAGAATCGGCTCGGAGATCGACCTCGCGACGCTGGTCGCGGACACCCTCGGTCTCAAGCTCGACAACGAGGAGGTCTCCTGGGAGAACCTCTTCGTCGGGCTCGACAGCGCCAAGTTCGACGCCGTGTTCTCCAATGTCACCGTCACCGAGGAGCGCAAGGAGAAGTACGACTTCGCGACCTACCGCCTCGACAACATCTCCTTCGAGGCGAAGAAGGGCGTGGACTGGACGGTCAAGGAGCCCAAGGACGTCGCGGGCAAGACCATCGCCGTCTCCTCCGGCACCAACCAGGAGAAGATCCTCGTCGACTGGAGCAAGCAGAACGAGGCCGCCGGGCTCGAGCCCGTGGACATCAAGTACTTCCAGAAGGACACGGACTACTACCTGGCGCTCCAGTCGGGACGGATCGACGCGTATTTCGGCCCGAGTCCGTCCGCCGCCTACCACGTCGAGTCCGCCGGCCAGACCGTGATCGTCGGCACCCTCTCCGGCGCCGGTGACAAGCTCCAGGGCAAGATCGCCGCCACCACGAAGAAGGACAGCGGCCTGGTGGACGCCTACGCCGCCGCCATCAACCACGTGATCGAGAACGGCCAGTACGCCGAGGTGCTCAAGCGCTGGGGGCTGACGAGCGAGGCCGTCGAGAAGTCCGAGATCAACCCGCCGGGTCTGCCGAAGACCGAGTCGTAGTCCACCCCCGGGCGGCGGGATCCGCACAGATCCCGCCGCCCCCTTGCTCACCGCTGAAAGGTCCCACCCCATGACCGCACCGAACGGCCGGGGGCTTCTGCACCTGGCCGCCGCCCTCGACCAACAGGCGGCCTACGACGCCGCCTCCCATGTGGAGCTGGCGCAGCTCGCGGAGCGCGGTGCGCTCGACTTCGTGACGCTCGGCGACACCTTCGCCCGTCCAGGGCCCGACGCGCTCGCCGTCCTCGCGCGGGTGGCGCCCGTCACCCGCAGGGTCGGGCTGGTGCCGACGGTGACCACCACGCACACCGAGCCCTTCCACGTGCAGGCGGCCGTGGCGACCCTCGACTGGGTCAGCCGGGGCCGGGCCGGCTGGCGGATCGAGGTGTCGACGTCCGAGGGCGAGGCCCGGCTGTTCGGCCGGCGGCATACCGCGCCCGCCGACGCGCTGTGGCGGGAGGCCGGCGAAGTCGCCGACGTGGCCGCCCGGTTGTGGGACAGCTGGCAGGACGACGCCGAGATACGCGATGAGGCGACCGGCCGCTTCATCGACCGGGACAGACTGCACTACGTCGACTTCGAGGCCCCGACCTTCTCGGTGAAGGGACCCTCGATCGTGCCGCGCCCTCCGCAGGGACACCCCGTCCGCGTCGTCGACGCCACCGAGGGGCACGCCCGGCAGACCGCGGCCCGGTACGCCGACGTGGCGCTCGTACGGGTCGCGGGCCCGGCGCAGGCCCGTGCCTTACGGGCCGAACTGCGGGACGGGGCAGCGAGATTCGGGCGGAACCCGGACGACCTGCGGGTGCTCGCCGGGCTCACCGTCGACCTCGGTGACGGCGAGCGCGCGGCCGAGCCGGGCCACGGCGGCGGCGGACCCCGGCAGACCGCGCAGGGCCCGCTGTACCGGGGCGGTCCGGTCGACCTCGCCGACCTGATCACCTCCTGGCACGAGGCCGAGGCCGCCGACGGCTTCCACCTCACGCCCGTCGAACCCCTCCGTGACCTGGAGCGGCTCGTCAACGGCACGGTGGCGCTGCTCCAGCACCGCGGCCTGTTCCGCACCTTCTATCCGGGCAGCACGCTCCGGGAACACCTGGGGCTTGGGCGGCCCGCCAACCAGTACGCCGTGGCAGGGGGAACGTCATGACCGTACGCAAGCAGGTGCACCTCGCCGCGCACTTTCCCGGCGTCAACAGCACCACGGTCTGGGCCGATCCCCGGTCCCGGTCGCAGATCGACTTCTCCTCCTTCGAGCATCTCGCGCGCACCGCCGAGCGCGGTCTCTTCGACTTCTTCTTCCTCGCGGAGGGGCTGCGACTGCGCGAGCACCGGGGACGTATCCATGACCTGGACGTGGTGGGACGGCCCGAGTCGATCACCGTGCTCAACGCGCTCGCGGCCGTCACCGAGCGGCTCGGGCTCGCCGCCACGGTCAACGCGACCTTCAACGAGCCCTACGAACTCGCCCGCAGGTTCGCCACGTTGGACCACCTGAGCGGCGGCCGGGCCGCCTGGAACGTGGTGACCTCCTCGGACGCCTTCACTGGTGAGAACTTCCGGCGCGGCGGCTATCTCGACCGCGCGGACCGCTATACGCGAGCCGCCGAGTTCCTCGCCACCGCGCGGGAGTTGTGGGACTCCTGGACGCCGGACGGACTGCCCCGCCCCTTCGCACACCGGGGTGAACACTTCGACATCGCGGGCGAGTTCACGGTGCCGCGCTCTCCGCAGGGGCACCCGGTCGTCATCCAGGCCGGGGACTCGCCGGAGGGCCGCGAGTTCGCCGCGTCCGCCGCCGACGTGATCTTCACGCGGCACGGGACTCTGGAGGCGGGCCGGGAGTTCTACGCCGATGTGAAGGGGCGGCTCGCGAAGTACGGGCGGGCGCCCGAGGATCTGAAGATCATGCCCGGGGTCACCGTCGTACTCGGCGACACCGCCGCCGAGGCCCAGGAGCGGGCCGCCGAGATCCGCCGCCTTCAGGTCTCGCCGCAGAACGCGATCCTCGCGCTGGAGCAGATCTGGGGCGTCGACCTCTCCTCGTACGACCCCGACGGGCCACTCCCGGACATCGACCCGGAGCCCGGATCGACCCTGGTCCAGGGGCGGGTGAAAGTCGCCGACCCCTTCGCGATCGCCGAGAAATGGCGGGCCCTGTCAAGCGAGAAGGGGCTGTCCATCCGGCAGACCGTGATCGAGGCGAGCGGCCGGCAGTCCTTCATCGGCACTCCGGAGGCCGTCGCGGCCGAGCTCGACGAGTTCGTGACGAAGGACGCCGCCGACGGCTTCATTCTCGTACCGCATCTGACACCCGGCGGCCTGGACGGCTTCGTGGACCGGGTGGTGCCGCTGCTCCAGGAGCGCGGCGCGTTCCGCACGGAATACACGGGCACGACGCTGCGCTCACACCTCGGGTTGCCGGATCCGGTGTGGAAGGGTTGATCACATGACGACGGACGCATCCGAGGACTGGAAGCACTGGCACGAGCACCGCGGCGAGACGGTGTCCGCGCCCTACGGACCGCTCGCGCTGTCGGGCACCTACTGGATCGAGGACTACCCGGAGGGGGAGCTTCCGGGGATCCCGGGACGGTGGGCCGCCGCTGACGACGCGGTCGTACTGACGGCGACGGCCGAGGACGGTCTCACTCTCGGCGGGGAGCTCTTCACCGGCGAGGTCACGCTCGGCGCCGACCTCGGTCCGGCGGACGGGGCCCGCGTCGGGCACGGCGAGCGCCGGTTCGTCGTGCTCGTGCGGGAGGGGGTCTGGGGCGTACGCGACTTCGACCCCGGCTCACCCGCGCGGAGGGCCTTCAAGGGCATCGAGGCGACCGACTACGATCCGCGCTGGTCGGTGCCGGGGCAGTTCACGCCGTACGGCGAGAGTCGCACCGTACGCGTGGAGAACGCGGACGGGCGGGCGCGCGGTCTGGGGCTCGGCGGGGTGCTCGCCTTCACCCTCGACGGACAGGACCTCACGCTCCAGGTCTCGGTGGAGAGCGACGGCTCGCTGTGGGCCGTGTTCGCCGACTCCACGAGCGGGGAGAGCAGTTACCGCTTCCGGTTCCTGCGGCCCGCGGCGCCGGACGCCGAGGGGCGTACGACGGTGGACTTCAACCGGGCCGTGCTCCCGCCGTGCGCCTTCGCGGACCACTTCATCTGCCCGTTCCCGCCGCCCGGAAACACCCTCGGCACGGCGATCGCGGCGGGGGAGCGGAACCTGCTCTGAGTCGTCCGGTCCCGGTCCGCGCGCGCCGACGGTGGTCTTCGTCGGCGCGCGTTCGTGTGGCCGGACGTATCTCTCTGTGAGACGGCTGTGGGCGTGACAGGAACACGCCATTCTCGGCCAGGGTCCCGCTCGTCCGATGGCCGTGCCCGCCGAGGGCGGCGATCATCGGCGGCCACAGCGGTGACATGGTCAATGCCTGTCAACACGCGTAGTTCGGAGGCATGGCCGACGCAAGATCAACCCACTTGTGTCATTGGTCAGTTGAACGCTGCATGACCGAAAGGTGCCCTTGCGGACATTGGTCACGCGGTCGAATACTCCCCCACAGCGCTTCCCAGGAGCACGGCTTGTCCGGAATCCGGGCAGGGGTGTCCCTGGCTGCGCCTCACGGGCCCCGACCCCACGCGGGCCCCCGAAACCCCCCTCGGAGGGACGAACGTGAGGATCAAGCGCACCACCCCCCGCAGCGGCATAGCGAGACGGGTCCGGCTGATCGCCGTCACCACCGGACTCGTGGCCGCAGCTGCTGTCACCATCCCCACCTCCAGCGCGAGCGGCGCGGAGCCCTTCAGCGCGTCCGAGCTGAAGAGCGCCGGCGCCTCGGTGCTCAAGGCCGATGTTCCCGGCACCGCCTGGGCGGTCGACGCGAAGACCAACAAGGTCGTCGTCACCGTCGACAGCACCGTCTCCGCGGCGGAGATCTCGGAGATCAAGGCGACCGCGGGCGACAACGCCGGCGCCCTGCAGATCAAGCACGTCCCCGGCAAGTTCAACAAGCTGATCCAGGGCGGCGACGCCATCTACGCGACCAGCTGGCGCTGCTCCCTCGGCTTCAACGTCCGCAGCGGCACCACGTACTACTTCCTGACCGCCGGTCACTGCACCGACGGCGCGGGCACCTGGTGGTCCAACTCGACCCACACCACCACGCTCGGCACCACGGCGGGCTCCAGCTTCCCGACCAACGACTACGGCCTGGTGCGCTACACCAACACCACGGTCGCCAAGGCGGGCACCGCCGGCGGCGTCGACATCACCAGCGCGGGCACCCCGGCCGTCGGCGCCACGGTCTACCGCGACGGCTCGACCACCGGCACGCACAGCGGCCGGGTCACCGCCCTCAACGCGACCGTCAACTACGGCGGCGGCGATGTCGTCTACGGCATGATCCAGACCAACGTCTGCGCAGAGCCCGGTGACTCCGGCGGCTCGCTCTACTCCAGCTCCGGTGTCGCCTACGGTCTGACCTCGGGCGGCAGTGGCAACTGCACCTCCGGCGGCACGACGTTCTTCCAGCCGGTCACCGAGGCCCTGAGCGCCTACGGCGTCAGCGTCTTCTAGGCCGGCAGCCACCCCCCACCGGCTGTCGCACGACCTGACCTGCAGCCAGCAGAAGGCGAGCCCCCGCACGCAACTGACGTGCGGGGGCTCGCCCTTGCTCGGGTGACGGAGTTACCGTCGACGTACATGCCTGATGCGCCCACTTCGGACCCTGGGGGCCGTAATGGTGGAGGAGCTGGTGGCGGCGGGAGTCTCCGTCGCGTCCGTGGGGCTGGTCTATGTGATGGCCGGGGCCCGTGTCGTCAAACAGTACGAACGGGGCGTGGTGCTGCGGCTCGGCAGGCTGCGCTCGTCGGTGCGCGGCCCCGGGTTCACGATGATCGTGCCCTTCGTCGACAAGCTGCGTAAGGTCAACATGCAGATCGTGACGATGCCGGTGCCCGCGCAGGACGGCATCACGCGGGACAACGTCACGGTCAGGGTGGACGCCGTCATCTACTTCAAGGTGATCGACGCGGCCGATGCCGTCATCCAGGTGGAGGACTACCAGTTCGCGGTCTCGCAGATGGCGCAGACTTCGCTCCGTTCGATCATCGGCAAGAGTGATCTCGACGATCTGCTCTCCAACCGCGAAAAGCTCAACCAGGGCCTGGAGTTGATGATCGACAGCCCGGCGGTCGGCTGGGGTGTGCAGATCGACCGCGTCGAGATCAAGGACGTGTCCCTGCCGGAGACGATGAAGCGGTCGATGGCCCGGCAGGCGGAGGCCGACCGCGAGCGCCGCGCCCGGGTCATCAACGCCGACGCGGAACTTCAGGCGTCCAAGAAGCTGGCGGAGGCTGCCGGGGTGATGTCCGAGCAGCCCGCCGCGCTCCAACTGCGGCTGCTGCAGACGGTGGTGGCGGTCGCCGCCGAGAAGAACTCCACGCTCGTCCTGCCCTTCCCGGTGGAGCTGCTGCGGTTCCTGGAGCGGGCGCAGCAGGGTGCGCCGAGTGCGCCACCCGCGGCGGCAGTGCCGCAGCAATCGGTGCAGGAGCAACTCCCGCCCGGCGAGGACCCGATGGAATCGGACCCCGAGGGGTCGAAAACCGGACAGGACTAGACCTCACAGGCTGCGCAACGGGTACTCGCACGGAGTGTTTGCACAGCGAACCCAGGTGGAGTGACCACCCACAGTCAACACATAGAGGGCGTACGCCCCTTGGCGCACGCGAGTCCTGAAGTCGACCTTGTGTGCCCCCGGTGCGCCTCGGAATAGTGGGCATCGAACTAATCGAACTATTGGCATGGACGCGGCTTTTTGCTGTACCGCGGCTCCATGTCCGTACGCCTTCCGGCCGAAGAGGTCCCCACAACCTCCCGGCCGACCCCCCACAGGAGGACGTAAGTTGAAGCACCGACGCATATCCAGGCGGCGTGCCGCCATCGCGGGCGCCGGCATCACCGCGCTGATCGCCGCGGGAGTAACCTTCCAGACTGCGAACGCCAGCGAGACCCCGGCGCTGCGGACGTTCTCGGTCGAGGCGGCCGGAAAGCTCGCCTCGACCCTCGGCAAGGACCTCGGCGCGGACGCGGCGGGAACGTACTACGACGCGAAGACCAAGAGTCTCGTCGTCAACGTCCTCGACGAAAGCGCCGCGCAGACCGTCCAGGCGACCGGCGCCCAGGCGAGAGTCGTCGAGAACTCCCTCGCCGAGCTGACGAGCGCCCACACGACGCTCCAGAAGGACGCGACCATCCCCGGCACCTCATGGGCGACCGACCCGGAGACCAACAAGGTCGTCGTCACCGCGGACAGCACGGTCTCCAAGACCGAGCTGGCCAAGCTGACCGAGGTTGTCGACGGGCTCGGCTCCACGGCCGAACTCCAGCGTACGAAGGGGGAGTTCAAGCCCTTCATCGCGGGCGGCGACGCCATCACCGGCAGCGGCGGCCGCTGTTCGCTCGGCTTCAACGTGGTCAAGGGCGGCGCGCCGTACTTCATCACGGCCGGCCACTGCACCGAGGCGATCTCCACCTGGTCGGACTCGTCCGGCAACGTGATCGGCCAGAACGCGGGGTCCAGCTTCCCGGACAACGACTACGGTCTGGTCCAGTACACCTCCAGCGTCGCCCACCCGAGCGAGGTCGACCTGTACAACGGGTCCGCGCAGGCCATCACTCAGGCGGGCAACCCGACGGTCGGCCAGTCGGTGACCCGCAGCGGTTCGACGACCCAGGTGCACAGCGGCACGGTCACCGGCCTGAACGCCACCGTGAACTACGGCAACGGTGACATCGTCAACGGGCTCATCCAGACCAACGTCTGCGCCGAGCCCGGCGACAGCGGCGGCTCGCTCTTCTCGGGCTCCACCGCGATCGGACTCACCTCCGGCGGAAGCGGTGACTGCACCTCGGGCGGCACGACGTTCTTCCAGCCGGTCACCGAGGCGCTTTCGGCCTTCGGGGCGTCCATCGGCTGACGGCCGCGGCATGTGACGGAGCCCCGTTCCCGCTTCTGCGGGGGCGGGGCTTTCGCTTTCGCGGCCTACGAGAGGTGCGGCCCAGGGGAGTTGAGGGGCTGCGGCCCCGGCGTCCGCTTCCCTGCCGCCCGCTTTCCTGCCGTCTGCTTCGGTGTGGCGCTTCTTGCGGAACGAAGCCGCGAGGCGGTCACCGCGCTTCCCGCCACCGCCCACGCCGAGGGCACCTACAGCGGCCCGGTCACGACGTCATTGTCTTTGAAGTACGCGATCGCGCGGGCGACCCAGGTGTCCGCGCCCGGTTGCCCCTCGGTGACATGGCGTACGGCACCGACGGCCGCCCCGTCCGCAGGTTCCGCGTCGGTACACCCCACCTCGGCAAGCAGGGCACCCCGCACGTGTGGGAGTACGGCGTCAACCTCATCGGTTGCACCTGGCCGGTCGACGGGGCTCCACCGCGAGCCGTGTCTACGCCCTCGGTGAGCAGGGCGAGACCAGCCGGCTCGTCGCCGTGGCCGAGGACCGTGCGCGCCGACCTGGAACCCGTACTCGGCTCCGAAGCCGCATAGAGCCCGGATCCACCCTGACTTGTCACGCAAAGTAATTAGATTCCCGCGCTCCGTCACCCGTTCCCCAACTGCTCTGCCCTGCCAGGGAGATGGCGGGGCAGTCCTGTTTCGGTCGCCGCCCGCCTCGCCAATGAATCGCTGATGTGTTCGAATCGAGTCGCTGACCGGTACTGATGGGGTTAGAGTAATCGAACGAACGTACGACGAAGATATCGGGCGTATGGCTGAAAAGGGGCGGAGTGATGGAGGTGCGGCATGGCGGGCTTCGCCCATCTGCACGTCGCGTCCGGTTACTCCGCCCGCTACGGCGCCTCGCATCCCGAGCAGCTCGTCCGGCGGGCGGCCGATCACGGAATGGGGGCCCTCGCGCTCACCGACCGGGACACCGTCACCGGAGCCGTCCGGTTCGCTCAGGCGTGTGCGAAGGCCGGAGTCCGGCCCGTTTTCGGCATCGACCTCGCGGTCGATGCCCTGGCGCCCCCGCCGCCGGCCCAGCGCCGCCGCACCCCGGCACGCGGCGGCGCGCATGTCGTCGAGCCGCCGCTGCGGTTCGTTCTCCTCGCCCAGAACCGGGCGGGCTGGGCGCGGCTGTGCCGCATCAGCTCGGCCGCCCATGCCGGCGCCGTGTCCGGTACGGCGCCCGTGGTGCCGTGGGAGGCGCTGCGCGAGTACGGCGGCCCCGGTCTGACCGTCCTGCTCGGACCGCTCTCGGAGCCGGTGCGGGCGCTGTCGGTGGGCCGGGAGGACGTCGCGATGAAGCTGCTGGCGCCCTGGCGGGAGGTCTTCGGGGACGGGGTCCGGTTGGAGATCGCCGCGCAGAAACGTTCCAGCACGGGGCCGGGATCCCTTCGCCTGGCCGCCCGCACCCTGGCGCTGGCCGACCGCACCCGCACCACCGCGGTGCTCTCCAACGCCGTCCGCTACGCCGACCCCGACCAGCACAGGCTCGCCGATGTCCTGGACGCGGCCCGGCTGCTGCGGCCGATCGACCGGCGCCGCCTGGACAGCGGGCAGCGCTGGCTCAAGGACGAGCGAGGAATGGAGACCGTCGCGCGAATGATCGTCGAATGCGCCGGAGGGGACATCCGCCGGGCACGGCGTCTGATGGCGGACACCGCGAACACGGCGGCCGCCTGCGCCGTCGACCCTCGAACCGACCTCGGCCTCGGCACGCACCACCTCCCGGAACCGTCGCTCTTCGGCGTCGAGCCGGGAGCGGGCGGCGCGGCCCGGCTGCTGCGCCGGAGGTGTGAAGACGGCCTGGCCCGACGCGGCCTCGACCGCGACCGGGCGGCACTCGACCGGCTGGACGAGGAACTCGACGTGATCTCCCACTGGAACTACGACTCGTACTTCCTCACCGTCGGACAGGTCGTGGCCGACATCCGGGCCAAGGGCATCCGGGTCGCGGCCCGTGGTTCGGGCGCCGGCTCGCTGGTCTGTCACGCGCTGGACATCGCCACCGCCAACCCCCTCGACCACCACCTGTTGTTCGAACGCTTCCTGAGCAAGCGCCGCGAATCGCTGCCGGACATCGACATCGACGTGGAGTCCGCCCGCCGCCTGGAGTGCTACGACGTGATCTTCGACCGGTTCGGCAAGGAGCGGGTGGCGGTCACCGCGATGCCCGAGACCTACCGGGCCCGCCGGGCGCTGCGGGACACCGGACTCGCCCTCGGCATCGCACCCGCGGACGTGGACCGGATCGCCAAGAGCTTCCCGCACCTGCGGGCCTCCGACATCACCGGCGCCCTCGCCGAGTTGCCCGAGTTGCGCCAACTGGCGGCCGAGGCACACCGGTTCGGGCCGCTCTGGGAGCTCGCCGAAGGCCTCGACTCCCTGGTCCACGGCATGGCCATGCACCCCTGCGGCGTGGTCATCAGCGACGCGACACTCCTGGACCGGCTGCCGGTGCAGCCCACCCCGCAGGGCGACTACCCGATGGCGATGGCGGCGAAGGAGGAGATCGAGGCGCTGGGCAACATCAAACTCGACGTCCTGGGTGTACGGATGCAGTCCGCGATGGCTCACGCCGTCGCCGAGATCGAACGGACGACCGGCAACCGCATCGACCTGGACGATCCCGAACAGGTGCCGCTCGACGACGTCTTCGCGTTCAAGCTCATCCAGGAGAGCCAGACCCTGGGCCTGTTTCAGCTGGAGTCGCCCGGCCAGCAGGACCTTCTCTCCCGACTCCAGCCCCGCGATCCGCAGGACGTCATCGCCGACATCAGCCTCTTCCGCCCCGGGCCGGTCGCCGGCGGCATGCCCGAGCGGTACATCGCCGCCCGCCACGGCGGTACGCCGGACTACGCCCACCCGGACCTCGAACCCGTGCTCGCCGACACCTACGGCGTAACCATCTGGCACGAGCAGATCATCGATACGCTGCATGTGCTGACCGGCTGCGACCGGGCCTTCGCGGAGATCACCCGGCGGGCCCTCGGTGACAAGGACCAACTGCCCAGGATCAAGGACTGGTTCCACGAGCGGGCACGCGAGCGTGGCTACAGCGCGACCGTCCGGGACGAGGTCTGGAAGACCGTCGAAGCCTTCGGCGCGTACGGCTTCTGCCGGGCGCACGCGGTCGCCTTCGCCGTGCCGGCCCTGCAGAGCGCCTGGCTCAAGGCCCACCACCCGGCGTACCTGCTGGCGGGGTTGCTCGAACACGATCCCGGGATGTGGCCCAAGCGGGTCCTGGTCTCCGACGCCCGTCGGCGTGGCGTGCCGATCCTGCCCGTCGACATCAACCGCTCCAAGGTGAAGCACACGGTGGAGAGGACCGACGGGGAGCAGTGGGGCGCACGGCTGGCGCTGTCCGCGGTGCACGGCATCAGCGAGGAGGAGTGCGCGCGGATCGAGGAGGGCCAGCCATACGGATCGCTCTCCGACTTCTGGCAGCGGGCCCACCCCAGTCGGCCGGTCGCCGAGCGCCTCGCGGAGATAGGTGCGTTGAGCCCTCTCCATGACGGGCGTCTCACGCGGCGCGACCTGCTGCTTCAGATCGCCGAACTCCACCGGGCCTCCCGCGCAAGGTCCGCCGGCAAGGGTCAACTGCCCATCGACGCCGGCGCGGTGGGGGGAGCGGAGCCGAGCGGTCTGCCGGAGATGACCGGACGCGAGGCCCTGAGCGCCGAGTTGGGCACCCTCGGCATCGATGTCTCCAGGCATCTGATGGAGCATCACCACCGGTTGCTGCGCGAGATCGGCGCGACGGACGCGGCCCACCTGGCCGAACTACGCGCCGGTCAGCAGGTGTTGGTAGCCGGTGTACGGGCCTCGACCCAGACCCCGCCGATCGCCAGCGGCAAGCGGATCATCTTCGTCACCCTGGAGGACGGCTCAGGACTGGTCGACCTGGCGTTCTTCGAGGATTCCCACCCGGCCTGCGCGCACACGGTCTTCCACAGCGGGTTGTTGCTGGTCCGCGGCACGGTCCAGGTGCGGGGCACCCGCCGTACCGTCGTCGGCACCATGGCCTGGGACCTGGACGAGATCGCCACCGCCCGCCGCGACAACGGCCCCGAGGCCGCCCTCGCCCTGCTCGGCGCCGACCGCCCGCACCCGACCCCCGCCCAGCCGGCTCCGGGTCAGCCGCAGCGCACCCTGGCCAACGGCACCACCGGCGCCCGCCTGCACCCGTACGCCGACCTCCAGCCCGCCGGTACCCGCTCGGCCGATCTGAAGAAGTTCGGCCATCGCAGCCCCGGGAGCGCGGGATGACCACGCGGCAGCGGCATATCGCCCACCTTCATCTGCATACCGCGCCGACCGAGGCCCAGTACGCGGATATAATCGAACTGGTGTCCGGTATCACGCCTCATGTGCAGGCCGTCCCACCGGACGCCCTTCAGCTCGATCTGACGTCGGCACTCCGGTACTTCGATCTGTCTCCCTACGACGTCGTCCAGCTGGCGAAGATGAGGCTGAAGCTCTTCTACGACATCGACAGCAGCGCCGGGCTCGCGGGCAACCGCATGCTGGCCGCGATGGCGGCCGACGCGTCCGCGCCCGGCGGGACCACCTGGGTCCCTGCCGGCCGGGCCGCCGACTGGCTCCACCCCCGCCCGCTCACCGCACTGCCCGGGATCGGCCGTGCCACGGCGACCACCCTCACCCGGTACGGCCTGCACACCATCGGCCAGATCACCGACATACCCGCGGCGACCCTGCAACGCCTCCTCGGCGCCGGCCAGGCACGGCTCCTGGCCGAACGGGCCCGTGGCCACGACCTCCGCCCGGTCACCCGCACCGAACCGGCGACCCATCTGACCGCCGACCTCGTACTCGACCGGGACTGTCTCGACCCGGCGCAACACCACGGATCCGTCCTGGAACTCGCCGACGAGATCGGCCGACGCCTGCGCGGTGAACGCCAGGTCGCCGGCCGCCTCGCCCTCACCGTCCGATACGCCGACCGCAGCTCCACCGCACGCGTACGCACACTGCCGGAACCCACCAACCACACACCCGCCCTCGCCACCACCGCCCAGGGCCTGCTGGCCTCCCTAGGGCTGCAGCGGGCACGTGTCCGCGCCTACGTCCTCCGCGCCGACGACCTGAGGCCGGCCGAGGTCGCCCATCGCCAGCTCTCCATGGACCCTCGCGACGACCGGGCCCGCGCCGCCGAAGCCGCCGTCGACCGTGCCCGCAGGCGGTTCGGGCCGGAGGCCGTCGGCCGGCGCAAGCCGACCGTCCCGCAGCTCTGACCGGTCACCAAGCTGTCACGCCGGCCCACAGAAACAGGAAACGCTATCGGCGAAGGCCGGCGTCCAGCAGGCGGATCAACTCGCCAACGCGCCCGCCGCCACCCGGTGCCTCCGGAAAGCGGTTGAGTACGTCGGCAACGACTGGTGTCGCACGACGCACCACTTGCTCGACGTACTCGGCACCGACGGCCGGATCGTCACCGGCGACGAGTTCGGCCGCTCTGGCCGCGTAGGCGCCTGCTCCGAGGATGTGCTTGACCTGGGTGGCCTTGGCCAGCGGATGCAGATAGGCAGCGCCCGCCGCGGACATCGCTGCCGACGCTGCCTCGCGCGCAGACGCGGTGTCCGTGCTCTTGGCCGCCTTGAGCGCTGCCCAGGCCGTGTCGCGCAGAGATTTCCCGCGCTTTGCACCCCGGGCGAATTCCCACGCGGCACCAATCGCGTCCCGAGGCCGCGGGTCGTCCGGCTGATCGGCTTCAAAAAATTCGAGTGCCGCCTCCGCGCACGCCGCGGCAAACGCCGTGACCTCACGAAGATCCGTCTCACTCAGAACGATCTCGCTCGCTTCCCCTGCCATGGCTCCATCTTCGGCGAACGGCAGGGTCAGTTGGCCCACGGCGGAGTGAGGACCGAGCCGTCGGCCAGCTCTGCTGTGAGGCCGATGGATGTGGTGACCCAGGAGATCGCGGTCTCCCCGGTGGGGTTCTCGACGCCGAACCTCGCGCCCGGGTTGATGATCACCGTGTCGCCCGCGGTGATCCGCTCGGCGCGGCCGTCGAGTGTGATCAGCAGTTCGCCGGAGAGGAGATGGAAGATCTCCTCGCGGCTGACGGTGTGGACCGGGGCCTTCGTTCCCGCCGGGATCTCGCCCCGCCAGGCGCACAGCTCCTTGCTGCCGCTGAGGGGAGTGGCGTACGAGACGAAGCGGGCGCCGTGTATCTCGTGGACGACGGCCTGGGACGGGTGGATGACTGGCATGGTGCATCTCCCTCTAGATGGTCAAGCAGATTGACTATATGGTCAATCCGCTTGACCACTTCGTCAAGGGTGTTTCAATGCCTTCGTGCAGAACTCCGAGGCCATGGCCCTGTCCGCCGCGCTGCTCGCCGCCGCCGGTGAGCTGACGCAACGTATCAGCGAGGGTGTCGTCGCCCGGGGGTTCGAGGGGGTGCGGCCCGCGCACGGCTTCGCGTTCGCGCGGCTCGCGCCGGGCGGGGCGACGGTCACCGATCTCGCCGCGCACTTCGGGGTCACCAAGCAGGCCGCGAGTCAGCTCGTCGACGAGATGGTGCGCAAGGGGTACGTCGAGCGGCGGCCGCACCCCGATGACGCGCGCGCCCGGCTGCTCGTACTGACCGAACGCGGCTGGGCCTGCACGCGCGCCGCGGAAGAGGCGGCGGCGGAGGCAGTTCGACCGTGGGTCGAACTGCTCGGCGAGGGTGAAGTTCGCGCGTTGCGCGACCGTTTGGTGCGCATTGCGCCCTACGGTCCCATCAAGCCCGCCTGGTGACGGTTCGTCAGTCGCTCTATCACAGCTTCTGACTACCGCTGGAAGTTTTTACTGACGCGTAACTTCACACTTGGACTACTCACTCGTAACTTTACGAGTGAACAGCATCCTCGTGATCCGGATCACAGGGCGTACGTCGTCGCAACTCCCTTGAGCCGCAAGGAGATCACTCGATGCTGCCCTGGAAGCGCCTGCTCAGACCCCTGGTCGCAGTCCTGCTCACCGCCACGGTCGTCATCGTCCCCGCCGCCACCGCAGAGGCCGCCGCGCCGAGCAGTGGGTGGAACAACTACTCCTGCAAACCCTCCACCGCCCACCCCCGCCCCGTCGTCCTCGTCCACGGCACCTTCGGGAACTCCGTCGACAACTGGCTGGCACTCGCGCCCTACCTGGTGACCCGGGGCTACTGCGTCTACTCCCTCGACTACGGGCAACTGCCCGGCGTCCCGCTCTTCCACGGCCTCGGCCCGATCGACAAGTCGGCCGAGCAGCTCCAGGTCTTCGTCGACAAAGTGCTCGCCGCGACCGGCTCCGCCAAGGCCGACCTCGTCGGCCATTCGCAGGGCGGCATGATGCCCCGCTACTACCTCAAGTTCCTCGGCGGAGCCGCCAAGGTGAACGCCCTCGTCGGCATCGCGCCCGACAACCACGGCACCACCCTCAACGGCCTCGCCAACCTGCTGCCCTACTTCCCCGGTGCCCAGGACCTGCTGTCCAGCGCGACCCCGGGACTCGCCGACCAGGTCGCCGGATCCGCGTTCCTGGCCAAACTCAACGCCGGCGGCGACACCGTCGCGGGCGTCCACTACACGGTCATCGCCACCAGGTACGACGAGGTGGTCACGCCGTACCGCTCGCAGTTCCTCACCGGTTCCGACGTCAACAACGTCCTGGTGCAGAACCTCTGCGCCCTCGACCTCTCCGAGCATGTGGCGATCGGTCTGCTCGACCGCATCGCCTTCCACGAGGTGGCTAACGCGCTCGATCCGGCGCGCGCCACCCCGACCACCTGCGCGTCCGTGCTCGGCTGAGGCCGAGGCTGAAGCCGAGCACGCGCCCGGGGTCTGTCAGGCCTGAGCCGCCGGACAGACCCCGGAGTCCCCTCGGCCTATGTCCTAGCGGCCGTGGCGTCCGCCGCTCACCGCGCGGCGGCGGACCGAGGCGAACAGGGCCGCCGCGCCGAGCGCCAGGGTGGCGGCGCCACCGACCGCGAGGTACGGGGTGGTGCCGTCGCCGCCCGTCTCGGCGAGGTTCTCCGAGGTGCCGGCCGCCTGGACCTCGGCCTGGTTGGCCGCCGCGGTCGTCTCCGGGGCCTCGCTGCCCGGGCCGTCGGTTGTCGGGTCCGTGGTGGCCGTGGTCGGCTCCGCGGACGTACTGGCGTCGTTGTCGCCGTGGCCGTTGTGCTCGACGGTCGACTTGTCGGCACCGGCCTCGATCTGCTCCTCGGAGGGCGCGGAGGCGGTCGGGGCGGGAGCCGGGGAGGAGCTGGTGGCCGTACCGCTGCCGGTGGTGCCACTGGCGCCGCCGTACGTGATGTCCGAGCAGGAGTAGAAGGCCTCCGGGCTGTCCGAGCGCTGCCAGATCGCATACAGCACCTGCTTGCCCGAGCGCTGCGGGAGGGTGCCGGAGAAGGTGTAGAAGCCGCCCGACGCGGCCGGGTCGGTGGCCGAGGCGACCGGGTTCTGGAGGTCCAGATCGTCCCAGGCCAGCGGCTGTGAGGGGTCGTAACCGGCCTTGGTGACGTAGACCTTGAAGGTGCCCTTGTGCGGCGCGGTCACCCGGTACTTGAAGGTGTACGAACCGCTGCTCACGCTCGTGGCCGGCCAGTCCTCGCGGGCCAGGTCCAGGCCCTTGAACTCGTCGCTGTTCGCGCTGCACAGCTTGCCGTCCGGGATCAGCGTTTGGTGCTGCCCGTTCGCGTCACCGATGCGTATGCCGTTCCAGTCGTACAGCGCCTGGGTGCCGCCCGCCGCGACGACCGCCTTGCAGGCGGCCGACTTGGGACTCTCCGGACCCTCCGCATAGCACTGGGAGACCCGGCTGACCGGATCTCCCAGCGTGCCGTGCGCGGCAGCCGGTACGGCGGCGAGCGCGGTCAGGGCGAGCGGGGCGACACCGACGACGGCGATCGCGGCGGCCTTGCGGCGCGTGGGCAGGGCGGCGGTCATGGGGGAACTCCTCGAAACGGTCCCGGATGCTTGGCTGAACCCGTGGGGGCGATCAGCAAGCTAGCCCGAAGAAACCGCGAAATCGCCTGCTGGAGGCGGGAGAAGGAGATCCTTATGGCGCCGTTAAGGGAGCGCTGAGACTGCGATCAGGTAGGCAGCGCTTGCGTCGTGGCGGTGGCGTGCGAGGACCGGTTGTACGGCCGGATCCTCGCCCGGAAGTCCTCGTGCCGGGGCGGGCACGGGCCGCTCACCCGTCCGGCCACCACGTGCGGTGGATGTCCTTTCGGACCTCCGGACGCTCGGCCGGGCGCTCGTCGGCTTCGTCCCGCACACGGCGGGATTCCGACTTCCTCAGGGGCTTCTGCAGGGTTACGCGGCGCATGGCTGCCTCCTTGCGTCTACCTATGTCCATCGTGATACGGAGGTAGACCCTTTCGGGGAGAGTTCCTCATCGGTCGCGATCTGTCTGTGGTGCCAGTCACGATTCGACTGTCAGTGGTGACTGTCACCCTGGTGCGCATGGCAAGTAACAACGAGATGAATCCGGTGATTCCAGGGGCTGACGTCGACTGGGACGCCGAGTCCGTCACCTTCGACGAGGAGCCGGACCACGGGCTGCGAGATCCCGACGTACGGGAGGCCTGGGCCGCCCGGCTGCGGACATGGCTGCCGGAGCGGGCCGCGGACGTCCTCGACCTGGGCTGCGGCACCGGCAGCCTGTCACTCCTCGCGTCCGGGTGGGGGCACCGCGTCACCGGGGTTGATTCCTCGGCCCGTATGGTCGACCTCGCCCGCGCCAAGCTCGCCGGGCGTGACACGGTGTTCCTGGTCGGTGACGCGGCGACACCGCCCGTCGGTGAGCAGCTGTTCGACGCTCTGCTCTGTCGCCATGTGCTGTGGACGCTGCCCGACCCCGGGCGGGTCCTGCGGCACTGGTGCGGACTGCTCCGCCCCGGCGGGCGGCTCGTTCTCGTCGAGGGTGTGTGGGGGACCGTGAGCCCGGTCGGCATATCCGCCGACCGGCTCACCGCCCTCCTCGAACCCCTCGCGGCGGACGTCCGGGTGGAGCTGCTTTCCGACGACTCGCGGTTGTGGGGGAGGGAGGTCGAGGACGAGCGGTACGCCGTGGTGGCTCTCCTCTAGATGAGCAGATCCTCGAAGTCACCCGTCTGCGTGAGGAGTTCGAGTTCGTCCAGGGCGTTCTCGGCGGCGGCCGCGGCCACCGGATCCGTCGCCGCCAGGCCGCTCGCCGCGAACTCGTCCTCGTCCAGGCGGAGTACGGCCGTGCCGTCGGCGGAGCGCCACAGGTCCAGGTCGAGATCCTCGACGACCAGCTCGCTGCCGGCGACGACGACCGGGCGGGTGATGTCGCAGTACCAGCCCTTCAGGGTGCCCTCGGCGTCGCGGACCTCCTTCACCGCGTACCACCGGTCCCGCCAGTAGTACTCGGTGAAGACATCGCCCGGCTCGAAGCGTACGAAGCCGAAGTCGCGGACGCCGTCGCCCGCCCACGGTGCGCGGACGGTCACGCGGGTGCCGTCGTCGGCGAGCAGCTCGGCGGGGTAACGGATCTTCGTACGGCCCGCCTTGACGAGGACGATCTCCAACTGTTCCTTCGCGTCAGCCGAGTTCGCGGACATGGCGCACCTCCGTCGCGCAGATTTCGTAGCCGAACCACTTGTTGATCGCGATCATCGGTTCGTTGCCGGTGTCGTTTCCCGTGAAAGCCTCCGTGTATCCGGCGGCGCGGGCGCGGTGCAGGGAGTCGGTCTTGGCGAGCTTGGCGAGGCCGCGGCCGCGGTGGGCGCGGGCGGTGCCCGTCATCACGGTGCCGTAGCGGGTGCCGCCGTCCGTGCGGGCCGCGCTGAACGCGGCGGGGTGGCCGTCGACGACCGCGACCGAGGTCAGCTCCGCGCTGAAGAGGGGGTGGTTCCAGGTCTCCTGGAGCCAGGCCTCGTAGTCCGTGAACTCATAGTCGACGTCGCTGGGTTCGTCCGAACTCGCCTCCGCGTCCAGGTCGAACAGCGGGCGCGGATCGGCGGCGTAGTCGGAGCCTTTGCGGAGTTCGACGCCCGGGGGGAGGGCCTGCCGGGGTGGCAGGGTGCTGCCCGCCAGGTCCAGGCGGAGGAAGTGCGCGGAGCGGCTCGCGCGGTAGCCGTGCTTCTCGGCGAAGGCTCGGTTGGCGGGGGAGTCCAGGACCCAGGCGAAGAGCTTCCTGGCGCCCAGGGCCGTCAGGTGTTCCTCTGCGGCGCGCACCAGGAGCGAGCCCGCGCCCCGGCGGGTGCGGTCCGGGTCGACGTACACGTTGAGATAGCCCTGGCCCGGTTCCCGGCTGTCGTGCACCATGCCGACGTTGGCCGTACCGATCGGTTCGCCCTCCTGCTCGGCGAGCAAAGGCCGGTAGTGGGCGTCGGGGTGAGCGTGCGTGACGTCGTGGACGACGGAATCGGGGGAGTTCAGCACGAAGGGGAGGGCGCGGGTGCGGATCCGGGCGAAGCCCTCGGCGTCCCGCCGGTCGTCGGGGCGGACATCGCGAACGATCACTGTCATGGAGCCCGACGCTACGCGGGGGCTGTGTGCGGGTGCCTCTCATTTTTCCGCGGGGTACGGGACAATCGGCCCGTGATGCTGAAGATCCACATCGATGAGGGGGCCGCGCCCTACGAGCAGGTGCGCGCCCAGATCTCCGAACAGGCCCGGTCCGGGGCGCTGCCGGTCGGCTACCGGCTGCCCACCGTGCGGGGGCTGGCCGAGTCGCTCGGCCTCGCGCCCAACACGGTCGCCAAGGCGTACCGGGCCCTTGAGGCGGACGGGGTGATCGAGACGCGGGGCCGCAACGGAACGCTGGTGGCTGCCGCCGGTTCGGCCGCCGACCGCGAGGCCGCGGTCGCGGCGCAGGCCTACGCCGAGCGCGTACGCCGCCTCGGTCTCACAGAGTCCGCCGCGCTGGACGCGGCGCGCGATGCCCTGCGGGCGGCGTACGGGGAGTAGCGCGTCGGCCGCGCACGGAGGGAGTGCGCCCCTTCAGATACAACCCTGCGGGCGGCGTACGGGGAGTAGGGCGCATCGGAAGCGGGCCTGCGCCTGGTGTCTCTGTAGGTATAGCCCGGGGGGCGGGGTGTACCGGCGCATCGGAAGCGGGCCTGCGCCGGGTGCTTCTGTAGGTATAGCCCGGGGGTGCGGGGTGTACCGGCGTACCGGAAGCGGGCCTGCGCCGGGTGTCTCTGTAGGTACAGCCGGGGGTGTGGGGTGTACCGGCGTACCGGAAGCGGGCCTGCGCCGGGTGTCTCTGCAGGTACAGCCCGGGCGTACGGGGAGTACCGGCGTACCGCAAGCGAGCCCGCGCCCCGTGCCTCCTACAGGTACAGCCCCGCGTCCGCCCCCTCCCGCGGATCCGGTACCTGTGTCGGAGACGTCCCCCGGCGGAGCGCGTAGAGCTCTGCCAGGGTCGCGCCCTCGCGGGAGACGCCCTCCTCCGTGCCGAGCCAGTTCACGGCCTCGCGGCGGGTCAGGGGGCCGACCTCGATGCGGGCGAGGCAGCGGCCGGGGCGGACGACGGCGGGGTGCAGGCGCTCGAGGTCCTCGTTGGTGGTGACGCCGACCAGGACGTTGCGGCCCTGGCCGAGCAGGCCGTCGGTGAGGTTGAGCAGGCGCGAGAGGGCCTGACCCGCCGTGTGTTTGGCCTCGCCGCGGATCAGCTCGTCGCAGTCCTCCAGGAGGAGCAGCCGCCAGCGGCCCTTCCCCGTGCCGTCCTCCTCGCCGATCGCGATGTCCATCAGATATCCGACGTCGGAGAAGAGCCGCTCCGGGTCGAGGACGCAGTCCACCTGGCACCAGTCGCGCCAGGAACGGGCCAGGGTGCGCAGGGCCGAGGTCTTGCCCGTGCCCGGCGGGCCGTGCAGCAGGAGCAGCCGGCCGGCGATGTCCTCCGGCGTCGTCTTCATCAGGCTGTCCATCGCGTCCGCCACCGGAGTGGTGTAGTTCGGCCGCACCTCGTCCCAGGTGCCGGCCGAGATCTGGCGTGTGGTGCGGTACGGGCCGCGGCGCGGGGACACGTACCAGAACCCCATCGTCACGTTCTCCGGCTGGGGTTCGGGTTCGTCGGCCGCGCCGCTCGTCGCCTGGTCGAGGACCTTCTCGGCCAGCTCGGCGCTGGTCGCGGTGACCGTGACGTCGGCGCCGCGGTTCCAGCGGGAGACAAGGAGGGTCCAGCCCTCGCCCTCGGCGAGCGTCGCGCTGCGGTCGTCGTCGCGGGCGGAGCGCAGCACGCGGGCGCCCTTCGGGAGCAGCGTCGCCCCGGACCGTACGCGATCGATGTTGACCGCGTGCGAGTGAGGCTGCTCGCCCGTCGCGAAGCGGCCGAGGAACAGCGCGTCGATGACGTCCGACGGCGAGTCGCTGTCATCGACGTTGAGCCGGATCGGCAGAGCGTCGTGTGGGTTGGCAGACATGCCGCCATGATCCGTCACCGAGGAGACCTGTGCACGGGATTTCCGCTGCCCGGTCCGGGTGTCCTTCGTGCGGGGCCCCAGCTCAACAGGCTTTCGCCCGCGTGTCCGAGAGACCGCCGCGCGGTCGCCGGTGTCAGGGCCGCAGGCGGGACGAGCCGGGGCCGCAGGCGGGACGAGCCGGGCCCGCGGCCATCCGGAACCTGTTCCACCGGCTGTCTCCGCCGTTACTGTTGCCCTTGATGGGACGGCATGAGTGGAATTCGGTGACTCGGCGGTGGCGGCTCACCGCGGTGCTCGGCGTGGGAGCGGTCGCTCTGGCCCTGCTGGTGACCCTGCTCAACACCCTGCCCGGGGATGGCGCGGGCACCGAGGGCACGACCCCCGACGGGGACAAGGTGCACGGCACCCCCGCCGCCCCGGCGAAGGCGGCGGAGCCGGCGGTCGGCTGGGGCTTCACGCACACCCAGTTCAGCGCCGACGAGGGCAGTACGGCGGCCACCGAGCGCGTGGAGGGACTGCTCGCCAAGCAGCCCTTGCCGCAGATCCAGCACATCATGGGCTGGGGAGCCGGTAACCCCGAGCCGGTCAAGGGGCGTTACGACTTCGTCGAGATGGACCGCCGTATCGACTTCATGCGCGCCTCGGGCGGCACCCCGGTCGTCACCCTGTGCTGCTCCCCGGACTGGATGAAGGGCGGCGAGTCCGGCGACACCGACTGGAGCGAGGCCGCGCTGGAGACCGCCCCGGACCCCGCCCACTACGACGACTTCGCCGCGCTCGCCGCGACCGTCGCCAAGCGCTATCCGGACGTACGCCACTTCATCGTGTGGAACGAGTTCAAGGGCTTCTGGAACGACGAGAAGGCCCGCTGGGACTACGAGGGTTACACCGAGCTCTACAACCTGGTCTACCAGGCGTTGAAGAAGGTCAACCCGGACATCATGGTCGGCGGGCCCTATCTCGTCATGGACAGCCTCGACCCGCGCCAGACGCATGACGCCTCGCCGACGGTGAAGGGCACCTGGGGCACCATGGACCAGCGCGTCCTGGACGCCTTCGACTACTGGAACAAGAACAAGGCGGGCGCGGACTTCGTCGTCGTGGACGGCTCCAGCTACACCAAGGACGACGACCTGCTGCCGGACGAGTTCGCGGCCACCGACAAGTTCACGGCCGTCGGCGAATGGGTGCGGGAGCGGACGGGTGATCTGCCGCTGTGGTGGGCGGAGTACTACGTCGAACCGGCCGACGGCAACGACGAACGCAAGGGCTGGTCCGAGACCCGCCGCGTCGCCGTCCAGGCCGCCGGCCTGATCGCGATGGCCCGCGGCGGCGCCACCTCCGGCTTCTACTGGAACCCGGAGAAGGAGAAGGGGCCCGAGTGCGCGGGCTGCCTGTGGACGCCGACCGACAGGGGTGACGGGGGCGAGGCCATGGCGATGTACGGCCTTCTCTCCCGGTTCGGCGCGGAGTTCCCGCCGGGGACCGCGTACGAGACGGTGTCCGTCGCCGCCCCCGACGTGCCCCGGGTCCGCGTCCTCGCCAACGACACGGCGGTCCTCGTGGTCAACACACAGGACCGGTCGATCAGCGCGAGGATCGACGGGAAGCAGGTCGAGCTGGACGCGTACGAGGTGAAGTGGCTGGAACGCTGAGCCACTTCACCCTCGTACGCCTTACTAGGAACTACTTCACCCTCGTACCACCGTGTTGTCGTAGACCTACTTCATCGTCAGGAACCGCTGCACCAGCGAGGCCAGCAGTACTGCCAGCAGCGGCAGAGCGAACCAGAAGCTGCTCTGCAGCCACCGGAGTTGCCGCACGCTGGGCCGTACGGCGACCCGTACGACCTCCCGCGCGGTCAGCATCAGGATGAGCGCGACGGCCGCGAGACCGCCCACCACGGACCAAGGTGTCCACGTCACCTGAGGCCCGATCGGCCCCGGATCGGCCTTCGGGATCTCGCCCGCGGGCTGCTCGCGCAGTGCGTACACCGTCGCGTCGTCGTTGACGAAGACCTTCTTCAGTTCCGGCCGTTGGTCGAGGTTCTTGAGGAGCCGCGACTCCCAGGTCGGCGAGTAGCCGACGTCCAACTGGAGGTAGACCACCTGGCTGCGGTTGATCATCAGATACGAGTTGGGGCCCGCGTCCCTGAGCGCCTTGACCAGGCTCGACACCAGGACCGGGTCGACGGGCGCCAGCGTGGGCAGGTACTCCACCTTCTCCATGTCCCGCGAGCCCCACGGGATCGAGGGCGTCACGTTCTCGACCGTGTCGTTGCTCATCCACAGCAGGCGTGCGGTCGGATCGTCGTGCGCGTACACGTAGTTCATGGCGGCGACCTCGCCCGGCCTGACCCGCTCGAAGGACTCGTTGCCCCAACGGGCCACCAGGAAGCCGCCCATGAGGACCAGGCCCGCCATGAGAGCGGCGAGCGGTGCGAGGCTCACGCGGTCCCTGTCCCGTTCCTTCGCGGTGACGCCGGTGCGCGGGAACAGGGCGAGCGCGGCGAGCAGGGCCGCGCCGGGGAGCGCGAACATGAAGACGCGCAGCGCCATTTCGCCGCCGTACGACTGCATGCCGAAGCCCAGGAACGGCACGAAGGTGAGGACGAGCAGCGAGCGTTCGCGGTACTTGTTCTCTCGGCGGCGCCACCAGCCGTAGCAGGCGAAGGTCATCACGCCGCCGGCGAGCAGCACGCGCGCGTAGAGGACGAGTTTGTGGGTCGAACTGCCGCCCTCGATACGGCCGGAGACCGACGAGGACACATTGCCGCCGACTCCGCCGATCCCGCCGAACAGGTCCTCGAAGTGGCCCGACCAGTACGGCTCGGCCATGAACCCGACCCAGACGGCGACCAAAACGGCGAACAGGATGGGCAGGCCCCGTAGTTCGGAGCGGCCGACGAGGACGAGGACCGCGAGCACGCCCAGCATCACGAACGGGGTGAGCTGGTGCGCCGGGACGGTCACCGCGAACAGGGCGATCAACACCATCAGCAGGACGGCCTGTTGGCGGCGGTCCGTCGGCTCGACCTCCGCCTCGCCGGGCCGCCGCTTCGTCCAGAGCACCCGCGGTGCCCGGAACCAGACGAGGAGGATCGCCACGAAGACCAGGTACAGCAGATAGGTGAAGCCCTGCGGCGAGAAGTAGTCCTGGCCGACCCAGCCGCTGAGGACGAAGATCCAGATGCCGGTCCACTTGGCGCGCCAGCTCGCCCGCATCGAGCGGACGAGCAGGAACATCGGTGCCAGGTAGAGGAGTTGCATGGTGAGCGGCCACCAGCGGATCACCTCGGTGAGGTCGGTGACCCCGCAGGCCTTCGCGACGAACGCGGCCGCCGCGAAGAAGCCCGGCCAGCTCCAGCGGGCGTCCAGGTCGGGTACGGCGGATCCGGTGCGGTCGATGTAGTCCAGGAACCCGAGGTGCTGCCAGGCCGTCGCGAACCGTGGCTCGGTCTCGATCACCGCCGGAAGCGCGTGCAGGGAGACCACGGTGGCGAGCAGCGTGACGAGGAGCAGCCCCTTGTGCTCCCGGCCCATCCAGAGCAGCGAGGCGAACACGGTGACCAGGAGGGCGGCGCCGACGAGGGTCGGCAGGGGCAGCACGGAGATGAGCCCGAGCCCGCCCATCCGGTCCAGGGCGCCGTCGTTGAGAGTGAGTGCGGGGACCCAGTAGAGGAGCAGGGCGGAGATCAGCAGACAGCCGAGGACCACCCCCGGTCTGGTCGGGGGCGTCAACCGCTTGCGCGGGGACGGGGGTGGGGGATGAGCCGGCTCCTCCGCCGGGTCCGGGACCACCGTGGCCGGCCGCGCCCATCCGCCCAGGTCGTCGGGTGTCTGGCCCTGGGCCTCAGATGTGGCCGGCCGCGCCCATCCGCCCAGGTCGTCGGGTGTCTGGCCCTGGGCCTCAGATGTGGTCGGCCGCGCCCACCCGCCCGAGTCGCCGGGTGTCTCGCCCTGGGCATTCGAAGGGGTGCTCCGAGCCTCCTCCGCCGTCTCGAAGGGCGCGTCTGCCTCCGGAACCTCGGCCGGGCCCAGCGACGCCTCCGAACCCGGCTCCCGCGCCTCGACGGGCAGCCCGACCGACGGCCTGCCCAGCGCCCACGTCGGCCGGTGGTCCGGCCGTACCTTCGGTGTCCCCGTCGGAGGCGTTCCCGGCCCGGGCCGCACGTCCGGCCGGCGCTCCAGGTGGTCGAAGTCGACATGGAGGCCCAGGGCGAGGGTGTCCGGGTCCAGCGCCCACGCGGGCCCGCGCTTCGGCGTGGGCATCTCGCGCGCCCCCAGGTCGGCGAGGTCCCCGTCCGGTGCCGCGTCCGCGGGCACCTCGGCGGGTGCGGTCCGCAGGATCCTGTACAGCCGGGGTGCGGAGATCCCCACGATCACCGCGAGGCTGGCGACCTCCGCGACGCCCGCGCCGGTCAGGCCCATGCGGGGGAGGAGAACCACCGTCAGGCCGAGCACCAGGGCGCACAACAGGCCCTGGAGCCAGGCGAGTCCGGCGGTGCGGCTCTGCGCGCGCAGGACCGCGAAGTACGTCTCCATGACGACCCGCAGCAGTCCGCCGACGGCGAACCAGCGCAGCAGCGGTGTCGCCGCGTCCGCGTAGCCCTGGCCGAAGACGCTCAGGATGTACGGCGCGCCGAGGAACAGCAGCGCGCCCACCGGCAGCATGATCCGCGCCATGCGCCTGAGCGCGGCCCGGGTGTTCGCGGCGAGGCGTGCCGGGGCGTGCGAGCCCTCGACGGTGAGGGAGGCGCCCATGTTGATGGCGAGCAGGTTGACCGTGCCGCCTATGGTCGCGGTGATGTAGAAGTACGCGTTGTCGGCGGAGCTGACCTGCGAGGCCACGATGACGGGGACGAGGTAGACCACGGCGAGCGAGAACAGCGAGCCGGTGTAGTCGCCCGCGAGGAAGCGCCCGATCTCCTTCACCGAGGGCGGTTTCGTGTCCTCTTTGGTCGCCTTCACATGGCGGGGGACCAGACGCCGGAAGACCAGCCAGCCGAGCGGCACCGCGGACATGGCGATCGCCGCGACCCACGACACGAAGACCCCCGTCGCGGGGATCACGGAGGCCAGGACGACGAGCAGGACCAGCTTCACCGCGGAGAACACCGTGTTGCCCACCGGCACCCACAGCGCGCTGCGCAGGCCGGTCAGCACACCGTCCTGGAGCGTCAGCAGCGACCAGGCGACCACGGCGACGACGAAACCGAGGCCGGCCAGTGATCCGTGCAGGAAGCGGTACGAGGGTCCCCAGACGTTCAGGGTGAGCAGGAAGACACCGGCGGCCAGCGCGACGACCACCGAACTGCCCAGGTAGGTACGGAAGATGAGGCGTCCGGTGGCCCGGCCGGCGACCGGGATGAAGCGGGCCAGGGCGCCCGTCAGCGTCACCGCGGTGAGGCCCGCGAGGAGCTTCATCGCGGCGATCGCCGCGGAGCCCTGGCCGACCGCGGTGTCGGTGTAGTAGCGGGCGGCGATCAGCCAGTAGCCGAGCCCGAGCACCGCGGAGATACCGGTGTTGAGCATCAGGGCGTAGGCGTTGCGGAACAGCTGGTTTCCTCCGCTCCCGCCCCTGCCCCGGCCGGGCAGGCGGAGGCGGCGCCCCGTGCGCTGTGCGGGCGCCTCGGTCGTGGGCGATGAGGCCTGGGCGGCGGTGGTCGTGTCAGACACGGGAACTGATGGCCTTCCGGCGGACCTGATCTGCTCTTCGGACCATGGCGTACCCCTTGGTGAGGGCGCGGTCCCTGGCGAAGTTGCGGGCGATCGCGCGGCCTTCGACCAGCCGCTCGAACTCCTCGATACCGGTGCTCCGGCGCACGGTGACGCGCCGCAAGGCGTACGGCCCCTGGCGGCGGCGGGCGAGGGCGTTGCCGACGGCGAGCGACTGGGCGAAGCCCGCCTCGCGCACCGCCGCGCGCACCCGACGGCTGGAGTAGCCGTACGGGTACGCGAACGAGACGGGGAGGTTGCCCAGTTCCCCGGCGATGATCTCCCGGCAGCGCCGTACCTCGAACCGGAGCGCGTCCTCGGAGAGCTGGTCCATCTGCGGGTGGGTGTGACTGTGCCCGCCGATCTCCACCTGCTCCGCGGCGAGTTTGCGCACCTGGTCCCAGTCCAGCATCGTGTCGAGGCCGCCGCCGGTGTCGTACGCGCCCCTGATCCACCCCGTCGACACGAACAGCGTGGCCGCGAAGCCGTACTTGGCGAGCACGGGCAGGCCGTGCCGGTGCACGCCCTCGTAGCCGTCGTCGAAGGTGACCAGGACCGGCCGCTCGGGCAGTGGACCGCCGTCACGCCAACTCCCGCCCAAATGCGCCGTGTCGACCGGGGTGAACCCCTGTGCGTCGAGCAGCGCCATCTGCTGGGCGAAGTCGTCCGGGGTGACGGACAGTTCACGCGTCGCGTCGTTGGGCTCCTGTGCGATCGCGTGGTACATGAGGATCGGCACCGGCTCGTTCATGCCGCGGCCCCCTTGTCGTCGGCTGCCGGTGAGACCCCCTCGATCCCCACGACGGAGAAGGTCGCGCCGCCCCTGCGCGCCCGGATGCTCCCGAGTGCGTACCCGCCCGCCGCAGTCAGCACTCCAGTCACTATGGCGCCCGCGCGTCCGGCGCCGCCCGGGCGGGCCAGCACCGCGTCCCGCAGTCCGCGGACGACCCCGGCCGGCAGCACACGGGCGGCGTAGCGGCGCTCGGACTCAAGTCCCTTGTCCGCGCCGACACTTCGGGCGACGAGGGCTTTGGAGAGACCCTCGGCGTACGCGCGCGTGCGGAAGTACGCGAAGTGCTCGCGCACCTTCGGCACCCGGTGGTGGATGACCGCGCGGTCGTCGATCAGAAGGATCGCGTCCGGCCGGGCGCGGGTGAGACGGATGCACAGTTCCGTCTCCTCGCAGCCCAGCGGGCGTTTGTCGCCGTCGCGGCCGATGCCCGTCGCGAAGCCGCCCGCCGCGTCGAACGCCGTACGGCGGAACGAGGCGTTGCCGCCCAGGACGTTGCGGACCCGGACCCGGCCGGGGGGCAGCCCTTTGTATGTGCAGCCCACCACCCAGTCGAACTCCTCGGGGAACCACGCGGGCCTGCGGCCCGACGCCCAGATCGGCATCGTACGGCCGCCGACGGCCATCACTCGCGGATCCTCGTACCCCGACGCGAAGTGGAGCAGCCAGTCCCGCTCCGCCACGGCGTCGTCGTCGAGGAAGGCGATGATCTCGCCGCGCGCGACGGCGATCCCGGTGTTGCGGCCCGCGGACAGGCCGCGGGGGCCCGCGTTGGCGAGCACCCGCACCCCGTCGGTCTCCTTGAACTCCCTGGTCAGCCGGTCGAGGAGCGCGGCGTTGTGGTCCACGACAAGGAGTGTTTCCAGTGCGGGCAGGGACTGCGCCCGCACCGAGGAGACCGCCGCGAGGATGTCCTCCCAGCGGTCCTCGGTGTACACGCAGACGACCACCGAGATGCGCGCGATGTCCTGCTCGCTCAAGACACCTCTCCCCGGCCCGAGTTGAGCTGCGCGGCGTGCGGCCTGCGGCGCAGCGCACGCCGGTTGGAGCGCTCCTTGAGGATCACCTTGAGCACCCGGATCCCGTCCCGCACGGCGCGCAGATTGCTCGAACCGTGGATGCGGAGGTACTCGTGGCTCGGTATCTCCTGCACCTTGAGACCCGCCTTGACGACCCGGATGTTCATCAGGGTCTCCACCTCGAAGCCGGTGCAGTCGAGGTCGATCTTGTCGAGGCAGTGCCGCCAGAACGCGTTGTAGCCATAGCAGAGGTCGGTGTAGCGGGCCCCGAACTTGGCGTTGACGGCCGCGCACAGCACATGGTTGCCGAGCTTGCGGATCGGCGTCATGTCGGAGGTGCCGCCGCCGTTGGCGAACCGCGAGCCCTTGGCGAAGTCCGCCCCCGACACCAGCGCGGACACATACGACACGATCTCGTTGCCGTCGGCCGAACCGTCCGCGTCGACCATCACGATGATGTCGCCGCTGCACGCCTCGAAACCGGTGATCAGGGCATCCCCCTTGCCCTTTCCGTGCTGCTTCACGACCTTCACGTCCGGCCACAGGTCACGGGCCACTTCGACGGTGTTGTCGGTGGAATTGCCGTCGACGAGAACCACTTCGTGTATCCAGCTCGGAAGGGTCTTGAAGACGTACGGAAGATTCTCGGCCTCATTCATGGCCGGAATCACGACGCTCACCGGCGGCGCTATCGCCAGGTAAGAGGAGATCGGCCGGTACTTGCCGGCCGCGGTCTGATCTTCGCCCGAAACCGCTGGGCGCAGGACTGAACTCATGAGTCTGGTCCCTCTCGTCCGGTGGACCGCCCGCCCCTGGGCGGTCCGGCTCTTTGTCCGGTTCGAAAGGGGGGTTCTCACTTACGGCATGACGAAATAGATCTCCGTGCGTGCCGGGTGAGCTGGCAAAGCTGCCGGCTTTCGGGAAACGCGAAAGCCGGTCGCGCGGACGACTCGGCACAAGTGGTCACCGAGCACGGCACCCCCCTACCGCGCCCCGCCCCGGTCCATCGTCGCGATCTTGAGCCCTCCCCTAGATCACATATACGTTGATGAACCGATGCGGGTGAGATGTACGACGGTATTGATGAATGAGACCGTATGGCAAGACCTGGAACGAGGCCTCACGTTTTTGTTGGTTTGACCGTTACCTAACGCCTCGAACGGATCTTTCCCATCCGCTTGAGGATCCTGTCGGCCGACTCGAACAGCTCTGGCCTGGCCAACACCGCATTACGCAGCGCCCGGACCGGGGCGCGCCGCGCCCTGTGTCCGATGGCGACCGGATGACGTCGTGTCACCCACCCTTCGGAAACGGCGAGTTCCCGTGTCTTCAGGGAGTCCTTGTATTCCTTCTGGCCCCGACCGAGATCCAGATAGGCGATTCCGTCGGCGGCGGCCGCCTCGGCCATACGCAGATGCAGGATCAGCCCCGGCGAGTATTTCGAGAACGCCGGATCGTATGCAGGGAACCAGCAGGCCAGCACCCGCTCCGAGCGCAGTCCGAAGTGCGCGGCGACCGGTTTGCCGTCCGCGTACAGCACCGACAGGATCCCCGCGAACGGCTCGGAGCGGGTGTGGAAGAGCTGCTCCACCAGATGACTGATCCAGGGGTGCGCGAAGCGGTCGCTGCGCCCGGTCCTGCGGTACTGCGCGGACTTCCAGTCCATCAGCCTGCGCAGCGCCTCGGGGTCGCGCTCGTCGTGTACGTAGCGCATGCCGTCCGCGTCCCGGCCGAGCTTGCGCTCCTTGGCCAGCGTCGATTTGGTGAACTTCGGTGATCGCTCGCGCAGTTGGCGCAGATACGTCTCGTAGCCCTGGTCGATGTCGATGACCGGGGAGGGGAAGGTGCCGGAGGCCCCCGCCTCGAACGAGGCCTGCCCTTCCACCAGATGATCGAACTCCCACACGGAGAGCCCGCAGGCCCGCAGCAGCTCCTGGGCGTCCCAGGTGAAGCCCGGCCGGTGCACGGCGCCCTGGCAGTCGGAGACTCCGAGGCCGACGGCCCGGCCGATTCCGGTTCCGGTGCGCTGGAACGGGAAGTAGGCCGCGGGCTCGCCGTTCTCCCGTACGACCGCGATCCGCACGCCGCGTCGGCAGCGGCCCATCGCGAGCGTGAACTCGGGGGACAGGAAAGGGTTCGCAAGACCCGGTGAGCCGTTCAGATGGGCCTTCACCTGGAAAGCCGTCCACGCCGCCCGGTCGGCGGCGGTCAGCTCACCCGGGCGGTACACGCTGATGTCCACGTCAGGAGGCCCGCCTTCTCGCGGCACGGCCACGCAGGCGCCGTACCAGTACCAGCAGGAGCAGGAAGGTGCTGATCGCGGTCACGGCCACGACCCCACCGGGCACCGACCACTGGTGCAGGGCCAGCATGCCCTGGGCCACCAGCATGTTGACGGCGACTCCTCCGGCGACCGACACCAGCAGCCGGCCGAAGGGTTCCAGGCCGTGCAGTGCGGCCGCGACGGCGACCGACGGCGCGGCGAGCAGGAAGAACAGGGTGAACGGACCGCGCAGCGGCGAGTCCACGTCGGCGAGTGCGAGCACCGCGCCGACCAGTGCGACTACCGTCGCGGCACCGCCGAGCAGCGGCAGCAGGTCCCTCCCCGGATCCTGCCCCGTCCCCTCCGTGGTGCCTGATGAAGGTTCCTTGATGCGTCGTATGGTCTGCATTGGCGACTTTGCCCCCCGAAGCGCCGGATGCCGGGCTTCAATGTCGCGCAGCGTACGGCGGGTCGTCAAGATGCGGAAGCCGTTCGTGCGACCCGCCCTCGTTCGTGAATCGCCGTCCGTGCGGCCCACCCCGTTCGTGAACCGCCGCCCGCAAACGCCAGTTCCCCGGAGGCGCCGACTGCCTCCGGGGAACTGTGGCTCGGCTCAGCCGAGTTGACGCACTACGGGACGATCTTGAGGAGCTTGTTCGGCGAGCCGGTGCCCGGGCTGGTGACCACGTTGGACGTGGCACCGTTCACCAGGGCCGTGGAGACCTGCGCCGGGGTGGCGGAGGTGTGGCTCGCGAGGTAGATGGCGGCCGCGCCCGCGACGTGCGGCGTGGCCATCGACGTACCCGAGAGGGTGGCGGTGGCGGTGTCGCTGGTGTTGTAGCCGGCGACGATCGAGGAGCCGGGGGCGAAGATGTCCAGGACCGAGCCGTAGTTGGAGTAGCTGGCCCTGGCGTCCGTGCTGGTGGTGGCGCCGACCGTGATCGCCGTGGTGACCCGGGCGGGGGAGTACGAGGAGGCGTTGGCGTTGCTGTTGCCCGCCGCGATCGCGTAGGTCACGCCGCTCGCGATGGAGTTCGAGACGGCCGTGTCCAGCGTGGTGGAGGCGCCGCCGCCCAGCGAGAGGTTGGCGACCGAGGGGCCACTGTGGTTGTTGGTCACCCAGTCGATGCCGGCGACGACGCCCGCGGTGGTGCCGGAGCCGGCGTTGTCGAGGACGCGGACCGCCACGATCTTCGCCTTCTTGGCGACACCGTAGGTGGAGCCCGCGATGGTGGTGGCCACGTGGGTGCCGTGCCCGTTGCCGTCCTGGGCGACGCTGTCGTTCTCGACGGCGTCGTAGCCGTTCGTGGCGCGACCGGCGATCTGGGTGTGCGTGATGCGTACGCCGGTGTCGATGACGTACGCGGTCACGCCGGAGCCGGCCGTGTCCGGGTAGGTGTAGGTGGTGGAGAGCGGCAGCGACGTCTGGTCGATGCGGTCCAGGCCCCAGGGGGCGCTGCTCTGCGTGGTGTCGGTGATGTGGACCGTCTGGTTCTGCTCGACCGTGGCGACCGCCGGGTCGGCGGCGAGTCTCGCGGCCTCCTGGGCCGAGAGGGTGGCCGTGTAGCCGTTCAGCGCGGCGCCGAACGTCTTCTTCACCGTGCCGCCGTACTCGTTGATCAGACCCTTGCCCTCGCTCGAGGAGGCCTTGAAGCCGGCCGTCTTCTTGAGCGTGATGATGTAGCTGTCCTTGACGGCCGTGGGGGAGCCGGCGGCGAGCACCGTGCCCGTGGCCGGGGCGGCCTGGGCCGGGAGCGCGGTGAATCCGCCTACAAGGGCGGCGGTCGCCACGGAGGTTATCGCGGCGATCCTGATCTTCTTGCTACGGAGTTGTGCCATTACGAGGGAGTCCTCCTCGGGCGGCGGGCGCCTAGGTGGGGCGCGCGCGGTGTGGGGGTGCACGTGATCGGGCGCACGGCCCGGAGTGTCGCGTTCCACTCCGGGCTGAGGTAAAGACTCGGTGATCTCCCCGCGTGACTCAAGGGACTTGGCCCCTTGTCACGACGCTGTCATGAGCACGTAATCAAACTCATGGTGAACACACAGGATAGAGACCGGAAAGGGCCCTAAAGTCTTGGCATGGACACTTCCTGTCAACACGCGTAGCTGGTACGAAAGTTATGCAGAGATCCTGCTAAAGGGAGGTTCCATGAGACGTTCCCGAATTACGGCATACGTGACCTCACTCCTCCTCGCCCTCGGGGTCGCCCTCACCGGGGCAGCGACGGCTCAGGCGTCCCCCACCCTTGCGGCCACCGGCTACGTGGCCCTCGGCGACTCCTACTCCTCCGGTGTCGGCGCGGGCAGTTACCTCAGCTCCAGCGGCAACTGCAAGCGCAGCACGAAGGCGTACCCCTACCTCTGGGTAGCCGCCCATTCACCCTCGTCGTTCAACTTCACGGCTTGCTCCGGCGCTCGTACGGGTGATGTCGTCGCCAGCCAGTTGACCCCGCTCAACTCCTCCACCGGCCTCGTCTCGATCAGCGTCGGCGGCAACGACGCGGGCTTCGCCGACGTCATGACGACGTGTGTGCTCCAGTCGCAGAGTTCCTGCCTCGCACGGATCGCCACCGCGAAGGCGTACGTCGACTCGACACTCCCCGGCAAGCTCGACACCGTCTACTCGGCGATCAGCAGGAAGGCCCCGTCCGCCCAGGTGGTCGTCCTGGGCTACCCCCGTTTCTACAAGCTCAACGGAAGCTGCCTGACCGGCCTCACGGAGGCCGAGCGAGCCGCGATCAACGGCGCCGCCGACTACCTGGACACCGCGATCGCCAAGCGCGCCGCCAACCACGGCTTCACCTTCGGCGACGTCAGGGGCAGGTTCACCGGCCACGAGATCTGTTCCGGCAGCGCCTGGCTGCACAGCCTGAACCTGCTCAACATCGGTGAGTCGTACCACCCGACCGCGTCGGGACAGTCCGGCGGATACCTGCCGGTGCTCAACAGCGCGGCGTGACCTCCTGGGGCCTGTCCTGGGGAGACCACCTGGGACAGGCCCTAGGGAGACTCGGAAGCGGAGGCCTCGCCCGTCGGGGTCTCCGTCACGCAGGTCACCGAGAACGCCACCGAGTTGGACGTCGCGTTCACGGGACTGCGGATCTCCACGCCGATCGCGTTCTCGTAGGTCCCCGACTCGTCGTACGTCGTCACGATCACCGTCTTCTGCTGGGTCGTGCCACCGTTCGCCGGGAACGACAGGGTCTTCCAGCCCGGATCCGACACCTCGCCGGTCTCCGTCACCCAGCGGTACTCGACCTCGGCCGGGACCCGCCCGACCGTGAACGTCGCCGTGAACGTGGGTGCTTGGGCTTCGGGCGGCGGGCAGGCACCCGAGTACTCGGTGTGCGCACCCGCGACCGTCACCTGCACGGACTGGGCGGGCGGAGACGTGGTCGCCGGGCTCTCGGTCGCCGGCGCACTGGTGGAGGGGCTCCCGCCGCTCGCGCCCTGGTCGCTCCCGCTGTCATCGGTCTCCGGGGCCGAACTCGCGCCGCCCGTACCGCTGCTGACGGCGGCCCCGCCACCGTCCCCGTTGTCACGGTTCAGCAGGGCGTACGTCAGCCCGCCGAGCGCGAGGGCGAGTGCCACCATCCCCGCGATCAGGACGATCGCCGCCCGGCGATTGCGGTCGGGCTCCGCGGTGGAGCCGGGCGAGGCGACCGTGGCGTCGGCCGGCCTGTACGGCATCGGCGGTGTCGAACCGGGGGAGGTCTGGGGGGAACCCGCGAGCGTCGGCGCCTGCGGGACCGGGAGCGGCGGCCCGAAACCCGTGGTGGCGGCCAGGGTGCCGCCCGCCGCGACGATCCGCAGTTCGTGCTCGGCCTGCTCGGCGCCCAGCCGCTGGGCCGGGTCCTTGGCCAGCAGCCCCTGGATGACGGGGGTGAGCGGCCCCGCGCGCTGCGGCGGCGGCAGCGGCTCGTCGACGATCGCACGCAGGGTGCTCAGCGGGGTGTTCTGACGGAACGGCGAGTTGCCCTCGACCGCCGCGTACAGCAGCACCCCGAGCGACCACAGGTCCGACTCCGGCCCGGGGGTCTGGCCCAACGCCCGCTCCGGGGCGAGGAATTCGGGCGAGCCGATCACCTCGCCGGTCATGGTCAGCGCGGAGCTGCCCTCGACCATGGCGATGCCGAAGTCCGTCAGCACGATCCGTCCGTCGTTCGACATCAGGACGTTGCCCGGCTTCACATCGCGGTGCAGCACCCCGGCCTCGTGCGCGGCACGCAACGCGGTGAGCACCTCGGCGCCGATGTGCGCGGCGCGCGGCGGGTCGACCGGCCCCTCGGCGTCCAGGAGATCGGAAAGGGCGATGCCGCGGACCAGCTCCATCACGATCCAGGGACGGCCGTCGTCGGTGGCCACGTCGTACACCGTCACCACGTTGCGGTTCGAGATACGGGCCGCCGCCCACGCCTCGCGCTCCAGCCGCGCGTACATCCGCTCGGCGTCGTACGCCGGGATCCCGGCGGGCGCACGGACCTCCTTCACCGCGACCTCGCGCTGGAGCACCTCGTCACGGGCGCGCCACACCGTGCCCATACCGCCCTCGCCCAAGGGCGACAGCAGCCGGTAGCGCCCGGCGATCACACGTTCACTGCCCGGATCTTCGGACACGGGTGTCCCCCCATTGGTATCCGCTGCGCATCCGCGTGATTTCTCCCCAAAAGTAGCTCAGCCGAGGACGGATGCCGCCCCCCTGAACACCAAACCGGCCCCAAGCGCCACGACGACCAACGCCGATCCCAGCGGTGCGGTCCTGCGCAGCAGGGCCAGGGCCGGCCCGCCGGCCCACCGCGGGCGCCCGGCGAGTACCCGGTTCACCCCGTCGCCGAGCTTCACGACGGCGAACCCGGCCGCCGTGAGCGTCAACGCCAGCCCGACGCCGTACGCGAGGACGAGGAGCAACCCGAACCACGCCTGCCCCAGCGCCGCGGCGCCCACCAGGACGACCACGGCGGAAGGGCTGGGCACGAGCCCGCCGGCGAAACCGAGCAGGATCGTGCCGCGGACGGTGGGAGCGACGGGGTGGGTGTGGGTGAAGCCGCCGTGGGTGTGTTCGAGGGGGGCCCGCTTCTCATGGGGGGTGAGGGAGGGAGCGGGGGCGGATTGAGGGTGCGGGCGGGCTTCCGCGGACGCGTGGGCGTGGGCGTGCGCGAGGACCAGAGGGCGTTCGTGCTGCCTGGCGTGGGGGTGCTCGTGCGCACGCTCGTGGTCGTGGGCGTGGTCGTGTTCGGTGTGCGGGGGCTCCGAGTGCGCGTGGCTGTGGTCGTGATCGCCCTCGTGGTCGTGGTCGTCGCTGTGCGCGTGGCCGTGGTCGTGCGTGTCGCCGTCTCCATGCCCGTGCGTGTGCCCGCTCCCGTGCGTGTGCCCGCTCCCGTGGGAGTGTCCGTGCCCGTGTGCCCGGTTGCGCCAGGCCCGGCGTACGAGTGTCGCGCCGGCCAGCGTCACGAGGAGCCCGCTGGTGACGCCCAGCCAGGCGATCACGGAGGGCGCCGCGGCCGAACCGGCGGTGATCAGGAGGCCGAGGGCGACCACGCCCAGGGTGTGGGTGACCGTCACTGAGGCGGCGAGCGGCAGGACGTCGCGCAGGCCCGCCCGGCCGCCGCGGGCAGCCGCCGTCGCGGCCATCAGGGTCTTGCCGTGGCCGGGTGCGAGCGCGTGCAGGGCGCCGAGGCCCACCGCGATGAGCAGGGCGAGAGCGGCGAAACCGATCGTCAGTTCGTGGCTGGCTACCAGGGAGTCGAGCGCCTGGGTCCAGCGGTCGGCGCCGCGCGGGAGGACCGAGTCGGCGGGGGCTTCGCGGCCGTTCTCGACCAGCGCCGGGCCACCGGCCCGCACCCGCAGGGACGCGGACGCGGTGTCGGCCGGCGACGACAGCAGTTCCTGCGGGTACTCGGTGAGCTGTCGCGACACCGATTCCGTCGGTACGTCCGAGGAGGCGAGCGTCATCCGGTCGCCGCGCGCGGTGATCTCCCGCCAGCCCGGACCCTTGTCGGCGGCCCCCGCGCCTCGGAACTCGACGTCCACGGTGTCCTGTTCGGGGAGAGCGGCCGTCAACCGGCATTCCACGCGCAGGGTGTTGAGCCCCGCCTGCCCGGGCCGCACGCGCGCGACGCTCGTGCCGACCTTGAGCGGGACCTCGCTGCCGCCGACGGTGACAGCGCTGTCCCGCGCGGCCGTCTCGCACCGCTGACGGGCCCAGTCGGTCAGCCCGAGGTCTTCGATCCGCGGCTCGGCCTGCGTGGCCGGGATCTCCGCGAGGTCCTCGACGTGGTCGACCCGCAGTTGTCCGGGGGCGGCGACCAGGCCGTCGTACCGGTTGACGGTGAAGTTGCCGAGCGGGTGCGCGCTCGCCTGTCCGGAGGGGACGAGGACGAGCGCGCAGGCGGCCGCGAGGACGGTCGCCGCCGAGCTGAACGCGCGGCGGAGAGAAGGGGTCACTTGTCGGCCTCCAGCGCCTTGCGGGCCTCGGCGGCGCCCAGTGGTGAGAAGCCCGGGTTGAGGTCGAGGGCCGCCTTCAGCGAGGCGTCGGCCTCCTTCTCGTGGCCGGTGGCGCGCTCGATCATGCCGCGGTGGTAGAGGAAGGACGCGTTGCGATAGCCGGTGGCCGTCGCCTCGCGGGCGTACGGCAGGGCTTCCGTGTCACGGCCGTTGACGTGCAGCGCCCAGGCGAGGGCGTCCGCGGTGTGCACGGTGTGGCGGCGGTCCCACTCGGCCTGGGCCGCCTTGAGCGCGGCCTCTTTGTCGCCGTGGTCGGCGGCGGCGAGCGCGGTGTCGAGATCGGCGTTGACGCCGTTGGCGCGGGCCAGCGAGACCCATGCGTTCACCAGCGCGTACTGGTCACGGGCCTGCTGGGCGTCGCCCTCCTCGCCGCGCGCCTCGTACAACTCACCGAGTTCCACGAGCGGTTGGGGCAGCGGATACCGTTCCACGACCTGCTCCATGCCGCTGATCGCCGCCGCGCTGTCGCCCTGTGCGGCCTGTGTGCGGGCGCGGCCTTCGAGGGCGGGGAGATAGGTGTCGTCGGCGGCGAGCGCGCGGGCGTAGTAAGTGAGTGCCGTCTTGTACTCGCCTTGGTTCCAGGCGAGTTGGCCCAGCGCGGTGGCCACATACGTGACATCGCCGCGGGTCGTCGCCGAGTCGAGCGCCTGCTCCAGGACGCGGCGGGCGGTCCGCACATCGCCGCTCAGCTCGCTGACGTACGCGTACCGCGTGAAGACCGGGACGCCCGGGCGGCGCGAGTCGGCCGTGTCTGCGGCCTTCGACGCCTCCTCGTAGCGGCCGAGTTCGACCAGGGCGTCGATACGGGAGGCGAGGGCGCGCTCGCTGTACGGGTTCTGCTTGAGCGCCTGGTCCGCGTACTTGAGGGCGCCGGTGAAGTCGTGCCGCGCGGCGGCCAGGGCGGCGCGGCCCGCGAGCGCGGGGTCGTTGTCCGGGCGCAGATCGAGGGAACGGGCGAGCGCCTGCTGTGCCTGCGGGTACCGGGAGGGATCGCCCTTCGTGCGGGCCTGCTCGATGTAGGCGAGCCCGAGCGTCGACCAGCCGCCGAAGTCCTTGGGCTGGGCCCGGAGATGAGCCTGCAGCGAGGTGATGCTCGCGTCGAGATCCGCGCCGGCGAGCAACTGCGGCGAGACGCCGGCGGGCGCCGCCGCGACGGTGGCCGCTCCACCGTCGTCCTGGAGGGCCCCGGCCACTATGGCGCCGGCAGTGAGCGCGACGGCCAACGCCGATGCGCAGAAGGCGAGTTGAGCCGCACGCCAACGACGCCCGGACGCGGACAATCGCCGGACGGCGGCGACCCGCTCGTCGGGCACCTCATCGGTGACCTTGTCGGCCACGTCTCCGGCGGCCAGGCCCGGCGACTCGGCGTCGGCCGCCCCGGCACCCGCGGGACTCTCCTCGGGCATGGCCTCCGCGGCGCCGTCCGCGGGCTCGCTGCCGCGTTCGCTCGCCGGCGCGCTGTCGTTCGTACGCGGGGACATGCCCTCTCCTCGAAGTCCTTGGTGCCTTGGTTCCTTGGTGGAAACGCTCGTTGCGGGGGTTGGGCGGCGCGGCCCGCGCCGTGGGGGATGAGTACGAGCGGGCCGCGCCAGTCGGTGAGCCGGGCCGGCATGCCCGGGCGGCGGATCGTGCGGCCGGGTCAGTGGGCCGGCCGCGGATCCGTGAGCCGGGTCAGTAGGCCCGGTCGTGCATCCTTCGGCGCCACCACAGCAGGCCGCTGCCGATCAGCAGGAAGCCGGCCGCGCCCGCCGCCGCGGAGGCCGCGATCAGCATGGTGTCGGTCTCGCCGGAGGCACTCGTGGGCTGCAGCGCGTCACCGAGCTGGTTGCGCACGTCGGTCCCGCTGGTCGTGCCCTTGGCGAGCGTTCCGCGGGAACCCGCGGCCGGGTTGGCCAGGTAGGGGAAGGTGTGGCCGAACTTCTTGTCGTTCTTGTCGACCGCGTCGCCCAAGTCGTTCTTGGAGCCGACCAGTTCACCCTCGACGACCTGCAGCGCGATGTCGAGCACGTCATCGGTGAGCCGACGTCCGTTCGGGAAGCCCGCGGTGTCGCCGTCCAGCACACCGAGCCGCTTGGGCGAAGCCACCGGCTTGATCGAGGTGTTGAGCCGCAGCTCCTCCGCCGGGGTGACGTTGGGCGGCTGGTTCAGGCCCTCCACGCCCTTCAGGAACACATCGACGAGGTCGTTGCGCGGCTCCGTCGGCGCCGGGATCTTGTAGATCGCCTCGATGAGCTTGGGCAGCTCCGGGTTGGTCACGTTCTTCAGGAAGTCGCCGTCGTTCCAGGGCGAGGACGCGTTGAACTTGTCCTTGTCCTTGATGGGGTTGACCACCTCGTTCACCAGCGGCATGCCCAGCCGGGAGACCTGCGTCCAGTCACCGTGCGCGTCCTTGCGCTGGGTGGTGGACCAGATTCCGACGACGGGCTGCTCGGCCGACTCCTGGATCATGTGGCTCGGCACCTGGAGGGCTATCGAGTTGACGTTGTAGCCCCTGAGGGTGTCCCGCCCGACCTCGGTCAGGTTGCCGCCGTAGAGCAGGTCGAAGACCCGCAGATCCAGGAAGAACGGGTCGTCCGCCTGACCGGCGAACGTCGTGGAACCGCCCGCGAGTTCGTGGATCGCCTCGTTACGCAGCTTGCCGTAGTCCGGCATCGACGCCTTGCCGACGTTCGACGGCGCCACCGGAACGTCGTCCGCGACCTTCGTCTGCGACACCACCTTCTGGTCCTTCAGCTGCAGCAGATCGATGTCGTACGTCTGCGTGATGTTGAGGTCCGGGTCGTCGAGGCTGTCGACCGCACCCGTGTTGTAGAGGAAGGTGTCGCCGTTCTTGACGTGCGTCTTGAAGGTGTAGCGGTAGAGCAACTCGCCCTGCGCGTCACCGTTGTTGTCGATGTGGATGTCGTACTGGGCGTCCTCGGCGAACGTGAAGAAGTTCGGTCCGCCGGCCGGTTCCTCGAAGGGGATCCAGTTCGCCACGATGGTCGTCGTATCGGGCTTGTCCGGGCTCACGAACGCGTACACGTCCGTGTTGTCGTACTGCGGAGTCCCCGAGATCAACGGGGCCTCCCGGTGGCTGGAGGCGGAGGCCGCCCCCGGAACCAAAGCCGTCACGCCGGCGGCTGCGAGCCCCCCGGCGGCCAGCGCACCACAGACGAGGGTCGCGAGACTCCTGCGCCCCGCGCCACTCCTGAAGATAGGTGTCATGCCGTCCGTCCTCACGTCCCAATTGCCTGACGCACGCCATTCGGAGCGGTCGCCGGGGTGGATTGGTCAAATCCCAAACGTTCTTACGGCGGGTTTCACAGGTTGTCTCAGCGGCGGGCTCAGTTTCTGTGACCGGCCTGTACCGGAGGCGGGCCGGCCTCCGCGCCATCTCGCCTCCCCGGCAGGCCCGTTGGCCCCCGGCGGGCTGTCTCCGCGTCAGACGTGTTTCCCTGGCGGCGGACCCGCGTTTTCGGTTCGCTGATCCGTAACCCATCCGGGAGCGTGCTCGCTGCGAACACGTAAGTGACGGGACGGCCCTGTGGCCGGAGAGGGGGTACGGGTGGAGGCGGACGAACTCCTGGTGCTTGTGGCCGGAGGCAACCAGAAGGCATTCGAGGAGCTGTACGGACTGGTGTCCGGGCCGGTGTTCGGACTGGTGCGCCGCGTGGTGCGGGACCCCGCCCAGTCGGAGGAGGTGGCCCAGGAAGTGCTGCTCGAACTCTGGCGCTCCGCCGGGCGGTTCGACCCGCGGCGGGGCAGCGCCCTCTCCTGGGTACTCACCCTCGCCCACCGGCGGGCCGTCGACCGGGTCCGCAGCGCCCGCGCCGCCACCGAGCGCGAGCAGCGTGAGGGACAGCGCGCGCACCATCCCGCCTTCGACCAGGTCGCCGAGGAGGTCGAGGCCGGGCTGGAGCGCGAGTGGGTCCGCCGCTGCCTCGACCGGCTCACCGCCCTGCAACGCCAGTCCGTCACCCTCGCGTACTACGACGGCTACACCTACCGTGAAGTTGCCGAACGGCTCTCTCTGCCGCTCGGCACGGTCAAGACCCGTATGCGCGACGGACTCACGCGGCTGCGTGACTGCCTGGGAGGTGTCGCATGAGTGTTCCCGACCTCCGCCCTGCCGGGCTGCCCGGCCGTGATGCCCATGGACGACCGCACGGATGTCCGTGTGTACGAGAGGGAGGTGCCGGATGAGCCTCCTCGACCGGTTGCTGCGCCGCGATCTGCACTCCCTCGCCGCCCCCTACGCGCTGGACGCCCTCGAACCCGGCGAGCGCCGCCGCTTCGAACGCCATCTGCGCGACTGCCCGCTCTGCAACGACGAGGTCCGGGCGCTCACCGAGGACGCGGTGCGCCTCGCCTGGTCCACCGCGGCACCGGCGCCCGCCGCACTGCGCGACCGGGTGCTGACCGCCGTACGGACGACACCGCAGGAGCCGACGCCCCTGCACGTGCCGCGCGCGAGCGCCCCCCATCAGCCCGCGTATCAGACCGCACGCGGGCGTGCCCCCCGCTTCCGTCCGCTCCTCGCCCCGCTCGCCACCACCACGGCCGCCGCCGCCCTCGTCGTCGCCTCACTCTTCGCCGTGCAGGCGACGCGGGCCCAGGACCAACTGGACCAGGAGCGCGCCCAGGCACGTGAGATCGCCCACGTCCTCGCGGCCCCCGACGCCCGGGCGGCCGGCGACCGGGACGCCCAGGGGCGCGGTATCGGCGTGGTCGCCTCCGCGTCGGAGCGGAGCGCCGTCGTGACACTCAGCGGGTACGGCACCCCCACCGGAGGGCGCGTGCACCAGCTCTGGCTCATGCGCCCCGATGAGAATCCGCGCTCCCTGGGGCTCTTCGACGGCGACACGCCCCTGGTCGCCTACGGACTGAATACGACCGCGACGTCACTCGCTGTCACCGTCGAGCCCGAAGGTGGCTCAGCCCAGCCCACTTCTGCCCCAGTTGTCCAACTCGCCCTGGATTCGGTTGGATTCGGAGAGTAATCGTCAACACCCTTATGGGGAAGGTGAATCATGTGCCTGCGATACCCGAGTGCCACGAGGGGGCGATAGGGTTAGCCTGCCCGGGCCGGGTGGACTCGTACGGGTGGGGAGTGACATGGAACAGATAACAGTGCGCAGCAGGGCACGTGTCCCTGCGATCACGTGCGGGAGCAGCGCGACCAGTTCGCGCCTCGACCGCCATCTCGCGGTGCTGGGCGGCCCTCCGATCCCGCAGCGCGAGACAGCCGAGGCGACCTCGCTGATGCGGGAGCTCACCTCGCGTGACACCGCGCACGAGAGCAGCAGCAGGGTTGCGCGAGTGAGGCGGGTCTCGCTCTTCGCGCCGCTCAAGCGGCTGAGCCGTTCACTGTTCGGCGGTCGCTGAGCAGGGCCGCGGCACCGGCGTTCCCGACCCGCGCTCCGGCGGTCCCACCGACCCGGCGCAGCGCCGCTTTTCCGCGTCCGTCACCCCCACGGCAGGCGGCGACGCCCGGTGTATCACCGGGCGCGGGTCAGGTCATGCTCACACCGTTCGGCACCCGCCTGCCCGCCCGGCGGCCGGCAGGACGCGCACCCCCACCCGATGCGCTCTCCGGGCGCGGGTCCGGCCCAGCTCACCTGAGCCCGTCACCTCGCGGTAAGAGCCCACCCCCTTACCGAGCCACACCGTCCCGCAGCAGCTCCGCGACGTCCTCCTCCGTCAGCCCCAACCCCCGCAGCACCGCCCCGGTATGCTCCCCCAGCTCGGGCACCGCCCCCATACACGCCTCCGCCCCACCCGGCAGCGTGATCGGCGGCAGCAGTGCCCGCAACGGCCCCGCCGGTGAACCCACTTCCCGCCACCGGTCCCTGGCCGCAAGCTGCGGATGCTCCGCGAGCTCCCGTACGTCCCGAAGGCGGGCGCACGCGATACCCGCACCCTCCAGACGGGCCACCGCCTCATCGGCGCCGAGCGGGCCGAGCGCCTTCGCCACCAGCGCGTCCGTGCGCTCGCGGTTGGCGACCCGCGCCGCGTTCGTCGCGTACGCCGGATCGTCCGCCAACTCCGGCTGGCCAAGGACCTGTTGGGCGAGCCGCTGCCACTCGCGGTCGTTCTGCACCGACAGCAGTACCCGGCCGCCGTCCGTCGTCGGATACGCGTCGTACGGCGCGATGACGGCGTGCGCGAGACCCGTGCGCGCCGGGGGAGTTCCCCCGTGCATCACATGGTGCAGCGGATGCCCCATCCACTCCGCGAGCGCGTCCAGCATGGACACCTCGACCGGGCCCCCGCGCCCCGTCGTACCGCGCCGGACGAGCGCCGCGAGCACCCCGGAGAACGCGTACATGGCCGCCGCGATGTCGGCCGCCGGAATCCCCGCCTTGACGGGCTGCTCAGGCGTCCCCGTCACCGACACGAGCCCCGCCTCGCACTGCACGAGCATGTCGTACGCGCGTTTGGCGGCGTACGGCCCCGTCGCCCCGTACCCCGAGATGTCCACGGCGACCAGCCGTGGATGCGCGGCGCACAGCGTGGCCGCGTCCAGGCCGAGGCGGGCCGCCGCGCCCTGCGCGAGGTTCTGGACGAAGACGTCCGCGTCCGCGACGAGCCGGCGTACGACATCGAGGCCCCGCGGATCCTTGAGGTCGAGGGCGACGGACTCCTTGCCCCGGTTGCACCACACGAAGTGCGAGGCGAGGCCGGCCGCCGCGGTGTCGTAGTCGCGGGCGAAGTCCCCGCCGTCGACCCGCTCCACCTTGATCACGCGGGCGCCCAGGTCTGCCAGCTGACGGGTCGCGAAGGGCGCCGAGACGGCCTGCTCGACGGAGACGACGGTGATGCCCTCAAGGGGGAGTGGCTGCATGTGCTGGATCATGACTCCCGCGTAACACCTTTGTCATCCGTGGATGTTGACGGGGCAACGTCATGGGTCCAGGGTGGCTGATCGTTTACAGGATCCGTTTGGCCGATACACCCAGATTCGTTGGGCAGGCAGATCCGTTTGGCCGATACACCCGACCTCACCCCCGGAGGATGCGCGTGTGTGACCTGCACGATCAACACGAACACGAGTCGCTTACCGCGAACGGCCAGGTGCTGAGCCGCCGTCGCATCATGCAGCTGCTCGGCGCCGCCGGTGTCACCACGGCCGTGATGACGGCCGAGGCGGACCCCGCGATGGCCGCGTCGGCCGACTCGTCGGAAGCCGAGTACACGGCGCCGGAGGGCCTCGCCCAGGACAGCCCCGCCAAGACGGCGGCCCTGGACTGGATCACCTCCCACACCGACTCCATCACCGGTCTCAACTCCGAGATCTGGGACCACGCCGAACTCAGCCTGCGCGAGTGGAACTCCTCGCTCGCGGAGGCCGGCTTCCTCGAAAAGGCCGGATTCCAGGTGAAGTTCGGCACCGCCGGCTTCCCGACCGCGTTCACCGCCACGTACTCGTACGGCAGCGGCGGCCCGGTCCTCGGCTTCAGCGGCGAGTACGACGCCCTGCCCGGCCTCTCGCAGAACAAGGGCGTCGGCCATCACGACCCGCGCGAGTACATCCACGATCCGTTCGCCCCCAGCTACGGCCCGGGCCACGGCTGCGGACACAGCGCCTTGGGCACGGCGGCAGCGGCTGCCGCGGCGGCTGTCGCGCAGGCCGCCAAGAAGCACAAGCTGCCGGTCACCGTGAAGTTCTTCGGCTCCACCGCCGAGGAGACCCTGATCGGCAAGACGTACGCGGTCAGCCGGGGCGTGTACGACGGCCTCGACGCGTTCCTCGACTGGCACCCCTCGACCTCCAACGCCACCGGCTGGGGCTCCACCACCGCGATGACGGCCGTGACCTTCACCTTCCTCGGCGTCGCGGGCCACGGCGGCACCCCGCTCGGCAACAAGAGCGCGCTGGACGCCGCCGTGATGATGGCGACGATGTCGGAGTTCCTGCGCGAGGAGAACCTGGCGCCGAGCGGCCGGCTGCACTGGGTGATCAACAACGGCGGTGACATCCCGAACGTGACCCCGGAGATCGCCGAAATCAGCTACTACGTACGGGAAGGGAGTCCCGCCCGGGTCCAAATACTCCTCGACAAGGTGATCGCCGTCTCGGAGGCGGCGGCGAAGGCCTCGCAGACCTCGGTCCGGCACCGCATCACCTCAGCCTGCTGGAACCAGCTGCCCTCCAAGTCCTTCGCCGAACTGCTGCACGCGAACATGAAGCAGATCGGGCCGCCCGAGTTCGCCGACGAGGCCCATGTGCTGGCGAAGGAGCTGCAGGAGTCCCTCGGCCTGCCCCAGCAGGGCATGCACGCCGAGATCGCCGAACTCACCGCGCCCAACCCGGTGTTCCTGGGCGGCGGTTCCACGGATGTCGCCGACATCAGCTGGAACGTACCGACCGTGTCGATGGGCGCCGCGCTCGCCCCGATCGGCACCAAGATGCACACCTGGTCCACGGCGTCCTGCGCGGCAGCCGCCCCCGGCCAGGCCGCCGTCATCGCCGCCGCCCGGTACCTCGCGGCGACGGCCGTGGACCTGCTCACCCAGCCCGAGCGGCTCAAGGCCGTCAAGGACGAGTTCAAGGAGCGCACCAAGGACGTCGAGTGGAAGACGGCGCTCCCGGACGGCTATGAGCCGCCGATGTACGAGCCTCCGGCCTGGTTCCTGAAGAAGACCGGCCAGAAGTGGCCCCCGGAGAACATCACCTGGCCCCCGAAGCGCGTGGTGTCCCAGGAGAAGTTCTCTTCGCTGGGGCCCGAACTCGCGCCTCAGAAATAGGCGTTCGCCGGCCTGTGGCGGTTCACCGTCCGCCGTGCGTGTAGCGGCGGCCGGCGAGCGGCAGGAACACCGCGATGAGCAGGGCGCACCAGGCCAGCGACCCGGCGACGGGATGTGTCACAGGCCAGGCGCCGTCCGTCGGCACCGGCGCGTTCCCGAAGAGGTTCCGCATCGCCGTGGCCACCGCGCTGATCGGGTTCCATTCGGCGATCGTCCGCAGCCAGCCCGGCAGATTGTCCGTGGGAATGTAGGCGTTCGACAGCAGCGGCAGCATGAACGTCGCAGCGCCGAGCTGACCGGCGGCCTCCTCGCTCCGCGAGGCGAGCCCGAGCAGGATGCCGACCCAGGTCATCGCGAACCGGAACAGCAGCAACAGGCCTACGGCGCCGGTCGCTTCGAGCGCCGATCCGTCGATCCGCCAGCCCACCGCGAGCCCGACCAGCATCAGCGGAAGCATGCCGACGGTCGTGACGACCAGATCGGCGGCGGCCTGGCCCAGCGGCACCGCGGCCCGGCTCATCGGCAGCGTCCGGAAGCGGTCCATCACACCCCGGTGCGAGTCCTGGGCGGCCTGGAACATGCCGGTCATGATCCCGTTGGCGGCGGTCGCCACCAGGAGCCCCGGCACGAGGAAGGCGCGGTAGGCCTGTCCGGGCGTCGCGAGTGCGCTGCCGAAGACATAGCCGAAGAACAGCAGCATGTTGATCGGCATGGTCTGGGTGAGGATGAGGAGCCCGGGGCTGTGCCGCATCCGCTGCAGGTTCCGGCCCAGGATCGCGGTGCCGTCGTACGCCAACGCACTCATGTCACAAGCTCCTTGTAGTCGGTCATGCCGTCGGTCCTGTCTGTCCCGTCGTTCCCATCGGTCCTGTCGTGGGTCAGGCGCAGGAACACGTCGTCGAGCGTCGGCGGACGCAGGCTCGCGTCGAGCAACGGCACCCCGGCGGCGTCGAGTTCACGGACCAGCCGGGGAAGCGTCAGGGTCGTGTCGGTGGTGACCGCGCCGACCGCATGCCGCTCCTGGTCGAACGAGGGCGCGCTGCCGGTCAGTTGGTCGAGGACCGCCGCGGCTCCGGGCAACGCCTCCGGGTGCGCGACGACCACCTCCGCGTAACTGCCGATGAGCGCCTTGAGTTCGGCGGGCGAGCCGGTCTGGGCGACCCTGCCCCGGTCCACGAGCGCGATGTCGTCGGCCAGTTGGTCGGCCTCCTCCAGGTACTGCGTGGTCAGCAGCACGGTCGTGCCCTCGTCCTTGAGAGCGCGCACGGCCGCCCAGATCTGGTTGCGGCTCGCGGGGTCGAGCCCGGCGGTGGGCTCGTCCAGGAAGAGCACCTCGGGGCGCCGGATCAGGCTCGCCGCCAGGTCGAGGCGGCGGCGCATACCGCCCGAGTACGTGGAGGCCTGCCGGTCGGCGGCCTCGGTCAGTCCGAAGCGGTCGAGGAGTTCGGCAGCCCGCGCCGCCGTCCCCCGCACCCGGTGCAGCCGCGCGAACAGCCGCAGGTTCTCGCGCCCGGTGAGGTCACCGTCCACCGAGGCGTACTGCCCGGTGACCCCGATCGAGCGGCGCACGGCCCCCGGCTCCCGCACGAGATCGTGCCCGGCGACACGCGCGGACCCCGCGTCCGGTCGCAGCAGGGTGGTGAGCAGCCGTACGGCCGTGGTCTTGCCCGCGCCGTTCGGCCCCAGAATCCCGCAGACCGTGCCCTGGGCCACCGCGAGATCCAGCCCCCTGACGGCATGGACCTCCCCGAAACGCTTCTCCAGACCTTCACTAAGTACAGCGTACGTAGTTGTCATGGGTAGACCATAGCGCACTACGTACGGTGTACGTAACTACGATGGTTGCGAGGTGATCGACCAATGCCAGGGCGCAGTGCCGTACCCGAAGTGATCTGGGCTCGTCCCGAGCGTGCGGGCCGTGGTCCGCGGCCCGCGTACAGCCGCGCCGACGTCGCGGCCGCCGCGGTGCGGCTCGCGGACGCGGAGGGGCTCGACGGAGTCTCCATGCGGCACGTCGCGGCCGAACTGGGCTGCGGCACCATGTCGCTCTACAACTACGTCCCCCGCAAGGAGGATCTGTACGAGCTGATGGTCGACGTCATCAGTGGCGAGCACGAGCTCCGGGAACCCTCGGGCGACTGGCGCGCCGACATGCTCCGGATGGCCCATCAGGGCCGCGCCCTCATGCACCGACACCCCTGGCTGCCGCGCCTGATGTCCCCGGTCTACGGCTTCAGCCCCAACGCCCTGCGTTACCTGGAACACTGTCTCGCCTGCCTCGACCCCCTCGACGTGCCCTACGGCACGAAGTTCGAGCTGATCGCGATGCTCAACGGCGTCGTGACGACGTACGTCGGCAACGAACTGGCCACCGCCGAACGGACCCGCTCCCTGCCCTGGTCCGAGGAGCAGGAGAACGCGGTCCGCATCGGCTATCTGGGCGGCCGGATCGCGACGGGTGAGTATCCGCGGATGGCGGCGGCCTTCATGGAGGACTCCGGTCCGATCGACCTGGAGGCGGTGTTGGAGCGGGCGCTGGGGCGGGTCCTGGACGCATTCGAGCCGAAGGGCCGGTAGCGAAAGGCTAGATCAGCGCGAACTGGCCCTCCGGGCCTTCCTCGTGGTGGTCCAGCACCGACGCCGGCCGCCGTGCCCCGTCCGGCACCGGCAGTACGCCCGCCTTGCGCAGCTCGGCCGCCGTGATCGGGGCCTCCATCTTCAACTCGGCCTGCTGAGGCCGCAGTTCCGCCAGCAGCGCCAGCACCGTGACGATTTCGAGCAGCTCCGACGTCCAGGCCTGCGGCCAGGTGGCGGGGCGGATCGCCTCCAGGGTGCCCGGCTCGGGCGGCTGCGTCCGGGCCGCGAACCACTGCTCCAGTACGCGGACTCCGCCCACCTCGAAGTCCCAGGCCTCCGGCGGGACGGGGGAGATCCGGCCCTCGTCGAGCTGGAGGGCCTCCTCGTCGCGGTCGTACTGCACGTCGACCGGGAGAACCGGGAGCGGTGAGCGGACGTAGGGGCGACGGCCCCCGGGAAGCTTGGGCCGTTCACCGTCGCGTCGCATCAGCCACAGCATCCGGCGCCCCAACTCGACGCCGTGCGACCAGAGTCCGGGGTCGGCGGTGAGAGGGACGGCAAGCCCGCCGCGGCCCGCCCGGGTGACCGCCACCGTCCAGGCGAGGACGTCGACGGGATCGGGGGAGTGGCCGAGGCGGCTACGGAGGTGCTCCAACAGGCCCGGTGCCAGGTTCGGTTCCAGAGCGCCGGGGCGACGGTAGAGGGGACGGACACGGCCTCCGCGGCCGGCGCTCAGCGGCAGGACTGAGGCGACCAGCAACGCAGGCCCCGACGACTCCGGCACCACCGTCTGCTCGACCGCGAACAGCTGCCGCTCATCGGCGACCCGCCACAACTCGGGGCGCGCCGCGTCGATCAGCCGGTGGTCCGGGATCAGCCACTGCTCGTCGAAGGGACCGCCCAGCACCCGGACCGGCTCCGCGCAGGGCCCCGGCTCACGCGCCAGCCGCCCGGTCCCACTCGCCTGCCCCGGCAACTGCGCCACCGCCGAATGCGGACTGCGCGAGCGGGTGACGCCGAACAACGTCTCCCGCTCCGCCCCTTGCGCCTTCACCAGCGCGTCCCACCGAGCCTTCAGGGACGCGGCGTCGGGAGCCGTCGGCCACCTCCGGCCCAGCCTCGGCGGAGCGGCCGACCACGGCATGAGGTCCGCCAGCGGCGGGGCGTCGTCGTCCTGCGTCACGCTCGGCATCGTACGACGTGGTCCACGAGGTGGTCAGAGGGCGTCGGGATGGTCAGTGGGCTTCGAGATGGTGGTCAGTGGGCGTCGAGGGTGACCGTGAAGGAGAAACGGTCGCCGCGGTAGTGGATGCGGGCCACGTCCAGGGCGCGGCCGTCCTCCCCATGGATGACACCGGTGTAGTGCAGGATCGGGCTGAGCAAGGGGACCTGGAGCAGCCGCGCCGTCTCCGGGTCCGCGAGCGTGGCCTCCACGGTGTCGGTGATCCGGCTGATCCGGATGCCCACCACATCGCGCAGCACCTTTGTCATGGGCCAGCGCACCAGGTCCTCGGGATCGATCAGCGCCGCCAGTTCGGGACGTACGAAGTTGCGCGCGTGGTTCGTCGGCTCACCCGTCTTCTCGTCGCCGCGCAGCCGGTGGTACGAGCCGACCTCGGCCAGATCCGGGAAGTACTCGGCGAGTTCGGCGGACACGGGCACCGTGCCGTGGTCCAGCAGTTCCGTCGTCATCCCCGACTGCTGCGCCACGATCGTGTCGACCGAGCCGAGGAGCCGTACGGGCGCGCCTCGTTGGGCGCTCGGCTCGATGAACGTGCCGCGCCTGCGGTGCCGGGTGATCAGCCCCTCCTCCTCCAGCTCCTTGAGCGCCTGCCGCATGGTCAGCACGCTCACCCCGTAGTGCTCCGCCAACTGCTCCTCGGTGGGCAGGCGCAGCGGGTCCTGGGCGCTGCGGCCGAGTATCGAGGCGCGCAGGGACTGCGACACCTGATACCAGAGCGGCAGCTTGCGGTTCAGGACGATCGAGTCCGGGGCGAAGGAGGTCACGAGGGTTATCCGTACCGGTCGGGGGCGTTCAGTGCAACGTGCGACGGGGAGGGGCGTGACGGCGACGGCGGGCAGTGCGGCGGACGTCGGAGAGTGTGACGGGCGGCGGCGGCGATCGGAGGAACGGGCGAGGGCAGTCAGCCGGCCGGGTGGAAGTTCCGCTGAAGGCCCTGCCACACGTCGTCGTACGCCCGTTGCAGGTGCTCCGCCCGCGCGGCCTGTGCCGTCACGGTCACCGGCCAGCGGGTCTCGAACATGAAGGCCAGCCCGTCGTCGATCTTCTGCGGCTTGAGTTCGGCGGCGCTAGCCCGGTCGAAGGTGTCCCGGTCCGGCCCGTGCGCCGACATCATGTTGTGCAGCGAACCGCCTCCCGGCACGAAGCCCTCGGCTTTGGCGTCGTAAGCGCCCTCGATGAGTCCCATGTACTCGCTCATCACGTTCCGGTGGAAGTACGGCGGCCGGAAGGTGTCCTCGCCCACCAGCCAGCGCGGCGCGAACACCACGAAGTCCACACCGGCCAGTCCCGGGGTGTCGCTCGGCGAGGTCAGCACCGTGAAGATCGACGGGTCCGGGTGGTCGTAGCTGATGGTGCCGATCACATTGAAACGGCGCAGGTCATAGACGTAGGGCACATGGTTGCCATGCCAGGCGACGACGTCCAGCGGTGAGTGGTCGTACGTCGCCGTCCAGAGATTGCCGCAGAACTTGTTCACCACCTCGACCGGGCCCTCGACGTCCTCGTAGGCGGCGACGGGTGCGAGGAAGTCCCGGGCGTTGGCGAGTCCGTTGGCGCCGATCGGGCCCAGGTCGGGCAGTTGGAAGGGCGCTCCATAGTTCTCGCACACATAGCCGCGGGCGCTCTCGTCCAGCAATTCCACGCGGAACCGGACACCACGGGGGATGAGCGCCACATGGCCGGGTTCCACAGCGAGCAGCCCGAACTCGGTGCGCAGCAGCAGTCCGCCGCGCTCCGGCACGATCAGCAGCTCGCCGTCGGCGTCGCTGAACACCCGCTCCATCGAGGAGTTGGCGTAGTACAGGTGCACCGCCATGCCCGTGCGCTGGGTGGCGTCGCCGTTGCCGCCGAGAGTCCAGAGACCGGTCACGAAGTCGGTGCCGGGCGGGGGCTCGGGCAGTGGGTTCCAGCGCAGCCGGTTGGGGTCGGGCACCGTCTCCGTGAAGGGAGCCGTGCGCAGCGCGCCGTTGTCGGTGCGGGTGAACGGGGGGTGCGCGGCCGACGGGCGGATGCGGTAGAGCCACGAGCGCCGGTTGTGTGTTCTCGGCTCGGTGAACGCGGAACCGCTCAACTGCTCCGCGTACAGCCCGAGCGGCGCCCGCTGTGGCGTGTTGCGGCCGATCGGAAGGGCGCCGGGGACCGCCTCCGAGCTGTGTTCGTTGCCGAATCCGGAGAGGTGGGCAAGCCCCTCGGCCGTCTTCCTCGCGTCCTCACCCAGGATCGCCGCGTCCCCGCTCATGAGCACTCCCTCGGATTTGATTCCTATGCTTCACCATAGGAATGGATTGCGGTGTACGCAAGAGGCCGTAGGAATCAGGGGTGTGCGCCTCGGGAAGCCATCCGGCTCAGGGGCACTCGGGAAGCCGTCCGACTCAGGGTCATACGACTCGGGGAGCCGCATGTCTCGGCGGGCCGTACACCTCAGGGGTCGGTCCGCGGCTCAGGAACCCGACCCCAGGGGGATCCGAGTGTCAGTGCGATGTTCTACGCTCCCCGGCATGTCGTGGACGCGTGGACTGCTCGCCGCGCTCGCGGTCTGTGCCCTGCTCGGCGGAACGGCGAGCTGCGGCTCCGGCGACGCGCGCGAGCCGAAGGACGGGGTATCGGCCTCGCCCGTGGGCGAGCTGCTGGAGAAGACGGACGAGGCGGGACGGCGCTACCGTGAGATCGAGGAGAAGGGCGCACCCGAGGTCGCGATCGAGGTCCAGCCGGAATCCGACAACGGCTGGGACGTACGGCTGACCGTCGAGCGCTTCCGCTTCTCACCCGCCGGTACGCGCTCGGTGGCCGTCGCCGGAAGCGGGATCGCCATCCTCTACCTGGACGGCCGCAGTATCGCCACGCTCCGCACCTCCGAGTACCACATCCCCGGCGATCTCGTCCCGCGCGGCACACACCAGGTCACCGCCCGGCTCTACGCCGACGACCAAACCCTGTGGGCCGTCGACGAAGAGCCGGTCGAGAGCACCGCGGACATCACGGCGTCGCAGGCCAGGCAGACGTCGGACGCGACCGAGGCGCCGGAACCCTCGATGAGTACGAGCGGCACTGAGGCCCGTATTGAGACCGGAGGTTCACCGGACCCCGGCGGAAAGGCATCATGAAGCCCGTGCCCCATGCGACCTCGCTGCGCCGAGCGCCCGTGCAGCGCCGTAGCGCAGAACGACTGACCCGCATCCTCGACGCCTGCGCCGACCTTCTCGACGAGGTCGGCTACGACACCCTGAGCACCCGGGCCGTGGCCCAGCGCGCCGGCGTACCCATCGGCTCCGTCTACCGCTTCTTCGGCAACAAGCGCGCGATGGCCGACGCGCTCGCCCAGCGCAACCTGGAGCGCTACGCCGAGCGCGTCACCCTCCGGCTTCAGCAGACCGACGAGGAGGGGCGGGTCCCGAGCGGCTGGCGTGCGGCCGTGGACGCCGTGCTCGACGAGTACATAGGGATGAAGCGCACCGCGCCCGGCTTCTCCCTCGTCGACTTCGGCAACCAGATCCCGGTCGGCTCCCGCGCCGAGCCCAACACCCGAGTCGCCGACCGTCTCACCGAGCTCCTCGCCGGATACCTCGACCGCACCCCCGACGAGGACCTCCGCCGCGTCTTCCTGGTCGCGGTGGAGTCCGCCGACACCCTCGTCCACCTGGCCTTCCGGCTCGCCCCGGAGGGCGACGAACGGATCATCGAGGAGACGCGTGTGCTGCTGCGGGCCTATCTGGAGCGGGTCCTGGACTGAGGCTCCGGCGCTGAGCGGGTCCTGGACTGAGGCTCCGGCGCTGAGCGGGTCCTGGACTGAGGCTCCGGCGCTGAGCGGGTCCTGGACTGAGGCTCCGGCGCTGAGCGGGTCCTGGACTGAGGCTCCGGCGCCGCGCGAGTCCTGGACTGAGGCACTGGCGCTGAGCGAGTCCTCGGCCTGGGGCCCCGGAACCGGAAGCCGGCCGGCGGTGAACCGCTCGCGAATTTCCGACCTGACCCCCAGCGGGCCCTCCCCTCCATCCATACCGGTCGGTATGCTCGGCCCCAGTCCGTGTGCCAACGCTGCCACCGCCCTCCGGGAGGACCCCGTGTCCCGCACCACCGGCACCACCCCCGACTCCCGCACCGCCCTGCGGATCTGCCCGCTCTGTGAGGCCACCTGCGGGCTGACGCTCACCATCGAGGGCACCCGGGTGACCGGCGCCCGGGGCGACCGCGACGACGTGTTCAGCAAGGGGTTCATCTGCCCGAAGGGGGCCTCCTTCGGGGCGGCCGACGGGGACCCGGACCGGCTGCGCACCCCCCTCGTACGCAAGGACGGCGAGCTGCGCGAAGCGAGCTGGGAGGAAGCCTTCGACGCGGTGGCCGCCGGACTGCGGCCCGTCGTCGAGCAGTACGGGCCGCACGCGGTCGGCGTCGTCCTCGGCAACCCGAACGTGCACACCATGGCCGGTGGCCTCTACCCGACCGTCCTGCTCGCCGCCCTCGGCACCCGCGGCATCTTCACCGCCTCCACGGTCGACCAGATGCCCAAACACGTGTCGAGCGGCCTGCTGTACGGCGACGCCAACGCGATCCCGGTACCCGACCTGGACCACACCGACCACCTCCTGCTCATCGGCGCCAACCCCGTGGAATCCAACGGGAGTCTGTGCACCGCCCCCGACTTCCCCGGCAAACTCAAGGCGCTGCGGGCGCGCGGCGGCACGCTGACCGTCATCGACCCGCGACGGACCCGTACGGCCAAGCTCGCCGACCGGCACGTGGCGATCCGTCCCGGAACCGACGGGCTGCTGCTCGCCGCCGTGGCGAACGTCCTCTTCGAGGAGAACCTCGTCGAACTCGGCGACCTCACCCCGCACGTCCAGGACATCGACGAACTCGCCCACGCCGTACGGGACTTCACTGCCGAGGCGGCAAGCGAGGCCTGTGATGTCCCCGCGGACACGATCAGGGCGCTCGCCCGCGAGCTCGCCGCCGCACCAACCGCCGCCGTCTACGGCCGCATCGGCAGCTGCACCGTCCCGCACGGCACCCTGACCAGCTGGCTAGTCGACGTCGTCAACATCCTCACCGGCAACCTCGACCGGCCCGGCGGCGCCCTCTTCCCGCAGGCCGCCACCGACCGGACACCCCGCCCCGCAGGACCCGGCCGCGGCTTCGCCCTCGGACGCTGGCACTCGCGGGTGAGCCGGCACCCCGAAGCCAAGGGGGAGTTGCCGCTCGCCGCCCTCGCCGAAGAGATCGACACCGCCACCGAGCAGGGCGAACCGATCCGCGCGGTCATCGCCGTCGCCGCCAACCCCGTACTCTCCGCACCCGACGGCGACCGCCTCGACAAGGCCCTCGGCTCGCTGGACTTCATGGTCAGCGTCGATCCGTACCTGAACGAGACCTCACGCCACGCGCACGTCGTGCTCCCGCCGCCCCCGCCCGCGCAGAGCGCCCACCACGACTTCGCCTTCAACACCCTCGCCGTACGCAACCAGGTCCGCTACACCCGCGCCGCCGTCCCCCTGGAGCCCGGCCGCCTGGCCGAGACCGAGATCCTCGCGCGCCTCACCCTGGCCGCGACCGGCATGCACGGCGCCGACCCGTCCGACGTGGACGCGATGGTCATCGGCAGCACCCTCGGCAAGTCCGTCACCGAGGCACACTCCCCGGTGCACGGACGCGACCCGCAGGAACTCGCCGCACAGCTCACCGGCGTCAACGGCCCCGAGCGGCGGCTCGACATGATGCTGCGCCTGGGTCCCTACGGCGACGGTTTCGGCGTACGGCCCGACGGGCTGAGTCTGGAGAAGCTGCTCGCGCATCCGCACGGCATCGATCTCGGGCCCCTGCGATCGCGACTGCCGGGGCCGCTCAAGACCCGCAGCGGCAAGATCGAGCTGCTGCCCGGACCGATTGCCGACGATCTTCCCCGGCTGCGGGAAGCCCTGCGCGAGCGCCCCTCCGCCCTCGTACTCATCGGCCGCCGCCACCTGCGTTCCAACAACAGCTGGATGCACAACGTGCCCGCCCTCACCGGCGGCACCAACCGCTGCACCCTGCACATCCACCCCGAGGACGCCGAACTCCTCGGGATCGGCGACGGCTCGGCCGTCCGCGTCAAGGGCGCCGGAGGAGAGGTGACCGCCCCCGCCGAAGTCACCGACGCCGTACGGCGCGGGGTGGTGAGCCTGCCGCACGGGTGGGGACACGACCGCCCCGGCACCCGGATGAGCCACGCCGCGCTCGACCCCGGAGTCAACGTCAACCAGCTCCTCGACGGCAGCCTCCTCGACCCCCTGTCAGGGACCGCGGTCCTCAACGGCGTACCCGTGGAGCTGACCCCTGTGAGTTGAGCAAAGCTGTGACCTGGAGTTTTGCGCTTATTGCTCACGTGTCAACGTCTTGTTAAGAGTTGCGCACCCGACCTAACGTCACTCGCACCGCCGTCCCAGGTGGGAGTTCAAGGGCGAACGTTAGGTATCCACTCATGCTGACCATCCTCGGCTTCACCATGATCGCGACCTTCCTGGTCCTGATCATGCTGAAGAAGATGTCGCCGATCGCGGCGCTCGTGCTGATCCCGGCGCTCTTCTGCGTGTTCGTGGGGAAGGGCGCCGAGCTCGGTGACTACGTCATCGACGGCGTCACCAGCCTCGCCCCCACCGCGGCGATGCTCATGTTCGCGATCGTCTACTTCGGAGTGATGATCGACGTCGGGCTCTTCGACCCGATCGTGCGCGGCATCCTGAAGTTCTGCAAGGCCGATCCGCTGCGCATAGTGGTCGGCACGGCCGTGCTCGCCGCGATCGTCTCCCTCGACGGCGACGGTTCGACCACCTTCATGATCACGGTCTCGGCGATGTACCCGCTCTACAAGCGCCTCAAGATGAGCCTCGTCGTGATGACCGGCGTCGCCGCCATGGCCAACGGCGTGATGAACACCCTCCCTTGGGGCGGCCCGACCGCCCGCGCCGCCACCGCCCTCAAGGTCGACGCCAGCGACATCTTCGTACCGATGATCCCGGCCCTCGCCGTCGGCCTCCTGGGCGTCTTCGTGCTCTCGTACGTCCTCGGTCGCCGCGAGCGCACGCGGCTGGGCCGGCTGACGCTGGAGGAGGTCCTTGAGCCGCAGCAGGTACTGGAGCCGCAGGAGGCCGAGACGGTTCTGGTCGGTGCGGGCGCGGGTGGCTCGGTCGACCTTCACAAGAAGGCCGTGAGCACCGGCGGTTCGGGCTCCGGCACGGACGCGGACGCGCCTGAGGACGAGGACGACGACGGCTTCGCGGTCCTCGACCCCCACCGCGCCACCCTGCGCCCCAAGCTCTACTGGTTCAACGCGCTGCTCACGCTCACCCTGCTCACCGCCATGATCATGGAGCTGCTGCCGATCCCGGTGCTGTTCCTGCTCGGCGCCGCCCTCGCGCTCACCGTCAACTTCCCCCACATGCCCGACCAGAAGGCCCGCCTCGGCGCCCACGCCGAGAACGTCCTCAACGTCTCCGGCATGGTCTTCGCCGCCGCCGTCTTCACCGGCGTCCTCCAGGGCACCGGCATGGTCGACCACATGGCCGAGTGGCTCGTCTCCAACATCCCGGACGGCATGGGCCCCCACATGGCCTTCGTCACCGGCGTCCTGAGCATCCCGCTCACGTACTTCATGTCGAACGACGGTTTCTACTTCGGCATCGTCCCGGTCCTCGCCGAGGCGGGCCAGGCCCACGGTGTCTCCACACTGGAGATCGCCCGCGCCTCCCTCGTCGGCCAGCCGCTGCACATGTCGAGCCCGCTGGTCCCCGCCGTCTACGTCCTCGTCGGCATGGCGAAGGTCGAGTTCGGCGACCACACCAGGTTCGTCGTGAAGTGGGCGGCGCTCACTTCCCTGGTGGTGCTCGGGGCGGGAATCCTGTTCGGCATCATCTGACGCCGGCAGACGCAGGCGCAGGCGCACGGACGTCTGACCCACGCGCAGGCACGGACGCCCGTCGCTCGTCACCGGATGGAGGATCACTGTGGGGCCCGGTGGAAACCGCGGCTGGTTGCTGCGCCTGGTCATCGCTTTCAGCTTCGCGCAGGGAGCGGTGTCGATGGCGCGGCCGGCCGTCTCCTACCGGGCGCTCGCCCTCGGCGCCGACGAGCGGGCGATCGGCGTGATCGCGGGCGTGTACGCCCTGCTGCCACTCTTCGCGGCGGTACCGCTGGGCCGCCGCACCGACCACGGCCGCTGCGCACCCCTCCTGCCCATCGGCGTGGTGCTCATCGCGGGCGGCTGCGCGCTCAGCGGCAGGGCGGACTCGCTCACGGCGATGGCCGCGTGGAGCGGGGTGATGGGCCTGGGCCACCTCTGCTTCGTCATCGGCGCCCAGTCGATCGTCGCCCGCCAGTCCGCGCCGCACGAACAGGACCGCAACTTCGGCCACTTCACCATCGGCGCCTCCCTCGGCCAGCTCGTCGGCCCGATCGCCGCGGGCGCTCTCATCGGCGGTTCCGACATGGCGGGCACCAGCGCCCTGGCCCTGCTCGTCGCCGGCGGCCTCGCGGCGGTCTCGTTCACCTCGCTGTGGCGCATCGAACACCGTACGGCGCCCAAGTCCCGTGCGGCACAAGGCGACCGCGTCCCCGTGGGCCGCATCCTGCGCACCCGGGGTGTCCCCGCGGGCATCTTCAGCAGCCTTGCCGTGCTGTCGGCGACGGACATCCTCACCGCGTATCTGCCGGTCGTCGGTGAACACCGGGGTATCGCGCCGTCCGTGGTCGGCTTGTTGCTGAGTCTGCGCGCGGCGGCCACGATCGCCTGCCGGGTGGTGATGACGCCGATGCTGCGACTCCTGGGCCGGACAGCCCTGCTCAGTGTGACCTGTCTGGCGGCGGGGGTACTGTGCGCGGGCATCGCACTGCCGGTACCGGTCTGGGCACTGGCCGCGATGCTCCTGCTCCTCGGTTTCTGCCTCGGCGTCGGTCAGCCACTGTCGATGACCACGGTGGTCCAGGCCGCCCCCGACGGCGCCCGCTCCACGGCCCTCGCTCTCCGCCTCACCGGCAACCGCCTCGGCCAGGTAGCCGCACCCGCCGCGGCAGGTCTGGTCGCCGGAGCCGCGGGGGTGGCCGCGCCGTTCGTGATGCTGGGTGCGCTGCTGGTTGTGTCATCGGGGATCGCGTTGCGCTCACCCGCGCAGCCGGGGGCGGCTGGACGAGAGGAGCCCTTGCGACGCGGGGTGCCGGTGCGTCGCAGGAGCGACATCTGAGCGTCTCCCCACCCTGGCGAGGGGGCTTTCAGCCCGTCCGGCGTTTGAGGACGAGGCCGTTCAGGCCGATGCGGGGGTCTGGGGGCGGCAGCCCCCAGGAAGCAAGGGACGGGCAGGGGCGGAGGGGGCGAAAACCCGTCCAAGCCTCAGCCACGCTCCGGCACACGCTCCACCACCCCGCCCCTCGGCCGGGAGCGCGACACCGCCACCCCGGCCAGGCACAACCCCCCACCCGCGAGCGTCAACAGCCCCGGGACCTCCCCCAGGAACAGCCAGGACATCATCACCACGAGCGCGGGCACCGCATACGTCGTCGCCCCCATCCGACTCGCCGTCGTACGGGCCAGCGCATATGCCCATGTCGTGAACGCGAGCGCGGTGGGAAACACCCCCAGATAAAGCATGTTGAGCGTCGCGGACACCGGCGCGTCCGCCGCGTCATGGACGAGCTGCCCCGCGAACGGCAGACACGCCACCGCCCCGATCACGCAGCCGAACGTCGTGGCCTGGAGCGGACTCGCCACCCCGAGGACCGGCTTCTGAGCGACGACCCCGGCCGCGTAGGTGACGGCCGCGAGCAGACACAGCACGACCCCGAGGACCGAGGAGGAACCGCCCTCGCCCGACATCGACAGTCCCACGGCGACCGCCCCCGCGAACGACACCGCCATCCCGGCGAGCAGCCTCGGCGGCATGGCATCGCCGAGCAGCCGGGCCCCGAGCAGGGCGATGAGGATCGGGCCGATGTTCACGATCAGCGCCGCGGTACCCGCGTCCACCTGCTGCTCGCCCCAGTTGAGGGCGACCATGTAGACGCCGAACCAGAGCACCCCGGAAACGGCGATGCCCCGCCAGGCCGAACGAGGTGGCCAACCCGCCCTGCGTATCAGGCAGATGACGCCCAGCGTGACGGCTCCCGCCAGCAGCCTCCCGAGAGCGAGCGCGCCCGGTGAGTACGCCGCACCCGCGCTCCGGATCGAGACGAAGGCCGAGGCCCACAGCACGACGGTGACGGTTGCGGCGACCGCGGCGCGCAGGTCGGGCCGCCGGGCGCCGGCGGGGGATTGAGCGGGGGAGTGGGCCGGGGTGGTCATCATGCTCCTGAGGCTAAACGGGCTGCCGAGGCGAGGTCTCGCGGATTTCGGACGCCGCATTCCGGCTCTGACGTGGTGAGGCTCGTCCGGTTGGGTTGAGGTCAGTGCAGCGCCGTGGCCTCGACCCCGAGGAGATCGGCGAAGGCGCGTTCGCCCTCGGCGGTGACTTTGACCGCTCGCTCCGAGCCGATACGTACGCACCAGCGCGCGTCCAGCGCATGACGGCACAGGGCCGCGCCGGCGGTGCCCGCGAGGTGGGGGCGGCGCTCGGTCCAGTCGAGGCAGGCACGGGCGAGGGGGCGCCGGCCGGTGCGGTCGAGGCCGATGCCCGCCGTGTCGAACCAGCGGAGCCCGGCGTCCGTGAGAGCGAAGCCGGTGTCCTGGCGGATGAGCCCGCGGCTGGTCAGGGCATCGGTGAGAGCGATACCGAGGCGTCCGGCGAGGTGGTCGTAGCAGGTGCGGGCGCGGGCCATGGCGGATCCGGCGCCGGACTGGCGCAGGGTGCGGGGGCGGTGGGCGGCGGTGGGTGAGACCTGGGCGGCCAGGTCCTCGACGAGTTGTGCGACGCCGGCGTCGGCCAGCCGTACGTAGCGGTGCCGTCCCTGCCTCTCCTCGGTGAGCAGGCCGCCCGCGACGAGTTTGCCGAGGTGCTCGCTGGCGGTCGACGCGGCGACTCCGGCCTGCCGGGCCAGTTCCCCTGCGGTCCACGCCCGCCCGTCGAGCAACGCCAGCAGAAATCCGGCCCGCGTCTCATCGGCGATCAGCCCCGCCAACGCCGCAAGCCCCGGTCCCACCGGGTCCTTCGCCCTCGTCATGCCGTCCAGCATGCCCCGAGAACACTTCGGCGCCGGCCGAAGGGTGGTTGGGGGGTGTTTTTCGCCCCCTCCGCCCCTACCCGTCCCTTGTACCTGGGGCTCCGCCTCAGACCCCGCTCCTCAAACGCCGGAGGGCTAACCCCCCTTAGCCCGTCCGGCGTTTGAGGACGAGCGCGTTCAGCGCGATGCGGGGGCCTGGGGGCGGCAGCCCCCAGAAACGGGACGGGTAGGGGCGGAGGGGGCGAAAAACCCCCACCTCACTCCCCCCTCCCCACCCCCTCAAACCGCACCGCCAACCCATCCAACAACGCCCCCAAACCCGTCTCGAACGCCCGCTCGTCAACCTTCTCCTGCTGCTCCGCGAGGAGATGCGCCTGCCCGAGGTGGGGATAGTCCGCGGGATCGTACGCCCCCGCGTCGTCCACGAACCCGCCGGCGAAGGACCCGAGAGCGGACCCCATGATGAAGTACCGCATCAGCGCACCGATCGACGTGGCCTGGGACGGCGGCCACCCCGCCGTCACCATCGCACCGAAGACCGCGTCCGCGACCCGAAGCCCCGCAGGCCGCCGCCCAGGCCCCCGCGCCAGCACCGGCACGATGTTCGGGTGGTCGCGCAACGCCGCCCGGTAGGACAGCGCCCAGTCGTGCAGAGCCGTACGCCAGTCACGGCCGTCCTCGAACATCGACAGGTCGACCTGCGCGCTCACCGAGTCGGCGACCGCTTCGAGGATCTGGTCCTTGGTCGCGAAGTGGTTGTAAAGGGAGGGCCCGCTCACCCCCAGCTCGGCCCCGAGCCGCCGCGTCGAGACGGCCGCCAGACCCTCGGCGTCCACCAGCGCCCGCGCCGCGTCGACGATCCGGCCGGTGCTGAGGAGGGGTTTGCGCGGTCGGGCCATGGCGCACATAGTAGGGCTGGACCTAAAAGCTAGCAGTGCTAATTAAAATGCGATGGGGTGACTCGGTATAGACCTCGGTAGAGACCTGGAGCTCAGCGAGGAGCGGACCGAAGTCTCCGCCTTCTGAGTACGTGTCTGAGTATCCGGGCGGATACGTTCCCGCGGGCTACGGCCGACCCTGGACCCCATGAGTGAGACATCGGTCAAGCAGCAGTCCACCGCGGCCTTCTACGGTCAGGCGGTCGCCTCCTTCGGTATCGCGCTGGGGGCGACCGCGCTCGGCATCTTCAATCTCCGGACCGACGCCTGGGTGCGCGCCTTCCTCGGCATCGCCGTCCTCTATCTCGTGACCTCGGCCTTCACGCTGGCCAAGGTGATCCGGGACCGTCAGGAGGCCGGGCAGATCGTCAGCCGGGTCGACCAGGCGAGACTCGAGAAGCTGCTCGCCGAACACGACCCCTTCGAAAAGCTCTGATACGCCCTGAGCGGGCAGGCTAAGCGCTCGCTCAGGTTCGGAGGTATGGTGTCACCCTGCCAGTGGAAGGGGCGAACCAGCGATGAGTACGGCGGAGGAGACGGCGGGCGCCGAGGTGCAGCCGTGGGCCGAGGTGACCCCGGACGCGGCCCGGCGGCTGCTCGTCGCCGCCGTGGAGGCCTTCGCCGAGCGCGGGTACCACGCGACGACGACCCGGGACATCGCGGGCCGCGCCGGCATGAGCCCGGCCGCGCTGTACATCCACTACAAGACCAAGGAAGAGCTGCTCCACCGGATCAGCCGCATCGGGCACGACAGGGCGCTCGACATCCTGCGGACCGCGGCGGGGCGTGACGGCAGCGCCGCCGAGCGGCTCGCGGACGCCGTGCGGTCCTTCGTACGGTGGCATGCCGCGCAGCACACCACCGCGCGCGTCGTGCAGTACGAACTCGACGCGCTCGGTCCCGGGGCCCGCGCGGAGATCGTCGCCCTGCGCCGGCAGACCGACGCCGCAGTGCGCGGCATCATCGAGGACGGCGTCGCGGCGGGCGAGTTCGACGTGCCGGACGTGCCGGGCACCACGCTCGCCGTGCTCTCCCTCTGCATCGACGTGGCGCGCTGGTTCAACGTCAACGGCCCCAGGACCCCCGACGAGGTCGGCGCGCTCTACGCCGACCTCGTGCTGCGGATGGTGGGGGCGAAGCCGTAGCGGCGAGGGATCGGTTCGATCGGGGAACCGGTTCAGAAGTAGTAGCGCGACACCGACTCCGCCACGCATACCGGCTTGTCGCCACCTTCGCGCTCGACCGTCACCGCGGCCGTGACCTGGACGCCCCCGCCCGCCTCGGCGACCTCCGTGAGGACGGCGGTGGCGCGCAGCCGGGAGCCCACCGGGACGGGCGCGGGGAAACGGACCTTGTTGGTGCCGTAGTTGACGCCCATCTTCACGCCGTCGACGAGCATCACCTGCGGTACCAGTACGGGGAGCAGTGAGAGCGTCAGATAGCCGTGCGCGATGGTCGTGCCGAAGGGGCCCGCGGCGGCCTTCGAGGGGTCCACGTGGATCCACTGGTGGTCACCCGTGGCGTCCGCGAACAGATCGATCCGCTTCTGGTCGATCTCCAGCCAGTCGCTGTGGCCCAACTGCTCTCCCACCGCGGCCTTCAGCTCGTCGGCGGACTCGAAGATCCTCGGCTCTGCCATGTCCCTGGCCTCCTGCGTCTGAGTATCTAAGCGACTGCTTAGCATGGTCGCGTACGGTTCGGATGTCAACGGACCCCACGTGTGGCGAGGTGGGTAGGGTTGGAGGGGTGCCCCAGATCCCTGAGAAGATCCACGAGCTGACCGTCGGCCAGCTCTCGGCGCGCAGTGGCGCCGCCGTCTCCGCCCTGCACTTCTACGAGTCCAAGGGCCTCATCAACAGCCGCCGCACCACCGGCAACCAACGCCGCTATCACCGGGACGCGCTGCGCCGCGTCGCCTTCGTACGCGCCGCGCAACGCGTCGGCATCCCCCTCGCCACCATCCGCGAGGCGCTCGCCGAACTCCCCGAGGAGCGCACCCCGACGAGGGAGGACTGGGCCCGCCTCTCGGAGGCCTGGCGCTCCGAACTCGACGAGCGCCTCAAGCAGTTGAGCCGTCTGCGGGACCACCTGACGGACTGCATCAGCTGCGGCTGCCTGTCCCTGGAGACCTGCGTGCTCTCCAACCCGGACGATGTCTTCGGCGACCGGCTGACGGGCTCCCGCCTCATGGCGGAACGCGGCCGCCCGGCGGAGGTACCGGACGAGCGGGCCGACGCCCCCCGGAAGGCACCCGAGGACTGCCGCTGAGCCGCGCCCCGAGCCCCGTACGCCGGAGAAGCGGTTCCCGGCTCTACGACGTACGCCGCTCCCGCCCGTACTGGTACTGGACGAGTCCTTCCGCCACCAACTGGCCGTTGGACATGGCCCGTTCGCCGTCCGGCAGCAGCAAGGTGTCCTCCAGGCCGATCCGGGTGGCGAGGCCCAGCCTCCCCGCGAGCCGGAGCACCGGCCAGGTGCCGCCCTCCATGCCGTGCAGCAGGACCGGGCGGCCGTGGGCGGTGCTCAGGTCGGAGAGCAGGGCTTGGGCCGACTTCTCCGCTGTCTCGGCGGCGGTGTCCAGCACCTCGGCCAGTACACGCAGCACCTGTGGCCCCAGCGGTGACGCCGCGAACCGCTCGGCGCCGTCCGTGCCGGACCAGATGCCCGCCTCCACGCCGATTCCACGGTCGAGGAGCGCCGCCGCCACCGCCTCGGCGCCCGGCTCATGCCAGTTGACCGAGGCGTGATCGGGCAGCACCGTCCAGGAACGCACGCGCTCCACGCGGGCCGCGGGGTCGGGCTCGGCCCAGGCGCCGGTGGTCACGCCGACCGGTACGTCCACCCGTGCCCGTATCGCTTCGAGCGTCGGCGTAAGGGCTCTCGGTGACAAGGTGTCGTGCCCGCAGGGCGACTTGGGGTGGACATGGATGTCCGATGCCCCGGCCGCGACTGCTTCCGCCGCGGACGCGGCCATCGAGCCGGGCGACAGCGGCACGACGGCACCGTCACCGGCGCCCCGGGCTCCGTTCACACAGACCTGCACCATGCCTCGATAGTGCCAGCCGGCACCGACAACCCGGGTTCGTACGCCACCCGCGCCAGAAGCGCGACACCATACGGCCGGGCGCCCAGCCGCAGACACCTCACGGAGTTCCCGTAACCAGTCGCGCGCTCACGCCGATACGGTCGCGCGCTCACGCCGATACGGTCGCGCGCTCACGCCGATACGGTCGCGCGCTCACGCCGATTACGGTCGCGCGCTCACGCCGATATAAGAAGCCGCCGCCCGCGCCTGGCCTCCGCCAGCGCCTCCGGGGTGAGGACAGGTCGCGGCACCACGATTCCGCAGCGCGTGCAGACGGGACCGGACGACGGTTCGTGGGCCAGGTCGTACTTCCAGTCGAGGCGCTCGCCCATACACACCGGGCAGACCGCACCCGGCTCGCGCTCCAACGCGGCGATCAGCTTGCGCAGTACCTCGGCCAGTGGTTCATGAGGGTGGATCCGGGGATCGTCGCACCACGCGACGCCGAAGCCGCCCCAGGTCAGCCGGTGCCAGTCGTCGACGGTGCCCGGCCTGCGCAACCCGTCGTGCTTCTCCTTCTTGCGCCGCTCCGCGAACCCGACCTCGTAGGCGAGCCAGACCGAACGGGCTTCCTCCAGCTCGTCCAGTGCGGCCACGAGCCGCACCGGATCGGGGGAGCGGTCCTCGGGGCCGAACCCGGCCCGCGAGGACAGATGGTCCCAGGTCGCCCGATGTCCGTAAGGGGCGAACCTTTCAAGGCACTTGCGCAGTGAGTAGCGCCGCAGTGCCAGATCACTCCTCGGATCTCGCACCTGTCTCGCCAGACTCCGGAAACCGGCCATCGCCCTGCACCTCCGTCACACCTGCACCTGTACTTCGGTCACTTCGGCGTCGTCGCACGGACTTCGCCGAATAGACGTATCGACAAGCGATTCGGCTCCATCGGATTTCCGATGACCTTCAACAAGTCATCTGCCGAACCCCTCATGGCCTACCTCCGAACGCTGTGAGCTGCCTGTTGTCCGCCCGTCAGTTGCGCGGCGGGCACAGCGCCGGGGTGTGGGCGCTCCCTGGGGAGTACCCGATCCCAAAAAGTGACGCATGTTCATCTTCAAACACGGGGATACCGGCGGTAACGTCCGGCCCACCCCCCTTCGCGAGGAGCTGCCATGACACGGCGCACCCCACGCACCATCCTGGACAGACTGAGAACTCCCCGCAGATTGCCCAAGTTCCTGAAGGCGACATCCGTATGCCTTCTCATTGCCGGCCTTTTGTCTCCCCTTACCCAAGCGTCCGCCGCGGGTACGCCGGTCACGGCGGCCGCCGCCAACGACTACTGCGGCAGTCAGTGTTCCGACATCCTGCCGCCCGGTGAGAACGGCAACGCCACCCTCGCCCAGGTCCTGCTCAACCAGCTCTTCGGCGTCCAGCCGGCCCACGCCGAGGACCAGCTCGGCCCCTACGCGAACCTGGCCTCGGGCTACACCGCGCTCACCGACGCCAAGATCAACGACTTCTTCAACGACGCCTCGTTCGGTGTCGCCGCCGACCAGGTGGAGTCGACCCTCAGCCCGGCCGGGCGCACCGACGTCACGATCGTCCGGGACAAGAAGACCGGTGTCCCCCACATCACCGGCACCACCCGCTACGGCACGGAGTTCGGCGCCGGCTACGCCGCCGCCCAGGACCGGCTGTGGCTGATGGACGTCTTCCGGCACGTCGGACGCGGCACGCTGACCCCCTTCGCGGGCGGCGACCCCTCCAACCAGGCCCTTGAACAGCAGTTCTGGCGCACCGCGCCCTACACCGAGGCCGAACTGCAGGCCCAGATCGACAGCGTCACCACCAACAACGGCGCCCGTGGCCAGCAGGCGCTCGCCGACGTCACCGCCTACCTCGCCGGCGTCAACGCCTACATAGACGCCTCCGACAGTGGCCGCTACTTCCCCGGCGAGTACGTCCTGACCGGCCACAAAGACTCCATCACCAACGCCGGGACCATCGAGCACTTCAAGCTCACCGACCTGGTCGCGCTGGCCTCCGTCATCGGCTCCCTCTTCGGCTCCGGAGGCGGCGGCGAGGTCAACAACGCCATCTCCCTGCTCGCCGCCCAGTCCCAGTACGGCGTGGTGGAGGGCACCAAGGTCTGGGAGTCCTTCCGCGAGCGCAACGACCCCGAAGCCGCCCTCACCCTGCACGACGGCCAGAGCTTCCCGTACGCGGCAAAGCCCGCCGTCGCACAGGGTCAGGCACTGCCCGACTCCGGCACACTGACCGAGGAACCGCTGGTCTTCGACCGCACCGGCAGCGCGGCCACCGCGACCGCCAACAGCACCTCGGCCACGGCGGCCGCCGCAGCCCTCAGCTCGGCCAAGAAGGGCATGTCCAACGCCCTTGTGGTGAGCGGCGACCACACCGCGAGCGGACACCCGATCGCCGTCTTCGGCCCACAGACCGGCTACTTCGCGCCACAGCTCCTGATGCTCCAGGAGATCCAGGGCCCGGGCCTCAGCGCCCGTGGTGCCTCGTTCGCGGGTCTGAGCTTCTATGTCGAACTCGGCCGTGGTCAGGACTACTCCTGGAGCGCCACGACCTCCGGCCAGGACATCATCGACACGTACGCCGTCGAGCTGTGCCAGGACGACTACCACTACCTCTACCACGGCACCTGCACGGCCATGGACAAGGTCGAGCACACCAACGCCTGGGTGCCGACCACGGCCGACCCCACCGCCGCGGGCTCATACCGCATGCAGGTCTACCGCACCAAGTACGGCCCGGTGACGCATCGGGCCACGGTCGGCGGCAAGAAGGTCGCGTACACCACCCTGCGCTCCTCCTATATGCATGAGGCCGACTCGATCATCGGCTTCCAGATGTTCAACGACCCGGACTACGTCAAGAGCCCGGAGACCTTCCAGGCCGCGGCGCAGCACATCAACTACACCTTCAACTGGTTCTACGCCGACTCGACCCACACCGCGTACTACAACAGCGGGAACAACCCGGTGCGCGCCGCCGGCGTGGACCCCGAGTTCCCGGTGTGGGCGCAGGCCGCGTACGACTGGCAGGGCTGGAACGGGGCGACGAACACCGCCACCTACACTCCGGCGTCCGCGCATCCCAACGACATCGACCAGGACTACTACATCTCCTGGAACAACAAGGTGGCCGAGAACTACGCGACGGCCCCCTGGGGCAACGGCTCCGTCCATCGCGGCAACCTCATCGACGACCGCGTGAAGAAGCTCGTGACCGCGGGAGGCGTGACCAGATCCGCGCTCGTGAAGGCGATGGCGGACGCCGCGCTCGCCGATCTACGGGCGGAGGACGTGCTCCCGGACCTGCTGAAGGTCATCAAGAGCCAGCCGGTCACCGACACCGCGGCCGCGGCGGCGGTGAACACGCTGACCACCTGGGTGACGGCGGGGTCGAAGCGCACGGAGACCGCGCTCAACTCGAAGACCTACGCCAATGCCGACGCCATCCGCATCCTGGACGCGTGGTGGCCACTCCTGGTGGAGGCCGAGTTCAAACCGGGCCTCGGCACCGGCCTGTACACCGCCATCACCAACAACCTCCCCATCGACGAGGCGCCCTCGGCCGGCCACGGCCCGACCGGCTCGCACGCGGGAAGCTCCTTCCAGTACGGATGGTGGAGCTATGTCGACAAGGACATCCGGGCGGTGCTCGGTGAGTCCGTGCAGGGCCCGCTGGCGCAGAAGTACTGCGGCGGCGGCACCCTCACAGGCTGCCGGGACATCCTGATCAGCACGCTCAAGACGGCGGCTGCCAAGACCGCGGCCCAGGTCTACCCCGGCGACGCCAGTTGCGCCGCCGGCAACCAGTGGTGCGCCGACTCGGTCATCCACCGTCCGCTCGGCGGCATCAAGCACTACAGCATCAGCTGGCAGAACCGTCCGACCTTCCAGCAGGTGGTGGAGTACACGTCGCACCGGTGACGGTGCGATAGCAGTACCGGTGCCGGCTCGGTCCGGTCCGGTCAGGTCCGGTCAGGTCAGGTCCGGTGCCTACGGTTGTTGGCCAACGAGTGTTTCCCCCCCCACGCTCGTTGGCCAACGGCCATAGGCCAACGGTCGTAGGCCAACGGTCGTAGGCCAACCGTCATTGGCCAGCAATCGTTGACCGGCAGTCGTTGGCCGACAAGCGCTCCTCACCTCACCGATACACGAGGTACTCCTTGCGCACGCGCCGGAATGCCGACAGTTCGTCCTGCCAGGCGGCCACTACCTCGTCGGCCGTCGCCCCCGCGTCGATCATCGTGCGGACGCCCGTGGACCCGGTCAGCTTGTCGATCCAGTTGTCGGCACGCCAAGTGAAGCCGCTCCAGACCTTCTTGGCGGTCACCAGAAGCGCGATCCCGGTACGCACGGGGTCGTACGCGACCCGGTCGTGCACATGGACCTGCACCCCGCCGATGGTCCTGCCCTGGAACTTGGAGAAGGTGGGAGCGAAGTACGCCTCCCTGAAGTGCACGCCGGGCAGCCCGAGTTGCCCGACCGCCTCGGCCCAGCTCCGGTCGATGCCCTCCGCGCCGAGCAGCTCGAACGGGCGGGTCGTGCCCCGCCCCTCCGACAGGTTCGTCCCCTCGAAGAGGCAGGTCCCCGAGTACACCAGTGCGGTGTCGGCCGTCGGCATGTTCGGGCTCGGCGGCACCCACGGGAGACCGGAGGCGTCGTAGAACTCCGAACGCCGCCAGCCCGACATCAGTACGGTCTCCAGCGGCACCGGCGTCGCCAGGAACTCCTCGTTGAACAGCCGCGCCAGCTCCGCGACCGTCATCCCGTGCGCCTGCGCGATGGGCTCCCGTCCGACGAAGGTCGCGAACTCCCTGTGCAGGACGGGACCTTGGGCCGCCCGGCCGGTCACCGGGTTCGGCCGGTCAAGGACCACGAAGCGCTTGCCCGCCAGCCGGGCCGCGTCCATGCAGTCGTACAGCGTCCAGATGTACGTGTAGAAGCGCGCGCCCACGTCCTGGATGTCGAAGACGACGGTGTCCACGCCGGAGGCGGTGAAGATGTCGGCGAGCGGCTGACCGCTCTTCAGATACGTGTCGTAGACGGGAAGTCCGGTCGCCGGGTCGTCGTAGCGGCCCTCCGAGCCGCCCGCCTGCGCGGTGCCGCGGAAGCCGTGCTCGGGGCCGAAGACGGCGATGAGGTTCACACGGTCGTCGGCGTGCATGACGTCGACGATGTGGCGCACATCGCGGGTGATGCCGGTGGGGTTGGTGACGACGCCGACGCGCTGTCCGTCCAGGGGGGTGTAGCCACTCGCGGCCAGGCGTTCGAAGCCGGTGCGCAACGGTCTCCCTCCCGCTGCTGCGGCGGGAGTCGCGGTCAGGCCTACCGCGCCCGTGGTGGCGGCGAGCAGGGTTCGTCGGGACAGGCGCATGGGGGGACCTCCGTGATCGCGGAAGGCTGGCATAGGCACGCTAGGGGCTCCCGCCGGAAGTTCGTAGCCTGTGGGCAGTCCGTGGCTTGTCGCACCCACGTGGCGGAGCCGCGAATGTCACAGCCCCGCCCGCCTCGCAGGCGGCGAATGTCACAGCCCCGCGCGCCTCACAGCCAGCGAATGTCACAGCCCCGCCCGCCTCGCAGCCAGCAAATGCCACAGCCCGCGCCACGCAAAGGCGCCCCTTCCCTCTCTACATACCGACTGGTTAGTCTGGCGCTGGGAACTGAGCCGATTGTCGTCGCCTCGAAGGAGACCGATGGTGGAAGCCGTGCAGGATGCCGGAGTGATCGTCACCGGAGCGGGGGGCGGTATCGGAGCCGCGCTGGCCCGCCGTTTCGCCGCCGAAGGAGCCCGGGTCGTCGTCAACGACCTGGACGCGGTCAAGGCGAAGACCGTGGCCGAGGAGATCGGCGGCATCGCGGTCCCGGGCGACGCGTCCACGATCGTGGCGGAGGCCAGGGACGCCCTGGGCGGCACGGTCGACGTGTACTGCGCCAACGCGGGCGTCGGTTCGGGCGGGACGGAGGCGGCCCCGGAGGACGTCTGGGCGCTCGCCTGGGACGTCAATGTCATGGCACACGTACGCGCGGCCCATGAGCTGATCCCCGCCTGGCTGGAGCGCGGCAGCGGCCGTTTCGTCTCCACGGTCTCGGCAGCCGGACTGCTCACCATGATCGGCGCCGCGCCGTACGCCGTCACCAAGCACGGTGCGTACGCCTTCGCCGAGTGGCTGTCCCTGACGTACCGCCACCGTGGTCTGAAGGTCCACGCGATCTGTCCGCAGGGTGTGCGCACGGACATGCTCGCCGCCACCGGCAGCGCGGGAGACCTGGTGCTCCAGCCCACCGCCATCGAGCCCGATGACGTCGCCGACGCCCTCTTCGCCGGGATGGCGGAGGACCGCTTCCTGATCCTGCCGCACCCCGAGGTGGCCGAGTACTACCAGGTGCGGGCAGCGAACCCCGACCGCTGGCTGACCAATATGAACCACATCCAGCAGAAATGGGAGGCCGCTCAGTGACCGAAGCCCGGCTCCACGTGGTTGACCACAAGTAGGGGCGCTCACAAATATTCGTCGCGGGTGGAGATCCTGCCCGACCTGCCGAGGGCCGCGAGTGGCAAGATCCTGACTCGGGAACCGTGTTCCCGATCGCACAAGAGCCCATAGGACAGCCAGTACATCGAGGAAGGCAGGTGGCGGCAGTGCCCAGAACGACGGACGGCGACAGTACGCCCGTGCCGCAGCGGCTCCTGGCCGCCGCCACCCGGCTCTTCGCCGAGCAGGGCTACGACCGGACCTCCGTGCAGGAGATCGTCGAGGCGGCGGGCGTCACCAAGGGGGCGCTTTACCACTATTTCGGCTCCAAGGACGACCTCCTGCACGAGGTCTACGCGCGCGTGCTGCGCCTTCAGCAGGAGCGGCTGGACGCCTTCGCGGGCGCCGACGCGCCCGTCGAGGAGCGGCTGCGGGGCGCCGCGGCCGACGTGGTCGTCACGACCATCGACAACCTCGACGACGCGTCGATCTTCTTCCGCTCCATGCACCACCTCAGCCCGGAGAAGCACAAGCAGGTACGCGCCGAGCGCCGCCGGTACCACGAGCGCTTCCGCGCGCTCGTCGAGGAGGGCCAGCAGAAGGGCGTCTTCTCCACGGCCACCCCTGCCGACCTGGTCGTCGACTACCACTTCGGCTCCGTGCACCACCTGTCGACGTGGTACCGCCCCGACGGCCCGCTCACCCCGCAGCAGGTCGCCGACCAGCTGGCCGACCTGCTGCTGCGCGCGCTGCGGCCCTGAGGCACTGAGGCCCCGCGGGGTCACGGATCCAAGGCCGGCCCGAGTCCATCGTCAAGGGCCCGTGCCGCCGCCTCCGTACGGTCCGCCACGCCCGGCTTCGCGAGCACGGCGGACAGGTGGGTGCCGGCGCCGTTTTTCACGCGCCCTCACCCGCGCCTCACTGGTGCTTCTTGATCTCCTGCCGCGCCAGCGACCGCTGATGCACCTCGTCGGGACCGTCGGCGAGCTGCAACGTCCGCGCGCTGGCCCACAGTTCGGCCAGCGGGAAGTCCTGGCTCACACCGCCCGCGCCGTGCAGCTGGACCGCCTTGTCGAGAATGTCGACGACCGTACGGGGAGTGGCGATCTTGATCGCCTGGATCTCGGTGTGAGCCCCCTTGTTGCCGACCGTGTCCATCATCCAGGCGGTCTTGAGGACCAGCAGACGCAGTTGCTCGACGGCCACCCGGGCATCGGCGATCCAGTTCTGGACCACGCCCTGCTGGGCCAGCGGCTTGCCGAACGCCGTACGGGACACGGCCCGGCGGCACATCAGCTCGATCGCCCGCTCGGCCATCCCGATCAGCCGCATGCAGTGGTGGATCCGGCCGGGGCCGAGCCGCGCCTGCGCGATGGCGAAGCCGCTTCCCTCCTCGCCGACCAAGTTGCCCACAGGGACCCGGACTTGATGGAAGGAGACCTCCGCGTGCCCGCCGTGGGAGTGGTCCTCGTAGCCGTACACCTGCATGGCGCGCCGGATTTCGACACCCGGGGTGTCGCGCGGCACGAGCACCATGGACTGCTGACGGCGGAGGTCGGACCCCTCCGGGTCCGTCTTGCCCATCACGATGAAGATCTTGCAGTCCGGGTTCATGGCGCCGGAGATGTACCACTTGCGGCCGGTGATGACGTACTCGGCGGATCCGTCGGAGGACCGCTCGATGCGCGTGGTGATGTTCGTGGCGTCGGACGAGGCCACCTCGGGCTCGGTCATCGCGAACGCCGAGCGGATCTCACCGGCGAGCAGCGGCTCCAGCCACTGCTTCCGCTGCTGCTCGTCGCCGAACTGCGCGAGCACCTCCATGTTGCCCGTGTCGGGTGCGGCGCAGTTCAGTGCGGTGGGCGCCAAGTGCGGGCTGCGGCCGGTGATTTCGGCGAGCGGCGCGTACTGGAGGTTGGTGAGCCCGGCGCCGTACCGGGAGTCCGGCAGGAAGAGGTTCCACAGCCCCTGGCTGCGTGCCTCGGCCTTCAACTCCTCGACCACGGCCGGGGTGTCCCACGGCGACGCGAGCTGAGCGCGCTGCTCCTCCGCGACGCTCTCCGCCGGATAGACATACTCGTCCATGAAGACGAGCAGCTGATGGCGCAGCTCTTCGGTGCGCGCGTCGAATGCGAAGTCCATGGCGGGTCAGCCTTCCTGAAGGGTGGTCAGGCCGTGCTCGATGAAGACGGGGGTCAGTTCGCCCATGCGGTCGAATCCCGCGCCGACCGTCTGGCCCTGCGTGTAGCGGTAGTGGATGCCCTCCAGGATCACGGCGAGCTTGAACCACGCGAACGCCGTGTACCAGGAGATGGCGGACACGTCGCGCCCCGAGCGCGCGGCGTACCGCTCGACGAGCTCGGCCGGATCCGGGTGCCCGGCGGCGGAAGCGGTCGTGCTGATGGGGGACTCGGTCGTTTTGAGCGGGATGCTGTACATGACCAGCAGCCCCAGATCCGTCAGTGGATCGCCGAGCGTGGACATCTCCCAGTCCAGGATCGCGTTGATCCGGTCGTCGGTGCCGATCAGCACGTTGTCGAGCCGGTAGTCGCCGTGTACGACGGTCGGTGCCGGGGAGTCGGGGAGCGCGCGCCCCAGGGTCGCGTGGAGCTCGTCGATCCCGGCCAGCTCGCGGTTCCGGGAAGCCTCCAACTGCTTGCCCCAGCGGCGCAGTTGGCGGTCGAGGAAGCCCTCCGGACGCCCGAAGTCGGTGAGTCCGACCTCGGTGGGAACCACCGCGTGCAGCTCGACCAGCGTGTCCACAAGACCGAGCACGGCGTCGCGGGTGCGCTCCGGGCCGAGCGGGGCGAGCTGCTCCGCCGTGCGGTACGGCGTGCCCTCGACGAACTCCATGACGTAGAACGGCGATCCCAGCACCGACTCGTCCTCGCACAGCAGCACCGGGCGGGGTACCGGCACCGCCGTCGGGTGCAGCGCACTGATCACCCGGTGCTCACGCTTCATGTCATGCGCGGTGGCCAGCACATGCCCGAGCGGAGGCCGCCGTACGACCCACTTCGCGCCGCCGTCCGTGACCGTGTACGTCAGGTTCGACCGTCCGCCTTCGATCAGCCGGCCGGTCAGCGGGCCGTTCACCAGCCCGGGCCGCTCGCGGTCGAGCAGGCCGCGCAGCCGGTCCAGATCGAGACCTGGCGGATGGTCTGGGGACATCGTCGCTCCTACGCGCCGGGAAACAGGACATGACCATGATGCCGACCAGTCGGTATGTCGTCCAGCGCGGGAACGAAACGTGATCGGCGTCTCCCCCGGACCCGAAGAAGACCCCTGAACTCAAGGGGCCCAAGGCCCTCGAAGGTGAAGGTAGCCAAGGATCGGGGGAGACGCCCAGTGGCCGGACCGTGTCAGTGGTCGTCCCAGTGCCCCTGGTGCTCGGCGTGCCGGTGTCCGTCGTGCGCGTAGTCGACGTGGTCGCCGTGCTTGACCGCGGGGTGCCCGCAGCCCTCGCCGTGCTGGTGGGCGTGCTCGGCGTGCGCGGTGTGGCCGCTCGGCTCGCACTCGTCCCAGTGTCCGGAGTGCTCGCGGTGCAGATGCCCGTCGTGCGCGTAGTCGACGTGATCGCCGTGCGGCACCGCGGGGTGACCGCAGGTGGGGCCGTGGGCGTGCTCGTGGGCGGAGTGCTCCGCGTGGAGGGTGGTCATGGGGCTCGCCTTCACAGGTTGGGGGGTTGGGGAAGGACGGCTCAGGCTAGCGGCAAAAAGCCTCTCAAATCATCCCATTCCGTCTTGCGTGCCGCCTCCGTACCACGGAGGGTCGATGGCATGAAGGCGATCAGCTACAGCCGGTACGGCGGGCCGGACGTCCTGGAGTACGGGGAGGTGCGCGACCCTAAGGTCGGGCCCGACACGGTCCTGGTGAAGGTGCGCGCGGCGTCGGTGAACCCCGTCGACGGGAAGTGCCGCGAGGGCCACCTCGACGGGATCCTGGACGCGGTCTTCCCGGTGATCCCCGGCTGGGACGTCGCCGGTGTGGTGGTCCAGCCCGGCGCCTCCGTCACGGAGTTCGAGGTCGGCGACGAGGTCATCGGGTACGCCCGCGAGGACTTCCTCTCCCGCGGCACCTTCGCCGAGTACGTGGCGGCCCCCGTGCGCACCCTCGCCCGCAAACCGCTGAACCTCTCCTTCGAGGAGGCGGCGGGTCTGCCCCTGGTGGGGCTCACCGCGTACCAGGTGATGATCAAGGTCCTCGATGTGAAAGCCGGCGAGACCGTCCTCGTCCACGCGGCGGCGGGCGGCGTCGGCTCGATCGCGGTCCAGCTCGCCCGGCATCTCGGCGCCCGTGTGATCGGCACGGCGAGCGAGTCCAACCACGATTTCGTACGGTCCCTGGGCGGGGAGCCGGTCACCTACGGCGAGGGTCTCGCCGATCGCGTACGGGCCCTCGCACCGGAGGGTGCCGACGCGGCCCTCGACACGATCGGCGGCGACACGATGAAGCTCTCGGCGGACCTGCTCGCTCCGGAGGGCCGCCTGGTGTCCATCGCCGACCCGGATGTCGTCAGTTTCGGCGGCCGCTACTACTTCGTCCGCCCGGACGCGGACGACCTCCAGCACCTGTCGGAGCTGGCCGACCAGGACATCGTCTCGGTCCACGTCTTCCAGACGTTCCCGCTGGACCGGGCGGCCGAAGCCCATCGGCTGAGCGCGGAGGGCCGTACGCGGGGGAAGATCGTGGTGACCGTCGACTGGACGGACTGAGCCCCCCGGACGCGGCGGATCGAGACCTCTCGGACTCGGAACGCAAGTGCCGCTTGAGACCTATCGGACTCGGAGCACAGGTGCCGCTTGAGACCTCCCGGACCCGGAACGCAAGTGCCGCTTGAGACCTCCCGGACCCGGAACGCAAGTGCCGCTTGAGACCTCTCGAAGTCACAACACCAGCGCCGCGGCGCACACCGCCAGTGCCGCCGCGCACAGCGTCGCGGCCGCCGCCTGCCGGGGTGCCAGCGGGGGCGGCCGGTCCGCGCCGGACAGTGCCGCGAGCACCCGGATGCGGCGGTGGGCGATGGCCAGGAGACCGAGCCAGAGCGCGCAGCACAGCGCGCACACCACGACCCCGGTCAGCGACCCGCCGCCGTGCAGGGCCGTCTTCACGGCCAGCACGGTGGCCACCGTGCCCGACAGGGTCGTACGCCGCCACGCGAGGCGCGTGCGCTCCGGTTGCAGGCCCGGGTCCCGCACCCCTTCCCCCTCCCGGGCGGGCGGGGTCATCCTTCCCGGCCGAGGAGTACGACGACGACCATGGCCACGGCGACGATCGCGACCACGATGCTCAGCACGGCCGGGAACCGTGACACAGGCAGGTCTTCGCCTTTCCGCATCGCCCTCTCGCACCGCACCCAGTGGTTGACGGCCCGCAGCGAGCAGAGCACGCCCGCAGCCAGCAGGGCCAGCGCGAGGCCGACTCGCCAGCCCGACCCCAGGTCCGGCAGGAACTGATCGACCGCGAACCCGCCGCCGATCAGCGCCAGCGCGGTGCGCAGCCAGGCGAGAAAGGTCCGCTCGTTCGCCAGGGAGAAGCGGTAGTCGGGCGTGCTGCCCTCCGCCCCGGCGTCCGGGGGCGCGAACCACAGCCGGACGTTCCGTACGATTTGGATCACGCCCTGGACCCTACCGGGAGCGTTGTCGGTGCGGCTCGCTACCGTTCGACGCATGGACGTTCCCCTGTCACTGGCCCGGTATGCCGCGCCCGGCCACGGCATCGCGCCGGCCGAGGAGCTGCTCGGGCTGGCCGGATTCTGGCCCGCGTACTTCCTCCCGGCCTGGGACGAGTTCATGGAGGAGCCCGAGCTCTTCGGTGCCGACGAGGCGGACGTCGACGCCGCGACCGAGGCGCTGTACAGCGCGCGCGAGGTCTGGCCGGCCTACCGAATACCGCTGACCGGTGGGCACCTGCTGTGGATCGTCCACCGAAACTTCCCGGACGACCCCGGCACCGACTACCTGATCACGCACCCGGACTGGGACCGGGACGCACCGCTGGCCTCACTGGAGGGTCACTTCAGCGGCCCGGGGCTGTCCTGGCCCGAGCTGGTGGCCGTCGCCGACTCGGCCCCGGCGCGGTCCGCGGGCGTACGCGACCCCGCGCTGCGGCTGCTCCTTCTGCTGCCCGCGTTCGGCGACGCGGACGTGCCGGTGGCGGAGGCGGTGTCCCGGATATCCGGCGCGCTCACCGCCGTGGGGGTGGCGGCGGGCGCGGCACCCGGCGTGGCCGAGCGGCTCCTCGACCATCCGTTCTGGGACGGCCCGACGTGGACGACGCAGGGCGAGAGCCCGCTGAGCGGTGGCGCGGTCGCGCCGAGCCCACTCAGGGTGTGCGACGGGCACTACAGCCCGCGCACCCTGCCCCTCGACCTGTGCGGCACCCCGGCCCACGCGCGGGCGCTGGCCGACGCGCTCGCGGGGGGCGGGTCGACAAGTGCTCCCGGTGCCGGTGTGGTTCAGGCTGCCGACGAGCGGTAGTCCTTGAGCAGCTCGTACGCCGCCAGGCCGTCCGGGACCCAGGTCCAGTCGGCGAGGTGGCGCTCCACCTCGTCCTCGGGGAGGAACTCGTGCCAGGCGACCTCCTCGGCCTGCGGGTCGACCGGCAGCTCGCAGCGGACCTCGTAGACGGAGGACCACCAGGTCTGGCCGGCGCCGTTGTCGTACAGGAACTTGAAAAGGGGCACGGGACGGGGGAGCCCGGAAACGCCGAGTTCCTCCTCGGCCTCCCGCAGGGCCGCGTCGTCGTAGGTCTCGCCCGCGCCGACGACTCCGCCGACGAACATGTCGTACAGGGAGGGGAACACGAGCTTGGTGGGTGTCCGGCGATGGACGAAGATCCGGCCCCCGGCGTCCCGGGCCTGGATGAACACGCACCGGTGGCGCAGCCCGAGCGCGTACGCCTCCCCGCGCGGGGACTGCCCGATGACCTGGTCGTTCTCGTCCACGATGTCGAGGATCTCGTCAGCGGCATTCATGTCCTCATCCAAGCAGGACCGGGCAACACCGCCAGGCCGGCCCGAGCTTGCCCGTCGCTGTCCAAGCAGGACCGGGCAACACCGCCAGCCCGGCCCGAGCTTGTCCGTCGCTGTCAGCGCGCCTGAAGATCCAGCGTCGGCTTCGCCTTGGACGTCCCGCGCGGCATCGCCGGATGCAGCCCGAGCAGCACGATCCCCGCCACGACGGCCGCGAGCCCCGCCGCCTCCCAGGCGAGTGCCCCGGCGTCCGTGCGCAGTTGGTCCCCCAGGAACCCGACCCCGCAGACGATGCCGGCCAGCGGCTGGGCCGCGGTCAGGGCCGGCAGTGACATCCGCAGCGGCGCGGTCTCGAAGGCGCTCTGCACCAGGACGAGGCCCGTCACGCCGAGGACGAGAACCCCGTACGGCTGCCAGCCGGTGATCAGTTCGGACCAGCCGCCCTCGCCGAAGCGCTCCCCGCTGATCCGGGTGAGCGCGTCCTGGACGCCGTACAGCAGGCCCGCGGCCAGGGAGAGCAGCACGGGCGTGGAGGTGCGCAGGGTCCGCTTCGCGTAGGTGGTGAGGAGGAGCGCGAGACCCGCCATGATCCCGATGATCAGCCAGTGCCGTACGGGATCGCTGACGGCGTTTCCGCCCTCCGGCTGCCCGGCCACGATGAACGCGCTGACCCCGCCCGCGAGCAGCAGGAGCCCGGCCCAGCCCTGCCGGCCCAGCGGCTGCTTGGTCTGATGGCGGGAGAGGGCGAGCGCGAAGAGCAGGTTCGTCGCGAGGAGGGGCTCCACCAGGGAGATCTCGCCCTTGCCCAGGGCGACCGCGCCGAGGATCATGCCGCACGCCATGAGCCCGATGCCGCCCAGCCACCGGGGCACCCGGATGAGGTCGAGCAGCAGGCGGGGGGAGAGGAAGTCGCTCAGGGGGGCGTGCGAGGCGGCGTTCTGCTGGAGCACGAACCCGAAGCCCAGACAACAGGCCGCGCTCACAGAGAGGATCAGAACGAGAACCGACACGCTGTGTACCTCGATACATCGGGAGTCAGTGCGGGCCACGGGTGCGTATCGCGCCGACTTCAGTGCCACGGGCCGGGGCCTGCCCCGACAGTACCCGGATCCGGGCGGTTGACTCGGTCACTCTTCTTGCCGAAGGATCTGACCCGTCAGTAACAACGAGTGGTCGAGCACCATCGGCGACCACCGCCTTCCGTACTACCAATGTCTCATCAACCAGCGACGAAGCCGATCGGTTCGTGACGAACTTCATGACAGCCTCATGGGGAGCTCATGCCGCCACCGATCCGGCCCGTCGGAATGCCGAGAGGACGGGCCCATGGCCTACGACGCAGATGTGATCGTGATCGGAGCGGGCCTCGCGGGCCTCGCCGCGACCGCGGAGCTCGTCGACGCAGGCCGCAAGGTGATCCTCCTCGACCAGGAGCCCGAACAGTCGATAGGCGGCCAGGCGCACTGGTCCTTCGGCGGGCTCTTCTTCGTGAACTCGCCCGAGCAGCGCCGTCTGCGGATCAAGGACAGCCACGCGCTGGCCCTCCAGGACTGGATGGGAACGGCCGGTTTCGACCGTACGGAGGACCACTGGCCGCGTCAGTGGGCCGAGGCGTACGTCGACTTCGCGGCCGGCGAGAAGCGTTCCTGGCTGCACGGGCAGGGTGTCCGTTTCTTCCCGGTGGTCGGCTGGGCCGAGCGCGGCGGCTATGACGCCAACGGGCACGGGAACTCGGTGCCCCGCTTCCACATCACCTGGGGGACAGGACCCGGCGTGGTCGCGCCCTTCGAGCGGCGCGTACGGGCAGGCGTCGCCCGCGGTCTCGTCCAGCTGAAGTTCCGCCACCGGGTCACCGGTCTGTCCCGCAGCGCGGGCGCCGTCGACACCGTCACCGGCGAGATCCTGGAACCGTCCGGCATCGAGCGCGGCCAGGCGAGCAGCCGCACGGTGAGCGGCGCCTTCGAGCTCAAGGCCCAGGCGGTGATCGTCACCTCCGGTGGCATCGGCGGCAACCACGACCTCGTACGCGCGCAGTGGCCGGAGCGGCTGGGCAGGCCGCCGGAGCGGATGGTCGCCGGCGTGCCCGCGCACGTGGACGGCAAGATGCTCGCCATCGCCGAGGAGACCGGTGCCCACCTCATCAACCGCGACCGTATGTGGCACTACACCGAGGGCATCCAGAACTGGAACCCGATCTGGGAGAACCACGGCATCCGCATCCTGCCCGGCCCCTCCTCGCTCTGGCTCGACGCCCGCGGCAAACGGCTGCCGGTCCCGCTCTTCCCCGGCTTCGACACCCTCGGCACCCTCGAACACATCATGAGGACCGGGTACGACTACACCTGGTTCGTGCTCGACCAGAAGATCATCGGCAAGGAGTTCGCGCTCTCGGGGTCGGAACAGAATCCCGACCTCACCGGCAAGTCCATCAAGGACGTCATCGGACGGGCCCGCGCTGATGTGCCCGGTCCGGTAAAGGCGTTCATGGACCACGGCGTGGACTTCGTCGTCGAGAAGGACCTGGGCGCGCTGGTACGCGGCATGAACGCGCTGACCAAGGAGCCCCTGATCGACGAGGCCGCGCTGCGCCACGAGATCGTCGCGCGCGACCGGGAGATCGCGAACCCCTTCACCAAGGACCTCCAGGTGATGTCGATCCGCGGTGCCCGCAACTACCTCGGCGACAAGCTGATCCGTACGGCGACCCCGCACCGCATCCTCGACCCCAAGGCCGGCCCGCTGATCGCCGTCCGCCTCAACATCCTCACCCGCAAGAGCCTCGGCGGACTGGAGACCGACCTCTCCTCGCGCGTGCTCACCGAGGGCGGGGCCCCGCTGGAGGGCGTGTACGCGGCGGGTGAGGCCGCCGGGTTCGGCGGCGGCGGAGTCCACGGCTACCGCTCCCTCGAAGGCACGTTCCTCGGCGGCTGCCTGTTCTCCGGGCGTACGGCGGGCCGGGCGGCGGCCAAGGCGGTCAACTGACCTGGAGCCGGTTCACTTCCTCAACAGTGCGTAATAAGTGGTTACGGAATTCTGACGGGCACCCGCTTCCCCTGGCCCTTTGGGGGTCGCGGGTGCTCGAATCGATAGGTGAACTCTGAACATCCCGAAGCGCGGGAGCCGGAAGGACCGCGGGCGCGGGAACCGGAACATCCTGAGGCGCGGGAGCCGGAACGACCGCGGGCGCGGGAACCGGAACGCCCCGAAGAGCGCGGCGTGCCGGTGGGCCGCCGGCTGTTCCTCGGCACGCTCGGACTCGGCGCTGTGGGCGTGCTCGCCGCACCCACACTCCAGCGCGGCCTCGAATCCTTCCTCGCCGGCGCGTCCGCCAAGGACCCCACCGGCCTGACGGGTCTCCTCCCCAACGGCGGCGGCTTCCGCTACTACTCGGTGGCGTCGTCCGTCCCGAACAAGGACGCCACCGACTACCGCCTCACCGTCGACGGCCTGGTCGACCACCCGACCTCGTACACCCTCGCCGAACTGAAGGCGCTGCCCCAGACCCGGCTCGTGCACGACGTCCAGTGCGTCACCGGCTGGCGGGTGCCGGGCACTCCCTTCGAAGGGGTCCGCCTCTCCGCCCTCCTGGACGCCGCCGGAGTGCGCTCCACGGCCGGCGCGATCCGCTTCAGCTGCTTCGACGGCATGTACACGGAGAGCCTCACCCTGGAACAGGCCCGGCGCCCCGACGTCCTGGTCGCCCACCGCATGCAGGACAAGGCCCTCGGCCACAGCCACGGCGGCCCGGTCCGCCTCTACGTCGCCCCCATGTACTTCTACAAGTCCGCCAAGTGGCTCTCCGGCATCACGGTCACCGAGGACGTCCGTCCCGGGTACTGGGAGGAACGGGGCTACGACGTGGACGCCTGGGTCGGCCGCTCGAACGGACGCGACGATGAACCTACGAGTTGACGACACCCCTGCCCTGGCCTCCCGCGTACGGCGCTTCAGCCGCGCGGAGCGCTGGGTGCACCGGGTGACGGCCCTGCTCATGGGCGTGTGCGTGGCGACGGCGGCGTGCCTGTACGTGCCTCAGCTCGCCGAGCTGGTCGGCCGCCGCGAGCTGATCGTCCGTATCCACGAGTGGGCGGGTCTGCTGCTCCCGGTGCCGGTCCTGGCGGGCCTGGCCTCCCGCGCCTTCCGGGCGGACCTGGGCCGCCTCAACCGGTGGGGCCCGCACGACCGTACGTGGCTCCGCGCGGTTCTACGCCGTGACGCGCGCCCCTCCTCCCGTCCCGCCGCCAAGTTCAACGCCGGCCAGAAGACCTACGCCGCCTGGATCGCCGGCGCGACCCTCGTCATGCTCGGCACGGGGCTGCTGATGTGGTTCACCCACCTCACCCCGCTGATGTGGCGCACCAGCGCGACCTTCGTCCATGACTGGCTCGCCCTCACGATCGGCATCGTCCTGGCCGGCCACATCGGCATGGCCCTCGGCGACCCCGAAGCCCGCCGCGGCCTCCGCACGGGCTCCGTAAGCCGCGAGTGGGCGGAGCGGGAACACCGCCTCTGGCGGCCCTAGCGGCGGGGGCGGCGCGGATGCTTTTTCGCCCCCGCCGCCCCTGCCCATTCCCGTCAGTTGGGGGCTCCGCCCCCAAGCCCCCGCTCCTACGACGAGCCGAACGACCGCCGTATGCCGCGCTGAACGACCGCCCTAGGCCGCGCCCTGTGCCGTGCCCCCCTCTATGCCCCGCCCTATGTCGCGCCGTACGCCGACGCCCCGTACGACCCGCTAGATGACCAGCGACAGCAGCAGGACCAGCCCGCCCGCGACCACCGAGATGATCGTCTCCATGACCGACCACGTCTTGATGGTCTGCCCGACGTTCAGCCCGAAGTACTCCTTGACCAGCCAGAATCCCGCGTCGTTGACATGGCTGAAGAAGAGCGAGCCTGCGCCGATCGCCAGCACCAGGAGGGAGACGTGAGCGGTGGACATGTCTGCCGCGAGGGGCGCGACGAGACCGGCCGCCGAGATGGTGGCGACCGTCGCCGAACCGGTCGCGAGCCGGATCGCCACCGCGATCAGCCAGGCAAGGAGCAGCGCGGGGATCGACCAGTCCTTGGAGATGTCCAGGATCATCTGGCCGACGCCGGAGTCGATCAGCGTCTGCTTGAAGCCGCCGCCCGCGCCGACGATCAGCAGGATGCCCGCGATCGGGGCGAGCGACTTCTCGACGGTCGTCGACAGCCGGTCCTTGGTGAAGCCGGCCGCGCGGCCCAGCGTGAACATGCCGACGATCACGGCCGCGAGCAGTGCGATCAGCGGCGAGCCGATGACGTCGAAGACCCGCTGCACCATGTGGGTGGGGTCGTCCACGACGATGTCCACCAGAGCCTTGGCCAGCATCAGCACGACCGGGAGCAGCATGGTGGCGATGGTGGCGCCGAAGCCGGGCCGTTTCTCCAGGTCCTCGGAGGCGCGGGCCGGGATCATCCGGTCGGGGGCCGGGACGTCCACCCAGCGGGCGGCGTACTTCGAGAAGACCGGGCCCGCGATGATCACCGTGGGGATGGCGACCAGGAGGCCGAGCGCCAGGGTGAGGCCGAGATTGGCGCCCACCGCGTCGATCGCGACCAGCGGGCCGGGGTGCGGCGGGATCAGTCCGTGCATCACGGACAGGCCCGCGAGAGCCGGGATCCCGATGCGCATCAGGGAGTAGTTGCCGCGCTTGGCGACCATCAGCACGACCGGGATCAGCAGCACGATGCCGACCTCGAAGAACAGCGGCAGGCCGATCACCGAGGCGATCAGGACCATCGCCCACGGCATGGCGCGCCCGCCCGCCTTGGCGAGGATCGTGTCGACGATCTGGTCGGCGCCGCCCGAGTCGGCGAGCAGCTTGCCGAGGATGGCGCCCAGGGCGATCAGGACGCCCACGCCGGCGACGGTGGTGCCGAGTCCGGTCGTGAAGCTGACGATGGCCTTGTCGAGCGGTGCCCCGGCGAACGCGCCGAGCGCGAGCGAGCCGATGGTCAGGGCCAGGAAGGCGTGCAGCTTGAACTGGGTGATGAGCAGGACGATGACGGCGATTCCCGCCAGCACGGCGATGCCCAGCTGAGCATGGCCGGCCGAGGTGATCGGCTCGACGGCGTCCGCTGCCAGCGACTCGACGCTGAGTCTGGTCACGGTGGTTCCCTTACGTGAGAAAGCAGAAAAGGCAGAAAAAAGAGGGGTCAGAGGGAGGGCTGAGGCAGTTCGCGGAGCGCGGTCACGGCCCGTTCCGTGATCTCCCCGGGGCCGCCCGAGACGTCCACGGCGACGCCGACCTCGTCCGCCTGGAGCGGCTGGAGGGTGGCGAACTGGGAGTCGAGGAGCGCCGCCGGCATGAAGTGGCCCTGGCGCTGCGACATCCGGTCCTCGATGAGCGCGCGGTCTCCGGTGAGGTGCACGAACACGACCCCGGGGGCGGCCGCCCGCAGCCGGTCCCGGTAGGCGCGCTTCAGCGCCGAGCTGCTGACCACCCCGCCGAGTCCCGCCCGCTCGTGCGCCCAGCGCCCGATGGCGTCGAGCCACGGCCACCGGTCCTCGTCCGCCAGCGGGGTCCCGGCCGTCATCTTGGCGACGTTGGCCGGGGGGTGGAAGTCGTCGCCCTCGGCGTACGGAACGCCGAGCCGGGCCGCAAGCAGGGGACCGATGGTGGTCTTCCCGGTGCCTGCCACGCCCATGACCACGACGACATGGGGGGTACGCGTCAGCTCCATCGTGCTCTCGCTGTCCTCATCGTCTTGGTGGATACCTGAGACATCTGATGCCGACGACACTGAAACCCATTAGGTACGACAAATTCAAGAGTGTGTGACGTATAAGTCTGACTTTTTGTTCCGAGTGTCGGACTCGTACGCTGGCCCCATGAGCACACGGGGCCGGGGCCTGCACGAACACGTACTGGGGACCCTCGGGCCGGCGATCACCGCGGGCGAGTACCCGCCCGGGAGCGTTCTGCGCACGGACGAGCTCGCGCAGCGCTTCGAGGTCTCGCGCTCCGTGATGCGCGAGGCGGTGCGCGTCCTGGAGTCCATGCACCTGGTCGAGTCCCGCCGCCGGGTCGGCGTGACGGTCCTGCCCAAGGTCGAGTGGAACGTGTACGACCCTCAGGTCATCCGCTGGCGGCTGGCCGGCGCCGACCGCCCCCACCAGCTGCGTTCGCTCACCGTCCTGCGCTCCGCCGTCGAACCGATCGCCGCGGGCCTCGCCGCCAGGCACGCCACCGCCGCGCAGTGCGCCGAACTCACCGAGTGCGCCCTGGGCATGGTCGCCAACTCACGCGGCCACCGGCTGGAGGGCTATCTCGTCCACGACGTCGCCTTCCACCGGGTGATCCTCAACGCCTCGGGCAACGAGATGTTCGCCCGGCTCGGCGACGTCGTCGCCGAGGTCCTGGCGGGCCGTACCCATCACGAGGTCATGTTCGAGGACCCCGATCCCGCGGCCGTCACCCTGCACGTCCGGGTCGCCGAGGCCGTCCGAGAGGGCGACGCCGCCCGCGCCGAGGCGCTCACCCGCGAGATCACGGTCGGCGCGCTCCAGGAGCTGGACGTACTGGCGCCGTAGCGGCTACTCGACGAAGTCGCCGTCCACGTACACCCACGCGCCCTCGACCCGCTCGAAGCGGCTGCGCTCATGCAGCGAGCCGCCCCGGTAGGAGGCCCGGAAGGTCACCGTCCCCGCCGAGTGGAACGCGGACCCGTCACTGGTCTCCAGGATCTCCAGACCGGTCCACCGCATCCCGGGACCGAAGTCGACGGACGAGGGCCGGGTGCGCGGGTGCCAGGTCCGCAGCAGGTACTTCTCGTCCTGCCGTACGAAGGCGGCGTACCGCGACCGCATCAGCGCCTCGGCGCTCGGCGCGGCCGCGGCCCCGGAGTGATAGCGCCCGCAGCACCGCTCGTACTCCTGGGGCAGCCCGCACGGGCAGGCGCGACCGGTCGTGGCTGTCGTGGCTCTCATGGCTGCGGAACTCATCGCGTCTACGCCGAGTCGGCGTTGGTCGGCGGATACGTGGGGCGCGCCGGAAGCCGGGTCGCAGGTGAGGGCAGCGGAGGGAGCGCTGTCTTGTACAGCCACTTCGCGAACAGGTCGTCCAGGGGTTCGGCCGCGAAGCGGGTCACATGCGCGGTGAAGACCGCCGTCGTGACGGCGCCGCCCCGGTACTGGGTGGCCCAGCCGCGCAGCATCCGGAAGAAGGACTCGTCGCCCATCGCGCAGCGCAGCGCGTGCAGGACGAGCCCGCCGCGCTCGTAGAGCCGGTCGTCGAACATCAGCTTGCGCCCCGGATCGGCCAGACACAGATCCTGCGGCAGCGAGGACAGCTTCCGGTGCGCGGCGGCGGCGAGTTGATGCGCTCCGCGCCCTCCGGAACGTTCCGACCACAGCCACTCCGCGTACTTCGCGAACCCCTCGTTCAGCCAGATGTGCCGCCAGTCCGCGATGGACACGCTGTTGCCGAACCACTGGTGCGCCAGCTCGTGCGCGACCAGCCGCTCCGAACCCCGCGCCCCGTCCACGTGGTTGGCGCCGAACAGCGACAACCCCTGTGCCTCGACGGGGACATCGAGCTCCTCCTCCGTCACCACCACCGCGTACTCGCCGAACGGATACGGCCCGAAGAGGGTCTCGAACAGCTCCATCATCGCGGGCTGCCGCGCGAAGTCCCGGGAGAACTCGGAGAGCAGGTCCGCGGGCAGATGACCGGTCTGCGGCACGCCGCCGAGGCCGGGGTCGCCGAGCAGCACCGTCTGGTACTTCCCGATCGACATACCGACCAGATAGCTCGACGTCGGCGCCGACTGCTCATAGACCCAGGTCGTCGTCGAGGCCCTCGTCGTACGGGTCAGCAGCCGGCCGCCGGCCACCACGGAGTACGAGGACGGCGTGGTGACCGAGATCTGGTACGCGGCCTTGTCGGCCGGGCGGTCGTTGCACGGGTACCAGGAGGGTGAGCCGATGGGCTGGCTCGCCACCAGCGCCCCGTCCTCCAGCTCCTCCCAACCGATGCCGCCCCAGGGGCTGTTCACCGGCTTGGGATTGCCGGCCCAGTGCACCTCGACGGTGAAGGCGGCGCCGGCCCGGATCGGCTTCGGGGGACGGACGCGCAGCCTGCCGCCGCGATGCGTGTAGTGCGTCGCCTTGCCGTCGACCCGGACCCGGCCGATCCGGAAGTCGGCGAGGTTGAGCTGGAATTCGGTGAGCGGGGACCGGCCCGCTATGGCGTTGAGCCGCGCGGTGCCGGAGAGCCGGTTCGGGCCGGGGCGGTAGTCCAGCGCGAGTTCGTACCGGTGCACCCGGTAGCGGGGATCACCGTTGGCCGGGAAGTACGGGTCCGATCCCACTGTCTGCTGAACGCTCACTGCTGCGTCTGCTCCCTGCCCTGTGCTCGTACGACATGCCGGTACACCGCCCTTCGTATCCGATCCGGCCATCTCTTCTATGAACGCCATGACTCAATCGGGTTGCCCAGCCAGCGGGTGTCGTCGGGTACGGACTCCGCCGCCATCACCAGCGACGCGGGACCCAGTGTGGAACGGGCCCCGACAGTGCTGCCGGGCAGGACGATTCCGCCGGGGCCCAGGGTGGCGCCCTCACGGAGGACAACAGTATCCGTCCGCAAGATCCGGTCGTGGAAGAGGTGAGTCTGCAGGACGCAGCCCCGATTAACGGTGGAGGCGTCGCCGAGCGTCACCAGGTCCGTCTCGGGCAGCCAGTAGCTCTCCACCCAGGAGCCCTTGCCGATCCGGGCACCGAGCCCGCGCAGCCACGCCGTCATCAGCGGCGTACCCGGCACGGAACCGGCCAGCCACGGCACGGCCACCACCTCCACGAAGGTGTCCGCCAGCTCATTGCGCCACACGAAGCTGCTCCACAGCGGGTGCTCACCCGCCCGGTGCCGGCCCACCAGCACCCACTTCGCCACGACGGACAGCAGGCACGCGAGCACACCCACACCGAGCAGGACCAGTCCGGCGAGCGCCCAGGCCCAGGCACCCAGCGCGCTCAGCGCGGCCACGGTCAGCACGGCGAGGGCCGCCGAGCAGAAGACCGGCACGATCCGGCACAGCTCCACCAGACCGCGCGCCCACAGCAGATGCGCGGGCGGGTCGTACGTACGGCTCTGATCGCCGCCCTGAGTGGCACGCGGCAGCTTCATCGGCGGCAGCCCCAGATAGGAACTGCCCTTCTTCGCCTTCTTCGGCGTCGCCGACAGCACCCCGACCAGACCGCCGTCCGGCACGCTGCGGCCCGGCGCGGTCATCCCGGAGTTGCCGAGGAACGCCCGGCGCCCGATCTCGGCGCGCCCGATCTTCACCCAGCCACCACCGAGCTCGTACGGCGCGGTCAGCGTGTCGTCGGCGAGGAACGCGCCCTCACCGACAGTGGTGAGACTCGGCAGCGCCAGCACGGTCGACACCTCGGCGCCCCGCCCGATCTTCATGCCGAGCAGCCGCAGCCACACCGGCGTGATCAGTCCGGCGTACAGCGGGAACAGCGTGTCCCGCGAGCGGTCCATCAGCTGCGTGACCGTCCAGGCCTGCCAGCCGATCCGGCTGTGCGTCGGATACGTGCCCGCCCGCAGCCCGAGGCTGAGCAGCCGTACGGCGATCAGGAGCAGCAGCGCGTACGCGAGCCCGAAGGAGAGCGTCGCCGGCACCAGGGCCACCGCGGCACCGCGCAGCGCCTCGCCGAGCCCGGCGTCCGCGCTCACGAACTCATGGGCCACGAGGAGCGCGGCAAGTCCCGCGACCAGCGGCAGCGCGGAGAGCGCGAAGCCGGTCACGCCGTACATCACGCGCCAGTACGTGCCACGCGCGGGCCGCTCCTTGGGCCAGGCCCGCTTCGCCTTGCCGAGCTTGACGGCGGGCGCCCCGGCCCAGCGCTGCCCGGTCGTCACATGCCCGGCCACGGCGGAACCGGGGGCCACCTCGGCCCGCTTGCCCACCCGCGCACCGGGGAAGAGGAGGCTGCGCGTGCCGACCACGGCGTGCGCGCCCACCTTCACCGGACCGATCTCCAGCCGGTCACCGTCCAGCCAGTGCCCCGACAGGTCCACCTCGGACTCGATGGCGGCGCCCCGGCCCAGCTTGAGCATGCCGGTCACCGGGGGAAGCGAGTGCAGGTCCACGTCGGGGCCGATCTTGGCGCCCAGGGCACGCGCGTACCGCTCCAGCCAGGACCCGGTCAGCGAGGTCGCGCCACTGAACTCGACCAGCCGCTCGGCCGTCCACAGCCGCAGATGCACACTCCCGCCGCGCGGGTGACGCCCGGCCTTCACACCGCGCAGCAGCAGCCGCGCACCGCCCGCGGCGATCGCGAGCCGCCCCGGCGGGCTGAAGAGGACGAGGGCCCCGGCGCCGACGAGCCACCACGAGGCGGTCGGCGCCCACGGGTAGGGCCCGAACCAGTGCAGTACGTTCCCGAGGGCGGCCAGCGCCACCGTCCAGCGCAGGCCCATCAGGGTGAACAGCGGGATCAGCAGCAGGAGTTGGGTCGCCTTGGTGCGCAGCGGCACGGGCGCGATGACCCGCTCGGCGCCGTCGTCCTGCGCGGACTCCTCCAGGTGCCGGGCGAGCTTGCGCAGCGTGGGCTGCTGGTAGATGTCGAGGACGGCGGCGCTGGCGTAGCGGGTGCGCAGCCGCGTGGTGAGCTGGGCGGCGGCCAGGCTGCCGCCGCCGATCGCGAAGAAGTCGTCGGACGCGGTGGCGACAGGGATGCCGAGGACCTCGCTCCACTGCTCCGCGAGCCAGGCCTCGGTGCCGTAGAGCTGCTCCTTCGCGCCGCCGGTCTCCAGGTTCTCCAGGGGCCAGGGCAGCGCGTTGCGGTCGACCTTGCCGGACGTCCGGGTCGGCAGGTCGTCCACGGGGGCGAGCAACGGGACGAGGGCGGCGGGCAGTTCGGCGCGCAGCTTCTCGACGGCCGCGGCCTGGTCCCAGCCGTCCTGGGTGACGACATAGCCGACGAGCAGCTGGTTGCCGCTGCGCGCGGTCCGTACGGCGGCCGCGGCGCCCGCGACACCGGGCAGCGCCTGCAGAGCGGCGTCCACTTCACCGAGCTCGATCCGGCGCCCGCCGAGCTTGATCTGCTCGTCGGCCCGGCCGAGGAAGATCAGCCCCTCTGGCTCCGCCTTGACCAGGTCACCACTGCGATACGCCCGCTCCCAGCCGAGCGACTCCAGCGGCGCGTACTTCTCGGCGTCCTTCTCCGGGTCGAGGTAGCGGGCGAGCCCCGCTCCGCCGATGACGAGCTGCCCGCTGTCGCCCATGGCGACGGGCTCCCCGGCCTCGTCGACGACGGCCAGCTCCCAGCCGTTCAGCGGCAGCCCGATCCGGATCGGCTCGTCGCCGGTCATCAGGGAGGCGCAGGCCACGACGGTCGCCTCGGTGGGCCCGTAGGTGTTCCACACCTCGCGCCCCTCGGTGACGAGACGCTGGACCAGCTCGGGCGGGCAGGCCTCGCCGCCGAAGATCAGCAGCCGGACCTCGTTGAGCGCTTCCGGCTCCCAGAGCGAGGCCAGCGTCGGGACCGTCGAGACGACGGTGATCTCCTGCTCGACCAGCCAGGGCCCCAGGTCGGCGCCGCTGCGCACCTGGGAACGCGGCACGGGCACCAGGCAGGCTCCGTACCGCCAGGCCAGCCACATCTCCTCGCAGGAGGCGTCGAAGGCGACGGAGAGGCCCGCCATCACCCGGTCGCCGGGCCCGATCGGGTCCTCGGTGAGGAAAAGATCTGCCTCGGCGTCGACGAAGGCGGCGGCACTGCGGTGGCTGACGGCGACGCCCTTGGGCTTGCCGGTGGAGCCGGAGGTGAAGATGATCCAGGCGTCGTGCTCGGTGCCGGGCCGCGTGGCGGAGGCACTCGGGGGCGGGGCGGCGGGGGCGTCCAGGGTTCCGGGAGGAGTGGTGACCGTGTCCCGCGCCCCGGTGACGGTCAGTTCGTGCCCGGCCCCGACGACCGCCCGCACCTCCGCCTCCCCGAAGACCAGCTCGGCCCGATCGTCCGGGTCCTCGGCGTCCACCGGCACATAGGCGGCGCCGGCGGCCAGTACGGCGAGGATGGCGACGTACAGGTCGTTGGTACCGGAGGGAACCCGGACGCCGACCCGGTCGCCCCGCCCGACGCCCGCGTCCGCGAGGGCGCGCCGGAGGATTTCCACCTCGACGGCGAGCGCGCGGTAGGTGAGGGAGCGCACGCCGTCGTCCAGGGCGGGCTCGTCGGGGTACGCCCTGACAGAGGCGTCGAGAATGTCCACAAGGGTGCGCGGAGAGGCGGCGGAGGAGGCGGAGAAACGCGCCTGCTCACCGAACTCCGCGCGCACCTCCTCGTCGGACAGAGCGAGCGCAGGGCCTTGCTCTAGGGCTGCCATCGGGTCCTCACGTGGTGTTCCCGGAGCGTCCGGGGCGCTGGTGGGCCCGCAGGTACGCCTGGGGATATTCCGGTCCAGCTCCAAACAAGCGTGGAATTTTAGTACGACGCTAGTCGCGTTGTCGCACGTCAGCCACGTGAGGAGCCGTCCGGAGCGCCCCGGAACCGCTGATTCCGGGTTGCGGGCGGTGCTTTGACGTGGGGGTATGTCATCCTGACGAGATCTGCCCCACATCTTGCCGTAACAGGTCGTACGGCAAGGGAATGGGCGCGGCTCCGCTCGGAGTTGGGGACGTCCACTCCTCAGGCTTCCGCACGTCAACGGGGTTCGAGGGGCCTCGCGGGGGAGTACGGTTGAGGTACCGAGCGCATCCCGCACGCCGTCATCCGTCACAGCGTCGCCCTCGGGGAACGGCAAGGCCGGAGGATGTCACGCCCCGGCGGAAATGGGCCGCCCCATGACTGCTCGCTCGCACTGCCGTGCTGAGTTCCGCATCCCGTCCCGCGCCCCGAGTTAGCGGACTTCCTGGTTCCCAAGGTGCTCCGAACGACAACAACTCAATGACGAGGAACCCGCATGAGCCGCACGAGCCTGATGAGTCTGGGCGTACTCGCCTCGTCCCGCAAGGAGAACGAGTTCCGACTGCCGTTGCACCCGGGCCACCTCGGCCGGATCCCCCCGGACGTACGCGAGAACATCTTCCTTGAACAGGGCTACGGCGAGCGGTTCGGCGTCGGTGACGACGCCCTGCGACCGCTCGTCGCGGGCCTGCGCACCCGAGAACAGCTCATCGCCGAGTGCGATGTGGTGGTGCTGCCCAAGCCGACGCACGAAGACGTCGCCGAGCTGCGCCAGGGCCAGGTGCTGTGGGGCTGGCCGCACTGTGTGCAGGACGACACGATGACCCAGCTCGCCATCGACCGGCAGCTCACCCTCATCGCGTGGGAGGCCATGAACCACTGGACCTCCACGGGCGCCTTCAGCGTCCATGTGTTCCACAAGAACAACGAGCTCGCGGGCTACTGCTCGGTGCTGCATGCCCTGCAGCTCGGCGGGCTGACCGGCAGCTACGGTCGCCGCCTGCGCGCGGTGGTCATCAGCTTCGGCGCCACGGCGCGCGGAGCTGTGACGGGCCTGGGTGCCATGGGCGTCTCCGACGTCACGGTGCTCACCCAGCGCGCCGCGGCGGCGGTGGCCTCGCCGATGCCGTCGGTCGTGATGGGGCACTTCGCGGAGCAGGAGGACGATCCGTCGAAACTGCGGGCCATCACCGCGGCCGGACCCGTGCCGCTGGCCGAGTACCTGGCCGGGTTCGACATCATCGTCAACTGTGTCCTCCAGGACACCGACGCGCCGCTGATGTTCGTCACCGACGAGGAACTCGCCCTGTTCCGGCCGGGCACCTTCTTCATCGACGTCGCCTGCGACGACGCCATGGGCTTCGCATGGGCCCGCCCGACCACCTTCGTCGAGCCCATGCCCACGGTCGGACGGGGCTGCCACTACTACGGGGTGGATCACACCCCGTCCCACCTGTGGAACTCGGCCACCTGGGAGATCAGCGAGGCGCTCCTGCCGTACCTGCGCAAGGTCATGAGCGGCCCGGCGGCATGGGAGGCGGACACCACGGTCAGGAAGGCCATCGAGATCCGCGACGGAGTCGTCCGGAACCCGAAGATCCTCTCCTTCCAGCACCGGACGGCCGCCTACCCGCACGCCCGCGAGATCCCGGCCCCGGCTCCGGGGCCGGCTACAGCCCCGGCTCCCGCGCTTTCCAGCTGACGCCCGCGGGGAGTTGACGTACGACGACGAAACGCGAAGGGTGCCGACCAGAACTGGTCGGCACCCTTCGCGTGGAACAACTTGTGTCCGAGGGGGGACTTGAACCCCCACGCCCGATAAAGGGCACTAGCACCTCAAGCTAGCGCGTCTGCCATTCCGCCACCCGGACAAGGTGTCTGTCGCACGGGGTTGCCCCCGCGGCGACAGAGAAAACATTACCAGGCCTCCGAGGGTGTCCGATCACGTCCCGTTCCCGCGTGAACGGCGTGTGACGGGCCGGGTCCGGCCTTGGTCGCGGCCGGGGTGGGAGGGAGGATGGAGGGGGACCACCAGCAGTGACAGTGGGAGGAAGCAGCGTGAGCGAGTCGAACACGGCCAGGGGCGTCTCTGGCGAGGACGAGGTCGTGGACCTCTGTCGCGAGCTGATCCGGATCGACACCAGCAACTACGGGGACCACTCCGGGCCGGGTGAGCGCAAGGCCGCCGAGTACGTCGCCGAGAAGCTCGCCGAGGTGGGACTCGAACCGCAGATCTTCGAGTCGCACCAGGGGCGCGCCTCCACCGTCGCCCGGATCGAGGGCGAGGACCCGTCGCGACCCGCGCTGCTCATCCACGGCCACACCGATGTCGTACCGGCCAATGCCCAGGACTGGACCCACCACCCCTTCTCCGGCGAGATCGCGGACGGCTGTGTGTGGGGCCGGGGCGCCGTCGACATGAAGGACATGGACGCCATGACGCTGGCGGTCGTACGGGACCGGCTGCGCAGCGGGCGCAAGCCGCCCCGAGACATCGTCCTGGCCTTCCTCGCGGACGAGGAGGCGGGCGGTACCTGGGGTGCGCGGCACCTGGTCGACAAGCACCCGGACCTCTTCGAGGGCGTCACGGAGGCGATCGGCGAGGTCGGCGGGTTCTCCTTCACGGTCAACGAGAACCTGCGGCTGTATCTCATCGAGACCGCCCAGAAGGGCATGCACTGGATGAAGCTGACCGTGGACGGCACCGCCGGGCACGGTTCGATGATCCACCGCGACAACGCCATCACCGAGCTGTCCGAGGCCGTCGGGCGGCTCGGGCGGCACAAGTTCCCGGTGCGCGTGACCAAGACGCTGCGGCACTTCCTGGACGAACTCGGCGACGCGCTCGGCACCGAGCTCGACCCGGAGAACATGGACGCCACGCTCGCCAAGCTCGGCGGTATCGCCAAGCTCATCGGCGCCTCCCTGCAGAACACCGCCAATCCGACCCAGCTCGGCGCGGGTTACAAGGTCAACGTGATTCCGGGGCAGGCGACCGCGCACGTCGACGCGCGTTATCTGCCGGGCTACGAGGAGGAATTCCTCGCCGACCTCGACCGGATTCTCGGCCCGAAGGTGAAGCGCGAGGACGTGCACGCCGACAAGGCGCTGGAGACCACCTTCGACGGCGCTCTCGTCGACGCCATGCAGACCGCGCTGTCCGCCGAGGACCCGATCGCGCGGGCCGTCCCGTACATGCTGTCGGCCGGCACCGACGCCAAGTCCTTCGCCGACCTCGGCGTCCGCTGCTTCGGCTTCGCGCCCCTGAAGCTGCCGCCGGAGCTGGACTTCGCGGGCATGTTCCACGGCGTCGACGAGCGGGTGCCGGTCGATGCGCTGAAGTTCGGCGTCCGCGTACTTGACCGCTTCATCGACGCCTCCTGAACGGGCTCGATGATGTGGTGAATTGGCCCACTGAAACGAAACTTCACTATTCGCCAGCGTGTACGGAATTGACTGAGAAGGGTGAATGAGACGATAAGCTCGTAGCCCCATTACTTCCGCCTCGTTACAGGTGATGCGATCCGAAGCTGGGATCGCATTTGCCAACAAGGAGGAATAATGATCAAGAAGATCGTCGCCGCTGCGGCTGCCACCGGTGGTCTCGTTCTCGCCGGTGCGGGCCTGGCCGTCGCCGACTCGGGTGCCCAGGGTGCCGCTGTGGGCTCCCCCGGCGTCGTCTCCGGCAACGTCATCCAGGTGCCGGTTCACGTCCCGGTGAACGTCTGCGGCAACACGATCTCGGTGATCGGGCTGCTGAACCCCGCCTTCGGCAACACCTGCATCAACAAGTGACGTTGTGCATCGTCCCATGAGGACCTGTCCCCACCGGGGGCTGTGCTCGTGAGGAACTGACTCCATGAGGGTCTGAGTCCGTCGGCCCCGGAGCGCGCGCCATGCGCTCCGGGGCCGACCGGCTTTCCGCGCACGCGTCGGTCGGGTGCGTGCGCGTTCCGGATGGTCCAAGCCAAGGGCGAAGGCAGGGATATAGCAATGCGACAGGTCACCCGCAAGGGCCTGATGACCGTGGCGGCGGCGAGTGGCGTACTCGCCGTCACCGGCGGCCACGCACATGCCGACTCGGGTGCGAACGGCGCCAGTTCGGACTCGCCCGGCGTGCTGTCGGGCAACACGGTGCAGGCGCCGGTGCACGCGCCGGTCAACGCCTGCGGCAACACCGTGAGCGTCGTCGGGCTGCTCAACCCGGCGATGGGCAACAAGTGCGCCAACCAGGGCGGTGGCCGCGGTTCGTCCGGGGGCGGCTACGGGGACGACGGCTCGCACTCCGGCGGTGGCTCGGGGGCCGGCGGGCACGCGAGTGACTCACCGGGGGTCGGCTCGGGCAACCACGTACAGGTTCCGATCGAGGTTCCGGTCAACGTCTGCGGCAACAGCGTGAACGTGATCGGCATCGGCAACGCCGTGACGGGCAACGAGTGCGGGAACGGAACAGGCGGCGGTCAGTCCACCACCCCGCCCGGCGGCGGACCCGAGGCGCCGACCCCGGGCAAGCCGTGGCAGCCGGGGCACCCGGGCGAACCCGGCACTCCGGGTACCCCGGGCACTCCCGGGCACCCGGGCTCCCCGGCGAAGCCGGCCGACTGGAGCGACCAGAACCTGGGCGGCTCCGCGGCACACGCGGACCACGTGGGCGCGCGGTCCGTCACCCAGCCCCAGGGGTTCGGGCAGCTCGCCCGGACCGGCGGTGACCTGCCGCTGGGCGTGATCGTCCCGGCGGGCGTCGGCGCACTGCTCGGTGGCGCCGTGCTCTACCGCAGGGCGCGCTCGGCGGCGTAACGGCACAGGTGTGAACACAACGCCATGAACCTCGCCGTGATGAGCGGTACGGAGCGGGCTCCGCGTGGGCGGGGCCCGCTCCGTTTCAGCCTCTTTCGCTCACCATGTCGCGCGCACCTGACGGATGATCCGCCGACGCAGCCGCACTCTGCGGCTGCCGTCGCGCAGCAGGCTCAGACGGTCCAACTCCCAGTGTCCGTACTCCGCGTGGTCTGTCAGCAGGCGTGTGGCGTCCTTGCGGGAAACCCCGCGCGGTACGTACACGTCGACAAATTCGTATTCCGGCATCGCATCTATTGTGCGGGCAGAGGCCCTGTACGGATAGCGTCTGCACTATGTCTGATGCTGTGCAGCCCACCGCTGCCGAGGTACGCGCCGCCGCCGAGGCGATCAAGACCGCGCTCGACCGTCACCTGGCCGCGGTCGAGCGCAGGACGGGCGATGACGATCCGGCCGTCTACGAGGCGTTCAACGAGCTGGCTTCCGCGGCCGAGGAGTACGACGAGCTCCTCTACGAACGCTATGACGAGGTCACCCCCTTCGAGATCCCCGGTTCCGAGGACACACTGCCGCCCTACACGGGCCCGGAGGAGCCGAACGCGCTGAGCGTCCTGATCCGCCGGGACTACGCAGTGGTGGAGCCACAGCGTCTGCTGGCGCAGGCCCAGCGGGTGGAGGCCGTGGAGGAGGACGGGCCCAGTGTCAGCGCGGCCTTCGACGCGGCGGCCGGCACGGTGCACGGGGCGCTCGGCGTCCTGTTCGGCGAGTTCGAGCCGGACGAGATCGCCTCCCGGCACAAGGAGTTCGGTCTGGAGGAGGGCGACTCCACACTCTGGGTGACAGCCGCGGACGAGGCCGCCGAACCCGGTGAATGGCTCGAGGCACCCTTCGAGTCGATCGACCCGCAGCGCGTCGTCTGCCGTTTCGACGTCAGCGCCGTCTTCGACGACGACTCGGACGACGAGGACCTCGAGGACGACCTCGGCGCCGACGGGGATCTGGAGCCGCTGGACGCGGATCGCTGAGCCTGCCTGTCGTACTAGGTGGCGGTCACCGGGGTCCGGTGACCGCCACCTTTGTGTGTGCGGGGCTGGCCTGCTGTCGGCACCGCCACCTCTGTGCGTCCGGTGCGTGTGCGGGGCTCAGCCCGCCGTCGGCACCGGAACCGGCACCTGCGCCGTGAGCAGGGCGGTCAGGCGGGTCGTGCGCGGCTTCTGCGGGACCTCCGCCACCGCGTGCGCCAGCGCCTGGTCCACTCCGTGGACCACGGACAGGTGCCGCTCCGCGCGGCCGAAGGCCGTGTAGATCCACGGCCTGGTCAGGGACTGTGCCGCATCACCGGGGAGCACCACGACCGCGGCGGCCAGGCGCAGGCCCACCGCCTGGTGTGCCGTGAGCGCCCAGCCGAGCCGCACGGACTGCTCCACCCGCTCCTTGGGTACGACCACGGGTGCGCCCGCGCACTCCAGGTGCAGCCCCTCCGCGTCGGCCTTCACCACGTGCCCCGGCACCGTACGGCCCGGCGCGGGGGAGTACGCGATCCGGTCGCCCGGGTCGAAGCCGCCGAAGCGGCCGGGGCCGGGGTTGAGCCGCTCCTTGAGCGCGCTGTTCAGCGCGCGGGTGCCGGCCGCTCCACCGTGCCCCGGAGTGATCACCTGCGTCTGCTCGGCCGGGATGCCGATCGCGCGGGGCACCGAGTCGGCGACCAGCTGCACCGTGCGGTGCACCGCCTCACCGGCGTCCCGCACCGGGACGATCACGACCTCCTTGCCGGGCGCCTCGACCTGGTTCAGCTCGCCGATCCCGATGCCGGACACCAGCTCGCCGATGGGCCCGGGGTCCGGTGTCCGCGAGGCCACCTGCGGGCAGACGCGGGCCGCGAGAAGGTCCGCGAAGACCCGCCCGGGGCCCGCCGACCACAGCACCCCGGGGTCCCCGCTCAGCACCAGCCGTGCCCCGTCCGGGAGCGACTCGGCCAGCATGGCCGCCGTCTCGATGTCGAGTTGCGGCGCGTCCAGGACGACGAGCAGGTCGAGGCTGAACGTGCCCTCCGCGTCCCTGCCAGGTCCTTCGGCACCGGCGAGCAGACCGGCGACGGTGACGACTGCCGGGTCCTGGGCCTCGGGGTGCGCGTCGCCCTGTGGCTCCGCTCCCGAGAGCAGCGCGGCGAACCGGCGGCGGCCGTCCGGTGTGTGTGCGGCGGCGTACGCCCGCAGGCCGAGACCCCGCGCCGCGGCGACCAGGGCCGCCGGCTCCGCGCGGGAGGCCTCGCCGCCGGTGTGCAGGACGACGCCGTGACCGGCGACCGCGCCGATCAGCTCGGCGGTGGAACCGGACGCCGAACCGGCGGCGGAGGCCCAGTCGGTCGCGTCCTCCTTCGGCAGTGCGTTGACCACGCGGGCGAGGCCGTCGGCGAGGCTCTCCTCGGCCAGCGCGTACCGCTCCACGCCGACCAGGACGCGGACCGGGCGCTCCGCGGTCTCCTCGTCCTCCTCCGCCACGGCCGCGGCGGTGTCGAGCGCGTCCTGGAAGACCAGCGCCTCGCCCTCCGCCAGGGTGCTCTGCACGGCCGCGTCCGGGTCCGGCACCGAGCGCTGGGTGAGCGCGGCGGTGAGCGCCGCGGCGTCGAGGACGGTGTGTCCGGCAAGGGCCGCCTGCTCCAGGAGCCAGACGGTGAGCGCCCGGCCCCGCCGCTCGTCGTCCGGGCCGCACTCCGCGCCGAGCAGCGCCCGGGCGAATCCGTCGGCCTGCTCGGGCCGCACCCCGGGGACCCGCAACAACTGCCAGGGATCCTCGCGCAGTTGCTCGTCCGCACCCTCGCCCAGGGCGGTCACGACCTGCGCTGCGAGCGCGTCCGGCGCGCCGCCCTCGGTGAGGACCGCGCGTACGGTCTCGACGGCCTCCGGCGCGAGGGCCGAGGACGCGACGACCGTGGCCGTGGCGGTCGGAGTCGCCCGCACGGGCTCCGGTGCGGCTGCTCGGGGTGTCGGCGACGGCTCGCGGAACGCCCTGGCCACGGGCTTCTCCCCGCTCTCCACGGCCCGTACGGCGGCCAGCAGATCGGCGGCCGTACCGCTGAGCTTGCGACCGGCCTCGACGGGACCCTGCTTCTCGGCCTTCCGCCGTGCGATCCGCTCGCGCTCCAGACGCTGGGCGGCCAACTCGGCAGCGGCCTCGGACAGCTGCTTGGCGGCGGCTTCCGCACCCTCGGCGGTCGCGGCCGAACCCTCGTCCGTGCCGGCGCCCTCGTCCAAGCCCGTGCCGGCGCCCGCGTCCCCGCCCGTGTCGTCGCCCTGAGGGGCGTCCGCACCAGGCGCCCCCGGCTCCGCGTCCTCCGTGGTCTCGGGCTCCGTGCTCACAGCGTGCTCCAGTCGTGATCGGGATAGTGGTGCACCGGTGCCGACACGTCGTCGAGCGCCCGGCAGATCTCGTCAGGAAGACTAAGGGTCTCCACTGACAACGCGGCCGTGAGCTGCTGCGCGTTGCGCGCGCCGATGATCGGGGCGGCGACGCCCGGCCGGTCCCGTACCCAGGCGAGAGCAACCTGGAGCGGGGTCACCGCGAGTCCGTCCGCCGCGGTCGTCACGGCGTCCACGATGCTGCTCGCCGCCTCGTCCAGGTACGGCGCGACGAAGGGCGCGAGGTGTTCGGAGCCGCCCCGGGAGTCGGCAGGCGTCCCGTTGCGGTACTTGCCCGTGAGCACGCCTCGCCCGAGCGGTGAGGAGGGGAGCAGGCCGACGCCCAGGTCGAGGGCGGCCGGCAGCACCTCCCGCTCGACGCCGCGCTGGAGCAGGGAGTACTCCATCTGCGTACTGGCCAGCCGGGTCCGCACCCCGGGCGCCGCGAGCTGCCAGGTCGCCGCCTTGGCGAGCTGCCAGCCGCAGAAGTTGGACACGCCCGCGTACCGCGCGCGCCCGCTGCTGACGGCCAGGTCGAGCGCCTGGAGGGTCTCGTCCAGTGGTGTGCCGGGGTCGAAGGCGTGGACGTGCCACAGGTCCACGTAGTCGGTGCCGAGGCGGGCGAGTGAGGCGTCGAGGGCCGACAGCAGATGCCCGCGCGAGCCGTCGAAGCGGCGGTCCGGGTCGGGTACGCTCCCTGCCTTCGTCGAGATGACCAGGTCCCGGCGCGGCACGAGCCCTTCTATGAGCTGTCCGAGCAGATACTCGGCCTCCCCGTCCCCGTACACGTCCGCGGTGTCGACGAGGGTCCCGCCCGCCTCCCAGAACGCCTTCAACAGGTGCGCGGCGTCATGCTCGTCGGTGTCCCGGCCCCATGTCAGGGTGCCGAGTCCGATCCGGGACACACGCAGGCCTGTACGGCCGAGATGCCTCTGCTCCATGGACGCCGAGATTACTGGCCATGGCTCCCCGCGTGGGGGCCCTGTGGACAACCACAATCAGGTGAGGTCGATCCCGTCCCTGCCACGGCGCCCACCAGCGCGCTAATGTCTCGGACACAAGGGACGTTACTGATCGGTAAGGGGAATCGGCCATGCAGCTCGGGATCAACCTCGGCTACTGGGGCGCCGGAATGGACGCGGACAATCTCGCCGTCGCCCAGGAGGCCGACCGGCTCGGATACGCGGTCTGCTGGGCCGCCGAGGCCTACGGCTCGGACGCGGCCACCGTGCTCAGCTGGGTCGCCGCCAAGACCGAGCGCATCGACGTCGGCTCGGCCATCTTCCAGATCCCGGCCCGCCAGCCCACGATGACCGCGATGACGGCCGCCACCCTGGACTCGCTCTCGGGCGGCCGCTTCCGCCTCGGCCTCGGTGTCTCAGGACCGCAGGTCTCCGAGGGCTGGTACGGCGTCAAGTTCGACAAGCCGCTGGCCCGCACCCGGGAGTACGTCGAGATCGTACGGAAGGCCATGACGCGCGAGCGGCTCTCGTACGAGGGCACGCACTGGACGCTGCCCCTGCCGGGCGGCCCCGGCAAGCCGCTCAAGCTGACCGTGCACCCGGAGCGCGAGCACATCCCGCTCTACATCGCCGCGATCGGCCCCAAGAACCTGGAGCAGACCGGCGAGATCGCCGACGGCGCGCTGCTGATCTTCCCCTCGGCCGAGCACCTTGAGGACACCGCGCTCAAGCACCTGCGCGCGGGCCGGGAGAAGGCGGGCAAGACGATGGAGGGCTTCGACGTCTGTCCGACGCTGCCGCTCGCGCTCGGCGACGACAAGGACGTGACCGCGCTCGCCGACATGTTCCGCCCGTACACCGCGCTGTACGTCGGCGGCATGGGCAGCCCCAAGCAGAACTTCTACAACCAGCTCGCCCAGCGCATGGGGTACGAGAAGGAAGCCGCCGAGATCCAGGGCAAGTACCTGTCCGGCGACAAGACGGGCGCGGCCGCCGCCATTCCGCACACCCTGATCGACCAGACCACGCTGCTCGGCTCCGTAGACCGCATCGCCGACCGGATGAATGAGTACGCCGCGGCCGGGGTCACCACGCTCTCACTGGCCCCCGCGGGCTTCTCTCTGGAGGACCGGCTCGCCTCGCTCCGGGCCGGTACCGACGCCCTGGAGCGCGCCGGTCTGGCGTAACGCGGCGAAAGCCCCTGAATTGGTTTCTGCGGCCGTGGTGGGGGCTCGGGGGTCTCCCCGCCACGGCCGTCACCGGGAACAACGCGCCAGGGCCCCCTCTGGTTACGCCCCCGAGCGTCCCTCTCCGTCCTTCGTTTGGCGGAGTTGTCCGACATATCGGTTGCCGCGCTCCTGCCAACCCATTTGACTCGGTTTCTGCGGAAACCCTGTATGGAGGTGGCAGTGATGCTTTCGGCCAAGAGTCTGTTCCAGGAGATCCTCGACAACGACGAGTCGTTCCGGCTCTTCTGCTCCATCGCCGCCAGCGGGGAGTCGCAGGGTGGCTGGGAGAACGCGCGGATCGCCGTGCTCGTCCCGCAGAGCGAACGGGAACTCGCCCCCAAGATCACCCGGCACGGCGCCGACGAGGACAAGCACGGGCGGATCTTCAACGCCCTCATGAAGAAGCGCGGCCTGACGCCCGTCGAGGTCCCGTCCGACACCGACTACACCATGCTCCTGGAGCGGCACGGGATCGGCCTCGCGCACGACAAGCTCAAGAGCGACGAGCCACTGAGCGTGCAGGACATCGTCACGTATCTCGCCCACAGCAGGGTCACCGAACAGCGCGCCTCCGAGGAGATGGAGCTGCTGCGCAAGCACTTCGGTGACCACCCCGACCTCGGCCGCGCGGTGAGGATGATCTCGAACGACGAGGACAACCACCTCGCCTACTGCCACGAGGAACTGCTGCGCTTCGCGAGCGCCGGACACGGGCGCGCCATCCAGCGGACGCTGCGCGAGTGCGCGCACGCCGAGATCCGCGTCTACCGGGACGTCAGCCTCGCCGTGATGGCCCACATGGGCCGCATTCTCGGCTGGTCCAGGGCCAGGGCCGCGACGCTCGCCGCGGTCATCCACGCCGTCTACGCCTACGAGCGGGCCCTGGGCTGGCGCCGGATGGTCTCTCTCCGCATGCCCGAGCGGCGCGACGCGCTGGGCGGGCCCGCTGCCGCGGCTCCCGAGTTCGCGTAGCCCACCGCCACGCGCGCGTGGAGCCCGGTTTTCACCAATCCCGTCCCTGAGGGGCCCGGGTCTCCGGCAGTCCCGTACCTGAAGGGCCCGACTACAGCCACCCCCGCCGCTTGAAGAGCCGGTACAGGACGATCTCCAGGACCACCATCAGCAGGATCACCGCCGGATACGACCAGAGCCAGTGCAGCTCGGGCATGTGGTCGAAGTTCATGCCGTAGATGCCCGCGATCATCGTGGGCACCGCGGCCATGGCGGCGAAGGCGGAGATCTTCCGCATGTCGTCGTTCTGGCGCACGCTCATCTGCGCCAGATGGGCGGAGAGGATGTCCGAGACCAGCCGGTCCAGGCTCTCCACGGACTCGTTCACGCGCATCAGATGGTCGTTGACGTCACGGAAGAAGGGCTGTGCCTTCTCGTGCACGAAGGGCACGGCCGTCCCGTAGGGGCCCGTGCCCGCGAGCCTGGTCAGCGGGACCGACAGCGGGACCGTGGCCCTGCGGAACTCCAGGATCTGCCGCTTGAAGGTGTAGATCCGCGAGGCGGTCGTCCGTGAGCCGCCGACGTTCGGCGAGAAGACCTCCGCCTCCAGCTCCTCCAGGTCGGTCCCCAGCTCGGTCGCCACCTCCAGATAGTGATCGACGGTGGCGTCGGCGATCGAATAGAGCACCGTCGTGGGCCCGAGCCGGAGCCGTTCGGGGTCGGCCTCCAGGTGGTGCCGTACCGCCGCGAGGGGCGATTCCTCGCCGTGCCGGACGGTCACCACGAAGCAGTCGCCGATGAAGACCATGACCTCGCCGGTGGTGACGGTGTCGCTGTCCGGCTCGTAGACGACCGGCTTGAGGACCATGAACAGCGAATCGTCGTACACCTCCAGCTTGGGCCGCTGGTGCGCCTTGAGGGCGTCCTCGACCGCCAGCGGGTGCAGCCCGAACTCCTCGGTGACGAGGTCGAACTCCCGCTCCGTCGGATCGTGCAGCCCGATCCAGAGGAACGCGTTACCCGCCGCACGGGCCTCGGCCAGCGCGTCGGAGAGGTCGTCGGGCCCCTCCGTGCGGTGCCCGTCGCGGTAGATGGCGCTGTCGACGATCACGGAGCGTATTCTTCCGCCGAAGGGGTCGGGCCGCACTCCGGCCACCTCCTCCCGGGGACCGGACCTGCTCCCCGTATCGCCCGTTTACGCTGGGCCGCATGCCCACCCTGATCCTTGTCCGGCACGGACGTTCCACCGCCAACACCTCCGGACTGCTCGCCGGCTGGACTCCCGGCGTCGCCCTGGACGAGCGCGGCGCCCAGCAGGCCGCGGCGCTCCCCGGGCGGCTCGCCGCGCTGCCGATCTCCGAGGTCGTCACGAGCCCCCTGCAACGCTGTCAGGAGACCCTCCAGCCGCTCCTCGACGCCAGGCCGGAGCTGCGGGCGCACACCGAGGAGCGCATCGGGGAGGCCCACTACGGCGACTGGACCGGCCGCAAGCTCGCCGAGCTGATGGACGAGCCGCTGATGGAGGTCGTCCAGACACATCCGTCGGCGGTGGCGTTCCCCGGCGGTGAGTCGATGCGGGCCATGCAGACACGGGCCGCCGAGGCGGTGCGCGAGTGGAACGCGCGCGTGGAGCGCGATCACGGCGCTGACGCCGTGTACCTCATGTGCTCGCACGGCGACATCATCAAATCCCTTGTGGCGGAAGCACTCGGACTTCATCTGGACCTCTTCCAGCGGATCTCTGTCGAACCGTGTTCCATCACTGCGATCCGCTACACACGAATGCGGCCTTTTCTCGTGCGCCTCGGGGACACCGGTGATTTCGCGTCGCTGGCGCCGCGCGAGGAACCCCCGAGCGGTGACGCCACGGTCGGGGGCGGTGCGGGCGCACCGTGATCGTCGGCCGCAGTAGGGTGAAGCGGTCGAAGCAGCGCAGTAGTTGTCATCCGTCATTGCATCCGTAGTTGTCAGCAGACTTGTCAGCAGCCGATGCGGGCCGACGCCGCCAGCCGGTCCTCATGCCGAATCAATGGAGACAGGACGTGTCCCGTCAGGTGTTCCTCTACGACCCCCCGGACCGTTTCGTCGCCGGTACGGTCGGGTTGCCCGGGCGCCGTACCTTCTTCCTTCAGGCCACCTCCGGCCCCCGGGTGACCAGCGTGGCCCTGGAGAAGACCCAGGTGGCCGCACTCGCCGAACGCATGGACGAACTCCTCGACGAGGTCGTACGGCGTACGGGAGGCAGCGCGCCCGTGCCGGCCGTGGCCCCCTCGGAGGTGTCCGACACCGCCCCGCTCGACGCTCCCGTCGAGGAGGAGTTCCGGGTCGGCACCATGGCGCTGGCCTGGGACAGTGACGAGCAGCGCATGATCGTCGAGGCACAGGCGCTCGTGGAGCTCGACGCCGAGTCCGACGAGGACCTCGCCGAGGCCGAGGAGCGGCTGCTCCAGGACGAGGAGAACGGTCCGCCGATGCTCCGGGTCCGGCTCACCGGCGTACAGGCCCGTGCCTTCGCCAAACGCGCCCTCGACGTCGTCAACGCCGGCCGGCCGCCCTGCCCCCTGTGCAGCCTCCCGCTCGACCCGGAAGGACACGTATGTCCGCGCCAGAACGGATACCGCCGCGGAGCGTGACCACGGCCGAGTTGCTCACCAAAGGTGAGCTGAAGGTACGCGGACGCATCCGCGAGGCATCGAACGCGGTGCTGTACTGCTCCGTCTCCTACGAGGGCCGGGACGCGTTCTGCGTCTACAAGCCGATCGCCGGGGAGCGCCCCCTGTGGGACTTCCCCGACGGGAACCTGGCGCAGCGCGAGGTCGCCGCGTACGAGGTGTCCGAAGCGACCGGCTGGGGGCTCGTACCGACCACCGTGCTGCGGGACGGGCCGTACGGCGAGGGCATGTGCCAGCTCTGGATCGAGGCGGCGCCCGAAGCGGAGCTCCTGGCGCTGGTGGACGGCGAGGAGCCGTCCGAGGGCTGGAAGGCGATCGGGTTCGCCGAGGTCGCCGAGGGCAGGACGGCACTGCTCGTGCACGCCGACGACGCGCGGCTGCGCAGGCTGGCCGTGCTCGACGCCGTGATCAACAACGCGGACCGCAAGGGCGGCCATCTGCTGCCCGGCGGTGAGGGACGGCTGTACGGCATCGACCACGGGGTCACCTTCAACGCCGAGAACAAGCTGCGGACCTTGCTGTGGGGGTGGGCGGGGGAGCCGCTGCCCACCGAGGCGGTCTCGGTGCTCTCCGCCCTGCGGGACGGACTGGCGCCCGGCGCCCCGCTCGCCACCCGGCTGGCCGAACTCGTCACCGACGTGGAAGTGGACGCCACACGCGCGCGTGTCGAGGCGATGCTGGCGTCGGGGAAGCATCCCGAGCCGAGCGGGGAGTGGCCGGCGATTCCCTGGCCGCCGGTCTGACGTCGCCCACGAGGCCGCGGCGGTGCGGGAACCGAGCCGGAACATACGGCAGCGCTTCGCGCAAGACCGCCTTCTCGGCCATCAGAGCTGGTCCGGTTCGTATACGTAACTTCCGGCCGGTTACGCTCATTGCATGTATGCCTGGCCCGCTTCCGACGTCCCCGCCCTGCCCGGTGAGGGCCGCGACCTCCGGATCCACGACACCGCGACCGGTGGGCTCGTCCGTCTTGACCCCGGTCCCGTCGCCCGTATGTACGTGTGCGGCATCACGCCGTACGACGCGACCCATCTGGGGCACGCGGCGACCTACAACGCGTTCGACCTCGTTCAGCGCGTGTGGCTCGACACCAAGCGGCAGGTTCACTACGTCCAGAACGTGACCGATGTCGACGATCCGCTGCTGCAGCGCGCGGAGCGGGACGGCGTCGACTGGGTGGCGCTCGCCGAAAAGGAGACCGCCCTCTTCCGCGAGGACATGACCGCCCTGCGGATGCTGCCCCCGAAGCACTACATCGGCGCCGTCGAGGCGATACCGGGGATCGTTCCGCTCGTCGAGCGGCTGCGGGACGCGGGAGCGGCGTACGAGCTCGAAGGGGATGTCTACTTCTCCGTCGAGTCGGATCCGAACTTCGGCAAGGTGTCGCACCTGGACGCCGCCGCCATGCGCCTGCTGTCCGCCGAGCGCGGTGGCGACCCGGACCGTCCGGGCAAGAAGAACCCGCTCGACCCGATGCTCTGGATGGCCGCGCGCGAGGGCGAACCGAGCTGGGACGGCGGCTCGCTCGGGCTCGGCCGCCCCGGCTGGCACATCGAGTGCGTCGCCATCGCCCTCGACCACCTGGGAATGGGCTTCGACGTCCAGGGCGGCGGCTCCGACCTCGCCTTCCCGCACCACGAGATGGGAGCCTCGCACGCCCAGGTGCTGACCGGCGAGTTCCCCATGGCCAAGGCGTACGTCCACGCCGGCATGGTCGCGCTGCACGGCGAGAAGATGTCGAAGTCCAAGGGCAACCTCGTCTTCGTGTCCACGCTGCGACGCGACGGGGTCGACCCGGCCGGCATCCGGCTCGCGCTCCTCGCCCACCACTACCGGGCCGACTGGGAGTGGACGGACTCGGTTCTCGACGAGGCCCTCGCGCGGCTGGAGAGCTGGCGGGCCGCGGTGTCGCGCCCGGACGGGCCGTCCGCCGACGCGCTCGTCGAGGAGATCCGCGAGGCCCTCGCCAATGACCTGGACGCGCCGACGGCGCTCGCCGCCGTCGACCGCTGGGCCGCGCTCCAGCACGAGCAGGGCGGTACGGACGAGGGCGCCCCCGGCGTCGTGTCACGCGCCGTGGACGCCCTCCTCGGAGTGGCTCTCTAGCAACAGACGGGCGCCGGGCGGGATTTCACCCGCCCGGCGCCGCTGTCGTGCGAGAGCCGTCCGTGCTGGTGCTTACTTGTTCACGATGACGGCCTGGATGGCGTTGCTGTTCGACTCGTAGATCCCGATGACCTGCTGCCCGAAGGCGAAGGCCTCCTGGACCTCGTCATGGGTCACCTGGTTCGGGTTCACCAGGGGGCGCCACGCCTGGTTGATGTACAGGTACAGAATCGCCGGCTGGCCGGGCAGCGGGGTCACGACGTCCCAGAAGTGCTCGGCCACACCGCTCACCAGCGCCTGCGTCTCGACGGCGCTGCGCACGACCAGCGGCTGAGCCTGCTGCTGCGCGCCGCCGAACTGCTGTCCGCCGAGCTGCTGAAGCAGCTGCTGGAACGGCTGCTGCTGCCCGAGCTGCTGCAACTGCTGCTGCAGATGCTGCGGGATCTGCTGCTGTTGCTGGCCGATGCCGCCCTGCTGACCGATGCCCTGCTGGCCGAAGGGCAGTTGACCGATGCCCTGCTGCCCGTACGGCTGCTGCATCTGCTGTCCGAAAGGTTGCTGTTGCTGCTGTCCGTACGGCTGCTGCTGGCCGAAACCCTGCTGCTGCCCGTACGCCTGCGGGGGCGCCGTGCTCGGGCCCTGCTGGCCCTGGCCCTGCTGACCTTGCTGGCCCTGCTGTCCTTGCTGCTGTCCCAGCTGGCTCATCTGCGGGGTGGTGCTCATGCGGGTGCCACCTTCCCTCATTGGTTGAGCATGGATGGGTCTCGTCAGCCCGTGACGACCAGGCCGACGATCTCGTCGTCCGAGAACCAGACACGTACGTCCGGCCGTCCTTCTGCGAAGGCGGAGTGCACCGCCTGGCGGATCTCGGGGGACGGGTTGTTGAGGTTGCGCCAGTCGCCGGCCACGAACAGCCGGAGCCTGGGCGGGAGTTCACGCGGGTACGGCAACAGCTCGTCCCAGTACCGCTCGGCCTGGCCCGAGCCGACCGCGTCCGGCAGCAGATGGGTGACCGCCGCCTTGATGTCCGGCCGGTTGCCGATCCGTTGGGAGGCCGGCCGGCCCGGCGCGTCCTGCTGCGGGGACCCCGTGGCCCGCAACAACGCGCGGGCCCGGTCGGGGGAGATCGGCTCCTGTGCGGCCGCCCTGAGCATGCCCTGGAGCGCGGCCAGGGCGCCGACCACCACCGGGGAGGCGGACGAGGTCCCGGAGAACGTGTCCGTGTACCAGCCGATCTCCTCGGCCCCGCCCTGCAGATCACCGGGCCGGTCCCAGGTGCCGCCGGTGGTCGTGACCTCGCGTCCCCAGCCCTGCGCGTCCACGCGTGCGCCGTAGTTGGAGAACGCGAGCCGCGAGCGGTCCGGGCCGTGATCGCGGCCGTGTGTGCCGGGCGGTGGTGCGCCCGCGCCGACCAGGATCGCGCCGGAGGACTGGTTGGAGGGGTTGAACGGGTTGCGCCACCACTCAGGGAACTCGGCGGGGCGGCGCTCGTACACGCCGTCGTCGAGCGACTCGGCGCCGTTGCCCGCCGCCGCCACGACGATCACGCCCTTGGCGGTCGCGTACCGGACGGCCGCGAAGTTGTCCGGCCACCACTCGATCGGAATGTAACCCTGCTGGTCGTCGCGCGGCTCGAAGTCGAACCGTGGTCCAGGGGCGTGCAGTTCGATCAGGATGATGTCGCCGGGGGAGAGCCGGTCGGCCGCCGCGTGGATCGCGGCCGCCGTGCCGATGTCCTGGAAGGACGCGGCCGCGGTCAGGGTGTCCGGAACGATGCCGGTGATCCCGTACTCGTTGCGGTCGCCGCCGATCACGCCGATGACGGCCGTGCCGTGGTTGCGCCAGGCGAGGTCGGTCAGCGGGGTGCCGACGACGACGCCCGCGAGCTTCGCGGCCAGGTCCTGGTGGCCGAGCTGCCAGGCCCCCTCCACATCGATCACCGTCACGCCCTGGCCCGAACCGCCCGGCCGCTGCCAGGCCCAGTACGCGTCGATCCCCTCGGGCGCCGGGCGCAGATATCCCTGACGGCTGGTGAAGTCCGGGGTGACGGGCGCCCCTTCCTTCACCCTCCGGCTGTCGTCGGCGCTCTCCGCCGCCCGCCCCACGGATCCCACGGAGGCCGGTACGGCGCCGGGCTTCACGTACGCCGTGTCGATCTCCGGCAGTGCCGCGATCCGTGAGCGCAGTTCCTGGGCGCGGCTCTCGACGCCTCGCACCCGGTAGAAGAGCGCGAGGTCGGGGCCGCTCTCGGTGGCGGCCGCCGTGGACTGCCGCAGACGTTCCTCGCTGCCGAACAGCGGCTCCAGGGAGAGCTGTTCGTCGCTGAGGAACATGTTGAGGGCCGACACATCGGCGCCCGCCGCCGAACGTACGCCCTCGGACCTGGCACGAAGCCTGGCCTCAGGACGTGCGACGACGATCAGCTCCTGCTCGGCTCCTCGGTAGGTGAATCCCGCTCCGTCGGGCCCCGGCCCGGACGTTCCCGGGCCCTGCGCCGGCTGTACCTGGTCGGTCATCGCGTACCGCTCCCTTCGGTCCATGCGGGTGCTCTTGGCTCGGTCCTTACGGGTGCTCTGTCGCGGGATGACGCGGTGCCATGTCCCGTCCCCGGGCCGCGCCTTCGGGGGACACCCTGCTACGCGGACGGCGACTCGTCCACCCCCGATCGCATCAACTTGGTTTAGAAACAAGTTGAATTGGGCAACCTGTGCAATCCGTCCTGAAGCAGCTGTCACGAGGCAATCCGGCCAAATGCTGAGGAGGCGGATGTCATGTGCTGGGGCGACAGGGCCTGTTGACGGCTCGGACGGACTCCTGTGTACGGGGGCACGACGGGTGAGGGGCGGTACGCGTCCGCGTACCGCCCCTCACCCGTCAAACCGTCGTTCAGTCCTCCGAGGAATCAGAGGGATCCGAGGACTCCTTGGAATCCGAGGATTCTTCGGGGTCCGGGGATTCTCTGCGATCCGGGGATTCTTTGGAATCCGCGGCCGTGTCGCCGTGCCCCTCGTCGTTCGCCCCGGTCTCGTCCGCCCCGGTCTCGTCCGTCCCGGTTCCGGCCTCCGTACCGGGCAGCTGCGGCTTCGACGGCCATGGGCGGCCGCCGGGGCCGTCCCGGAGGAACGAGGCCGCGTCGCCGCTCTCGGTCGCGTGGCCCCCGGCCTGCGCGGCCGGGCCGCCGCCGTCCCGTCTGCGCAGGTAGCGCTCGAACTCACGGGCGATCGCCTCGCCGGACGCCTCCGGCAGATCGGCGGTGTCCCGGGCCTCCTCCAGCGACTGCACGTACTCGGCGACCTCGCTGTCCTCGGCGGCCAGCTGGTCGACGCCCAGCTGCCAGGCCCGCGCGTCCTCGGGCAGCTCGCCCAGCGGAATGCGCAGGTCGATCAGGTCCTCCAGGCGGTTGAGGAGGGCCAGCGTGGCCTTCGGGTTCGGCGGCTGCGACACATAGTGCGGTACGGCCGCCCACAGCGACACGGCCGGCACGCCCGCGTGCGTGCACGCCTCCTGGAGGATGCCGACGATGCCTGTGGGCCCCTCGTACTTGGTCTCCTCCAGGTCCATGGTGCGGGCCAGGTCCGCGTCGGACGTCACCCCGCTGACCGGTACCGGACGTGTGTGCGGGGTGTCGCCGAGCAGTGCGCCCAGGATCACCACCAGCTCCACGCCGAGCTCGTGCGCGAAGCCGAGCAGCTCGTTGCAGAACGAGCGCCATCGCATCGACGGCTCGATACCCCTGACCAGCACCAGGTCACGCGGCTTCTCGCCGCCGACCCGGACTACCGACAACCTTGTCGTCGGCCATGTGATCTTGCGGACACCGCCGTCCAGCCACACGGTGGGGCGGTTCACCTGGAAGTCGTAGTAGTCCTCGGCGTCCAGCGCCGCGAACACCTCGCCCTTCCATTCCTTGTCCAGATGCGCGACCGCGGTGGAGGCTGCGTCGCCGGCGTCGTTCCAGCCTTCGAACGCGGCCACCATGACCGGGTCGATCAGCTCGGGAACCCCCTCGAGCTCGATCACCCAGTGCCTCCTTCCGACGTGCCCTCACGTACGCCCCAACCTTACGGCGTACGAAGGGCGCCTCCGCAGCCCCCTTGCACGGGGGAGTGAACGGATCACTGCCCCACCCGGGGGCCGGAAACACGCGACACCGCCACCCGGCCTCCTCCGGCCCCCACGGGACCCGGTGGATGCCCGGGGCGCTTCACAGGGTCGAGCGCAGCCACTGCTCCACGCTCGCGATGTGCACCGTCGCCCATGAGCGGGCCGCCTCCGCGTCGCGGTCGCGCAGGGCCGTGAGGATCGCGCGGTGCTCGTGCAGGGTGCGGCTGACGGCGTCCTCCTGGGTGAGTCCCCGCCAGATGCGGGCCCTGGTCGTGGGCCCGGAGAGGCCGTCGAGGAGGGAGCAGAGCACCGAGTTCCCGGAGCTCTGCACGATGCCGCGGTGGAACTCCAGGTCGCTGGCGACGAGTTCCTCCACCGAGGGTGCGTCGCCGAGCGCGTCCAACTGTGCGGTCAGCGCCTTCAGTTGCTGTTCGCTGATGCGTGAGGCGGCCATCGCCGTGGCGGCCGGCTCCAGAATGCGGCGGACCGCGAGGAATTCGAGCACCGTGTCGTCGCGGTGGAAGTCGACGACGAAGCTCACTGCCTCCAGCAGGAGTTGGGGGTCCAGACTGGTGACGTAGGTGCCGTCGCCCTGTCGGACGTCCAGGATGCGGATGAGGGAGAGGGCGCGCACCGCCTCGCGCAAGGAGTTGCGGGACAGCCCGAGTTCGGCGGCGAGTTCGCTCTCCTTGGGGAGACGGTCGCCGGGGCGGAGCGAGCCGGAGACGATCATTTCCTTGATCTTCTCGATCGCCTCGTCGGTGACTGCCATGGCGGGCCTCCCTGTCGTTCAGCATGCCGTTCGGGATGTCGCCAAGGCATCCGCTCAGACATCCGATGTCTCAGCTCATTATGCGGGCCGACGGGCTGACCAGGACACGGAATGCGACGTCGGCCCGGGTGAGGGCCCCTTGTTACTACAGCAAGCGAGTGTGAGGGGCGGCTCCCGTCGGATCCGCCCCTCACACCCGCCGCAAGGTCTACTTCTTGTCGAGCAGGTCCTGCACCTTGCCCCGCACCTCGTCCGTGGCCAGCCCGCGGATCGTCAGCGTCGTACGGCGGCGCAGCACGTCGTCCGCCGTCTCGGCCCACTCGTTGTCCCGGGCGTAGACGACCTGCGCCCAGATCTCCGGGGCGTCGGGGTGGACGCGCTCGGCGAGTTCGGTGCTGTCGTCGGCGAGGCGCGCGATGTCGAAGGCCAGCGAACCGTAGTGGGTGGCAAGGTGCTTGGCGGTGTCGGCCGCCATGCGCGGGCCCTGGGCCGGGCCGTCAGCGAGCAGCCGGTGCGCGACCGCGCGCGGGTTGGCGACACCGGGCAGCGGCATCTTCTTCGGCAGCGAGGAGATCGGCTCGAAGTCGTCGCCCAGCGGGTGCCCGGGGAGCGACTCCAGCTTCTTCATGACGGTGCGGCCGATGTGCCGGAAGGTGGTCCACTTGCCGCCCGCGACGGACAGCATTCCGCCGCGGCCCTCCGTGACGACCGTCTCGCGCTTGGCCTTCGAGGTGTCGCCGGGCCCGCCGGGCAGCACGCGCAGCCCCGCGAAGGAGTACGTGATCAGGTCACGGGAGAGCTGCTGGTCGCGGATGGAGAACGCGGCCTCGTCCAGGATCTGGGATATGTCCTTCTCGTTGACCGAGACATCCGCCGGGTCGCCCTCGTACTCCTCGTCGGTGGTGCCGAGCAGCAGCATGTCCTCCCAGGGGAGGGCGAAGGTGATGCGGTACTTGTCGATGGGGGTGGCGAGCGCGGCCTTCCAGGGGGCGGTGCGCTTGAGGACCAGGTGCGCGCCCTTCGAAAGGCGGATGGAGGGAGCCGCGTCGGGGTCCTCCAGCTTGCGCAGGTGGTCGACCCAGGGGCCGGTGGCGTTCAGCACCAGGCGCGCCGACACCCCGAACTCGTCATCGGAGAGCCGGTCCCTGAGCTCCGCGCCGGTCACCCGGCCCTTGGTGAAGCGCAGCCCGGTGACCTCGGCGTGGTTGAGGACGACGGCACCGGACTCGACGGCCGCGCGGACCGTCATCAGGGCCATCCGGGAGTCGTTCATCTGGTCGTCGCCGTACACGGCCACGGCCTTGAGGTTGTCGGTGCGCAGCTCGGGCACGTCCTGCGCGGCCTTGGAGGGGCCCAGCAGGTGCCCGACGCCGTCGCCGAAGGCGGACAGCGCCGAGTACGCGAACACACCGGCGCCGAGCTTCGCGGCGCCGTGCGGGCCGCCCTTGTACACCGGGAGGTAGAAGGTCAGCGGGTTCGCCAGATGGGGGGCCACCTGACGGGAGACCGCACGGCGCTCGAAGTGGTTCTCCGCCACCAGCTTCACCGCGCCGGTCTGCAGGTAGCGCAGACCGCCGTGGAGAAGCTTGGAGGAGGCGGAGGAGGTGGCACCGGCGAAGTCGCCGGCGTCCACCAGAGCCACCCGCAGCCCGGACTGCGCCGCATGCCAGGCGGTGGAGATGCCCAGGATGCCGCCGCCGATGACGAGAAGGTCGTACGACGCCTTGGAGAGCTGTTCCCGGGTTTCGGCGCGACTCACCGCTTTGAAGTCGGAGACTGCGGAGCCGGGGGCCGGGTGCGTACCGAGGGCAGGTACGGACTGCAGGGTGGACTGAGTGGTCATGCGCGTTCTTACTCCTCGACAGAGTCGTCGTCGAGCCAGCCCATGGACCGCTCGACGGCCTTGAGCCAGCTCTTGTACTCACGGTCGCGGGTCTCCGCGGCCATGTTGGGGGTCCATTCCGCGGCCCGGCGCCAGTTGGCGCGCAGGTCCTCGGTGTTGGTCCAGAAGCCGACGGCGAGACCGGCGGCGTAGGCGGCGCCGAGGCAGGTGGTCTCGGCGACCATCGGGCGCACCACGGGGGCGTCCAGGACGTCGGCCAGGGTCTGCATCAGCAGGTTGTTGGAGGTCATGCCGCCGTCGACCTTGAGGGCCGTGAGCTCGACGCCCGAGTCCTTGGTCATGGCGTCGCTGACGTCACGGGTCTGCCAGGCGGTGGCCTCCAGGACGGCGCGCGCGATGTGCGCCTTGGTGACATAGCGGGTCAGACCGGTGATCACGCCGCGGGCGTCCGGACGCCAGTACGGGGCGAACAGGCCGGAGAAGGCCGGCACGAAGTAGGCGCCTCCGTTGTCCTCGACCGAGGACGCGAGCGTCTCGATCTCGGCGGCGGACTTGATCAGGCCCATCTGGTCGCGCATCCACTGCACCAGCGAACCGGTGACGGCGATGGAGCCCTCAAGGGCGTAGACCGGCTTCTGGTCGCCGATCTGGTAGCCCACGGTGGTCAGCAGCCCGCTGTAGGAGTTGATGACCTTGTGACCGGTGTTCATCAGCATGAAGGTGCCGGTGCCGTACGTGGACTTGGCCTCGCCCTCGGAGAAACAGGTCTGGCCGAACAGGGCCGCCTGCTGGTCGCCGAGCGCGGAGGCGACGGGGATGCCGCCGAGCAGCTCGCCGAGCCTTCCGCCGGTGATCTCGCCGTACACCTCGGCGGAGGACCGGATCTCGGGCAGCATCGTCAGCGGAACCCCGATCGACTCTGCGATCTTCGGGTCCCACTGCATGGTGTGCAGGTTCATCAGCATGGTGCGGGAGGCGTTGGTGACGTCGGTGACGTGCCGGCCGCCGTTGACACCGCCCGTCAGGTTCCAGATGACCCAGCTGTCCATGGTGCCGAAGAGGATGTCGCCGGCCTCGGCGCGCTCGCGCAGGCCCTCGACGTTGTCCAGCAGCCAGCGGGCCTTGGGCCCCGCGAAGTACGAGGCGAGCGGCAGGCCCGTCTCGCGGCGGAAGCGGTCCTGGCCGACGTTGCGGCCGAGCTCCTTGCAGAGCGCGTCGGTGCGGGTGTCCTGCCAGACGAGCGCGTTGTGGACGGGCTCACCGGTGTTCTTGTCCCAGAGCAGCGTGGTCTCACGCTGGTTGGTGATGCCGATGGCCTTGATGTCGTCGCGGGTGATGCCGGCCTTCTCGATGGCCGAGGCGACGACCTCCTGGACGTTGGTCCAGATCTCGGTGGCGTCGTGCTCGACCCAGCCCGGCTTCGGGAAGATCTGCTCGTGCTCCTTCTGGTCGACGGAGACGATGCGGCCGTCCCGGTCGAAGACGATGCAACGGCTGGACGTGGTGCCCTGGTCGATCGCGGCGATGAACGGCCCGGTGCCGTGGGAGGAAGTGCCTGTGGTCTGTGCGTCGGTCACGGTGTGCTCCTGAAGTCCATGTGTAGGGGCTGTATCCACATCTACGGCGCTGTGCTGTGCGGCGGTGCTGTGTGAAGCGGTGCAGTGAAGCGTGCGGCTCTCAGGCGGTGCTCACAAGCGGTGCTCTAAGCAAATGCGACGTTGTAGATACCCGCAGCGATCGCGCCGCCGATCAGTGGACCGATCACCGGGATCCAGGCGTAGCTCCAGTCGGAACCACCCTTGTTGGGCAGGGGGAGCAGGGCGTGCACGATGCGTGGGCCGAGGTCACGGGCCGGGTTGATCGCGTAGCCGGTCGGGCCACCGAGGGAGAGGCCGATGCTCACCACGACGAGCGCGGTGATCAGGGCGCCCAGGGTGCCGAGACCGTCGCCGTTGCCGTTCAGGCCCTGGGTGAGGATCGCCAGGATGAGCACGAAGGTGCCGATGATCTCGGTGGCGAGGTTCTGCCACACCTTCCGGATCTCCGGGCCGGTGGAGAAGATGCCGAGCACGGGGCCCGCACCCTTCTCCTCGGCCTCGACGGCCTTGGTCTTGACGACCTTCTCGCCCGGCTCGCCGACGACCTCGGGGTCGGTGAGGTGCGCGTGGAACTGGCCGTAGTACGCGACCCAGACCAGTGCGGCACCGATCATGGCGCCGAGCAGCTGACCGGCCCAGTAGATGGGGAGGTTGTCCCATCCGCCGTCCTTGATCGTGAGCGCGAGGGTCACGGCCGGGTTCAGGTGAGCGCCGGAAAGGGGCGCCGAGATGTAGACCGCGGTCAGTACCGCGAAGCCCCACCCGAAGGCGATGGCCAGCCATCCGGCGCCACGCGCCTTGGAGGCCTTCAGCGTGACGGCGGCGCACACGCCACCGCCCAGCAGGATGAGAACGGCGGTACCGATGGTCTCGCCGATGAAGATGTCGGAGCTGGACACCCGCGACTCCTTTGTCCTTCGTCCAGGGGAAGCCGAACCCCGGGTCCCTCCGGTGGTTCGTGCTCTCAGGGAGAGAGAGCGATGCGGCCCTTGGCGTTGTCTCACTCTAGCGCGTATTGCCGTCATGTGTTCGACAATGCCGACCGATGGACGGGAGTCTTGCTCTCGTGTCACCGGCCCGTCAAGAGCTCCGTTATCGAAAACACGATCGTTATTGATTGCTGTGAGCTATCGATCTTGCGAGCGAACGGCGGAGGCCGGGACGCCCTTGGCATCCCGGCCTCCGCCTGTACGAACGTAAGAAATCTGTGGGTTTCAGAACCGCCCGGCGCCCAGGTCGCGCGACACGGCGCGGGCGCAGTCCCGTACCGCCGCGATCAGCTCGGGGCGCAGCTCCCCGTCCTTGCAGACGCGCTCCACGGCCCCCGTGATGCCCACCGCGCCGACCGGCATCCGACGTCGGTTGTGGATGGGGGCGGCGACCGAGGCGACGCCCGTCCAGGTCTCCTCGACATCGTCCGCGTACCCGCGCGCGCGGGTCAGGTCCAGCACGCCCTCGAACTGGTCCAGCTCGCTCACGGTGCGCGCCGTGAAGGCCTTGCGCTCGGCCTCCAGGACCTCGCTGTGCGCCACCGGGTCGTAGGCGGACAGGACCTTGCCCAGCGCTGTGGAGTGCAGTGGCTGCATGGCCCCGACCTCCAGGACCTGACGGCTGTCGTCCGGCCGGAACACGTGGTGCACGATCAGCACGCCCTGCTGGTGCAGCACGCCCAGATAGACGCTCTCACCGCTGGAGCGGGCCAGGTCGTCCGTCCAGACCAGGGCGCGCGCCCGCAGCTCGTGCACGTCGAGATAGGTGGTGCCGAGCCGCAGCAGCTCGGCGCCCAGCTGATAGCGACCGGAGACGCCGTCCTGCTCGACGAAGCCCTCCTGCTGAAGGGTGCGCAGGATGCCGTGGGCCGTACCCTTGGCCAGACCGAGCGAGGAGGCGATGTCGGACAGGCCGAGCTGCCGCTCGCCGCCCGCGAGGAGCCGCAGCATCGCTGCCGCCCGTTCGAGCGACTGGATGTTCCGTGCCATCGCCGTGCTGCCTCCGTCCCCTTCGGCCTACGGCGGTCGATTCACTGCCGCCGTTCGGCAATGTCGAACACTACCGTTCGTTGCCGACCTCCCGCTAATGGATGGTCGCCACATTTTCCGTCCGTCCGGGCACCGCCGTCGCATGCGCCACGCCCGTCCGGCCCCTGGACGCCCCGACCTTATGGCCGCGCTCCGGGCTACCCTGACCGGGTGCGCGTTCCATGGGAAGCGCAAAGCCGACAGCCGTCGCACTCCAGGGAGCATCTTCATGGCCTCGTTGCCGAACCCGTCCCTTTCGTCCGAGCTTGCCGAGAGCCGGGCGCGTGCCGAAGCACTCCGCCTGGCCCTCGCCACCCGCGTCGTGGTGGCCGACGGCGCGATGGGCACGATGCTCCAGGCTCAGGACCCGACGCTGGAGGACTTCCAGCAGCTCGAGGGCTGCAACGAAATCCTGAACCTCACCCGCCCCGACATCGTCCGGTCCGTCCACGAGGAGTACTTCTCCGTGGGCGTCGACTGCGTGGAGACCAACACCTTCGGCGCCAACCACTCGGCGGCGACCGAGTACGAGATCGCCGACCGCATCTTCGAACTGTCCGAGTCGGGCGCCCGGATCGCCCGCGAGGTCGCCGACGAGTTCGGCGCCAAGGACGGCCGCCAGCGCTGGGTCCTCGGCTCGATCGGTCCGGGCACCAAGCTGCCCTCGCTTGGCCATATCGCGTACGACGTCCTGCGCGACGGCTACCAGCAGAACGCCGAGGGCCTGCTCGCCGGCGGCGCCGACGCCCTGATCGTGGAGACCACGCAGGACCTGCTCCAGACCAAGTCCAGCCTGGTCGGCGCGCGCCGCGCGATGGACGCCCTCGGCCTGGAAGTGCCGCTGATCTGTTCGCTCGCCTTCGAGACCACGGGCGTGATGCTGCTCGGCTCGGAGATCGGCGCTGCGCTCACCGCGCTGGAGCCGCTCGGCATCGACCTGATCGGGCTGAACTGCTCCACGGGCCCGGCCGAGATGAGCGAGCACCTGCGCTATCTGGCCCGCCACTCGCGTACGCCGCTGATGTGCATGCCGAACGCCGGTCTGCCCGTACTGACCAAGGACGGCGCCTACTTCCCGCTGACCGCGCCCGAGATGGCCGACGCACAGGAGACCTTCGTACGTGACTACGGCCTCCAACTGGTCGGCGGCTGCTGCGGTTCGACGCCCGAGCACCTGCGCCAGGTCGTGGAGCGCGTGCGCGACATGACGCCGGGGGCCCGCGACCCGCGCCCGGAACCGGGTGCCGCCTCCCTCTACCAGACGGTGCCGTTCCGTCAGGACACCGCCTACATGGCGATCGGCGAGCGGACGAACGCCAACGGGTCGAAGAAGTTCCGTGAGGCGATGCTGGAGGCCCGCTGGGACGACTGCGTGGAGATGGCCCGCGACCAGATCCGCGAGGGCGCGCACATGCTCGACCTCTGCGTCGACTACGTAGGGCGTGACGGTGTCGCCGACATGAAGGAGCTGGCCGGCCGCTTCGCCACCGCCTCCACGCTGCCGATCGTGCTGGACTCCACCGAGGTCGACGTGCTCCGCGCGGGCCTGGAGAAGCTGGGCGGCCGTGCGGTCATCAACTCGGTCAACTACGAGGACGGCGACGGCCCGGAGTCCCGCTTCGCGAAGGTCACCCAGCTGGCCCGCGAGCACGGCGCCGCGCTGATCGCGCTGACCATCGACGAGGAGGGCCAGGCCCGTACCGTCGAGCACAAGGTCGCCATCGCCCAGCGGCTGATCGAGGACCTGACGACGAACTGGGGCGTCCACGAGTCGGACATCCTCATCGACACCCTGACCTTCACCATCTGCACTGGCCAGGAGGAGTCCCGCAAGGACGGCATCGCCACCATCGAGGCCATCCGCGAACTCAAGCGCCGCCACCCGGACGTACAGACAACCCTCGGCCTGTCCAACATCTCCTTCGGCCTCAACCCGGCCGCCCGCGTCCTGCTCAACTCGGTCTTCCTCGACGAGTGCGTCAAGGCGGGCCTGGACTCGGCGATCGTCCACGCCTCGAAGATCCTGCCGATCGCGCGCTTCGACGACGAGCAGGTCCAGACAGCCATGGACCTGATCTACGACCGTCGCGCCGAGGGCTATGACCCGCTGCAGAAGCTGATGGCGCTGTTCGAGGGCGCCACCACCAAGTCGCTGAAGGCGGGCAGGGCCGAGGAACTGGCCGCGCTCCCGCTGAACGAGCGGCTCAAGCGGCGCATCATCGACGGCGAGAAGAACGGCCTCGAACAGGACCTGGCCGACGCCCTGGAACTCCGCCCCGCCCTCGACATCGTCAACGAGACGCTCCTGGACGGCATGAAGGTGGTCGGCGAGCTCTTCGGCTCCGGCCAGATGCAGCTTCCCTTCGTGCTCCAGTCCGCCGAGGTCATGAAGACCGCGGTGGCCTACCTGGAACCGCACATGGAGAAGTCGGACGCGGAGGGCAAGGGCACCATCGTGCTGGCCACGGTCCGCGGCGACGTCCACGACATCGGCAAGAACCTCGTCGACATCATCCTGTCCAACAACGGCTACAACGTCGTCAACCTGGGCATCAAGCAGCCGGTCTCGGCGATCCTGGACGCCGCCCAGGAGCACCGGGCCGACGTCATCGGCATGTCAGGACTGCTGGTCAAGTCCACGGTGATCATGAAGGAGAACCTCCAGGAGCTCAACCAGCGCGGAATGTCCGCCGACTACCCGGTGATCCTCGGCGGCGCGGCGCTGACCAGGGCGTACGTCGAGCAGGACCTTTACGAGATCTACCAGGGCGAGGTCCGCTACGCCCGCGACGCCTTCGAGGGCCTGCGCCTGATGGACGCGCTGATCGGGGTGAAGCGCGGGGTCCCCGGAGCGGTGCTGCCCGAGCTCAAGCAGCGCCGGGTGCGGCCCGCGGCCGCCGTCACCGAGGTCGAGGAGCGCCCCGAGGAGGGGCATGTGCGCTCCGACGTCGCCGTCGACAACCCGGTGCCCACCCCGCCCTTCGCCGGCACCCGCGTCATCAAGGGCATCCCGCTCAAGGAGTACGCCTCCTGGCTCGACGAGGGCGCGCTGTTCAAGGGTCAGTGGGGCCTGAAGCAGGCTCGCGCGGGCGACGGGCCGACGTACGAGGAACTGGTCGAGACCGAGGGCAGGCCCCGGCTGCGCGGCCTGCTGGACAAGCTGCAGACCGACAACCTCCTGGAAGCAGCGGTCGTGTACGGCTACTTCCCGTGCGTCTCCAAGGACGACGACCTGATCATCCTGGACGAGCAGGGCAACGAGCGCACTCGCTTCACCTTCCCGCGCCAGCGCCGTGGCCGCCGGCTGTGCCTGGCGGACTTCTTCCGTCCGGAGGAGTCCGACGAGACCGACGTCGTCGGCCTCCAGGTCGTCACCATGGGCTCGCGGATCGGCGAGGAGACCGCCAAGCTCTTCGAGTCCAACTCCTACCGGGACTACCTCGAACTGCACGGCCTGTCCGTCCAGTTGGCCGAGGCCCTCGCCGAGTACTGGCACGCCCGGGTGCGCTCCGAACTCGGTTTCTCCGGCGAGGACCCGGACGCGATGGAGGACATGTTCGCCCTGAAGTACCGGGGCGCCCGCTTCTCCCTCGGCTACGGGGCCTGCCCCAACCTGGAGGACCGCGCCAAGATCGCCCAGCTCCTTGAGCCGGAGCGTATCGGCGTCGTGCTCTCCGAGGAGTTCCAGCTCCACCCGGAGCAGTCCACGGACGCGATCATGATCCACCACCCGGAGGCGAAGTACTTTAACGCGCGCTGATCGGACACGACGTAGACTGGTCGGTCCACCGCAGGCCGGTTGCCCCCTTGGCAAAGAGGGGCGACCGGCCTGGTTGTCCCTCAAGGAGGTGCGCCAGGATGACCAGTACGGTCCCCGCGCTCGGTACCCGTACGGCCGAAGGCTCTGCCCTGGAGGCCGTGCTCCTCGACATGGACGGCACTCTGGTGGACACCGAGGGCTTCTGGTGGGACGTCGAGGCAGAGGTCTTCGCGTCCCTCGGCCATGTGCTCGACGACTCCTGGCGGCATGTGGTGATCGGCGGTCCGATGACCCGCAGCGCCGGTTTCCTCATCGAGGCCACCGGAGCCGACATCACCCTCGCCGAGCTGACGGTGCTGCTGAACGACGGGTTCGAGGCCCGGATCGGCAACTCGCTGCCGCTGATGCCGGGGGCGGCCAGACTGCTCGCCGAACTGGCGGCGCACGAGATCCCCACGGCCCTGGTCTCCGCCTCGCACCGGCGGATCATCGACCGCATCCTGACCTCCATCGGCCCCCAGTACTTCGCGCTCACCGTGGCGGGCGACGAGGTGGAGCGGACCAAGCCGTTCCCCGACCCGTATCTGCTGGCGGCCGCGGGACTCGGCGCGACACCGGCCCGGTGCGCTGTCATCGAGGACACCGCGACGGGCGTCGCCGCCGCCGAGGCGGCCGGCTGCCGGGTGGTCGCGGTTCCCTCGCTCGCGCCCATCGCGCCGGCCGCCCGACGCACGGTCGTAGGCTCTCTGGAAGAGGTCGACCTGCCTTTTCTCCGCGGCCTGATGACGGCAATGCGCTAGGCGTTCACCCAGCGTGCGGAACTGAATACACGATTGCGGCCCCGAGTCTCCCTCGGTGGATCCGCGGCGAATCCTCGTGAAGGAATTGAACAGCAGTCGGATGGCTGAATTCCGGTGCTTCTTGGTCGAGTTGCAGGTGTGACTTTCGCCACTTGACCAGGGGTCGACATCGGGTCTGGCATATGCCGCCAACTCCCTTTAAGGGGCGGGTGACGTGCCCTTGTGTCCCGATTGGTGAATCACTGCACGAATCCTTCCGCTGTCGGGTTACCAGTGTGTCCACGCCCGGTATCACAGCGTGATGGGAACTCAACTCCAGTCCCTGGGGGCCGCGGTGGCGGTGCGGACTAATGTCGTCGCGAGAACATCGCCGTATCCCCGTGACCCGCAGCACCACCCCTGCATGCCGGGCTCGCGGAATCTACAGCTCTGGAGAAACTCGAGCATGAACCGCAAGACTTTGGTGCTGCCGGCCGTGATCGGCCTGCTCGCCCCGGTGCTCGCCGCGTGTGGGGGGTCCGACGGCGGGAGCGACAGTGGCGACCCGATCGTTGTCGGCACCACCGACCGGTTCATCGCATCGAAGGATGCCCCCGCTCCCCTCGACCCGGCGTACGCGTACGACGTCGGCAGCTGGAATATTCTCCGCCAGACCGTGCAGACCCTGATGATCATCCCGCGCGGTGACGGCGAACCCCAGCCCGAGGCCGCCGAGGAGTGCGGCTTCACCGACACGGGCAACGAGCGCTACGCCTGCACGCTGCGCAAGGACCTGAAATTCGCGAACGGCGACCCCGTCACCGCGAAGGACGTCCAGTTCTCCATCGACCGAGCCCTGTCGATCCAGGCCGACAGTGGTGTGTTCGCGCTGCTGTCCACCATCGACACCATCGAGACCCAGGGCGACCGTGAGGTGATCTTCCACCTCAAGACCGCGGACGCCACCTTCCCCTTCAAGCTGTCGACCCCGGTCGCCGGCATCGTCAACCCGGACGACTACGACAAGGGCAAGCTGCGCGACGGCTTCAGTATCGACGGCTCCGGCCCGTACACGTTCAAGGCCGAGGTGAAGGACGACGAGCTCGTCAACGCCGTCTTCACCAAGAACCCCAACTACAAGGGTGTTCTGACGATCAAGAACAGCCAGGTCGAGATGCGTTCCTTCGCGGACGCCGACACGATGGGCGACTCGCTCAACAGCGGCGACATCGACCTGATGACCCGGTCGATGACGCCGGAGCAGATCAAGAAGCTCGGCAGCACCACGGACAGCAACATCGACCTGATCGAGATGCCCGGCCTGGAGATTCGCTACCTGGCCTTCAACACCGACGACCCGTCGGTGAAGTCCGCGGCGGTCCGTCAGGCCATGGCCCAGGTCATCAACCGCGGCGAGCTCGTCTCCAAGGTCTACGGCACCTCGGCCGACCCGCTCTACTCGCTGGTCCCGGCCACCATCACCGGCCACTCCAACTCCTTCTTCAACAAGTACGGCGAGCCCAGCGTGAGCAAGGCCAAGACGCTGTTGGAGGAGGCCGACATCACCACGCCGGTCAAGCTCACCCTGAACTACACGACCGACCACTACGGCTCGGTCACCGCGGACGAGTTCGAGCAGCTCAAGCAGCAGCTCAACGCCAGCGGCCTGTTCGACGTCGACATCAAGGGCTCGCCCTGGGAGACCTTCGTCCCGGCCGAGCGCGACGGCCAGTACGAGGTCTTCGGCATGGGATGGTTCCCCGACTTCCCCGACGCCGACAGCTTCCTGGCGCCGTTCCTCGACAAGGACAACTTCCTCAAGTCGCCCTACTCGAACAGCACGATCATCAACACCCTGATCCCGGAGTCCCGCCGCGAGGCCGACCGCCTCACCGCCTCGAAGAGCCTCACCGAGATCCAGGACATCGTGGCCGACGACGTACCCGTGCTGCCGCTGTGGCAGGGCAAGCAGTACATCGCCGCGCGGGACGACATCACCGGCGCCGAATGGGCGCTCAACTCCTCCTCGACCCTGCAGCTCTGGGAGCTCGGTCGCGGAGTGAGCGGCTGACGGACCTGCCCTCGCCGGGCCCGAGCTCGGGCCCGGCACCGGCTGGATCCGGCCACTCCCGAGAACCAACGACAAGGCACAGCAGTGAATCTCCGCAACCAGTGGCCAGTCCTGTCCGTCACGACAGGGCTGGCCGTCGGCCTCCTCACCGGCTGCGGTTCGCAGTCCGGCGGCTCGGGGGGCACGGGCTCCTCCATCGTGATGGGGATGTCCGACGACGTCCTCGCCACCGACCCGGCGTCCGGCTACGACCCGGGCTCCTGGCTGTTGTTCAACAACGTCTTCCAGTCGTTGCTGAGCTTCCCCAAGGGCGGTACGGAGCCGGAGCCGGAGGCCGCCAAGGAGTGCTCGTTCACGGACGCCACGACGATGGTTTACTCGTGTACGTTGCAGAGCGGGCTGAAGTTCAGCAACGGTGACGCGCTCACCTCCGAGGACGTCAAGTTCTCCTTCGACCGCATGCTGAAGATCAACGACGACGCCGGTCCCGCGATCATGTTCCCCATGCTCGACAAGGTGGAGACACCGGACGCCAAGACCGTCGTCTTCAAGCTCAAGTACGCCGACGCCACCTTCCCGAGCAAGATCGCCTCCGGCGCCGGCTCGATCGTGGACCACAAGCACTACGCCGACAACGGACTGCGCACCGACAACAAGGCGGTCGGCTCGGGCCCGTACAAGCTGGACTCCTTCAGCAAGGACAAGGCCGTCTTCTCCGTCAACAAGAGCTACCGGGGCACCGCCAAGGTCAAGAACTCCGGTGTGACACTGAGGTTCTTCCACGGCGACCGGACCGCGCTGAAGAAGGCCCTGGAGAACAACGAGATCGACATCGCCTACCGAGGTCTCGCCGCCGACGACATCGCGGACATCGAGAACGACACCTCCACCGGCACAGGCGTCAACGTCGTCGAGGGCACCAGCGCGGAAGTCCAGCACCTGGTCTTCAACATGAACGACCCGGTGGCGGGCAAGCTCTCGGTGCGCAAGGCCATCGCCTATCTGCTCGACCGGCAGGCCCTGGTCGACGAGGTCTACCAGGACACGGCGACGCCGCTGTACTCGATCATCCCGGCCGGCATCGTGGGCCACAACACGGCCTTCTTCGACACCTACGGCGCCAGCCCCTCCAAGTCCAAGGCCGAGGCCGAGCTGCGCGCCGACGGCATCACCGACAAGGTGAAGCTGACCCTCTGGTCGACGCCGTCGCGCTACGGACCCTCCACCGACGAGGAGTTCAGGGCGATCGCCGAGCAGCTCAACGCCAGCGGCCTCTTCGACGCGACCGTCAAGTCCGTCGCCTTCGGCCAGTACGAGAAGGACATCGCCAAGGGCAAGTACGGCGTGTACGTGAAGGGCTGGGTGCCCGACTACCCGGACCCGGACAACTTCACGGCCCCCTTCTTCGGCGAGGGCAACGTGCTCGGCAACAACTACACCAACAGTACGATCACCGGACAGCTCATCCCGGAGACGGCCGCACAGAGCAGCCGCGGCGCCACCGAAGCCGACTACGGCAAGCTCCAGGACATCGTGGCCGACGAACTGCCGCTCATCCCGCTCTGGCAGGCCAAGCAGTACGCGGTCATCCGAGACAACGTCTATGGCCTGGAGTACTGCCTCGACGCCTCGACCGTCTTCCGCTTCTGGGAGATCAGCAAGGACTGACCCCGGCCCGGCGTACACAGAGGGCGGCCCCTTCCTCCCGGAGGAAGGGGCCGCCCTCTGTGCTTGGTGCGTGCCGTCTACTACTGCGCGCCGGGGCGCACCAGCCCGCTCTCGTACGCGTACACCGCGGCCTGCACCCGGTCGCGCAGCCCCAGCTTGGTCAGGACGTGGCCCACATGGGTCTTGACCGTGGTCTCGCTGACGAACAGGTCGGCCGCGATCTCGGCGTTGGACAGCCCGCGGGCCACCAGCTTCAGCACCTCGACCTCGCGGTCGGTCAGTGTGTGCAGGGTGTCCGGCACCGGGTCGTCGCCGGACGGCAGATGGCTCGCGTACTTGTCGAGCAGGCGGCGCGTGATGCTCGGCGCGAGCATCGCCTCGCCCGAGGCGACCACCCGGATCGCCTGCACCAGTTCGTTGGCCGGCGCGTCCTTGAGCAGAAAGCCACTGGCGCCCGCGCGCAGCGCCTCCACCACGTACTCGTCGAGGTCGAAGGTCGTCAGCACCAGCACCTTCGCCGGACCGTCCCGGCCGGGGCCGGTGATCTGCCGGGTCGCCTCGACACCGTCCATCCTGGGCATACGGATGTCCATCAGAACCACATCGGGCTGCAGCGCACGGACTTGGTCGAGTGCCTGGAGACCGTCACCGGCCTCGCCGACGACCGCCAGGTCCTGCTCCGCTTCCAGGATCATCCGGAAGCCGGTGCGCAGCAGCGGCTGGTCGTCGACCAGTAGGACGCGGATGGCCACGTGAGTCTCCTTCGCTAGTCCGGCCCCATTCTGCCCTGCTGGGCGTCACCGGACTCCGGCGCCCTGACCGGCAGCGGATACGGCGGGGGAGTACCGCCGAATTCCGGACACACCGACTGGTGGTCGCACCAGCCGCAGAGCTTGGTGGGCCGGGGCCGCCAGTCACCCGACTCGGTGGCCTCCCGGATCGCCTCCCACAGCGCGTGCAGCTTGCGCTCGACGCGCTCCAGGTCCTCGATCGCCGGGTCGTACGTCAGTACGTCGCCGCTGCCGAGATAGACGAGCTGGAGCCGGCGCGGGACCACCTGCTTCAGCCGCCACACCACCAGGGCGTAGAACTTCATCTGGAACAGGGCACCCTCGGCGTACTCCGGTCTCGGGGCCTTGCCCGTCTTGTAGTCGACGATCCGCACCTCACCCGTCGGCGCCACGTCGACGCGGTCGATGATGCCGCGCAGCTTGAGCCCGGAGTCGAGCTGGGCTTCCACGAACAGCTCCCGCTCGGCGGGCTCCAGCCGGGTCGGGTCCTCTAGGGTGAACCAGCGCTCCACCAACTGCTCGGCCTCGGTGAGCCAGCGCGCCAGCCGCTCGCCCTCCGGGTCGTCGGCGAACAGCTCCACGACCTCCGGCCGGGTCTCGCGCAGCCGGTCCCACTGGCCGGGGATCAAGGACTTCGCGCGCGGCGCCGTGCGCTCCGTCGCCGGTGCGTCGAAGAGCCGCTCCAGCACCGCGTGCACCAGCGTGCCGCGGGTGGCCGCCTCGCTCGGCTTCTCGGGGAGCTTGTCGATCACCCGGAACCGGTAGAGCAGCGGACACTGCATGAAGTCGCCGGCGCGCGACGGCGACAGGGACGTGGGCGGCAGGGCCGCCACCGGCGCCACGACTTCGGCGGGTGGGTCCGCGGCGCCGGGCTCGGCCACGCCCTCGGTGCTGGTTTCCATGACGACAGACCTTACGGCTCGCCACTGACAGTGATACGGCCGCGGCTCCTGCAACGCCCTGGAAAACAGAGGGGGTGCCGGGGCGGAACGTGCCGCGACGGCCGCATACCATCGACCCAGACCCTGCTCCGCATGATCGGGAGCGGAGGACGCTTCGAACGAGGGGACATCGTGGACGAGAGCGGCGGGAGCGGGAAGCCGCGCTCCGGTACCGACGAAGCGACCGAGCGCCACGAGGGGCCCCAGGCCTCCGGGGGCGGCCCGGGCGCGGACGCCACGCGCCCGGAACGGGAAGGGGAAAGCCCGGAGGACACCACCGGGCAGGCCCCCACGGAGCCCGGCGGTGACACCGAGCCCCCCGTGCCCACGCCCGGAACCGAGCCCGCCCCCGACACCTCGGCCGAGTCTCCGGCGCCCCTCCGTCCTTCGGCCGTTCTCCGTCCGTCGGACGAGTCCTCTTCTGCCTCGCGTCCTTCGGACGGGTCCCCGGCCACCCCGGGTCCTTCGGACGGGTCCCCGGCCACCCTGGGTCCTTCGGACGAGTCCCCGGCGCCTCTCCGTCCTTCGGCCGCTCCCCGTCCGCCGGACGAGCCCACCTCCGACTCACGTCCTTCGGTCGACTCTCCGGCCGCCCCCGGTCCTTCGGCCGAGTCCCCAGCCACGCTTCCTCCTTCGGCCGAGTCTCCGGCCGCTCCCCGTGCCTCGGATGAGCCCCCGGCGGACCCCGGTTCATCGGATGGGTCCCCGGCCGCCTTTGGTCCTTCGGCCGAGTCTCCGGCCGCTCCCCGTGCCTCGGATGAGCCCCCGGCGGACCCCGGTTCATCGGACGGGTCCCCGGCCGCCCTCCGTCCCTCGTACGAGTCCCCGGCCGCCGCCAGTCCGTCGCATGGGACCCCGGTCACGCCCCGTCCCTCCGGCGAGTCCCCGGCCACCCCTCGCCTCGCCAAGGAGGAGCCCCAAGCCGACCAAGGACCCACCGACGAGGCCCGTCCGCACACTGGTGCGGCGGGTGAACCCGGCGCCGAGGACGCCGCAAGGACGCGCGCCACGTCCGGACCGGGCAAGGGAGGACGGCCGCCGCGCCGCGAGAAGGGACCGGGCGGCGGGCTGCTGATGGGCCGCCCCTTCGGCGTACCCGTGTATGTCGCCCCGAGCTGGTTCCTCGTCGCCGCCCTGATCACCTGGGTGTTCGGCGGCCAGCTCGACCGCGTGCTGCCTGAACTCGGCGCCCTGCGCTACCTGGTCTCCCTCTTCTTCGCGGTCGCCTTCTACGCCTCCGTACTCGTCCACGAACTGGCCCACACCGTCGCCGCCCTGCGCTTCGGGCTGCCGGTGCGCCGGATCCAGCTCCAGTTCTTCGGCGGGGTCTCGGAGATCGAGAAGGAGTCCGAGACCCCGGGCCGGGAGTTCGTGCTGGCCTTCGTCGGGCCGCTGCTCTCCCTCGTTCTCTCCGGCGTTTTCTTTCTCGCCATGCAGACGGTCGAACCGGGCACCGTGCCGGGTGTCCTGCTGGGCGGCCTGATGATCTCCAACCTCATCGTGGCCGCCTTCAACCTGCTGCCCGGGCTGCCCCTCGACGGCGGCCGGATGCTCCGGGCCGTCGTCTGGAAGATCACCGGCAGGCCGATGAGCGGCACGATCGCCGCCGCCTGGGTGGGGCGCGCCCTCGCCGTCGCCGTACTGATCGGGCTGCCCCTGCTCACCCAGTCCGGCGCGCTCGGCGAGTCCCCGGACGACATCGGGGGCATGGACACCGTCACGGATGCCCTGCTCGCCGCCATCCTCGCCGCGATCATCTGGACCGGCGCCGGCAACAGCCTCCGGATGGCCCGCCTGCGCGAGCACCTCCCGGAACTGCGCGCCCGCGCGCTCACCCGGCGCGCGGTCCCGGTCGAGACCAGCACCCCGCTCTCGGAGGCGCTGCGCCGCGCCAACGACGCCGGCGCCCGTGCCCTGGTCGTGGTCGACGCCGACGGCCAGCCGCTCTCCCTGGTCCGCGAGGCCGCCATCGTCGGCGTACCCGAGCACCGCCGCCCCTGGGTCGCGGTCAGCGGCCTCGCCCAGGACCTCACCGACGGCATGCGCGTCTCCGCCGAACTCGCCGGCGAGGACCTCCTCGACACCCTGCGCGCCAACCCCGCCACCGAGTACCTGGTCGTCGAGGACTCCGGCGAGATCTACGGCGTCCTGTCCGCCGCCGACGTGGAGCGCGCCTTCGTGAAGGCCATGGCCCGGCCCGCCTAGCGGTGGTCGGGCGCTCCTTGCAGGACCGGTAGGCTGGTCACATGTCCGAACCGACCGGTGCCGCCCGCAGGCGCGGGCCCTTCAAGGTCGGGGACCAGGTTCAGCTGACCGACCCCAAGGGCCGCCACTACACGTTCACGCTCGAAGCCGGAAAGAACTTCCACACCCACAAGGGTTCCTTCCCGCACGACGAGCTGATCGGTGCTCCCGAGGGCAGCGTTGTCCGCACCACGGGGAACGTCGCCTATCTCGCGCTGCGCCCCCTGCTCCCCGACTACGTCCTGTCCATGCCCCGCGGCGCCGCCGTGGTCTACCCCAAGGACGCGGGGCAGATCCTGGCCTTCGCCGACATCTTCCCCGGCGCCCGCGTCGTGGAGGCGGGCGTCGGCTCCGGCTCACTCAGTGCCTTCCTGCTGCGCGCCATCGGCGACCAGGGAATGCTGCACTCCTACGAGCGCCGCGAGGACTTCGCCGAGATCGCCCAGCAGAACGTGGAGCGCTACTTCGGCGACAAGCACCCCGCCTGGCAGCTCACCGTCGGCGACCTCCAGGACAACCTGTCGGACACTGACGTCGACCGCGTCATCCTCGACATGCTGGCCCCCTGGGAGTGCCTGGAGGCCGTCTCCAAGGCGCTCGTCCCCGGCGGCATCCTCTGCTGCTACGTCGCCACCACCACCCAGCTCGCGCGGACCGTCGAGTCCATCCGCGAGATCGGCTCCTTCAACGAGCCGACCGCCTGGGAGTCGATGGTCCGCAACTGGCACGTCGAGGGCCTGGCCGTCCGTCCGGACCACCGGATGATCGGCCACACCGGCTTCCTGCTCACCGCCCGCCGCCTCGCGGACGGTGTCGAGCCGCCGATGCGCCGCCGCCGCCCCTCCAAGGGCGCCTACGGCGACGACTACACCGGTCCGAACGCCGACGGCGGCATGGGCCGCTGACGTAAGCAACGCACCACAACTGTGGCCGAGTTCCCGGGACAGCCGGGGAACTCGGCCACAGTGCTCTCCTGTTGACGCGTCGCTCTCCTGTTGACGCGCCGCCAAAAGTCCGTCGGAAGTCCGGACCCCGCCGTTCCACCGCACTGTGACGTGTGGCACCATGCGGGACACCCCCACCGGCACAGCCCTCACGGGAGACACTCCTAGTGCAGCAATCCGCCGTCCCGGAACTGGCACACACGCACACCAGCCCCATCCAGTGGGTCGCCACGGCCACCGCCGTCGCCGGAGTCGTCGCGCTCTCCTCCCTACTGCAGTCCGACCCGGCCACAGCGGCCCAGTCCGGCTCCGACGCGAAGCCGGCCCAGGCCGCCGTCACGGCTCCTGACCCGTCCGCAGTCGACTTCCCGATCGAGTGCGGGCCCGCGAAAGTCCTCGTCCTGAAGAAGGCTTCCGGAGACCTCGACGGCGACGGACGCCCCGAGACCGTGGCCGTGGTCCGCTGCGACGCGGGCTCGGGCACCCCGCCCAGCGGTGTCTACGTCCTCACCCAGGCCAAGGACGAGTCCGAGCCGCGCGTCGTGGCCACCCTGGTCGACCCCAAGGACCGACTGAGCGTCACCGACTTCGCGGTGAGTGACGGCGCCGTCACCGCCACCCTGCTCGGGTACTCCTCATCCGAGGTGCCGAGTTGCTGTCCGGACGTGAAGGATCTGGCCAAGTGGCAGTGGAAGAACGGTGCGTTCGTCCGCTCGACACCCTCCGGAGCCCAGAGCGTATGAACGCCCTGCGCGGCTCCGGGCATATGAGAACACCCTCCGCGCCGCGGAGGGTGTGAGCAAGCAGACACCAGTGACGCTGAGTGCGACTTCGGTCACTCCGCGTCGGGACCGTAAACCTCGACCCTGTCCGAAACCCGACGTACGTGAATACAGTCGCCCGGGCACTCCTTCGCGGAGTCCGTCACATCGCGCAGAAGCGGCAGTGGTACGGGCGTTGTGGCGCCCGGGGCCTGCAGCAGTTCGTCGCCGGAGCCCTTCACGTACGCCAGGCCGTCGATGTCCAGCTCAAAGACCTCGGGCGCGTACTGGGCACAGATCCCGTCTCCGGTACAGAGATCCTGGTCGATCCAGACCTCTAGCGCCTCGCCGTCGACTCCGGCCTCCTGCTGCACGGTCTTTCTCCTGCCGTTTTCTGCGCCGAGTGCCCCGATATCCCCGCAAGTCGGGCCAGCTCTGACGGGTGTTGAACACTTCGACCCTACCTCCGTCCGCTTCCCAATCATGTTGGGTGGGTATTCCACTGGCGTGAGGGAGAGCGCAAGGGTGAAGATCGGACACACCCCGACAGTCTTTGTGATCTAGGGGTTTCAATCGACACCCACCCAGGTAGGGTCTGGAAGCGTCCAGCTCCCCTTGGAGGAGGTGAGGACCGTGGCAGCCCACGACGACGACATGAACCGCGGCATCCGCCCGGGAAGAGGGTCCGATGACCCCGCCGGGCAGATTGCCTACCTTGAGCAGGAGATCGCCGTCCTGCGACGCAAGCTCGCCGACTCTCCGCGACACACGAGGATTCTCGAAGAGCGGATCGTCGAGTTGCAGACGAATCTGGCCGGCGTGTCCGCACAGAACGAGCGGCTCGCCAACACGCTCCGTGAGGCCCGCGACCAGATCGTGGCCCTCAAGGAAGAGGTCGACCGGCTCGCACAGCCGCCGGCAGGCTTCGGTGTCTTCCTCGTGGCCAACGAGGACGGCACGGCGGACATCTTCACCGGGGGCCGCAAGCTCCGGGTGAATGTCAGCCCCAGCGTGGAGCTCGAAGAGCTCAGGCGCGGCCAGGAAGTGATGCTGAACGAAGCTCTCAACGTGGTCGAGGCCATGGAGTACGAGAGCGTCGGCGAGATCGTCACCCTCAAGGAGATCCTTGAGGACGGCGAACGTGCCCTCGTGCAGGGGCACACCGACGAGGAACGGGTGGTACGGCTCGCCGAGCCGCTCCTGGACGTCGTCATCCGCCCTGGCGACGCCCTGCTTCTCGAACCCCGTTCCGGCTATGTCTACGAAGTCGTTCCGAAGAGTGAGGTCGAGGAGCTCGTCCTCGAAGAGGTCCCGGACATCGGCTACGAGCAGATCGGCGGCCTGGGCAACCAGATCGAACTGATCCGCGACGCGGTCGAGCTTCCGTACCTCCACCCCGATCTCTTCAAGGAGCACGAACTGCGGCCGCCCAAGGGCGTCCTGCTGTACGGGCCTCCTGGATGCGGCAAGACGCTCATTGCCAAGGCTGTCGCCAATTCGCTGGCCAAGAAGGTCGCCGAGGTGACCGGACAGGCCACGGGCAAGAGCTTCTTCCTCAACATCAAGGGCCCCGAGCTCCTGAACAAGTACGTCGGCGAGACCGAGCGGCAGATCCGCCTGGTCTTCCAGCGTGCACGTGAGAAGGCCAGCGAGGGCACCCCCGTCATCGTCTTCTTCGACGAGATGGAGTCCCTGTTCCGCACCCGTGGATCAGGCGTCAGCTCGGACGTGGAGAACACCATCGTCCCCCAGCTGCTCGCCGAGATCGACGGCGTCGAGGGCCTGGAGAACGTGGTCGTGATCGGCGCCTCGAACCGCGAGGACATGATCGACCCCGCGATCCTGCGCCCCGGACGACTCGATGTGAAGATCAAGATCGAGCGCCCGGACGCCGAAGCGGCCAAGGACATCTTCGCGAAGTACCTCACAGAGCGGCTTCCGCTGCACTCCGACGACCTCGGTGAGCACGGCGGCGACCGGGCGGCGACGGTCAACAACATGATCCAGACCGCCGTGGAGCACATGTACGACGAGTCCGAGGAGAACCGCTTCCTCGAGGTCACCTACGCCAACGGTGACAAGGAAGTCCTGTACTTCAAGGACTTCAACTCCGGCGCCATGATCGAGAACATCGTCGGCCGCGCCAAGAAGGCGGCCATCAAGGCCTTCCTCGATCAGAACCAGAAGGGCATTCGGGTCTCCCACCTCCTCCAGGCTTGCGTGGACGAGTTCAAGGAGAACGAAGACCTGCCGAACACCACCAACCCGGACGACTGGGCCCGAATCTCCGGCAAGAAGGGCGAACGGATCGTCTACATCCGTACGCTGGTCACCGGAAAGCAGGGCGCGGACACCGGACGCTCCATCGACACGGTGGCCAACACCGGTCAGTACCTGTAAAAGACAGGGCGGCTGCGGGTGCCCTCCGTGGGTACCCGCAGCCGACTGTTTTCCGGGTCACGGCTGGAGCGAGGCAATGACGCAAATGATCTCCCCACCAGTGCAAAGGCGTTCTAGGCTCTTTCGTACCGCCGAGTCGCGCAGTGCGGGGACGGGCACCGCACACGCGCCGGAGCACCAGCGGTACTTGAGCAGCGCCCCCGACCGAGGGCACTGCCGGGCAAGGAGGGCCGCATGACCGTACGGCGAGTAATGGGCATCGAGACGGAGTACGGGATCTCCGTCCCCGGCCACCCGAACGCCAATGCCATGCTCACCTCGTCCCAGATCGTCAACGCGTACGCGGCGGCGATGCACCGGGCGCGCCGCGCCCGCTGGGACTTCGAGGAGGAGAATCCGCTGCGGGACGCACGGGGCTTCGACCTCGCCCGCGAGGCCGCCGACTCCAGCCAGCTCACCGACGAGGACATCGGCCTGGCCAATGTCATCCTCACCAACGGCGCGCGGCTGTACGTGGACCACGCACACCCGGAGTACAGCTCGCCGGAGGTCACCAACCCGTTGGACGCCGTCCTGTGGGACAAGGCCGGCGAGCGCATCATGGCGGAGGCCGCGGAGCGCGCGGCCCAGCTGCCGGGCGCCCAGCCGATCCACCTCTACAAGAACAACACCGACAACAAGGGCGCCTCGTACGGCACGCACGAGAACTACCTGATGAAGCGGGAGACCCCCTTCTCGGACATCGTGCGCCACCTCACGCCGTTCTTCGTCTCACGTCAGGTCGTCACCGGAGCGGGCCGCGTCGGTATCGGTCAGGACGGGCACGAGCACGGCTTCCAGCTCAGCCAGCGCTCCGACTACTTCGAGGTCGAGGTGGGCCTGGAGACCACCCTGAAGCGCCCGATCATCAACACGCGCGACGAGCCGCACGCGGATGCCGAGAAGTACCGCAGGCTGCACGTGATCATCGGCGACGCGAACCTCTCCGAGATCTCGACCTATCTGAAACTGGGCACGACGGCCCTGGTCCTCTCGATGATCGAGGACGGCTTCATCGCCGTGGACCTGGCGGTCGACCAGCCCGTACGCACCCTCCACCAGGTCTCCCACGACCCCACACTCAAGCGCCTGGTCACGCTCCGCAGCGGCCGGACACTCACCGCTGTCCAGCTCCAGATGGAGTACTTCGAGCTGGCCCGCAAGTACGTGGAGGAACGGTTCGGGGCCGATGCCGACGACCAGACCGTGGATGTCCTGCTCCGCTGGGAGGACACCCTGAACCGTCTGGAGAACGACCCGATGAGCCTCTCCGGAGAGCTCGACTGGGTCGCCAAGCGGGAGGTCATGGAGGGCTACCAGCGCCGTGACGGCCTCGACTGGGACGCCGCCCGGCTGCACCTGGTCGACCTCCAGTACGCCGACGTACGGGCCGAGAAGGGCATCTACAACCGTCTGGCGGCGCGCGGCAAGATGAAGCGCCTCCTGGACGAGCAGGACGTCGAGCGGGCCCGTACGAAGCCGCCGGAGGACACGCGCGCGTACTTCCGCGGGCGCTGCCTGGAGCAGTACGCGGACGACGTCGCGGCGGCCTCCTGGGACTCGGTGATCTTCGATCTGCCGGGCCGGGACTCGCTCCAGCGCGTCCCAACCCTGGAGCCGCTTCGCGGAACGCGTAATCACGTCAAGGAGCTCCTGGACCGCTGCCGTACGGCTGAAGACCTGGTCAAGGTCCTGTCGGGCGGCTGAGCGGCCACGCCGGGGCCCGCACGGCCGACAGGGCCGGAGCGGCGGATCGGGGTGGAAAGAAGCCGCGTCCGGGAATCATCGAGGTGGCTCCCGGACGTTGTAGCAACTGCGGGGCCGATGTCGGACCCTGCTTGTAGGGTCTGATCAAGAACGTCGAACCGAGCGGGGTGAGGGTTTATGGCGACCAAGGACACCGACGGCGGACAGCAGAAGGCCACGCGTTCCACGGAAGAGGTCGAGGAGCAGGCGCAGGACGCGCAGGGTTCCGAGGACCTCAAGGAGCGCCAGGAGAAGCTGAGCGACGACGTGGACTCCGTCCTCGACGAAATCGATGATGTGCTCGAAGAGAACGCTGAGGACTTCGTGAGGTCCTTCGTTCAAAAGGGCGGAGAGTAACGCCAGTTGTCCGCCCCGGAGTCGGCCTGATCCAGCGGGTCGGCGCCGGGACGGATGATCGGCGTTCGCGCGGGTATGGTCCGTGCACAGATTTGATGATCGGCTCGGCCGTCCACGGCGGGCCGCAGCCTACGTGGAAGGAATCGCGTGGAAGCCAACCCTCGTAGCACCGGGCGTCTGCCGGCTGCCTTCCTGACGCCCGGGTCGTCGTCCTTCATGGACTTCCTCTCCGACCACCAGCCCGACATGCTCCCCGGCAGGCGGCAGCTGCCGCCCACCCAGGGCGTGCTCGAGGCCCCGCACGGCACGACCATCGTGGCCGTCACGTTCCCCGGCGGCGTGGTTCTCGCCGGTGATCGGCGGGCCACTATGGGGAATGTCATCGCGCAGCGTGACATCGAGAAGGTCTTTCCGGCCGATGAGTACTCGGCGGTGGGCATCGCCGGTACGGCGGGTCTGGCCGTCGAGATGGTCAAGCTGTTCCAGCTGGAGCTGGAGCACTTCGAGAAGGTGGAAGGCGCCACGCTCTCCCTGGAGGGCAAGGCCAACCGCCTGTCCACGATGATCCGTTCGAACCTCGGCATGGCCATGCAGGGCCTCGCCGTGGTTCCCCTCTTCGCGGGCTACGACGTGGACCGTGAGCGGGGCCGGATCTTCTCCTACGACGTCACCGGTGGGCGCTCCGAGGAGCACGGCTTCGCAGCCACCGGCTCCGGCTCGGTCTTCGCGCGCGGGGCCATGAAGAAGCTCTACCGCAAGGACCTGGCCGAGGCGGAGGCCACGACTCTCGTCGTCCAGGCCCTGTACGACGCGGCGGACGACGACTCGGCGACCGGTGGTCCCGATGTCGCCCGCCGGATCTACCCGATCGTCACCGTGATCACCGAGGACGGATTCCGCCGTCTGGGCGACGAGGAGTCCTCCGAGATCGCCCGCTCGATCCTTGAGCGGCGTCTTGAGCAGCCCGACGGTCCGCGGGCGGCGCTGCTCTGACGGGGCTGCCCTGTGGCGGCTGCTTGGCAGCCGCTGCCGGCAGCGGCTGCCTGGTAGTCGCTCTGGCAGCGACTTCTTGGAAGGTGATCCAGTGACTTCGACAGAAAGGGACGGATAGCCGGTGTCGACGCCGTTCTATGTCTCACCCCAGCAGGCGATGGCCGACCGGGCGGAATACGCCCGCAAGGGCATTGCCCGTGGCCGCAGCCTCGTTGTGCTGCAGTATGCCGACGGCATCGTGTTCGTCGGCGAGAACCCGTCCCGTGCGCTGCACAAGTTCAGCGAGATCTATGACCGGATCGGCTTCGCCGCCGCCGGCAAATACAACGAGTACGAGAATCTGCGGATCGGCGGTGTGCGTTATGCCGATCTGCGGGGTTACACCTACGACCGTGACGATGTGACCGCGCGCGGTCTTGCCAACGTTTATGCCCAGACGCTGGGCACGATCTTCTCCAGCGCGGCCGAGAAGCCGTACGAGGTGGAGCTCGTGGTCGCCGAGGTGGGGGACACCCCCGAGGGCGACCAGATCTACCGGCTGCCGCACGACGGGTCGATCGTGGACGAGCACGGATCGGTCGCCGTGGGTGGTAATGCCGAGCAGATCAGTACGTATCTGGATCAGCGGCATGAAGATGGCATGTCGCTTGCCGAGGCGTTGAAGCTGGCCGTGCAGTCCCTGTCCCGTGAGGCGAACGGGGGGGAGCGGGAGATTCCGGCGGAGCGGCTCGAGGTGGCGATTCTGGATCGGACGCGGCCGCAGCAGCGGAAGTTCAAGCGGATTGTCGGGCGGCAGTTGGCTCGGCTGCTTGAGGCGGACGGGGCGTCTACGGCTACCGAGGCGGAGGATCCCGAGGACGAGGAGTGATCTCGTCTTTGACCTTGCTCGTCCCGTGCCCCGGCCGTAGCGGTCGGGGCACGCGGCGTTTGGGGCACGCGGTGTTTGGGGCGCCTGCAGTTCGGTGGGGGGTCGGGGCCGGGGGCCGGTACATCCGCCCGTCGCCGATGGGCACTTTGGTTTGTTGTAGGGCCAGGCCCCGGTGTGACCACGTTGGCGACGGGCATTTGATGTACCGGCCCCCGGCCCCTTCCGCCGGTGGGCGGCTGACCGGTCTCTTGGCTCCCGGCTCCCGGTTCTTTCCGCCGGTGGGCGGCTGACCGGTCTCTTGGCTCCCGGCTCCCGGTTCTTTCCGCCGGTGGGCGGCTGACCGGTCTCTGCGAGTGTGGGCCTGGATTTAGGGCTCTGGGGGGCGTGGTGGGGCTGTGGAGCCCCGTACGACCAGTTGTACTGGGATGTCTCCTTGGAGGGGCGTGTGGCCCTCCAGGACGGCCAGGAGGGCCTGCATGCCGCGTTCGCCGAATAGTTCGGCGTTCAGGTGGACGGTGGTCAGTTCGGGGTCTATGGCTCTGGAGAGGGCGAGGTCGTCCAGGCCGGTGATGGAGAGGTCGTCGGGGATGTGGAGGCCGAGGCGGCGGGCCGCTTTGTAGGCGCCTGCGGCCAGGTTGTCGTCGTCGCAGACGAGGGCGGTGGGGCGGGGGCCGGGGGCCCGGAGGGCGGTCTCTGCGGCTTCCAGGGCGGCCTCGATGGAGAGCGGGGCGCGGACGGTGCGGAGGTGGGTGCCGGGGACCTCGGCGAGGCGTGTGGTGAGTTCCTGGGCTCGTACCTCGAAGGTCCAGGAGGGGATGTCGGCTGCCAGGTGCAGGAAGTGGCGGTGGCCGAGGGTGAGGAGGTGTTCGGCGACCTGGCGTACGCCGTCCCTGATGTCGAGGTTGACGGTTGCCGCGCCCAGGCTGCCCTCGGGGTTGCTGTCGAGCATGACCAGGGGGAGCTGGTCGCCGCGGATCGCGGTGAGGGCGTCGGCGGCCATGGAAGAGGCGATCACGCCGTCCAGGGCGGCGCGTGCCGAGCCGAAGGGGTCGCGGGCGGGGCCGATGCCCTCGGGGGAGGGGTAGAGGACGACGCCGAAGCCGTGTTCGGCGGCCACCCGGGCGGCGCCCGTGTAGACGCCGGCGAAGAACTCGGTGGTCAGGGCGGGGACCACCAGGAGGACGGTACGGGTGCGGCCGAGGCGCAGGTTGCGGGCGGCCAGGTTCGGGCGGTAGCCGAGCTCCTGGGCGGCCTCCCGGACCCGTTCGGCCGTCACCTCGGAGACCCGGCCGCGCCATTTGTCGCCGAGCACCAGCGAAACGGCGGCCTGGGAGACCCCGGCGGCCTGGGCGACGTCCCGGCTCGTGGGGCGCGTGCTACCTCGTGCCACCGTCGACCTGCTCCCTCGTGTGGACTCACGGACTGCGCACATGGTACGTATGGGAGACGGAGTTATACGTAAAACTTCAGACGCCACGGGATTACGAGAAGGGCTCCTCATGGCCGCGGGATATGCGGAGATCCTCCGGGCGCGGCATGCGGCCCGGCTGCTCACAGGGACGCTCATAGGGCGGCTGCCGAACGCGACCGCCGCCATCGCCGTCGTGCTCTTCATCCGCGCGGAGGGTGGCACGTACAGCCTGGCGGGTGCGCTGGCCGCCGTGTACGGGGTGGCCAACGCGGTGGGGCAGCCGCTGCTGGGGCGGCTCGTGGACCTGTACGGGCAGCCGCGTGTCCAGTTGCCCGCCGCGCTCGTCTCGGCGCTCGGGATGGCACTCTTCGCGTTCTCGGGCACCGACCCGCTGCCTCTCGCGTATGTCGCCATGGTGGTCGCCGGGCTCTTCACGCCGCCTCTGGAGGGCGGTCTGCGGGCGCTGTGGCCCTCGGTCCTCCGCAAGGAGGAGCAGGTGCACACCGCGTACGCGATGGACGCCGTGGCGCAGGAAATCATGTTCACCGTCGGGCCGTTGCTGGTGACGCTGTGCGTGGCGCTCTGGTCCGCCCAGGCCGCGCTGCTCGTGCTGAACGTCATCGGCGTCCTGGGCGCCCTCTCCGTTGTCGTGTCGCCCCCCTCGCGCGCGTGGCGCTCGGCTCCGCGCGAGGCGCACTGGCTCGGCGCGCTCCGTTCGGCCGGTCTTGTGGCCCTGCTCGGCGCCTTCCTGTTCGTCGGGATGGCCCTCGGCTCGATCACGGTCGCCGCCGTCTCGTACGCGGACGAGCATGGCGGGGACGCGGTGTACGGGTGGCTGATGGCGGGGATCGGTTTTGGCGCGCTCGTCGGCGGCACCGCGTACGGCGCGCGGCAGTGGACCGGTGCGCCCGAGCGGCGGCTGCGGCTGCTCGTGGCCCTCCTGGCGGTGTGTTATGTGCCACTGCTGCTGGTGCCGGGTCCCGTCGCCATGACGGCCCTCACCACGCTTGCCGGGGTGTTCCTCGCGCCCTGTATCGCCTGTGCGTTCGTCCTCGTCGACCGGCATGCCCCCAAGGGCACCGTCACCGAGGCGTTCTCCTGGCTTGTGACCACGTTCACCGTGGGAGCGTCCGTGGGAACGGGCCTGGCGGGCCCGGTCGTCGAGTGGGGCGGGGCGGTGTGGGGTTACGCCGTACCGGGGGCCGCCGGCGTCGCGGCGCTGGTGGTTCTGCTGGCCACGGGACGGGTCCTCGCAGCTACCGGGAACACGGGGGTGGTTGCGGTCTCATCGGAAAATGATCCAAACCGTGCCGTCGAACCCCGTTTGCGGTCAGGGGATCGGGCGTAATGTTCAGTCATGGACCGCCGCATTTTCGGGCTGGAGAACGAGTACGGCGTCACGTGTACGTTCAGGGGACAGCGCCGCCTGTCTCCCGACGAGGTGGCGCGGTACCTCTTCCGCCGTGTCGTGTCATGGGGCCGCAGCAGCAATGTCTTTCTGCGGAACGGTGCCCGCCTGTATCTCGACGTGGGATCACATCCGGAATACGCGACACCCGAATGTGACAACCTGATTGAACTGGTCACCCACGACAAGGCCGGCGAGCGCATTCTCGAAGGACTCCTGGTAGACGCCGAACGACGCCTGCACGAGGAAGGAATCGCGGGCGACGTCTACCTGTTCAAGAACAACACCGACTCGGCAGGAAACTCCTACGGGTGCCACGAGAACTATCTGGTGGCCCGGCACGGGGAGTTCTCCCGGCTCGCGGACATTCTCATTCCGTTCCTCGTCACGAGGCAGCTCCTCTGCGGCGCAGGCAAGGTGCTGCAGACTCCGCGAGGCGCCGTGTACTGCGTCAGTCAGCGCGCCGAGCACATCTGGGAGGGCGTCAGCTCCGCGACGACCCGCTCCCGGCCGATCATCAACACACGCGACGAACCGCACGCGGACGCCGAGCGCTACCGCAGGCTGCACGTCATCGTCGGCGACTCGAACATGTCCGAGACGACCATGCTCCTCAAGGTCGGCGCCACCGACCTGGTGCTGCGCATGATCGAGGCGGGCACGGTGATGCGCGACCTGACCCTGGAGAACCCGATCCGGGCGATCCGCGAGGTCAGCCACGACATCACGGGCCGGCGCAAGGTGCGTCTGGCCAGCGGCCGGGAGGCCTCCGCCCTCGATGTGCAGCGCGAGTACTACGAGAAGGCCGTGGACTTCGTGGAGCGCCGCGGCATCCGCACCGGAGTGGTCGAGCAGGTCCTCGAACTGTGGGGCCGCACGCTCGACTCGATCGAGTCCGAGGACCTCGACCGGATCGGCACCGAGATCGACTGGGTCATGAAGTACCAGCTCATCGAGCGGTACCGGGCGAAGCACAACATGACCATGTCCAACCCGCGCGTCGCGCAGATAGACCTCGCCTACCACGACATCCACCGTCGGCGAGGTCTTTACTACCTCCTGGAGAGGAAGGGACAAGCCGCCCGTATCTGCAACGACTTGAAGATCTTCGAGGGCAAGTCCGTGCCCCCGCAGACCACTAGGGCGCGGTTGCGCGGCGACTTCATCCGGCGCGCTCAGGAACAGCGCCGGGACTTCACGGTCGACTGGGTACATCTCAAGCTCAACGACCAGGCGCAGCGCACCGTGTTGTGCAAGGACCCGTTCCGCAGTGTCGACGACCGGGTGGAGAAGTTGATCGCGGGAATGTGAGCGGAGAGTTCCGGGCTTGATCCCGGAACGCAACGCGGGGCGTCGTACGTTTTCCGTACGGCGCCCTTCTCGCGTTGACAGTGCTGTTCAGGGGCACAAACCCCCGGCCCCCGGCCGGAATCAGGGGCGGGCCGGAACCCCGGACGGCGCCCAAACGTCAGTAAGGTAGCGCGCACGCCATCAACCAAGATCGACCGAACGAGGGCCCCCACCGTGCGCCGACGCTCACTTCTTCTAGCCGTACCCGCTGGACTTGTCACACTCGCCGGTTGCGGTGACGACGGCAAGTCGGACACGGCTGAGTCCAGCAGCAGCCCGTCGGCTTCGGCCTCCGCCTCGGCAGCCCCGCCGCCGCCGAAGATCGTCGACGGTCCGCTCCCGGCCATCACGGCCGGTGCGAAGTTCGGTGAGAAGCCGACCGTCGCCAAGGGCAGCGGCGACCCGTCGAAGGACCTGGCCGTCAAGACGGTCATCGCGGGCAGCGGCAAGACGGTCGCGGAGAACGACTACATCGAGGCCCACTACCTCGGCCAGGTCTGGGCGACGGCGAAGGTCTTCGACAACTCCTACGACCGCAAGACGCCGCTGCTCATCCAGCTCGCGCAGGGCAGCATCATCGACGGCTGGCGCTATGGCCTGGTGGGCAAGAAGGTCGGCAGCCGCGTCGAGATGTCCGTGCCGCCGACCTGGGGCTACGGCACGGAGGGGAACACGCAGGCGGGCATCAAGGGCACGGACACCCTGGTGTTCGTCGTCGACGTGCAGAACACGTTCAACTCCAAGAGCTCCGCCCAGGGCAAGACGGTCGCGCAGGACAACATCGACCTCCCGAAGGTCGGCACCAACACCGACGGCAAGGCCCCCTCCATCGACGTACCGAAGTCGGACGCCCCGACGAACCTCGTGGCGAACTACGTCATCGAGGGCGACGGCGCGGAGGTCGCGGCCGACAGCACCGTCCTGGTGCAGTACAAGGGCGTGCTCTGGGCCGACGGCAAGGAGTTCGACTCGACGTACAGCAGGGACTCGCTGACGTCGTTCTCGCTCACGCAGGTCGTCAAGGGCTGGGCCCAGGGTCTGACCGGCAAGAAGGTCGGCAGCCGCGTCCTGATCGTCGTTCCGCCGAGCCTTGGCTACGGCGACAGCCCGCCGGAGGGAAGCGGCATCAGCAAGGACTCCACACTGGTGTTCTCGGTCGACATCCTGGCGAAGATGTAACGCCTGCGGGGATGTGAGACTGTCGGAGTTGCTTAAAGGCCTTTACGCGAACAAGCAGGAGCTAGAGACGTGAGCATCGACAAGCCCGAGATCGACTTCCCGGGCGGCGAGCCCCCGGCGGACCTCGAGATCAAGGACATCTGGGAGGGCGACGGGGCGGTGGCCAAGGCCGGCGACTTCGTCAAGGTCCACTACGTGGGCGTTGCCTTCTCCACCGGTGAGGAGTTCGACGCCTCCTGGAACCGCGGCACCCCGCTCGAGTTCCAGCTCGGCGTCGGCCAGGTCATCAGCGGCTGGGACAAGGGCGTGCAGGGCATGAAGGTCGGCGGCCGCCGCCAGCTGGTCATCCCGGCGCACCTCGCGTACGGCGACCGCGGCGCCGGTGGCCGGATCGGTCCCGGCGAGACGCTGATCTTCGTCTGCGACCTCGTCGCGGTCTGAGTCGCGGTCCGTCCGACAGAGTCGCGGATCGAGAGACCTGCGGATCGACAGAGTCGCGGTCGGATCGTCGTACATCATCTGGCGAGGTCTGACCGGACTTGATCATCTGGGGCCCATGCCTGTCCGGGCATGGGCCCTCGGCTTTTGCCACGACACTCCGGAGCGGTACGGTCATCGGTCGGAAGCACCATAGGAAGGGCGTCGATGGCCATTGCCAAGGCCGAGCGGCTGATGAACCTGGCGCTGTGTCTGCTCGGGACACGGCGGCCGCTCAGCAAGCGCGAACTTCGCGAGTCCATCGAGGCCTATCTGGAGGCGAGTTCGGACGACTCCTTCAACAGGATGTTCGAACGAGACAAGGACGATCTGCGCGAACTCGGCCTGGTCATCGAGACGGTGGAGAACCTCGACGGTGAGGTCGGCTATCTCGCACGCCGTGACAGCAACCGGCTGCCGGCCATCACGCTCGACGCCGAGGAGGCCGCCGCCCTCGGCCTCGCCGCCAAGGTCTGGCAGCAGGCCCGCCTCGCGGGTGCCGCCAGCGGTGCCCTGCAGAAGCTGCGCGCCGCGGGTCTGCCCGAGGACGTCGACCCGTACGAGCCCCATGGCGCCCTGGAACCGTACATCCCCGTGCACGAGGCCGCCTTCGAGCCTTTGATGCTCGCCTGCCGCGACCGCCGCCCGGTCGCCTTCGACTATCGCAAGGCCACCGCTGTGCGCCCCGAGCCCCGCCATGTCGAACCGTGGGCCCTCGAATGCTGGCGCGGGCACTGGTACCTGGCGGGCTGGGACCGCGACCGGGGAGCCGAGCGCGTCTTCCGGCTCTCCCGGATCACCGGCAAGGTGCGCACCCGGGCAGGCCGGTACACCGCCGATGTGCCCGACGTCGTCACCGTGCGCGAGACCGTCGCGAGCTGGGCCGGCGAGATCGCCGACCGCTCCGCGCTGATCCGGCTGCGCACCGGCGCCGGCTACCCGCTGCGGGCCAAGGCCGTCTCCGTACGGGAACTCGGAGGCGGGTGGGACGAGTTGGAGATTCCGTACGGGCACGGTCTGGACGCCTGGCTGGTCGAGTTCGGGCCCGATGTGGTGGTCCTGGAGCCGGCCGAGCTGCGGGCGGATGTCGTGGACCGGCTGCGCGCCGTGGCCAAGGGCTGAGGGGAAAGTCAAGAAAGTGGCAGGAAAACCGGCCAGGCCCACGAACGCGATCGACCAGACCCGGCGGATGCTCTCGCTGGTGACCTATCTGCGTGAGCGCCCCGGCGCGCGCGTCAGCGACGTCGCCCGGGCCTTCGGGATCACCGAGGACGAGCTGATCTCCGACCTCGACGTGCTGCCGCTGTGCGGGACCAGCTTCCGCGGCGGCGACCTGCTCGACATCGACACCGACGGCGACCGGATCTGGTGGCGCAACCCGGGTGCCCTCGGGGCGGACGCGGCCGAGCCGCTGCGGATCGCCGCCGACGAGGCGACCGCGCTCCTGGTGGCCGCCCGCGCGGTGTCCACCCTTCCCGGACTGCGCGAGGGCGACCGGCAGGCGCTGCTGCGCGCCACCGCCAAGGTGGAGGCCGCTTCGGGCGAGGCGGCCGGGGCCAGCTCCCGGCTCTCGGTCACCTTCGAGTCCGAGGGCGGGGTCTTCGCGGACGTCGACCGGGCCATCTCGGAGCGGCGCCGGCTGTGGATCCGCTACTACTCGCCCTCGCGCGACGAGCTCTCCGAGCGGGAGATCGACCCGATCCGCCTGGTCAGCGTGGGCCACACCTATGTCGAGGCATGGTGCCGCCGCTCCGAGGCGCGCCGTACCTTCCGCCTGGACCGGGTCGCCGAGATCCGCATCATGGACGAGCCGTCCGCGCCGCCCGAGATCGAGATGCGTGACCTCTCCGAAGGGCTGGTGCAGCCGGCGGCAGAGGACCCCGAGGTGGTCGTGGAGGTCGGCCCCGGCGGGCGCTGGGTCGCCGAGTACTACCCGCACGACAGTGCGGATGAGCTGCCGGACGGCGGACTGCGTATCACCTTGCGGACCCCCGATCCCACATCGCTGCGGAGGCTGGCGCTGCGCCTGGGCCGCGACGGCCGGATCGTCTCACCGAGGGATCTCGCGGACAGTGCCCAGCAGGCGGCCCGCGAGGCACTCGCGGCCTACGACGGGCCTCAGGGAGTTCAGGACGGGCCGTACGACAGGCAGGAGCAAGGGCTTTGAGCACGTCGACGATGTCTGGTGTGTCGGAGAAGACCGGTGCGGCCGGGAACGCCGGTCCTTCGGACCGGGCGGCCGGTGCCTCGGCGGGCGGCGGCCCGGAGGTGTCCGTCGTCACGGCCTTCGCCGGGATGAGAAGGGTGGTCGAGACGGTCTTCCGGGCCGGCTGCCCCGACTGCCGGGCCGCTTTCGAGCTCAGGGCGGGCGCCCTGATGCTGGCCATCGGTGCGTCGAGCCGCACCACCTTCTACTCCTTCACCTGCCCGGAGTGCGGCGCCGCCGTCCGTAAGCCGGCCGGTGAACGCATCGTCGAGCTCCTCACCGGGGGCGGGGTGCGGACACTGCGCCTGCACTCGACCGGCCAGGGACCTGCCCCAGGGGATGGCCGAGGGCGGTCCCCGGCTCGGCCCGGGGTCGTCTAGGGTCGTCGTCATGTTCTGGCCGATGTTTGCGATCGCTGTGGGTTTCCTGGGAATCGCCGTTCTCGGTGTGCTGGCTGTCCGTGTCTTCCTCGAAGCCGAACGCCTGGGCAGACAGGTTTCCGATTCCGCACAGCGCATCAACAGGGCCGCCGAGGATCTGGAGCGCGCGGCCGTGACCACGGCGCGTTCCGTGGACGCGTTGTAAGTCACGGGTTCGCCGCGCTTTGAGTGGCTTTCGCCCTGTCACCATTGCCGGAACGGCAGGTACGCTGCTGGTCGCGGCCCCGATAAACGAGGCGCGGGTCGCGAACTGGGAGTACGCACAGGGATTGCCCCGCGTTTACCCCTGAGCGTTACGATCGCTGTCAGCGCGACGGTCGGACACATGTCCTACCGATCGGACAGCCCCCAATCCATGCCGCCTCGGTGAGAAGGTAAAGACTTATGTTCGGAAGGCTCGGCGCTCCCGAGATCATTCTCATCCTCGTCGTCATCATCCTGCTGTTCGGCGCGAAGAAGCTTCCGGACATGGCGCGCTCGCTCGGCAAGTCCGCTCGCATCCTGAAGAGCGAGGCCAAGGCCATGAAGACGGAGGGCCAGGACACGGCCGCCGCCCCGGCAGCCCCGCCGGCCACCGACGAGCAGCCCCCGGCTCAGCGCACCATCCAGGCCGCGCCCGGCGACGTGACCAGCTCCCGCCCGGTCACCGAGCCGACGGACTCGACGACCAAGCGCTGACGCAGGGCCGGTGACCTCCGGCCCGCCGCACGAGATGGGAACGTGGGTTGCTGAAGCCTGCCCGCCAGAAGGAGAAGGATCCCGAGGGGCGGATGCCCCTTGCGGAACACCTTCGTGAGCTCCGCAACCGGCTTGCGAAGGCGATGCTGGCCATCGTCGCCATCACGGTCGTCGCCGCCTTCTTCTACAACGACATCATCAATCTCATCACCAGGCCGATCCTCGACTCGGTCGGTTGCGAGCAGAGCTTCGAGCAGTTGTCGAAGTCCTCCTCCACCGAGCCGTGCGCGCAGATCACCATCAACGGTCTGCTCACCCCCTTCACGCTGGCGCTGAAGGTGTCGCTGACGGCCGGTGTCGTGCTCGCCTCGCCGGTCTGGCTCTACCAGCTGTGGGGCTTCGTCGCCCCCGGTCTGCACCGGCACGAGCGGAAGTACGCCTACGCATTCGTCGGCACGGGCGCCCCGCTCTTCCTGGGCGGCGCCTACTTCGCGTACACCGTGCTGCCCACCACGGCGAAGGTGCTGCTCGAATTCACACCTGAGAGCACGTCCAACCTCCTGCCGCTGGACGACCTGCTCGACCTCGTCACACGCATGGTGCTCGTCTTCGGCCTCTCCTTCGAGCTGCCCCTGCTGCTGGTCTTCCTCAACCTCACCGGGGCGATCACCGGCAAGCGGATGCTCGGCTGGTGGCGCGCCATGATCATGGGCATCACGGTCTTCGCGGCCGTGGCCACGCCCAGCACCGACCCGCTGACCATGCTGGCGCTCGCCGGGCCGATCTGGGTCCTGTACTTCGGCGCGGTCGCCTTCTCGCTGCTGAACGACCGGCGCAGGCGCCGGCGCGACGCCTCGGGACCGGCCGACGACGAAGCCTCCGAACTGGACCTCACTCCCGAAGCCATCGGCGAGGTCGAGACGGTGTCGGCCAGCCGGGCGGCACTGCCCGAGCAGACGAGTTCGGAGCGCGTCAACGGTTATGACGACGTGACCTGACACAGCGCGGAGAGATCGTAGGGTCAGGCTCGTGACCAGCGAGATCACCCTCTTCGTCAACCCCACCGCGGGACGCGGCCGGGGCGCCCACGCGGCGCAGCCGGCCGCTTCTGCTTTGCGGGCGGCGGGATTCTCCGTCCGTACGGTGCTCGGGGAGAACGCCGAGGACGCCCTCACGCGTGCGCGTGGCGCCGTCGCGGAGGGAACGGGCGCGCTGATCGCCGTGGGCGGGGACGGCATGGCCAACCTGGCACTGCAGGCCGTCGCCGGGACGCGCACCCCGCTCGGTCTGGTCGCCGCGGGCACCGGGAACGACTTCGCGCGGGCTCTGGGCCTTCCCGTACGCGATCCGGCGGCCGCGGGGCGGGTGATCGCCGAGGCACTCAAGAGCGGACGGCTCCGTGACGTCGACCTGGGCAGGGTCGGCGGCACCTGGTTCGGCACCGTCCTCGCCTCCGGCTTCGACTCACGGGTCAACGACCGCGGAAACCGCATGCGATGGCCCACCGGCCGCTTCAAGTACGACCTCGCGATGCTCGCCGAACTGGCCGCCTTCAAGCCCGTCCCCTACCGGATCACGCTGGACGACGGCGAGGCCCGGGAGATCGAGGCGACGCTCGTGGCGGTCGGCAACGGACCGTCGTACGGCGGGGGCATGAAGATCTGCGCGGACGCGGACCTGGGTGACGGACTCTTCGACGTGACGGTGGTCGGGTACTGCAGCCGTCGGACACTGCTCAAGGTGTTCCCAAGGGTCTACCGGGGCACGCATCTCGATCATCCAGAGGTCAGCGTGTACCGGGCGGCCAGGGTCGGGCTGGTCGCCGACGGGGTCACCGGGTACGCGGACGGGGAGCCGCTGGGGCCGCTGCCGCTCACGGCGGAGTGCGTGCGCGGTGCGGTACGGGTGGCGATTGCCTGAGCTGCGGGGATCTCGGGTTTCACAGGTGTGGATCCGGATATTGATCGTCCTGTTGTCAGTGGCTCCCGGTAGTCTCGAAAGCACGATGACAGAGGACCTCTCTCCGGCCGAGCGGTACGCGGCAGCACGGAAGCGCGCTGTCGAGCAGGCCACCGCTCTCGCCGGCTTCCGCGAGATGTACGACTTCGGCCTCGACCCCTTCCAGATCGAGGCCTGCCAGGCTCTCGAAGCGGGCAAGGGTGTGCTCGTGGCCGCGCCCACCGGCTCAGGCAAGACGATCGTCGGCGAGTTCGCCGTCCACCTCGCCCTCCAGCAGGGCAAGAAGTGCTTCTACACGACGCCGATCAAGGCACTTTCCAACCAGAAGTACGCCGATCTCTGCCGCCGTTACGGCGCGGACAAGGTCGGCCTGCTCACCGGCGACAACAGCGTCAACTCCGAGGCTCCGGTGGTCGTGATGACCACCGAGGTGCTGCGCAACATGCTGTACGCGGGCTCGCAGACCCTCCTCGGACTCGGCTATGTCGTGATGGACGAGGTGCACTACCTCTCCGACCGGTTCCGCGGGGCCGTCTGGGAAGAAGTGATCATTCACCTCCCCGAGTCGGTGACTCTGGTGTCGCTCTCGGCCACGGTGTCGAACGCGGAGGAGTTCGGCGACTGGCTGGACACGGTGCGCGGCGACACCCAGGTGATCGTCTCCGAGCACCGGCCCGTGCCGCTGTTCCAGCATGTGCTGGCCGGACGGCGGATGTACGACCTCTTCGAGGAGGGGGAGGGCCACAAGAAGGCGGTCAACCCCGACCTCACGCGCCTGGCGCGGATGGAGGCGAGCCGCCCGTCGTACCAGGACCGCAGACGGGGCCGCGCCATGCGCGACGCCGACCGGGAGCGCGAGCGCAGACAGCGCTCGCGGGTGTGGACGCCGAGCAGACCCGAGGTCATCGAACGGCTGGACGCCGAAGGGCTGCTGCCCGCCATCACGTTCATCTTCAGCCGCGCCGCCTGCGAGGCCGCCGTCCAGCAGTGCCTGTACGCGGGCCTGCGGCTGAACGACGACGACGCACGCCTCAGGGTGCGCGAACTCGTCGAGGAGCGCACGGCGTCCATCCCCACCGAGGACCTGCACGTCCTCGGCTACTACGAGTTCCTGGAGGGCCTGGAGCGCGGCATCGCGGCCCACCACGCGGGCATGCTGCCGACCTTCAAGGAGGTCGTCGAGGAACTGTTCGTACGCGGCCTGGTGAAGGCGGTGTTCGCGACCGAGACCCTCGCGCTGGGCATCAACATGCCTGCCCGTTCGGTGGTGTTGGAGAAGCTCGTCAAGTGGAACGGCGAGCAGCACGCCGACATCACACCCGGTGAGTACACCCAGCTCACCGGCCGCGCGGGACGCCGCGGCATCGATGTCGAGGGCCACGCGGTGGTGTTGTGGCAGCGCGGCATCAGCCCCGATCACCTGGCGGGACTCGCGGGCACCCGCACGTACCCGCTGCGCTCCAGCTTCAAGCCGTCGTACAACATGGCCGTCAACCTGGTCGAGCAGTTCGGGCGGCACCGCTCGCGCGAGCTACTTGAGACGTCCTTCGCGCAGTTCCAGGCAGACAAGTCGGTCGTCGGGATCTCCCGGCAGGTGCAGCGCAACGAGGAAGGTCTCGACGGCTACAAGGAGTCGATGACCTGCCACCTCGGGGACTTCGAGGAGTACATGCGGCTGCGCCGCGAGCTCAAGGACCGTGAGACCGAGCTGGCCAAGCAGGGCGCGGCGCAGCGGCGCGCGGAGGCGGCCGTCGCGCTGGAGAAGCTCAAGCCCGGCGATGTCATCCACGTCCCCACCGGCAAGTACGCCGGTCTCGCACTGGTGTTGGACCCCGGGCTGCCTGCCGGGCGGTCCAACGGCCACCGGGGCTTCGAGCAGCACGACGGACCGCGCCCGCTGGTGCTCACCGCCGAGCGTCAGGTGAAGCGGCTGGCCTCGATGGACTTTCCGGTGCCGGTCGAGGCGCTGGAGCGGATGCGGATCCCGAAGAGCTTCAACGCGCGCTCACCGCAGTCGCGCCGCGATCTGGCGTCCGCGCTGCGCACCAAGGCCGGGCACATCGTCGCCGACCGGCACCGCAAGAAGCGGGCCGAGGCCGCCGACGACCGCGAGATCGCCCAGCTGCGTACGGCGATTCGGGCGCACCCCTGCCACGGGTGCAACGACCGCGAGGACCATGCCCGTTGGGCCGAGCGCTATCACCGGCTGCTGAGGGACACCTCGCAGCTTGAGCGGCGTATCGAGGGCCGGACGAACACCATCGCCCGCACCTTCGACCGGATCGTCGCGCTCCTCACCGAGCTCGACTATCTGCGGGGCAACGAAGTCACCGAGCACGGTAAGCGGCTCGCGCGGCTGTACGGCGAGCTCGACCTGCTCGCCAGTGAGTGCCTGCGGGCCGGGGTCTGGGAGGGGCTCAGTCCGCCCGAACTCGCCGCCTGTATCTCGGCGTTGGTGTACGAGTCCCGGGTCGCGGATGACGCGATGGCGCCGAAGGTGCCGTCCGGTAAGGCGAAGGCCGCGCTCGGTGAGATGGTGCGGATCTGGGGGCGTCTTGACGCCCTGGAGGAGGACTTCGGGATCACCCAGACCGAGGGGGTCGGGCAGCGCGAGCCGGATCTGGGGTTCGCGTGGGCCGCTTATGAGTGGGCCTCCGGCAAGGGGCTTGATGAGGTGCTGCGTGAGGCGGAGATGCCTGCGGGGGACTTTGTGCGGTGGTGCAAGCAGGTGATCGATGTGCTGGGGCAGATTTCGGCTGCGGCGCCTGTTTCCGGGGCGGCGGCGGGGTCTACGGTCGCTAAGAACGCGCGTAAGGCGGTGGATGGGCTGCTGCGGGGGGTGGTGGCTTACTCGTCGGTGGGGTGACCGGTTGTGGGGTCACCGTTGGTGGGGCGGGGTGGGCGTTGGTGGGGGTCGGGGGCGGGGGGTTCTGGGGGTGCGGGTGGGTGGGGGTGGGGAGTTTTTCGCCCCCTCCGCCCCTGCCCTTCCCGTTCCTCTGGGGCTCCGCCCCAGGCCCCGGCAGGGGGGCTCTGCCCCCTGGACCCCCGCCAGGGGCTGCGCCCCTTGGATCCCTGCCTGGAGGGGTGCCCCTTGGATTCTTGCCTGGGGGTGCGCCTCTTGGATCCTTGCTGGGGGTGCGCGCCCTGGATTCCTGCCTGGGGGTGCGCCCCTTGGATCCTTGCCAGGGGCTGCGCCCCTTGGACCCTCGCCAGGGAACTGCGTCCCTTGGATCCCCGCTGCTCAAGCGCCGGAGGGGCTGAATATCTCAGGCGTGGGCCCGGAGATACGGGCGCCAGCCTCCGTACCTCGTGATGTCCTCCGCTCCTTCGAGGGCGGACGGTTCGCAGAGGAAGCCGGGGATGTGGCCGCCGTCGGCCAGTTCGACTCGGCCCAGGGTCATCGGGCGGGGGAGTTCGGCGAGTAGGCGGCCCAGGCCCTCGGCGGGGAGCCGCCAGACTTCGGCCTCGATGGCGGCGCCGCCTTCGCCGATGTGGACCAGGCCGGGCTTGGGCGGTGTGGTGGACAGCGCGTGCAGGCGGTAGGCAGGTGCTGTGGTTGTCGTACGTTCCAACTCGGCGCCCAGGGAGAGGAGTTGGCCGTTGAGGGGCTGGCCCGACAGGTGGGCGCCCACCACGGCGATGCGGAGTTGCGGCTGGAGGAGGCGGGCGATCCGGGCGAGGCGCTCGTCGGTGAACGCCGGGCCGATCAGCATCACGCCGAACGGCAGTCCGTTCACGGTGCCGGCGGGTACGGCGACCGCCGCCAGGTCGAAGAGGTTCGTGGAGTTGGTGAATCGGCCGAGGCGGGCGTTGGCGCCCAGCGGGTCGGCGGCGACCTCGGCGAGGGTGGGGTGGCCAGGGGCTGTCGGCAGCAACAGGGCATCCGTGTCGCCGAGTTGGGCGAGGGCGCGGGTGCGGAGGATCGCCAGACGGTCCTGGTCGGCGTACAGCTGGTGGGCCGGGATGTCACGGGCGCGGGTGATGATCCCGGCGACTGTTGGATCGAGGCCTGCACCCCCCTCACCGATCAACTTGTCGACAAAGCTCCCTACGGCGGTGTAGCGCTCGGCGACGAACGCGCCCTCGTAGAGCATCGCGGCGGCCTCGGTGAATGGGCTGAGGTCGATCGTGCGCAACTCGGCACCGGTTGACCTGAGTTGTTCGACCGCTGCTTCGTACGCCTCCGCCCAGCCCTCGTCCAGCTCGCCGAGCTGTGCCCGGCCGGCGACGGCGATGCGCCATGGGCCGGGCGTCCGCTGGGGGAGTGCGGGGAGGTCGCGGCCCGGCGGAGAGACCATGTGTGCGAGGGCCTGCTCGGCCTCCGGGAGGGTACGGGCGAAGACGGTCACGCAGTCCAAGGAGGCGCAGGCGGGGACGACGCCGGTCGTGGGGACCAGGCCGCGGGTCGGCTTGAGGCCGACGATGCCGTTGAAGGCGGCGGGGACGCGGCCTGAACCCGCCGTGTCCGTGCCGAGGGCGAAGTCCACGATTCCCAGGGCTACGGCGACGGCCGACCCCGAGCTGGAGCCGCCGCTGATCCTGGCCGGGTCGAGGGCGTTCCGTACGGCGCCGTGGGGGGAGCGGGTGCCGACCAGGCCGGTGGCGAACTGGTCGAGGTTCGTGGTGCCGAGGACGATCGCGCCGGCCGCGCGGAGGCGGGCGACCACTGGCGCGTCGGCCTCCGGGGTATAGGCGTACGCCGGGCAGCCGGCGGTCGTCGGGAGGCCTGCCACGTCGATGTTGCCCTTCGCGGCGAAGAGTTTGCCTGCGAGGGGGAGGTGGTGCCCTGCGGTGACTCGTTCGTCCATGACGCGCGCCTCTTGCTCTACCTCCGCCTGGGGGCGCAGGTTGATCCAGACCTCGGGGCGGTCGGCCTCTTCGATGCGGGCGTAGGCCCTGTGGACTCGGGTGAGGGCGGGGGACGACATCCGTGCTCCTTGGCTGGGGTCTCGTGCTCGACTGCGGGCCGGTGGGTGGTCTGTGCCCACCCGTTCCGCCGTGCGGAACGCCTGCCCACAGACCACGGGGCGGGATTCGTAGTGCTGCCCACGGCCCACCGGGCGGGTTTCATGGCGAGGGCGCCAGCACCATCAGTGCTGTTCCCGCCTCCACCTGGTCCCCCGGCATTGCCAGGATTTCTGCGACCACGCCGTTCATCGGGGCGGGGACTCTGGACTCCATCTTCATGGCCTCCAGGGCGAGGAGGGGCTGGCCGAGGGTCACCTCGTCGCCGGGACGGACGTTCAACTGCCAGACGGAGGCGGCGAATTCGGCCTCTATCAGGCGGCCACCCGCGGGGACCGTCACCTCGGTGGCCGGAGCTGTCGGGGTCGACACGGTCTCCGCCCGAGTGAATTCGCCGGCCGCCTCCCAGGCGTCCCGCTCCGCGGCGAACGCGTCGCCCTGCCGGGCCCGGAACTCCCCGATGGAGTCGGCGTTCTCGGCGAGGAAGGACTCGTATGCGGCGAGGGAGAACTCGCCCTCCTCGATGCGTGGGACGAAGCGGCCGGAGATGATGTCGGCGCGCAGGTCGAGCAGTTCGCCGGGTTCGACGGGGTACCACTTGACGCGGTCGAAGAAGCGCAGCAGCCAGGGCGAGCCCTTATCGAACGCCCCGCGCTGCTGCCAGGGCGACCACACCTGGGTCGTACGGCCGACGAACTGGTAGCCGCCTGGACCTTCCATGCCGTAGATGCACAGATATGCGCCGCCGATGCCGACCGAGTTCTCGGCGGTCCACGTGCGCGCAGGGTTGTACTTGGTGGTGACGAGACGGTGGCGCGGGTCCAGCGGCGTCGCCACCGGGGCGCCCAAGTACACGTCGCCCAGGCCCAGTACGAGGTATTCGGCGTCGAAGACCGTGCGGTACACGTCGTCCACCGAGTCGAGGCCGTTCACGCGGCGGATGAACTCGATGTTCCACGGGCACCAGGGTGCGTCGTCGCGGACGCCCGCCATGTAGCGGGCGATCGCCTCACGGGTGGCCGGGTCGTCCCAGGAGAGGGGGAGATGAACGGTGCGGGAGGGGACCACCAGCTGGTCGCTCGGCGGGAGCGCCGCCACGATCTGCCGTACAGCGGTGAGGAGTTCGCGCTGCGGCAGGCGCTGTGGATCGAACTGGATCTGTAGGGAACGGATGCCTGGGGTGAGGTCGGTGACGGCGTCCAGGGCGGTTCCGGCCACCGCCTCCATCAGGGCGTGCACTCGCATGCGCTGGGCCAAGTCGAGTTGCATGGGGCCGAATTCGACCAGCAGGTTGTCGTCGCCGCTGCGCCGGTACGTCACGTCGCCGTCCCGCGCGAGGACGCCGCCGTCGACGATCGCGGCCCGCGTCGAGCCGTCATCGGCGACCGGCGCGAACCGTACCGTGTCACCCGGGCGAAGCTGCCCCAGCTTCCAGCGGTCCGAGCCGGCGACCGTCGCCGGGCAGACGAAGCCGCCGAGCGAGGGGCCGTCCGGGCCGAGCAGCACCGGCATGTCGCCCGTGTAGTCGACGGCGCCCACCGCGTAGGGCGTGTCGTGGATGTTGGAGGGATGCAGGCCCGCCTCGCCGCCGTCCTTGCGCGCCCAGCGGGGTTTCGGACCGACCAGCCGTACGCCCGTGCGCGCCGAGTTGAAGTGGACCTTCCAGTCGGCGGCGTAGAAGTCGTGGATGTCCTCCTCGGTGAAGAACTCCGGTGCGGCATGCGGGCCTTCGAGCGCACCGACGTGCCAGCTCGACTTGAAGACCGGCCGGTCGGCGGTCGGCACCGGAGTCCCCGGGACCACCGAGCCGCCGTGCAGCACATCCCCCGTCCGCAGCGCCCGCCCTCCATGCCCGCCGAACCGGCCCAGCGTGAAGGTGGACGCGCTGCCCAGGAAGGCGGGCACGTCGAGGCCGCCGCCCGCGAGGAGAACGTACGTCCGCAGTCCGTGTTCGGCGGGTGCGCCGATCTCCAGTACGGCGCCCGCAGGGACCCTGACCGGCTCCCACTGTGCAACTGCCGTACCGTCGACGGTGACCTGTGCCGGAGCGCCCGTCACGCACACGGTCGTGGCGTGTGTGAAGCGCAGGGCCGGGCCCTGGAGCGTGCACTCCAGACCGGGTGCGCCCTCGTGGTTGCCGAGGGCCCGGTTGCCGAGGCGGAAGGACAGGTCGTCCATCGGGCCGCACGGCGGCACCCCGACCTGCCAGTAGCCGGTGCGGCCCGGCCAGTCCTGGACGGTGGTGAGTGTTCCGCCCGAGACGACCTCGATGCGCGGGGTCGGATCGGTGACCTCGGCGAGCGTCGCCGTCGAATGCGTGGCGAGCCGGAAGGAGTCGTCCGCCAGCGCCGCGCGCACCAGCCCGAGGTTCGTCTCGATACCGTCGACCCGGGTCCTGGCCAGCGCCTCGTCGAGCCGCGCCAGTGCGTGCGCCCGGTCCGAGCCGTAGGCGATGACCTTCGCGAGCATCGGGTCGTACGAGGTCGTGACCTCCGTCCCCGTCTCCACCCAGCCGTCCACGCGGACGCCTCCTGGGAACTCGACCCGGGTCAACAGGCCCGCGCTGGGCCGGTGTTCGCGGGTCGGGTCCTCGGCGTACACCCGGGCCTCGACGGCATGTCCGCGCGGCGCCCCCGGGTCCCGTACGACCTCGGACTCCCCGCGTGCCAGGCGCAGCATCCAGGCGACGAGGTCGACGCCGTAGATCTCCTCGGTGACCGGATGCTCCACCTGGAGACGGGTGTTGACCTCCAGGAAGTAGGCCTCCTCGCGGGCGGCGTCGTACACGAACTCGACCGTGCCGGCCGAGCGGTAGTCCACCGACGTACACAAGTCGCGTGCCGCTGTGGCGAGTTGCTCGCGCACGGTGGGCGGGAGGCCGGGTGCGGGGGCCTCCTCCAGCACCTTCTGGTTGCGGCGCTGGAGCGAGCAGTCGCGGTCACCGAAGGTGACGACGCGGCCCCGGCCGTCGCCGAAGACCTGCACCTCGACATGGCGGGCGTGCTCCACCAACCGCTCCAGGAACACCCCCGCCGAGGAGAAGGAGGCCGCGGCGACGCGCTGCACGCTCTCCCAGGCGTCGGTCAGCTCATCGGCCGAGCGACAGGCCGACATGCCGATGCCGCCGCCACCGCCGGTGGCCTTGAGCATCACGGGATAGCCGATGCGTCCGGCTTCGCGCAGGGCCTCCGCCAGGTCGGAGAGCAGACCCGTGCCGGGCGCCAGGGGCACTCCGGCCGCGTGCGCCGCCGCCCGCGCCGTGTGCTTGGCCCCGAACAGCTCCAGTTGCTCCGGCGTCGGACCCACGAAGACGATCCCCGCCTCCTCGCAGCGCCGCGCGAAGGCAGCGTCCTCGGAGAGGAAGCCGTAGCCGGGGTGGATCGCCCCGGCGCCGGTGTCCTTCGCCGCCTTGAGGACGAGTTCGGCGTCGAGGTAGGACTCCTTGGCGGGTGCGGGGCCGAGCCGTACCGCCTCGTCCGCCAGCCGCACGTGGGGTGCCGAGCGGTCGGGGTCGGAGTACACCGCCACTGTGCGCAGGCCGAGTTCGCGGGCGGACCGGATGATCCGGACCGCGATCTCGCCCCGGTTGGCGATCAGCAGCGTGTCGAAGGTCATTCCGGAGCCCCAAGGGTCATCTGGACCGCGGTCGGCTCGAAGCCGTTGCAAGGGTTGTTGATCTGGGGGCAGTTGGAGACCAGCACGAGCACATCGCGCTCGGCGCGCAGGGTCAGCTTCAGCCCGGGGGCGGAGATGCCGTCGACGATGCCGAGCGTGCCGTCCTTCTCCACCGGCACGTTCATGTACCAGTTGATGTTCGAGACGAGATCCCGCTTGCCCAGGCCGTACTTGGCGCCCTCCGCGAGGAAGTTGTCCACGCACGCGTGCTGCGACCAGGTGTGATGCCCGTACCGGAGGGTGTTCGACTCCTTGGAGCAGGCACCGCCGACCGTGTCGTGCCGGCCGACCTCGTCCTCGACGACGGTCATCAGCGGGGTGTGCTCGTTGGACATGAGCACACTGCCGGTGGTGAGGAAGAGGTTGCCCTGCGCGTGGATCGTGTCGGGCGCGCTGTAGCGGACGGCGGTGTCGTGGGCGTCGTACACCAGGAAGTCGACGGCCTGGTTGCCGTGCAGATCGGTGATGGTGAGGGTCTCCCCGGTACGGACGACGGCCGACCACGCGGCGCGTGCGGAAACGGTGACCGTGCTCATGCGAGCCCCCTCGCGGCAAGGAATTCGGCGGTGTTCAGGAAGGCGCGGCGGCCCTCGGGTGTGGCCTCCCACAGCGGATCGCCCGGCCTGGTCGCCTCCGAGCGCCAGGCGAGCACCTCCAGCGGCGAACTGACGTACTCCGCACGGGGATCGGCCGGATGCGGCACGTTCGCCAGCAGCACGGTGACGTCCTGTTCGGCCCGCAGGGTCACGCTGCCGCCCGCACCGGCCGAGCCGGTGAAGTCGAGGGAGCCGTCGTCGCGTACCGCCACGCCCTGGAAGAAGGAGAGCGAGGGCGGCAGATCGCGCGGTTCGAGTCCGTTCTTGGCCGCGGCCAGCTTGAAGAGCTCGCGGCCGGCCGGGGACGCGGACTGCGGCGCCCCGTCCCCGTACCGCTCGGTGTTCCGTACGAGGGTGGAGGTGCCGCACAGCGCGTCGTGCCGCTCGGAGGTGTCGGCGATCAGCGAGGCCAGCACGCGGCCCTGGTCGGACAGCAGGAGCTGCCCCTCGCCCAGGTAGGCGTTCCACTGGACCTTGACCGTGTCCGCCACGTTCAGGCGCTCCCAGGGGCGGTCGGCGGCGTACAGGAGCAGATGCGCGCACGCGTCGCCGGTCAGGTCGGTGAGGCGCAGCTCGGTGCCGCGGGCCAGCACCCGGTGCGTGTAGTTGCCGCCCGCCACCGTCTCCGCCCACACCAGATGGCCCGCCTCGCAGGGTGGCGCGGGCCAGTCGCTCGCCGGGACGACGGGCATGGCCTCGGTGCGCGTCCCGTCCTGGGAGCGGGCGTGGGCGCGTGCGCCGTGTGGGGTTGCTGTCGCCATCGCGGAACCTCCGGCCTCCGGTGTTTCTGCCGAGCGAGGTCACCTCCGCCGCTCGGAATTTCTGTCGCTCGACAGAAATTAGGAGGCGAGAGGGTCGGCGCCGTGTCTCGTGCGTTGCCGTCCGGTTACCGATCCCTCACGGTGATCGCCGCGTGACCCGGTGTGCGAGGATCGAACACATGGGAACCGGTGGTGGACGACGGGTCGGCCGGCCGCGGGCGGATCAGCGGCCGGACAGCGGTCTGTCGCCGCGCGACGAACTGCTGGACGCAGCCGCCGAGTTGTTCACGACCCGGGGATACGCCGCCACGACCACCCGCGCCGTCGCCGAACGGGCGGGCATGCGCCAGGCGTCGATGTACCACTACGTCTCCGGCAAGGAGGAGCTGCTCGCCGAGCTCCTGGAGTCCACGGTCACGCCCTCGCTCGCCCTCGCCCGCGAACTCCTCGCCGACGACGCGACCCCGGCCGAGGGCCGGCTCTGGGAGCTGTGCCGCACGGACGTCGAGCTGCTCTGCGGCGGCCCGCACAATCTGGGCGGCCTCTACCTGCTGCCCGAGGTGCGCACCGAACGCTTCGCAGGATTCCATGCCGTACGGGCCGAACTCAAGGACACCTACCGGCAGTTGCTCGCGGCGACGGCTGCCGGGGGTGCGCTCGCCAAGGGTGAGCTGGACCTTCGGACGGACCTGGTGTTCGGCCTCATCGAGGGCGTGATCCTCGTGCACCGCTCCGATCCGGAACGGCCGGTGTCCGCGTTCGCCGAGGCCACCGCGGACGCGGCGCTCCGCATCGCCGGAATCTGACAACTCGGCGCGCTCGGGCGCGGGTTCGCATGCCCGTACGTCGTCACGCGCCGTGTTCGAATGAAGCCACAGCGTGTAAATGGAGCTGAGAGTACTCCTGTCACGTGGGCGATTTCAGGTGCTTGCTGAATATGACACGGCGATGATCCGGTCGGACTAAGCTCGCCCGTAGCGCACCGAGTTGAGATGTATTCGTGCGCTTGTTCCCAAAAGTTACGAAGATTCGGTTTGACCCATGCCGTTTCCCCGGCAAACCTCCCCGATCCCCCAGCCGATTTGTCTCAGAGGGCATACATGGTGAGTGTTCAATCGCCTCCCGGTGGCCGCGAACTTCCCTACGCGCGCGTGCTGTTGCTGCCGGCCATAGTGATGGCCGCGGCGACCGGAGCCGCCGTCGCCGTGGTGACGGATCCCGCTCGTGCCGCCGTCGGCTGGTGCGGAGCCATCGCGACGCTCCTGGTCATCGCGATCGGCGCCGAAGCCGTCCGGCGCGGCCGCGTCGCCCGCGACCTGCGCGCGGAGCTGGCCCGCCGCACCGCATACCTGGAACAGCGCATCGCTGCCCATGACCAGGAGATCCTGTTCTTCACCCACGAGGTGCTGCCCGTCGGACTCGCCCGACTGCACGCCGGAGTGTCTCCGGCGGAGGTGATCCGCACCCTCCCCGAGACCGATCCGGACCTCGGTGAACTCTCCGGGCCGCTGCGCGAGTTGCTGAAGACCGTGCTCAAGTTCATCGACCGTGAGGAGGCGATGCGCGACTCCGCGCAGCGCGCCTTCGTCAACATCGCCCGGCGCGTCCAGGCCATCGTCCACCAGCAGAACAAGGAACTCCGCGAGATGGAGGAGGACCACGGCCGCAACCCCGAGGTCTTCGACGACCTCCTGCGCATCGACCACGGCACCGCGCTGATCGGCCGCCTCGCCGACTCCATCGCGGTGCTCGGCGGCGGCCGTCCCGGACGTCAATGGCCCGAGCCCGTACCGCTGTTCAGCGTGTTGCGGGGCGCGATGTCACGCATCCTGGAGTACCGCCGCATCGAGCTGCACAACGTCGTCGAGGTCGCCGTCAACGGCGTGTCCGTCGAACCGATCATCCACGCCGTCGCCGAACTCCTCGACAACGCCACCCGCTACTCGCCGCCGCACACCAAGGTGCACGTCACCGCCCTGGAGGTGCAGACCGGCATCGCCATCGAGATCGAGGACGGCGGCGTCAGCCTCAGCGACGAGGCCCGCGGGAAGGCCGAGGAGATGCTCCGGCAGGCCGCCCTCGGCGTCGACATGGACTCCCTCGGCGCGACCCCACGGCTGGGCATGGCCGTCGTCGGCCGCCTCTCGAAGATGTACAACCTCCAGGTCTCGCTCAGGCAGTCCGCGTACGGCGGTGTCCGCGCCGTCCTCGTCGCGCCGCGCGCCATGCTGACCACCGACGACGCCCCCGGCCTCGCGCACGGCATCGGCATCGCCTCCGTCCCGACCATGGACACCGACGGTGTCGAGGGCCCCAACCGCAAGCCCAAGAAGCGGCGCCCGACCACCGGCCCCCGGGTCCCCACCCCACTCGGCGCCATGGAGGACGACGTCCCCCAGGTCACCGAGTGGACGGCCAACGGCCTGCCGCAGCGCCGCAGTCGGGTCAAGGTCACCTTCCATCAGCGGATGGCCGAGGCCAGGGCGGACGCCGAGGCGGCGGAAGCGGCCGCCGCCGCGGCGCCCGCGTGGGCCGCCGCACCCGTCCCGGAGGAGAAGGAGCCCGAACCCGGCCTGTGGGTCGAGGCGTTCATGGAAGGGCTCAAGGGCGACCCGGACCCGGCCGCCGCATCCGGCACGAACACCAAGCCGGCCCCTGTGGAGGCCGACGACGAAGGGGACCTCAAGTGATCCAGCAGCGCGCCAACTTCGACTGGATGCTGAAGGAACTCGCCGACGGCGTACCGGGTGTCCAGCAGATCGTGGTGCTCTCCGCCGACGGACTGCGCATCGCCCGGTACGGCGGCGACCCGGACGCCGCCGACCGCGTCGCCGCCGCCTGCGCGGGCCTGCAGAGCCTGGCCGGAGCCGTCGCGGGCGAGATCCCCAACAGCGACGGCCGGATGCGCATGGTCATCATCGAGATCAACGGCGGCTACTTCTATCTGATGTCGGCCGGGCCCAACGCCTATCTCGCGGTCCTCGCCAATCAGACCGCCGAGCCCGGACTGATGAGCAACCGCATGCGCGACCTCGTCGTCCGGATCGGAGCCCATCTGACGAGTCCGCCCAGGCGCAACGGGCAGACCGTATGACTCCTCCGCAACGCCGACGGCGCTACCCCAAGGAAGAACCCGCGGGACCCCCCGACGAGGGACTCCTCCCCGAGGATCCATCCCAGGGGGGACCCCCGAACGAGGGATCTCCCAAGGACGGCCAGGACCCGAAGAACCCCGAGCGTCTGTACCTGCTCACGGGCGGGGCCGAGGGCGGCGACCGGGCAGCCCTCGACCTGGTCACGTTGATCGTGGCGCGCGCCGAGGCGCCGCCGCCCAACGCCCAGCCGGAGAAGTCGGCGCTGGTCCGGCTCTGTACGGCCCCACTGTCCGTGGCCGAGATCTCGGCCTATCTCAACCTGCCGGTCAGCGTGGTGACCGTGCTGCTCACCGAGTTGCTGGCGGCCGAACTGGTACAGGCGCGCGCCCCGATCGTCCGCTCGGCGCTCCCCGACCGTTCCCTCCTCGAAGCGGTGATGCATGGACTTCAAAAGCTCTGACACCATCACGGGCCCTCGCGCCGAGGACCATCTGCCGCACACCACCCAGGCAGCCGTGAAGATCGTCATCGTCGGCGGCTTCGGAGTGGGCAAGACGACCATGGTGGGCTCCGTCAGCGAGATCAAGCCGCTGACCACGGAGGAGACCATGACGCAGGCCGGTATCGGAGTCGACGACAACTACGGCTCCGATACCAAGACGGCCACCACCGTCGCCATGGACTTCGGCCGCATCTCGATCACCGAACAGCTCGTGCTCTACCTGTTCGGAACGCCGGGCCAGGAGCGCTTCTGGTTCCTGTGGAACGGCCTCTTCGAGGGAGCGCTCGGCGCGGTCGTGCTGATCGACACCCGCCGCCTGGAGGTCAGCTTCGACGTCATCGGCCGCCTGGAGGAACGCGGTGTGCCGTTCGTCGTCGCCATAAACACCTTCCCGGACGCCCCCGACTACCCGATCGAGGATCTGCGGTCCGCGCTCGACCTGGCCGAGGAGATCCCCATCGTGCAGTGCGACGCGCGCCGCCGGGCCTCCAGCAGAGACGTCCTGATGACACTGATGCGCTTCCTGCACTCGCTGGCGATGGCCTCGTCGAGCGCCTGACCCACGTACGGAACCGACAAGACGCGGCCCCGCACCGGCACGTACACCACCAACTCCCAAGACACCGGATCCACTTCAGCTTCGGAGCGATCACCGTGACGCCTGAATCCCACTCCCCGACCGGTACGTCCTCGACCGGCACGGACGACTTCACGCTCGACCCGCCGCCCGGCTGCCCCGCCCACGGCCTCGGTCCCGGCGGACTGCGCCGGCTGTACGGACCCGAGGCGGAGGACATGGGAGCCCTGTACGAGAAACTCCGCGCCGAACACGGCACCGTCGCCCCCGTGCTGCTCCACAACGACGTGCCGATCTGGGTGGTGCTCGGCCACGGCGAGAACCTGCACATGGTGAGCACCCCCTCGCACTTCGCGCGCGACAGCCGCCTGTGGACCGCGGTCAAGGACGGCACGGCGGGCCCCGACCACCCGCTCGCGCCGCACATCGCCTGGCAGCCCATCTGCTCCCACGCCGAGGGCGACGAGCATCTGCGGCTGCGCGGAGCGGTCACCGGCGCCATGTCGACCATCGACCACCGCAGTCTGCGGCGCCACATCAACCGCGCCACCCAGCGCCTCGTCAACGAGTTCTGCGAGCAGGGCAGGGCCGACCTGGTCGGCCAGTTCGCCGAGCACCTGCCGATGGCCGTGATGTGCGAGGTCCTCGGCATGCCCGAGGAGTACAACGACCGCATCGTGCAGGCCACCCGCGACCTGCTCAAGGGCACCGAGACGGCGATCGCCAGCAATGAGTACGTCCAGGGCGTCCTGGCACGGCAGACGGCCCGCCGCCGCGCCCAGCCCGAGGAGGACTTCACCAGCCACCTCATCAACCACCCGGCGCGCCTCACCGACGACGAGGTCACCCAGCACCTGTGGCTCGTGCTGCTCGCCGCCTACGAGGCCACCGCCAACCTGATCGCCAACGTGCTGCGCATGGTCCTCACCGACCCGCGCTTCCGCGCCCAGTTGAACGGCGGGCAGATGACGGTGCCCGAGGCGGTCGAGCAGTCCCTCTGGGACGAACCGCCGTTCAGCGCCGTACTCGGCTACTTCGCCAAGCAGGACACGGAGTTGGGCGGCAAGCGCATCCGCAAGGGCGACGGACTGCTCTTCGGGATCGCACCGGGCAACGTCGACCCGAAGGTACGCCCCGACCTCGCCGCCAACATGCAGGGCAACCGGTCCCACCTCGCCTTCGGCGGCGGCCCCCACGAGTGCCCGGGCCAGGACATCGGCCGTGCCATCGCCGACGTCGGTGTCGACGCGTTGCTGATGCGCGTACCGGACGTGCAACTCGACTGTGAGGAACACGAGTTGCGCTGGCGGTCGTCGATGTCCTCGCGTCACCTGGTGGAGCTGCCGGTGCGCTTCCAGCCGAAACCCCCGCAGGACGTCACGCAGTTGCCCGCCCTCCACGCGATGCCGCGCCAGCGGCCGAGCTGGCAGGTCACGACGGAGGACACGGTGTCGCCCGCGCCCGCACCGCAGCCGGCGGCCCCGCAGCCCACGCCGGCGCCGGAGCCCGCATACCGACTCGGCGCCTGGCAGCGGTTCCTGCGCTGGTGGCGCGGTTACTGAGCCGACTCCTCCAAGGGGCCCGGGGACGCCCAGTCGTCGTAGGAGGACCAGGCTTCCAGCACCCGCCCGCTGACGAACCGGTGCCCGTGCCCCGTGACCGGATCGGTGAACTCCAGCCTCCGCGCCAGCAGTTGGAGCGGACGCCGGAAATCGCCGGACGGCACGGGGCCGGTCACCACCGGGTAGAGGGGATCGCCGAGGATCGGCACGCCCAACGCGTTCATATGGACCCGGAGTTGATGGGTCTGCCCGGTGCTGGGCGTCAGCCGGTAGCGCCCGATGCCGTCACGATGCTCGCGCAGTTCGACCCGGGTGACGGCGTTCGGCTCGCCCTCGACCTCCTGGGCGGCCATCACGCCGCGCTCCTTGAGGATCCGGCTGCGGACGGTGCACGGCAGAGCGAGGCCGGGGGAGTACGGCGCGAGGGCCTCGTACTCCTTCCTGACCAGCTTCTCGCTGAACAGCGTCTGGTACGCGCCGCGCTCCTCGGGCCGCACTGTGAACAGCAGGAGCCCGGCCGTCAGCCGGTCCAGGCGGTGCGCGGCGCCGAGCGCCGGGATACCGAGGTCCACTCGCAGCCGGGCGAGGGCGGTCTCCCTGACATGACTGCCGCGCGGATTGGTGGCGAGGAAGTGCGGCTTGTCGGCCACCACGATGTGCTCGTCGCGGTACACGACGTCGAGTGCGAACGGCACCCGCTCCTCGTCGGGCGGCTCACGGTGGAACCACACGAACATCCCCGGCACATACGCCGTGTCGCCCGCCACCGGCCGCCCGTCCGCCGCGACGATCTGCCCGTCCCCGATCATCCGGTCGATCACCTCGGCCGGCGGCGCGAGCCGCTCCACCAGATGCTCCCGCACGGTGACCCACCCCCCGTCCTCCGGCAGCCTGATCCGCACGGGGTCGACCCCGTCACGCTGCGGCAGGGGGGAGGGCGGGGTCCGGGATTTACGTCTCACCTGGTCAAGCGTACGAGGGCGGAACCGTGTCCTGCGCCTCGGTGACCGCCGTACACGGCTCGGGGTGATGGTCGTAGAAGCCGAGGCGTCGGCAAGAAGGCCCTCGTTGCGCTGACGTCGGCGTAGTGGGCTTGTTCGCGAAGGTTGGGCCGGAGCTTCTCGAGGCGTGACCGCGCAACTACCTGAGGGTCATGCCTGATGCATATGGGGCTGTTGCCGCGCCCGGCCTGTGGCCCCGCTCACACACTCGCCGGTAGCCCTTGCCGCCCCCTCCCCGGCCCCCCGAACCTTCGCTCAACTGCCGCTGAATCTCGGGGGGTTGGCATGCAATGCATGAAGTGTCAGTCGGGGAACATAGAGAAGCTCGCCCACTACTGGCAGAGCCTGCCGGCCGAGTCGCCGCTGCGGATCAACTACGCGCCGCCGTCGGAGCCTGACGCCAAGGTGTGGATGGCGCTGCTGGCTGTGCTGGCGGGCATCGCGTTCATGGCGTCGGGCGAGGTCCTCCTCGGCCTGCTGGTCGCGGTCGGCGGGCTGGTGTGGGGTGCGGTCATACAGGCCGCGGTGACCCGGTACCGGATGGCCTTCGCCGAGTGGAGTGCGGCCCGCATCTGCCTGACCTGCACAAACAAGTTCTAGGCGGAGTGGAGAAGGCCCCGGCCGACTGGCCGGGGCCCGCCCTGCGCCGCCGCGTTCAGCTTGCCGGTGAGGGTCCGCTACTGAGTCGGTGTCGGGAGGGATTCCGCAGGGGGAGGTCCCGACACCGTGCGCTCTCGTTGGGCCTCCACGGCCCTCCACAGGAAGCCGAGCCCTACGGTGACCAGGAGAAACAGCACGGTGAACCACTGGAAGTACCAGTGCCCGCCCGCCGGGTCGTACACCGCGGCGCGGGGCCACGCGAGGTTGACGGTCATGAAAAGGCCGTAGACGAGGGCGATCGCGTTGACCGGGACGCCCCAGCGGCCGAGGGAGAACAGGGGGCGGCCCTCCTCGTCGACGCCGTCCGGGCCGGGGAACTGGCCGCGCAGCCGTCGCACAAGGAGTGGTCCGGTGACCATCGCGTAGGCCAGGTACAGCATCACGATGCAGGTGGTGCCGATGGCCAGGAAGGCTTCCGGGGAGGCGAAGTTGAGGAGCAGTACGGCGGCTGCGAGGACGCCGACGACCAGGGCCGGGGCGTTCGGCATACCGGTGCGCGGGTTGACCTTGGCGAGGCGGGTGGCGAAGGGCAGCCGGCCGTCGCGGGCCATGGAGAAGAGCATGCGGGAGGCGGCCGTCTGGATCGCCAGCGTCGCCACCGCGATGGCCACCACCACGTCGGCGAGGAGCGCGCGGCCGACTCCGTCGCCGAGGGTGCTGGTCAGGACGTAGCTCAGGCCTTCCACCCCGAGGCGGCCGTCCGTGAGGCTGGGGGCGGCGAGCAGTCCGCCGAGGACGATCAGGCCGCCGAGCAGACCCGCCGCGCCGAGCGCGGTGAGGATCGTACGCGGCGCGGTACGGCGTGGATCGCGGGTCTCCTCGCTCATCTCGCCCGCGCTGTCGAAGCCGATCATCACGTACGCCGCCATGAAGGAGCCCACCATCAGCGCGCCGAACAGGCCGGTGCTGCCCTCGGCGGTGTGGAAGGTGATGCCGGGGGAGCGCTCGGAGTGGGTCAGCAGCAGCACGATGATCAGGACCGCGCCGATGATCTCAGCGGTCACGCCGACCCGGTTGACCACGGACATCACCCGGTTGTCGAGCAGGTTCACCAGCGTGGTCAGGACCAGCAGGATCACCCCGAAGACCGCCGCGTTGGCCGCGCCGTCGGCACTGGTGGGTGTCGGATCGCTGCCCACGAGCTGGAAGCCGGACCAGATCGCGGGCAGCACCATCTGCAGCGCGAGCGCCGCCGCAGCGACCACCACGATCTGCCCGATCACCATGATCCAGCCGGCGAACCAGCCGAAGGAGAGGTTCGAGAGCCGCGAGGACCACTGGTAGATCGAGCCCGAGATCGGATAGCGCGCGGCCAGCTCCGCGAAGCACGCGGCCACCAGCAGCTGACCCACCAGAACGGCCGGCCAGGTCCAGAAGAAGACGGGGCCGCCGAACGCGTACCCGAAGGCGAAGAACTGGAAGACGGTCGTCAGTACGGAGATGAAGGAGAACCCGGCGGCGAACGAGGCGTACCGGCCGAGGCTGCGGTGCAGTTCCTGGCGGTAGCCGAACTCGGCGAGGGACTGGTCGCCGGGGGAATCCGGTGGGTCCGGGCGTACGTCGGAGGGGGCGGTGGTGGTCACGGTGGCACCTGCCTTCGGCGCGGAAGGGTGGGCGGTGGTCCGGCGGTATTCCTGTCGGGTGACAGAAATTAGGGATTGCCTGTTTCGCTCGCGTGTCGCGGCCGTGTCCGCGGCGGGCCTAAGTCCTCACGCCCTTGTGGGCGGGGTCGCCGTTACTTCGAGGCGGAGGCCGGAGCGGGTGTCAGGCGGAGGCCGTAGAGCGCGGTGGAAGCGTGTCCTCGGGAGTGGGCTGAGGCGGGGAGGGTGCGACCCGTCCGCACCCTCTTTCAGCCTCTCGTGGACCAGCTCAAGATCGAGGGAGCGGTCTGAAACGGCATCAATCTGCCCCGCAATTGGCCGAGTTGGCAGACGATCCGGACGCGCACATGGGTGACCTCGGAAACGTCAGAGGCGGCCTCGCGTGACGCGTGGCCGCCTTCCGTCGTGCATGGCTTCCTGAGATCAGGCGGACCACTCCTGCTCCGCCCTGCGATCAGGCCGATGTCTCCTGCTCCGCCTCCACCTGCGCGTTCCACTCCCGCTTCGACGCCTGCCAGCCGTCCTCGTTGTGCCCGAGCCGCCAGTAGCCGGAGATCGACAGGTCCTCGCGCGGGAACTCGTGCTCGACCCGCAGCAGCCGGCGCAGCTCCTTCACGAAGCCCGCCTCGCCGTGCACGAACGCGTGCACCCGGCCCTCGGGGAACTCCAGGGCTCGTACGGCCTCCACCAGCGCCTCGCCGACGGGCCGCTCTCCCCGGTGCAGCCAGACGACGTCCACATCGGAATCGATCTTCTGCTCCTCGGCGGGGTCCGAGATCTCCACGAAGGCGTGCGCCACGGCCCCCGCGGGCAGCGACTCCAGAGCGGCCGCGATCGCGGGCAGGGCGCTCTCGTCACCGGCGAGCAGGTGCCAGTCGGCGCTCGCGTCGGGGGCGTACGCACCGCCGGGGCCGTTGAACCGTACGAGCTCGCCCGGTTGCACGTTCGCCGCCCAGGGCCCGGCGAGGCCCTCGTCGCCGTGGACCACGAAGTCGAGGGTCAGCTCGCGGTGTTCGGGGTTCCAGTGGCGCACCGTGTATGTGCGGGTCACGGGCCACTGGTCGCGCGGGAACTCCTCGCGGATGACCTTCATGTCGAACGGCTCGGGGTAGGTGACGCCCTCCACACCGAACAGCAGCTTCACATAGTGGTCGGTGCACGAACCCGCGGTGAATTCGGCGAGGCCCTCGCCGCCGAGGACGACCCGCTGCATGTGCGGGGTCAGCCGCTCGGTCCGCACGACCCGCGCGGTGTGCGGCTTCGGAGTCCTGCGTTCCGGACGCTCTGCCATGACGGCCTCCCATTCAGCGAGCTAAGGCTTACCTAAGCTAGCACCTCTCTCCAGTTAACACCTCAAACCTGAAGAGTCGAGAGCAACCTGTGCAACGAACCGCCCAAACCCCACCGTACGGCCAACGCGTCCAGCGCGGCCGGGTCGCGCGGCCGGTGCGGCAGCGCGGTGTTGACGTCCGGCAGAGGGACGTCACCGGCGACCTTGACGACCGTGGGCGCCACGGCGACGTACGGCCGTGACTCATCGAGGCGCTTGCGCTGCGAGGGGGTCAGCTTGGCCTTCGGGTCGTCCACCGCCGCCATGATTCCGGCGAGGTCACCGAACTCGGCGAGCAGCTTGGCCGCCGTCTTCTCCCCGATTCCGGGGACGCCGGGCAGCCCGTCGCTGGGGTCGCCGCGGAGCAGCGCCAGATCCGCGTACCCCGGGCCGTCGACGCCGTACTTCTCGCGCAGCCAGGCCTCGTCGGTGAGTTGGAGCAGGCCGACGCCCTTGAGGGGATAGAGGACGCGGATCTCCCGCTTGTCGTCGACCAGTTGGTACAGGTCGCGGTCGCCGGTGACGATGTCGACCGGGCCGGTGGCGCGTCCGGCGAATGTGCCGATCACGTCGTCCGCCTCGTACCCGGACACTCCCACGCGCGCGATGCCCAGTGCGTCGAGGACGTCCTCGATGACGGGCACCTGCGGGGACAGGGTGTCGGGCACCTCCTCCTCGTCCGGGCCGGTCTCGGTCTCCACGGCGACGCGGTGCGCCTTGTAGGAGGGGATGAGGTCGACCCGCCACTGCGGGCGCCAGTCCGCGTCCATGCAGGCCACCAGGTCGTCCGGACGGTGGTCCTTGACCAGGCGGTCGATGAACTCCAGCAGCCCGCGCACGGCGTTTACCGGCGTGCCGTCCGGAGCCTTCACCGAATCGGGAACCCCGAAATAGGCCCGGAAGTAAAGGGAGGCGGTGTCGAGGAGCATCAGGCGTCTGGTCACGCTTCGCATCATGCCGTACGGCACTGACAGGACCGCCGCCGACAGTGACGTGAACCACTCTTGTGTTTGCTCCACCTAAGCGGGGGCAGGCGCCGCCTCTGAACAGAGCCGGTTGCGTCTTCAACCGTCGTTCAAGCGACGTACAGAGGGCCAATCGTTCAAGCGCTCCAGCGTCGAAGCGCTCAGACCTTCCGGACGAGAGGCACACGTGTCATCCAGGCTAGAAGCCGAGCACCTGTACAAGGTGTTCGGCAGACGACCCGAAGAGGCGATGGAGCGGCTCCGTCAGGGAGCGGACCGTGAGGAACTCCGAGCCGACGGCACCACCGCCGCGGTGATCGACGTCTCCTTCACGGTGGAGCCCGGCCAGACCTTCGTCGTCATGGGCCTGTCCGGTTCCGGCAAATCGACCTTGCTGCGCATGCTCAACGGACTGCTGGAGCCGACCGGCGGCCATGTGCGCTTCGACGGTCAGGACCTCACACAGCTCAGCGCCCGCGAACTGCGCGAGGTCAGGGCGAGGAAGATCAGCATGGTCTTCCAGCACTTCGCGCTCTTTCCGCACCGCAGCGTCCGTGAGAACGCGGCGTACGGCCTCGAAGTACAAGGCGTGCCGCGCGCCGAGCGCGAGGAACGCGCCACCAAGGCTCTGGAGCTTGCCGGGCTCGCGGGCTGGGAGAGGTCCTGGCCCGACGAACTGTCCGGCGGTATGCAGCAGCGCGTGGGCCTGGCCCGCGCGCTCGCCACGGACGCCGACCTGCTGCTGATGGACGAGTCGTTCAGCGCACTCGACCCGCTGATCCGCCGCGACATGCAGGACCAGCTGATCGAACTCCAGAAGAAGCTCAAGAAGACCATCGTCTTCATCACGCACGACCTCAACGAGGCCATGCGGCTCGGCGACCGGATCGCCGTCATGCGCGACGGACGTATCGTCCAGATCGGCACCGCCGAGGACATCCTGGTGCGCCCCGCGGACGACTACGTCGCCTCCTTCACCCAGGACGTCGACCGCTCCCGCGTGCTGACGGCGGAGTCCGTGATGGACACCAACCTGAGCGGCGACGAGGCGGACTGCGCCTGCGAGACCGCCACGACCGACACGCCGTTCAACGAACTCTGCGCGATCAGCGCCCGTGTCTCGCACCCCGTAGCGGTGCTCGACAAGAGACAGAAGCTGGTGGGTGTGGTCCCGAGACAGCGGCTCGTCGGCTACCTGGGAGACGAGCAGGGGACCCCCGTCCGCTGTGCCACGCCGCGCGAGAAGGCGGTGAAGGCCGGTGCCTAGGATTCCGTTCGGTGACTGGGTCAACGACACCGTCGACTGGCTCCTCAACCACATGGCGTGGTTCTTCGACTTCCTCAAGACCGTGTTCGATGGTGCCTACGACGGTGTCAACGCCGTGCTCCAGGCCCCCGAACCGCTCCTCCTCGCGGCGATCTTCGCCGTGATCGCGTTCTGGCTGCGCGGCACCTCCGCCGGTGTCCTCACCTTCCTGGGATTCGCCTTCATCGACTCCCTCGAACTGTGGGAGGACGCGATGGTGACCCTCTCGCTCGTCCTTGTGGCGACCGTCATCGCGCTCGTCATATCCGTGCCCGTGGGAATCTGGGCGGCGCGCTCCGACCGGGTCAGCAGCGTCGTCCGACCCGTCCTCGACTTCATGCAGACGCTGCCCGCGATGATCTACCTCATCCCGGCCATCCTGTTCTTCGGTACCGGCGCCCCCGCGGGCATGGTCGCCACCCTGATCTTCGCGCTGGCACCCGGCGTCCGGATGACCGAACTGGGCATCCGCCAGGTCGACAAGGACCTGGTCGAGGCGGCCGACGCGTTCGGCACCACCCCGCGCGACACCCTGCTGCGCATCCAGCTCCCGCTGGCCCTGCCGACTGTCATGGCGGGCGTCAACCAGGTCATCATGCTGGGCCTGTCCATGGCCGCCATCGCCGGAATGGTCGGCACCGGCGGCCTCGGCGGCGACGTGAACCAGGCCATCGGCCAGCTGAACGTCGGCCTCGGCTCCGAGGCGGGCGTCGCCATCGTCATCCTGGCGATCTACCTCGACCGGATGACCAGCGCCCTGGGCACCCAGGTCTCGCCGCTCGGCCGCCGCACCGCCGCCAGGCTGCGGGCCGCGCAGGGCCTGAAGCTCTGGTCCTACCGCCCCCGCCCGGTCGTGGCCATGGTCGGAGTCGTCGTGCTCGCGCTGGTCGCGGGCGGCATGGGGATCTTCGGTGGCAGTGCCACCACTTCCACCGCCGCCGACGGCAAGGACGTGGGCCAGGGCAAGAAGATCAGCATCGGCTACATCCCGTGGGACGAGGGCGTCGCCTCCACCTTCCTGTGGCAGGAGATCCTGGAGGAGCGCGGCTACGAGGTCGAGACGAAGCAGCTCGACGCCGGCCCCCTCTACACCTCGCTCGCCCAGGGCGACATCGACTTCGAGACGGACTCCTGGCTGCCGACCACCCACGAGCAGTACTGGAAGAAGTACGGCAAGGACCTCGACGACCTGGGCTCCTGGTACGGCCCGACGTCGCTGGAGCTGAGCGTCCCCTCGTACATGAAGGACATCAACAGCCTGGAAGACCTCAAGGGCAAGGCCGACGAGTTCGGCGGCAAGATCACCGGCATCGAGTCCAGCGCCGGAATGATGAGCCTGCTCAAGACCAAGGTCCTCAAGGAGTACGGGCTCGACAAGGAGTACAAGGTCGTCGACAGCTCCACGCCCGCCATGCTGGCCGAGCTGAAGCGCGCGTACGCCAAGAAGGAGCCCGTCGTCGTCACCCTGTGGTCGCCGCACTGGGCGTACAGCGACTACGACCTGAAGAAGCTCAAGGACCCGAAGGGCGCCTGGGGCTCGGGCGACGGTGTGCACACGCTCTCCCGCAAGGGCTTCGCCCAGGAGAACCCGGTCGTCGGCGAGTGGCTCAAGAACTTCAAGATGACCGAACAGCAGCTCACCAGCCTCGAGTCGGAGATCAACAAGGCCGGCCAGGGCAAGCAGCAGGACGCCGTGCGCGCCTGGCTGAAGAAGAACCCCGGCGTCGTCGACAAGCTGGCCCCGGTCAAGACCGCCGCCGCCAGTGCCGAGACGAAGCGCCCGCTGGACGTTGCCTGGTTCCCCTGGGACGAGGACGTCGCCGTCACCTACCTGTGGAAGAACGTCCTGGCCCGGCGCGGCTACACGATGAACATGAAGCAGATGGACGTCGGCCCCGTCTACACGGGACTGGCCTCCGGTGACCTCGATCTCAACTTCGACGCCTGGCTGCCGTACGCCCAGTCCAACTACTGGGATCAGCACAAGAACGATCTGAGAGACCTCGGCACCTGGTACGAACCGACCTCGCTGGAGATCGCCGTCCCGTCGTACGTGAAGGACGTCAAGTCCCTCGCGGATCTCAAGGGCAAGGGCAGCACCTTCGGCGGGAAGATCATCGGTATCGAACCGGGCACCGGCGAGATGAACCTGCTCAAGACGAAGGTGCTGCCCGGCTACGGCCTGGACAAGGAGTACAAGGTCGTCGACGGCTCCACGCCCGCGATGCTGGCCGAGCTGAAGCGCGCGTACGCCAAGAAGGAGCCCGTCGCCGTCGTCCTCTGGTCGCCGCACTGGGCGTACAGCGAGTACGACCTCACCAAACTCGCGGACGACAAGAAGCTGTTCGGCGAGGGCAACACGATCCGGACGATCTCCAGCAAGAACTTCCCGGAGCAGTACCCCCAGCTCACCGAGTGGATCAAGAATTTCAAGATGAGCGAGGGCGAACTCGGCAGCCTGGAGGCCGAGATCAAGGATCAGGGCCAGGGGCATGAGGAGGACGCCGTGGCCGCGTGGCTGAAGGAGCACCCGGACATGGTGGAGCGGATGACTCCTCAGTAGTCCTCAGCTGGTTCGGCGAGGGGTGGACCTTCGCCGCACGGGTCACGTGTCCGGTGTCCCGTGTGGCGAAGGCCACCCCTCGCGGAGTTCCCGGAGCCCGCGACTCCTCCGTACGCTCGGCTCCTCTCCTCCCTGCGTTCCTGTGAGACCCCCGTGCGATCCCTGCTCCGCCCCGGCCGCCTCGTCGGCCTCCTCGTGGTACTGCTGACGGCCGTGTCGCCGGGCGCGCACGCGGAACCCACGTCCGCCGTCATGGCGCGGCTGGAGTCGCTGGCGGGGGACGTGCGCGACGCCGACGGTTACGTCTACGACCTGCGGGACGACTCCGGCCACACCATGGACACCGCGGAGATCAGCCAGGCGCCGGACGGCACTTATCTTGCCGTCTACCACTCGACCCTCGCCGACGGCCGCTTCCACTCGGCCGTCGCCACCTCCACGGATCTGCGGACCTGGACCCGCCGCCACGACTTCGGCGCGGGCACCAGCCAGCCCACCCTCGCCGCCGACGGCGCCGGTGGCTACGTACTGGCGTACGAGAAGGATCCGGACAACCACATCGCGGTACGCGGCTACGCCGATCTCGACGCCCTGCTGGCCGGGGACGCCGACCATGCCTACGACGCGCCGCGCACCCTCTCGCGCTGTGCCGAGGGCACGCCGGACATCACAGCCGTGCATGACGGCACTGTCGAACTCACCGGGCACTATCAGGCGCAGTGCGACACCGACCGCCAACTCCGGGCCACCCTCACGGACTTCACGACCTGGCAGGCCGAGCCCGACCAGCACCTGGACCGTGCGCTGAAGGCCTGGGGGACCGGCGGAAACATAGGCGACCGCTCAGCCCTCGAACTCGGCGGCGGCGAGCTGGTGTTGATAGAGGGCCAGCGGCGGCGCGAGGACTTCGGGAGCTGGCGGACGTACGCCTACGATTACTCGACCGGACGGGCCGAACGGCTGACCGTGCGCACCCACGGAGGCAGCCTGGCCTTCGCCAACCCGTCGGCGGCCCTACTCGCCGACCCGCAGGGGCATCCGGCCCTGCTGGTCAGCCTTTTCATCCCGAGCGAGGGCGCGGCGCCCGGTGAAGCGGGCCAGCTCCTCTATTGGCGCGAACTGTAACCCTTACCCTCCTTCTGCGTGTCAGCGATGTGACGGGTGCGTGAAACGGTTTGCCGAACATGCGTAGGGTGCAAACAACTCTTCAGAAGTAGTGGGCCGAAGCACTGGCTGCAGCAGGGACCGACGACGCAAGGGAGGGAGCCGAAGCGATGGGCGACCACAAAGAACAACCCCTTCGGGTGGGTGCGGCAGTACGGCGTCGCCGCCGTGCCCTGGACCTCACCCTCGCCGTCGTGGCCGAGCGCAGCGGCCTGTCGGTGCCCTTTCTCAGCCAGGTCGAGAACGAACGTGCCCGGCCCAGCAAGAGTTCCCTGGAGAGAGTCGCCGACGCACTCGGCACCACGGCCGTCGAGCTGCTCGCCGCGGCCGACCCGGCGTGCAGCGTGGACGTCGTGCGCGCGGAATCCGCCGAGTACGCCCCCGATGCACGCGTGCGCCCCCTGGTGCGCGGTCACCACCAGCTGCACGCCACCGAATTCACCGGCGACCACGACGAGGGGCGTGAACTCCAGCTCCGCAACGACAAGTTGATGTACGTCGTCGAGGGCGCCGTCGAGGTCGAGGCGGAGGGCCGGGCGCATCGCCTCGGGCGCGGCGACACCATGTATCTGACGGGCGGCGTCCGGCACCGGTGGCGGGCGACCGTGCCGGACACCCGGGTGATCGTGGTCGAGGTCGCCGACCACATCGACGCGGTGGAGGACCGCCACAACTCCGGGAAGCGCTGACGCCGGGAGGAAGCCGGTGCGCACTTGGGCGGTGCCGTCCCCTCCTTCGACGACCGACGACCGACGACCGACGACCGACGACCGGCGACCGGCACGCTTTTGGGCGGGGCCGATCCGTCCGTGACCGATCCCCGTTCCGGGTACCGCTGCGATACTGACTGCATGTCCGGTACCTCCGGTTACGCCTTCGACAACACCTCCGAGCACGCCGGCGGGCGCTTCGACGCCCTGGAGACCTGCTACGACCCGGTGACCTTCGCGCGCCTCACCGAGCTGGGCGTCGGTCCGGGGATGCGCTGCCTGGAAGTGGGCGGAGGCGGCGGCTCCGTCGCCGGCTGGCTCGCCGACCGGGTCGGCCCGACCGGCTCGGTCCTCGTCACCGACATCGAACCGCGCTGGATGGACGGCCTGCCCGAGCGTGGCAACCTGCACGTCCTGCGGCACGACATCAGCACGGACGAGCTGCCGGAGGAGGAGTTCGACCTCATCCACGCCCGGCTCGTCCTGCTGCACGTGCCCGAGCGTATGGCGGCCCTCGACCGGCTGGTGCGGGCGTTGCGGCCCGGAGGGTCACTGGTCCTCGACGAGTTCGACTTCGGATACGTCCCCGTGCTGGCGTCACCCTGGCCGGGGGCGGCCGAACTGTTCGAGAAGATGCACGACGCGGTCATGGGCGTCGTCACGCGGGCGGGCGCCGACATTCACTGGGGGCTGCACGCGTACGCCGCACTGCGCGGGGCGGGGCTCGTCGGCGTGGCCTCGTCCACGTACGCCGAGTCCTGGCGCGGCGGCTCACCCGGCAGCCGGCTGCACCAGGTCAACATGCGCCAGCTGGAGAGCCGGCTGGTCGAGGAGGGTCTGACCGAGGAGCAGTTGGACCGCTGTCTGCGCCTCCTGGACGACCCCGCCTTCGCGGTCAACTCCTATCCGCTGATCACGACGTGGGGGAGGCACCCCTGATGCGCGTCGTGTCGCTCGTACCGTCGCTGACGGAGGCCGTGGCCGTCTCCCTGCCCGGCGTCCTGGCCGGCGCGACCGACTGGTGCAGCCATCCGGCGGACCTCGACGTCATACGGATCGGCGGCACCAAGAACCCCAAGGTCGACAGGATCGTCGAGCTCTCCCCCGACCTGGTCCTCGCCAACGAGGAGGAGAACCGCGAGCCCGACCTGACGGCCTTGCGCGCGGCGGGAGTCGAGGTCCTGGTCACCGAGGTACGGGACGTGCCGGGGGCCATCCGAGAGTTGGGACGGGTGGTGGACGCGTGCGGCGCGAAGGCCCGGCCGCGCTGGCTCGACGAGGCGGAGAGCGCCTGGCAGGACCCACCGGTTCCGGATCGTCGTACGACCGCGATCGTGCCCGTCTGGCGGCGCCCCTGGATGGTCCTCGGCCGCGACACCTTCGCGGGAGACGTGCTGGCGCGCCTGGGTGTGGACAACCTGTACGCGACGCACCCGGAACGCTATCCGCGGATCGCCATCGAGGAGCTCAGGGCCGCCGCTGCGGAACTCGTCGTCCTGCGCGACGAGCCGTACCGCTTCACACCCGACGACGGACCGGAGGCGTTCGAGGGCGTGCCCTGCGCGCTCGTCGACGGTCGCCGTCTCACCTGGTACGGGCCTTCCTTGGCGACAGCCCCGCGGGTGCTCAGTGCGGTGCTGCGAGCAGCCTGCCGTTGACCAGGCCGCGGGCCGTGCGGACCGCGGCCACGGCCCAGGCGGCCACGAGGAGCACGTACAGGGCGACCGCAAGCCAGTCGAACACGGCGAGCCCGGTGTGCTTGGCCAGGCTTTCGGCTCCGGTCACACAGGTTCCCACCGGGAAGGTGAAGGCCCACCAGGTCATGGAGAAGCCCATGCCCCGGCGGCGGGCGCGCACCACCATCGCGGCCGCCAGTGCGAGCCAGAACAGCGCGAAACCCATCACGGGCACGCCGTACAGCACGGCGAGCATGCCGAAGCCCTGGTCGAAGGGGGCGGGCACCACGCCGGGTGCGAAGTCCGCGAACTTGCCGACGGCGGTCGTGGACTGACCGAGCGGGCCGAGAACCAGGAAGAGGAGCGGGGTCGACGCCAGCGGCAGCGGGCCCGAGACGAGGAGCCGGGCGAAGACCGACGGCAGCATCACCAGAACGGCCAGCAGGCTGAGCCCGAACATCGCGACGCAGGCGAGGAGGAGGGTCTCCTGAGCCTGGCCCGGCGGGAGATGGGGAACGAGGAGGGGACCCAGCGCCGCGGAGACCATGGGGGCCACTATGGGGAGCAGCCATACGGGACTGGCCTGGCCGGGCTCGATGCGGGCACGGACGATGATGAGGTACGGGACGGCCACCGCGAAGACGAGACCGGTCACCGTTCCTGCCGTGAACAGGACCGCGTCCAGGGCGACCGCCGCCGCCGTACCGATCCAGTCCTGGCCGATGACCAGGGTGGCGCCGCCGACGGCGAGCAGGGCCATCGCGAGGCAGCCGTAGAAGGAGGCGACGGCCGGGTCGAGGAGGTCGGCGCGGGCCTTGTCGCCGTGGTACGTCCAGTGCAGGGTCCGGGCGACGAGCAGGACCACCAGCATGGCCAGTGAGAGCGCCCATACGGTGGCGAACGCGGTCCGCAGGTCCGGAATGTTCCAGGGGAGGCCCGCTCCCGCCGTGGCGACGATCGCTGTGCCCATCACCGAGGCGTACCAGTTCGGACCGAGATGCCGGACGGCGACGGCGCGGCGGGTCCCTGTCGTGCGGGGAGTCGCCGCTTTGTGAAGCCTGAGGGGCTGCGCTGCGGTAACCATGACTCCACCGTCCCGCCGTCCTGGGTTCCTCACCAGGGAGTGCTGCCCTATGAGGGCATAAGCTGGATTTATGAGCATGCCTGAGAAGCCGATCGGGAGCAGGGCTGAGGAACCGGCTGGGCCCGGGGGCGGGGGGATGGCTGCGGGCAGGTCGGAGGTGCCGGCTGCGGGCAGGCCGGAGGTGCCGGCCGCAGACAAGCCCGAGGGGCCGGCCGGGGTCACGCACCATTCCGTCGGGATCGCGCGCCGAGTGCCGGATCTGGGTGCGCTGGAGTTGTTGCTGGCCGTGGCGCGGCTGGGGAGTCTGGGGCTGGCGGCGCGGGAACTGGGGATCACGCAGCCGGCCGCGAGCAGCCGCATCCGCTCGATGGAACGCCAGCTCGGGGTCGCGCTCGTCGACCGCTCACCGCGGGGTTCGCGCCTCACGGACGCGGGGGTACTGGTCACGGACTGGGCGAGGCGCGTCGTGGAGGCGGCCGAGGCGTTCGACGCGGGTGCGCAGGCACTGCGCGACAGACGTGACTCCAGGCTTCGGGTGGCGGCGAGCATGACGATCGCCGAGTACCTGCTGCCGGGCTGGCTGATCGCGCTCCGCGGGCAGCGCCCGGACACGGCGGTGTCGCTCCTCGCCGGCAACTCCGCGTCCGTTGCCCAACGCCTTCTCGCGGACGAGGCGGACCTGGGTTTCGTGGAGGGCCTCGCGGTGCCGACGGGCCTGGATTCGGCGGTCATCGCACACGACCGCCTGATCGTGGTGACGGCGCCGGAACACCCCTGGGCCCACCGCCGCAAGCCCCTCGGCGCGGCGGAGCTCGCGTCGACGCCGCTGATCCTGCGTGAGGAGGGGTCGGGCACCCGTCAGGTCCTGGAGGCGGCGCTCGGTGGCCTGGCCCGGCCGCTCCTGGAGCTCAACTCGACGACGGCGGTCAAGGCCTCGGCGGTCAGCGGGGCGGGCCCTGCGGTCCTGAGCGAGCTGGCCCTCGGCGAGGAACTCTCGGCCCACCGTCTGGTGAGCGTTCCGTTGGCCGACGTGCGACTGGGGCGGTCCCTGCGGGCGGTGTGGCCCACGGGGCATCGGCCTACGGGGCCGGCGCGGGATCTGTTGTCGTTGACGCGGGGGGTTTGAGGGGGTGGGTTTTTCGCCCCCTCCGCCCCTGCCCGTCCCTTGTTCCTGGGGCTCCGCCCCAGACCCCGCTCCTCAAACGCCGGAGGGCTGAAGATTCTTAGCCCGTCCGGCGTTTGAGGACGAGCGCGTTCAGCGCGACAGCGGGGGTCTGGGGGCGGCAGCCCCCAGGTACGGGACGGGCAGGGGCGGAGGGGGCGAAAAACCGATGGCGGGACCCAAGTCGCCACCCGCACCATGCGGGACATGACCCCGACCGCCCCGCCCGCCGCAGGCGTCCGCACCCCTTGGGAAGACCTGCCCCAGCCGGTCCGCGACGCGGTCGCCCAGGTGCTCGGCGCCCCCGTGACCGGGGCGGTCACACAACCCGGCGGCTTCTCACCCGGCGTAGCCGCCCGCGTCACCACGGCGAACGGACACCGCGCGTTCGTGAAGGCGGTCAGCGCCGACACGAACCCCCAGAGCCCCGCTCTCCACCGCAGGGAGGCGAGCAACGCCGCCGCACTGCCGCCCGACACCCCCGCACCCCGCCTCCTCGGCACCTACGACGACGGCACCTGGGTCGCCCTCGTCTTCGAGGACGTCGAGGGCCGCCAGCCCCATGTCCCGTGGCGCGCGGACGAGTTGAAGCTCGTCCTCGACGCCATGGTCGAGCTGAGCCGCACGCTCACCCCGTCACCGGTGGACGCGCCACCGGTGACGAGAGCCATGGCGCACTCCTTCCGCGGCTGGCAGCACATGGCCGACGCGGGCGACACCGGCGAGGGCCTCGACCCGTGGACCGCGGGCCGTCTGCGCGAGCTGGCCGAACTCTCCGCCCCCTGGGGCGACTTCGCCGCAGGAGAGACCCTCGCGCACGGCGATCTCCGCGCGGACAACCTTCTCCTCACCCAGGACCGCCGCGTCGTCTTCGTCGACTGGCCGCACGCCGTGAGGGCGGCGCCCTGGTTCGACCTGCTGGTGATGCTGCCGTGTGTCCGCGCCCAGGGCGGCCCGGACCCGGAAGAGGTGTTCGCCGCCCACCCGGTGGGCAGAGGCGCCGGCCATGAAGGCGTCACCGCCACCCTGGCGGCCCTGGCCGGCTATTTCATCCAGCAGTCACGGCAGCCACCGCCCCCGGGCTTGCCGACCCTGCGCGCCTTCCAGCGCGCGCAGGGCGACGCCGCACTCGAATGGCTCAGGAAGCGGCTTGGACCAACCCGCGCATGACCCGGGGATCCTCACCCATCTCCGGATGCCACTGCACCCCCAACACCCAACCGGGGCCGGGAAGTTCGATGGCCTCCACCGTCCCGTCCACCGCGTGGGCCGAGGGCAGCAGGCCCTCGCCGAGACGGTCCACCGCCTGGTGGTGATAGGTCGGCACGGCGGTCGGCTCCGGCGCGAGACCGGCGTACAGGCTCCCCGGCACGGGAGTCACGTCGTGGCGCCCGAACACCCCGACGTCCTTCACATGACCGTCGAGGTGCTGGACGAGCGTCCCGCCGAGGGCGACGTTGAGGAGCTGCATGCCGCGGCAGATGCCGAGGAGCGGGGTGCCGGAGGCCAACGCGGCGTCGATCAGGGCGAGTTCCCACGCGTCGCGCTCCGGATTGGGCGGCCCGGTGCGCGGGGAGCGCTCGGCGTCGTAGCGGGCTGGGTCGACGTCCGGCCCACCGGCGACGACGAGCCCGTCGAGGCGGGCGACGGTCTCCGCCGCATACGCCGGATCGTCCGGCGGCAGCATCACGGCAAGCCCGCCGGCCCGCTGCACGAGCCGCGGATAGCCGACCGGCAGCAACGCCGCCTCCAGCTCCCACACGCCCCAGCGCGCCTTGGACTCCAGATACGTACTCACACCGATCAGCGGCCTGCCGCCCACGCTGCCTCCTCCGCACTCAATGGAACGCGTCCGTACCTTTGCCGGACGGTCGCATGGAAATCAAGCCCCTACGGGCTCACGTCAGGAACCCCCGAAGCAGCGCCGCCGTCCCCCCGCAGTGCTCCCGCATCATCTCCCGCGCCCCGTCCGCGTCCCCGTCGAGGACCGCCTCGACCAGCGCGCTGTGCTGCTGCTGGGAGTGCTCCAGGTTGCGTACGAGGAGCGGGATGCAGTCGAGAAGGTCGTTCACGGAGGCGCGTACGGCGGCGTACCGGGCGGCGAGCGAAGGGGAGCCGCACAGTTCGGCGAGGGTGAGGTGCAGCATGGTGTCCAGGCGGCGGTAGTCGGCCAGCGGAGCGTCCTGTGTGCGGGCGAGGGCCTCCCGCAGCCGGCCGGTCTGCTCCTCGTCGAGGCCGTGCGCCGCGCACAGGCCCGCCGCGCCCACCTCGAGGACCTCGCGGAAGCGCAGTACGTCCTCGATGTCGACCTCGGCGACCCGGCGCCGCAGCTCGTGCTCGCCAGGCGCGTCGGCCCTCGGCAGGACGAACGTGCCGCCGTACCGGCCGCGGCGCGCCTCGACGAGTCCCTGGTCCTGGAGCACCTTCAGCACCTCGCGCAGGGTCACCCGGCTGATCCCGAGCCGCTCCGCCAACTCACGCTCGGCGGGCAGCCGTTCACCGCCCGGCACCAGACCGAGCCGGACGATCTGGAGGATCTGCTCCAGCGCCTCCTCGAAACCGTTGCCCGCCCGGACCGGCCGCAGCACCGGCGTCAGCCGGTCGTCCGCTCCGCCGTCGGTTTCCGCCCAGGTCATCTGGTCGTGCCCCCTTCCCAAGCAATGGTTCTCAGCAATACCTTATGACTCTCGGCTGACCCAAGGAGGCTTTTCCGGTGGCAGACCGCACACCCCCGCTCACCGTCGAGGACTTGCGCGGCCTGGTGGAGGGCGGTGAGATCGACACGGTCGTCCTGGCCTTCCCCGACATGCAGGGCCGGCTCCAGGGCAAGCGGTTCGCCGCGCGCTTCTTCCTCGACGACGTCCTCGAACACGGCACGGAGGGCTGCAACTACCTCCTCGCCGTCGACACCGAGATGAACACGGTCGACGGCTACGAGATGTCCTCCTGGGAGCGGGGATACGGCGACTTCGCCATGCACCCCGACCTGAGCACGCTGCGCCGGGTGCCCTGGAACGAGGGCACGGCCCTGCTCATCGCCGACCTCGCCTGGAACGACGGCTCCCCGGTGGTGGCCGCGCCCCGCCAGATCCTGCGCCGCCAGCTCGACCGCCTCGCCGAGCTCGGCCTCACCGCCCAGGTCGGCACGGAACTCGAGTTCATCGTCTTCAAGGACACCTACGAGCAGGCCTGGGACGCGCGCTACCGCGACCTCACCCCGGCGAACCAGTACAACATCGACTACTCGGTGCTGGGCACGGGCCGGATCGAGCCGCTGCTGCGCCGCATCCGCAACGAGATGCAGGCGGCGGGCCTGATCGTCGAGTCCGCCAAGGGCGAGTGCAACCCTGGCCAGCACGAGATCGCCTTCAAGTACGACGAGGCCCTCGTCACCTGTGACCAGCACGCCGTCTACAAGACCGGCGCCAAGGAGATCGCCTCCCAGGAAGGCGTCTCACTCACCTTCATGGCGAAGTACAACGAGCGCGAGGGCAACTCCTGCCACATCCACCTCTCGCTCGCGGACAAGGACGGCACCAATGTGATGGCCGGCTCCTCCGACGACCCGGGCGGCATGTCGGAGATCATGCGGTACTTCCTCGCCGGGCAGCTCGCCGCGCTCCGCGACTTCTCGCTCCTCTACGCCCCGAACATCAACTCCTACAAGCGGTTCCAGCCGGGATCCTTCGCCCCGACGGCCGTCGCCTGGGGCTACGACAACCGCACCTGCTCCCTCCGCGTCGTCGGCCACGGCCGCTCGATGCGCTTCGAGAACCGGCTCCCTGGTGGCGACGTCAACCCGCACCTGGCCGTCGCCGGACTCGTCGCGGCCGGCCTGTACGGCATCGAGCACAAGCTGGAGTTGCCGGACGTGTGCGCGGGCAACGCGTACGCCGCCGACTACGAGCACGTTCCCACCACCCTTCGCGAGGCCGCTGAGCTCTGGGAGAACAGCCCCATCGCCCGGGCCGCCTTCGGCGACGAGGTGGTCGCGCACTACCGCAACATGGCGCGCGTCGAGCTGAACGCCTTCGACGCCGCGGTGACCGACTGGGAGCTGCGCCGCTCCTTCGAACGTCTGTGAGGCCGACCTTGTCGCAGCTGCACGAACTCGATGTCCTCAACCCGGCGACCGAGGAGGTCATCGCCACCGTCCCGGGTGCCACTCCGCAGGACGTCGACGCCGCCGTCGTACGGGCGGGAAAGGCACAGACCCGGTGGGCTGCCCTGGCTCCGGGCGAGCGCGCCCGGCTGCTGCGCCGCTTCGCCGTCGTCGTCGACGAACACCTCGAAGAACTGGCCCGGTTGGAGGTCAGAGAGGCCGGTCACGTCATCGGCAACGCCCGCTGGGAGGTGGGCAACGTCCGTGATCTGCTCGACTACGCGGCCGGGGGAGTGGAGCGGCTGACCGGCCGCCAGATCCCGGTCGCCGGCGGCCTGGACATCACCATCCTCGAACCGCTCGGCGTCGTCGGGGTCATCGCCCCCTGGAACTTCCCCCTGCCGATCGCCGCGTGGGGCACCGCACCGGCACTCGCGGCGGGCAACGCGGTCATCCTCAAGCCCGCCGAGACGACGCCTCTGACGGCTCTGAGGCTGGCCGAACTGGGCCTGGAGGCCGGTCTTCCCGAACATCTCTTCCAGGTGCTCCCGGGCTCGGGTCCCGTCGCGGGCAACGCGCTGGTCGAGCACCCCGGCGTCGCGAAGATCGTCTTCACGGGGTCAACCGCCGTAGGCAAACGGGTGTTGGCAAAGGGTTCGGCGCTCCTCAAGCGCGTCACCCTCGAACTCGGCGGCAAGAGCCCGAACATCGTCTTCGCCGACGCCGACATCGAGGCCGCCGCGGCCACCACCCCGATGTCCTTCCTCGACAACTCCGGCCAGGACTGCTGCGCCCGCACCCGCATCCTCGTCCAGCGCTCCGCGTACGACCGCTTCCTCGAACTCCTCGCCCCGGCCCTCGCGTCCGTCGTCGTCGGCGACCCGTCCGACGAGCGGACCCAGATGGGCCCACTGATCTCCAAGGTGCAGCTGGAACGCGTACGTTCGTACGTCGCCGCCGACGCGCCCGGCATCCACGGCAAGGCGCCCGAGGGCCCGGGCTTCTGGTTCCCGCCCACGGTCCTCACCGACGTCGAGCCGCACGCGCGTGTGGCCGTCGAGGAGGTCTTCGGCCCGGTCGCGGTCGTCCTCCCCTTCGAGGACGAGGCGGACGCGATCCGGCTCGCCAACGCCACCGAGTACGGCCTGTCCGGCTCCATCTGGACGCGTGACGTCGGCCGCGCCCTGCGCGTCTCGGGAGCCGTCCGCGCCGGCAACCTGTCCGTCAACTCCCACTCCAGCGTCCGCTACTGGACCCCGTTCGGCGGCTTCAAGCAGTCCGGGATCGGCCGCGAACTCGGCCCGGACGCCCTCACCGCCTTCACCGAAACCAAGAACGTCTTCATCAGCACGGAGGGCCCCGCACAGTGACCGCTGACACCCCTGACATCATCTGCCGCCGGCTGGTCGGCCGTACCGCCGTCATCACCGGCGCGGGCAGCGGCATCGGCCTCGCCACCGCGCGCCGGCTCGCCTCCGAGGGCGCCCATGTCGTCTGCGGCGACGTCGACGAGACGAGCGGCAAGGCGGCCGCCGAGGAGGTCGGCGGGATCTTCGTGAAGGTCGACGTCACCGACCCCGAGGAGGTCGAGGCGCTGTTCAAGACGGCGTACGACACCTACGGTTCCGTCGACATCGCCTTCAACAACGCGGGCATCTCACCGCCCGACGACGACTCCATCCTGGAGACGGGCCTTGAGGCCTGGAAGCGGGTCCAGGAGGTCAACCTCACCTCCGTCTACCTGTGTTGCAAGGCCGCGATCCCGTACATGCGGCGCCAGGGCAAGGGCTCCATCATCAACACGGCGTCCTTCGTGGCCCGGATGGGCGCGGCGACCTCGCAGATCTCCTACACCGCCTCCAAGGGCGGTGTGCTGGCCATGTCCCGTGAACTGGGCGTGCAGTTCGCGAGGGAGGGCATCCGGGTCAACGCCCTGTGCCCCGGACCGGTCAACACCCCTCTTCTCCAGGAGCTGTTCGCCAAGGACCCCGAGCGGGCCGCACGCCGGCTCGTGCACATCCCGGTCGGCCGGTTCGCGGAGGCCGACGAGATCGCCGCGGCGGTCGCGTTCCTCGCCAGCGACGACTCCTCCTTCGTGAACGCCAGCGACTTCCTGGTGGACGGCGGAATCTCGGGCGCGTACGTCACACCGCTGTAGAAGAGACCGCGGGCCGGACACCGTGTACTGATCTTCGATGTACGTCCTAGAGTGCCGGGATGAGCATGACGCCTCCGCCCGGCTGGTACCGCGACCCGTCGTACCCGCTCGTCGAGCGCTGGTGGGACGGGACCGCGTGGACCGACCACCGGCGTCAGCCCGATGTTCTCCAACAGCCGTTGGCGCGGCCGGAGTTCCCCGAAGGGAGCTCCGGCCGCGCCAAGGCCGTCGCCCTCGTCGTCGCCGGAGCCGTGCTGGTGGCCTCGATCGTCACCGGCGCCGTACTCCTCGGCCGGAACGACGACACCGCCGACGCGGCGACCAACACCACGCCGACCACTGAGCCGGCCACCCCATCCGCATCCGAGCCCCCGGCCGAGGATCCGGCGGTCGAGGATCCGGCGGTCGGCGATCCGGCGGTCGTCGTGGACGAACTCAACGGCATCACCTTGCCGTTGCTCGACGGCTGGGCGAGGCCGGAGAACGTCGTCGAGGACGATGTGGTGATGACCACTCCGGGGACGTACGACTGCCCCGGCCACCCCGGTCTCTGCCGCCACGGGTGGGTCATCTCACGCACGGTCACCGGGAACGACGAGAAGTCCCCGGAAGTCCTTGCGCGAAAGGACATCGGGGACGCGGCGGACAGCGCGTACGACCGTGACCTCGTCGACCGGCGACCCTTCCACGGCATCGACTCGCACAAGCAGGTGAAGGCGGGACCGGTCGCCGTCGCCGGGCGTGCCGGGTACTTCGTGCGCTGGCAGGTCAAGACCGCTGCCGGGCCCGGGGGTTACGTCCAGTCGCTGGCGTTTCCGTCCAGCGTGGGTTCTCAGTCGCTGGTCATCGTCCGGTTCGCCTTCGACGCGGGTGGGGACGGGCCGCCGCTGTCCGACATGGACCGCATCACCAAGGGGATCCGGCCGGCGGACGACGCGGACACCGGTGGGGGCGTGGGCAGCAGTATCGGCCCGTCCCGGTAGACGCCGCTGGCGTCAGAGGTCAGAGGAAGGTGTGGCCTTCCCCGCGATACGTCGGGACGGCCGCCGTCACCGAGTCGCCCTCCACCAGATGGAGCGTGTCGAACCGCTCGCACAGCTCCCCGGCCTTGGCGTGCCGGAACCACACCTTGTCGCCGATGAGCAGGTCGTCCGCGGGGGCGCCGATCAGCGGAGTCTGCACCTCGCCCGGACCCTCCTGGGGGTCGTACTTCAGACCTTCCGGGAGGTAGGGCACGGGCAGCCGGTCGGGACCGGCGGCGCCCGAGGCCGGGTAGCCGCCGCCCAGGACGGTCACGATTCCGACGCCCGGCCGGCGGACCACGGGCTGGGCGAAGAGCGCGGCCGGACGCCCGCTGAACGAGGTGTAGTTGTCGAAGAGCCGCGGTACGTACAGTCCCGACCCGGCCGCGATCTCCGTGACCGCGTCCTCGGCCGCCGTGTGCTGCACGCTGCCGGTGCCGCCGCCGTTGACGAACTCCAGGTCGGGCTCCACGGCCCGTACGGCGCTGACGACGTCGGCGCGCCGCTGGATGAGTTCCTTGCGGGCTGTGGCCTGCATCAAGCGGACGGCACGTGAACGGAAGGGCCGCCCCTCGACCGCGTCGCCGACACCGGCGATGTGACCCTCGTACGCCATGATCCCCACGAGCTTGAACCCGGGCCGCCGGGTCACGGTACGGGCCATCTCGGCGAGCTGGGCGGGGGAGCGCAGGGGCGAACGGAGGGCGCCGACGCGGACCCGCCCGCCGAGCAGCTGGAGGGAGGTGTCCAACTCCAGGCAGACGCGCACGACTTCGGTGCCGCCCTGGCGTGCCTCGTCGATGAGGTGGAGCTGGGCCGGGTCGTCGACCATGACGGTCACGGCGGCCGCGAGCTTGGGGTCGGAGGCCAGCTCCGCGAAGGCCTTGGTGTCGGCGGACGGGTAGGCGAGCAGGATGTCCTCGAAGCCGGAGCGGGCCAGCCAGATCGACTCGGCGAGGGTGAAGGACATGATTCCGGCGAAGCCGTCCCGGGCGAGGACGCGTTCGAGCAGGGCGCGGCAGCGGACGGATTTGCTGGCGACGCGGACCGGTTTGCCACCGGCCCTGCGGACGAGATCGTCCGCGTTCGCGTCGAAGGCCTCCAGGTCCACGATCGCGAGAGGGGCGTCGAGGTGAGCGGTGGCCCGGTCGTAGCGGGCCCGGTCTGCGGCGCGGGCAGTCATGACCGAAGCCTGCCAGACGGGATTACCGCTGGGTAGGGGGACGTTCCGGGCAGATCCCCCGGGCCCGCGGACTGGTTCACTTCGGCCCCACGTCAACCCGTAGAGTGACGCGCACGCAGGGAGGAACGACCTTGCCCGGGCGGGGTACGCCCGGGGTGACGGCCCCCCGGTGCGGGTATGCGTGCCCGTGGCGGGCGACCCGGACGGACGCCCTTCCCGCAATGAGCTACGACGGCCCGGAAGAGCTCCGAGGCGAGCCGATGGCCCGGGTACGAGGGAACGGGGGGTGCATGAGCACGGAAGCGCGCCGCGCCTCAATTCCCCCACGCCCATCGGCCCCACCTCACCCGGCCACTCCTCCCCACCCGGACCAGCCCCCGACTGCGGACAATCCGCAATCCCCGGACCGGCGCCCGGCGTCGGACAATCCGCAATCCCCGGGCCAGCCCCCGGAGTCGGAAAACCCGCAAACCCCGGACCAGCCTCCGAGGCCGGACCACGCACCCTCACCGAACCAGCCACCGACGGCCGGTGCTCCGACGCCCGGTCAGCCGTGGAGGCGGGACGAGCCTCCGACATCCGGCCAGCCGCCGAGGTCGGGGCTTTTGCCTGAGCAGGGTCAGTCACCGACGTCGGGTCAGTCACCGCGGCCGAACGAGCCGTCGAGGCCGGACCGCCCGTGGGCTCCCGACCAGCATCCGAGGCCCGGTCATTCACCGGGGCCCGGTCATTCACAGAGGCCGGACCCGTCACCGACGTCGGGCCAGCGGCCGACGTTCGGTCAGTCAGCTGGGTCGGGCCAGCCGTCCGGGTCGAGCCAGCCGTCCGGGTCGGACGGGCTGCGGGCTTCCGGTCAGCCTCCGAGGCCGGGTTATTCGCCGACGTCGGGTCAGCCGCTGGTGTCCGGTCAGCAAGCGAGGTCGAACGAGTCGTCCGGGTCGGACCCGTCGCGGGCCTCCGACCAGCGTCCGAGCCGGGACCAGTCACCGACGTCGGGTCAGCGGCCGACGTTCGGTCAGCCGCCGAGGCCGGACCAGCGGCCGACGTCCGGTCAGCCGTCCGGGTCGGACCCGTCGCGCGCTTCCGACCAGCGTCCGAGCCGGGACCAGTCACCGACGTCGGGTCAGCGACCGACGTTCGGTCAGCCGCCGAGGCCGGACCAGCGGCCGACGTCCGGTCAGCCGTCCGGGTCGGACCCGTCGCGGGCTTCCGACCAGCGTCCGAGCCGGGACCAGTCACCGACGTCCGGTCAGCGACCCACGTTCGGTCAGCCGCCGAGGCCGAACCAGTGGCCGACGTCCGGTGAGTCGTCGCCCGGCCACGCCTCGACGGTCGGTCAGTCGTCGAGGCCGGATCAGGCGGCCACGGCGACCGGTCGGTTCCCGACGTCCGATCAGCCGTCGGCTTTGGACGGGTCGCGGACTTCGGGCCGGCCCTCGACGTCGCCAGGGCGGCAAGCCGTGCCGGGACGCACCCCTGCGCAGGGGTCGGATCCGGCATCAGGAGGCTCGCCGTCCAGGGCGGACGCCCCGCAGCAGCCGCGCACCCAGAGCCCGCCGTGGGGACGCCCCCCGACGGCCGGGCGCCGTCCGATGCCCTCGCAGCCCGGCGATGCCTCGTCGCGCCCGCCCCGCCCGCAGGCGCCTCCGGTGGGCCCGACTTCGGCCGGGAACGGGATCGGCTCGGCCCCCGCGCAGCCGGGACCGCAGCCCCTCCGCCCGCAGGCGCCTCCGGTGGGCTCGACTTCGGCCGGGAACGGGATCGGCTCGGCCCCCGCGCAGCCGGGCTCGCAGCCCCTCCGCCCGCAGGCGTCTCCGGTGGGCCCGACTTCGGCCGGGAACGGGATCGGCTCGGCCCCCGCGCAGCCGGGCTCGCAGCCCCTCCGCCCGCAGGCGCCTCCGGTGGGCCCGACTTCGGCCGGGAACGGGATCGGCTCGGCCCCCGCGCAGCCGGGCTCGCAGCCCCGGGAGGGCGACGGCGGTCCCCGGTCGTCCGGGGCGGAAGCGGGCGCGGGGCGTGGTTCTCGCGTACCGTCGCCGCCCAAGTCGTTCGACTTCTTCGACTTCTCCGCCGACGCGGAGGTGCCGACTCCGGATGCCGCAGGTACTCCGGAGAAGGCGACGGCGCCCGGCGACGCTCCCCGCCGCGAGGAGGGGACCCGGCGATTCCCGGGTCTGCGCCCGCCCCGGCAGCCGTCCCCGCCCCCGCCGGCGGCCTCCGCACGGTTCCCCGACGCGCCCCCGGCGCCCGGAGAGGCGCGGCGGACCACCATGCCCGAGGAGAGCGCCACGGAGACCACCAGGCGGCTCCGGCCCATCCCGGCCGAGACGCCCGCACAGCCCCCGGTCCCCGCGCCCCCGCCGGAAACCCCGGCCGTGGAGCGCCCGTTCGTGACGTTCGGACAGCCGGAGACGTTCGACGACACCGTGCGCGTACGCCCCCACGGCGGCCGCACCCGCCGTCCCAGGGCGCTGGCCGCCGCGGCCTGCGTCGTGCTGGGCCTCGGCCTCATCGGCGGCGCGGTGACGGGGAGTTGGCTGACGGGGGAGAGCTCGGCCGGTTCCGACGCGCGGACCGAGTTCGTGGCGGCCGGCGAGCTCTGGTACAGCGTGCCGGTGGACCAGCTCTTCCCGCCCACCGTGCAGGGCGAGGGCGCCGGACCCGGCGGCGCCGACCGCACCTGGACGCGGGTCGCCGTCGCCCCGGACACCGACTGCGCGAACGCCTTCGACCCCCTCCTGCGCAAGGCCCTCGCACCGGTCGGCTGCCTGCGGCTGCTGCGCGCCACGTACACGGACGCGACCCGGAGCCTCGTCACCACCGTCGGCCTGCTGTTCACCAAGGCGGACGCGACGGCCATGACCTCCCTGAAGACCCGCTTCCAGCAGGACGGCCTGGACCGCCGCACCGACCTGATGCCCCGCCCTTACGCCGTCGAGGGCACCGTCGCGGACGGCTTCGGCGACGACCAGCGGGCCTCCTGGACGGTGTCGGTCCTCACCGACGCCCCCGTCGTCGTCTACGCCGTCTCCGGCTTCGCCGACGGCCGCACCGTCACCGACCCGCAGGCCGCCGAGGACGCCATGAAGTCCGGCGAGACCACGGCCCCGGCCCAGGCCGGCCTCGGCCACGAGGCACAGGGCCTCGCCGACCGCGTCGAGCGAGACCTCCGCAAGACCGTCACCTCGGCCACGGAGAAGCCGTCATGACCCGCGCCGCGGACCACGTACGTGCCCGCAGGGCCGACTGGGCCGGTGCCCGAAGGACCGGCGGCCTCGGCACCCGCAGAGCCGGACTCCTCAGCGTCGTACTGGCCGCGTCCCTCGCCCTCGTTCCCGCCACCACCGCCCACGCCGACGGCATACGCGCCCAGCAGTGGGCCCTCGACGCGATGCACACCCAGGAGGCCTGGCAGACCACCAAGGGCCAGGGAATCACCGTCGCCGTCCTCGACACCGGCGTCGACGACCAGCACCCGGACCTGGAGGGCAACGTCCTCGCAGGCAAGGACATGGTCGGCTTCGGAGCGGCCCGCGGCGACCGGGCCTGGGCCAGGCACGGCACCGCCATGGCGGGGATCATCGCCGGCCACGGACACGGACTCGACGACGCTGACGGAGTGATGGGCATCGCCCCCGAGGCCAAGATCCTCCCCGTCCGCGTCATCCTCGAAGACGGCGACTCCTCCCGTACGAAGGCCCGCAACACCCGAGGCAACGCCCTCGCCGACGGCATCCGCTGGGCCGCCGACCACGGCGCCGACGTCATCAACCTCTCCCTGGGCGACGACTCCGCCTCCGCCCACCCCGAACCCGCCGAGGACGAGGCCGTCCAGTACGCCCTGAAGAAAGGCGCCGTCGTCGTCGCCTCGGCCGGCAACGGCGGGGAGAAGGGCGACCACATCTCCTACCCCGCGGCCTACCCGGGCGTCATCGCCGCGACCGCCGTCGACAGCAACGGCGTCCGCGCCTCCTTCTCCACCCGCCGCTGGTACGCCACCGTCAGCGCCCCCGGCGTCGACGTCGTCATCGCCGACCCGGACGAGAAGTACTACGAGGGCTGGGGCACGAGCGCGGCCTCCGCGTTCGTCTCCGGCGCGGTCGCGCTCGTCAAGGCGGCCCATCCGGGCCTCTCCCCGGCCCAGATCAAGCAGCTCCTGGAGGACACGGCCCGCAACGCCCCCGCAGGCGGCCGTGACGACTCCCGCGGCTACGGCTTCATCGACCCCGCGGCCGCCATCAAGGAGGCCGGCCGGCTCAAGCCCGAGGGGCTGCAGGCGGCGTACGGCCAGGAGTACTTCGGACCGGGCCCGGCCGACCCCGAGGACGACACGGATCCCGCCGGCTGGGTCGGCCCGCTCGCGGGCGGCCTCGGCGCGGTGCTGCTCGCCGCGGCCGTCGTCCTGTGGCGGGGCCGCAGGGGACCGCGTGAGTACGACGGCTTCTGACGGACGGGACGGTCGTCGTCCGGACAGGACGGCTCTCGCCCGCCAGGGCCGCCTCAGTGCGAACTAGTCGGTGGCCGTGGCCGAAACGCCGGGATCGGCCGTCGTGTCCTGGAACACCGACACCGCCGCCTTCGCCACCGACTCGACCAGCGCGATCCCCTTCGTCTGTGTCGTGGTGCCGTTCGACAGCACCGCGACCAGATAGTCGTGGCCGTCGGCGGTGACCCGCCCGATGCTGTTGATGTCCCACAGTCCGGTCGCGCTGCGCGCCAGCCACCCGTTCTTCAGCGCCCAGTCGGAACCGTCGGCCGCGGCCGACACTCCCCAGTGCTGATCGACGGCTATGTCACTCATCAGCCCCTGCATGTACGTCCGCGAGGTCTCGCTGAGTTTCGAGTCGTCGCCGAACACCTGCTGCAGCAAGGTGAGCTGATCGGCCGCCGTGGTCTGTGTGAGACCCCACAGCGCACCGTCCCCACCCGCCGTCTCCGTCAGCCCGAAGCTCTTGTTCGCGGTGTTGAGGCCGTCCGCCTTGCCGATCTCGTCCCACAGGGTGGTCGCGGCCGTGTTGTCGCTGTTCTCGATCATCAGGGTGGCGTTTGCCTTCTCCGTCGCCGTCAGCGTCCGGTCCGCGTCCTGCGCCTGGAGCAGCAGCGTGGCGAGGATGTCGACCTTGACGATGCTGGCGGTGTCGAAGGCCGCGTCGCCGTACGCGGCACTCTCGCCGGAGTCGACGTCGAGGACGGACACCGACGCCTCGGCGCCGCTGGGTACGGTCACGGACTTCATCGCCGAGGTGAGCAACGCGTCCCGGTCCACCTCGGGCGTCGTCACGGGTTCCACCGATGCCTCCTCGCTGGCGCCCGGCGAAGCCGGAGACGGAGAGGACGACGATACGAGGTCCTGGCCGTCGTGCGCCTGGGCCTTCATATATACGGCCCCGGCTGCCGTACCGCCCACGAGGATCACGGAGGCGACCGCGGCAAAGACAAAGGGCCTGCGCCCGGAGGGACGGGCGCGGCGTCGGCTGGCTCTGTGACGGTCCATCCCGCGATGCTGGGCGCCGGGTCTGTGCCCGTGGTTAGACGCATGTGAAATCTGCGTCAGGGATGGATGAGAATCCCATGAGACCCGTCAAGTCCACGTTTCAGGGGCCGCACAAGCCCAACTGCATCCCACCGATAGGGTCGGGGACCGTGGCGAACAAGAACATTCCCGACTCCGGCTACTCCGACGACGACGGCTCCGCCGATCCCCGGCTGAGCGCGGCGCTCACCGCCTGGGCCGCGGACCGCACCGCCGTGGGGCCTGTCCTGGAGGCGCTCAAGGGCGCCCGGCTGCTCGTGCCCGTCGTGGCCGTCCTCGGTGAGGTCGAGGAGGACGAGAAGGGGCTGCGCCACGAGAAGACCAGCGACATGGCCGTGCCGACCCTGAAGGCCGGGAACCGTACCGCACTGCCCGCCTTCACCTCCACCGAGTCGCTGGCCCGCTGGGATCCCGAGGCCCGCCCCGTCGCCGTACCCCTGCACCAGGCCCTGCAGGCCGCCGCGCACGAGAAGGCCGACACCGTCGTGCTCGACCTGGCGGGCCCGGTGCCGTACGAGCTGACCGGCCCCGCGCTGCTCGCGCTCGCCGAGGGGCGTACGAGCACGGATCCCCTCGCCGACCCGGCCGTCACCGAGGCCGTACGCGCGGCCGTCGCCGCCGAGCCGGCCGTGCTCCGCGCGCATCTCGGCCCGGGGCAGGCGGACGGCACGCTGGCCCTCGTACTGGGCCGGTCCGCGTCTCCCGCCGAGACGGCCCGAGCGATCGCCGAACGGCTGGCGGCCGACGAGACACTGAGGGCCCGCCTGGTGCGCGGCCTCGACCTGGCGCTCCTGCCGGCCGGGGCGACGCCGCCGGGCGAGCCCTTGTACGTACGAGAGGTATGAGATGTGTGAGTCGGTCGGGGAGCGACGAGTCAGCCGTAGACGGGGCCGGTGTACTTCTCGCCCGGGCCCTGGCCCGGCTCGTCCGGGACGATCGACGCCTCGCGGAAGGCGAGCTGGAGCGACTTGAGGCCGTCGCGCAGCGGTGCCGCGTGGAAGGAGCTGATCTCGGTGGTGCTCGCGTCGAGCAGCCCGGCCAGCGCGTGCACCAGCTTGCGCGCCTCGTCCAGGTCCTTGTGCTCGTCGCCCTCCTCCGTCAGGCCGAGCTTCACTGCGGCGGCGCTCATCAGGTTGACGGCGACCGTGACGATCACCTCGACCGCGGGGACCTCGGCGATGTCGCGGGTCATGGTGTCGTAGTCGGGCGTCTGGGGAGGGGTGTCACTCATGACCCCCACGATAGGTCCCGGTCGGGGACAGGCCCCATTTGGCCTCGGTTAGCCGTTCTCAGTCCGAGCTGCTAACCTTGTGTTACGACCGGTCGGGCGCGCCAAGAAGTATGTCAGCGTGTCCGGCCCACAAGTGGAGGCTCCGATCTCCCACCTGACTGTCCTCCGGGACGGCGGGTCACCCGGTCAGGCGGTCACCATCGTTCCGTACGGACGATGGAGTCGCCCGAAGTGCGCCCCGCGGATCACCGCGGCGGTGCTCCGGTAATCCTTGGAGCCCCGCCTGTGTTCTGTCCGGGGCATTTTTCATGTCCCGCGGTGGTTGGTCCAACTGTCATCAGAGACATACGCGGCTGTCCGCCAGACCGCCGTGTGGTGCTACCGAGGAGGATCCATCAGCACCGAGCCCCGCATCAACGACCGGATTCGCGTTCCCGAGGTGCGACTTGTCGGTCCCAGCGGCGAGCAGGTCGGGATTGTTCCGCTTGCCAAGGCCCTGGAGCTTGCGCAGGAGTACGACCTCGACCTGGTCGAGGTGGCGGCGAGCGCTCGTCCGCCCGTCTGCAAGCTCATGGACTACGGGAAGTTCAAGTACGAGTCGGCCATGAAGGCCCGTGAGGCGCGCAAGAACCAGGCGCACACGGTCATCAAGGAAATGAAGCTCCGGCCGAAGATCGACCCGCACGACTACGACACCAAAAAGGGTCACGTCGTCCGGTTCCTCAAGCAGGGCGACAAGGTCAAGATCACGATCATGTTCCGTGGTCGCGAGCAGTCCCGGCCGGAGCTCGGCTACCGACTGCTGCAGCGTCTCGCAACGGACGTCGAGGACCTCGGGTTCATCGAGTCGAACCCGAAGCAGGACGGCCGGAACATGATCATGGTTCTCGGTCCGCACAAGAAGAAGACCGAGGCGATGGCCGAGGCCCGCGAGGCCCAGGCGGCTCGCAAGGCCGAAGCGAAGGCCAACCCGGGCAAGTCGCAGAACCACGCGGGCGACGACATCCCCGACGCGGAGGATGTCGACACCCAGGACATCGAGGACGCCGAGGACGCCGAGGCTCCGGCTCAGGCTTCCGCCGAGGTCTAAACCCCAGGGCGAACGCTCCGGGAGCCCCCGGGACGAGAGTCCGGGGAGTCCCGGGACAACCGTCCAGGGATGCCAGCAATAGATATGACGTTCCACCGTGCCCGGTTTCACGACCGGGCACCGGAACGCCACTGACGAGGAGAGAACGGCGCTATGCCGAAGAACAAGTCGCACAGCGGTGCCAGCAAGCGCTTCAAGATCACCGGCTCCGGCAAGGTGCTCCGTGAGCGCGCCGGCAAGCGCCACCTGCTCGAGCACAAGTCGTCCCGCCTGACGCGCCGCCTCACCGGCACCGCCGAGATGGCCCCGGGCGACGCCAAGAAGATCAAGAAGCTTCTCGGCAAGTGACGTACCGGCGCTGATCGTTCGATCGCAGCGCGCCGTACGTCAGGACCGGGACCCCATCGATTTCGGGCTGTGTGAGTCCAACCACGGCCCCGCTGCAAGGAGTTAACAAGTGGCACGCGTCAAGCGGGCAGTCAACGCCCACAAGAAGCGCCGGGCGATCCTCGAAGCCGCCAGCGGCTACCGCGGTCAGCGTTCGCGCCTGTACCGCAAGGCCAAGGAGCAGGTCACCCACTCCCTGGTCTACAACTACAACGACCGCAAGAAGCGCAAGGGCGACTTCCGTCGGCTGTGGATCCAGCGCATCAACGCCGCTGCCCGCGCCAACGGCATCACCTACAACCGCTTCATCCAGGGTCTGAACGCGGCCAACATCGAGGTCGACCGCAAGATCCTCGCGGAGCTGGCCGTCAACGACGCCGGCGCGTTCGCCGCGCTCGTCGAGGTCGCGCAGAAGGCGCTGCCGTCGGACGTCAACGCGCCGAAGGCCGCGTGACGCCGGCGCTGGCCTGAGCGGCTCCCACAGTCGGCCTGAGCTGTGTGCTCAAGTCCTCTTCTGAGCTGGTCAATCGGACCCATGGGGCTTTCGGCCCATGGGTCCGATTGCGTTTGTTCTTCGTCCGTCGGCAGGTGGTGGGTTGCTCGCGCAGTTCCCCGCCCTCCTGAGGTTTCTTCCCTGAAGGTGAGTTGTTTGGCCGCCGCTTCTGAACTGATCTCTTCCAAGTCGCCCCGTGTCTCCGCCGCGCGGCGGCTCGGGCGGCGGAACTTCCGGGGGAAGGAGCGGCTGTTCCTCGCCGAGGGGCCGCAGGCCGTGCGGGAGGCGGCGGCGCACCGCCGCGACGGGAGCGCGACCCTCGTAGAGCTGTTCGCGACGGTCGAGGCGGCGGAGCGCTACGCCGACATCGTCGCGGACGCGCGGAACGCCGGCGCGCGGGTGCACCTCGCCGCCGAGGAGGTCATCGCCGACATCTCGACGACCGTCACCCCGCAGGGTGTCGTCGGGATCTGCCGCTTCCTGGACACGCCCTTCGAGGAGATCCTCAAGGATCGGCCCAAGCTCGTCGCCGTACTCGCGCACGTCCGCGACCCCGGGAACGCCGGCACCGTGCTGCGGTGCGCGGACGCCGCCGGCGCCGAGGCCGTCGTACTCACCGATGCGTCCGTGGATCTCTACAACCCCAAGGCCGTACGGGCCTCGGTGGGGTCCTTGTTCCATCTGCCCGTCGCCGTGGGCGTGCCCGTCGAGCAGGCCGTACAGGGGCTCAAGGACGCCGGTGTGCGGATCCTCGCGGCCGACGGCGTCGGGGCGGACGACCTCGACGACGAGCTGGACAAGGGCACCATGGGCGGCCCGACCGCCTGGGTGTTCGGGAACGAGGCGTGGGGGCTTCCGGAGGAGACACGTGCGCTGGCCGATGCCGTCGTGCGCGTCCCCATCCACGGGAAGGCCGAGAGCCTGAACCTCGCCACCGCCGCGGCCGTATGTCTCTACGCGTCCGCCCGTGCACAGCGCGGCTCCGGAGGGTGCCGTTCCGTCACCGAGAGCTAGTAGGGTGACCTGCTCGGGGCCCACTGCCGGACGAGAGGTGGGAGACGGGGATGAGTGTCGGCACGAGCGGTGCGCACAAGGCGCCGCGAGCACGGGACGTGCGCGGTACACCCGCGTCCCGGCGCGGTGACGCCGCCGAGCTCGGAGCCGAGCAGGAAGCCGCTGAGGGAGCCGGGCTCCGCGCCGGCCTCGGAGACGGTCTCGGCATCGACCCCGACGACCTCCCCGACGGACTCGTCGTCGCCGACGAGCGCGGCCGGGTGATCTGCTTCAACGCCGCCGCCGCCCGTATCGCGGCCGTGTCCGCCGCCGACGCGCTCGGACACCCGCTCGAATGGGCGCTGCCCTTAGAGGACCTCGAAGGGCGCCGATGGTGGCAGGTGACCGATCCGTACGGCGGTCTAGCCATCCGGGTCGGACAGCCCGAGCGGAATCTGCTGCTCCCCGGCGGCCGGGAAGTGCTCGTCTCCGCGCGGTATGTGCGCACGCTTCCCACCGGCCCGGTCCAGCGCGTCGTCGTCTCCCTGCGCGACACCGAGGCCCGCCGCCGCACCGAGCGCAGCCACGCCGAGCTCATCGCCACCGTCGCCCATGAACTGCGCTCGCCGCTCACCTCCGTCAAGGGCTTCACGGCCACGCTGCTGGCCAAGTGGGAGCGGTTCACGGACGACCAGAAGAAGCTCATGCTGGAGACCGTCGACGCCGACGCCAACAGGGTCACCCGGCTCATCGCCGAGCTGCTCGACATCTCACGCATCGACTCCGGCCGGCTCGAAGTGCGCCGCCAGCCCGTCGACATGGGCGCCGCCGTGGGCCGGCACATCCAGGCCTACGTCGCCTCCGGCCAGGCTGCCGACCGTTTCCTGGTGCGCATCGAGCATCCGCTGCCCGCCCTCTGGGCCGACCCCGACAAGGTCGACCAGGTGCTCAGCAACCTGATCGAAAATGCGGTGCGCCACGGCGAGGGAACCGTCACCATTGACGTCACGCCCTCGGCTTCCCCTCGAGAAGGGGAGGACGGCAAGAACGCGGCCACCTCGGTCACGGTGAGCGACGAGGGCACCGGCATCCCGGAGGAGTCCATGAACCGCGTCTTCACCCGCTTCTGGCGGGGCAGCAAGCGCGGCGGTACGGGCCTCGGGCTGTACATCGTCAAGGGCATCGTCGAGGCCCACGGTGGCACCATCACGGTCGGCCGCGCCCCCGGCGGCGGCGCCGAATTCCGATTTACGTTGCCCGTGGGCACCCCGGCGTATCTGCTGTAACGCCGAGCGAGGACCCACGGGCGCATTCCTACACTTCACCCCCCGTTAGACTCGGCCTCTGGCACCTTTGCGTCTCCATTTCAGAGACGAAGCGTCTCCGGGCCGTAGAACGCCGTAGAACGGGGACCCCAGCCAGCCAACCGGAAGCACGGGAAGAGATGTCGGCACCGAATAAGTCGTACGACCCTGTAGAGGTCGAGGCCTTGAAACCGGAAGAAATCGAGCGCATGCGGGACGAGGCGCTCGCCGCCTTCGCGGCCGCAGGTGACCTCGACGCGCTCCAGGAGGCCAAGGTCGCCCACACCGGCGGCACCTCCCCGCTGGCCCTCGCCAACCGCGAGATCGGCGCCCTGCCCCCGCACGCCAAGGCCGCCGCAGGCAAGCTCGTCGGCCAGGCCCGAGGCGCGGTGAACAAGGCGCTCGCCACCCGTCAGGCAGAGCTGGAGGCCGACCGCGACGCCCGTGTACTGGTCGAGGAGGCGGTGGACGTCACACTGCCGTACGACCGCGTACCGCCCGGCGCCCGGCACCCGCTGACCACCATGATGGAGCGGGTCGCGGACGTCTTCGTGTCCATGGGATACGAGATCGCCGAGGGCCCCGAGGTCGAGGCGGAGTGGTTCAACTTCGACGCCCTCAACTTCACGCCCGACCACCCGGCCCGGCAGATGCAGGACACCTTCTTCGTGCAGGGCCCCAAGGGCACCGAAGGCGACGAGTCCGGTGTCGTGCTGCGGACGCACACCTCGCCCGTCCAGGCCCGCGCCATGCTCGACCGCGAGCCGCCGGTCTACATCGTGTGCCCCGGCCGCGTGTACCGCACCGACGAGCTGGACGCCACGCACACCCCGGTCTTCCACCAGATCGAGCTCCTCGCCATCGACGAGGGCCTGACCATGGCCGACCTCAAGGGCACCCTGGACCACATGGTCCAGTCGCTCTTCGGCGCCGACATGAAGACCCGGCTGCGCCCGAACTACTTCCCCTTCACCGAGCCGTCCGCCGAGATGGACATGCTCTGCTACGTCTGCAAGGGCGAGTCCGTCGGCAACCCCGACCGCCCCTGCCGGACCTGCTCCTCCGAGGGCTGGATCGAGCTGGGCGGCTGCGGCATGGTCAACCCGCGGGTGCTGGTCGCCTGCGGCGTCGACCCCGAGAAGTACAGCGGATTCGCCTTCGGGTTCGGCATCGAGCGGATGCTGATGTTCCGCCACAACGTCGAAGACATGCGAGACATGGTCGAGGGTGACGTCCGGTTCACCCGGCCGTTCGGGATGGAGATCTGATGCGGGTCCCGCTTTCTTGGCTGCGGGAGTACGTCGACCTGCCGGCGACGGAGACCGGGCGCGACGTCCAGGCCAAGCTCATTTCAGCCGGTCTCGAGGTCGAGACCGTCGAACAGCTCGGCGCCGACCTCAAGGGCCCCCTGGTCGTCGGCCAGGTGCAGTCCATCGAGGAGCTGGAGGGCTTCAAGAAGCCCATCCGCTTCTGTCTGGTCGACGTCGGCACCGCCAACGGCACCGGTGAGCTCCAGGAGATCGTCTGCGGCGCCCGCAACTTCGCCGTCGGCGACAAGGTCGTCGTGGTCCTGCCCGGCGCCGTGCTGCCCGGCAACTTCGCGATCGCCGCGCGCAAGACGTACGGCAAGACCTCGCACGGCATGATCTGCTCCGGCGACGAACTGGGCATGGGCGACGACGGCAGCGGCGGCATCATCGTCCTGCCGCCTGAGGTCGAGGTCGGCACCGACGCCATCGAGCTGCTCCAGCTCGTCGACGAGGTCCTCGACATCGCCGTCACACCGGACCGCGGTTACGCGCTCTCGCTGCGCGGGGTGGCCCGCGAGGCCGCCATCGCGTACGGGCTGCCGCTGAGCGACCCGGCGCTGCTCGACGTACCGGCCCCGAACGCGTTCGGCTACCCGGTGCAGGTCTCCGACCCCTTCGGCTGCGACCGCTTCACCGCGCGCACGGTGACGGGGCTCGACCCCGAGGCCCGCTCGCCGATCTGGCTGAAGCGCCGCCTCCAGAAGGCGGGCATGCGCCCGATCTCGCTCGCCGTCGACATCACCAACTACGTGATGCTGGAGCTCGGTCAGCCCCTGCACGCCTACGACCGCACCCGCGTCCAGGGCGCGATCGGTGTGCGCCGGGCCGAGCAGGGCGAGAAGCTCACCACCCTCGACGGCGTCAAGCGCACGCTGGACGCCGAGGACCTGGTGATCACCGACGACCGCGGCCCGATCGGCCTCGCGGGCGTCATGGGCGGCGCGAACACCGAGATCGACGACACGGAGGGCACCACCACCGAGGTCGTCATCGAGGCCGCGCACTTCGACGCGCTGTCCATCGCCCGCACCGCCCGCCGGCACAAGCTGGCCTCGGAGGCGTCCAAGCGCTTCGAGCGCGGCGTCGACCCGCAGGCCGCGTCCGCCGCGGCCCAGCGGACCGTCGACCTGTTGGTGATCCTCGCGGGCGGCTCCGCCGACGCAGGTGTCACCGAGGTCATCGCACCCTCCGCGCCGCACACCATCACCATCCCGGCGGACCACCCGGACAAGGTGGCCGGTGTCGACTACGGCCGCGAGACCGTCGTACGCCGTCTCCAGCAGGTCGGCTGCGACGTGTACGGGCAGGACGAGCTGATCGTCACCGTGCCGTCCTGGCGGCCCGACCTGACGGACCCGAACGACCTGGCGGAGGAGGTCATCCGCCTCGAGGGCTACGAGAACCTGCCCTCCACGCTGCCGAAGCCCCCGGCGGGCCTCGGCCTGACCGACAGGCAGCGGCTGCACCGCCGCGTCGGCCGCGTGCTCGCCGGTGCCGGATACGTCGAGGCGCCGAACTACCCCTTCATCGGTGAGCACATCTTCGACCAGCTCTCGCTGGCCGCCGACGACCCGAAGCGCAAGGTCGTCAAGCTGGTCAACCCGCTCTCCGACGAGGAGCCCGCGCTCCGTACGACGCTGCTGCCGGGCCTGCTCGGCGCGCTGCGCCGCAACGACGGACGCGGCAGCCACGACCTCGCGCTGTTCGAGACCGGCCTGGTCTTCCACCCGCGCGAGCAACTGCGCGTCGCCGGGCGGCTGCCCGTGGACCGCCGTCCCACCGACGAGGAGATCGCGTCGCTCACCGCCGCGCTCCCCGCCCAGCCCCGGCACGCCGCCGTCGTCCTCACGGGCGCCCGCGAGCAGGCCGGCTGGTGGGGCAAGGGCCGCCCGGCCGACTGGGCCGACGCGATCGAGGCCGCGCGCTCGCTGGCCCGCGAGGCGGGGACCCAACTCCTCGTCCGCGGCGGGCAGTACGGGCCGTGGCACCCGGGGCGCTGCGCCGAGCTGGTCGTCGTCATCGACGGTGCGGAGAAGGTCATCGGGTACGCCGGTGAGCTGCACCCCGGTGTCCTGAAGACGCTGGGTCTGCCCGCGCGCACCAGCGCGATGGAGCTGGACCTGGACTTGCTGGAGCAGGCGAGTTCGGGCGTTCCGAAGGGTCCGAAGATCTCCACCTTCCCGGTGGCGACCCAGGACGTCGCACTGGTCGTCGAGCGGTCCGTCCCACATGTGGACGTCGAGGCGGCGCTGCGCGAGGGAGCGGGCGAACTGCTGGAGTCCATCCGGCTGTTCGATGTCTACGAGAACGCCGAGCAGCTCGGCGAGGGCAAGAAGTCGCTGGCCTACGCGCTGCGGTTCCGCTCCGCCGATCGCACCCTGACCGTCGACGAGGCCTCGCAGGCTCGCGACGCGGCGGTGGCCCTCGCGGGCGAGCGGACCGGGGCGGTGTTGCGGAGCTAGCTCCGCCGGGCGTACCGGTACCGGGGGACTGCGCGCCATCTGTCGGCCGCGGCACGTACGTGGCTGATCGCGCAGTCCCCCGCGCACCTCACGGGGCGCGTTTCCCCCCGCTCGCCTGCATAAATGCAGGAACCCGAAGGCACCTCACTCATTCGGGTGACAAGGCCGGGCGATCTGGCCCGATCGGTCCATGCGGTCGACAGAATCGGACCGGCCTCGCGGAGGCCCTCTGCGCTGTCAGGGCCTATTGGGGGGCCAATCGGCATGATCCGTATCAAGGCTGGTGGGGCTCCCTGCAGGGCGACGCCCCGTACGCATGCGCGGGTGCTGGCCCGGGCGGTCCTCCCCGTGGTCGCCCGGGGAAACGGCCTGCGGGCCGGGCTCTTCCGGGCGGTTCGCGCAAGGAGACCCCGGCCGGTCAGAAGGCGTGGCCTTCGGGTGGGCCTCGGCCGGGCGGTGCGCAGGGCCGACCGGCGGCCGCTGCGGCGGGCACTTGGCATGGGGCTGCCCACCGTCTGGGGCGCGATGGCGATCACGTACAAGATGGCCTGCCCGCTCGCTCAGCAGAACGGGCTCTGTGCCCGCGTCGTCACCTGCGCCGTCTTCTTCGCGGTCGGCACGGGACTGATACTCCACGTCAGAACGGCGCTGCTGCGGGAGATCCGGCAGATCCGCAAGGTCGCGGGCGCCGCCCAGAGCGTGCTGCTGCGGCCGCTGCCCCCGCGGATCGACGGGCTGAACGTCGCCGCGGCGCAGGTCTCCGCGGATCGCGGTGCGAGCGTCGGCGGTGATCTGTACGAGGTGATCGCCACCGAGCACGGCGTGCGGGTCATCATGGGGGACGTCCGCGGGCACGGCCTCGGGGCCATCGGAACCGTCGCCGCCGTCCTCGGCAGCTTCCGCGAGGCCGTGTACGACGAGCCCGGACTCGACCGCGTACTGAGAAGACTTGAGCGGGCGCTGGCCCGGCATCTGCGGGAGCGGGCCCGCGCCGAGCACCCCTCCTCCGGCCTCGACACCGACAGCCCGGTCGCCGAGGAGTTCGTCACCCTGCTGCTCCTGGAGATCCGCTGCGACGGCTCGGTGTACGCCGTCAACTGCGGTCATCCGTGGCCCTATCTGCTGCGCGGGCACGCCGAGCCGACCGGGGTACGCGGCCGTGTCGAGCGGCTGTCCTGCGCCGAACCGCTGCCCCCGCTCGGGCCGTTCCCGCTCCCGGCCGAGCTGCCCGTCCTGCGCTACGGCCAAATGCTGCCCGGCGAGGGGCTCTTCCTGCACACCGACGGAGTCGAGGACGCGCGCGACGCCCAGGGCAGGTTCTTCCCCCTGCGGGCGGCGCTCACCGAGGCCGTCCGCGTCCAGCCGCTCGCCCCGCAGGCCGTGCTGAGCGCGGTGTTCGGCCAAGTCCTGAGCCACACGGGCGGAATGCCCGCGGACGACATAGCTGTGCTGGTGCTGCGCAACGACCGTAGGCGTGTCCCCGCGCAACAGCATCCACCAAGTGACGTGAGCACAGAGCTTCTAGGGGTGCGGGGAACTGCGCGACAAGCCCCCACGCACCCGTAGCCGACAAAGCACCCGCAGCGCTCCGGCGAAACCGACGGAGTGCCGCCGTCCGCCCCGCCACGGAGTGTCGGGCAGGCAGCTGGGCGGACGGCGCGGGATCGGGCCGCCGCACTGTACGAGGGGGAGCCGGCGGCCCGGCCGGCCTCTTACGAGGCAACTCAGTCAACCGGCCGGGAACGCTCTGCGACAGCGCGTGTACTGCCCGGATCCGAGCACTCTGTTCACACCCCGTGTGAAACAGGACCCACTACTCTGACGGTGCGGTCGACACGGTCGGCACCGAGCCACCCGGGGGGCCTCCCATGCAGCCCAACACTCTGCTCGACGCGATTCTCGACGAGGCGGGCATCTCGCACGCGGGACTCGCCGCTCACGTCAACCAGGCAGGGAGAGCGCGCGGTCTGGCGCTCAGGTACGAACACACCGCCGTCGCACGGTGGTTGAAGGGGCAGCGGCCGCGCGGCCAGGTGCCCGACCTGATCTGCGAAGTGCTCGCCGGCAGACTCCACCGGCCCGTGACGCTCGACGACATCGGACTCGGCCTGCCGGGCGAGCCGTCCGCCCCGCACGGCACCACGCTCTCCGGTTTCGTCGAGCGCGCCACCGCCCTGTGGCGCTCCGACGAACAGCAGCGCCCGCACATCCTCGGCGCACCGGCCGTCACCGGCACGCCCGCCGTGATGCCGGTCTGGGAGTGGGAGAACCCGCCCGAGGACGTGGACGTCTCGCGCGGCGGACGCCACCAGGTGAGCATGGCCGACATCGAGATGCTCCGCGCGGCCCGCGCGCACTATGAGCAGATGTACCGCAAGGCGGGCGGCATCGCGACCCGCACCCGGATCGTCGGCTTCCTCAACTCCGAGACCGCTCCGCTGCTGCGCGGCAGCTACACCGACGCCACCGGACGCCAACTGCACCGCGCGACGGGCGGGTTGGTGGCCATCGCGGGCATCTGCGCCTACGACTCGGACGCGCACGGCCTCGCCCAGCGCTACTTCCACCAGGCGCTGCGCCTGGCAAAGGCCAGCGGGGACAGGGGACTTGGTGCGTACGTCATAGCCCTTCTCGTCAACCAGTCGCTCTTCATGCGCGAGCACCGCCAGGCCGTCGCCTTCGCCGAGGCCGCGCTGCGCGCCGCGGGGCGGCAGATCACCCCGGCGCTCGCCTCTGACCTGTACGCGATGCAGGCGAAGGCGTACGCACACCTCGGCGACGGCAGCAGCGCACTGTCCTGCATCCGGCGTGCCGAGCAGGCCGCCGACCGCATCCGACGCGGTTACGAGCCCGACGAGACCGGCTATGTCCAGCCGGGCCTGGTCAACGTACAAGTGGCGGAGGCGCTGCTCAGCCTCGGCGACCTGATGGCGGCGGACGAGCATGCCGTGGCCGCCGTCGACAACCCCGCCCACGACCGGGGGCGGGTGCACCGGCTCGCCGTGCTCAGCCAGATCGAACTGCGCCAGGGCAATGCCGACAAGGCGGTCGCCACCGCACTCCAAATGGCCGAACAGGCCCGGGGGATGGAGTCCCAGCGGCTGCGCGACAGACTGCGCGCGGTGCGCGAGCACCTGGTGGCCAGTGGATGCGCGGGCACCTCCGAGGCCGCGGAACTCATCGACGGGGCACTGCGCGTACCGCTGTAGACCACCGACCGAACACCGACCCGCAGCCCACCCGCTGCCGAACCGTGCGCCGCTGTGCGCCTGCTGTCAGAACGTTCCTGCTGCCATATTGCCATCTACTCGGCGGAAGGTGGCAGAACCGTGCAGTGGACGAAACAGAACGAACAAACTGTGTATGAAAACCGCTGGTTCAGCGTCAATCTCGCAGACGTTGAGCTGCCGGACGGCCGGCACCTCGATCACTTCCTGATACGGCTGCGCCCCGTGGCCGTGGCGACCGTGGTGAACGCGGCCAACGAGGTGCTGCTCCTGTGGCGGCACCGCTTCATCACCGACAGCTGGGGATGGGAGCTCGCGGCGGGCGTCGTCGAGGACGGCGAGGACATCGTCGTCGCGGCGGCCCGCGAACTGGAGGAGGAGACCGGCTGGCGACCAGGACCTCTGCGCCATCTGATGAGCGTCGAGCCCTCCAACGGGCTCACCGACGCCCGGCACCACATCTTCTGGGCCGACGAAGGCGCGTACATCGGCCACCCCGTGGACGACTTCGAGTCCGACCGTCGGGAATGGGTTCCCCTCAAGCTCGTCCCCGACATGGTCGCCCGCGGCGAGGTCCCGGCCGCCAACATGGCTGCCGCACTGCTCCTTCTGCACCATCTCAGGCTCGGGCAGGACGCGTTGCCCTGATCCATCCCCCCCCGCGGCGTCCGGGGATCCAGGGCCTGTCCGGCGGATCAGGCCCTAGTGGCCCAGAGCCTGCCAGACCGCAACGGCCAGTGCGCCCACGGCCGCGACGACCGCGACGGTGGGCAGTGGCCAGCGGGTGTGTTCCAGGGCGACGATCCGTGCGCTCAGGTCGTCGAGATCCTTGGCGGTCTGGTCGTCGCGCTGAGTGAGCAGCGCCAGGCCGCCCTCGATGCGGGTGAGTCCCACTTCGATGGACTGGCGTAACTCGGCGAGTTCCCTCGGTGCCACGGGATGCTCGGGGTTGGCGGTCACGAGTCGGCTCCTTTCCGTAGTCGTCACAGCCTTTACTTGCGCACGGAAAGTCAACTCGCCTGGTGGATGCGTGGGGAGCGTGTGCGAGCGGCATATGCGGGCCCGGCGCGCACACGGCGTGTGAATGCCGCGGGCCCGGCACCGAAAGGGGTGCCGGGCCCGCGTGAGCCTGAGTCTGACTGTCTGTAATCAGGAATAGGTGTAGAAGCCCGAGCCCGACTTCCGGCCCAGCCGGCCCGCGTCCACCATCCGTTGCAGCAGCGGGGGAGCGGCGTACAGCGGTTCCTTGTACTCCTCATACATCGAGAACGCGACCGAGGCCACCGTGTCGAGGCCGATCAGGTCGGACAGCTTGAGCGGGCCCATCGGGTGGGCGCAGCCCAGCTCCATGCCGTTGTCGATGTCCTCGCGGCTCGCGATGCCCGACTCGAACATACGGATCGCGGACAGGAGATAGGGGATCAGCAGTGCGTTGACCACGAAGCCCGAGCGGTCCTGGGCGCGGATCGCGTGCTTGCCGAGGATCTTCTCGACGAGCGCCTGCGCCCGGCTGAGGGTGCCCTCGGACGTGGTGAGCGCCGGGATCAGCTCGACGAGCTTCTGCACCGGGGCCGGGTTGAAGAAGTGGATACCGATGACCTGGTCGGGACGCGAGGTGGCGACAGCGAGCCGGACCAGCGGAATCGAGGAGGTGTTGGAGGCGAGGATCGCGTCCTGCCGGGTCACGACCTGGTCGAGCACCTGGAAGATCTCCGTCTTCACCTGCTCGTTCTCGACGACGGCCTCGATCACCAGGTCGCGGTCGGCGAACTCGCCGAGGTCCGTGGTGAAGCTGAGCCGCGCCAGTGTCGCGTCCCGCTCCTCCTCGGAGATCTTCCCGCGCTCGGCCGCCTTGGAGAGGGAGTTGAAGAGCCGGGTACGGCCGATCTCCAGAGCTTCACCGGTGGTCTCGGCCACCTTGACGTCAAGACCGGCGCGGGCGCACACCTCGGCAATGCCCGCTCCCATCTGGCCGCAGCCCACCACTCCGACGCGTTCGATGTCGGTCACATCGTCCCTTTCCGCTGATCATCGGCCTTGGCAGGGCGCCCTTCGTGAGGGGCCTGCTCCGATCGTGCACGTTACTCCCAAGTATCGATGATCGATCGTGCGGGTCGGGCATGCTGTGCGGGGAGACGATCCGTGACGAGGCGGATCCGCTGGGTAGGGGGTGCGGGGATGGGGCGACTGTCACGCCGGGCGTTCACACTGGCCGCGGCGGCGACGCTGTCGGGGTTCGTGACGGGGGGAGATGCCGCGGCCGCTCCTCACAGGCCCCGCGCGGCGGGGGAGATGCGCGGGATGTGGCTGGCGACGGTCGCCAACCGCGACTGGCCCTCGCGCACCGGACTGACCGCCGCCCAGCAGCGCGCCGAACTCCTCGCCCATCTCGACACCGCCGTACGCCGCCACCTCAACGCCGTGATGTTCCAGGTGCGCCCCACGGCCGACGCGATGTGGCCCTCGCCGTACGAGCCGTGGTCCCAGTACCTCACCGGCGTCCAGGGCAGGAACCCCGGCTGGGACCCCCTCGGCACCGCGGTCACGGAGGCCCACGCGCGCGGCCTCGAACTGCACGCCTGGTTCAACCCGTACCGGGTCGCGAACCACACCGACCCGACACGGCTCGTGGCGAGCCACCCGGCCCGCCAACACCCCGACTGGGTCGTCCCGTACGGCGAAAAGCTCTACTACAACCCCGGGCTGCCCCAGGTCCGCGCCTTCGTCCAGGACGCCATGCTCGACGCGGTGAGCCGGTACGAGATCGACGCCGTGCACTGGGACGACTACTTCTACCCCTACCCGGTCGCCGGGCAGGTCTTCAACGACGACGCGGCCTATGCGGCGCACGGCGCGGGCTTCCCGAACCGGGCGGCCTGGCGGCGCGACAACATCGACCGGCTGGTGCGGGAGACGGCGGCCGGCATCAAGCGGATCCGGCCCGCGGCCCGCTTCGGCGTCAGCCCCTTCGGGGTGTGGCGCAACGCGAGCACCGACCCGCTCGGCTCGGCGACCCGGGCCGGCGTGCAGACGTACGACGATCTGTACGCCGACACCCGCAAGTGGGTCCGCGAGGGCTGGATCGACTACATCGTTCCTCAGCTGTACTGGAACATCGGTCTGGCCGCCGCCGACTACGCGAAGCTGGTGCCCTGGTGGGCCGAGGTCGCCGCGGGCAGCGGCGTGCAGCTGTACGTCGGGGAGGCCCTGTACAAGGCCGGCGATCCGGCGCAGCCCGCCGCCTGGCAGGACCCGGCCGAGCTGTCCCGGCATCTCACCCTCGCCGGGGACTACCCGCAGGTGGGCGGGCATGTCTTCTTCTCGGCCAAGGAGGTCGGGGCCGACCGGATCGGTGCGATGGCACGCCTCGTCGCCGACCACTACGAGCGGTCGGCACGGTTCGCGCGCTGAGCTACTGGCCCTGACCGGTGTCCTTGTGCCGGATCTCGGGCTACTGGCCCTGAGCGGTGTTCTTGTGCCGGATCTCGGAGTCCGGGCCCGGCGAGCACACCGCCTCGTGCCCGTCCTGGAAGCGCACGCGGTACGGGGGAGTGCCCTCCGTACCCAGCACTTCGAGGATCTCGGAGATCTTGTCCTGCTGCCCGACGACCCGGCCGTGCTGCACCAACTGGTCGCCCTTGACTGCGTGCATCTGAACGGCCTCCTCGTTCTGTACGGGAGTAGCGGTCCGTCTGTACGTGAGTAGCGGTCCGTGGTCTCAAGTCTACGGCCGGTGGCGCCGGTTGGCCCGGCCCGTGCCCGGTACGGGAAGGGTGGGGCGGAAAACCGCTCGACCCCCGGCAGGGCGAGCTGCGACTGTCCCCGTATGACCGACACACAGAGCCTGCCCGAGGGCTACGAGATCTCCGCCGACTCCACTCGCATCGACGTCGACCGCGTACACCGCTGGCTCTCCACCGACGCGTACTGGGCCCTCGGGCGTTCGCGTGAGACGCAGGAGCGCGCGATCGCGGGATCGCTGAACTTCGGGGTGTACGACGTGACGTCCGGGGAGCAGGTCGCGTACGCACGCGTGGTGAGCGACGAGGCGACCTTCGCGTGGCTCTGTGACGTCTACGTCGACCCGGCGGCCCGGGGCAAGGGGCTGGGCACCGCCCTGGTCGCGGGCGTGCGCGGGTACCTCGAACCACTCGGTGTACGACGGGTGCTGCTCGCCACGCAGGACGCGCACGGTGTCTACGAGAAGCTCGGCTTCAAGGCGCTGGACCGGCCCGACCAGTGGATGGCGCTCATCCTGCGGTGATTTCACGTGTACCCTGCGTTACCCCTCTTGACCTGCGGAGTTCCGCGTTCCACGATCTCGGCATGCATGTTCGGGTCACGTTCGTCGCCGCTGCACGCAGTTCCACGTTGCTTGCGGAACGCTTCGAGGACGACCGGCCGCTGGATCAGGCGGGCTGGGCGGAGGTGCAGCGTGCCGCCCACGAGCTGGTGCCGCTGGCCGTGGCCGAGCTGCGCTACTGCGCACCGACGCCACGCAGCCGGGCCACCGGGGACGCGCTCGGCTATGCGCCCCTCGTCCAGCTCGCCCTGCGCGACTGCGACATGGGCCGGTGGCGGGGTCTCACGCTCGGCGAGGCGATGGCCCGTGAGCCCGAGGCCGTCGACGGCTGGCTCGCCGACCCGCGTTCCACGCCCCACGGCGGCGAGTCGCTGCTGGCCTTCATCGCGCGGGTCGGCAACTGGCTCGACACCCGGCCCGCCGACGACGGCGGCCGTATCGTCGCCGTGGCAGAGCCTGCCGTGGTCCGCGCCGCCGTCGTCTACGCCCTGAAGGCGCCGCCCTCGACGTACTGGAACGTGGACGTCCGTCCGTTGTCGACGATCACCGTGACGGGCAGCGCGGGGCGTTGGCACCTGCGCTTCGAAGGGGCGTTCACTCAGTCTTCGCGCCTGTAGTCGGTGCCTTCGTTCCTGTGGTCCGTGTCCTCGGGCGTGTGGTGGCCCGTGTTCTCGCGGGTGTAGTCCGTGGTGAGTACGAGGTCCTTCGCGGGGCCTGCCACGCGCCACACGGTCCGCCAGTGGTGCACGTCGAGGACGGTGAACTCGCCTCGGTAGAGATCTTCCGAGCAGGGGTGGTCGGCGACGTACCGACCGGAGGTCAGGTCCAGGTCGTGGAAGGGGCGGCCGTCGGAGAACCGTACGTCCGCGGTGCCCAGGCGTTGCCCCGGCAGGAACCACAGCGTCCGCTCGGCCGGCCGGGGCGTGCCCTGCCATACGAACGTGCCGGACTCTTGGTGCAGGAGACCGGTGTCCTCTCGCGGCCGGAAAACCGTCGTCCCCGTGAAGTGGCCCTCGGCGCCGCTCGCCAGATCTCGCACGGCTCGCTCCACCTGCCAGCCTCCGGCCAGGTATGCCAGCGTGTCGCCAACTGGCCAGAACTCGCCCATTCCGTCCCGCTTTCCGTCACTTTCCAGGCGCTAGGAACGGCCGCGGGGCTTGCCGCCCTTGGTGCCTCCACTGCGGGGGCTCTTGCCCGTCGCCTTGCCGGTGGCGGGCTTGCGCCGGGCGCCTCCGCCCGTTTCGGGCCGCTTGGGGCTGCTCTTGGCCTTGGCCTTTGGATCGGCCGGGGCGGATGCGGGGGTACGTCCGCGGGTGCTGTTGACCGTGCGGCCGCGGACGATCCCGATGAAGTCCTCGACCAGGTCGGTGGTCCTGTCCTCCGGCCAGGACAGGGCGACGCGTGACTCGGGGGCGTCCGTGACGGTGCGGTAGGTGAGGTCCTTGCGGTGGTGCAGACGGGCCAGTGACTGGGGGACGACGAGGACTCCGATGCCGGCCGCCACCAGTTCGACGCCGTCCTCCGTCGTGGCGGGACGCTCGATCGCGGGCTGCCCCGGCAGGCGCTCCCAGCCGAGGGTGTCGTCGAGGGGGTGCAGCACGATGTCGTCGGCGAGATCGTCCGTGGACACCTCGTCCACCGCTGCCACGACATGATCCTGGGGGACCACGACCACCGTGGTCTCGGTGTAGAGCGGGATCGCGCTGAGGTCCGTACGGTCGACCGGCAACCGTACGAAACCGGCGTCGGCGCCGCCGCTCCGCAGGACGTCGAACGCCTCCGCGGCGGACACCGCGACGAGGGTCAGGGGGACGTCGGGCAGTCGCTCGTGCCAGATCCGCACCCATTTCGCGGGCGTCACCCCCGGGACGTACGCGAGCCTGAACGACGGGGATGCTTCGGATCCGGTCACTCCGCCAGGCTACCGGCCGTGGCCCGGCGGCAGGGCACTGCGGTGGGCCGATGGCTGGGCGGCACCGCTCGCAAGGGGGTGCTCGCAGCCGTGCTGGTCGGAGCCGGTCCGTACGCTCGTTACCCTTGAGACCATGACGCCGCACCAGAACACCCAGACGATGAAGCCCGCGACCGCGGCGAAGAAGCTGGGTGTGTACCTCGAGGCCACCCCCGCCGAGTTCCAGGAGGGTGTCGTCTCGCGTGCCGAGCTGGCTGCGCTGCAGAGCGAACCGCCCCAGTGGCTGCTGGAACTGCGGGACAACGGCCCGCACCCGCGGCCGGTCGTCGCCGCCAAGCTGGGCGTCTCCATCGCCGGACTCGCGCGCGGCGGGGTCACCGAGGCCCTCACCACGGAGCAGATCGAGGCGCTGAAGTCGGAGGGCCCCGAGTGGCTGCTGCGTGAGCGTGCCACCCAGGCCGAGGTCCGCAAGGAAGCGGCGCGCATCAAGGAGAAGAAGGCCGACGACGCGGCTCAGGCCCGGGGCGCGCGTTCCTGATCTCCCGTGGAGACCGGCTGGTTCAGCCGGACTTGCGGGCCACGCCGCCGTAGAAGCCGATTTCGGCGGAGCGGGCCGGCGGCTCGGTGTCCGGGCGCCAGAAGGGGACCTGGGCCAGGCCTGGCTCGAGGAGCTCGAAGCCGTCGAAGAAGCGCTCGACCTCGGCGCGGGAGCGCAGGTTCAGGGTGGCGGTGGCCTTGTTGTAGACGGCCCGGGCCGCGGCGCGGTCGGCGAAGTCACCCGTGGCGTGCGAGAGCACCAGGAAACTGCCGGCGGGCAGCGCGTCGCGCAGGGTGGCGACGACCTCGCCGGGCTTCTCCGCGTCGGTGAGGAAGTGGAGTACGGCGACGAGGACCAGGGCGACCGGCTCGTCGAAGTCGATGACCCGGCGGACATCGGGGTGGTCCACGATGGCCAGCGGGTCGCGCAGGTCGCTGAGTACGACGCCGGTGCCTTCGGAGCGGTCGAGCAGGGCGTCGGCGTGCACCTTCACTATCGGGTCGTTGTCGACGTACGCGACGCGCACGTCCGGGGCCACTTCCTGGGCCGTCTCGTGCACGTTCGGCGGTGTGGGCAGCCCGGTGCCGATGTCGAGGATCTGACGGACACCGCTGTTCACGACGAAACGGACCGCGCGCTGCAGGAAGGCGCGGTTGGCCCGTACGCCGATCCGGGCCTCGGGTGCGGCGGCGACCAGTTCGTCGGCGGCCCGCTGGTCCACCTCGTAGTTGTCCTTGCCGCCCAGCAGATAGTCGTAGATCCGCGCGGGATGCGGCCTGCTGGTGTCTATCTTGATCTGCTCGGCACGGTAGCCGTCCTGCCTCACGCGACGCTCCTCTCGAAGGCCGCCACGCTCCCCTTGCCCGCGAGCGGCCGGCGACAGCTTCCCATATCAAGTGGCGTGCCCATGGTTGCAGTTACCGACGCCGGCGGCCGAGGACGTAGTGGGCGGGGATGAGCGTGAGCCAGAACCACATGGCTGCTTCGGTGTTGACGAAGGCCAGTGGAATGGAGAGGCCGAAGATCAGGACGTTGGAACCGAGTTGGGCGGTGAAGCGGCGGCGGGCCGCGGCGTCGGACGCCGCGGCCGAAGGGAGCAACTGGCGTTGCGTGAGCAGCAGCAGGGTTGCGTGCACGGCGTGGATCGCGGCCATGGCGCCCGCGTAGAGGGCGACGGCTTCGGGCTGGGAGGCGTACGCGGCCAGGAGTCCGGTGGGGAAGGGCAGCAGCGCGACCAGGCCGAGGCCGAGGAGGATCAGGCGGGTGACCACGACCGTTTCGGCGGGCAGCGCGGTGAGGATACGGCGGTGGTCCCGCCAGAACCCGGCGATGAGGGTGAAACTGAGGGCGAAGGCGCCGAGGCTGGGGAGCGCGTCGCTCAGGGCCTTGTGGAATGCGGCGTCCGCCAGATGCGTCGGGATCGTCACGTTGATGACGAGCAGCGTCATCGCGATGGCATAGATGCCGTCGGACAGAACGATCAGGCGTGCCGCGCCCGGGTCGTTCTCGTGTGGGTGCGTCTGCGTCACCGGCTCCGTCATGCCGACGACACTAGGGCGTTGTGCCCTGGCTGGAACGCATCGCCGACCCTTGCCGAAAGCCACTCCCGGCACCCCTGGGTGGGCCCGAGTGCCGGAGTGTCGTAACGGTTCCGCGTCAGGACCGGGCGAGGACGCAGAACTCGTGGTCCTCCGGGTCGCTCAGGCACGTCCACGGGACGTCGCCCTGGCCGACGTCGAGGTCGGTGGCGCCGAGGGCCCGTAGCCGGGCCACCTCCGCCGCTTTGTCGTCACCGGCGTCCGGCACGAGGTCGAGATGGACGCGGTCCGGCGCCGTCTTCACGCCGGGCGTGCGGAGGAATTCGAGATACGGGCCGACACCCGAGGCGGAGCGGAACACCGCATGATCGTCCGTCGCGTCGTGCAGGGTCCAGTCGATCGCCTCGTCCCAGAACCGTGCCATGGCCCGCGGATCCGCACAGTCGATCACCACCGTGGCGATCGGCCCGGTGTCCCGGTAGACCTCCCGAGGCTCCAGCACACAGAACTCGTTGCCCTCCGGGTCGGCGAGGACCGTCCAGGGCACATCGTCGCTCTGGCCCACGTCGGCGGGCGTCGCGCCGATCGCCCGGAGGCGCGCGACCAGCTCCGCCTGACGGGCCGCGGAGGTGGAGGCGAGATCGATGTGCAGCCGGTTCTTCGCCGCCGTCTTGAATTCCGGTACGGCGATGACGTCGATGCAGAGGCCGGCCGGGTCCAGCCAGTCGAACCCGGCGGGCTTGACGCCGGTCACGCCCGGTTCCGAACTGGAAACCCCCCAGCCGAGCGCCTCCGCCCAGAACCGGCCGACCGCCGAGTCGTCCACAGCCTTGATGTTCACCTGAACAGGTCGCAGCGCCATGCCGGCGATCCTATGTGTGACCGGGAATTTCAGGTGGCGGATCATGAGCGGCCACAATCAGGAGCTGTGTCCACCCCACCCGATCCCTCCGTCCTGTACCCCGACATCGCGGCCTGCGGCAGTCTCGCCGCGGTGCTCCGGGCTGCGGCGGACGGCTGCCTGGGTGCCCTTCCCGTCACGTCCCCTGACTTCGCTCCGCTGCGCCACGCGGCCGTCGCAAGTACCCTGCCGCACCGCGAGCCGCTGGCGATCAGCGCCTGGTCGCACGAACGGCGGTGGTCGATCAGGGGCGAGGAGCCGTTCCAGAGCTTGGCCCTCATCGACGGTAGGACGGACGACCTGGCGGAGGTCGCCAGGGCTGCCCGGGCGTGGCACGACGGGGCGCCCCTGGAGGACATCCGGCAGGCGGCACCCTTCGTGCACCTGACCGGCCGGTTCGAGGTGCCCGACAATGATCCCGCGCGCTTGACGGAATCCGAATGGCAGGGCATGCGTCAGGAGGCGGCCGAACTGGAATACGCCTGGCGGGAGACGTACCACAACCTGATCGAGGCGGCGCACGCCGAGGTCGCGCTGCGTGCCCGCTATCCATTCACGAGCCACTGGGCACTGCGCTTCTCGACCACCACCCGCCCGGACCTGACCGTCGTCGGACCATGCCTGAGCGCGAACAGCGACGGCACGTACGGAGTGGGTAGGGGCATCATCAGCCAGGACCTTGGCCAATTCGCCACAGCGCAGGAGGCCGTGGCGGTGGCAGTACGCCAGATGCCGTCCGGCCTGGGCCCCACCATGCTCGGTGGATGATCCCGCCCGGCAAACGATTCGTCGACAGCGCGGCAACGGACTGCGCACCCCTGGCGAACGGTGCCACCTCAGCTGCTCCGTCACACGATGCGTGCGCTCCGCGACAAGATCCGCATGACCGCATTGCATAAACGTGCAGCGAAACGTATAGTCATGCCATCGAGGAGGAGGGTTCCATGGTGGTACGTGCGGCGGTGGCGGGAGCGAGTGGGTACGCGGGCGGGGAACTGCTGCGGCTGCTTCTGGTGCACCCCGAGGTCGAGATCGGCGCTCTGACCGGCAACTCCAACGCGGGCCAGCGGCTGGGCGCGCTGCAGCCGCATCTGCTGCCGCTCGCCGGTCGTGTCCTTGAGGAGACGACCACCGAAGTGCTCGCCGGTCACGACATCGTCTTTCTCGCGCTGCCGCATGGGCAGTCCGCCGCCGTCGCCGAGCGGCTCGGCCCGGAGGTCCTCGTCGTCGACATGGGCGCCGACTTCCGGCTGAAGGACCCGGCCGACTGGGAGCGGTTCTACGGCTCCGCGCACGCCGGGACCTGGCCGTACGGCCTGCCCGAGCTGCCGGGTGCCCGCGCCGCGCTGGAGGGGTCCAAGCGCATCGCGGTGCCCGGTTGCTATCCGACGGCCGCCTCCCTGGCGCTCTTCCCGGCGTACACCGCGGGCCTCGCGGAGAACGAGGCCGTGATCGTCGCCGCCTCCGGGACCTCGGGCGCCGGGAAATCGCCCAAGGCGCACCTCCTGGGCAGCGAGGTGATGGGCTCCATGTCGCCGTACGGCGTCGGCGGCGGCCACCGGCACACCCCCGAGATCATCCAGAACCTGGGCGCCGCAGCGGGCGAGGCCGTCACCGTCTCCTTCACGCCGACCCTCGCCCCGATGCCCCGCGGCATCCTCGCGACGTGCAGCGCCAAGGCGAAGGCCGGCGTGACCGCGGAGTCCGTACGGGCGGTATACGAGAAGGCGTGCGCGGACGAGCCGTTCGTGCACCTGCTGCCGGAGGGGCAGTGGCCCGCGACGGCGTCTGTCTACGGTTCCAACGCCGTTCAGGTACAGGTCGCCTTCGACGCCGCCGCGCACCGCATCATCGCGATCAGCGCCATCGACAACCTGACCAAGGGCACCGCGGGCGGTGCCGTCCAGAGCATGAACATCGCCCTCGGGCTTCCCGAGGAGCTGGGTCTTTCCACGATCGGAGTCGCCCCGTGAGCGACGCGCGTGCAGCCACCGGGCCGCAGACAACGACGAATCCCGCACCTCTGCGCTGCACGGGCGGAGAAGCGAACGAGGAGATGCAGTGAGTGTCACGGCAGCAAAGGGATTCACGGCGGCCGGGATCGCCGCCGGGATCAAGGAGAACGGCAACCCCGACCTGGCCCTCGTGGTCAACAACGGGCCCCGTCCGGCCGCCGCAGGCGTCTTCACCTCCAACCGTGTGAAGGCCGCGCCGGTGCTCTGGTCCGAGCAGGTCCTCAAGGGGGGCCGGGTGACCGCGGTGGTTCTCAACTCCGGTGGTGCCAACGCCTGTACGGGACACAAGGGCTTCCAGGACACTCATGCCACCGCCGAGAAGGTGGCCGACACCCTCGGGCTCAACGCGGCCGAGGTCGCCGTCGCATCCACCGGCCTCATCGGCCTGCGGCTCCCGATGGACAAGCTGCTCAAGGGAGTTGAGACGGCGGCCACGTCCCTGAGCGAGCACGGCGGCGAAAAGGCCGCCATCGCCATCAAGACCACCGACAGCGTCCACAAGACCTCCGTGGTCACCGGCGACGGCTGGACCGTCGGCGGTATGGCCAAGGGCGCCGGCATGCTCGCCCCCGGCCTCGCCACCATGCTGGTGGTCCTGACGACGGACGCCGACGTCGAGAGCGACGTACTGGACAAGGCGCTGCGGGCGGCCACGAAGGTCACCTTCGACCGCGTCGACTCCGACGGCTGCATGTCGACCAACGACACCGTGCTGCTGCTTGCCTCCGGAGCGTCCGAAGTCACCCCGGAACAGGGCGAGTTCGCGGAGGCCGTACGGAAGGTCTGCGACGACCTCGGGCAGCAGCTCATCCGGGACGCCGAGGGCGCGAGCAAGGACATCAAGGTCGAGGTCGTGAACGCCGCGAGCGAGGACGACGCTGTCGAGGTGGGCCGCTCCATCGCCCGCAACAACCTCCTCAAGTGCGCGATCCACGGCGAAGACCCCAACTGGGGACGGGTGTTGTCCGCGATCGGCACGACCAAAGCCGCCTTCGAACCCGACCGGCTCAACGTCGCCATCAACGGCGTCTGGGTCTGCAAGAACGGCGGGGTCGGCGAGGACCGTGACCTCGTCGACATGCGCTACCGCGAGGTCCACATCGTCGCCGACCTCGCCGCCGGCGAGGAGACCGCCACGATCTGGACCAACGACCTCACCGCGGACTACGTCCACGAGAACAGCGCCTACAGCTCATGAGCAACATGACGCGGAAGCACACCGCACTCCCCAAGGCCCAGATCCTCATCGAGGCGCTGCCCTGGCTGACCAGGCACCGCGGCAAGACCGTCGTCGTCAAGTTCGGCGGCAACGCCATGATCGACGAGGACCTGAAGGCCGCTTTCGCGCAGGACATCGTCTTCCTGCACCACGCGGGCCTCAAGCCCGTCGTCGTGCACGGCGGCGGACCGCAGATCAGCGCCGCTCTCGACCGGCACGGCATCGTCAGCGAGTTCAAGGCGGGCCTGCGGGTCACCACCGAGGACGCCATGGACGTCGTACGCATGGTGCTCGCCGGACAGGTGCAGCGTGAGCTGGTCGGGCTGCTCAACCAGCACGGGCCGCTCGCCGTCGGTATGACCGGCGAGGACGCGCACACCATCACCGCCACCAAGCATCTGCCCGAGATCGACGGCGAGTTGGTCGACATCGGCCGGGTCGGCGAGATCACCGCAATCGACACGGGTGCCATCGAGGCACTGCTCTCCGACGGCCGTATCCCGGTCGTCTCCTCGATCGCCCGCTCCCAGGACGACGGACATGTCTACAACGTCAATGCTGATACGGCGGCTGCGGCACTCGCTGCGGCGCTGGGTGCCGAAACCCTGATGGTCCTCACCGACGTCGAGGGCCTCTACGAGGACTGGCCCGACAGCGACGAGGTGATCAGCCGCCTCACCGCCACCCAACTGGAGAAGCTGCTGCCCGAGCTGGCCAGCGGCATGGTGCCGAAGATGGAGGGCTGTCTGCACGCCGTACGCAACGGCGTCACCACCGCCCGGGTCATCGACGGCCGGGTCCAGCACTCGATCCTGCTGGAGATCTTCACCGACGAGGGGATCGGCACGATGGTCGTGCCGGACGAGACGCCCGAGGGGGACGCATGACCGGGACCGCGACCAACGCAGAGCTCACCCAGCGCTGGCAGGGCTCGCTGATGGACAACTATGGCACCCCGCGGCTGCCCCTCGTACGCGGCAAGGGCACCCGGCTGTGGGACGCCGACGGCAAGGAGTACCTCGACTTCGTCGGCGGTATCGCGGTCAACGCGCTCGGGCACGCCCACCCGGCGATCGTCGAGGCGGTCAGCAAGCAGATCGGCTCGCTCGGCCATGTCTCCAACCTGTTCGTCGCCGAGCCGCCCGTCGCGCTCGCCGAACGGCTGCTCCAGCTCTTCGGGCGGGAGGGCCGGGTGTACTTCTGCAACTCGGGTGCCGAGGCCGTCGAGGGCGCCTTCAAGATCGGACGGCTGACCGGCCGCAAGCACATGGTGGCCACCCACGGCGGCTTCCACGGCCGGACCATGGGAGCCCTCGCACTCACCGGCCAGTCCGGCAAGCGGGACCCGTTCCTGCCGCTGCCCGGTGACATCACCCATGTCCCGTACGGCGACCCGCAGGCCCTCGCCGCAGCGGTCACCGAGGACACCGCACTGGTGATCATCGAGCCGGTGCAGGGCGAGAACGGCGTGGTCGTGCCCCCGGCCGGCTATCTGAAGGCCGCCCGCGCGATCACCGCCGCGACCGGCGCCCTCCTCGTCCTGGACGAGGTACAGACCGGAATCGGCCGGACCGGACACTGGTTCGAGTACCAGGCGCACGAGGGTGTCCTGCCCGACGTCGTCACCCTGGCGAAGGGGCTCGGCGGCGGCCTGCCGCTCGGCGCCACGGTCGCCTTCGGCCGGGCCGCCGAGCTGCTGAAGCCGGGCCACCACGGCACGACCTTCGGCGGCAACCCGGTCGTCTGCGCCGCCGGACTCGCCGTACTCGACACGATCGCGTCCGAGGGACTCCTCGACAATGTGAAGCGCACGGGCGAAAAACTGCGCGACGGAATCGAGTCACTCGCACATCCGTTGATCGACCATGTCCGGGGTGCGGGCCTGCTCCTGGGTATCGTGCTCACCGAGCCGCTCGCACCGCAGGTGCAACAGGCGGCTCAGGATGCCGGTCTCCTGGTCAACGCGCCCGCCCCCGATGTCGTACGGCTGATGCCGCCGCTGAACCTCGGCGATGACGAAGTGGACGCGTTTCTCCGGGCTTTGCCCGGTGTCCTCGACGCGGTCGACGGGGAAGGACGAACCGGGGAATGAGACGACGATGAGTCAGGCGCAGGACCACGAGCACGCAGGGCCTGCCGTACCGCAGACCCGCACCGCACGCCACCGCCGGATCGTGGACATCCTCAACCGGCAACCGGTGCGTTCGCAGAGCCAGTTGGCGAAGCTGCTCGCCGACGACGGGCTGCACGTCACCCAGGCGACGCTCTCCCGGGATCTGGACGAGCTGAACGCGGTGAAGATCCGCAACAACGACGGCGACCTCATCTACGCGGTACCGAGCGAGGGCGGCTTCCGTACGCCGCGCGCGCCGCTGGGGGAGTCGGCGAAGGAGGAGCGGATGCGGCGGCTGTCCGCGGAGTTGCTGATCTCCGCGGAGGCCTCCGCGAACCTCGTGGTGCTGCGTACCCCTCCGGGGGCGGCACAGTTTCTCGCCTCGGCGATCGACCAGGCCGAGCTGCAGGACATTCTCGGCACCATCGCCGGGGACGACACCTTGCTGCTGATCAGCCGGGAGCCTGCCGGGGGGCAGGCCTTGGCCGATCATCTTCTGCGGTTGGCTCAGAACACCCATTGAGGTGTACGGAAATGGAGGCGCGGCCCGGGTTTCGGGGCCGCGCCTGATCGTGTTTCCCCTCGCCCTGTCGGGGCTCACCCAAGTCGTCGAGCGAGCCCGCCCGTACACCTGACCTCGTCTCCCGCCGTGATGAGCAGGGCCTCGACGTCCGGGAGGGACTCCAGCCAGTCCAGGGCCTGTCGGGAGCCCATCGCGAAGGCCGCTGTCGCCCAGGCGTCCGCCCAGGTCAGGCGGGGGCCGACCACGGTCACGGCGACCAGGTCGGTGACCGCGGACTTGCCGGTGCGCGGGTCGACGATGTGCGCTCCGCGCTCGGCGGTGCCGGAGGTGGCGACGGCCAGTTCGTCAGCGCCCGCGGCGGAGACCACGGCCGCGAGGGAACCCGGGCGGAGCGGATCCGCCACGCCGACGCGCCACGGCCGCTGCGGTCCGGGCACGCCGCAGAGCTGGACGTCGCCGCCGCCGTTCACGCTGACCCCGCTCGCCCCGGCCGCGGCGAGGAGCCGGGCCACCCGCTCGGTCGACCAGCCCTTCACCAGACCGGTCGGGTCGAGCTGTCCCTCGTACGTGGTGCTGAACCAGCCCTCGCTGAGCCGCTCCGCCTCCGCGCACAGGTCGAGTACCTCCGCGACCTCCGGATCGCACTCGGCGACCGTCAGCTCACCGCGCACGAGACGCGAGATCTGGCTGTCCTGGCGGTAGGTGCTGAACACCTCGTCCACCCGGTGGAGTTGGGCGACCGCCTCCGCCAATGCGGCCTGGACGGCCGCTGGTTCACCGCCGCGCACGTCGAACGAGAAGACGGTGCCCATGACTTCCTCGACGTGGCGCAGCGCGGGCGGGGCCTCCGCCGGGTCAGGCACCGGCCTTGTCCAGTGCGGACTGGAGGGATTTTTTGTATCCGGCGCTGGTGTAGGTGGCTCCGGAGACTGAGTCGATGTCGGCGCTTTGGGTGGCTGCGGCCGCTTGGTTGAGCTTCGGTACGGCATTGCTGGTCACCTCCGTGCTCTGTCCCCCGCTGGGTGCCTGGATGGCCTCGGCCTTGGAGATCGATGTGCCGTTCAGGGTCAGGCGGACCTGGACGGGCCCGTACTGGGTCTGGACGACGTCGCCGTCGACGGTCTGGCCGTCGACGGCGGGTGCCGCGGCCGCCGCGGACGACGCGGCAGCCTTGGACGGCGATGCCGCCGGCTCGGCCGGTGCGCTCTTGGCCGCCTGGTCGAGGGCCGACTGAAGCGACTCCTTGTATCCGGCGCTCGTGTAGGTGGCACCGGAGACGGCGTCGATGTCGGCGGTACCCGCGGCGACGGCCGCCTGGTTGAGTTTCGGTACGGCGTCCTCGGTGACCGTGGTGCTCTGGCCGCCGCTGGGCGCCTGGACCGCCTCGGCCTTGGTGATCTTGTCGCCGCTGAGGGTGAGACGGACCTGGACGGGCCCGTACTGGGTGTCGGCGACGCTTCCGGTGACCGTACGGGCCCCGGAGGACGACTGGTCCGAGCTGCCGCCCTGCGGCGACTCCTGCCCGGCCGCCGTCGCCTGGGCAGCCGCTCCGCCCTGCGCCGAAGCGGAGGCCGGGTCGGCCCCGGGCTTCAGAGACAGCAGCAGGACGATCCCGGACACGGTGGCGGCGGTGGCGAGCACGACACGCCTGAGGGGGTGGCTCTTCTTCATCGCTCCTGACTCCCGTCGCTCACATCTCGAACGACTCGTGATGGATACGGCGGGCGGGGACTCCCGCGCCGCGCAGTGCTTCGTACACCTGCTGCGCGAAGCCGGGCGGCCCGCACATGAAGACGTCGTGGCTCTCGATGTCCGGCAGCTTGCGGCGCAGGCTGTCCGCCGAGATGTCCGGGCGCTCCCCGTCGGGGCTGTTCACCGCGTACATCAGGCGGGCCCCGCGCTCCTGGGAGATGGACGCCAGCTCGTCCCACAGGGCCAGATCCTGGGTGCTGTTGGCCCGGTAGAGCAGCGTCAGGTCACCGGAGGAGCCCGGGAGTGTCTCGAACAGCGCCCGCATCGGCGTGATGCCGACGCCGCCGGCCACCAGCAGAACCTTTCCGCGGCTGCGCTTGGCCGCCGTCAGCGCGCCGTACGGGCCCTCGGCCCAGACCCGGGTGCCGGGCTCCAGCTCGCGCAGCGCGGCACTGTGGTCGCCGATCGCCTTCACGGTGATGCGCAGCATGTTGGGGCGGGGCGCCGCCGACAGCGAGTACGGGTGGGAGCTGAGCCGCATCCCCGGTGCCATGAAGCGCCAGCGGAAGAACTGCCCGGCCTCGGCACCCATCCGGTGCAGCTTCCGCCCGCTGATCAGCACCGACACGATCCCCGGCGCCTCCTCGATCACGGCCTCGACCCGCATCCGGTGCCGCATGTTCAGCCGGACCGGCACGATCACCCGGTACCAGATCATCAGCGCGGTCACCGTCCCGTACAGCGCGTACCAGGCCGTCGTCGCGGCGGGCTGGACGGCGAAGTCGTTGCCGGTGGAGAGCTGGTGCCAGAACGACAGGTACACGGCCGCGTAGGTGAGCAGATGGATGTGGTACCAGGTGTCGTACGGCATCCTGCGGCGCACGGGGCCCATGGAGAGCAGGCCGATGAGGAACAACAGGCCGGTGCCGATGGCGGCCTTGCCCATGTCGGGAAGCTGGTTGACCGAGTCGATGGTCTGCTGAACTATGTCGCCGAAGGTCCGGCCGGACTGGAGTGCGTAGCCGTACATCGTCAGGACGAGATGGGCGAGGACCAGACTGATCGTGTAGCGGCCGCTCATCGCGTGCCAGCGGGCCACCCGGTCGGAGCCCACCCGGCGCTCAAGTGCGGGTACCCGCGCCATCTGCAACACCACGAGGGCCATGAAGTACCCGGCCAACAGGCCGGTGATCCGGCCCGCGTTGATCATCCGGCTGGTGTGGTCCGCGATGGACGGCGTGTTGCTCCACCACAGCCAGATGACCCCGGCCGCACCCGCCCAGACAGCGAGCAGCAGGGGGACGGCGGGGGAGCGGCGAGGGCGGATACGGCGCATGGTCTGGCGCCGCGCGGCGCGGCCACCGGCGATCGTGGACACGGTTCCTCCGTGGTCGTCCGTGGGGACGGGGAAAGGGGAGTGGCCCCCTTGGCCCAGAGGTACGTGGCGAGAGCGCGGTGTGTTCAACCGGTCGCCGAGTCCAGTGCGGACTGGAGGGACTGGCGGTAACCGTCGCTCGTGTAAGTGGCGCCGGACACCGTGTCGATGTTGGCACTCTGTGCGGCGATCACCTCCCTTTTGAGCTGAGGTATCGCATAGCTGTTGATCTCCTGATCCCTCGGGTTGTCCTGGGGATAGGTGACGGCCGTGACGTCGGTGATCTTGCCGCTCTTCAGGGTGACGCGGACCTGCACGGGTCCGTAGCGGGTCTGCACGGTGGTGCCGGTGAGCGTCCCGGTGGTGGTGCCGGTGCCACTGCCGGGGCTGCTGCTTCCGGTCGAGCTGGTGCCGCTGCTGGAGGGCAGGGCGACGGTCGGCGTGCTGTGCGGCTTCAGCGACAGCAGCAGTACGACGCTCGATACGGTGGCGGCGGTCGCCAGCACGACTCGGCGCAGCGGGCGGTTCCGGTTCAGGGCGTGCACGGGGTCCTCACAACTCTCCTGCGTTTCAGGGGACTTACGGTGCTCACAGCACTCATGCGGTGCACGGGATTCGCGGTGCTCACAGCTCGAACGACTCGTGGTGGATGCGGCGGTCGGGGACCCCGGCCGCGCGCAATGCCACGTACACGTCCCGTGCGAAGGCGTCGGGCCCGCACACATACACGTCGTGGCCGCCGACATCGGAGACGGCAGCACGCAGCGTCTGGGCCGTGAAGCGCGGCCGGGAGCCGTCCGCGCCGTTGAGCGCGTACACCACACGTGCCCCGCGCCACCGCGCGATGGCCTCCAACTCGGCGCCCAGCGCGAGGTCTTCGGCCGTCCGCGCCCGGTAGAGCAGCGTGACCTGACCCGGCAGCGTCTCGAACAGGGCCCGCAGCGGTGTGATGCCGACCCCGGCCGCGATCAGGAGCACTTTGTGTGAACTGCGCCGGTCCTCGGTCAGTGAGCCGTACGGGCCCTCCGCCCAGACCCGTGTTCCGGGACGCAGGAGCGCGACGGACGCGCTGTGGCCGCCGAGTGCCTTGACCGTGATGCGCAGCAGGTCGGGTCGGGGAGGCGCCGACAGCGAGTACGGCGAGGAGGTCCAGCGCATTCCGTCCGTGAGGAACCGCCAGCGGAAGAACTGCCCCGGCCGCGCCTGGAGTTCGTCGATGTGCCGCCCGCGTACGACGACGGAGAACACGTCCGGCGTCTCAGGGTGCACCGACTCCACCCGCAGTTGGTGGCGCAGATTGAGCCGGACCGGGGTGAGGATCCGGAACCAGAGCACCAGCGCCGCGGCGCCCAGGTACAGCGCGTACCAGGCGGCCTGCGCAAGGGAGTTGCCGGTGAAGTCGGCGCCCAGCGCGAGCTGATGGCCGAAGGCGAGGAAGAGAGCGGCGTACGTGAGCAGATGCACGTAGTACCAGAACTCGTGGCTCACCCGGCGCCGTACCGCACGCGCGGACAGGATCCCGACGGCGACCAGGATCAGCGTGCCGGCCGTGGCCTTGAGCATCTCCGGGTAGGTGAGGACGACGGTCGTCGCCTCGTGCAGGATCCCGCTGCCGTCCTGGGCGGCGTACCCGAACAGGATCAGCGTGACGTGCGCGACCAGCAGACAGATCGTGTACCGCCCCGCCATGGCGTGCCAGCGGGCCACCCGGTCCGAACCGATCCGCCGCTCAAGGAGCGGGACCCGGGCCATCAGACCGACGAGCACCGCACAGCCGTAGCCGCACAGCAGCCCGGCGATCCGCCCGGCGTCGGTCAGCCAGCCCGCCGCTCCGACCACCGAGCGGGTGTCCGCCCACCACAATGCGACCACGGCGAGCGCACCGGCCCAGAGCAGGGCCAACAGCGGTCCGGCCGGGGACCGGCGTGCCTCCAGCGGCACGGCGGGCGCCGCACGCTGTTCGTACACGGTGGTCATGTGCTCATCCTTTCGGCTGTCCGGGACGCAACTGTGCGGTCCGAACCTCTGAGCGGGCTCTGAGCGGGCGGCGTACGAGGGGTGCGTACACCCGGGTGACCCGCCGCGGGCACCTGGGTGACCCGCCGTGGGTCTTGTCGGTGCACTCAGAGGAAACTCAGAGGTTGACCGGGCGGCCCCGTGGCCGACTACGCGCGATGCTGTGAGAAGCCATGAACACAATCCGCTCCGGCCGCCCCGAGCTCACCCGCCCCGACGGCACCCCCGTCCGCGTCCTCGTCGTCGACGACGACCCGGACCTGGCCGAGGTCCTCTCCGGCGCCCTGCGCTACGAGGGCTGGGAGGTACGGACGGCGGGCGACGGGGCCACGGCCGTCACCGAGGCGCGCGGCCTGCTGCCCGACGCCGTCATCCTCGACGTCATGCTCCCGGACACCGACGGCTTCGCCGTACTGCGTGATCTGCACGCCGTGAAGCCCGACGTCTGCGTCCTCTTCCTCACCGCGCGGGACGCCGTCGAGGACCGCATCACGGGCATCACGGCGGGCGGCGACGACTATGTGACCAAGCCGTTCAGCCTCGAGGAGGTCGTGGCCCGGCTGCGCGGCCTGCTGCGCCGTGCGGGCATGGCCCGCCAGCTGGACGGGGGACCACGGCTGATCGTCGGAGACCTCGTGATGGACGAGGAGGCCCGCGAGGTGGCCCGCGCCGGCGAGCTGATCGAGCTGTCGCCGACCGAGTTCGAACTGCTGCGCTATCTCATGCGCAACCCGCGCAGGGTGCTCAGCAAGGCACAGATCCTCGACCGTGTCTGGTCGTACGACTTCGGTGGCCAGGCCCATGTCGTGGAGCTCTACATCTCCTATCTGCGCAAGAAGGTGGACTCGGGCCGCGAGCCCATGATCCATACGGTGCGGGGCGCGGGGTACGTGCTCAAGCCGGTCGTGGGCCGGTGAGGGCGCGGTGGGCGGGGGTGCGGTGGCCGTGGGCCCGGCTGCGGGTACTTCGGCTGCGCGCCGGCCGGCTCCGCGGCCGTGGGCCGAGAGGGCTGCGGCTGCCGCGCGCGCACACGCTCCGGGCCCGGCTCACCGCGGGGCTCGTGGTGCTGCTCGCCGTCAGCTGCGCCGCCGTCGGGGTGGCCGCCGTGCTCGAACTGGACGGGTTCCTCACGGGCCGCCTGGACCAGCAGCTGCAGGAAGCGGGCGCCAGCTTCCCCGCGAGTCTGGAGCACGCCGGCAGCGTCAAGCCCTCCGACCACGACGGCGACGAGCACGGTGACACCCGCCGCCAGGCCACCGGTACTTTCGGCGCCCGGCTGCTCGACGGGACCGTCACCAACCAAGCCGTCGTCCGCGCCGGCACCGACCCCACCGACCTGAACGTGGCGCTGACCGCCGACGACCGGAAGGCCCTCGCCGCGGTGCCGGTCGACAGCGCCGGACACAGCGTGAACCTCTCCGCGCTCGGCTCCTACCGGCTGACGGCGTGGCACGGGCAGGACGGCGACGTACTGATCACCGGGCTCCCCCTGGAACCGGTGGAGGCCGCCGTGCACCGCCTCGAACTGGTCGCCGCCTGCGTCTTCGGCGCCGCCCTCGCGGTCACGGGAGTAGCCGGTGCTTTGTGGGTGCGCTGGTCGCTGCGACCGCTGAGCCGGGTCGCCGCGACCGCGACACGGGTCAGCGAACTCCCCCTCGCCAGCGGTGAGGTGGCGCTGCCGCCACGCGCGCCCGAGTCAGACCCGCGCAGCGAGGTGGGCCAGGTCGCCGGCGCCTTCAACCGCATGCTCGGCCATGTCGAGGACGCGCTGACCAAGCGGCACGCGAGCGAGGAACGGCTGCGCAGCTTCGCCGCCGACGCCAGCCATGAGCTGCGCACGCCGGTCGCCTCGGTCCGGGGGCACGCCGAACTCGCCCTGCTGCACCCTGGACCCGTGCCGCCGGAGGTGACCCGCGCCCTGGAGCGGATCGCCGCCGAGTCGGCGCGGATGGGCGAGATGGTGGACGATCTGCTGCTTCTCGCCCGCCTCGACGCGGGCCGCCCGCTGGAACGGCGCTCCGTCGACCTCACCCACCTCGTCCTCGACTCGGTCACGGACGCACGGGCCGCCGGCCCTGACCACCGCTGGATCCTGGAGCTGGCGGAGGAGCCGGTGACGGTGACCGGCGACGCGCACCGGCTCCAACAGGTGTTGGCCAACCTGTTGGCCAACGCTCGTTTGCACACACCTGTTGGCACCAGTGTCACGGTGTCACTGGCAGCGGACGCCACCAAGGCCGAGGCCGTCCTGACGGTGCGCGACGACGGCCCCGGAGTACCGGAGGACGTCCAGCCCGGTGTCTTCGAGCGCTTCACCCGCGCGGACCGGCGCCGCACCGACGGCGAGGGCGGCGGAGCGGGACTCGGCCTGTCGATCGTGGCGGCGGTGGTCGCGGCCCACGGCGGCACAGTGACGCTGGAGAGCCGCCCGGGGGCGACGACGTTCACGGTCCGGCTGCCGGCCGACGCCAGGAGCGTCCCATAGGGCGAGCGCGGGGACCCGCGCGAGCAGCCATCAACGACCCTTGGTTATTCAGCTGTCCTGACCCCGACTGCACTCAATACCGAGTGATCGCGGTCGCCCCGCCCGCCGTGCCGATCGCGATGTGCGGTCTGCGCGCCGGGTCGGCCCACTTCACGATCTGCCGCATCGCGTCGCCGGACACCGACACACAACCTGCCGTCGCTGCCCGCCCGTTGACATGCAAGAAGATGCCGGCGCCGCGCCCCCGTACCGGCCGCTCGTAGTTGAACCCGATGACGAGGGCGTGCGCGTACTGCTTGGCGTACGAGATCAGGTGCTCGGACTCGGCGGCGCGGCAGTCGGCCGGGCGGGGCTCGGTCCACCGGTTGTAGGCGCGGGAGTTGTTGTCCTGGCACCACCAGGAGTTCTGGTGGACCTGCCGGTAGGGGGTCTTGGTCCCGCCGGGCGCGGCCTTGATCCCGAACGCGTACGGAAGGTCGTACAGCCCGGTCGGTGTGGTGTTCGTCCCCTGTCTCCGCGCGCCGCCTGCGACCAGCCCCTTGGCGCCGAAGCGCGCGGCCGCCGAACCGGCCTTCACCCAGCGCCCGTCGCGACGGTCCCACCAGGTGACGGTCCCCTTCGTCGAGGACGTACGCGCGGCCTGCGCGGTGATGAGCTGCGTGCCGCCGCCGGTGTCCGCCATCCGCCCGGGCAGCGGAGGCGGACCGCTCGGGGCCAGGCCCAAGGCGAAGAGGGACACGGACGCGAGGAGGACGGCGGCACCTGGACGACGCATGGAGCGGACGCTACGGGGAGGCAGCGGTCGGGGCAGCCCGGGTGGGCCGACCGGGCGTCGTCCAGCGGTGGTTCCGCGGATTCCGGGCGGTCCTCCCGGGCGCCCGGAATCCACGGTGTCCACCGAGTCGGTGCTTACGGACCCAGGGGGTTGAGGAGAGTCGCCCTGCCCTCGAAGGCGTACAGCAGCAGGTCGGTCATCTCGAAGAGGCCCTGGCTCTTCCTTTCCGGGTCGGGGGTGAGGAAGGGCCGCCAGAACGGATCGCGGACGATGGAGTACCGGCTGCCTTCGATGGCCCGGTGGAACACCTCGGCGACGATGCGCCCGCCGACGCCGGTCAGCCGCCCGCCACCGTTCACCTCGGCCTCACGGAGGATGTAGAACCACAGCGGGCAGTTGTCGACGAGCTTCTCCTTGAGCGCGTCGGAGATCTGGACTCCGCCGGGGCGGTTGTCGAAGTCGGACGGGAGCAGAGGCTTCACGCCGAGTTGCTCGGCCATCTGCTGGCCCGTCGCGAGATTGAGCATGTTGGCCCGGGTGAGGTTCCGGACTGTCCGTACTCCGACATCGCTGGACAGAGTGACGCGAGATTCCCGGGAGGCGCAGGCTCAGACCGGGGTGGGAGGCAGTGGCAGGGGCAGCCCGGGCAGGCCGTCGATGCTCGTCGCGATGTGCTCCTTCTTCCCGAAGTACGCGTCGAGCGAGGCGTCGTCCTCACGCGCGAAGCGCTTGGCGTGCAGGTCGCGGTCCTCGTCGTACGACATGAACGGCACCGCGTACCCGCAGGTGTCGCGGATGAGATCGGCCGTCACGACGATGATCGCGCGCAGGCCGTGCGGGGCCGGGTCGATGTCCGGGAAGCGGGCGAGCAGTTCAGCGAATCGCGCGTCGTCACGGAAGACGGGCTCGCCGCGGCCGTGCACGCGGACGATGTTCGGCCGTCCCTGGAAGGCGCACCACATGAGGGTGATCCGGCCGTTCTCCCGCAGGTGGGCAATGGTCTCGGCGTTGCTTCCCGCGAAGTCCAGGTATGCCACGGTCAGTTCGTCCAGCACCACGAAGGAGCCGGTCAGTCCCTTGGGGGAGAGGTTGATCGTGCCGTCCCCCGACAGGGGCGCGGTCGCGGTGAAGAAGAGGGGCTGCGCCTCGATGAACGTACGCAGTCTGCCGTCAATGCGCTCGTAAGTCTTTCCCATGTCTAACGATTATTGGGCAAGTTCCTTACTTTGTCTAAGGAATTGCGGAGCCCGTGGCCGCCCCGGCCGCCATTACGGGACGGCCACGGAGTCTGTCATCCGGCGTTCGTCACACCGCGACCGTCCGTCACTTGTTGAGGACGCAGGCCGCCAGCGAACCCAGCCCCTGGGGCTTGGCCGCCGTGCGGCCGATGGCGATGGCGATCCGGTCGATGGTGGACGTCCGCTTGTCGGCCAGCGGACCGAGGATCGCGTTCTGTACGAAGTTGGGGCCGCCCTGGCCCGCGGTGTTCACCAGTCGTGTGTTGGCCTCGGAGATCTGCGTGTTCAGCAGCGTCAGATTCCGGTCGACCTCGGCCCTCGCGGAGGCGGGGATCGCGGGCAGGCGGGAGGCGACATCCGGGCAGCTGATCGTACCGACGGCACCGGCACCGGCACCGGCACCGGCACCGGCCGCGGGTGCAGGTGTCGCCGCGGTCGCGGGTGCGCTCGCCGGAGTGCTCGGCGTCGCCGCCGCGCCGCGCCCGGCCGTGTTCAGCGCGCACGGCGCGAGCGAGTCCAGGCCCACCGGCTTGGCCGCGGTGCGCCCGATCGCCGTCGCGATGCGGTTGATGGTGGCGACCCGCTTGTCCTTCAGGGGGCCGAGGATCGCGTTCTGGATGAAGTTGGGCCCGCCCTGGCCGACCGTGTCGACCAGTCTCTTGTCGGCCTCGGAGATCTGCGTGCTCAGCAGTGCGAGGTTGCGGTCGACCTCGGCCTTCGCCGAGGCGGGGATCGCGGGCAGGCTGGGTGCGACGGCCGGGCAGTTCACCGTGCCCGGGGACGCGGCCTTCGTCGTGGCGCCCTGGCCGCTGCTCCTGGAGGTCTCCCCGGCCAAGGCCGAGCCGGCGATGATCGCTCCGGACAACACCACCGCGCAGGCGCCGCCGATCAGGACAATGCGGCGCTTGTTGTACTTCGGAAGAGCCCTGGACATGCGAAAGCCTCACTCGGGTCGGGGTCGGGGAGCCGTCCGGCGGTCGGCCGGGCGGAGTGTCTCTCGGTGCACGAACGCGGCGCCTGCGCTCGGGGAGAGGTACGGGAAAGCGATTTCCCTCGTTCAAAGGGCATTCAAAGAAACCCTGAATTTGTCTGAGATCACGTCTTGTGTTCGACATCTCGACCGCAAGGCGTCGAGATTGACGAATCATGCAGAACTCTGCATACTCATGCATGTCAGCGAATGCACTGTGAGGAGAACCCCGTGGCCGAGCGCGTCGTACTCGCCTACTCAGGCGGTCTGGACACCTCAGTCGCCATCGGCTGGATCGCCGAGGAGACGGGCGCCGAGGTCATCGCCGTCGCCGTGGACGTCGGCCAGGGCGGCGAGGACCTGGACGTCATCCGCAAGCGCGCGCTCGCCTGCGGTGCGGTCGAGGCCGAGGTCGCGGACGCCAAGGACGAGTTCGCCGAGGAATACTGCCTCCCGGCGATCAAGGCCAACGCCCTCTACATGGACCGCTACCCGCTGGTCTCCGCGCTCTCCCGGCCGACGATCGTCAAACATCTCGTCGCCGCCGCCCAGAAGCACGGCGCCACCACGGTCGCGCACGGCTGCACCGGCAAGGGCAACGACCAGGTCCGCTTCGAGGCCGGCATCGTCGCCCTCGCCCCCGGCCTCAAGTGCATCGCCCCGGTCCGCGACTACGCGATGACCCGCGACAAGGCGATCGCCTTCTGCGAGGAGAAGCAGCTCCCGATCGCCACCTCCAAGAAGTCCCCGTACTCCATCGACCAGAACGTCTTCGGGCGGGCCGTCGAGACGGGCTTCCTGGAGGACATCTGGAACGCGCCGATCGAGGACATCTATGAGTACACCTCGAACCCGGCCGAGCCCCGCGAGGCCGACGAGGTCGTCATCTCCTTCAAGGCGGGCGTCCCCGTCGCGATCGACGGCAGGCCCGTTTCCGTCCTCCAGGCCATCCAGCAGCTGAACGAGCGCGCCGGCGCCCAGGGCATCGGCCGGATCGACATGGTCGAGGACCGCCTTGTCGGCATCAAGTCCCGTGAGGTGTACGAGGCTCCGGGCGCGATCGCCCTGATCACCGCCCACCAGGAGCTGGAGAACGTCACCGTCGAGCGCGAACTCGCCCGCTACAAGCGGCAGGTGGAGCAGCGCTGGGGCGAACTCGTCTACGACGGCCAGTGGTTCTCCCCGCTCAAGCGCGCCCTGGACGGCTTCATCGACGAAGCCAACCAGCACGTCAACGGCGACATCCGGATGACGCTGCACGGCGGCCGCGCCGTCGTCACCGGCCGGCGCTCCGACACCTCGCTGTACGACTTCAACCTCGCGACGTACGACACGGGCGACACCTTCGACCAGGCCGCGGCCAAGGGCTTCATCGACATCTACAGCCTGTCATCGAAGATCGCCGCCAAGCGGGACCAGGCCTAACCGGCCTAACCGGCCTAAGCGATACCGTGATGACCGCCTCCTCCCTCGGGCGAGTGGGGAGGCGGTGGCACATCAACATCCTTGAGGAGCAACGCAAGTGAGCAGCAACAGCGGTGACGTACGGCTCTGGGGCGGCCGTTTCGCCGACGGTCCCGCCGAGGCCCTGGCCAAGCTGTCCGCGTCCGTCCACTTCGACTGGCGGCTCGCGCCGTACGACATCGCCGGATCGCGTGCCCACGCGCGCGTGCTGCACAAGGCGGGCCTGCTCACGGAGGACGAGCTGGCGCGCATGCTCGCGGGCCTCGACCAGCTCGCGGCGGACGTCGCCGACGGCTCCCTCGTCGGCACGATCGCCGACGAGGACGTCCATACGGCCCTGGAGCGCGGCCTGTTGGAGATCCTCGGCCCCGACCTCGGCGGCAAGCTCCGCGCCGGCCGCTCCCGCAACGACCAGGTCGCCACCCTCTTCCGGATGTACCTGCGCGACCACGCCCGGATCATCGGCGGTCTGATCGCCGACCTCCAGGACGCGCTGATCGGCCTCGCGGAGGCCCACCCGGACGTCGCGATGCCTGGCCGCACGCACCTCCAGCACGCCCAGCCGGTGCTGTTCGCGCACCATGTCCTGGCCCACGTACAGCCGCTGTCCCGGGACGCGGAGCGGCTGCGCCAGTGGGACGAGCGCACGGCGGTGTCGCCGTACGGCTCAGGTGCGCTGGCCGGTTCGTCGCTCGGCCTGGACCCGGAGTCGGTCGCCAAGGACCTCGGCTTCGAGCACGGCAGCGTGGCCAACTCCATCGACGGCACGGCCTCCCGTGACTTCGTCGCCGAGTTCGCCTTCATCACCGCGATGATCGGCGTGAACCTCTCCCGGATCGCCGAGGAGATCATCATCTGGAACACGAAGGAGTTCTCCTTCGTCACTCTCCACGACGCGTTCTCCACGGGCTCGTCGATCATGCCGCAGAAGAAGAACCCGGACATCGCGGAGCTGGCGCGCGGCAAGAGCGGCCGACTCATCGGCAACCTGACCGGCCTGATGGCGACTCTCAAGGCCCTCCCGCTCGCGTACAACCGCGACCTCCAGGAGGACAAGGAGCCTGTCTTCGACTCCTGCGACCAGCTGGAGATCCTGCTCCCCGCCTTCACCGGCATGATGGCGACCCTGACCGTCAACCGCGAGCGCATGGAGGAGCTGGCCCCGGCCGGCTTCTCGCTCGCCACCGACATCGCCGAGTGGCTGGTCAAGCAGGGCGTGCCGTTCCGTGTCGCCCACGAGGTCGCGGGCGAGTGCGTGAAGGTCGCCGAGGCCGACGGCATCGAACTGGACGGCCTGACCGACGATCAGTTCGCGAAGATCTCCGCGCACCTGACTCCCGAGGTCCGCTCCGTCCTCAACGTCCACGGCGCCCTCGCGTCCCGTGACGGCCGCGGCGGTACGGCGCCGAGCGCGGTGGCAGTCCAACTGGCCGAGGTGAAGACGGACGTGGCGGCCCAGCACGAATGGGCAACGGCGAAGAGCTGAGCGCCTTTGGGGCGCGGGGAACTGCGCGACCTGCCACGACGCACGCGCAGCCGCCACAGCACCGCACGAACCGAGCTCTGAGGCGGAAGCCGAAGGTCATCGCGGGTTACGTTGGTCGGAGCCGACCGAACGGAGCCCGCGATGCCCTTCGCCCGACTGGCCACAGCAACGACCCCGACCTGCCACATCGGACTCGGCCTCGCCGCGGTGGGCCGCCCCGGCTATATCAACCTCGGCCGGGAGCACGACCTCGGAGAGAACCGCAGCGTCGACACGCTGCGCGCCCGCACCCACGAACTCCTCGACGCCGCATACTTCCAGGGCGTCCGCTACTTCGACGCGGCCCGCTCCTACGGCCGCTCGGAGGAGTTCCTCGCCGACTGGCTGAACGCTCGCCCCGACATCGACGACATCGTCGTAGGCAGCAAGTGGGGCTACACCTATACCGCGGGCTGGACCATCGATGCCGAGAAACACGAGGTCAAGGACCACAGCGTCCAGGCCTACGACCGCCAGCGCAGCGAAACCGCCGCGCTGCTCGGCGACCGCCTCGACCTCTACCAGATCCACTCGGTGACCCCGGACAGCCCGGCCCTCACCGACAAGGAACTCCACGCCGAGCTGGCCGAGGCGGCCGCCCAGGGTCTCTCGATCGGGTTCTCCACCAGCGGGCCGGCCCAGGCCGACGCGATCCGCGCCGCGCTCGCCGTGACGGTGGACGGTGAGCCGCTCTTCCGTACCGTCCAGGCCACGTACAACGCCCTTGAGACCTCGGCCGCGCCCGCCCTCGCCGAGGCCCACGACGCCGGGCTCACCGTGATCGTCAAGGAGGCCGTGGCCAACGGACGTCTCGCGGCCGAGTACGCGCCGGACGTTCTGCGGGACATCGCGGGGGAGGCCGGGCTCGGCGCCGACGCGGTCGCCCTCGCTCTCGTCCTGCGGCAGCCCTGGGCCGGAGTCGTCCTCTCCGGCGCGGCCACCGTCAACCAGCTCGCCTCGAACCTGCACGCGGCGGTCGTCGACCTGGGTGACGACCAGCTGGCCCGGCTCGACGCGCTGGCGGAGGAACCGGCCGCCTACTGGGAGCGGCGCGGGCAGCTGCCCTGGCACTGAGCACCAGAATGAGTCGAGAGTGGTGAGACTCTTACGCTGCTGGTGAGACATTTATGTCTCATGTGGGTTATGGTTGTCTCATGACTGTCGACCGTGAACATGTGCTGCGCAGCGCAGCCGCCCTGCTCACCCGGAAATCCACCGCAACGATGGACGAGGTCGCCAAGGCGGCCGGGATCAGCCGGGCCACGCTGCACCGCCAGTTCGCGGGGCGGGACGCGCTGGTCCGGGCGCTCGAAGAGCTCGGCATCCGGGAGTGCGAAGCCGCCCTCGACACGGCCCGGCTCGACGAGGGCGGTGCGAGCGAGGCCGTACGGCGGCTGGTGGCGGAGATCGAGCCCATCGCGGCCCTGCTCGCCTTCCTCTACACGGAGAACCAGCTCTTCGAGGGCGACGCACAGCACGAGGGCTGGGCCCGTCTCGACCAGCGCATCGGTGACCTGTTCCGGCGCGGCCAGGAGCACGGCGAGTTCCGTATCGACCTCAGCCCGGCCTGGCTCACCGAGGCGCTCTACGGGCTGATGGCCTCCGGCGCCTGGGCCGTGATGGACGGCCGCGTGGCCGCCAAGGACTTTCACTTCATGACCGTCGAGCTGTTGCTCGGCGGTGCTCTAAGGAGAGAGGAATCATGACCAGCACCCTGCAGCCGGTATCCGTGGCGGAGGTGGAGAAGCGCCCGGGCCGCTGGCTGGCGCTCTGCGTCCTCGTCCTTGCCGTGCTGCTGGTGGCCGTCGACGCGACCGTCCTCGGCCTCGCCACCCCGTACATCAGCGAGGACCTGAAGCCGTCCGGGACGCAGCTCCTGTGGATCGGTGACGTCTACTCCTTCGTGATCGCGGGCCTGCTCGTCTCCATGGGCAGCCTCGGTGACCGCATCGGCCGCAAGAAGCTGCTGCTGATCGGCGCCACGGCGTTCGGCGCGATATCCGTGCTCAACGCCTATGCGACGACACCTGAACTGATGATCTTGGCAAGGGCGTTGCTCGGTGTCGCGGGCGCGACCCTGATGCCCGCCACGCTCGCCCTGATCCGCAACCTCTTCCACGACCCGCGCGAGCGCAGCCTCGCCATCGGCATCTGGGGCGCGACCGCCTCCGCCGGTACGGCGGTCGGCCCCGTGGTGGGCGGCTTCCTGCTCGAACACTTCTGGTGGGGCTCGGTCTTCCTGATCAACCTGCCCGTGATGGCCGTCCTCGTCCTCGTCGGCATCAAGCTGCTTCCCGAGTCGCGCACCCCGAACCCCGGCCCGTGGGACCTGACCAGCGTCGGCCTCTCCCTCGTCGGCATGATCGGCATCGTGTACGCGGTGAAGGAGGCCGCGACGCACGGCTTCGAGTGGCAGCCGGTGACCGTCGGCCTGCTCGGCGCAGGCGCCCTCTACTGGTTCGTACGCCGCCAACTCACGCTGCCCTCGCCGCTGTTGGACATGCGCCTCTTCCGTCACCGGGGCTTCTCCGGGGCTGTGCTCGCCGACCTGTTCACCATCCTCGGTCTGTCCGGGCTGGTCTTCTTCCTCTCCCAGTACCTGCAACTCGTGCAGGGCAGGGGCCCGTTGGAGGCCGGACTCGCCGAACTGCCCGCCGCGATCGGCGCGGTGGCGGCCGGTCTGATCGCGGGTACGGTCGCGCGGCGGTTCTCGGTGCGCGCTGTGGTCGCCGGTGGCCTCGTGGCGGTGGGCCTGGCGCTCGCCGCGCTCACCCTGCTGAGCCAGTCCACCGGCTATCCCCTGCTCGGCGCCGCGCTGCTGGTCGTCGGCATCGGCGCGGGATTCTCCTTCACCGTCACGGCCGACGTGATCCTCTCCAGCGTGCCCAAGGAGCAGGCGGGCGCCGCGTCCGCGGTCTCCGAGACGGCGTACGAACTCGGCGCCGCCCTCGGTATCGCTGTCCTCGGCTCGATCGTGACCAGCGTCTACGCGGGCTTCACCGGACCCGCCGGCACACCGGCCGAGGCCCACGAGTCCCTCGGCGGTGCCGCCCAGTCGGCGGCCGGGCTGCCCGCGGACACCGCGGCCGCCCTGATGGACTCGGCCCGCACCGCGTTCGTCGACGGGCTCACGCTCGCCGCGGGCATCGGCGCGGTGGTGCTGCTCGGCACGGCGATTGCGGCGTGGTTCCTGCTGCGGGGCCAGAAGCTGGAGGAGAGCACCGAACATCCGTAAGCGGAGCGGGCTTTAAGCTCGTTTTCGCCCTCTGATGGTCTTGGCTCCGTATCCGACGTCGTCCCACACGGCCGAAGGAGCCACCGACCATGACACGTTCGTCCCTGCTCTCACATCTGCCCCGTCGTACCCGTAGGACCGTTGTCGCCACAAGCAGGCGGCGGTCCGCCCGAGGACCAGCCCCCTGAACTCAGCTGAACCGCGGCGCCCCGTCAGGGGCGCGGGCAACGGCGCGACCAGCCGCAACGCACCCGCAGGTCAAGGACGGACCTGTAGTCCCCTCGGTATCCAGCGGAGCGCCTACGCGGCCTTCGCCTTCGTGGCGTACATGTCCACGTACTCCTGCCCCGACAGCCGCATGACCTCGGTCATCACGGAGTCGGTCACGGCCCGCAGGACGTAACGATCCCGGTCCATCCCCTCGTACCGCGAGAACTCCATCGCCTCACCGAAACGGACCGTGACCCGGCCGGGGCGCGGGAATCCGGCCCCACCGGGCTGGATCTTGTCCGTGCCGATGATGGCGAACGGAACGATCGGCGCGCCGGTCATCATCGCCAGCCGGGCGATCCCCGTACGGCCCCGGTAGAGCCGGCCGTCGGGGGAACGGGTGCCCTCCGGGTAGATGCTGAAGACCTTGCCGTCCTCCAGCACCCGCCGGCCGGTCATCAGCGCCGCGACACCGCCGCGCCCGCCGTCCCTGTCGACCGGGATCATGCCGCAGCCGGTGAAGAACCAGGCCATCAGACGGCCCTTGATGCCCTTGCCGGTGACGTACTCGTCCTTGCCGAGGAAGAAGACCTGACGGTCGCAGAACAGCGGCATGATGATCGAGTCGATGAACGTGAGGTGGTTGCCGGCCAGGATCACCGGACCTTCGCCCGGGATGTTCTCCGCACCCTCCACCCGTGGGCGGAACATCAGGCGCATGATCGGTCCGAGCACTGCCTTGATGAGCGCGAAGCGGGACAACGGGCCCTCCGGTGTCAAGGGATTCGGTATGAGTATGTGCAGGTGAGGACGATACTCGCGGCTCCAGGGGTATTGCACATCGGGTTCACCGAGTGGATACGCACTGTTGACGTACGTTTACCTGCGGTGGCGCACCGGTGAGCGGCTGCCACACGGCCGTGACGATGTGACACATCTCGCGCCGGGACCCCGCACACCCGCCGCGCCGCACCCGACGATCGTCCGCGACCGCTCACCGGGTAATTCCCGACGACCGTCCGCGACGGTTCACCCGGCCACTGCGCTGCGCGTACCCCGCACAGCGGATTCAAAGCCGACGCGCCGTCACCATGCTTGTTCCGTACGACGTCCAGGGGCACCCGCGTGTTACCCCACAGGTCTCCCTCCCGTCACATAAGAGAACTTACGATCGAACCGCTTTGTCAGGTGCGGGGGCAATACAGCAGGAGTGGTCATGGGAGCGCAGGAGTCGAACGGACAAGAGCGGGGCGCCGCACGGCGGACGCTGCTCGGAGCCGCAGTGCTGGGGGCGGGCGGCGCGGTCCTCGGGCTGCCCGGTGTGGCCCGGGCGGACGCGCAGAAGTCGGGCGGCGGCTACCAGAGCCTGCCGAAGCCGACGATCATCGGACACCGCGGGGCCAGCGGTTACCGCCCGGAGCACACCTTCGGGTCCTACCAGCTCGCCCTCGACCTCGGCGCGGACGTCGTCGAGGCGGGCGACCTGGTGCCCACCAAGGACGGTCACCTCGTATGCCGTCACGAGCCGGAGATCGGCGGCACCACGAACGTCGCCGACCACCCCGAGTTCGCCGGCCGCAAGACCACGAAGAGCCTTGACGGGGTCGCCACCACCGGCTGGTTCACCGAGGACTTCACGCTCGCCGAGCTGAAGACCCTGCGGGCGATCGAGCGCATCCCCGCCAACCGTCCGCACAACACCCTCTACAACGGGCGCTGGGAGATCCCCACGTTCGCCGAGGTGCTCAAGTGGCAGGATGAGCAGACCCGCAAGCGCGGCAAGCAGGTCTGGATCTACCCGGAGATCAAGCACCCCACGTACTTCCGGGCGCTCGGCCTGAACACCGAGCAGATGCTTGCCAAGGCGCTGCGACAGGCGGGCAAGGACAAGAAGAACTCGCCCGTCATCATCCAGTCCTTCGAGCCGACCAGCCTCCAGCGGATGAGCAAGCTCGTCGGCAACCCGCTCGCGGTACTTCTCTCCGCCGCGAACACCCAGCCCTTCGACTTCGTCGCGACCGGTGACCCGCGCACGGTCGCCGACCTCATCACGCCCAAGGGCCTCAAGGAGATCGCCACCTACGCCCAGGGCATCGGCCCGACCGTCGACCTGATCATCCCGAAGGACGCGAGCGGCAACTTCACCACGCCGAGCACGCTGGTCAAGGACGCGCACGCACAGGGCCTGATCCTGCACCCTTACACCATGCGCAACGAGAACCCCTTCCTGCCGCCGGCCTTCCGCAAGGGCACCGACGTGGATGCCTACGGCGACGTCTTCAGCGTCTTCAAGGCCTACTTCGCGACGGGCATCGACGGCGTCTTCTCCGACAACGCGGACACCGCGGTGCTCGCCCGCGCGGACTTCGTCAACGGATGACCCCGTCACCCCGGTTGGGGTGACAGACGGCCGCCGCGGCAACCACCAGCCGGGGCGGCCGCGTCGTTGCGCATATGACAGTCGTTGCGCATATGACACAGGACATGGTTGCCACCCTGCGCCCGCTGCTCGCCGCCGAAGCATCGGCCGAGGCATATGCGTCCGGCGCCGAACAGGGCGACCTGGAACAGGCCGTCTGGCTGCGCCTCCTGGAGCGCCTCGGCACGGACGGCCCACCGGTCGACCCGCAGGGCTGGCTGCGCCGAGCCGTCCGCTCCGAGGCCCGCCGCAGCCGCCGTACGGCCCGCATCGAGCAGTCCTACAGCGCCGATCCCGCGGACGACCGCGGCCCCGGCCCCGAACAGCAGGCGATGACCGCCGCCCGCCATCGCGCGCTGCATGACGCGGTACGACGTCTGCCCGGCCGTTGCCCGAGGCTGTTGGCGGCGCTGCTCTCGCCGAAGGACCTCACCTACCGGGAGATCGCGGGGGAGTTGGGTATCTCACAGGGCAGTCTGGGCCCGGAACGTTCCCGATGTCTTGGATGTCTGCGTCGTTTGCTGACGCCGGAGGTTGCGGCCGGGGAACCGCGGGGATAGGAGTGGGGGACGACCGGTGGAACAGGTGAGCGGGAGGCGTGCACACATGGGCATGAGCGTGACCATCTCGGCGGCGACCACGAAGGACGCCGAGCAGATCCTCAAGCTGCAGTACCTCTGCTACCAGAGCGAGGCCGAGCTGTACGGCGACTACGGCATCGAGCCGCTCACCCAGCCGCTGGACTCCCTCAGGGCCGAACTCGCCGAAGGCACGGTCCTGGTGGCCCGGCTCGGCGACGAGGTGGTGGCCTCGGTCCGCGGCGTCGTGGACGCCGAGGGCATCGCCCGTATCAACAAGCTCATCGTCCACCCGCGTATGCAGCGCCACGGGCTGGGCGGACGGCTGCTCGCCGCGATCGAGGCCAGGCTCGGCGCCGACGGCGCGGCCAGGTCCTTCGAGCTCTTCACCGGCCACCGCAGCGACCACAACCTGCGGCTGTACCGCAAGCACGGCTACGCGCAGGTATCCACGGAGCGCGTCGACGAGCGGCTCACCCTGGTGACCCTGGCGAAGGGCGTCCACGCGGGCGCGTTCGTGGCCAGCGCGTAGCGGTTGCCGGGTGGCCGGCGGTCACTGAGTGGTCGTACGAGCGGCCTTGCGAAGCCAGTACATCGCCGACACCGGCAGCAGCACCGGGATGAACAGATAGCCCATCCCGTAGTCCGACCACACCGTGGCGTCGGGGAAGGCGGACGGCTCCACCAGCGTCCAGGTCCCGACGATCAGCACGCCCGCGAGCTCGGCGGCGCAGCACACCAGCGCCGCCCTGCGGGCCGTCTCGCCGCCCCGGACGAGTGAGTACGTGATGAAGCCGTAGACGAGCCCCGCGACCGCGGAGAGCGAGTAGGCGAGCGGGGCCTTGTCGAACTCCGTCGAGATCTGCACGGCGCTGCGCGAGACGGCGCCGACGACCATCACGCCGTACAGCCAGACCAGCAGCATGCCGGGACCGCTGATGAGCCGCGTCCGCTTCTTCTCCTGAGGCACGGTCCCGTTTTCCTGCGCGGCCGTCATCTCAGCCTCCCCAGATGTCATAGAGCCGGACCTCGAGAACGGCGAGGACGAAGCCGCCGGCGGCCACGGTGATCGATCCCCAGCGGGTGCGCTCGGTCAGCGACATGAAACCCGCGGCCGGGATGCAGGCGAAGGCGCCGACCAGATACGCCACGAAGATCGTCGTGCCCTGTTCCGGCTTCTCGCCGCGCGCCAGCTGGACGATGCCGATCACCAGCTGGACCACGGCGAGCAGTGACACCACGGCCATACCGATGAAGTGCCAGTCCTTGGTGGGCTGATCGCGGTAGGCGGCCCACCCGCACCAGGCGGCGAGCGCGAGCGCGGCGACGGCGGTCGCGACCGTCAGGGCATCAAGCATGTGCCGACCCTATTACGGGCCAAAAGACCTACTGCGCCTGCCCCCGGGGTGTGCCCTGTGGACACCCCGGGTGTCCAGGCCGCCACCCGGCGGCGGCCGAGGCGCGGTCGGTATCCGTCCCAAGATGCTGATCGCCGCCGCCGACGTCCTGTAGGCGGCCGTGCCGCCGGAATGACCACCGTGGCGTTGGCCACAGCCCACCGGTCCCACGAGCTGGACGCCGACCTCGTGGTCGAGGACCTCTCCGCGCTGTCGGCGCTGGTCACGGCGCACGGAGTGGCGCACTCCGCCCCGGGCTGAAAGCTGTCCACCACTGTCCGGTATACGGACAGCGATGGTGGGCCCCACCTTTGTGTCTGCTTTACTTGATCCCATGACCACGACGAGCAGCCGCACCCTTGCGACCGAGGCGACCATGACGCCCGGTGCTCGTTGTATGTGTCGAATGTGCGCCTTCTAGAGGGCCCTCGCACCACCCCGAGTCTCGCGCCCCGAAGCGAGCCGGCGCGCCCTGTCCGTCCCCGGACGTGACGGTCGCTGCCCCGCGCACACGATTCTTCTTCACACCCCGGCTGCCATCGCCACCGCGAGAACCGTGCCGCGTTCAAGACCGAATGCACCCGTGCAAGGCGCACATCCACGCCCCGCACTCAACAGTGACGGAAACCCCAGTGATCACGACCACAGACCTGACCAAGGTCTACCGCTCGCGCGGCCGTGAGGTCACCGCCCTCGACGGCGTCGACCTGCACGTCCGCGAAGGCGAGGTGTACGGCGTCATCGGCCAGTCCGGCGCCGGCAAGTCCTCGCTCATCCGCTGCGTCAACCTCCTGGAGCGCCCCACGTCCGGCACGGTCACCGTCGCCGGACAGGACCTCACCGCGCTGGCCGGCCGCGGCCCCCGCGCGGGCAGCGAGCTCCGCAAGGCGCGCAGCCACATCGGGATGGTCTTCCAGCACTTCAACCTGCTGTCCTCGCGCACGGTCCAGGACAACGTCGAGCTGCCGCTCGAAATCCTCGGCGTGTCGGGGAAGGAACGTTCCCGCAAGGCTCTCGACCTGCTGGACCTGGTCGGCCTCTCCGACAAGGCCAAGTCCTACCCGGCCCAGCTCTCCGGCGGACAGAAGCAGCGCGTCGGCATCGCCCGCGCCCTGGCCGGCGACCCGAAGGTGCTGCTCTCCGACGAGGCCACCAGCGCCCTCGACCCGGAGACCACCCGCTCCATCCTCCAGCTGCTGCGCGACCTGAACCGGCAGCTGGGCCTGACCGTCCTGCTCATCACGCACGAGATGGACGTCGTCAAGACCATCTGCGACTCGGCCGCCCTCATGGAGAACGGCAGGATCGTCGAGTCCGGCACCGTCAGCGAACTGCTCGCGACGCCCGGCTCCGAACTGGCCGCCGCGCTCTTCCCGGTGAGCGGCGACCCGAGCGACGACGACCGCACGGTCATCGACGTCACCTTCCACGGCGAGGCCGCCACCCAGCCCGTCATCTCGCGGCTCTCCCGCACCTACAACATCGACATCTCGATCCTCGGCGCCGCGGTGGACACCGTCGCGGGCAAGCAGGTCGGCCGGATGCGCATCGAACTGCCCGGCCGCTACGAGGAGAACGTCGTGCCGATCGGGTTCCTGCGTGAACAGGGGTTGCAGATCGACGTCCAGGGCCAGGCGCCCGTACTGCTGAAGGATGGTGCCAAGTGACCTGGTCGGAGATGCAGCCGCTGCTGTCCCAGGCGTGTTGGGACACGTTCTACATGGTCGGCTGGTCCACGCTCATCGCCGTCGCCGGCGGGCTGCCGCTCGGCATCCTGCTCGTCCTCACCGACCGCGGCGGGCTGCTCCAGAACGTGTTGGCGAACAGGGTCATCGGGCAGATCGTGAACATCGCCCGCTCCATGCCGTTCATCATCCTGATGGTCGCGCTGATGGGCTTCACGCGCTGGCTCACCGGGTCGACGATCGGCCGTGAGGCCGCCATCGTGCCGCTCGCGATCGGAGCGATCCCCTTCTTCGCGCGCCTTGTCGAGACGGCTGTCCGCGAAGTGGACGGCGGGCTCGTCGAGGCCGTGCAGTCGATGGGCGGCAACACCTGGACCGTCGTCCGCAAAGTCCTCGTGCCGGAGTCCCTGCCGTCACTGATCTCCTCGGCGACCACCACGATCGTCGCCCTCATCGGCTACTCGGCGATGGCCGGCACCGTCGGCGCCGGGGGCCTCGGCGACATCGCGATCCGCTACGGCTATCAGCGCTTCGAGACCGAGCTGATGTGGATCACCGTCGGCATCCTCGCCGTGGTCATCTCGGTCATCCAGTTCGCCGGCGACTACGCGGCGCGCGGGCTGCACCGGCGCGGTGGCCAGTCCGGGGCCGGGCCGCGGCTGAGGCTCCTGAAGGCCAAGGAGCCCGCGGCCGCGGACGTCGGCAAGGTCGCCTGAGTACTTCCTCACCCACCCGCAGATTTCCCCGTATCACCCAGCACGGGGACAGTCACACCCACATGGAAAGGCACTTTTCGTGCGTAACGCCACAAAGCTCAGCACCGCCGTCCTCGCAGCCGGAGCCCTCACCCTCGGCCTCACCGCCTGCGGTTCGGACAAGGACTCCGCCTCCGACACCAGCGGTCCGCTGATCGTCGCCGCCAGCCCGGTCCCGCACGCGGAGATCCTCGACTACGTCAAGGACAACCTGGCGAAGAAGGCGGGCCTCGACCTGGAGGTCAGAGAGTTCACCGACTACGTCACGCCGAACACGGCGACCGAGGACGGGTCCGTGGGCGCCAACTACTTCCAGAACCAGCCGTACCTCGACGACTTCAACAAGAAGAACGGCACCCACATCGTGCCCGTCGTCACGGTGCACCTGGAGCCGCTCGGCCTCTACTCCAGCAAGGTCAAGAGCGCCGACGAGCTGAAGAGCGGCGCGACGATCGCCGTCCCGAACGACAGCGTCAACGAGGCACGCGCGCTGAAGCTGCTCGCCGCCAACGGGATCATCACGCTCAAGGACGGCGTGGGCAACGAAGCGACCCCCTCGGACATCACCAAGAACCCGAAGGACCTCAAGTTCAAGGAGCTGGAGGCGGCCCAGACGCCCCGCTCCCTGGAGGACGTCGACGCCGCGGTGATCAACGGCAACTACGCCATCGAGGCCGACCTCTCGCCCGCCAAGGACGCCCTCGTCCTGGAGTCCGCGAAGGACAACCCCTACGGCAACTTCCTGGCTGTGAAGGAGGGCAACGAGGACGACCCCCGGGTCAAGAAGCTCGCGGAGCTCCTCACCTCGCCCGAGGTCAAGAAGTTCATCGAGGACAAGTACGAGGGTTCCGTCATCCCGTCGTTCTGACGGGACGACCGGTTTCAGAGGGGTCAACGCCATGCGTAAGCACGTCATTTCCGCGGTGTCCGCCGCGATCGCCCTCGGCCTCGGACTGGCCGCCTGCGGTTCGGGCTCGGACTCCGGCAGCGGTGACGACGACGCCCTGGTCGTCGGCGCCACCGCCGTACCGGCCGGCGAGGTCCTGTCGTACATACAGAAGGATCTCGCCAAGAAGGCCGGACTCGATCTGAAGATCACGGAGTTCACGGACTACGTCCTGCCGAACACCGCGCTCCAGGAGGGCTCGCTCGACGCGAACCTCTACCAGAACCAGCCCTACCTGGACGACTTCAACAAGTCCAAGGGCACGGACCTGGTGTCGGTCGTCAAGGCCTATCTGCCTCCCATGGGCGTGTACTCGAAGAAGGTCAAGGACGTCACCGAGCTCGCCGACGGGGCCACCGTCGCGGTGCCCAACGACGTCACCAACGAGGGACGCGCCCTCAAGCTCCTTGCCTCCAAGGGCGTCATCACGCTCAAGGAGGGTGCCGGTACGACCGCGTCCCCCGAGGACATCACGGCCAACCCGAAGCACCTGACGTTCAAGGAGCTGGAGCCCGCCCAGCTGCCGCGCTCGCTCGACGACGTGGCCGCAGCGGTGATCAACAACAACTACGCCCAGGACGCGGGTCTCAGCCCGGCCACCGACGCGATCCTCCTGGAGTCCGCGAAGGACAACCCCTACGCGAACCTCCTGGCGGTCAAGAAGGGCAACGAGGACGATCCGCGGGTCAAGAAGCTCGCCGAGCTCCTGACCTCGCCGGAGGTCAGGAAGTTCATCGAGGACAAGTACAAGGGCTCGGTCCTGCCGGTCACTTCCGGCTGACAGCCTTCGTCACCGCAGGGGGTCCTCTCCATCACTTGGAGTGGACCCCGTGGTGCGTCCCGGTGGTTTCATGCTGCATGCTGGGCAGTTCAGCGGGCCCGGCGGTTCCCTGGGGCCCGAGGTTCCCGAAGGTTACGGAGCGGCGCATGACGAGCACCTTCCCCGACATCTCCATCAGCACGGAGCGGTTGGTACTGCGTGCGCTCGAGGACGACGACGTCGCCGCCCTGACCGAGATGATGAACGACGAGATGGTCGCGGCCTGGACAGCGGTGCCCCAGCCCTTCACCGAGGACGGCGCCCGCTCCTGGATCACCGACTACGCGCCCACCGAACGCGAAGCGGGCCGTGGACTCGACCTCGCCGTCACCGAGTTCCTCACCCAGCGCCTGGTCGGCATCATCCAGCTGGCCAAGACGAACTGGCATGTGCGGTCCACCGAGCTGTCGTACATCATCGCCCCCTGGGCCCGGGGCGAGGGTTATGCCTCTGAAGCCGCGCTCGCCACCGCCCAATGGCTCTTCCGTGAGCAGAAGTTCGAGCGCATCGAACTGCGTACGGCTGCCGACAACACCGCCTCGCAGCAGGTCGCCCAGAAGATCGGCTGCATCAGCGAGGGTGTCCTGCGGGGCGCCTGCATAGCGCGCACCCGTACCGAGGACGGCGACTGGACCGACGTACGCACCGACTACATCGTGTGGAGCCTCCTGCCGGAGGACCTCGACGGCGTGGGCGAACAGTTCGCCGACAGCGGTTTCACGTCGTTCTCCGACTGGAACTGACTCCGGGGAGTCCGCGAGGGGAGACCGGGAAGCCCTCGGAGGCGGACCTGGACTCCATCGGCCCCCGGCGCGGAATCCGCGGGACCGCTCCCCCCCCGGAGCCCGTCAGGACGCCGCGCAGCCGTACCAGGTACTCTCACGGAGCCCGCCCACGGGCCCGCCCTGACGACCTGCGAAAACCTTTCTGGAGACTGACGACGATGGCCGACCGGGTCACGGTGATCGGCTGGGACGGCTCGCCGCTGACCGCCGCGGCGCGCTCAGCTCTCGGCGGCGCCACACTGGTGGCCGGCACGGCCCATCACCTCGCACTTCCCGAAGTGCCCCCGACCGCCGAACGCATACGCCTCGGCAGCGTCGCCCTCGCCGCTCGCCGGATCGCCAACCACCGGGGCAGTGCCGTCGTCCTCGCCGACGGGGACCCGGGCTTCTTCGGCGTCGTCCGCACCCTGCGGGGCCCCGAGTTCGGCCTGGAGGTCGAAGTCGTCCCCGCCGTCTCCTCGGTGGCCACCGCGTTCGCCCGCGCCGGAATGCCCTGGGACGACGCACACGTGGTCGTCGCACATGCCCGCACCCTGAGACGCGCAGTGAACGTATGCCGCGCACACACCAAGGTCGCCGTCCTCACCTCGCCCGGCGCGGGTCCCGCCGAACTCGGCCTCCTCATGGACGGAGTGCACCGCACCTTCGTCATCTGCGAGGAACTCGGCACCGCCAACGAACAGGTCACGATCCTCACCTCCGACAAGGCGGCCGACCACACCTGGCGCGATCCCAACGTTGTCATCGTCATCGGCGGCTTCGTGGCCGCGGCGGAGGGCGGCAGCTGGATCGCGGGACCCGAGCCGGCCTCCGGACCGCGCGGCTGGGCGCTCCCCGCGAAGGCGTACGGCGGCGCACTCGGCGAAGGTGAGTCGGATCTGCTGCGCGCCGCCCAACTCGCCCGCCTGGGGCCGCGCGTCGGAGACCTCGTCTGGGACATCGGATCCGGCAGCGGCGCCTTCGCCACGGAGGCGGCGCGCACCGGCGCCGCCGTCATCGCGGTCGACCGGAACCCCGGATCCTGCGCCCGCACCGAGGACTCCGCGCGCCGGTTCGGCGTCCAGATGCAGATCGTGCACGGCGCCGCGCCACACATCCTGGAAGACCTGCCCGAACCCGATGTCGTACGGGTCGGGGGCGGCGGAGTCGCGGTGGTCTCCGCGGTCGCCGACCGCCGGCCGCAGTGCATCGTCACGCACGCCTCGACCCGCGACGCCGCCGAACTCATCGGCAGGCACCTGACGGAGCGCGGATACCAGGTGGAGTGCTCCCTCATCCAGTCCGTCGAACTCGACATCAGGGCCTGGACGGAGACGGAACGGAGCGTCGCGTTCCTGCTCACAGGCCGTCTGCCCGATCGCACCGAACGCGCCCTGTGATCCTGTTGTCGTACTGCGCGCGGTAGGCTGGCCGATCGTTGTACCGCTCTCGGGGGATCAGCCTTTCGTAGGCCAATGTCCGGAAAACACGCCCGTTTTGAGGTGTGTGTGGTACGGCGGGACCGGAGGACGCGCAACGTGGCGCAGTCCACAGCGGGCCCTCGCGGATCAAGCTGTCGCCAGGGCGGAACGACCGGGATAATGCCAGTTAATGGCTTTGTCGTCTTTCTTGGACGGTCGTTCGTGCCGCTGGGCATGCGCGCTCGTTCTTCACCATGGGGCGGTCGGTGCGCCGTTCCGGGCGAGCTGGACTTGGAAGCACTAACCGATGGGCGAGGGGTACGCATGACTGACACCGGCCAGGTCCCGGGCGAGGGACTGCCGGAGAACGCAGGCATGGTGGATCAGCCGGGCGTCCTCGCGCCGGGTGCCTACACCTTCCTCGACCCCTCCGAGACCCCCGCCGATGACGACGACCTGCTCCTGATGCCGGGCGCCCCGGGGGCACAGGGCGCGTGGGGCAACGAGGTGCCGCCGCCGGCCCCGATGCCGTTCGTCCACGAGCCGGGACCGAATGAGCCGGGACCGAATGAGCAGGGCCTGCACGAGCAGGGCCTGCACGAGCCGGGTCCGCAGGAGCCCGGTCCGCACGAGACGGCCGGACGGGACAGCGGCTCGGTCGACCTCAGCGCTGTCCGCGCGCCGGAACCCGTACGGGAGCCCGTGCCGGCCCCGCAGCCGACGCCGGTCCGCCGCCCGCTGCACCTCGGCCCGCCGACCCCGGACGGCTCCGCGAGCCCGGTCCGCTCGCTCGCCGACCGCGGTCCTGCGGGGGCGCCGGTGAGCCCCGCTGCCGGAGCCGCGTTCAGCACCCCCGTGACTCCCGTACGCCACCCCGGGCCGCCGACCGTCGGCCCCGAGTACCTGGATGTGCAACAGCTCTCCGAGACCCCGCCGCAGGGCGCGATGCCGTGGGGCGCCCCGCCGTCGGGTCCGGACCAGCCCGCTGCAGAAACGGTCGTCCCGGAGGCGGCACAGGGTGCGGAGTCCGCCCAGGCCGCGCCGGCTTTCGAACATGCTCCTCATGACCCGGCGCAGGATGTTGCGGAGGACCGGGCGCTCGCGGCGGCCTCTCAGGAATCGGGGGCCCATGAGGTCCCGGAGGCCGCGCGGGCTTCCCAGGACCTGGGCCCGGCTGAGCCCGAGGCGCTCGCCGAGGTCCCTCAGGAACCGGAAACCGGTCAGGTCCAGGGGTCGGCGCAGATTCCCGGAGCCCAGGACGTCGCTGAGGTTCCGGCCCCCTCGCCCGTCCCCGAGTCCCCACAGCCAGAGGCCTTCGCCCCCCAGGCTCCCGAAGCCGTGCCCTCCCCGGACGGATCACTGGGCTCGCATCTCCCGCAGGACCTGGACGAGACGCCCTTCCCGGGGGTGGCGCACGCCCCGGAGCCGATGGACGCCACCGCCTACGCCGCGCCCGCGCACCTCGCCGCGCAGGCGCCGGCCCCCTCCGACGGCGAGTTGCTCGCACCCGAGCCGAACCTCACGCCCGAGCCGAAACCGCGCAGAGTACTCGCGACTCCCTCTGAACTCACGGACCCGGCGGTCGTGCATCCGGTCGGCCACCCCGTCGACCGGGAAGAGCAGCCGGTTGACACGACGGCGGCTCCGGAGCCCCGGTTCGCGGTTCAGGCAGGCCAGTTCGCCGCCTCCGCCGGCCGCCTCCCGGACCCCGCCGCTCAGTTCGCGGACACGGGATCCGCTGTGGAGGTCCAGCACACTCCCGACCATGCTCTGGCGCAGCCATTGCCGCAGGCCCAGGCACCGGAGCAAGCGCTCCCCGTGGAGGCGCCCCCGGCGTTCGCCGAGGTGGCGGCGGCCGAGCCCCGGCACGGGGTACCGGCAGGAGTGGGCGCGCACGCGCAGGCGCCGCACGCGGCTGTGGCCCATGCCCATGGCGAACATCTCCCGGCCCCCGGCGACGGAGCAGTCCCGTCCGGTCTCCAGTCCGCCCCTCTTGACCCCCACGCGGCTCAGCCCCACCCCGACCGGTCCCTCGGCCAGTTCGTGCCGGTGGAGGGCACGGTGCCGACGACCCCGCACCTCGCCCCGACCCCGCCGCATGCCATGACGGTGCCGCCCTTCCCCACGGAGGAGCAGCCCCCGGCCGACGAGCCCGCCGAGGTGCCCGCCGTAGAGACCTCGGCGCCCTCCGCCCCCGAAACGGAACTCGTCGCTCCCGTACCCGCGCCCCGCGACGCAGCGGGAGACGGAGAGGGAACGGAGGAGGCCGAGGCAGCGGCAGAGGTCCAGGTACCCCCCGTACCGCAGCCGCTCCCGGCGCCCCCGGAAACCGTGGTCGCACAGCAAGCGGACGACCTGGCCACCCAGGGCGCCGACCAGGAAGAGAGCACGGCCGCAGTGGCAGACGTACGAGAGTCCACCGGCCCGGCGGCACCCGGCTACGACGACGCGGAGCGCGAGGCCGTCCTGCGGGTGATGCGTGAGCGCCGCGACATCCGCAACGGCTTCCGCAGCGACCCGATCCCGCACGACGTCCTGCTCCGTGTCCTGGAGGCGGCCCACACGGCACCGTCCGTAGGCCACTCCCAGCCTTGGGACTTCGTCGTCATCCGTTCCGCCGACACCCGGCGTTCGATGCACGAACTCGCGGCCCGCCAGCGCGAGGCGTACGCGAAGTCGCTGCCCAAGGGCCGCGCGAAGCAGTTCAAGGAACTCAAGATCGAGGCCATCCTCGACACCCCGGTGAACATCGTCGTCACCGCCGACCCGACCCGCGGCGGCCGCCACACGCTGGGCCGCCACACGCAGCCGCAGATGGCCCCGTACTCCTCCGCGCTCGCCGTCGAGAACCTCTGGCTCGCGGCCCGCGCCGAGGGCCTCGGCGTCGGCTGGGTCAGCTTCTTCGACGAGCGGGAGATGGTCCGCGCCCTGGGCCTCCCCGAGCACCTGGAGGTCGTCGCGTACCTCTGCGTCGGTTACGTCGACGAGTTCCCGGAAGAGCCCGAGCTGATGCAGTCGGGCTGGTCCAAGCGCCGCCCGCTGTCCTGGGTCGTCCACGAGGAGACGTACGGCCGTCGCGCGCTGCCCGGTGAGGAGCCGCACGACCTGCTCGCCGAGACGGTCTCCAACATCCGTCCGCTGGACGCCAAGGCGCTCGGCGAGGCCTGGGAACGCCAGAAGCGGATGACCAAGCCCGCCGGCGCCCTCGGCATGCTGGAGATCATCTCCGCACAGCTCTCGGGCCTGTCCCGGATGTGCCCGCCGCCGATCCCGGAGCCCGCGGCGGTCGCGATCTTCGCCGGTGACCACGGTGTGCACGCCCAGGGCGTCACCCACTGGCCGCAGGAGGTGACCGCGCAGATGGTCGCCAACTTCCTCGGCGGCGGCGCGGTCTGCAACGCCTTCGCCAACCAGGTCGGCGCCGAGGTCTGCGTCATCGACGTGGGCGTCGCCTCCGACCTCCCGGCCACACCGGGCCTGCTGCCGCGCAAGGTCCGCGCGGGAACCGCCGACATGACGACCGGTCCCGCGATGACCCGCGAGGAGGTCATCGCCGCCATCGAGGTGGGCATCGAGACGGCCCGCGACCTCGTGGCGGCAGGCAACAAAGCCCTGCTGACCGGTGAGATGGGCATCGCCAACACCACCCCGTCGGCGGCCCTCATCTCGGTCTTCACGGGCACCGACCCGGCAGAGGTGACGGGCCGGGGCACCGGCATCAACGACGAGACGCTCGCCCGCAAGACCGAGGTCGTACGCCGCGCCATCGAACTCCACCAGCCGGACCCGGCCGACCCCATCGGCGTCCTCGCGGCCATCGGCGGCCTTGAACACGCGGCCATGGTCGGCCTCCTCCTCGGCGGCGCCTCCCTCCGCACCCCGGTGATCCTGGACGGCGTCAGCGCCGGCGCCGCAGCCCTCGTGGCACGTGCCATCGCCCCCGAGGTGCTTGCCGCCTGCATCGCCGGCCACCGCAGCGCCGAGCCGGGCCACGTGGCCGCCCTGAACAAGCTGGGCCTGCGCCCGCTGGTCGACCTCGACCTCCGCCTCGGCGAAGGCACCGGCGCGCTGCTGGCGCTGCCGGTGGTGCAGAGCGCGGCGCGGGCGATGCACGAGGTGGCGACGTTCGACTCGGCCGGGGTAACCGAGAAATAGCCCCAGGGGCACAGCCGTCGGTTCCGGGAAGGGGCGGACCGCGGGAGGGAACCCGGCCCGCCCACCCCCGCCGTATCGTGGACCCGCACCCAGAAACAGCACGTCAAGGCCGCTCCAGCCGAGCGCAGCGGCCCCGCCCGAGGAGCCGCACCGCCATGGCCGAACACCCCGCCTACCCCGTAGGCCTCCGCCTCACCGGCCGCCGCGTAGTGGTCCTCGGCGGCGGCCAGGTCGCCCAACGCCGTCTCCCGGCGCTCATCGCGGCGGGCGCGGACATCCACCTCGTATCCCCGGAGGCCACTCCCTCCGTGGAAGCGATGGCGGACGCGGGCGAGATCACCTGGACGAAGCGTCCGTACGAGGACGGCGACCTGGCGGACACCTGGTACGCCCTGATCGCCACCCGCGACCGGAAGGCGAACGCCGAAGCCTCCGCCGAAGCAGAACGCCACCGCGTCTGGTGCGTCCGCTCGGACGACGCCGACGCGGCGACGGCATGGACCCCGGCCACCGGCCACAGCGAGGGCGTCACCGTGGCGGTCCTCACGACGGACGCCCGCGGCCGCGACCCCCGCCGCACCGCCGCGATCCGCGACGCGGTGGTCGAAGGCCTGCGCGACGGCACCCTGGTCGCCCCCCACCACCGCACCCGCGCCCCCGGCGTCGCTCTCGTCGGCGGCGGCCCCGGCGACCCGGACCTGATCACGGTCCGCGGCCGGCGCCTCCTCGCCGAGGCGGACGTGGTCATCGCCGACCGCCTCGGCCCGCGCGACCTGCTCGCCGAACTCCCGCCCCATGTCGAGGTGATCGACGCGGCGAAGATCCCGTACGGCCGTTTCATGGCCCAGGAGGCCATCAACAACGCGCTGATCGAGCACGCCAAGCAGGGCAAGTCGGTCGTACGGCTGAAGGGCGGCGACCCCTTCGTCTTCGGCCGCGGTATGGAGGAGGCCCAGGCCCTCGCCGAAGCGGGCATCGCCTGCACGGTGGTCCCCGGTATCTCCAGCTCGATCTCGGTTCCGGGCGCCGCGGGCATTCCGGTCACCCACCGCGGGGTCGCCCACGAGTTCACCGTGGTCAGCGGCCATGTGGCCCCCGACGACGAACGCTCCCTGGTCGACTGGCAGTCCCTCGCCAAACTGCGCGGCACGCTCGTCGTGCTCATGGGCGTCGACAAGATCGGCGCCATCGCCCGCACGCTCATGGCCAACGGCAAGGCGGCCGACACCCCCGTCGCCCTGGTCCAGGAGGGCACGATGTCGGCGCAGCGCCGCGTCGACGCGACGCTGGAGACGGTCGCGGAAACCGTCCGCACGCAGGATGTGAAGCCCCCCGCGGTCATCGTCATCGGCGAGGTCGTGAACGTGGGCACGCACAGTCCGCCGAAGGACTCCCAGTAACCCCCGGTAACACAACACCTTCCCAGCCGTTGGCACCGCACCCAGGACAAGGCAGTATCACCCTGTGGCCGATCTCATCACCGTCGAGGACCCCGCCGACCCCCGTCTGAGCGACTACACGGGCCTGACCGACGTGGAACTGCGCCGCAAGCGCGAACCCGCCGAGGGCCTGTTCATCGCCGAGGGCGAGAAGGTCATCCGACGTGCCAAGGACGCCGGGTACGAGATGCGCTCGATGCTGCTCTCCGCCAAGTGGGTCGATGTCATGCGCGACGTCATCGACGAGCTCCCGGCCCCGGTGTACGCGGTCAGCCCGGAACTCGCCGAACAGGTCACCGGCTACCACGTACACCGCGGCGCACTCGCCTCCATGCAGCGCAAACCGCTGCCGACCGCGGACGAACTCCTGCAGACCACGCGCCGCGTGGTCGTCATGGAGTCGGTCAACGACCACACCAACATCGGCGCGATCTTCCGTTCCGCCGCCGCCCTCGGCATGGACGCGGTCCTGCTCTCCCCGGACTGCGCGGACCCGCTGTACCGCCGCAGCGTGAAGGTCTCCATGGGCGCCGTCTTCGCGGTCCCCTACGCCCGCCTCGACTCCTGGCCCAAGGGCCTGGAATCAGTCCGCGACGCCGGCTTCAGTCTCCTCGCCCTCACCCCCGACGAGAAGGCGATGTCCCTCGACGAGGCCACCCCGCACCGTATGGACCGGGTCGCGCTGATGCTCGGCGCGGAGGGCGACGGCCTCTCCACGAAGGCCCTGATGGCGGCGGACGAGTGGGTCCGCATCCCGATGGCCCACGGCGTCGACTCGCTCAACGTGGGAGCGGCCGCCGCCGTCGCCTTCTACGCGGTGGCGACCGGCCGCCCGCAACTCTAGGCGCTACGCGCCGGACAGGCCCTGGCCGTCCCGCTGCGGCTCACTCGGGTACTGCTGCTGCATCAGATCCCCTGCGGGCGGCGGCTCCAACGACTGCTCCTGCCGTACGAGGTCCCGTACGCCACCGTCGTCATCGAGGCTGCGCGCCGGACCCTGACACCCCTGCGCCGCCGCGATCCCCAGCGCCACCAGCAACGTCACCACGACGAACACGAAGAGCCGCTGACGCAACAGGCGCGGGTTGGCGGGCCGCCGGCCCGTACCGGTGGTTCTGGGTCCCGGACGCCCGGTACCGCTGCGGGGCGCGGGCCTGCTGCCCGAGCGACCGGTGTTCCGTGGGGGAGCTGGACGCGCCCCCGTCCCCGATCGTGTAGCGCCGCCGCCGTTCGTTCCGCCCGTCCGCGGCGGGGGAGTGCCCTGCGGACGCCGCTGGGTGCGCTGCTCGGCGTACTGCTCGGCGAGCCGCCCCGTCGGCCGGTCGGGATCGGTGCGCGGCGCGGGCGGGCGGACATCGGCCATCCCCTGAGCTTCGCGGGCGGCGATCTCCTTGAGCCGCAAAGACAGTTGGAGCGTGCTGGGCCGCTCCTCCGGGTCCTTCGCCAGACACGCCCGTACGAGGGGGGCCAGCGCGTCCGGAACGCCGTGCAGTTGGGGTTCCTCGTGCACGACCCTGTAGAGCATCACTTCGGAACTGCCTTGCCCGAAGGGAGAGTCCTGGGTCGCCGCGTAGGCGAGCGTGGCGCCCAGCGCGAAGACGTCCGTCGCCGGAGTGACGGCGGCCCCGCGCACCTGCTCGGGCGCGAGGAAGCCCGGCGATCCGACAGCCGTACCGACATGCGTGAGGGTGCTCGCCCCCGTGGCCCAGGCGATCCCGAAGTCGATGATCCGCGGCCCCTTCGGGGACAGCAGGATGTTGGACGGCTTGAGATCGCGGTGTACGACCCCGGCCTCGTGCACCGCGACGAGCCCCTCGGAGAGAGCGGCACCCACGGAGGCCACATCGACGGCGGCCATCGGCCCGTCGTCGGCGACCTTGTCGTGCAGGGAGGGCCCGGGAACGTACTGCGTGGCGAACCACGGCCGGTCCGCCTCCAGATCCGCCGCCACGAGCCGCGCCGTGCACCCGCCGCGAATCCGCCGCGCGGCAGAGACCTCCCGCGCGAACCGCGACCGGAACTCCTGATCCTCCGCCAGATCCGGCCGGATCACCTTGAGCGCGACCCGCTGCCCGCGCCGGTCGGAGCCCAGGTAGACCACACCCATACCACCCGCGCCGAGCCGCCTGTGAAGCCTGAACGAGCCGACGACACGCGGGTCCTCGCGCCTCAGGCGCATCATCGCCATGTCCATCCCCGCTGCCCGGTCCGTTTGACGAGCCACAGCTTACGTTTACGCGGCCGGTGGCGCGCAGAGGCCGCGCCCTCTCGGCCCGATCGATTGTCAGTGCCGGGTGGGAAACTTGAAAGGTGGTCAGGGAGCGTGTGAACAGTACGGCTTTGGGCTGGCTGTGATCCCAACCATCCGTCGCAGAAGGGGGATTGAGCCCGTGAAGGGTGACCGAGTGGAGATAGTCGTGGACGCCGGGGACACGACGCGTACGTACGAGGTGGTGGCAAGCAGGGCAGGCCGCAGGGTGGAGACCGCGGTCCGCCGAGGTGTCGTGGAAGTGAGCGAAGTCACCCGAAGCGGATCAGTGGTGCGTACCGCCCGCTTCATGGCGACCCGGGTGCTGGCGCTGGTGGAGCAGCCGGTCCCCCGGGAGGACAGCTCGGAACAGTCCGGATAGCCGGGGACGGACCGGACACCCCCTCCGGGAAGACCCTGAGGCCCAGGACCTGGTCTCCACCCTGGGGAGTACTCCCCAGGTCATCGGTCATCCTCCGGGAGGCCCGCCAATCGGTACGAGGGCATGACGACCCAACGGCGCCGCACGCCTAGATTTGTTGTCAAGCGGCGGGTGCAGCACTCGTCCCCCGAGGTCAGACACCCGCCGCTGCCAGCCACAACAGAAGCTCGGTCAGGAGAGGACCATGGCCCACACGGCATCGCGGACAGTGATCCGCACGCAGGGACGCAAGGCATACGCCGCCGCGTTCGGCACCCGCCGCCAGGGCCGCCGTCACCCATTGGTGGCGACAGCGATGGTCCTCCCCCTGGCGGCCCTGCTCGTAGTCGTCTTCGGCGGCTGGGAAGCAGTGGTCACACAAGCGTCGTCCGTGGGCGTGATGCTGGGGCGCTGAGCGGCGCCCCAGGCCCGGAAGAGCGGTCCGGGCGGGGACATCCGGCCATGAAACCCCGTGGGGACGGGGGTGCGGCGGACGGCAAAAAATGCCCGCGCAGCTGGGGAGCTGCGCGGGCGTTTTTGTGCCGTCCTTGCGCCTAAACCGGCGCCGCTTTCGCGGACGTGGTTGCTCGCCGTGGGGGTTGCTCAATTGGTGGTTGCGGTTCAGGGCTTTCGGGGCCTGCGTAGGCTCACAGGGAGCCGTCGTACTTCAGGGGGAGTCGTGACCGTAGACCTGCTGCCGGGGCTGGTTGCGAAGGCGCGGGGCGCGGCCCACGCGGAGCGTGCCTGTGCTCATGCCGACACCGTGCTCGCCGACCGGCAGGACGGGACCGTCGTCCGGCACGGCGACACCGTCGCCAAGGCGCACGCACCCGGCACGGACCCGGCGGAACTCGCCGGCCGCCTGGCGGTTGCCGCTGACCCCGCCCTCGCGGGGATCCTCCTCGCCCCACTCCGCCCAGCGCCCGTCGACCTCCACGGCCGGCTGGTGAGCTTCTGGCCGTACGGCACCCCCGTCGACCCGGAGAATCCCGAGGCCGCGCCCTGGGAGGACGCCGCCACGCTGCTGGCCCGCCTGCACCAGGCGCCCGCGCCGGACGGACTGCCGCCCATGCGTGGCCCCGCGAAGGCGGCCCGTGCGATCGCCCGGCTCGGGGCGGTGGGTCCGCACCCGGCGGCCACCCCGGTCCTGCGTGCCTGGGCCGCCCTCCCGCCCTGGGCCCGCGCGGAAGCGGCCATGCCGGCTACGTCGACCCTCTGCCACGGCGACCTCCACCTCGGCCAGCTCGTACGTCACCCCGCGGCGGCCGGGCCATGGCAGCTCATCGACGTGGACGACCTCGGCGTGGGCGTCCCGGCCTGGGACCTCGCCCGCCCGGCCGCCTGGTACGCCTGCGGCCTGCTCCCGCCCGACGACTGGACCCGCTTCCTCACGGCCTACCGGCACGCGGGCGGCCCGGCCGTCCCCGCCCACGGCGACCCGTGGCCCGCCCTGGACGTCGCGGCCCGCGCCCTCACCGTGCAGACGGCGGCGCTGGCGATCGTCAAGTCCGCTGTGGAGGAGCGGCCGTTGGACGAGGTGGAGCAGGCCGTTCTCGACGCCTGTGACCGAATGAGCGGCGCCCCGCCCGAGTTGGTGCACGATTTCGCGAAGTAGGGTGCAACCGACCGAAGCCGGGCAGTGTCTGTCCTGGCGGAAGCAGTACCGACGGCGAGGAGTTGAGCCGAGCATGCAGTGTCCGAAGTGCCATGCGCCGATGCACACGTACAACCGCAATGGCGTCCAGATCGAGCAGTGCAGCGGGTGCCGCGGGATATTTCTCGACTACGGCGAGCTGGAGTCGCTGACCCGCATGGAGTCCCAGTGGCAGCAGCCCGCGCCGCCGCCCCAGGCAGGCCCGTACCAGGGTGCGCCCGCGCCGGCCTGGGGTGCCCCGCAGCACGGCGGTCACGGAGGCCACGGCGGTCACTACGGCGGCCACCACCGTCAGAAGAGTTTCGGCCGCATGCTCTTCTCGTCCTGAGGCTCCCGGGGCCCCATGAGGGTCCCGGAACGACGAAGTCCCCAGCCGTACAAGACGGCTGGGGACTTCGGGCGGTGCGCGATACTGGGATTGAACCAGTGACCTCTTCCGTGTCAGGGAAGCGCTCTCCCGCTGAGCTAATCGCGCAGGTCACGCGGCCTGAGCCACGCCTACTGCTGGTGCTGCGTGCGCGATACTGGGATTGAACCAGTGACCTCTTCCGTGTCAGGGAAGCGCTCTCCCGCTGAGCTAATCGCGCGGGGATCCTTACGGACCGAGTCCTTGCGGACCAGTGGACGATACTGGGATTGAACCAGTGACCTCTTCCGTGTCAGGGAAGCGCTCTCCCGCTGAGCTAATCGTCCTTGGAGGTGGAGACGGGATTTGAACCCGTGTAGACGGCTTTGCAGGCCGTTGCCTCGCCTCTCGGCCACTCCACCAGGAGTGCGGGGGATCAGGAAGAGCCCCCACGTCCTGCGAGCGGACGACCAGGTTCGAACTGGCGACCTCAACCTTGGCAAGGTTGCGCTCTACCAACTGAGCTACGTCCGCTTGTCGTTTCCGTTCGGCTTGCGCGTCGCGGCGACGTGTTGAACTCTAGCGGATTCCCGGGCCAGCACAAAAACGCGTTTGTGCAGCGTGCTGCGGTACGTCCACTCCACGGACACGGCCGGGGCACCCGCAGGTCACCCACCCTAGACTCGACTGCGTGCTCGACCTCCCTCCCCTCGCTCGCTTCGGCGGCCGCATCGCGACCGGCCTCGTCGATGTGACCAGCGACGCATCGGCTCTGGACTCCACCGGCTTCTGGGCCGTGTCCGCCGACTTCGAGGGACGGCTTGTGTGCGCCCGCTTCCGGGACATACGGGACGAACCCGTACCGGCACCGGTGCCCGGGCAGTGGCGGGGCCCCGCGACCGGTGACTGGAAGTCGTCCCTCGACCGCGCCGCGTACATCGAGGGTGTACGCCGTATCCGCGCGCACATAGCAGCCGGCGAGGTCTATCAGGCGAACCTCTGCCGCGTCCTGTCCGCACCCGTCGCCCCCGACGCCGACGTGGACGCGCTCACCGCCCTGCTCGCGCGCGGCAACCCGGCGCCGTACGCAGGAACGATCCGGCTGCCCGGCCACGGCGTCGAGATAGCGACCGCGTCCCCGGAACTCTTCCTGCGCCGAGAGGGCCGGATCGTCGAATCGGGCCCGATCAAGGGCACCGGACGCACCGAGGCAGACCTCCTGGAGAAGGACTTCGCCGAGAACGTGATGATCGTGGACCTGGTCCGCAACGACATCGGCAAGGTCTGTGCCACCGGCAGCGTCACCGTCCCCGACCTGTGCGTCGTCGAGAAACACCCGGGTCTGGTCCACCTCGTCTCCACCGTCCACGGCGAGCTGCACGAGGACGCGGGCTGGCCGGAGCTCCTCTCCGCCGCCTTCCCGCCCGGCTCCGTGACCGGCGCCCCCAAGTCCAGCGCCCTGCGGATCATCGAGGCCCTGGAAACCGCGCCGCGCGGCCCCTACTGCGGAGGCATCGGCTGGGTCGACGCCGACCGTGGCACCGCGGAGCTCGCGGTCGGCATCCGTACCTTCTGGATCGACCGGGACGAAGGGGTTCTGCGGTTCGGCACGGGAGCCGGGATCACCTGGGGCTCCGACCCGGAGGGGGAGTGGCGGGAGACCGAGCTGAAGGCTGCCCGGCTTCTCGCGGTAGCGTCGGGGGAGTACGAGGCAGGTGGGGGACCCTGACGTGCTGTGTCCCGGGGACGCCGCACCGGACAGCGGCTCCGCCGCGCGCCGGACCCCCGGGCCGGACCATCACGTCGAACGACGGACCCGGCACTTTCCAGCGAGGTGGAATTCAGTGAAGCTCTGGCTCGACGGCGGGCTGCAGGACATCGAGGCTGCCCGCGTCTCCGTTTTCGACCACGGACTGACCGTGGGGGACGGCATCTTCGAGACCGTGAAGGCGGTCGGCGGGCGGCCGTTCGCGCTGACCCGCCACCTCGACCGGCTCGCCCGTTCGGCACGCGGCCTCGGGCTGCCCGCGCCCGACCTGGACGAGGTGCGCCACGCCTGCGCCGCCGTCCTGGACGCCAATCCGATGCCCCTCGGCCGGCTGCGGATCACGTACACCGGCGGCCACGGCCCGCTCGGCTCCGACCGCGGTGAGCACGGCCCGACCCTGGTCGTCGCCCTCGGTGAATCCGACCGGCGACCCGACTCCACAGCCGTGATCACCGTCCCCTGGACCCGCAACGAGCGCGGCGCCCTGACAGGACTCAAGACCACCTCGTACGCCGAGAACGTCGTCGCTCTGGCCCGCGCGCGCGAACAGGGCGCGTCCGAGGCGCTGTTCGCCAACACGGTCGGCCAGTTGTGCGAGGGCACGGGGTCGAACGTCTTCGTCGTCCTCGACGGCGAGATCCACACCCCGCCCCTCGCCTCCGGCTGCCTCGCCGGCATCACGCGCGCGCTCGCCGTCGAGTGGACGGGCGCCAAGGAGACCGATCTGCCGCTGGACGTCCTGGAGTCCGCCGAGGAGATCTTCCTGACCTCCACACTCCGCGATGTGCAGGCCGTGCACCGAGTCGACACCCGCGAACTCCCGGGCGCGCCGGGCCCGGTGACCGCGAAGGCGATGCGGATCTTCGACGAGCGGGCCGGGAACGATCTCGACCCGTAGGACACCGGTAGGGGACCCATGTCGCGGAAACCAGGATGACGGCAGGCCGCAGGGCGGGTACAACACCTCTGATGACCACCACCCTGCGGCCGACCGAGCCGCTCCAGCACGCCGTCGACGGGACGCGTTCGCGGCACTACCAAGTGTGTGTGAACAGCCGTCCGGTGGGCGCCGTCCACCTCGCGACCCACGCCGTCTTCGGGCCGGGCGTCGCCCAGATCCGCGAACTCCGCATCGAGGAGCCGGACCGTCGACGCGGTCGCGGCACGGTGGCCGCGCTCGCCGCGGAGGAGGTGGCGCGCGGCTGGGGCTGCGAGCGGATCGAGACGTCGGTCCCCTCCGGCGCCGGGGCCGGACTCCGGCTCACCGAGGCGCTCGGGTACGTCACCCGCAACCGCTGGATGGAGAAGGAGCTCGGCGAGGGGCCCCCGCCCGAACTGTCCGCCGGCAGTCGCGGTCGCCCCATGACGCAGGCCGAGTACGAGCCCTGGGACCGGGAGGGCAGGGAGGGCTTCGCGCAGGACTGGATCAGCCGCGGCGTGCCGGAGGCGGAGGCGTACGCCAGGTCGAACGAGAGCCACGATCAGCTGCTGCCGCAGGGGCTCGCCACCGAGAACATGCTGTTCAGCGTCCTGGAACACGAGGACAAGCTGGTCGGTGACCTGTGGCTGGGCGAGCGTGACGGAGGCGCCTTCGTCTACAACGTCGAGGTCCGAGAGGCGCATCGCGGCAAGGGACACGGCCGTACTCTCATGCTGCTGGCCGAGGCGCAGGCGGTCGCCGCCGGGAGGAGCCGCATCGCCCTCAACGTCTTCGCGGGCAACACCCCGGCCGAGCGGCTCTACGAGTCACTCGGCTACGAGACGACGATGTACCACCTCTACAAGAGCCTGCTGTAGGACCGGTCAGCAGGCGCCCGCCGTCCGAAGTTACGCCTCCTGCTCGGCCAGCAGGCGGTCCGCGATCTCCTCGATGCGCTCCCGCAGGCCTTCCTGGCTCTTGCCGCCGTCGAGGCGTTCGCCGCCGATGACGTACGTCGGGGTGCCGGTCACGCCGATGGCCTTGCCCTCGGCCTGGTCGGCGTCGACGATCAGGATGTGCCGGCCGTCGATCAGGGCGGTGTCGAACTCCTCGGCGTCCAGGCCGAGTTCGCGGGCGACCTCGATCAGGAAGGGTTCGCCCTGACGGTTCAGTTCCTCGACGCGGCCGAGCACCGCCTCGATGTACGGCCACGCCTGCCCCTGCTCCGTGGCCTCCTCGGCGGCCTGCGCCGCGGCGAACGCGTGCTTGTGCTTCTCCAGCGGGAAATGCCGCAGCCGCAGCTCCAGGCGGTCGCCGTAGCGGGCGCGCAGTGCGCGCAGGTCGTCGAGGGCGCTGCGGCAGTCAGGGCACTGCAGTTCGCACCAGACGTCCAGAACGGCGGCCGGACGTGCGGATGAGGAGTCGTTCATGGACACCAGTCTTCCAGCCCCGGCGCGAGCACCCCAACCGGGACCGACGAGGAGCCCGGCCTGCGCACTCGGACCGGGACCTGGGGAGGACGGCTACCCCGAGATCTCCCTGAGGTCCGCCCCGGGCATGGCATACCGGGCGCCGGGCGGTGCAGGATGGATGGGGACGAACCGACTTCGCCCGACCGAGCCCCTGCCTGGAGGACCGGATGATTGCCGAGACCGTCTGTTCCGCCGTCTCCGCGGCCGGCCTGGGTATTGCCGCGGTCACCGCCTACCGCAAGCGCTTCCTCGCGGCGACGCGCATCGCCGCCTACTCGCTGGTGCCGGTCGGCCTGGTGATGACCGGCGTCGTCGGCTGGCTGGCCGACACGGCGTTCAGTCCGACCGCGTGGGCGGGCTTCGTCGTGCTCGGCGGTGCCTGGCTGCTGTTCATGACCTCACGCGCAGTGGAGCGACGCGGCGGCGGTACCCGAAAGGAACGCAAGGCGGCCCGGGCTGCCCAGCGCGAGGCGGTGGCTCCCGCGGCCTCGGCGCCCTCACTCGGCCAGGCCGCCCGCCCTGCTGCCCGACCGGCGGCGACCCCTCGTGCCACCGGCTCCGGGGACGACTTCAGCGACATCGAGGCCATCCTGAAGAAGCACGGCATATGACGGGGCCATGACCGACTGAAACGACACAGACGTCTCACACAGCGCGCGTAACCGATCACGTTCGAGCGCCGTCATCACGTGATCCGGCGAACTCCCGTGTTTTCCGGGCGTGTTGATCGACAGCGGGAGTTCGCTGCGTCATCATCGCCCGCGAGATGCTGGACACAACACAGAGCGACACCGCCGCCCCGCCCGAGGAGCGGCGTGGTTGTCTCTTCGCGCTCTCCCAGCCACCGCTGATGATCTTTCTAGCGGTGATCGGCTGTCTCCTGCTCATGGCTTCGCTGCACGACCTGCTGCTGCTCTGAGCCGTACACGGAGCCCCTGGCGCCACCCGCCGAGGGCTCCGTCAACCCGCCGTAGTTCCGGGCCGAGCCTGGAGGGATACGTCCGTCAGCCCGCCGCTTCCTTGCGGCGTGCGCGGTACGCGGCCACGTGGAGGCGGTTTCCGCAGGTGCGGCTGTCGCAGTAGCGGCGGGAGCGGTTGCGGGACAGGTCGACGAAGGCGCGCCGGCAGTCGGGGGCCTCGCAGCGGCGGAGCCTCTCCTGCTCCCCCGCCACCACGAAGAAGGCCAGCGCCATCCCGCAGTCGGCCGCGAGGTGGTCGGCGATCGAGGCGCCCGGCGCGAAATAGTGGACGTGCCAGTCGTAGCCGTCGTGGTCGGTGAGCCGGGGCGTGGTGCCCGCGGCTGCGATCAGCTCGTTGATGAGACCGGCGGCGAACCGCGGATCGGCGGAGGCGAAGATCCCGGCGAACCGGTCCCGAACACTGTGCACGGCCGCGAGATCGTGCTCCGACAGCACGCCGACATCGCTGATCTCGTGCTTTCGTACGAAATCGGCGAGCGCCGCGACATTCGCGAGGCTGTCGTCCGTCGTGTGGTCCTCCGGCGCGGTGTTCACCAGATCCACCACGGCGTCGAGGGCACACCGGGTGTCGTGGGTGATCAGCACGTTTCGCTCCCTGGCCTGGGGGTCGGGCCGGCGCCCGCCCGATGCTGGCCGATGGTAGTGGCTCGGGGGCGCGGGGGAGGGGTGCCAGTTCGGCCGGGGCGCGGCCGGGGGCAGTCACGCGGCACCCGGCGTTCTGCCGGGCACGCGCACCGGCGCCGCCCCCGCGGAGATCCGCGGCGACGGCGCCGGTGTGTTCCTTATTCGGTTGTCCAAGCCCGAGCCGTCTCCCCGAGTGGACGGCGCCGGGCGGCTCTGAGGTATCTCGTCTCAGCTCTCGGCCAGGATGTGTGAGAGCTCCGTGTCGAGATCGAAGTGCCGATGTTCCGTGCCGGGGGGCACGGCGGCGTCCGTTCGCTTCAGGAACGACTCCAGGGCCCGCGCAGGGGCCTCGAGCAGGGCTTCGCCCTCTGGGGAGCTCAGGGCGATGCATACGACGCCCTGGCCATGGCTCCGGGACGGCCAGACTCGGACGTCGCCGGTACCGGTGGGCCTGTGCAGGCCCTCGGCGAGGAGGTCGCGGGCGAACACCCACTCGACGGTTTCCTCGGCTCCGGTGTGGAAGGTGGCGTGCACGGCGTAGGGATCGGCCGTGTCATACCGCAGTCCTGCGGGAACAGGCAGTGAGGACTCGCTCGACACAACGAGGCGCAGGTGCAGCTCGCAGCTGACCGTGGTGTTCATAAGCGCCAGGGCCTTTCGCTCAGTGTGCGCTCGGGGATTCGCACGTCGGCGAAATCGACATGCCACCTACGGTGCCGTTGTAAACCCCTCTGAGTGTTTTGCGTGCCTTTACGTAACTCATCCGGCCGAGAGCACGTTCGCCGGATAGGACCATTCCGGTGACTGGTTTCTCTCGGGTAGGGTTTGGCCGTATGAATACGGGGAGTGACGAGCCGGGTGAGATCGCCATGGCCGATGACGAGACGAAGGCCGAGCGACCGCTCGGTTCACGGGCGCCGCATTTCATCAAGGCGCGTCGCACGCTGCACCTGAGCTGGCAGGTGGGCGTTTTCATCGTGGGGCTCGCGGTGGTCGGCGCGGGCGTGATCATGCTTCCGCTGCCGGGTCCCGGCTGGCTGGTGATCTTCGGTGGCATGGCGATCTGGGCGACCGAGTTCGTCTGGGCGCAGCTCGTGCTCCGCTGGACGAAACGCAAAGTGACCGAGGCGACGCAGCGCGCGCTCGACCCCGAGGTGCGGCGCCGCAACATCATCCTCACGACGATCGGGCTCGTGATCATCGTGGCCCTCGTCGCCGTCTACGTCTGGAAGTTCGGCTTCGAGATGCCCTGGAACATCAAGGAGTGACGCCCCGCGTGCGGGGCCTCCGATGACCCCTCGGCCGGTCGAAGCCACCCTCTGACATGGGGTAATGTTCTCCGTGCGCCCGGGCGATTAGCTCAGCGGGAGAGCGCTTCGTTCACACCGAAGAGGTCACTGGTTCGATCCCAGTATCGCCCACCACCGCGTCAGGCGGCCCATCTCCACGTACGACGTGGACCGGGCCGCCTTCGTCGTTTCTGCCGGGGAGAGTCCTGCGCCGACGCCCACCCCGAGCTCTCCGCACCCAGTGTCGGCGACCGCCTGTCTAAAACGATTCATGCGGCGAGCGCGCCGATGCCGCATCGATGTCGGGTGGAGGGATGGAAATCCGCCGAACATATTCCAGAACGCCGTGAGATTTCTTCGGAAGTACGACAAAGAGAAGTGTGCTACTCCACTTCCAGCCTCAAAGGGAAACATCTCCGAGTACCCGTCAGATCCGACACCATGTCACTTGTCGTCGATGAGAAGGTATTTGAGGAATCCGGCATCAAGCCCGAACAGGACCGGACCCGGGGCGGCTATTTCGCCACCCTCGGTGCCTCCGTCAGAACAGGCCCTGTCAGCGCATCCCTCCCAGCACATCCCGCATTCGCCGCGCGTCCCGGATCCGCCGCTCGTACGTCGCACCCAGGGTGAGCAGCAGCAGACCGGCCAGTGCGGGAGGCGCCCAGCGGGGGAGTGCGCCGGCCACCTGTGCGATGTACGGGGCGAGTTCGTGCAGCGCGTCAAGGGTGAGCACCGTGCCGCCCAGCACGAGCGGCGCCTGGAGACGGTGCCGGGCGCCCACGAGGGTGACGGCGAGCGCCGCGACACCGAGCAGCAGTGGGCGCGTCCAGTGCGCGTCGCCCCACGCCGCGAAGAGGCTCGGGACAAGGGTGACGGCGATGCCCGGTCCGTACACCGTCCACGACGAGACGAGGGTGTCCTTGCGGCGCCGGATCACCCCGACGATCAGCGCCGGGACGGTCACCGGAAGGGTGTACGCCTCCGGGGAACCGACGTCCCAGGACGCCAGGCGCACCCAGGCGGCCAGCACGAACAGGGCGGTGGCCGCGTAGCCGACAGGGCGCCGGTCCTCTCGTACGGCCGTCCCCGCGGCGATCACTCCGCAGAGGGCCAGGACCAGGGCCAGCATCGGCGGATCGGTGACCGTGAGCCCGACGGCGAGCAGGGCGGCGACGGCCCCGGTGATCTCCATGGACAGGGTCGTCGGGGAGGCACCGAGGCGCGCAGCGAGCAGCACGGCGGCGACGGGCACCACGAGGACGAGCAGCGCGGTCTGCTGCGGCTGCCAGCCGAGGGACGCGCCGACGGCGCAGACGAGGGCGGTGGCGTAGCCGAGCGAAGCCGCTACGGCGACCGGGCCGAGGCGCGGTTGCCGGGCGGCGGCCGCGTACAGGACCGTCAGCGTGGCCAGGATGGTCAGAGTCGCCGGCCTGGAGGTCAGGGCGAGGAGGGCGAGGCTGAGAGAGGTGAGGAGGGAGAGACAGAGGGCTACGACAGGTACGGGCGCGGGAAGCGTCGGGAGCCGCGAAGGCTGAAGTGCGAACGCCGTGAGAGCCGCAGTCACCAGGAGCTGAGCCAACAGACCTGCCGCATAGGGGAGTTCAAAGGCCGCGGGGATGATGAGCGCCGTTGCCCAGGCCAGCGTCAGTGCGCCGGTCAGGGCCTGCGGTCGCGAGGAGGCCGTGCTGCCGCGGGCCGCCACCGCCAGGACGACGGCGACGAGCGCGAGTACGAGCGGCGCCGTGGCCGTGTACGGAGGCCAGGGCAGTTCGGTGGTCACCGCGTCGCGGGCGCTCGCCGGGGACCCGGACCACGCCCTTTGGACCCAGTCGGCCGGGCCCAGGAGGGCGACCGCGACCGTGGACAGTGCCCACAGCACCGCGACGGCCTGCACACAGGCCGAAGCAAGGCCGAGACCGCGCCGTACCGGGTCGGGAAAGCGGGTGCGCAGGACCGTCAACAGGGCGACACCGCACACCAGATAGCCGGGAACCGTCCAGGTCGTGGGCAGCGACGAGTGCAGGACGCCACCGGCACCGGCGACCGAGACCAGACCGCCGGTCAGCGCGAGGCCGGTGCCGACGCGCGGCTTCGGAACATGCCACGCCGCCGTCAGGGCGATCGCCGCGGCGAAGAGGAGGAGCGCCGCCGCACGGGCGACGGCGCTCGTGCCGGAGGCCGTCCAGGACAGCCAGCCGGCGGCAAAGGTGCCCCAGCCGCCCATGACGTACGCGCCCATGACGCCGACGACGCGTACGGACTTCACGGGTGACCGGAGCGCGAGGGCCGTGTCGAACGCGGCCGTCACCAGCAGGGCGGCCGTCACGGTGTGGGCGCCCGCGTCGGCCGCGCCCGCCCAGAGGAGCAACGGGAGCTGCGCCGTCGCCGTCGCGAGAGGCAAGGGCAGGTGCAGCCGGCCCACCTCCGGCGACGAATGCGGCGCGCCGAGCGTCAGCCCGTACGCCGCCCACACCACGGCAAGTACCGCCGACGCCACCGCCGCGTACCCGAGGCCGTCCGTGTCCGGGAGTGCCACTTCGTACAGCGCGTAGGCGTCAAGGACCGTCAGTGCGAGGCCCAGCCCCGCCACCGACTCCGCGGTCGAGCGCAGCCCCCGCTTGAGGAGCGGCGCGGGCGCGCCGAGCGCGGCCAGTGTCACCGTGCCCAGTGCCAGGGCCCGTCCGGCGATCCCCAGGTGACCCCAGCTGACCAGGGTGAAGGCGATCGCGGCGATGGTCAGGAGGACGCCGCCGAGGATCAGGAGCACGTTCTGCACGCTGGGCGCTGTGGTCTCGGGCCGGCGTGCGCCGGCGGGCCGGGGTGCAGCGGTGGGCCGGGGTGCGGGCACCGGGTACAGCGCGTGGATCAGCCACGCGCGCCGGGCCAGCAACTGGGCCCGGCGGGCGTCGAGTTGCCGCAGCTCGGTGTCGAGGAACCGCAACTCCTCGGCCGGGGGCGGGATATGGGTCATGTCGAGGAGTGTGGTCCCGGTCACCTTCCCCGGCATGAGTGCGGATACTCAGGCGGTACTCATCTCCCGGGCGGGCACACTCCGTACATGGACTGGAGCCGTTACCGTTTCCGCAGCCTGTGGGACCTGCCCGCGCCGCCGGCCGACGTGTACAGCGCGCTGGAGCAGGCCGAGGAGTATCCGCGCTGGTGGCCGCAGGTGCGTGAGGTGACCCGCATCGACGGGCACAGCGGTGTCATCCGGATCCGCTCGGCCCTGCCGTACGACATGACGTTCACCGGGCGTGAGGTGTGTCGCGACCCGGAGGGCGGTGTCCTGGAGATCTCGATGTCCGGGGACATCGAGGGCTGGGCGCGCTGGACGCTCACCGCCGACGGGACCGGTACCCGGGCCCAGTACGACCAGGAGGCCGAGGTGAACAAGCCACTGCTGCGGCGGTTCGCCGTGCCCGGGAGACCCGTCTTCCGCGCCAATCACGCGCTGATGATGCGCGCGGGGCGCCGCGGACTGAGGACATATCTGGCGGCTCGGGGCGCGCCTGGAAGCGGTTTGGACGAAGCGGTTTGAACGACACCCGCCGAGACCTGTATTGTTCGGTGCGTTCCCGGGCGATTAGCTCAGTGGGAGAGCGCTTCGTTCACACCGAAGAGGTCACTGGTTCGAACCCAGTATCGCCCACCCGGAAAGAACCGGTCCGTCACAGACGGACCGGTTTTTCGTTGTCCGTGGCCTACGCCGCCGCCTGCAGATCCGGGCGCAGCGGCCACGCCGGATCCACCGCCTCCTCCGAGCCGCTGCGCGCGAACCACGCCTGGAGGCCGCGCGCCTGCGCCGCGTGCCACACGGCCTGCAGGGTGTGCAGTTCGGCCGGGGAGAGCCGCTCCAGGCGGGCCGGGAAACGGCGCCCGACCGCCCGCACGACATCCATCGAGGCCAGTGCGTCGGCCGCCGCGTCGTGCGCGCCCTCCAACTCCACGCCGTAGTGCGCGCAGAGGTCGGTGAGCGTGCGCCGGCCCTTGCGATAGCGGTCCAGATGCTTGTCGAGGACCCGGGGGTCGAGCACGCGCAGCGGCTTCGCCTCGAACCACTGGTCGAGGGTCGAAGCGCGATGGCGGCGCAACTCCCGGTCCAGCAGGGTCAGATCGAAGGGAGCGTTCATCACCACGAGCGGGCGGCCCGCCGCGGCCTGTTCGGCCAGCTCCCTGGCTATCTCGTCCACCACAGGCGACGGCCAGCGGCCGTTGCGCTGCAGATGCTCATCCGTCAGCCCGTGCACCGCCGTCGCCCCCGCGGGCACCGGCACTCCCGGGTTCACCAGCCACCGGGTCACCCGGGGGCGGGTGCCCGGAGCATCCTGGACGACGACGGCGGCCGACACGATCCGGTCGGTCTCGACGTCCACGCCCGTGGTCTCCGTGTCGAACGCGGCCAAGGGGCCCTCGTACCAGCACGTCATACGAACACAACTCCTCGTTCACCCAAGGCAGCTGACGCGCCGTCTTCTGCCAGTTTGGTGATACCCGGGCTGTTTGCGCCGTACGCCGGGAGGAGACAACAGAGATACGGGTCATCGCAGTTCAGCGGCCCGTCGCGGGGATACACCTGGTTTGGAAGGCTGTTGGACTCATGGCACTCGCGCAGCCCGAACGGGGCGGGCTGCTGCCCCAGCGCACAGCACCCCCCAGAGGCTCACTCGCTACCACCGCCTGCATGGAGACACTGCAGGTGGGCTACCTGCACGCCGTCGCGGCGGCCGCAGGCTGCTCACTGTCCCAGCCGTTTCCTGACAACGGCATCGACTGGCACGTCAGCCACAGCGCCCCCGGGCACACGGTCGACGACGAAGTCACCATCAAGGTGCAGCTCAAGTGCACGTACCAGATACCGCCGAACCCGCCGGGCCCGGCCTTCTCCTTCACGCTCGACAACGCCCACCTGGAGAAGCTGGCCCGCACCCCGGTCTCGGTGCACAAAATACTGGTCGTGATGCTGGTGCCCAGATCGCAGGACGAGTGGCTGCGTGCCAGCCACGACCGCCTCGACCTGCGGCACTGCTGCTACTGGATCAACCTCGCCGGCCACGCCGTCACCGGCCGGCGCAGGACCACCGTCCGCATACCGACCGCGCGCATCTTCGACGACAGAGCGCTCTGCGAGATGATGACGCGGATCGGGACGGGAGGAAAACCGTGACGCACCGCCCGATCGACGAAGTACTGCGGCCGGTGAGGCCGCATCCGGTCGAAGCCCACTGGAGCGAACCACCCGAGCCCGGCACGGTCGACCCCGCGGTGCTGAGCGCGCTGCTGCACCGGCACGGCTGGCAGCGGCGCGGCGGTGCACCGGGACGGTACGGCCGCTGGACCCCACCCGGGCCCGGCGGCGGCGGTACGAGCCTGCTCGTACCGGAAAGCCGGGCCTTCCCCGACAGCGACGACCTGCTCGGCGAGGCACTCGTCGCACTCTCCTGCAGCGCCTCGCCCTCCGCCCGTGACGTCCTCATCGCGCTCGCCGTGCCCAGCGACGAGATCCGCTGGTGGCGTGACGTCCCGACCGGCCCCGTGGGCGCCACGCCCTGGACCGTCGAGGAACAACTGCGCGCCGCCGCCCGCCAGATGCTGCTGGCCGGAGCACTGGCCACACGCGCGCGTGCGGGCTACTACGGCGCCCGCCACCGCAGGCCCGCCGTCGCCTCCCTGGAGAGCGTCCTCGTCGGCGCCGAGCCCGGCGGACGCCAGCTCACCGCCTTCGTGCCCGTCGCCACCGGGCGCCCCTTCGCCGTACGCCTGCACCAGGCGTTGTACGCCGCCCGCGAGGCCATCGACTACCAGCGGGCCACCGGCGGCATGGACGCCTTCGACGCGGCCGTCGAGGCAGGCGTCAGCCGCGAGCTCACGGAAGCCCTGGTGGCCCTCGTACGCGGTACGGAGGGCGCACGGATCGCCGTGGAGTGGGCGCCCGCGGCCGGTGTCCCCGAGGGCTGCGCCGCCCCCACCGAACCCGTCGAGTTCTCGCCCGGCGACCTGCCGGTGCTGCGCGAGGCCGGCGCCCGCTTCCTGCGCGAGGAGCCTTCCGTGCCGGTGCGCATCACCGGCGCCGTCGTCCGGATGCGCAGGTCCGGGCCGCGCGGCGAGGGCACCGTACGACTGAAGGTCATCGCCGGAGCGGAGGTCCCGCACGTCCGGATGACGCTCGACGAGGAGGCGTACCGGATAGCGGGCCACGCCCATCTGGTCGGGCTGCCGGTGCGGGTGCACGGGCGGCTGGAGAGCCGGGGCGGTTTCCGCCGGCTCACGGACGCCTCCGGGGTCGTACCGGTACAGGTCGACGAGGCCGAGCGGGACCGCCTGATGAAGTCGCTCCAGGAGACCGCCGAGATCACGGCCTTCTTCGAGGAGGCGTGCAGCGAGGACTGAGGGGGCCGGCGCTTAACCGTTTAGCGAACGGGACCCGAGGCTCGGTACGATCGCTCTCGTATTACGTACGCAATAGAAGATGCGCGCGTGCCCTTCAGTCAGGAGAGACCGGTGTCAGACGTCCGTGTGATCATCCAACGCGATTCCGAGCGGGAAGAGCGAGTGGTGACGACGGGCACTACGGCCGCCGACCTCTTCGACGGGCAGCGCACCATCGTCGCGGCCCGCGTCGGCGGCGAGCTGAAGGACCTGGCGTACGCCGTGCGGGACGGCGAGGAGATCGAGCCCGTCGAGATCTCCTCCGAGGACGGTCTCAGCATCCTGCGCCACTCCACCGCGCACGTCATGGCGCAGGCCGTGCAGGAGCTCTTCCCCGAGGCCAAGCTGGGCATCGGCCCGCCGGTCAAGGACGGCTTCTACTACGACTTCGACGTCGAGAGGCCCTTCCACCCCGATGACCTCAAGGCCATCGAGAAGAAGATGCAGGAGATCCAGAAGCGCGGCCAGCGCTTCTCCCGCCGTGTGGTCACCGACGAGGCGGCTCGCGAGGAGCTGGCGTCGGAGCCGTACAAGGTGGAGCTCATCGGCATCAAGGGCGCCGCGTCCACGGACGACGGGGCGGACGTCGAGGTGGGCGGCGGCGAGCTGACCATCTACGACAACCTCGACGCCAAGACCGGCGAGCTGTGCTGGAAGGACCTCTGCCGCGGCCCCCACCTGCCCACCACCCGCTATATCCCGGCGTTCAAGCTGATGCGCAACGCCGCCGCGTACTGGCGCGGCAGCGAGAAGAACCCCATGCTCCAGCGCATCTACGGCACCGCGTGGCCGTCCAAGGACGAGCTGAAGGCGCACCTCGACTTCCTCGCCGAGGCCGAGAAGCGCGACCACCGCAAGCTGGGCAGTGAGCTGGACCTGTTCTCCATCCCCGAGCAGATCGGCTCCGGCCTCGCCGTCTTCCACCCCAAGGGCGGCGTCATCCGCAGGGTCATGGAGGACTACTCGCGCCGCCGGCACGAGGAGGAGGGCTACGAGTTCGTCTACACCCCGCACGCCACCAAGGGGAAGCTCTTCGAGACCTCGGGCCACCTGGACTGGTACGCCGACGGCATGTACCCGCCCATGCAGCTCGACGAGGGCGTGGACTACTACCTCAAGCCCATGAACTGCCCGATGCACAACCTGATCTTCGACGCACGCGGCCGCTCGTACCGTGAACTGCCGCTGCGCCTCTTCGAGTTCGGGACGGTGTACCGGTACGAGAAGTCGGGCGTCGTGCACGGCCTCACCCGTGCACGCGGCTTCACCCAGGACGACGCGCACATCTACTGCACCAAGGAGCAGATGGCGGACGAGCTAGACAAGACGCTCACCTTCGTCCTGAACCTGCTGCGCGACTACGGCCTGACCGACTTCTACCTGGAGCTGTCGACCAAGGACCCCGAGAAGTTCGTCGGGTCGGACGAGGTCTGGGAGGAGGCCACGGAGACGCTCCGCGCGGTCGCCGAGAAGCAGGGCCTGCCGCTCGTCCCCGACCCGGGCGGCGCCGCGTTCTACGGCCCGAAGATCTCCGTCCAGACCAAGGACGCCATCGGCCGCACCTGGCAGATGTCGACCGTGCAGCTCGACTTCAACCTGCCGGAGCGCTTCGACCTGGAGTACACCGGCCCGGACGGCTCCAAGCAGCGTCCGGTGATGATCCACCGCGCCCTGTTCGGCTCGATCGAGCGCTTCTTCGCGGTGCTCCTGGAGCACTACGCGGGCGCGTTCCCGGCCTGGCTGGCGCCCGTGCAGGCGATCGGCATCCCGATCGGTGACGCGCACGTCGAGTACCTGGAGAAGTTCGCCGCCGAGGCGAAGCGGAAGGGCCTGCGCGTCGAGGTCGACTCCTCCTCCGACCGCATGCAGAAGAAGATCCGCAACGCGCAGAAGCAGAAGGTGCCCTTCATGGTCATCGCGGGCGACGAGGACATGACGGCCGGCGCCGTCTCCTTCCGCTACCGCGACGGCTCGCAGGAGAACGGCATCCCCCTTGACGAGGCGATCGCCAAGATCGCGAAGGTCGTGGAGGACCGGGCACAGGTCTGACCCCGCCCTCAGGGCCCCCGGAGAGCTGTTCTTCAGCTCTCCGGGGGCTTTTCGTCGCCCTCACTCGAGAACACCTGCAACAGCCACGACGAGAACGACCCCGTCACCGCACCGAGAAGCGCGAGACCGCAGGCCATCAGCCCAACCGCGATAGTCCGCCCCAAGGGCGTCACCGGCGCCACATCCCCGTACCCGACGGTCGCGAGGGTCGCGCAGGTCCACCACACCGCGTCACCGAAGGTACGTATCGTCGCGCCCGGCGCCGCATGCTCCTGCTGGTAGACGGCGAGGGCACCGGCGAACCCGAGCAGCGCGACGGACAGGCCCGCATACACGATCACCCGCGAGTACAGAGCGAGCCGGGGTTCCCCACGCCGCCGCTGTACGGCCTCGTAGACCTTGACGACGCGCAGCGGGCGCAGCAACGGCAGAAAAACGACCAGGGTGTCCAGCCAGTGCGTCCGTACGAATCGAGCCCGCTGCCCGCTGAGCCGCCAGCGCACCACGTAGTCGACGACGAACACCGCCCAGGCGGCGAACAGAACAACGAGACAGAGGTCCCGCCAGCCGCCGGGCAGACCGTGCGCCAGTACGCGGACCGCGTACGCGGCGAAGTACAGCACCGAGGCCAGACCGAGCGGGAGCTCGGTGAGCCGCTCCCAGCGGGTTTTCCGGTCGTCGTCATCCATCGCCCCAGCTTGGCCGTGGACCCTTTTGTTCGGCACCCGCCGACACGCCGCGAACGGGCGAAGCAATATGCTGCATCTCATGACGAGTGAGCCGGAGCAGCAGATCGGAGTGGGTACCCAGGACGCGTTCCAGCGCCTGTGGACACCCCATCGGATGGCTTACATCCAGGGTGAGAACAAGCCCACCGGCCCCGGGGCCGACGACGGCTGCCCGTTCTGCTCGATCCCCGCCAAGTCCGACGAGGACGGGCTCATCATCAGGCGCGGCGAGCAGGTCTACGCGGTGCTCAACCTCTACCCGTACAACGGCGGCCACCTCATGGTCGTGCCCTACCGCCACGTCGCGGACTACACCGACCTGACCGACCCGGAGACCGCCGAACTCGGCGAGCTGACCAAGCAGGCGATGACCGCCCTCCGCACGGCCTCAGGCGCACACGGCTTCAACATCGGCATGAACCAGGGCACCGTCGCAGGCGCCGGCATCGCCGCCCACCTCCACCAGCACATCGTCCCCCGCTGGGGCGGCGACACGAACTTCATGCCGGTGGTCGGCCACACCAAGGTCCTGCCCCAACTCCTGGCAGACACCCGCAAGATGCTGGCGGACGCCTGGCCGACAACGGCCTGAACCAACACGACGGCAAAGCGGACCACGGGCCATGGTCCTGGAGGGCCGCCGCCGGCGGAAGGGGCCGTGTCGAAACGTCCGACAGCGGCTTGACCGACACGACGGCAAAGTGGACCACGGGCCGTGGTCCTGGAGGGCTGCCGCCGGCGGAAGGGGCCGTGTCGGAACGTCCGACAACGGCTTGACCGACACGACGGCAAAGCAGACCACGGGCCGTGGTCCTGGAGGGCTGCCGCCGGCGGAAGGGTCCGTGTCGGAACGTCCGACAACGGCTTGACCGACACGACGGCAAAGCAGACCACGGGCCGTGGTCCTGGAGGGCCGCCGCCGGCGGAAGGGGCCGTGTCGAAACGTCCGACAGCGGCTTGAACGACACGACGGCAGAGCGGACCACGGGCCGTGGTCCTGGTGTGCCGCCCACTCGCGGAAGGGGACGTGCCGGAACGTCCGCCCGCAGCGGCTGGCGCGTCAACGCCGGTTCCTAGATGGGCAACCGATTCCGCGCCAGACCGAGGACGGATGCTCCGGCACGGCCCCGACCCACGACAAACCGCAGGCGCCCCCAGGCACCCACCGCCGGCCACCAGCAGCTACGCGTCGTACACGTCAGCCTTCCGAGGCATCGGATCCTGCACAGCAGTGCTCAGGAACGAAGACCGGTTCCCGAACTGCTCCGTGTCGACGCCGTTCTCCTCGAGCACCTTGATCGAGGCGGAGTGCACCACACGCAGCACCGGCGCCGCGGCCCGCAGGGCGTCGTCGGCCATGAACCGGTGCCGCCACGGCTGATCGGCCCAGGCGTGCCGCAGCCCGAACGGCTCGGGAAGCACCAGCGTGCCACCGAGCCAGTTGAGCAGCGGCGGATACCAGGTGAAGGGAGCACGGGCAGCCAGCCGCACAACCTCGTCGGTGGTGACCAGCGGCAGATTCACCTTGCGGGTCTCCCAGAACTTGACCGCCTTCGCCACCTCCTTAGTAGGGGCCTCGGGCTTGCTGGTGAACAGGGAGTTCACCGGTCCCAGCGCATGCCCGGTGACCTCGATGCGCAGCGTCTGGTGCAGCACGGTCACGGTGATCAGCATGGTGATGACCAACTGGCCGTCCCACAGCGTCCACTGGACCCCGAGATAGTGCCGGTCACCACTGCCGAACTGCTGCTTGTTGCAGATGTCCTGTATGGCGTGGGTCTTGATCGTGTACGCGTCCACGTCCGTACCGCCCGGCCGCGACACCGCCTTGGCGTTCTCGCCGATCGGCGTCACGATCCAGTGCTTGATCGTCGGCTTGGTGAAGCCACCGGTGTTGAGCGGACCGCGCTCCAGCATGCGGAGCTGGTCGTGGATGGACCGGATGACGTCCCAACTGCGGAACGGGTGGATCTCCTTGTTCGCGTCGCGCGCCACCAGCTCCTCGGCGAGCTGCCAGCTCCCCCACCGGGTGCCCATGCCGAGTATCCCCTTGGGCCCGGCGTAGAAGACGGAGTTGGACTGCTGCTCGGCGCTGAGCCGGGCCAGCTCCTGACGCAGCCGCTCCGCCGCGGACTCGCCGGGGCTGCCGGGCACCGCCTCGGGGATCTTCGCGCCGATGGCACCGCCGGACAGCAGACTGCCCCAACGCCCGCGCAGATCCTTCGCGGTGCGCTCGCAGATCTGCTTGGCCCAGAGCCAGCCGACGACCGGCAGGATGATCGACGCGCGCGCGTACAAGCCCCAGAAGCCCGTGAACGGCATCTTGACCAGGAAGAGCACCGCGAGGGCGCCGAAGGCGACCAGAAGCGTGGTGGCGAGGGCGGAGGCGCGCTTGTCCTCAGTCCTGGCGATGGTGGACCGGATCTGGAAGACCAGCAGCCATATCAGCAGCCCGGGCAGGAACAGCACACCGCACAGCACCATCACGGCCGACAGCCAGTTGTCCCGCTCCCTGCGGATGCGGTTCGCCGCGAGGCAGTGCTCCACCACGACCTGCGGCTCGGTACCGAAGGACTGGATGAGCGGCTTGCGTCCGGCACCCAGCATCCGGTCCTGCACCGCCCGCGCGAAGGCCTCGCCCAGGTTCGGCGCAAAGAGCTTGATCCTCGGGGGCTTGACGGTCGACTTGTGCCATTCGTTGTCGGCCTTGAGGATCTCCTCGACCCCGCTGTCCCGGTACGACGCCGAGGCGAGGGCATAGGTCGCGGCCGTCTGTCCCTCGGAGCCCGAGAGCGGCACCTGCGCCCCAGGAGTGAAATCGAATCCGTCGAACGCCACTTCCGCCCCCCATTGCCGCTGTTCCGCTGCTGCGGCCTTTGCCGACTTCCGTGCCTCGCACACCTGTTGATCAGGTCATCGTCTTGATCAGGTTCTCAGAGTATCCGCCGGAACCGACATTCGTCGGCGGACGACAGAAGCCGTCCGCCGACGCGAAGGAGAAACCGGACCACTCGCGGCGCGGGCCGAACTACGAAGCATCCCGAGCCTGTTCACGAATCCTCTCGGCGATCTGAGGCGGCATAGGCTCGTGCCGCGCGTAACTCCGGCTGAAGCGCGCGGTCCCGTGCGAGAGGGAGCGCAGATCGACGGCGTACCGCCCGATCTCGATCTCCGGCACCTCGGCCCGTACGAGGGTGCGCCCGCCGCCCGCCTGCTCGGTCCCGACGACCCGGCCGCGCCGCCCCGACAGGTCGCTCATCACGGCGCCCACGTAGTCGTCGCCGACCATGACGGTCACCTCGGCCACCGGCTCAAGGAGATGGATCCTGGCGTCGGCCGCGGCCTCGCGCAGGGCGAGCGCGCCCGCGGTCTGGAACGCGGCGTCGGAGGAGTCCACGGAGTGCGCCTTGCCGTCGCGCAGGGTGATCCGGATGTCGATGAGCGGATGGCCGGCGGCCACGCCCCTGGCCGCCTGGGCGCGTACGCCCTTCTCGACGGACGGGATGAACTGCCGCGGCACCGCGCCGCCGACGACCTTGTCCACGAATTCGATGCCGGAGCCGTTCGGCAGCGGCTCGACCTCGATCTCGCAGATCGCGTACTGGCCGTGCCCGCCGGACTGCTTCACATGGCGCCCGCGTCCGGCGGCCCGGTCCGCGAACGTCTCACGGAGGGAGACCTTGTACGGGATCACGTCGACCTGCACGCCGTAGCGGTTGCGCAGCCGCTCCAGGGCGACGTCCGCGTGGGCCTCGCCCAGGCACCACAGGACGACCTGGTGGGTGTTCTGGTTCTGTTCCAGGCGCATCGTGGGGTCTTCGGCGACCAGTCGCCCCAGGCCCTGCGAGAGCTTGTCCTCGTCGGCCTTGCTGTGGGCCTGGATGGCGAGCGGCAGCAGCGGGTCCGGCATCTGCCAGGGCTCCATCAGCAGCGGGTTGTCCTTGGCCGAGAGGGTGTCGCCGGTCTCGGCCCGGTTCAGCTTCGCCACGCACGCCAGGTCGCCCGCGATGCAGTGCGTGAGGGCGCGCTGCTGCTTGCCGAAGGGCGCGGACAGGGCCCCGACGCGTTCGTCGACGTCGTGATCCTCGTGGCCCCGGTCGGTCAGACCGTGCCCCGAGACGTGCACCGTGTCATCGGGTCGGAGGGTGCCCGAGAAGACCCGTACGAGCGAGACTCGGCCCACGTAGGGGTCGGACGCGGTCTTCACGACCTCCGCGACCAGCGGTCCGTCCGGGTCGCAGGCGCTGACCTCGCGCGCCCGGCCGTCCGGCGTGGTGACCGTGGGCGCCTCGCGCTCCAGCGGGGTCGGGAAACCGCCCGTGACGAGTTCGAGGAGTTCGACCGTGCCGAGGCCCTGGCGGGCGCCGTCGGCGGCGGGCGCGGCGGCCAGCACCGGGAAGAAGACTCCGCGCGCCACGGCCCGCTCAAGGTCCTGAATCAGCGTCTTGAGGTCGATCTCCTCGCCGCCGAGATAGCGGTCCATGAGGGTCTCGTCCTCGCTCTCGGCGATGATCCCCTCGATCAGCCGGTCCCGCGCCTCCTCGATGAGCGGCAACTGATCGGGGCCGGGCTCGGCCTCCTTGCGCTCGCCGGAGGAGTAGTCGAACAGGCGCTGGGACAGCAGCCCGATCAGCCCGGTCACGGGTGCGTGCCCGTCCGGCCCCGGTGCGCCGTGGAGGGGCAGATACAGGGGCAGTACGGCGTCGGGGTCGTCCGCGCCGAACGCCTCCGCGCATCTCCGCGTCATCTCGTCGAAGTCCGACCGGGCGGATTCGAGGTGCGTGATCACGATGGCCCTCGGCATCCCGACGGCCGAGCACTCCTCCCACACCATCCGGGTCGAGCCGTCCACCCCGTCCGAGGCCGAGACGACGAAAAGGGCCGCGTCCGCCGCTCGCAGACCGGCCCTCAGCTCCCCGACGAAATCGGCGTATCCGGGGGTGTCCAGAATATTGATCTTGTATCCGTCCCAGTCGACGGGTACCAGGGAGAGCTGCACCGAACGCTGCTGCCGGTGCTCGATCTCGTCGTAGTCGGAGACGGTGCCGCCGTCCTCCACACGGCCCGCCCGGTTCACCGCTCCCGCGGTCAGCGCGAGAGCCTCCACCAAAGTCGTCTTGCCGGATCCGCTGTGGCCGACCAGCACCACATTCCGTACGGACGCGGGGTGGTCGGCCGCCGTAGCCCTGCCGGCGGCTCCGGGGTGTGCGTTCGCCTTGTCGCCCATGGCCTTGCCTCCCGTACACGGTGAGGTCACTGTGGGCGCGGACATGCCGAGGCCGCGTGCGGTGGCGGCTCCGGTGACGCCCGCGGTGTCTTCGAGCTTTCCACTCGTGTCACGGTGCGTCCATACAGCGGACGTGATCGCGCCACGAGACCGGTGTGATCACGTCGGGACACGGTGGCGCGGGTGCCCGACCGTCGCACAAGCGCGCGCGTGGCTACGATGGGCCAGCCGGTGGCCAGCAGGGGCCGCGCGGCGACACCGACCCTCGGGAAGGCCATGCTGAACAAGTACGCGCGTGCATTCTTCACGCGTGTCCTCACGCCGTTCGCCGCGTTTCTCATCCGCCGGGGGGTAAGCCCCGACACGGTCACCCTCCTGGGTACGGCCGGAGTGGTGGCGGGCGCGCTGGTCTTCTTCCCCCGCGGAGAGTTCTTCTGGGGCACGATCGTGATCACGCTCTTCGTGTTCTCGGACCTCGTCGACGGGAACATGGCGCGCCAGCTCGGCCGCACCAGCCGCTGGGGTGCCTTCCTGGACTCGACGCTCGACCGGGTCGCCGACAGTGCCGTCTTCGGCGGCTTCGCGCTCTGGTACGCGGGCAGCGGCGACAACGACGTCCTGTGCGCCGTCTCGATCTTCTGCCTGGCCAGCGGCCAGGTGGTCTCGTACACCAAGGCCCGTGGCGAGTCGATCGGGCTGCCGGTCGCGGTCAACGGACTGATCGAGCGCGCCGAGCGGCTCGTGATCTCGCTGGTCGCGGCGGGCCTCGCGGGCTTCCACAAGTTCGGTGTGCCCGGCATCGACATACTGCTGCCCATCGCCCTGTGGATCGTCGCCGTCGGCAGCCTGGTCACGCTGATCCAGCGCGTGGTGACGGTGCGCAGGGAGTCCGCGGAGGCGGACGCCGCGGCCGCGGCCGAGGCCCGGAGCAGCGGGACCCCGTCGTGAGCGGTCTCCAGGACCGGCTGACGGACGGGGCGTACGCGCTCGGCTGGAGCACCGTCAAGAAGCTCCCCGAGCCGGTCGCCGTGCGGCTCGGCCGGACGATCGCCGACATCGCCTGGAAGAAGCGCGGCAAGGGCGTACAGCGGCTGGAGAGCAACTACGCGCGCGTGGTGCCCGACGCGACCCCGGAGCGGCTCGCCGAGCTCTCCAGGGCGGGCATGCGCTCGTATCTGCGCTACTGGATGGAGTCCTTCCGGCTGCCGGCCTGGAGCGAGGAGCGCGTGAAGACGGGCTTCGAGGCGAAGGACGTGCACCACCTCACCGACGGGATCGCCTCCGGCAAGGGCGTGATCCTGGCCCTGCCGCACATGGGCAACTGGGATCTCGCGGGCGCCTGGGTCACCACCAAGCTCGAGACCCCGTTCACCACGGTCGCCGAGCGGCTCAAGCCCGAGTCGCTGTACGACCGTTTCGTCGCCTACCGCGAGGGCCTCGGCATGGAGGTCCTGCCACACAGCGGCGGCACCGCGTTCGGCACGCTGGCCCGGCGGCTGCGCGACGGCGGCCTGGTCTGTCTGGTCGCCGAGCGCGATCTGTCCGCGTCCGGTGTCGAGGTCGAGTTCTTCGGCGAGGCGACGCGGATGCCGGCCGGGCCGGCGCTGCTGGCCCAGCAGACCGGCGCCCTGCTCCTGCCCGTGACGCTCTGGTACGACGACTCGCCCGTGATGCAGGGCCGTGTGCATCCCCCCGTCGAGGTTCCCGAGACAGGCACCCGGGCCGAGAGGACGTCTGCCATGACACAGGCGCTGGCCGACGCCTTCGCCACCGGGATCGCCGACCATCCGGAGGACTGGCACATGCTCCAGCGCTTGTGGCTCAAGGACCTCGATCCTGAGAGGGATCCCCACAAGGGCCCTGACCAGGGTCCCGAGCAGTATCCACAGAAGGGGACCCCGTGAGGATCGGCATCGTCTGCCCGTACTCCTGGGATGTACCGGGCGGCGTCCAGTTCCACATCCGTGATCTGGCCGAGCACCTCATCCGCCTCGGACACGAGGTGTCCGTCCTCGCTCCGGCGGACGACGAAACCCCGCTCCCGCCGTACGTCGTCTCGGCGGGCCGAGCGGTTCCCGTGCCGTACAACGGCTCGGTGGCACGCCTGAACTTCGGCTTCCTGTCGGCGGCCCGGGTCCGGCGCTGGCTGCACGACGGCACCTTCGACGTGATCCACATCCACGAACCGGCCTCGCCGTCGCTGGGTCTGCTGGCGTGCTGGGCCGCACAGGGCCCGATCGTCGCCACCTTCCACACCTCCAACCCGCGCTCCCGGGCGATGATCGCCGCGTACCCGATCCTGCAGCCCGCCCTGGAGAAGATCCGTGCGCGGATCGCGGTGAGCGAGTACGCGCGCCGCACCCTGGTCGAGCACCTGGGCGGCGACGCGGTCGTCATCCCGAACGGCGTCGATGTCGACTTCTTCGCCCGCGCCAAGCCCAAGGCCGAGTGGCAGGGCGAGACCCTTGGGTTCATCGGCCGGATCGACGAGCCCCGCAAGGGCCTGCCCGTCCTCATGAAGGCCCTGCCGAAGATCCTGGCGGAGCGCCCGAAGACCCGGCTCCTGGTCGCAGGGCGCGGCGACGAGAAAGAGGCCGTCGAGGACCTGCCGGAGGAGATGCGTTCGCGGGTCGAGTTCCTCGGCATGGTCAGCGACGAGGACAAGGCGCGCTTCCTGCGCAGTGTCGACGTGTACGTGGCGCCCAACACCGGCGGCGAGAGCTTCGGGATCATCCTGGTGGAGGCCCTGTCGGCGGGGGCGCCGGTGCTGGCCTCCGACCTCGACGCGTTCGCGCAGGTGCTGGACCAGGGCGCGGCCGGCGAGCTGTTCACCAACGAGGACGCGGACGCGCTGGCCGCCTCCGCCGTACGGCTCCTCGGTGATCCGGCGCGGCGCGCGGAACTGCGCGAGCGGGGGAGCGCGCATGTACGGCGGTTCGACTGGTCGACCGTCGGGGCGGACATCCTGTCCGTATACGAGACGGTGACCGACGGGGCGGCGGCGGTGGCCACCGATGAACGGACGGGGCTGCGGGCGCGGTTCGGGCTGGCTCGGGACTGAGGGGGATGGGCTGAGAGGTGTGGATACGTCCGCCCCTCTGTGGAAGTGCACAGTTCGCTTTTCCAACTACCCGTGTCCGGGGCCTCGAAGAGCTCAGCCCGTGCACAGGTAGCCTTCCGCCCGTGACCCCAACCCTCATCTGGATCCTCGTCGGCCTTGTCGCGATCGGCCTCTACCTGAGCTGGACCGCGGGGCGGCTAGACCGGCTGCACGCCCGGATCGACGCGGCCCGCGCCGCCCTCGACGCGCAACTGCTGCGCCGGGCCTCGGTCGCCCAGGAGCTGGCCACGTCCGGGGTGCTCGACCCGGCCGCGTCGATCGTGCTGTACGAGGCGGCGCACGCGGCCCGGCAGGCCGAGGAGGAGCAGCGCGAGGTGGCCGAGAGCGACCTGAGCCAGGCGCTGCGGGCCGTCTTCGGAGAGGTGCAGCAGGTCGAGGCCGTGCGGGCCGCGCCCGGCGGCGAGGAGGCCGCCGGGGAGCTGGCCCAGGCGGTGCGGCGGGTGCCGATGGCCCGGCGTTTCCACAACGACGCCGTACGGGCCGCCCGGGCGCTCCGCGAGCACCGTGCGGTCCGCTGGTTCCATCTGGCCGGGCACGCACCCTTTCCGCTGGCCTTCGAGATGGACGACGAGCCCCCGGTGGCCCTGGCGGACCGTCCGACGAGCTGAGCGTGGAGGTTCTTCGCCTCTGTGGGCGAAGAAAAATGAGCCACCGCCTCCCCATTGGCCCTTGCTGTGGCCTGCTTCACTCGCGTTTCCTCGGTAGAGCAGAAACCCTCTTTCACCGAGTGAGGTCAACCCGTGTCCAGCACGCTCTCCAACTCCGCACAGCCCACTGAAACCACTGCGACCGGCACCGCGCGCGTGAAGCGCGGTATGGCCGAGCAGCTCAAGGGGGGTGTGATCATGGATGTGGTCAACGCCGAGCAGGCGAAGATCGCCGAGGACTCGGGCGCCGTCGCCGTCATGGCCCTGGAGCGCGTCCCGGCCGACATCCGCAAGGACGGCGGCGTGGCCCGCATGTCGGACCCGACGATGATCGAGGAGATCATCGACGCGGTCTCGATCCCGGTCATGGCCAAGTCCCGCATCGGCCACTTCGTCGAGGCCCAGGTGCTCCAGTCCCTCGGCGTCGACTACATCGACGAGTCCGAGGTCCTCACCCCGGCCGACGAGGTCAACCACTCCGACAAGTGGGCGTTCACGACCCCCTTCGTGTGTGGTGCCACCAACCTGGGCGAGGCCCTGCGCCGGATCGCCGAGGGCGCCGCCATGATCCGCTCCAAGGGCGAGGCCGGCACCGGGAACGTCGTCGAGGCGGTCCGTCACCTGCGCCAGATCAAGAACGAGATCGCCAGGCTGCGCGGCTACGACAACAACGAGCTGTACGCCGCCGCCAAGGAGCTGCGCGCCCCGTACGAGATCGTGCGCGAGGTCGCCGAGCTCGGCAAGCTGCCGGTCGTGCTGTTCTCCGCCGGTGGTGTCGCGACCCCCGCCGACGCCGCGCTGATGCGCCAGCTCGGCGCCGAGGGCGTCTTCGTCGGCTCCGGCATCTTCAAGTCCGGCGACCCGGCCAAGCGCGCCGCCGCCATCGTGAAGGCCACCACCTTCTACGACGACCCGAAGATCATCGCGGATGCGTCCCGCAACCTGGGCGAGGCCATGGTCGGCATCAACTGCGACACCCTCCCCGAGGCCGAGCGCTACGCGAACCGTGGCTGGTAGTCACCCATGAGCACTCCTGTCATAGGCGTCCTGGCTCTCCAGGGTGACGTACGGGAGCACCTGATCGCCCTGGCCGCGGCTGACGCCGTGGCCAGGCCGGTGCGGCGCCCCGAGGAACTCGCCGAGGTCGACGGTCTTGTCATCCCCGGCGGCGAGTCCACCACCATCTCCAAGCTGGCCGTCCTGTTCGGCCTGATGGAGCCCCTCCGCGCGCGCGTGCGGGACGGTATGCCGGTCTACGGCACCTGCGCGGGCATGATCATGCTCGCCGACAAGATCCTCGACCCGCGCTCGGGCCAGGAGACCGTCGGCGGCATCGACATGATCGTGCGCCGCAACGCCTTCGGACGTCAGAACGAGTCCTTCGAGGCGTCGGTCGACGTCACGGGCGTCGAGGGCGACCCCGTGGAGGGCGTCTTCATCCGTGCCCCCTGGGTCGAGTCCGTGGGCGCCGAGACCGAGGTGCTTGCCGAGCACGAAGGCCACATCGTCGCCGTCCGGCAGGGCAGCGCGCTCGCCACCTCGTTCCACCCCGAACTGACCGGGGACCACCGCGTGCACGCCCTGTTCGTCGACATGGTGCGCGCGAACCGGATGCCAGGGTCCTAGTAGGATCTCTGGCGTTCGTAAAGAGTTGGGTTACGCGAAGGAGACAGGCAGATGTCCGGCCACTCTAAATGGGCTACGACGAAGCACAAGAAGGCCGTGATCGACGCCAAACGCGGCAAGCTCTTCGCGAAGATGATCAAGAACATCGAGGTCGCGGCCCGTACGGGCGGCGCCGACGTGTCCGGCAACCCGACGCTCTTCGACGCCATCCAGAAGGCCAAGAAGAGCTCGGTTCCGAACAAGAACATCGACTCCGCGGTCAAGCGCGGCGCCGGTCTCGAAGCCGGTGGCGCCGACTACGAGACGATCATGTACGAGGGCTACGGCCCCAATGGTGTCGCGGTGCTCATCGAGTGCCTCACCGACAACCGCAACCGAGCCGCCTCGGACGTCCGCGTCGCCATGACGCGCAACGGCGGCAACATGGCCGACCCGGGCTCCGTGTCGTACCTCTTCCACCGCAAGGGCGTCGTGATCGTCCCCAAGGGCGAACTGAGCGAGGACGACGTCCTGGGAGCCGTGCTCGACGCGGGCGCCGAGGAGGTCAACGACCTCGGTGACTCCTACGAGGTCATCTCCGAGGCCACCGACCTGGTCGCGGTGCGCACCGCGCTCCAGGAGGCCGACGTCGACTACGACTCCGCCGAGGCGAACTTCGTCCCGACCATGCAGGTCGAGCTCGACGAAGAAGGCGCCCGGAAGATCTTCAAGCTGATCGACGCCCTCGAGGACAGCGACGACGTGCAGAACGTCTTCGCCAACTTCGACGTGAGCGACGAGGTCATGGCGAAGGTCGACGCCTGAGCCGCTGACAGCACAACGGGCCGACGGGACACACCCCGTCGGCCCGTCGCTTTGTCGGTGGCACCCGATAGCCTGCACAAACAGGCGATCGAAAGAGGGGGGCTTGGGTGCTGGTACTGGGTGTTGACCCCGGGCTCACGCGATGCGGTGTCGGTGTGGTCGAAGGTGTCGCGGGCCGGCCCCTCACCATGCGCGGCGTCGGCGTCGTACGCACCCCGGCGGACGCCGAGTTGGGACTGCGGCTCGTCGCCATCGAGCAAGGCATCGAGCAGTGGCTCGACGAGTACAAGCCCGAATTCGTCGCCGTGGAGCGGGTGTTCAGCCAGCACAACGTCCGTACGGTGATGGGCACGGCCCAGGCCAGCGCGGTAGCCATGCTCTGCGCGGCCCGGCGTGGCATTCCGGTCGCCCTGCACACCCCGAGCGAGGTCAAGGCGGCCGTCACCGGCCAGGGCCGGGCGGACAAGGCCCAGGTCGGGGCGATGGTGACCCGCCTCCTTCGCCTGGACGCGCCCCCCAAACCCGCCGACGCCGCGGACGCCCTCGCCCTCGCCATCTGCCACATCTGGCGCGGGCCCGCCCAGAACCGCCTCCAGCAGGCCGTCGTACAGAACCGGCTCCAGCAGGCCCACGCCCTGCACGCATCGAAACAGGCAGCGCGAGCAGCATCCCAGCCCGTGTCGCCACCCGCATCGAAAGGCCGTACCGCATGATCGCCTTCGTCAGCGGCCCGGTCGCCGCCCTCGCCCCCGACTCGGCGGTCGTGGAGGTCGGCGGCATCGGCATCGCCGTCCAGTGCACGCCCAACACGCTCTCCGGTCTCCGCATGGGGCAACCCGCGAAGCTCGCCACCTCCCTAGTCGTACGCGAGGACTCACTGACGCTGTACGGCTTCGTGGACGACGACGAGCGGGGGACCTTCGAGCTGCTGCAGACCGCGAGCGGCGTCGGCCCCCGGCTCGCCCAGGCGATGCTCGCCGTGCACACGCCTGACGCGCTGCGCCGCGCGGTGTCCACCGGCGACGAGAAGGCGCTCATGGCCGTCCCCGGCATCGGCAAGAAGGGGGCGCAGAAGCTCCTCCTGGAGTTCAAGGACCGGCTCGGCGCGCCCGTCGGCACCGGCACCGGAATCGGCGCCCCGGTCAGCACCGGCTGGCGCGACCAGCTGCACGCCGCGCTGATCGGCCTCGGGTACGCGACGCGGGAGGCCGACGAGGCGGTCTCCGCGGTCGCTCCTCAGGCCGAGGCCACCGCGGGCACACCGGAGGTCGGCCGGCTGCTGAAGGCCGCCCTGCAGACCCTGAACCGCGCCCGCTGACCCGGCTGCCCCGAGCGGCCACGCCACGGGCCGGACCCCGGAAGCGGAACCCGGCCCACCTACGATCACCCGCGAGGCACACGCAATGAACTGGGACGACCCGACCGACGAAGCCGCCGACGAGCGGCTCGTCGGAGCGTCCGCCGACCGCGAGGACCAGGCTGTCGAGGCCGCGCTGCGCCCCAAGGACCTGGACGAGTTCATCGGCCAGGAGAAGGTCCGCGAGCAGCTCGACCTCGTGCTGCGTGCCGCACGCGCGCGCGGCGCCACCGCCGACCACGTGCTCCTCTCGGGCGCTCCCGGACTCGGCAAGACCACTCTCTCGATGATCATCGCGGCCGAGATGGAAGCCCCCATCCGCATCACCAGCGGCCCCGCCATCCAGCACGCCGGAGATCTCGCCGCGATCCTCTCCTCGCTCCAGGAGGGCGAGGTGCTGTTCCTTGACGAGATCCACCGCATGTCCCGGCCCGCCGAAGAGATGCTCTACATGGCGATGGAGGACTTCCGCGTCGACGTCATCGTCGGCAAGGGCCCCGGCGCCACCGCCATCCCGCTCGAACTGCCGCCCTTCACCCTGGTCGGCGCCACCACCCGCGCGGGCCTGCTGCCACCGCCGCTGCGCGACCGCTTCGGCTTCACCGCGCACATGGAGTTCTACGAGCCCGCCGAGCTGGAGCGGGTCATCCACCGCTCGGCGAACCTGCTCGACGTCGAGATCGACACCGTTGGGGCCGCCGAGATCGCGGGCCGCTCCAGGGGCACCCCCCGTATCGCCAACCGCCTGCTGCGTCGCGTACGTGACTACGCGCAGGTCAAGGCCGACGGCTTCATCACGAAGGACATCGCCTCGGCGGCTCTCGCCGTGTACGAAGTGGACGCGCGCGGCCTCGATCGCCTCGACCGCGGAGTGCTCGAAGCCCTGCTCAAGCTCTTCGGCGGCGGTCCGGTCGGCCTGTCCACGCTCGCGCTCGCGGTGGGGGAGGAGCGTGAGACCGTGGAGGAGGTCGCCGAGCCCTTCCTCGTACGGGAGGGACTGCTCGCCCGTACTCCCCGTGGCCGGGTGGCGACACCGGCCGCATGGGCACATCTCGGGCTCACCCCGCCCCGCCAGTCAACCGGCGGAAACGGACAACAGGACCTGTTCAGGGCGTGACGGCGCTGGTCGTGCGCGGGGAAGGAACCCGGGTGCGATGCTGAGCGTTGTTCCATCAGTGCGGACTCGCTTAGACTCCGCCGATGCCGCCCTTGTCGGCGGTGCACACACCCCCATCCAACAGGCCGCTCACCATCGCGGTCGACTGAAGGAAGTTCCGACCCGTGAGTCTCGTGACCCTCCTCCCGTTCATCGTGCTCATCGGGGCGATGTTCCTGATGACCCGCTCGGCCAAGCGCAAGCAGTCGGCGGCCGCGCAGATGCGCAATGAGATGCAGCCCGGCACCGGCGTCCGCACGATCGGCGGCTTGTACGCGACGGTGAAGGAGGTCAACGAGGAGACGGTTCTTCTTGACGCGGCCCCCGGTGTAGACCTTGTCTTCGCCAAGAACTCCATCGGCGCCGTCCTGTCCGACGACGAGTACAACCGCATCGTCCACGGCGTCGAGCACGACCTGAAGTCCGATGGCACCGTCGTCCCGGACGACGCGTCCTCCCTCACCGAGACCGACGAGCCCGCCGCCGACGCCTCTTCCGACGCTTCCGACGACAAGCCCATCGACCTCGGCAAGAAGGACGCCGTGGACGAGCCGGCCGCCGAGCCCGCCGACGCGAAGGCCGAAGAGCCCGCGGAGGCCAAGGCCGACGAGCCCGCGGAGGCCAAGGCCGACGAAGCAGAGCCGAAGAAGACCGACGGCGAGTCCGGCGCGAAGTAGGCGCACCCCCAGGCCGCGGCGCGATCCGCTCGCGCCCCGCCGCCCAGGGGATGTGCGGTCCTCGCACGGAATCGCGACACCATGTCATGGCCGCCCGCGCGCTCACCCGGCGTGAGGCGGCCCGAGAGGGAGTACGAGAAGGTGGCAGCACCGAAGAAGGGCCGGAGCGCGAGCGCCCAGAGCAGGCCGGGGCGCTCGCTGGCCCTCATCCTGATCGCCATCGTGGCGCTCACCGGGGGGATGTTCCTCTCCGGGCACACCACTCCGCGTCTCGGTATCGACCTCGCCGGCGGCACGAGCATCACGCTCACGGCGAAGAACGAACCGGGCCAGCCCAACGCGATCAACAAGACCAACATGGACACCGCGGTCGACATCATGAACCGTCGTGTCAACGGTCTTGGCGTCTCCGAGGCAGAGGTCCAGACCCAGGGCGACAAGAACATCATCGTCAACATCCCCAAGGGCACGAACTCCGAGCAGGCCCGGGAGCAGGTCGGCACCACCGCCAAGCTTTACTTCCGTCCCGTCCTGGCCACCGAGGTCTCCGGGACCGACGCGTCGGCCAGCCCGTCCCCGAGCGCGTCCGGCAGCGCTTCGAGCAGCCCGTCCCCGAGCGCGTCCGAGTCGGCCGGAGACAAGGCGACCTCCGCCACGCCGACGGCCACCGCCACCTCTCAGGGCCGCGCCGTCACCGACGCTCTGAAGGCCGACACCACGCCGTCGGCGACCAGCTCGGCCAGCACCACGCCCGAAGCCAGCGCAACGCCGTCGGCGACCGAAAGTGTGGACGCGGCTACCGCCAAGCTCCAGGCCGAGTACACCGCTCTCGACTGCACCGACAAGGCGGCCCGCGCCACGGCCGGCGACGGTGCAAAGCCCACCGACTCCACGGTGGCCTGCGGTCAGAACTCCTCGGGCCAGTGGCAGAAGTACGTCCTCGGCCCGGCCGCGGTGTCGGGCACGGACATCAAGTCGGCCGACGCGGTCTTCGACACCCAGGGTGCCGCGGGCTGGAAGGTCACCATGGACTTCACGTCCGGTGGCTCCAAGAAGTTCGCCGACATCACCGGCCAGCTCGCGCAGAACACGACCCCGCAGAACCAGTTCGCCATCGTCCTGGACGGTGAGGTCGTCTCCGACCCGTACGTCAGCCAGGCGCTGACCGGCGGCAGTGCGGAGATCTCCGGCACCTTCGACCAGACCGAGGCGCAGGACCTGGCGAACATGCTGAAGTACGGCGCCCTGCCGCTCAGCTTCTCGGAGTCCAGCGTCACCACGGTGACCGCGGCGCTCGGTGGCGAGCAGCTGCACGCCGGTCTGATCGCGGGCGGCATCGGCCTGGCCCTGGTCGTCATCTACCTGGTGGTCTACTACCGGGGCCTGTCGATCATCGCCATCGCCTCGCTGCTGGTCTCCGCAGTCCTCACGTACGTGATCATGTCGCTGCTCGGTCCGGCCATCGGGTTCGCGCTGAACCTGCCGGCGGTCTGTGGTGCGATCGTCGCCATCGGAATCACGGCGGACTCGTTCATCGTGTTCTTCGAGAGAATCCGGGACGAGATCCGTGAAGGGCGCTCGCTGCGCCCGGCCGTCGAGCGTGCCTGGCCGCGCGCCCGGCGCACCATCCTGGTCTCCGACTTCGTGTCGTTCCTCGCCGCCGCGGTGCTTTTCATCGTCACCGTCGGCAAGGTCCAGGGCTTCGCGTTCACGCTCGGCCTGACCACACTGCTCGACGTGGTCGTCGTCTTCTTCTTCACCAAGCCGCTGATGACGATCCTCGCCCGCAAGCAGTTCTTCGCGAGCGGCCACTCCTGGTCCGGCCTCGACCCGAAGCGACTGGGCGCCAAGCCGCCACTGCGCCGCACCCGTCGTCCCTCCGCCCCCGTCGACACGAAGGAGGCGTGAGATGTCGAAGCTCGGCACCCTCGGCGCCCGGCTCCACCGCGGTGAGATCGGCTACGACTTCGTCGGCAAGCGCAAGATCTGGTACGGCCTCTCGATCCTGATCACCATCACGGCCATCCTCGGCCTGACGGTCGGCGGCCTGAACATGGGCATCGAGTTCCGGGGCGGAGCCGTCTTCACCACCGAGAAGACCAGCATCTCGGTCAGCCAGGCCGAGACGTACGCCGAAGAGGCCTCCGGTCATGACGCGGTCGTCCAGAAGCTCGGCAACGGCGGTCTGCGCATCCAGATCGCCGGCATCGACACCGGCAAGTCCGACGAGATCAAGAACGTCCTCGCCAAGGACCTGAACGTCAACCCGGAGAAGATCGCCGCCGATCTGGTCGGCCCGAGCTGGGGTGAGGACATCGCCAACAAGGCCTGGCAGGGCCTGGTGATCTTCATGATCCTCGTCGTGATCTACCTGGCGATCGCCTTCGAGTGGCGCATGGCTCTGGCCGCGCTCGTCGCCCTGATCCACGACATCACCATCACGGTCGGCATCTACGCGCTGGTCGGCTTCGAGGTCACCTCGGGCACGGTGATCGGTCTGCTCACGATCCTCGGCTACTCGCTGTACGACACGGTCGTCGTCTTCGACAGCCTCAAGGAGCAGACGAAGGACATCACCAAGCAGACCCGCTGGACGTACAGCGATGTCGCCGACCGTTCGATCAACGGCACGCTGGTCCGCTCCATCAACACCACGGTGGTGGCGCTGCTGCCCGTCGGGGCCCTGCTGTTCATCGGTGGCGGAGTCCTCGGCGCGGGCATGCTCAACGACATCTCGCTGTCGCTGTTCGTCGGCCTCGCGGCCGGCGCGTACTCCTCGATCTTCATCGCCACGCCGCTCGTCGCCGACCTCAAGGAGCGCGAGCCGGAGATGAAGGCCCTCAGGAAGCGCGTACTCGCCAAGCGGGCCCAGGCCGCGGCGAAGGGCGAGTCCGTGGAGGAGCCGGTCGTCGAGGAGGAGTTCGACGACGAGGACGAGGACGCCACCCCGGCGGTCGTCGGCCCGCGCAACCAGCCCGCTTCCCGCAACCGGGGCCGTGGCCGGCCTTCGGGGAAGCGTCGATGACCGGTATCGAGGAGCTGCTGCTCAGCCGCATCCGCGACGTCGCCGACTACCCGAAGCCGGGCGTGGTGTTCAAGGACATCACCCCGCTTCTGGCAGACCCGGGCGCCTTCACGGCGCTCACCGACGCCCTCGCGGAGCTCAGCCTGCGGCACGGTGCCACGAAGATCGTCGGCCTGGAGGCCCGCGGCTTCATCCTCGGCGCCCCCGTCGCCGTCCGCGCCGGGCTCGGCTTCATCCCCGTACGCAAGGCGGGCAAGCTCCCCGGAGCGACCCTGAGCCAGGCGTACGAGCTGGAGTACGGCACCGCCGAGATCGAGGTGCACGCCGAGGACCTGGCCGCGGGCGACCGCGTCATGGTCGTCGACGACGTTCTCGCCACCGGTGGCACCGCCGAGGCCTCGCTCCAGCTCGTCCGCCGGGCGGGCGCCGAGGTCGCGGGCGTCGCCGTACTGATGGAGCTCGGCTTCCTGGGTGGCCGCGCCCGCCTGGAGCCGGCCCTCGCGGGCGCTCCGCTGGAGGCGCTGCTCCAGCTCTGAGGCCACCGCGAGGAAGGCCTCAGGAAAGCCCTGGGACACCCGTAGGACACCGCGGAGGCGGGCCCGGAGGAATCCGGTGCCCGCCTCTGGTGTTTCTCCTGTACGAAGAGTCTCACCGGGCGAAAGAGAGCCCGAAGCCCAGGATCGCTACCATGGGGGTCCGGAGCCTGACCGGGGGACCCGGAACGCGCACGAGGAGCCCTCTTGCCAGACGAGGCCCAGCCACTCACTGCCGCCAAGCCCGAAGCCACCTCGGGTCCCGTGGCCACGCCCGCGAAGGACGTCAGCCGCGGGCCGGTCGAGCACGCCCAGTCCGCACCGGACGACAAGGCGGCCGAGCAGCCACGGCCCAAGCCGGCTCCTCCCGAGCTCGACAGCCCCGCGAGCGCCCCCGTGAGTACCCCGGCGGTGCGTCCGGCGGCCGCGGGCCAGCCCGCCCGCACCGGCGGCGGCTCCTCCAACCGCGTGCGCGCCCGCCTCGCGCGGCTCGGCGTACAGCGCTCCAACCCGTACAACCCGGTCCTGGAGCCCTTGCTGCGGATAGTGCGCGGCAACGACCCGAAGATCGAGACGGCGACGCTCCGCCAGGTCGAGAAGGCGTACCAGGTCGCCGAGCGCTGGCACCGCGGCCAGAAGCGCAAGAGCGGTGACCCGTACATCACGCACCCGCTCGCCGTGACCACGATCCTCGCCGAGCTCGGCATGGACCCGGCGACGCTGATGGCGGGCCTGCTGCACGACACCGTCGAGGACACCGAGTACGGCCTGGACACCCTCAAGCGCGACTTCGGCGACCAGGTCGCCCTCCTCGTCGACGGCGTCACCAAGCTCGACAAGGTCAAGTTCGGCGAGGCCGCGCAGGCCGAGACCGTACGCAAGATGGTCGTCGCCATGGCCAAGGACCCCCGCGTCCTGGTCATCAAGCTCGCCGACCGGCTGCACAACATGCGCACCATGCGGTATCTCAAGCGCGAGAAGCAGGAGAAGAAGGCGCGCGAGACCCTCGAGATCTACGCGCCGCTCGCCCACCGGCTGGGCATGAACACCATCAAGTGGGAGCTGGAGGACCTCGCCTTCGCGATCCTCTACCCCAAGATGTACGACGAGATCGTGCGCCTGGTCGCCGAGCGCGCCCCCAAGCGCGACGAGTACCTCGCCATAGTGACCGACGAGGTTCAGTCCGACCTGCGCGCGGCCCGCATCAAGGCGACGGTCACCGGCCGCCCGAAGCACTACTACAGCGTCTACCAGAAGATGATCGTCCGCGGCCGTGACTTCGCGGAGATCTACGACCTGGTGGGCATCCGCGTCCTGGTCGACACGGTTCGCGACTGCTACGCGGCGCTCGGCACGGTGCACGCGCGATGGAACCCGGTCCCCGGCCGGTTCAAGGACTACATCGCGATGCCCAAGTTCAACATGTACCAGTCGCTGCACACGACGGTGATCGGCCCCAACGGCAAGCCGGTCGAGCTGCAGATCCGTACGTTCGACATGCACCGCCGTGCCGAGTACGGCATCGCCGCGCACTGGAAGTACAAGCAGGAGCCGTCCGCCGGCGCCTCCAAGGTGCGCACCGACGCGCCCAAGGCCCTGGGCAGGGACAAGGACGGCGTCAACGACATGGCGTGGCTGCGCCAGTTGCTCGACTGGCAGAAGGAGACGGAGGACCCCAGCGAGTTCCTGGAGTCCCTGCGCTTCGACCTGTCCCGCAACGAGGTCTTCGTCTTCACGCCCAAGGGCGACGTGATAGCGCTTCCGGCGGGCTCGACCTCGGTGGACTTCGCGTACGCGGTCCACACGGAGGTCGGTCACCGCACGATAGGCGCACGGGTCAACGGACGCCTGGTGCCGCTCGAATCCACCCTGGACAACGGCGACTTGGTGGAGGTCTTCACCTCCAAGGCGGCCGGCGCGGGCCCCTCCCGCGACTGGCTGGGCTTCGTGAAGTCCCCGCGCGCCCGCAACAAGATCAGAGCGTGGTTCTCCAAGGAGCGCCGCGACGAGGCGATCGAGCAGGGCAAGGACGCCATCGCCCGCGCGATGCGCAAGCAGAACCTGCCGATCCAGCGCATCCTCACCGGGGACTCGCTGGTCACGCTGGCCCATGAGATGCGCTACCCCGACATCTCGTCCCTGTACGCGGCGATCGGCGAGGGCCATGTCGCCGCGCAGAGCGTCGTGCAGAAACTGGTGCAGGCACTCGGCGGCGAGGAGGCGGCCACCGAGGAGATCGACGAGAGCGTCCCGTCCCCGAGCGGTCGCGGCCGCAAACGCCGCTCCAACGCCGACCCTGGTGTGGTCGTCAAGGGCGTCGACGACGTCTGGGTCAAGCTCGCCCGCTGTTGTACACCGGTACCGGGCGACCCCATCATCGGCTTCGTCACCCGTGGCAGCGGCGTCTCCGTGCACCGCAACGACTGCGTCAACATCGAGTCGCTGTCCCGCGAACCGGAGCGCATCCTCGAGGTCGAGTGGGCGCCCACCCAGTCCTCGGTCTTCCTGGTCGCCATCCAGGTCGAGGCTCTGGACCGCTCCCGGCTCCTCTCGGACGTCACACGCGTCCTGTCGGACCAGCACGTCAACATCCTGTCGGCGGCCGTCCAGACGTCCCGTGACCGGGTCGCCACGTCCCGCTTCACCTTCGAGATGGGCGACCCCAAGCACCTGGGGCACGTCCTGAAGGCCGTCCGGGGCGTCGAGGGCGTCTACGACGTGTACCGCGTCACCTCGGCCCGCAGGCCGTAACCGGGCACTACGCAGAGGGGCTCCCGTACGTTGCGTACGGGAGCCCCTCTACGTAGAAGCGGATGACTGACCGCGTTCAGCCGCCGAACTCCTGCAGGCCCTTCAGCGCCTGGTCGAGCAGCGCCTGGCGGCCGTCGAGCTCCTTCTGGAGCTTGTCGGCCTTCGCGGTGTTGCCCGCGGAGCGCGCGGTCTCGATCTGGCCCTGGAGCTTGTCCACGGCGGCCTGGAGCTGACCGGTGAGACCCTCGGCACGCGCGCGTGCCTCCGGGTTCGTCCGGCGCCACTCGGTCTCCTCGGACTCCTGGAGCGCCCGCTCCACCGCGTGCATCCGGCCCTCGACCTTCGGGCGGGCGTCGCGCGGCACGTGGCCGATGGCCTCCCAGCGCTCGTTCAGGGAACGGAAGGCGGCACGGGCCGTCTTCAGGTCCTGCACCGGGACGAGCTTCTCGGCCTCCTCGGCCAGCTCCTCCTTGAGCTTCAGGTTCTCCGTCTGCTCGGCGTCACGCTCGGCGAAGACCGAACTGCGGGCAGCGAAGAAGACGTCCTGGGCGCCGCGGAAGCGGTTCCACAGATCGTCCTCGTGCTCGCGCTGCGCGCGGCCCGCGGCCTTCCAGTCCGTCATCAGCTCGCGGTAACGCGCCGCCGTCGGACCCCAGTCCGTCGAGGCCGACAGCCCCTCGGCCTCCGCGACCAGCTTCTCCTTGGCCTTGCGGGCGTCCTCGCGCTGCGCGTCCAGCGACGCGAAGTGCGCCTTGCGGCGCTTGGAGAACGCCGAGCGCGCATGCGAGAAGCGGTGCCACAGCTCGTCGTCCGACTTCCGGTCGAGCCTCGGCAGCCCCTTCCAGGTGTCCACCAGGGCCCGCAACCGCTCACCGGCCGCCCGCCACTGGTCGCTCTGGGCCAGCTCCTCGGCCTCGACGACCAGCGCCTCCTTGGAGTGCCGCGCCTCGTCGGACTGCTTGGCCCGCTGCGCCTTGCGCTCCTCACGGCGCGCGTCGACCGTCTCGACGAGCTTGTCCAGCCGCTCTCGCAGCGCGGCCAGGTCGCCGACCGCGTGGTGCGCGTCCACCTGCTCGCGCAGGTGGGCTACGGCGGTCTGAGCGTCCTTCGACGACAGGTCGGTGGTCTTCACTCGCTTTTCGAGGAGGCCGATCTCGACAACCAGGCCTTCGTACTTGCGCTCGAAGTAGGCCAGCGCCTCATCAGGCGAGCCGGCCTGCCAGGAACCGACGACCTGCTCGCCGTCGGCCGTACGCACGTACACGGTCCCCGTCTCATCGACGCGGCCCCACGGGTCGCTGCTCACAGCGCCTCCTCCACATGATGCCTGCGAGAGGTCAGCGCCCCCGGGCATCGTCCACAGTTTCGTAACGGCCAACATAGGCGACCGGCAGGGCGGCTGTCCGCATCCCGCGCGACCGAAATTTCGCAGCTGGCGGTCAGGATTTCGTCACGGTCATCTTGTTGATCACGACGGTCGCGTTGGGCGCTCCGTCACCCGCGCCGGTGCTCTCACCGGCCGCTGCGATCTTCTCGAGGACCGCCATTCCGTCCTTGGAAATAGTTCCGAACGGTGTGTAGCTGGCCGGTAGCTGACTGTCCTGGTACACGAGGAAGAACTGGCTGCCGCCGGTGTGCGCCTGGCCGGTGTTGGCCATGGCGATGGTGCCCGCCGGATACACCCCGCCGGTAAGGGATTTGTCCTTCAGGTTCTCGTCCGGGATCGTGTAGCCGGGGCCGCCGGAGCCGGCGCCCGTCGGGTCACCGCACTGCAGCACGTAGATGCCGTTCGTGGTGAGCCGGTGGCACTTCGTGTGGTCGAAGTAGCCCTTGGCCGCGAGGAAGCTGAACGAGTTCACGGTGTGCGGTGCCGCAGCCGTCTTCAGTGCGACGTCTATCTCGCCGCAGGTCGTGGCCATCTTCATCGTGTAGTCCGCGGACTTGTCGATGGTGATCGCCGGTTCCTTCTTCCAGGTCTCCGTCTTCACCTCGCCCGCGGCGGCCTTCTCGCACGGATCCGGCGCCGCGCTGGGCGCCGAGGCGCTCGGGGTCGCCTCCGCGGCCGCGTTGGACGCCTTGTCGTCGTTCTTGAAGACCCCGGTCGCGTACGACACGACGCTGCCTATCACGATGACGCCGAGGACCGAGGCGATGATCGCGTTGCGTGCGTGTGTCTTGCGCCGTGCGGCAGTTCGCCGCTGCTGCTGTCGCAAGAACTTCTCCCGGGCGAGCTGACGCCGCCGCTGCTCCTGGGTGACCACCGGGTTTTCTCCTCATGCGTCTCGTACGTCAAGTGGGACGCGTGCGTCTTGTGAGCCGACCGCCTGCGTGTGCCCCGTACCGTATATGGGTTCGCTGAGGATTCGGCAGCGCCGGTAGGCTCTGATCCACAGCCGCCCGCCCCGTACGACGCCGTATGACCTCGTACGCCACAAACGAAGGACGATCGTGCTCATTGCCGGGTTCCCCGCAGGGGCCTGGGGGACCAACTGTTATCTGGTCGCCCCCGGCGCGGGTGAGGAGTGCGTGATCATCGACCCGGGCCATCAGGCCACCCAGGGAGTCGAGGACGCGCTCAGGAAGCATCGGCTCAAGCCCGTCGCGGTCATCCTCACGCATGGCCACATCGACCATGTCGCCTCGGTCGTCCCGGTGTGCGGAGCGCATGACGTACCGGCCTGGATCCACCCCGAGGACCGGTACATGATGAGTGACCCGGAGAAGGCGCTCGGCCGTTCCATCGGGATGCCGCTGATGGGCGAACTGACCGTGGGGGAGCCGGACGACGTCCGCGAACTGGCCGACGGCGCACGGCTGGAACTGGCCGGCCTGGAGCTGTCCGTCGCGCACGCGCCCGGCCATACGAAGGGGTCGGTGACCTTCCAGATGCCCGAGAACACGGAGATTCCCTCCGTTTTCTTCTCCGGGGATCTGCTCTTCGCCGGCTCCATCGGACGCACCGACCTGCCCGGAGGCTCCCACGCCGAGATCCTCGACTCGCTGGCCCGCGTGTGCCTGCCGCTCGACGACTCGACCGTGGTGCTGTCCGGCCACGGCCCCCAGACCACCATCGGCCAGGAGCGCGTCACCAACCCGTATCTGCGGGAAGTGGCCGCCGGCCTCGGGAGCACGGACGCTCCCCGACGAGGATTGTGACGAGAGACTTCGTGAGCACCTTCAGGGCCCCCAAGGGCACGTACGACCTGGTTCCGCCGGAAAGCGCCAAGTACCTCGCGGTCCGCGAGGCGATCGCCGCCCCGCTCCGGAACTCCGGCTACGGCTACATCGAGACGCCCGGTTTCGAGAACGTCGAGCTGTTCGCGCGCGGGGTCGGCGAGTCCACCGACATCGTGACCAAAGAGATGTACGCCTTCGAGACCAAGGGCGGCGACAGGCTGGCGCTGCGCCCCGAAGGCACCGCGTCCGTGCTGCGCGCGGCGCTGGAGGCCAACCTGCACAAGGCGGGCAATCTCCCCGTCAAGCTCTGGTACTCGGGCTCCTACTACCGCTACGAGCGCCCCCAGAAGGGCCGCTACAGGCACTTCTCGCAGGTCGGCGCCGAGGCCATCGGCGCCGAGGACCCGGCGCTCGACGCCGAGTTGATCATCCTGGCCGACCAGGCGTACCGCTCGCTGGGCCTGCGCGACTTCCGCATCCTGCTGAACTCCCTCGGCGACAAGGAGTGCCGCCCCGTCTACCGGGCCGCCCTCCAGGACTTCCTGCGCGGGCTGAGCCTGGACGAGGAGACGCTCCGCCGCGCCGAGATCAACCCGCTGCGGGTCCTCGACGACAAACGCGACGACGTCCAGAAGCAGTTGGCCGGCGCACCGCTGCTGCGTGACTACCTGTGCGACGCGTGCAAGGCGTACCACGAGGAGGTGCGCGAGCTGATCACGGCCGCGGGTGTCTCCTTCGAGGACGACCCGAGGCTCGTGCGCGGGCTCGACTACTACACCCGGACCACCTTCGAGTTCGTCCACGACGGGCTGGGCTCCCAGTCCGCGGTCGGCGGCGGCGGTCGTTACGACGGGCTCTCCGAGATGATCGGCGGACCCGCGCTGCCGTCCGTCGGCTGGGCGCTGGGCGTCGACCGTACGGTCCTCGCCCTGGAGGCCGAGGGCGTCACCCTCGAACTCCCGTCGTCCACCAGCGTGTTCGCGGTACCGCTGGGCGAGGAGGCCCGCCGGGTGCTCTTCGGCGTGGTCACCGAACTCCGCAAGGCGGGGGTCGCGGCGGACTTCTCCTACGGGGCGAAGGGGCTCAAGGGCGCGATGAAGAACGCGAACCGGTCGGGCGCCCGGTACACGATCGTCGCCGGTGAGCGGGATCTCGCCGAGGGCGTGGTGCAGATCAAGGACATGGAGTCGGGCGAGCAGAGCGCGGTGGCGGTCGAGGGGATCGTGGCGGAGCTGGGGTCGAGGCTGGGGTAAGGCGGGTTTTCGCCCCCTCCGCCCCGTACTCCGCTCCTCGAACGCCGGACGGGCTATCTCCAGCCCGTCCGGCGTTTGAGGACGAGCGCGTTCAGCGCGAAGCGGGGGTCTGGGGGCGGCAGCCCCCAGGTACGGGACGGGTAGGGGCGGAGGGGGCGAAAACCCTCGTGGCGGGTCCCGCCCGTCAACTCGCCGCCGTCAAGAGCTTCCTTATGCCCATCGAACGGTGGGCACACGTGCGCGTGCGGCACAATATCCGTGCCCGCAGGCCCCTTCGAAGCTACGGAAACGGCGTGATGAGCAAGACGACAGTCAAGGACGCCTCCACCGACCACGACGACCGCACCGCCGCCGCTCCGCGGACGGTCGGCGGCAGCCGTGCGCTCGCCCTGCTGCTGGTGATCACGGGGGCCGCCGGTCTGCTGGCCTCCTGGGTCATCACGATCGACAAGTTCAAGCTGCTCGAGAACCCGGACTTCGTGCCCGGGTGCAGCCTGAACCCGGTCGTGTCCTGCGGCAACATCATGAAGAGCGACCAGGCCGAGGCCTTCGGATTCCCCAACCCGATGCTCGGCCTGGTGACGTACGCCATCGTGATCGGCGTGGGCATGAGCCTGCTGGCCCGCACCACCTTCCCGCGCTGGTACTGGCTGACCTTCAACTTCGGCACGCTCTTCGGCGTCGGATTCTGCACCTGGCTGCAGTTCCAGTCCCTGTACCGCATCAACTCGCTGTGCCTCTGGTGCTGCCTCGCGTGGGCCGCGACGATCATCATGTTCTGGTACGTGACCTCGTCCAACATCCGCAACGGCTTCCTGCCCGCGCCGAACTGGCTGAAGAGCTTCTTCGGCGAGTTCACCTGGGTCCTGCCGGTGCTGCACATCGGGATCATCGGGATGCTGATCCTGACGCGCTGGTGGGACTTCTGGACCAGCTGACAGCCCTGATGACAGCCCCGAGGGCAATGTCAGTGGCGTGACATAGGGTTTTGTCCGTGGAGCCCGACCTATTCACCGCCGCGGCGGAAGAACGCCAGGAGAAGGACCCGTCCAGCAGTCCCCTGGCGGTCCGGATGCGCCCGCGCGTCCTCGACGAAGTCGTGGGACAGCAGCATCTGCTGAAGCCGGGCTCACCCCTGCGCAGGCTGGTCGGTGAGAGCGACGGAGGTCCGGCCGGACCCTCCTCGGTGATCCTCTGGGGCCCGCCGGGCACCGGGAAGACAACCTTGGCGTACGTGGTCTCCAAGGCCACGAACAAGCGCTTCGTCGAGCTCTCCGCGATCACCGCCGGAGTCAAGGAAGTCCGTGCGGTCATCGAGAGCGCACGCCGTGCCACCGGCGGTTTCGGCAAGGAGACGGTCCTCTTCCTCGACGAGATCCACCGCTTCAGCAAGGCCCAGCAGGACTCCCTGCTCCCGGCCGTCGAGAACCGCTGGGTGACGCTGATCGCCGCGACCACCGAGAACCCGTACTTCTCGATCATCTCGCCCCTGCTCTCCCGCTCCCTCCTCCTCACCCTCGAACCGCTCAGCGACGACGACCTGCGCGGCCTCCTCAAGCGCGCGCTTTCCGACGAGCGCGGCCTCAAGGACGCTGTCGCCCTGCCGGAGGACGCCGAGGAACACCTGCTGCGGATCGCCGGCGGCGACGCCCGCCGCGCGCTCACCGCCCTGGAGGCCGCCGCCGGGGCCGCGCTCGACAAGGGCGAGCCGGAGATCACCCTCCAGACCCTGGAGGAGACCGTCGACCGGGCCGCCGTGAAGTACGACCGCGACGGCGACCAGCACTACGACGTGGCGAGCGCCCTCATCAAGTCCATCCGCGGCTCGGACGTGGACGCCGCCCTGCACTACCTGGCCCGGATGATCGAGGCCGGTGAGGACCCCCGCTTCATCGCCCGCCGCCTGATGATCTCCGCCAGCGAAGACATCGGCCTGGCCGATCCGAACGCGCTGCCGATAGCCGTCGCGGCCGCCCAGGCCGTCGCCATGATCGGCTTCCCCGAGGCCGCGCTCACCCTCAGCCACGCCACCATCGCCCTCGCCCTGGCGCCCAAGTCGAACGCCGCGACGACGGCGATCGGCGCCGCCATGGAGGACGTACGCAAGGGGCACGCGGGCCCCGTACCGACGCATCTGCGCGACGGGCACTACAAGGGCGCCGCCAAGCTCGGGCACGCACAGGGATACGTGTATCCGCACGACCTGCCCGAGGGCATCGCCCCCCAGGAGTACGCCCCGGAGGAGCTGAAGGACCGGGAGTACTACACCCCGACCCGCCACGGCGCCGAGGCACGCTACGCGGACGCGGTGGAATGGACCAGGAAGCACCTCGGTCGAGGGCGGTCCTGACCACCCTGTAGGATTCTTGAAGCGCTGCGTCCCGTGTCCGGCTCCGGTCGGCACCACCAGAACGGGACATCCAGCCGGAGCCCCGCCTCCAAGGGGGATTCCAGGAGCGTCGCGCACCGTCGAAGGTGTCGCGGGCAGCCCACCACCCTCCCGGTATCGGGAAACGGTCGGTGGGCCACTCGCGTGCTGCACGTATGTGCCCAGTCCAGGGAGCGGCTGCCCAGCAGGTCCACACGGGCCCGCGGGGTTTCCCAGGCTGCGGATGCGACCTCCCTTAACTCTGGTGAGCCGAAACCCAGGAAAGAGAAGAAGTGGCGAATCAGTCCCGCCCCAAGGTCAAGAAGTCGCGTGCCCTCGGCATCGCGCTGACCCCGAAGGCCGTCAAGTACTTCGAGGCCCGCCCCTACCCGCCGGGCGAGCACGGCCGTGGCCGTAAGCAGAACTCGGACTACAAGGTCCGTCTGCTCGAGAAGCAGCGTCTGCGCGCGCAGTACGACGTGTCCGAGCGCCAGCTCGTCCGCGCCTACGAGCGTGCCTCCAAGGTGCAGGGCAAGACCGGTGAGGCCCTGATCATCGAGCTCGAGCGCCGTCTCGACGCGCTGGTCCTGCGTTCGGGCATCGCCCGCACGATCTACCAGGCCCGCCAGATGGTCGTCCACGGCCACATCGAGGTCAACGGTGGCAAGGTCGACAAGCCGTCCTTCCGCGTCAAGCCCGACGACGTCGTGATGGTCCGCGAGCGCAGCCGCAGCAAGACGCTGTTCGAGGTCTCCCGCGCGGGCGGCTTCGCCCCCGACGGCGAGACCCCGCGCTACCTCCAGGTGAACCTCGGCGCCCTGGCGTTCCGCCTGGACCGCGAGCCGAACCGCAAGGAGATCCCGGTGATCTGCGACGAGCAGCTCGTCGTCGAGTACTACGCCCGCTGATCTTTCCTCAGCGGACGTAGCACCACCTGCGCGTCAGCCCGTCGTCTCCCCGCCCTTCGAGGTGGGCGAGACGGCGGGCTTCCGCATGTCCGGACGCAGCGCGCGCGGCGCCGGCACCGCACCGAGCGGCCGGACGTCGGCTCGCCGCAGCGCCCGCGACACCGCCGCCTTCTGCCCGAGCAGCGCCCCTTCCCGTACGCACTCCTCGTACCGCCCGTCACCCAGCCGCTGCCGGGCACTCGCCTCGCACCGCTCGTGCGGCGCGTTGTAGTACGCCGAGCCGAACAGCGGCAGGCCCACCGACGGCCACATGCGGGAAGCGGCCCCCTGCAGCAGGGCGGCCTCCGCCGGATCGCCCTCCTCCGCGGTGACCAGCGCGAGCAGTTCGATCGCGAGGACCGTGCCGAGCAGGTCGTTGAAGGCATGGCCGATGCCGATGCTCTCCTCCAGGAGACGCCGGGCCCGTGCCTGATCGCCCTCGGCCAGGGCCCCGTACGCCAGGACGTACAACGCGTATGCCAGTGCCCAGCGCTCCCCGTGGTCCTCGCACACCTGGCGGACGTCCTCGCACAGATTCAGTGCATCGGGCAGATCTCCCTGGAACGCCAGGGCCATCGCCAGCTCGACCTGGCCCATCAGCACATTGCTGTTGAGCTCGCCGATCGCGTGGTAGCGGTCGAGCGCCGAGCGCAGCAGGGTCTCGGCGCTCGGCATGTCGTCCGAGAGCAGGGCCAGGCAGCCGGTGCGGTGCTCGGCGTACGCGAGAGCGGTGGAGTTGCCGGTACGGTCCGCCTCCGCACGGCACTCCTGCAGCGCGGTCAGAGCGGGGATCATGTCGCCCTGCAGCACCGCCACATAGCCCAGCACCCACAGCGCCTTGAGCCGCGACTGGTCACGGTCGCTGTCGAGTTCCACGCCGCGCTGCAGCCAGTGCCGCCCCTCCGACAGCCGGCCGCAGCCGACCCAGTAGAACCAGAGGGTGCCCGCGAGGTACTGGCCCAGATGTGCCTCACCCGGCTCGGTCAGACAGTGCTCCAACGCGCGGCGCAGATTCGGCAGCTCCGTCTCGACGCGTGTGGCCACCTCGCCCTGCCGCGGCGAGAACCAGTCCAGCTCGCACCAGGTGGCCAGTCCCATGAACCAGTCGCGGTGGCGGCGGCGCAGCCGTGGGGCGTCGCCCGTCGCCTCCAGCCAGTGCGCGCCGTACGCGCCGACCGTGTCCAGCATTCGGTAGCGCACGCCCGCCGCCGTCTCCTCGCGGGACAGCACGGACTGCGCGAGCAACTCGCCCAGGACATCGAGGACATCGTCGCTGTTCAGGCCGTCGCCGCTGCACACGTACTCGGCGGCGTCCAGGTCGAACTGCCCCGCGAACACCGACAGGCGCGACCAGAGCAGCCGCTCCTCGGGCGTGCACAGTTCATGGCTCCAGCCGATCGCCGTACGCAGGGTCTGATGCCGCGGGAGTGCGTCTCGCCCGCCACCTGTCAGCAGGCGGAAACGATCCTCCAGGCGGGACAGCAGCTGCGCGGGGGAGAGGGCGCTCAACCGCCCCGCCGCCAGTTCGACGGCGAGCGGGATCCCGTCGAGGCGCCGGCACAGCTCCCGTACGTCGGACCGGTTGCCGTCGTCCAGCGCGAACCCGGGCACCCGGGCCGCCGCCCGGTCCTCGAACAGCTCCGCCGCCTCCGGCTCGGCCAGCGGCGCCAGCGGGAACAGCCGCTCGCCCTCCAGGTCCAGGGGCCGACGCCCCACGGCGAGCACCCGCAGCCCCGGCGCACCCCGCAGCAGCTCGCCCACCAGCGAGGCACACACGTCCACCAGATGCTCGAACCCGTCGAGAACCAGCAGGAGTTGGCGCCCGGCGAGATCATCGAGCAGGACCTGGCGCGGCGGCCTCGACGTGTGATCCGTCAGGTTGAGAGCCTCGACGACCGTGTGCTCGACGAGGTCCGGCTCGCGCACCGCGGACAGATCCACACGCCAAGCCCCGTCGCGTACGTCCGTCCGCGCCGCGAACCGCGCCGCGAACCGTGACTTGCCGACACCCCCCATGCCCGTCACCGTCACCAGGCGGGACGCCTCCAGCGCCTTGGCGAGGTGGGCGAGTTCGGCCGAGCGGCCCACGAAGGTGTTGAGTTCCAGGGGCAGATTGCCGAGCGGCGAACGGTCGGAGCGCTGAGAACCTCGCATGGGACACGGAGCGTACTGATCCGTGCGCGGTCCGTACAATCGCCTCCCGTGAGTCTGGTGCCGTGGACGGTAATGCGGTACAGAGCGACGGCCCCGGCGCGATAGGCTCGGTCAACGACTTTTCGATGTTCAGGCACGTATCAGGGAGCGGGTGCAGACAGTGTCCGGTGGAGAGGTGGCCGGGATCCTGGTGGCCGTCTTCTGGGCGATCCTGGTCTCCTTTCTCGCCGTCGCGCTGGCGAGGCTGGCCCAGACGCTCAAGGCGACCACCAAGCTCGTGGCGGACGTGACCGACCAGGCCGTCCCGCTGCTTGCCGACGCCTCATCGGCGGTGCGCTCCGCGCAGACCCAGATCGACCGCGTCGACGCCATCGCCTCCGACGTCCAGGAGGTCACGTCGAACGCGTCGGCGCTGTCCACCACCGTCGCCTCCACCTTCGGCGGCCCCCTGGTCAAGGTCGCGGCGTTCGGCTACGGAGTGCGCCGGGCCATCGGAGGCCGTCGCGAGAACGAGCCCCCCAAGGCGTCCCGCCGTACCGTGATCGTGGGCCGCACCGTCCCGTCGGCGCGACGGGGAAAGCGGAAGAAGGACTGACGCAGCGATGTTCCGCCGTACGTTCTGGTTCACCGCGGGCGCAGCCGCTGGCGTGTGGGCCACCACCAAAGTCAACCGCAAGCTCAAGCAGCTGACCCCCGAAAGTCTCGCGGCGAAGGCCGCGAACAAGGCGATCGACGCGGGTCACCGGCTCAAGGACTTCGCGCTCGACGTCCGCGACGGTATGGCCCAGCGGGAGGCCGAACTCGACGAGGTGCTCGGCCTGAACGCATCCGTCGACCACGAACTGCCGGGCCCCCGCCGCCGCGCCGCGATCGAGAACCGCAACAACCTGGACTACAGCAAGAACCCGACGTACGTCGAGAGGTCGACGTACACGTACAACCGGAATGAGGACCACTGATGGAGTCGGCCGAGATTCGCCGCCGCTGGTTGAGCTTCTACGAGGAGCGCGGTCACACCGTCGTCCCCTCGGCGTCGCTCATCGCGGACGACCCGACTCTGCTCCTGGTCCCCGCGGGCATGGTCCCCTTCAAGCCGTACTTCCTGGGTGAGGTCAAGCCGCCGTGGCCGCGCGCCACCAGCGTGCAGAAGTGCGTGCGCACGCCCGACATCGAAGAGGTCGGCAAGACCACCCGGCACGGCACCTTCTTCCAGATGTGCGGCAACTTCTCCTTCGGCGACTACTTCAAGGAAGGCGCCATCACCTACGCCTGGGAGCTGCTCACCTCGCCCCAGGACAAGGGTGGTTACGGGCTCGACCCGGAGCGCCTGTGGATCACGGTCTACCTCGACGACGACGAGGCCGAGAAGATCTGGCGCGAGAAGATCGGCGTCCCCGCCGAGCGCATCCAGCGCCTGGGCAAGAAGGACAACTACTGGTCCATGGGCGTCCCCGGCCCCTGCGGCCCGTGTTCCGAGATCAACTACGACCGTGGCCCGGAGTTCGGCGTCGAGGGCGGCCCTGCCGTCAACGACGAGCGGTACGTGGAGATCTGGAACCTGGTCTTCATGCAGTACGAGCGCGGCGAGGGCACATCGAAGGAGGACTTCGAGATCCTCGGCGAGCTGCCCAGCAAGAACATCGACACCGGCCTCGGCCTCGAGCGACTCGCCATGATTCTGCAGGACGTGCAGAACCTGTACGAGATCGACACCTCCATGGCCGTCATCAGGAAGGCCACCGAGCTGACGGGCGTCGAGTACGGCGCCGGTCAGGACTCCGACGTCTCCCTGCGCGTGGTCACCGATCACATGCGTACGTCCGTGATGCTCATCGGCGACGGCGTCTCGCCCGGCAACGAGGGCCGTGGCTATGTGCTGCGCCGCATCATGCGCCGTGCCATCCGCAACATGCGGCTTCTCGGAGCCACCGGCCCGGTCGTGCAGGACCTCGTCGACGTCGTGATCGAGATGATGGGCCAGCAGTACCCGGAGCTCGTTTCCGACCGCAGGCGCATCGAGACCGTGGCCCTCGCCGAGGAGGCCGCCTTCGTCAAGACGCTGAGGGCCGGCACGAACATCCTCGACACCGCCGTCTCGGAGACCAAGGCTGCCGGCGGCAAGGTTCTCGCCGGCGACAAGGCCTTCCTGCTCCACGACACCTGGGGCTTCCCGATCGACCTCACCCTCGAAATGGCCGCCGAACAGGGCCTTTCGGTGGACGAGGACGGCTTCCGCCGTCTGATGAAGGAGCAGCGGGACAAGGCCAAGGCCGATGCCCGGTCCAAGAAGACCGGCCACGCCGATCTCGGCGCCTACCGCCAGATCGCCGACGCCGCCGGTGAGACCGACTTCATCGGATACGACCGCACCGAGGGCGAGTCGACGATCGTCGGCATCCTGGTCGACGGCGCTTCGTCCCCCGCCGCCACCGAGGGCGACGAGGTCGAGATCGTCCTCGACCGCACCCCGTTCTACGCCGAGGGCGGCGGCCAGATCGGCGACACCGGGCGCATCAGGCTCGACACCGGTGCCGTCGTCGAGGTCCGTGACTGCCAGAAGCCGGTTCCGGGCGTGTATGTCCACAAGGGCGTCGTCCAGGTCGGCGAGGTCACCGTCGGCGCCAAGGCCCAGGCCTCCATCGACGTCCGCCGCCGCAAGGCCATCGCCCGCGCCCACTCGGCCACGCACCTCACGCACCAGGCCCTGCGCGACGCCCTCGGCCCGACGGCCGCCCAGGCCGGTTCCGAGAACCAGCCCGGCCGTTTCCGCTTCGACTTCGGCTCCCCGGCCGCCGTACCGCACACGGTGATGGCCGATGTCGAGCAGCAGATCAACGAGGTGCTCGCCCGCGACCTGGACGTGCACGCCGAGGTCCTGAGCCTCGACGAGGCCAAGAAGCAGGGCGCCATCGCCGAGTTCGGCGAGAAGTACGGCGAGCGCGTCCGCGTCGTCACCATCGGCGACTTCTCCAAGGAGCTGTGCGGCGGCACGCACGTCCACAACACCGCCCAGCTCGGCCTGGTCAAGCTGCTGGGCGAGTCGTCCATCGGTTCCGGCGTACGCCGCATCGAGGCCCTGGTCGGCGTGGACGCGTACAACTTCCTCGCCCGCGAGCACACCGTGGTGGCCCAGCTCCAGGAGCTGGTCAAGGGCCGTCCCGAGGAGCTCCCGGAGAAGGTCTCCGCCATGCTCGGCAAGCTGAAGGACGCCGAGAAGGAGATCGAGAAGTTCCGCGCGGAGAAGGTCCTCCAGGCCGCCGGCGGTCTCGTCGACTCCGCCAAGGACGTACGCGGTGTCGCCCTCGTCACCGGCCAGGTCCCGGACGGCACGAGCGCCGACGACCTGCGCAAGCTGGTCCTCGACGTGCGCGGCCGTATCCAGGGCGGACGGGCCGCCGTGGTCGCCCTGTTCACCACCGCCAACGGCAAGCCGCTCACGGTCATCGCCACCAACGAAGCCGCCCGCGAGCGCGGTCTCAAGGCCGGCGAGCTGGTCCGTACCGCCGCCAAGACCCTCGGTGGCGGCGGTGGCGGCAAGCCGGACGTCGCCCAGGGCGGCGGCCAGAACCCGGCCGCCGTCGGTGACGCCATCGACGCGGTCGAGCGGCTCGTCGCCGAGACGGCCAAGTAGGGGCTTCCGGATATGCGCAGAGGACGCCGTCTCGCGATCGACGTCGGGGATGCCCGCATCGGGGTCGCCTCGTGCGACCCCGACGGGATCCTCGCGACTCCGGTCGAGACGGTCCCGGGGCGCGACGTCCCCGCCGCGCACCGCCGGTTGAAGCAGCTCGTCGAGGAGTACGAACCGATTGAAGTGATCGTCGGCCTCCCTCGCTCCCTCAAGGGCGGCGAGGGCCCGGCCGCGGTCAAGGTGCGTGCCTTCGTCCAGGACCTCGCACGGGCCATCGCTCCCGTTCCGGTCCGGCTCGTGGACGAACGCATGACCACGGTGACGGCCAGTCAGGGCCTGCGCGCCTCGGGCGTGAAGTCCAAGAAGGGCAGATCCGTCATCGACCAGGCGGCCGCTGTGATCATCCTTCAGCAGGCTTTGGAGTCCGAACGGGTGTCGGGTAAATCTCCGGGCGAGGGCGTCGAAGTGGTTGTCTGATCGCGATACGGTAACGTTCCGCGCGATGCGGCTCTGTTCGAACAGCCGCCGCACAGCAGAAGAGACGGAACGGAGGCGGTGCCGCAAGCACCGCGTGCCCGCCGCCTCGCGGCTCTAGGGGATCAATGACTGAGTATGGCCGGGGCCCTGGCTCCGAACCGTGGCATCCGGAGGACCCGTTGTTCGGGGACAACGGATGGGGAGGACAGGCTGACGACGGCCAGTCCCCCTACGGCGGCCAGCCGCAGCAGTATCCGCAGCAGCCGCAACAGCAGCAGCAGTACGGCGAGTGGGCCGCTGGTCAGCAGGGTGGGTACGGCCAGGAGCAGCAGCAGTATCAGGGCCAGGGTCACCAGCAGTTCCCTGCCCAGAGCCAGCAGCCCTACATGGACCAGGGCCAGCACCAGTATGTCGACCCGGGTCAGCAGCAGTACGGCGGTCAAGGGCAGCAGCCTTACGCGGGCCAGGGTCAGCAACAGCAGTACGCGAATCAGGGGCAGCCACAGCAGTACGGCGGCCAGGGCCAGCAGCAGTACGACAACAGCGGCTGGGGCAGCGGGGCGCACCAGCAGGTCCCCTACGCCGCCGACCCGGCCGACCCCTACGGGGGCCAGCCCGTCGCGTACGGCGGTGAGCAGCCCGACCAGTACGGCACCCCCGACGCCTACCCGCCGCCCGAGCCGCCGGCCCGCCGTCGCGCCGAACCCGAGCCGAAGACCGACTGGGACCCCGGACCCGACCAGGGTGAGCACGCCTTCTTCGCCGGCGGCGACGATGACGACGATGCGGACGACGACGATCCGAAGGGCCGCGGCGGACGCGGCGACAAGAAGGGCCGAGGCGGCGGCAAGGGCAAGAAACGCCGCAGCGGGTGTGCCTGTCTGGTGGTCGTACTCGTCTTCGGAGGCGGGATCGGCGGAGTCGGGTATTTCGGGTACCAGTTCTACCAAAATCGTTTCGGTGCGGCGCCCGACTATGCCGGGGACGGCACGAGCGAAAGCGTCAACGTCACCATTCCCAAGGGTTCCGGCGGTTATGCGATCGGGCAGGCGCTGAAGGACGCCGGCGTGGTCAAGAGCGTCGATGCCTTTGTGGCCGCGCAGTCGCAGAATCCCAAGGGCAATTCCATTCAGGCGGGCGTCTACACGCTCAAGAAGGAAATGTCCGGGGAAAGCGTGGTGGCGCTCATGCTCAGCCCTGACAGTCGCAACAACCTGATCATTGCCGAGGGCACGCGCAATGCCGCCATCTACGAGAAGATCGATGCCCGTCTCGAGGTGAAGAAGGGCACGACCAAGGGCGTCGCGGACAAGGAATGGGAGAGTCTCGGTCTCCCCGAGTGGGCGAACTCCGACAAGGACATCAAGGACCCGCTGGAAGGATTCCTCTACCCCTCCAGCTATCCCGTTTCCAAGGGTATGGAGCCCAAGGAAGTCCTGAAGCAGATGGTCGACCTGGCCAAGGAGAAGTACGCCGACTACGGCCTCGAGTCCAAGGCCGAGGGCCTGAAGCTGAAGAACCCGCTGGAGCTCCTCACCGTGGCGAGTCTCGTCCAGGCCGAGGGGAAGACCCATGACGACTTCCGCAAGATGTCCGAGGTCATCTACAACCGCCTGAAGCCCACCAATACGGAGACCAACCAGCTGCTGCAGTTCGACTCGACCTTCAACTATTTGAAGGGTCAGAGTAAGATCAACATCAGCGAGTCCGAAATCAACAGCAACCAGGACCCGTACAACACGTATACGCAGAAGGGCCTCCCGCCCGGGCCTATTGACAACCCTGGTGACGACGCGCTGAAGGCGGCTCTGAATCCCACGAAGGACGGCTGGATCTACTTCGTGGCGACCGACGGCCAGAACAAGACGGAGTTCGCCAAGACATACGCGGAATTCCAGGACCTCAAGGACAAGTTCAATGACAGCTCGGGCAGCTGACGGCCGCCGGGCCGCGGTACTCGGTTCGCCGATCGCCCACTCCCTCTCCCCGGTGCTGCACCGAGCCGCCTACGCGGAACTCGGCCTCGGTGACTGGTCGTACGACCGTTTCGAGGTCGACGAGGAGGCGCTGCCGGAGTTCTTCGGGAAACTCGGGCCGGAGTGGGCGGGGCTGTCACTGACCATGCCGCTCAAGCGGGCCGTCATCCCGCTGCTCGACGAGATCAGCGAGACGGCGGGCTCGGTCGAGGCGGTCAACACGGTCGTGTTGACCGAGGACGGCCGTCGGATCGGCGACAACACCGACATCCCCGGGATGGTCGCCGCCCTGCGCGAGCGGGGCATCGAGCAGGTCGGCTCCGCCGCGATCCTCGGCGCCGGTGCCACCGCCTCGTCGGCGCTCGCCGCGCTGGCACGGATCTGCACGGGCGAGGTCGTCGCCTACGTCCGCAGCGCCGATCGTGCCGCCGAGATGCGGCGGTGGGGCGGCCGCCTGGACGTCGACGTACGCATCGCGGACTGGGCCGAGGCAGACCGGGCGCTGCGCGCGCCACTGGTGATCGCCACCACCCCCGCGGGCGCCACGGATGCGCTGGCAGCCGCCGTCCCCGAGCAGCCGACCGCCCTCTTCGACGTGCTGTACGACCCGTGGCCGACCCAGCTCGCGGCGCGCTGGTCGGCGTACGGCGGTGCCGTGGTCAGCGGGCTCGATCTGCTGGTGCACCAGGCGGTGCTCCAGGTCGAGCAGATGACCGGGCGTTCGCCCGCGCCGCTCCACGCCATGCGCAAGGCCGGCGAGCACGCCCTCGCCGGGCGCTGACCCGCCGGAGTCCGTCCGTCTGATGGACCTGTGACCGGTTCTGATACGTGGACGTGGGAGGATCGGGGTGGCGGGCCTGGGCCGCGCACCCGGTCGCGCCGTCGCGGTACGCGAGGACGCGCGTACGCAGCAGCAGTACCAGGGCGCGAGCATGAGGAGCACCGTTGAGCAGGTTGCGCTGGCTGACCGCGGGGGAATCCCACGGTCCCGCACTTGTCGCGACGCTGGAGGGACTTCCCGCCGGCGTGCCGATCACCACGGACATGGTGGCGGACCATCTGGCCCGGCGGCGGCTCGGCTACGGGCGCGGTGCCCGGATGAAGTTCGAGCGCGACGAGGTCACCTTCCTGGGCGGTGTACGTCATGGGCTCACTCTCGGTTCGCCGGTGGCCGTCATGGTCGGCAACACCGAGTGGCCCAAGTGGGAGCAGGTCATGGCGGCCGACCCCATCGATCCGGAGGTCCTCGCGGAGGTGGCCCGCAACGCCCCGCTGACCCGGCCCCGGCCCGGTCACGCCGACCTCGCGGGCATGCAGAAGTACGGGTTCGACGAGGCCAGGCCGATCCTGGAGCGGGCGAGCGCGCGGGAGACCGCGGCGCGGGTGGCGCTCGGTGCGGTGGCCCGTTCGTACCTGAAGGAGACGGCGGGGATCGAGATCGTCTCGCACGTCGTCGAACTGGCGGCGGCGAAGGCCCCGTACGGCGTCTACCCCCAGCCCTCGGATGTGGAGCGGCTCGACGCCGATCCGGTGCGCTGCCTGGACGGTGACGCCTCGAAGGCGATGGTCGCGGAGATCGACCAGGCGCACAAGGACGGCGACACGCTCGGTGGCGTGGTCGAGGTGCTGGCGTACGGGGTGCCGGTGGGTCTGGGCTCGCATGTGCACTGGGACCGGCGGCTGGATGCCCGGCTGGCGGCCGCGCTGATGGGGATCCAGGCGATCAAGGGTGTCGAGGTCGGTGACGGTTTCGAGCTGGCCCGGGTGCCGGGCTCGCGGGCGCACGACGAGATCGTCCGCACCGGGGACGGCATCCGGCGCACGTCGGGGCGCTCCGGCGGCACCGAGGGTGGTCTGACCACGGGTGAGCTGCTGCGTGTCCGGGCGGCGATGAAGCCGATCGCGACGGTGCCGCGTGCGCTGGCGACCATCGATGTGGCGACCGGCGAGGCGGCCAGGGCGCACCACCAGCGCTCGGACGTGTGTGCGGTTCCGGCTGCCGGGATCGTCGCGGAGGCGATGGTGGCGCTGGTGGTGGCGGACGCGGTGGCGGAGAAGTTCGGCGGGGACAGCGTCCCCGAGACGCGCCGCAATGTGCGGTCCTACCTCGAGAACCTGGTCGTGCGGTGACGGGTCCGCGGATCGTCCTCGTCGGCCCGATGGGCGTGGGCAAGTCCACGGTCGGTGCGCTGGTCGCCGAGCGGCTCGGCTGTGTCTACCGGGACACCGACGACGACATCGTGAGCGAGCAGCGCCGCACCATCGCCGACATCTTCGTCGACGAGGGTGAGCCGGTCTTCCGCGCGATCGAGAAGCAGGCCGTGAAGCGGGCGCTGGCCGAGCACGACGGTGTGCTGGCGCTCGGCGGCGGCGCGATCCTGGACGAGGAGACACGCGCGCTGCTCGCCGGGCACCAGGTCGTCTACCTGTCGATGGACGTCGAGGAGGCGGTCAGGCGCACCGGCCTCAACACGGCGAGGCCGCTGCTGGCCGTCAACCCGCGCCGGCAGTGGCGCGAGCTGATGGACGCGCGCCAAGACCTGTACACCGAGGTCGCCCGTGCGGTCGTGGCAACCGATGACCGTACCCCCGAAGAGGTCACCCAAGCGGTCCTCGACGCAGTGGAGTTGAAGGAAGCATGAGCGAGGCAGTGACCCGTATCCAGGTCGGCGGAACCGCGGGCACCGAGCCCTACGAGGTGCTGGTGGGCCGTCAACTCCTCGGTGAGCTCGGTGGGTTGATCGGAGACAGGGCCCGGCGGGTCGCGGTCATCCATCCCGAGTCGCTCGCCGGCACCGGTGAGGCCCTGCGTGCCGATCTGGCCGAGCAGGGCTACGAGGCCGTCGCCATCCAGGTGCCCAACGCCGAGGAGGCCAAGACCGCCGAGGTCGCCGCGTACTGCTGGAAGGCGCTGGGGCAGTCCGGCTTCACCCGCAGTGACGTCATCGTGGGTGTCGGCGGCGGCGCCACCACCGACCTGGCCGGGTTCGTGGCGGCGAGCTGGCTGCGCGGGGTGCGCTGGATCGTGGTCCCGACCACGGTGCTGGCCATGGTGGACGCGGCGGTCGGTGGCAAGACCGGCATCAACACCGCCGAGGGCAAGAACCTCGTCGGCGCCTTCCATCCGCCGGCCGGTGTGCTGTGCGACCTGGCCGCGCTGGACTCGCTGCCGGTCAACGACTTCGTGTCCGGGCTCGCGGAGGTCATCAAGGCCGGTTTCATCGCCGACCCGGTGATCCTGGAGCTCATCGAGGAGGATCCCGAGGCGGCCCGCACGCCGGCCGGCCCGCACACGGCCGAGCTGATCGAGCGGTCCATCCGGGTCAAGGCGGAGGTCGTCTCCGGTGACCTGAAGGAGTCCGGGCTGCGCGAGATCCTCAACTACGGGCACACCCTGGCGCACGCGATCGAGAAGAACGAGCGCTACAAGTGGCGGCACGGCGCGGCTGTTTCCGTGGGGATGCACTTCGCCGCCGAACTGGGCCGTCTCGCGGGCCGGCTGGATGATGCGACCGCCGACCGGCATCGCACGATCCTTCAGTCCGTCGGTCTCCCGCTGAGCTACCGCTACGACCAGTGGCCCAAGCTCCTGGAGAACATGAAGGTCGACAAGAAGTCCCGCGGCAACCTGCTCCGCTTCATCGTCCTGGACGGCCTCGCCAAACCGACCGTCCTGGAGGGACCCGACCCGGCCGTCCTCCTCGCCGCGTACGGCGAAGTGGGGCAGTAGACGCGGAACGACGGCACGGGGCGACGTGACCCAAGAGGGCTCACGGCGACGTGACTTAGGAACTTAACGTCCAACGGGCCCGTACTTGGCCCGATTTGCCCCGGGCGGACGGGCACTTCGTACCCTCCCCGGCCGTTCACACAACGGCGGCCGGGGAAGGTACCGTTCGGTAGCGAGCGGGCCTCAGACCTCGCTCGCCGGCGCCAATGCCTGCCGCGAGGGAGCCGCAGGGACGCGTCGGTGTCGAGAGCACGAGCGCGCGGAGGTCCGAAGGGCTGAGCGCGGCCGGACTCGGGACACCGACTGAGGCGTCCCGGAGGCGAACGAGCCAGAGAACACGAGACGGAGTGGCACCGGATGCAGCACGCAGTGGGGGGTCCGCTGCCGCCGCCCCACCAGCCGGGGCAGGGACCGGCCGCCGGCTGGTCACCGGCCGGACCGCAGCCCGGACACCCGGGTCCCGTCCCCCCGCCCCCGTCGGCCCCCGGTTTCACCGGGCCGCCACCGGGACACATGGCGCCCCACCCGCACGTGCCGCAGCACGCCCCCGTGCCGCCCAAGCCGGACACCACCGGCCATGTGCAGCTCCCGCCGGGCGGACCCGTCGCCATGCCGAGCGCACCGCCCGCCGCCGGCCAGGCCGACCCGACGTCCACCACGCTCGCGGTGCTGCTCATCGGCCCCGCGGGCGCCGGGAAGACCAGCGTCGCCAAGTACTGGGCGGATCACCGCCGGGTCCCCACCGCCCACATCAGCCTCGACGACGTACGCGAATGGGTGCGCTCGGGCTTCGCCGACCCGCAGTCGGGGTGGAACGACCAATCGGAGGCGCAGTACCGCCTGGCCCGCCGCACCTGTGGATTCGCCGCACGGAACTTCCTGGCGAACGGCATCTCCTGCATCCTCGACGACGCCGTCTTCCCGGACCGCCCGGTCGTCGGCCTCGGCGGCTGGAAGCGGCACGTGGGGCCGGGCCTGCTGCCCGTCGTCCTGCTGCCGGGCCTGGAGATAGTCCTGGAGCGCAACGCCGAGCGCTCCGGAAACCGCCGTCTCACCGACGAGGAAGTCGCCCGCATCCACGGCCGGATGGCCGGCTGGTACGGCTCAGGGCTCCCCATCATCGACAACTCGCAGCTCGACGTACCGACCACGGCCCGCGTCCTGGACGACGTCCTCGCACGGTCGATCGCCAGCCCGCCCCAGTGGTAGTCCAGGCTGGCTCGTGGTCGGTCGCCGGCCTGTCTCAGTGGTAGTCGGGGCGGGTTCGTGCTTGGTCGCCGGCCCGCCTCAGTGGTAGTCCGGGCGGGCTCGTGGTCGTTCGCCAGCCCGCCCCAGTGGTAGTCCCGGCGGGCCCGCCGCCCGTCCAGCCCCGTTGAACCGGCGCCATCCGGCCACCGCTCGTACGCTCGTTTTATGTCAGAGGTGTACGCGGCACGCCGAGAGCGGCTCCGGGAGCGCTGTACGGCGGGCGGCAGTGCTACGGCGCTCGTCACCCGCCCGGCCAATGTGAGGTATCTCGCCGGCGCTGCCCCGCGCGGCGCCGTCCTGCTGCTCGGCAGGGGTGAGGATGTGCTGCTCCACGGCGGCCCGTCGAGCGGCGAGGCCGAGGAGGGCCGTCCCGACCAGGCGCTGCGGGTGCAGGTGCTGCCGGGCCCCGGCGGTGACCCGGCCGTCGCCGCGGCCGATGTCGCCCTCGCCCAGGGCGCCGAGTCCCTCGCGGTGGAGGAGCACCACCTGACGGTGACCCGGCACCGTGCCCTTGGCTCGGTGGCGCCGCGGCTGCGCCTCGCCGACCTGGGCGGCGCGGTGGAACAACTGCGGGTGATCAAGGACGAGGAGGAGATCTCCTGTCTCCGGATCGGCGCCGAGATCGCCGACCAGGCACTGGGGGAGCTCCTCGAATCGATCCTCGTCGGCCGGACCGAACGTCATCTCGCGCTTGAGCTGGAGCGACGCCTCGTCGACCACGGCGCCGACGGCCCGGCCTTCGCGACCTCGGTCGGTACAGGGCCGAACTCCGGGCGCCGTGGCCACCGGCCCTCCGACCGGCGGGTGGAGGAGGGAGATTTCCTCTCCGTCTGCCTCGGCGCGAGCTACCGCGGCTACCGCTGCGAGATCGGCCGTACGTTCGTGATCGGGACCTCGCCCGCCGACTGGCAGATCGACCTGTACGACCTCGTCTTCGCCGCCCAGCGCGCCGGACGCGAGGCGCTGGCACCCGGCGCCGCCTACCGTGACGTGGACCGCGCGGCCCGCCAGGTACTCGACTCCGCGGGGTACACGGAAGGCCTTCCTCCGCTGACCGGGCACGGTGTGGGGCTCGAAATCGACGAGGACCCGCAGCTGGCCCCCGCCGCCATGGGTAAACTGGACGCTTGCGTGCCGGTCACCGTCGAACCGGGGGTACACATCCCGGGCCGGGGCGGTGTCCGGATCGATGACACGCTCGTCGTACGCCCCGAGGCGGACGGCGGACCCGAGCTACTCACCATTACGACCAAGGAACTCCTCGCGCTCTAGCCTTCGGGCTGCGCGCGGGCCCCGGGGTCGTCCACGTCAGTCCAGGAGATTCCGCAACCGTGGCTTCCACGAACGACCTCAAGAACGGCCTGGTGCTCAAGCTCGACGGAGGCCAGCTCTGGTCCGTCGTCGAGTTCCAGCACGTCAAGCCCGGCAAGGGCCCGGCCTTCGTGCGCACCAAGCTGAAGAACGTGCTCTCCGGCAAGGTCGTCGACAAGACGTTCAACGCCGGCGTCAAGGTCGAGACGGCCACGATCGACAAGCGTGACATGCAGTTCTCGTACATGGACGGCGAGTACTACGTCTTCATGGACATGGACACGTACGACCAGCTGATGGTCGACCGCAAGTCCGTCGGCGACGCCGCCAACTTCCTGATCGAGGGCTTCACCGCCACCGTCGCGCAGCACGAGGGCTCGGTGCTCTTCGTCGAGCTGCCGGCCGCCGTCGAGCTCGTCATCCAGGAGACCGAGCCCGGCGTCCAGGGCGACCGCTCCACCGGCGGCACCAAGCCCGCCACCCTGGAGACCGGCCACCAGATCAACGTCCCGCTCTTCATCACCACCGGTGAGAAGATCAAGGTCGACACCCGCACGAGCGACTACCTCGGCCGGGTGAACAGCTAACCGTGGCTGCCCGCAACACGGCCCGCAAGCGCGCCTTCCAGATCCTCTTCGAGGGCGACCAGCGCGACGCGGACGTTCAGACGGTCCTCGCGGACTGGATCCGGCACTCCCGGACCGACACCCGGCAGCCGCCGGTGAGCGAGTACACGATGCAGCTCGTCGAGGGCTACGCCACCAAGGCGAGGCGGATCGACGACCTCATCGCGCAGTACTCCGTCGGCTGGACGCTCGACAGGATGCCGGTCGTCGACCGCAACATCCTGCGTCTCGGTGCCTACGAGCTGATCTGGGTCGACGAGACCCCGGACGCCGTGGTGCTCGACGAGGCGGTACAGCTGGCGAAGGAGTTCTCCACGGACGATTCACCCGCGTTCGTGAACGGCCTCCTCGGCCGGCTCAAGGACCTGAAGCCGTCACTCCGCCGGGACGAGTCCTGAGGCGAACCTCAGAACGTGACGGAACGGCGCGCGAAAGTCACAAATACGCCGGAGGGCCCGCAGCACGTCCGCTGCGGGCCCTCCGGCGTATCCCTGCCCGGGAGGTCTCCGAGGCCCGCAGAAAGCCGCCGGGGTGGCCGGAACGATGTGTTCC
>NZ_JBHXWK010000008.1:301298-427355 GCF_042671685.1 Streptomyces sp. NPDC127595 | reverse complement strand
GTCGCCGCCGGATCAGGCGTCGGGCAGGGGTGTGGGGGTCCGGTGACGCGGACGTACGCGACGGGCATGTGGACGTACCGGCACGCCCCCTTCCGTCGTCGGTCGGCTGCGGGTGCGAGGGGCGGCAGCATTGCTTTTCGGCTCCGGGCGGGCGAGGGGTTTTTGGCATGTCTGACGCTTGAGGGTGGTGCATTGCCGTCCCGATTCCCCGGCCTGGGGGAGATCTTTTAGCCTGTCCGGCGTTTGAGGACGAGGCCGTTCAGGCCGATGCGGGGGTCTGGGGGCGGCAGCCCCCGGGTACGGGATGGGTAGGGGCGGAGGGGGCGAGAATCGTCCTGGCCCAGCGGCTGCACCGGTGCAGGGCATGGGTGACAGCCATGTGGTGTGAGGGGGCTCCACCCGTGGGTGGAGGTCCGCTCCGGGCAGAGATCCACCCTGGATCCACCCCCGCTCCGATCTGCTGACCAGCAATTCTCCGTAGCGTCGAAGGCGTCGACAGCTCCCGCTGCCGGCATCCGTTCTTCCTCATCCACGGAGGCCGTGATGTCTGGGCTGATCAACGCCTTGGCGATCTTCGCCGTTGTCGTTCTGGTGATCGTGCGCCAGTTCCGCGCGCAAAGGATCAGTGCGGACAGGCGCTGGTGGATCCTGCCTGCCGTTCTGGGTTTCATAGCTCTGCGAGAGCCGGGGCTCATCGACGCGCACCATCAGGCCGAGGCGATTCTCCTGCTCGGGGCCGAGTTGCTCATTGGCCTGGCGACCGGCGCCGGCTGGGCGTGGACCACCCGAATATGGGCGGCGCCGGACGGCTCGGTATGGGGCCAGGGGACCAAGGCGAGCGTGGTCGTCTGGACCGTCGGCATAGGTCTGCGGGTGGGCCTGTTCGGGATCGGGGCCCTGCTCGGTGTGCAGCAGGACGCCACTGGCATGGTGCTGCTGGCTCTCGCCGCAACGCTGCTGGTCCGCTCCGGAATTCTCACCTGGAGGTCGCAATCGCTGCACCCGGCGCGCGTGCAGGGCGCGGCGTACGGTGACGGCGTGCCCCAGGCCCCTTGGAAGGAGCGTGTGTGACGGAGAACGTCTGGACGCGCTGGCCCTCCCGCGAGGCCCTATCCCGGGCGGGAGTGGCCCGGCCCCGGCGCCTGCTCGCCTGGGCCACGCGAATCGGCGCCCTCGGCATTCTCCTCGGGACGACCTTCACCGACAGCGAGCTGCACGGCTGGGGTGTCGCGGCGGGTGTGCTGGGAGTCGTGGCCTGCGGAGCCGCAGCCTGGGCTTTCTGGCGGACCACGCTCGAACACCGGTTGCTGCCCTCGCTGGGACTGCTCGTGCTGCTGTTCGGGATCGCGACAGTCGGGCAGAGCGTCGGATTCCGGGTTCCGGCCCTCGTCCTGTGGTGCGGGTGCGCTGTGAGCGGCATGGAACGGTTGCCTCTCGTGGCGGCGCTCCCAGCCACCTCCGTGGCGCTGGGGGCGTATGCGGTGGTCAACAACGATGTCTGGCTGACCACCCTGGCCACCACGGTGGGGCTCGCTCTGGCCGGTTACGTGCTGCGCCTGGACGCCGAGGCGCGGGGGAGTGCTCAACGACTGCTGACTCAGGAGCGCGCGGCGCGCGTTGCGGAGGCGGAGTCGGCGGCGCTCGCGGAGCGGGCCCGGATCGCGCGGGAGATCCACGACGTGCTGGCGCACAGCCTCTCGGCACAGCTGGTGCACCTGGAAGCGGCGCGTCTGCTCATCGAGCGCGGTGGGGACCGGGAAACGATTCTCGAACGGGTCGTGGCGGCAAGAGGGATGGCGCGAGAGGGGCTCGCCGAGACCCGGCAGGCGCTGTCCGCCCTGCGTGGCGAGATGTCCCCGGTGGAGGACTTCCTGAGCGAGCTCGTCGCGACGACCGATGGTGCCGATGTCACCGTGACGGGTGAACGGCAGCCGTTGGGTGCCGAGGCTTCGCAGGCGGTGCGCAGGGTCGCGCAGGAAGCTCTGACGAACGTCCGCAAGCACGCTCCGGGCGCCAAAGTCCAGGTGCGGCTGGATTATGGCGAGCGCGAAGTGACCCTGGACGTACGGGACTCGGGCGGGCCGAAGGGCGAACTCAGCGGTTCCGGCGCCGGGTACGGTCTGCTGGGCATGCGGGAGCGGGCCGAGTTGCTGGGCGGCTCCCTGGAGGCAGGGCCGGACGAGGAGGGGTTCGTGGTGACGCTGAAGGTGCCCGTATGACGGAGGAGGAAGGGAGGAAGCCGGCACGGGTCGTGGTGGCGGACGACCAGACCGTGGTGCGCGAGGGCATCGTGATGCTGTTGGGGCTGTTGCCCGGTATCGAGGTCATCGGGGCGGCCGGTGACGGGCATGAGGCCGTGGCTCTGGTCGCCGAACTCGCTCCGGACGTGGTGCTGATGGACCTGCGCATGCCTCGTTGCGACGGTGTCGAGGCGACCCGGCGCATCCGTGCGGAGTACCCGGGAACGCAGGTCGTCGTGCTCACCACGTACGAGGACGACGAGTCGCTGTTCCCCGCGCTCAGAGCGGGGGCTCGGGGTTATCTGACCAAGGACGCGGGAGGTGACGAGATCGTGAGAGCCGTGCGGAGCGTGCTCTCCGGGGAGGCGGGGCTCTCGCCGAGTGTCCAGCGAAGGCTGCTCGAGCGGCTTTCGGAGCCGGAGCCGGCCGCGCCCGCGGAGCCGCCGGACGGGCTCACCGCGCGCGAGACCGAGGTGCTGCTGTTGATCGCAGAAGGCCTCACCAACCAGGAGATCGCCCGCGAGTTGCATGTCTCCACCGCGACGGTGAAGACCCATATCAACAACCTCTTCGCCAAGACGGGGGTAAAGGACCGTGCTCAGGCAGTCCGTTACGCCTATGGGAAGGGTCTCGTACGGCCACCGGCGGGCTGAGTCACCTGATGGAGTGAAGAGCGCGGAGAGAAGAGTCCGGGATCTTCCCGATCTGCACATCCTTGGGCACGCGGCCGAAACGGGCCGCGGACAAGGAGAGTTCGGTGGAGAAGCACGACGGTCGTGACACCGGGAAGGTCCGGTTCGACGACCCCTGGTACGACGCGCTTGCCTCCGGCTGGGGTGAGTTGGACGGCACGGGTGCGCCCGCTCCCGCCGTGCCGCCCGCGCACCCGGAGCAGGAGCGTCGGACGGGCGGGGCGGCCGACGTCTATCTGGAGGTGCAGCGCAGCGCGGCCTTCCAGGAGGTGCGCAGCCGGTACCGGAGGTTCGTGGTCCCGGGCTTCGCCGTCTTCTTCACCTGGTACGTGGGTTACGTGGTGACGGCGACGACGGCCCCCGGCTTCATGGCCCGGCCCGTCGCCGGCGCGGTGAATGTGGCGATGGTCGCGGGGCTCGGACAGTTCCTCACCACCTTCTTGTTCACGTGGGCGTACGCGAGGCATGCGCGGCTGCGCAGGGACCGGCCCGCTCTCGATCTGCGCTGGGACACCCAGGAGCTGACCCGGAGCGCCAGAGGTGGTGAGCGATGAGCGGCAACCATCAGACGCTGGCGCTGCTGCTGTTCAGCGCGTTCGTCGCGGTGACGCTGGCGATCACGACGTGGGTGAGCCGCAACCGGCATGGTTCGGCCGAGGAGTTCTACGCCGGCGGGCGGTTGTTCTCGCCGATGGAGAATGGTTTTGCCATCTCCGGTGACTACATGTCGGCGGCGTCCTTCCTCGGCGTCACGGGTCTGATCGCACTCTTCGGTTACGACGGGCTCCTGTACGTGGTGGGCTTTCTGGTGGCCTGGCTCGTGGTGCTCTTCCTGGTCGCCGAACTGGTGCGCAACTGCGGGCGGTTCACCCTCGCCGACGTCGTCGCGTCCCGGATGAGCGAGCGGCCGGTGCGGATCGCGGCGGGAACTTCATCGGTGACCGTGTCCGTTCTGTACCTGGTGGCGCAGATGGTGGGAGCGGGCAGCCTGGTCGCGCTGCTGCTGGGGGGCACGAGCGAGGCGGCGCGGAACTGGACGGTGATCGGCGTCGGCGCGCTCATGGTGATCTATGTGTCGATGGGAGGGATGCGGGCCACCACGTGGATCCAGATCGTCAAGGCGGTTCTGTTGATGGGCGGGGCCATTGCCCTGACCGTGCTTGTCCTGGTCCGTTTCCACGGGGACTTCAACCAGTTGCTGCGTTCGGCGGCGGACCGAAGCGGACACGGTGACGCGTTCCTCGCGCCTGGGCTGAGGTACGGCGGGGACTGGACGGCACGGTTCGACTTCATCAGCCTGGGACTCGCGCTGGTGTTGGGCACCGCCGGGCTGCCGCACATCCTGTCGCGCTTCTACACTGTGCCGACGGCGCGGGCCGCGCGGCGTTCGGTGGTCTGGGCGATCGGCCTCATCGGAAGCTTCTACCTGATGACGTTCGTGCTGGGCTTCGGCGCGGCCGCGATCGTCGGTCCGGAAGCGGTGCGGGAGTCGAACGCGGCGGGGAACACGGCGGTTCCGCTGCTGGCGCTCGATCTGGGCGGCGGCGCGAACTCAACGGGAGGAACGGTTCTGTTCGCGATCGTCGCCGCCATCGCCTTCGCCACGATCCTCGCGGTCGTCGCCGGAATCACCCTCGCGTCCTCGGCGTCCGTGGCGCACGACCTCTACGCGTCACTGCGACGAAGGCGCGCCAAGCCGCGCAGCGAGGTCGCCGTGGCGCGCACCGCAGCGGTCGGTATCGGCGTGGTCGCGATCGCGCTCGGACTGCTCGCCCGCGATCTCAACGTGGCCTTCCTGGTGGGCCTCGCCTTCGCGGTGGCCGCCTCCGCGAACCTGCCGGTGCTGCTGTACTCGCTGTTCTGGCGGGGCTTCACGACACGCGGCGCGGTGTGGGCCGTGTACGGAGGTCTGGTGCCCGCCCTGGTGCTCGTACTGCTGTCACCCGTGGTTTCGGGGAGCCCCGAATCGCTCTTCCCGAGCGCCGACTTCCAGTACTTCCCGCTGCAGAACCCGGGCCTAGTGTCCATCCCCCTCGGCTTCCTCGCGGGATGGCTGGGCACGGTCACCTCGGCGGAACCCCCGGACGAGGCCAAGCACGCGGAGACCGAGGTGCGGTCGTTGACGGGCGCCGGGGCTGTCTGAGAGCGGCGGCGACCAAGGAGGGTGACCGACCACGGCCTACGTGGAGCGGGCACCGGCCGGCCCGGTGTCGGCATACGGTCCCTCAGCCGCGCGTCGCCCACACGTAGCGATGCTCCGGTCGGCCCGCGTCGCCGTACTTCAGGGTCAGCCTGGCCCGCCCGGTGCGCTCCAGGAGCTTCAGATAGCGCTGCGCGGTCTGGCGGCTCAGTCCGGTCTCCTCCGCGACCTCCTGGGCCGACAGAGGACCCTCGGACTTCACCAGGGCGCGGCGTACGAGTTCCGCGGTCGTGGGGGAGTGGCCCTTGGGCAGGTCCGTCTCCGTACTCGCCGACAAAGCGCCGAAGATCCGGTCCACCTCCGCCTGTTCGGCCTCTCCGCCACCGTCGAGGGTGCGGCGCAGATCTGCGTACGCCTCCAGCTTCGCGCGCAGGCCCGCGAAGGCGAACGGTTTGACCAGGTACTGGAGCGCGCCCTGCCGCATCGCCGCCTGAACCGTCGAGATGTCACGGGCGGCGGTCACCATGATGACGTCGGTCTGGTGGCCACGCCGGCGCATCTCCTGGACGACCGCCAGGCCCGTGTCGTCCGGCAGATAGTGGTCCATGAGGACCAGGTCCAGGTGGGGCAGCGCCTCCATCCGGCTCAGCGCCTCGGCCGCGCTGTGCGCCTCGCCCGCCACATGGAAGCCCGGCACCTTCGCCACGTACGCGGCGTTGACCCGCGCGACCCGGATGTCGTCGTCCACGACCAGGACCTCGATCATCGCGACCCTTCCTTGGCATCCATAGCGGCGGCGGTGGTGGTGACGGCGGCGGATTCCGGAGGCTGGTGCGGTTCGGGCACGAGCCGTGGGCCCGGCGCCGGCGCGAGACCCACGTCCGGGGTGCGGCCGGTGTCCGGCGCATGACCTGAGCCGGAGGCCCCGAGACCGCCATCCGGTGCGGAACCCGACGCCGGTTCGAACCCCGGGTCCCTGAGTGCCTCCGGCAGTACGACGGTGAACTCGGCGCCCCCACCGTCGGCCTCGGCCACCTCGGCCCTGCCGCCCTGCCGTTCGGCGAGCCGGCGCACCAGGGGGAGACCGATACCGCGCTTGCCGTGTGCGGGGGGCTTCTTGGTGGACCACCCGTCCGTGAAGATGAGCTCCCACCGATCCTCCGGGATTCCGGGCCCGGTGTCCCGTACGCGCAGTACGGCGGTACGCCCCTCGGCGCGCAATTCGACCTCCACGCGCGCGTGCGGCGTGCCCGCGACGGCGTCGAGCGCGTTGTCGACCAGGTTGCCGACGACGGTGACCAGCCCCCCAGGGTCCACCAGCCGATCCGGCAGGAGTGTCGAGTCCGAGATCCACAGGGCCACGCCGCGCTCGGCCGCGACGGAGGACTTGCCGACCAACAGGGCGGCGAGCAGCGGATCGTGGACCTTCTCGGTGACCTGTTCGGCGGTGATCCTGTGGTCCCCGACCACCTCGCCGACGAACTCCCTGGCGTCGTCGTACATCTCCAGTTCGAGCAGCCCCAGGAGGGTGTGCATGCGGTTGGCGTGCTCGTGGTCCTGGGCGCGCAGGGCGTCGATCAGGCCGTGTGTGGAGTCGAGTTCGCGGCCGAGCTGCTCCACCTCGGTGCGGTCACGCAGCGTGGCCACGGCGCCGCCGTCGTCCGTGGGCATGCGATTGGCGACCAGGACGCGCTCGCCGCGGACGGTGAGCAGGTCGGTGCCGGTGACACGGCCGGCCAGTACATCGGTCGTACGGCCCGGCCCGAGGGCGTCGTCGAGTGGCCTGCCGATGGCCTCCCCGTCGAGCCCCAGCAGGCGCTGCGCCTCGTCGTTGAGGAGGCGTACGCGGCCGCCGCGGTCCAGCGCGACGACGCCCTCCCGTATGCCGTGCAGCATCGCCTCGCGCTCCGCGAGCAGCGCCGAGATGTCGGAGAAGGCCAGGTCACGCGTCTGCCGCTGGACGCGGCGGGAGATCAGGTACGCGGCCAGCGCACCGACGGCCAGAGCTCCGCCCGCGTACGCCAGCAGTCCGGGGATCGCGTGGATCAGCCTGGCCCGCACGCTGTCGTACTCGATGCCGACCGAGATCGCGCCGACGATGTGGCCGTCGGTGTCGCGCAGCGGCACCTTGCCGCGGGCGGAGCGGCCGAGCGTGCCGTCGTCGATCTCCATGACCTCCTTGCCGGCCAGGGCCTGGCTGGGGTCGGTCGAGACGACCTTGCCGATCTGAGTGGTGTCGGTGTGTGACCAGCGCACACCGTCCGTGTTCATCACCACGACGTACTCGGCCCCGCTGGCCTTCCGTATCCGTTCCGCCTCGGCCTGCACGGGCCCGTCCACGGATGGCTGTGTCGTCCGGAGGTCCTCGGCGATCTGCGGCTGGACCGCCGTGGTCTGCGCGATCGCGAGCGCGCGTCGCATCGCCTGGTCGTCCAGCTGTGCGCTGAGCGGGGCGAGGAACAGCCCGGTAGCGAGCACGGCGACCCCGGCGGCGATCGCCACCTGCATCAGCAGCACCTGCGAGAACACCCGCCGCGGCAGACCGAGGCGCAGTCGTCGTACGGGGGGAGTGGGGCTCATGGCTATGACGGTACGGCGGCGGGTGGGTATTGCCGTAGGGGAGTGTGGCGGGGATCTCCTGATCGCCGTCGCGCGTGGGAGACGTGGCGGGCGCGCCACGGCATGCGCCCGTCGGCCGTGGAGCTGATCAGCAGGGCAGGGCAAGCGCGGCCGGGATCAGTTCCCGTACCGCCACCACGTCCATCCGGGCCGGTGACCCCAGCGCCGAGCCGCAGCTCTCGGGGCGGGGCGGGAGCGAGGCGCCCTGCGCGACGACGACGCGCCACACACGGCCGTCGGTGTGGGCGACGGTCACTTCCCAGCGCGGGGCCTCGCCGTCCGTGCGGACGACGCTCAGGGCGTCCGCGGCGTACTCGCGCGCAGCCGTACGGACGGCCAGCTCCGCCGCCTGTCCGGGCCTCTCCCAGGCGGAGTTCCCGCGGCAACCCTCGGTGACCACACGCCCCTCCTGGACGCCCTGGAGGATTTCCTTGACGGCGTGGGCCTCGGCCCTGCCGTATGCGTATCCGTACGGCAGCACGAGCAGGGTGGGCGAGAAGCGGTGGCCGCCGAGGTGGGTGACCTCCCAGGCGCCGTCCACACCGGAGGCGGCGAGCTCGGCGGCGAGGGGGCGGCCGAGCAGGGCGCAGCAGCGGTCGCGCTTGCCGTTGGTGCAGACGAGGGCGAGCGGGTCACCGGTGTGGGGCCGACCCCCAAGAACGGCGTCGAAGGTGTGAGCATCACCCATACCGAGCGCGGCGAAGTCGAGGTCGAGCAACTGCTCGGGATCGGATGTTGTGGCGTTGCGCAGCCATACGTTTCCCGGAGCTGTGTGTGCCGCATACACCTGGCGTTCGGCGGGCGGACCGAAGTCGGCGTGCCGTCCGGGGCGCCGGATGAGTGCGATCCGTACGCCGGTGCCCGCCGCCGCGGCTTCGAGGGCGCGGCCGAGCGCGGGGTCCAGGTGGCTCGAAGTGAGCGCCTTGGCACCCCAGGGACCGGGCTGTTCGAGCAACAGCCATGTCCTCGCGGTGGCCGCGGTCCCCGCCAGGGGCTCGTCGAGGTGGAGGGACGCGGTCGTGCACGTACTCACAGAGGTGAGCCTAACCTGACTTCGGTCGGGGCGACTTCCGGCCCCTGGGGTGGGGGCGCACTTGGGGCGCGTTCAGCGCGCGTCGGCGTGCGGGGGTGCTCACCGGGGGAGCACCTGCGGCGGCCGCACGCTCCCACGTACCGACCACTGGGCCGCATACGCAACGGGCGCTCCCTGTTACTCCTCCAGGATGTGTGCGGTCCAGCCTGCCGTATGGGCGATGGCAGTGATGCGCCCATGGTTTGGGCCAGAAGGGCCAGAAGGGCCAGCAGGGCCACCAGGGTGGGCAACGCCCGCAGGGCCGGCAACGCCCGCAAGGCTCGGCAGGTATGAAGTCAGGCCTCGATGCGGTGAGCATCGAGGCCTGGGAAGTGAAGGGCGGAGGGTGGGTCAGTCAGGAATCGGGGATGTCCGATTTGGCTCGGACCAGCGTCTCGCGGCTGATGATGACGATGCGCTCGTAGTCCGCACGCGCTGCGTCGGGCGGCAGCTCACTGTCGAGAGTGGCTGTGGCTTCGGTGCCAATAACAGCAAAGTCTCCGTTGCTGAGTTCGAAGATGTCGGGGCAGCTCTGCCCCGAGGCGCTGCCGCGCTCCCGGGGTGAGGCGCCGACGCGACGCACGATCTTCAAGTCCGTTCCTAGCCTGGTCGAGGGACGGGCCAACGCGTGTACGGGACGACGCACGGGCTGATGGCCGCCCCAATTCGTCCCGTGATGCTCATGAGTGGCCCCACATGGTCATGAGGGGCCGCTGATCCTTGTGGGCGAGGCAGCCCTGCGCAGTAGGTTTGGCGCCTGCGGACGCGTTTCGCCGCAGCAGGCTGCGGGCAGAATACCTCTCGCTCTCCCCACGCGTCTCCCTGTACACACTGGTGTTGACGATGAGTGGCGCGTCACTCGTCCGGCGGTTCCCCGACGACCCACCACTCATCAAGATCGCCGTTGTCTCGTTCCCGCACGAGCGCGTCCATGTCCTGGACCAAGCTGTCCATCATTTTGCCCAACTGGGCCTCTTCGGCGGCGTCGGGCAGACTCTCGCGGTGGTGGCAGGTCGCCAGCCAATACTCGCGGAAGATCGCGTTTCGGCAGATCATCCGAAGGTGTCCGTACAGCTCCGGCAGGGTGAGCGCGCCGATGCGATGGAAGTACAGCGCATTGACGTACAGGGCGTTCGCGAAGAGGTACTGGCGCTGCTTCTCGGGCGGTATCTCGCTCTCGTACGTGTCCAGGACGGCAGCCAGAGCGGGGTCGTCCATGGCCTTGCACAACAGGTCGAAATGGAGCCGGTGTTGCTCGATGAGCGCCGTCCGCCTGCGCTGACGTGACGTCCGTTCGGCAACGGCACCGAGTGCGGTGGTGAGCCGCGCCCTCGCGGCGGGCCCGAGTCCCCGTACCCCAAAGTTCCGTGTGGCCATGTCAACCCCCGAATCAGGCGACCGCTCTGCCGGTCGTCGGTTGTGGGGCGACAGGGAGGACCGGCGAGCGGTGGGCGGCGCGCTTGCCGTCTCCCAGTTTTGCCGAGCGGCTCTGACCGGCAGGGAGGCGGAGAGGAGGCGCACGGAGGGAAGTGCGGGTCGCGTTTCTCGGCGCCTTGCCCAACGTGTGCCCCGCGAGCGCCGCTAACAATCGTTCACTTCGCGGCGATTCCTCCCACTCGTATCCTGGTTCGGCATTCATTCCTCGTACGAGTGCCGGTGCGTGAGCCGGATGCGTACGGGAGCCCGTTCCGAGCCGGTGTGCGCACCGGTGTGAAAGAGGTCGCTCGTTGAGCCAGCCCACTCCGCAGCCGGTCCCGAGCAGGCAGCCGTCGGCCGAGCAGCCATCGGATGAACAGCCATCCGTCGAGCAGTCATCGGATGAACAGCCGTCCGCCGGGCGGTCACCGGACGAATGGCTGTCCGCCGGGCGGCCGTCCGCCGAGAAGCCCGCCGTCGGAAAGGTCCCCTCGCCGCAGATCCCCGTCATCGTCCTGGCCGGATTCCTCGGATCCGGCAAGACCACCCTGCTCAACCACCTCCTGCACCGCGGCGGAGGCAGCCGGATCGGGGCCGTCGTCAATGACTTCGGCTCGATCGAGATCGATGCGATGGCTGTGGCCGGGGCGCTGGGCGACTCGACCGTCTCCCTGGGGAACGGGTGCCTGTGCTGTGCCGTCGACGCGAGTGAGCTCGACCTCTATCTGGGGCGGCTCGCCCAGCCGGCCGCCCGGATCGATGTGATCGTGATCGAGGCGAGTGGGCTCGCCGAGCCCGAGGAGCTCGTACGGATGGTGCTCGCGAGTGAGCATCCGAGGATCGTCTACGGCGGGCTCGTCGAGGTCGTCGACGCCGCCGAGTTCGACGGCACACGTGAGAAGCATCCCGAGATCGACCGGCATCTCGGCCTCGCGGATCTCGTCGTCGTCAACAAGATCGACCGGGCGGCGGAGGGCGACGGTGAGCGGGTGCTCCGTGTCGTTCGCGAACTCGCCGGGCCTGCGGCCGTCGTACCCGCCAGCTACGGCCGGATCGATCCCGAGTTCCTCTTCGACTGCCGCCCGACCGAGGAACGCATCGGGCAGCTGTCCTTCGACGACCTCCACGAACGTGAAGGCAATGAACGGCACGACCATGCCGGCCACCTCCACTCCGCCTACGACTCCCTCTCCTTCACCTCCGAAGTCCCGCTCAGCCCGCGGCGGTTGATGGAGTTCCTCGACAGCAGGCCCGAAGGGCTCTACCGCATCAAGGGGTACGTCGATTTCGGCACCCACGACCGCGGCAACCGCTACGCCGTACACGCCGTCGGACGGTTCCTGCGCTTCTACCCGGAACCCTGGCCCCGTGCCGACGAGAGGCTCACCCAACTCGTCCTCATCGGCTCGGGCATCGACACCGCTGCCCTGGCCAAGGAACTGGGGGCATGCAAAGAGGACACCCCACACGCCGACGAACACAGCATGTGGGGCGTCCTCCGCTACGTACAGGACACCCACGTACAGGACACCCACGTACAGGACGAGGAGCCCGAAGGCCTCGAAGAGGCCCTCTGACCTACACCGGTCCCGCCACCACTCCCACCGTCTTCGCCAGCGACACACCCGAGCCGTCGCGGCGCGGGTCCATCTCCGGAAGCTCGGCCGGTGTGCCGTTCTTCTGAGCGGCCCGCGCCGGCGCAGGGCCCGCCCAGGCGAGCGAGAGGCAGTCCTCGCCCTTCAGGAACCGCTGGCAGCGCACGCCGCCCGTGGCCCGGCCCTTGCGCGGGTACTGGTCGAAGGGGGTCAGCTTGGCCGTCGTCTGGACGGAGTCGTCCAGGGTGCCGCGGGAGCCGGCGACCGTGAAGACCACCGCGTCCACCGCCGGGTCGACCACCGTGAAGGAGATCACCTTCGCACCGTCGACGAGCTTGATGCCCGCCATGCCGCCCGCCGCCCGGCCCTGCGGGCGGACCTGCGAGGCTTGGTAGCGCAGCAACTGGGCGTCGTCCGTGATGAAGACCAGGTCCTCCTCGCCGGTGCGCAGCTCGGCCGCGCCGACGATCCGGTCGCCGTCCCTGAGCGTGATGACCTCCAACTCGTCCTTGTTCGTGGGGTAGTCGGGGACCACGCGCTTCACCACGCCCTGCTCCGTGCCGATCGCCAGACCGGGCGACGACTCGTCGAGCGTCGTCAGGCAGATCACCGTCTCGTCCGCCTCCAGGGAGGACAGGAACTCCGAGATCGGGGCGCCTCCGGAGAGGTTTGGCGCGGACGCCGTCCCCGGGAGCTGCGGGAGGTCGATCACGTTCAGTCGCAGCAGCCGGCCGGAGGAGATGACCGCGCCGATCTCACCGCGGGCCGTGGCGGGCACCGCGGAGACGATCAGGTCGTGCTTGGCGCGCTTGTCCTCCTCGGCCTCTCCGAAGGGGTCTCCATTTGCCGTACGGGCGAGCAGGCCCGTGGAGGACAGCAGGACCCGGCACGGGTCGTCCGCCACCTGGAGCGGGACCGTGGCGGCGGTGGCGCCCGCGGACTCCAGCAGCACCGTGCGCCGGTCGGTGCCGAACTTCTTGGCCACCGCGGCCAGTTCGGTGGAGACCAGCTTGCGCAGCTCCGTGTCCGAATCCAGGATGCCGGTCAGCTCGTCGATCTCGCCGTTGAGCCGGTCGCGCTCCGACTCCAGCTCGATGCGGTCGAACCGGGTCAGCCGGCGCAGCGGCGTGTCCAGGATGTACTGCGTCTGGATCTCGCTGAGCGAGAAGCGCTCGATCAGACGCTCCTTCGCCTGCGCCGAGTTGTCGCTGGAGCGGATGAGGCGGATGACCTCGTCGATGTCGATCAGGGCGACGAGGAGGCCCTCGACCAGGTGCAGCCGGTCGCGCTTCTTGGTGCGGCGGAACTCGCTGCGGCGGCGTACGACGTCGAAGCGGTGGTCGAGGTAGACCTCGAGGAGCTCCTTGAGACCCAGGGTGAGGGGCTGGCCGTCCACCAGAGCAACGTTGTTGATACCGAAGGACTCCTCCATCGGCGTCAGCTTGTAGAGCTGCTCCAGGACCGCCTCCGGCACGAAGCCGTTCTTGACCTCGATGACCAGACGCAGACCGTGCATGCGGTCCGTGAGGTCCTTCACATCGGCGATGCCCTGCAGCTTCTTCGCGCCGACCAGGTCCTTGATCTTGGCGATCACCTTCTCCGGGCCGACGGTGAAGGGCAGTTCGGTGACGACGAGGCCCTTGCGCCGGGCTGTCACGTCCTCCACCGACACCGTGGCGCGGATCTTGAAGGTGCCGCGGCCGTTCTCGTACGCGTCCCTGATGCCGGTGAGGCCGACGATCCGGCCGCCGGTGGGCAGGTCGGGGCCCGGGACGTACTTCATCAGCGTGTCCAGGTCGGCGCCCGGGTGCCGGATCAGGTGGCGGGCGGCCGCGATGACCTCGCCGAGGTTGTGCGGCGGCATGTTCGTGGCCATGCCGACGGCGATCCCCGACGCGCCGTTGACCAGGAGGTTCGGGTACGCCGCCGGGAGGACGCCCGGCTCCTGCTCCTGGCCGTCGTAGTTCGGCGAGAAGTCGACCGTGTCCTCTTCGATGGACTCGGTCATGAGTGACGTGGCGTCGGCCATCCGGCACTCGGTGTAACGCATGGCGGCCGGTGGGTCGTCGTTGCCGAGCGAACCGAAGTTGCCGTGGCCGTCGACCAGCGGCAGGCGCATGGAGAAGGGCTGCGCCAGGCGCACCAGCGCGTCGTAGATCGACGCGTCGCCGTGCGGGTGGAGCTTACCCATGACTTCGCCGACGACGCGGGCGCACTTCACATAGCCGCGGTCGGGGCGAAGGCCCATCTCGTTCATCTGGTAGACGATGCGACGGTGCACCGGCTTGAGGCCGTCGCGGGCGTCCGGCAGGGCTCGGGAATAGATGACCGAGTACGCGTACTCGAGGAAGGAGCCCTGCATCTCGTCGACGACGTCGATGTCGAGGATGCGCTCCTCGAAGTCGTCGGGCGGTGGCGGGGTCTTCGTGCTGCGGCGGGCCATCGCTGCTGCGGCTCCTTCACAGTCTCTGCCGGGGCATGAACGGGTTCTGACGCGCACCATTGTGGACCGCCCCACTGACAACGCGGACCACGACCCGTCTGTTGAGGGTCTTTGCGGGGCGCTCAGAGGGGCCGGTGCTGCACCCGAGCCGGGCTCCGGGCGTACCAGGACGGTACGCGTCCGCCCCTCTCCTCATACGAGATCCGTACGCCGATTCTCGCTCTCGGCGTACGAGGTGCGGGAACTTCGCCAGCTGTCCGCGCGCTTGCATACAGTGGCAGGACCGACAGGAAATCCGTAGTTTTCCGCGATCGAAGGGACGTACATGCCCATGGGTCACACGGCCACAGCTGAGGCAGGCTCCGGCGGGCTGTCAGCGACCGAGCACCGCCTGGCCAACGGCCTGCGCGTGGTGCTCTCCGAGGACCACCTGACCCCGGTCGCCGCGGTGTGCCTCTGGTACGACGTCGGCTCACGCCACGAGGTCAAGGGGCGTACGGGCCTCGCCCACCTCTTCGAGCACCTGATGTTCCAGGGCTCGGGCCAGGTGAAGGGCAACGGCCACTTCGAACTGGTCCAGGGAGCCGGTGGTTCGCTGAACGGAACCACCAGCTTCGAGCGCACCAATTATTTCGAGACCATGCCCACCCACCAGCTGGAGCTCGCCCTCTGGCTGGAGGCCGACCGCATGGGCTCGCTGCTCGCCGCGCTCGACGAGGAGTCCATGGAGAACCAGCGGGACGTCGTCAAGAACGAGCGGCGCCAGCGTTACGACAACGTCCCCTACGGGACCGCGTTCGAGAGGCTGACCGCGCTCGCGTATCCCGAGGGCCACCCGTACCACCACACGCCGATCGGGTCGATGGCCGACCTGGACGCGGCCACCCTGGAGGACGCCCGCGCGTTCTTCCGCACCTACTACGCGCCCAACAACGCGGTGCTGTCGGTCGTCGGGGACATCGACCCCGAGCAGACCCTCGCCTGGATCGAGAAGTACTTCGGCTCGATCGCCGGGCACGACGGCAAGCCCGCGCCGCGTGACGGCGCGCTGCCCGACACCATCGGCGAGGAGCTGCGCGAGGTCCTCGAGGAGGAGGTCCCCTCACGCGCGCTGATGGCCGCCTACCGGCTCCCGGAGGACGGCACGCGCGCGAGTGACGCGGCCGACCTGGCGCTCACCGTCCTCGGCGGCGGCGAGTCGTCCCGGCTCTACAACCGGCTCGTACGCCGCGACCGCACCGCCGTCGCGGCCGGGTTCGGCCTGCTGCGGCTCGCCGGAGCGCCCTCCCTGGGATGGCTCGACGTGAAGACCTCCGGCGATGTGGAGATCCCCGTCATCGAGGCAGCCGTGGACGAGGAGCTCGCCCGGTTCGCCGAGGAGGGCCCCACGGACGAGGAAATGGAGCGCGCCCAGGCCCAGTTGGAGCGCGAGTGGCTGGACCGGCTCGGCACGGTCGCAGGCCGCGCCGACGAACTGTGCCGGTACGCCGTCCTGTTCGGCGACCCGCAGCTCGCCCTGACCGCCGTACAGCGCGTCCTCGACATCACCGCCGAGGAGGTCCAGGAGGTCGCCAAGTCCCGCCTGCGCCCCGACAACCGCGCGGTGCTCGTCTACGAACCGATCGCCGCCGAAGACGCCGAAAACGCTGAAGCCGCTGAAGACACCGACGAGGAGGCGGCGAAGTGACCGAGCTCGCCACCATGGAGTTCCACCCCCAGCCGCAGGCCGGCGAGGCCAGGCCGTGGGCCTTTCCCGCACCCGACCGGGGCATCCTCGGCAACGGCCTGACCGTGCTGCGCAGCCACCGCCCCGGCCAGCAGGTCGTCGCCGTGGAGGTGCTGCTCGCAGCACCCCTGGACGCCGAGCCCACGGGCCTCGACGGTATCGCCACGATCATGGCGCGGGCCTTCTCCGAGGGCACCGACAAGCTCTCCGCCGAGGAGTTCGCCGCCGAGCTGGAGCGCTGCGGTGCCACGCTCGACGCGTACGCCGACCACCCCGGCGTACGCCTGTCGCTCGAAGTCCCCGTGTCGCGCCTCCCCAAGGCCCTTGATCTGCTCGCCGACGCCCTGAGGGCACCGGCGTTCGCGGACAGCGAGGTCGAGCGGCTGGTGCGCAACCGTCTGGACGAGATCCCGCACGAGACCGCCAACCCGTCCCGTCGTGCGGCGAAAGAGCTCTCCAAGGAGCTGTTCCCGGCCACATCGCGCATGTCGCGCCCGCGCCAGGGCACCGAGGAGACGGTCACGGCGATCGACGCGGCGGCCGTACGCGCCTTCTACGAAAAGCACGTACGCCCCGCCACGGCCACCGCGGTGATCGTCGGCGACCTCACCGGAGTCGACCTCGACGCGCTGCTCGCCGACACGCTCGGCGCCTGGACCGGCTCGTCCGCCGAGCCGCTGCCCGTGCCGCCGGTGACCGCCGACGACAGCGGCCGGGTCGTCATCGTGGACCGCCCCGGCGCCGTGCAGACGCAGCTGCTCATCGGCCGGGTCGGCGCCGACCGGCACGACCGAGTGTGGCCCGCCCAGGTGCTCGGTACGTACTGCCTCGGCGGCACCCTCACCTCGCGCCTGGACCGCGTCCTGCGCGAGGAAAAGGGTTACACCTACGGTGTGCGGGCGTTCGGCCAGGTATTGCGCTCAGCCCCGGACGGCACCGGCATCTCGATGCTCGCCATCAGCGGCTCGGTGGACACCCCGAACACCGGCCCGGCGCTCGACGACCTCTGGAAGGTGCTGCGGACCCTCGCCGCGGAGGGCCTGACGGACGCCGAGCGCGATGTCGCCGTACAGAACCTGGTGGGCGTGGCGCCCCTCAAGTTCGAGACGGCGGCGGCCGTCGCGGGCACGCTGGCCGACCAGGTCGAGCAGCACCTGCCGGACGACTACCAGGCGACGCTGTACCGGCAACTCGCCGCGACCGGCACGGTGGAAGCCACCGCAGCCGCCGTGAGCGCCTTCCCCGTGGACCGGCTGGTGACCGTCCTGGTGGGCGACGCCGCGCAGATCGAGGAGCCCGTCAAGGCTCTCGGAATCGGTGAAGTGAGCGTCGTTCCGGCGGAGTAGGGACGGAGTAGGACAGCAGCTCCCCTGGGGGCCCAGGAGACCACGGAGTCTCCTGGGCCCCCATTTGTCCGTATTGATAGAGAGGTTGCCTGTCTGCCCTGTGGCATGCGCTACAAAAGGCGTGATCCGTTTGTCGATTGAAAGATGTCCCGTTTAGCGTCGGTCCGGCTGTTCGTCAGGCAGTGCGCCGCGCCCGCGGCACCGGACAGCCATCGCTTAGTCCCCGTACGGCGTGAGCCAGGGGAGCCGGGGACCCACACGTAGTCCCTGGGGTGAATCGGACGCCCTCCCCGGAGGTGGTCCGTAGGAGACCTTCCTGCTCCGAACCCGTCAGCTAACCCGGTAGGCGAGAAGGAAGGAAAGGATCAGCTCCTCCATGGCGTTCACCTGTGGCACAGGCAAGCATCGTCGCCCGGGCCGCGTGAAGCGCACGACCACGAACGCCCTCGGCGTCGCGGCGCTCACCACGACCGGTGTCCTCGGCACCCTGGCCGCCCCGGCGCTCGCCGCGGACAACTCCGTCGAGCAGACCGGCCTCACCCAGGCCGTCGAGATCGGTGACTCGATCGCCGACCAGATCGACGCGCAGGCCGCCGCCCAGCAGCAGGCCGCCGACGCGGCCGCCGCGCAGAAGAAGGCCGAAGCGGCCGCCGAAAAGAAGGCCAAGGAGGAGCGCGAGGCCAAGGAGCGCGCCGCCCGCGAGGCCGAGCGCAAGCGCCTCAACACCTTCGTCGCGCCGATCACCGGCTCGTACATCTCCACCGGCTACCAGGCCGGCGGCAGCCTCTGGTCGTCCGGCAGTCACACCGGCGTCGACTTCCACGCCGCGTCCGGGACCTCCGTCCACGCGGTCGGCTCGGGCACGGTCGTCACGGCCGGCTGGGGCGGTGCGTACGGCAACCAGATCGTCCTCAGGATGAACGACGGGACCTACACGATGTACGGCCACCTGTCGTCCATCGGAGTCTCCGTGGGCCAGACGGTCACCCCAGGTCAGCAGATAGGTCTCTCGGGGGCCACCGGCAACACCACCGGACCGCACCTCCACTTCGAGGCCCGCACGACCGCCGAGTACGGCTCGGACATCGATCCCGTCGCATATCTCCGCTCGCACGGCGTGAACGTCTGATCACTCGCGTACGTACTTCACAGGGTCCCGGCTCGACAGAGTCGGGGCCCTGTCGTTTCGAACCGTTTCGAACGACCTACTGTCCAAAAAATATCCATGGATTCCGGTCCCCCGTCGGAAATTCCGAGTCTCTGCAATAGAGTCACTGAACAAGCGCCAATCGACGGCGTTTCACGGGGATTAAAGCGGAGGTCCGGTATGCGTGTTCCTGCGCACTCGGTATGCACAGCGATCCGCGACGACATCGTCGCGGGTGTCTACGAGCGTGGCAGCCGGCTCACCGAGGAACTGCTGGCGCGCCGCTACGGCGTCTCGCGCGTCCCCGTCCGCGAGGCCCTGCGCACCCTGGAGGCCGAGGGCTTCGTGGTCACCCGGCGGCACGCGGGCGCGTGCGTCGCGGAGCCGACCGAACAGGAGGCCGCGGACCTCCTGGAGATGCGCATGCTCCTGGAGCCGCTGGGCGCCGCGCGGGCCGCGCAGCGCCGCACCGAGGCGCACCTCAAGGTGCTCCGAGGCCTGGTCAGGCTGGGTCAGGAGCGGGCCAGGAGGGGCAACAGCGAGGACCTGCGCTCGCTGGGCGGCTGGTTCCACGAGACCCTCGCGCAGGCCTCCGGCAGCCCCGCGCTGACCTCCACGCTGTCGCAGCTCCGGCACAAGATCGCCTGGATGTACGCGGTAGAGGCGCCGGCCAACCCGGCGGAGTCCTGGGCGGAGCACGGCGGGATCGTGGACGCCGTCGCGCGCGGCGACAGCGAGCGGGCGCGGGCGATCACAGCCCTGCACACCGAACGCGCGACGGCCGCACACCGCCTCCGCTTTCCCGGCGGAGCCGACCGCCCGGACCGTGTGAGGACTTCGCAACATCCCGTAAACATGACGGGCCTGCGGCATTAACATGAGCGCCGTATACAAAGAGGAGTAATTCGCGGGAGATTATTTATGCTGCCCGCACAAGGGAAATGCGAAGGGCCCACCCGATAATTCGGGCGGGCCCTTGCCGGTGTTTTGGAGCGATGAAAAGCGCCTTCGAAGCGAAGGTGCCGCCACCGAGGCGATGGCCGCCGTCATCGAGGCGATGGCCGCCGTCGTCGAGACGACGGTCACCGTCATCGAGGCGACGGTCACCGCCATCGTCATCGAAGCAATGGTCACCGCCATCGAAGCGATGAGGCACCACCGCTCACCCTCAGACGGTCTCGGGAAGCTCCTCGAGCCCCTCGGAGACCAGCTTGGCCAGCCGGTCGAGTGCGGCGTCCGCACCCTCGGCGTCGGAGGCGAGGACGATCTCCTCGCCGCCCTGGGCACCCAGGCCGAGGACCGCGAGCATGGAGGCCGCGTTGGCCGGGTTCCCGTCCGCCTTGGCGATCGTCACGGGGACTCCGGAGGCCGTGACGGCCCGGACGAAGATGGAGGCGGGGCGGGCGTGGAGACCCTCGGCCCAGCCGACGTTGACGCGGCGCTCAGCCATGTGATGCAGCCCTTCAGATGTCTCAGGTTGTCTAGCAGATGTCTCAGGTTGTCTAGACCACGTTGTCTAGACCAGTGTCCCATATGGTGAAGCGTGCCGGGAGCGGGTCAGAGGGTGACAAAACCCTTGCTCCCGTCCCCGGCCCGGCGCCGGATCCCGGCCTGGATCCGGCTTCGGTTCCCCCAAGACTGCCTCGCGCCGTTGTCGTACGCGAGCCGTACTCTGGGGCGCATGCAGACCTCGTCGGACCGGCACGAGTACCCCTCCCACTGGGAGGCGGACGTGGTGCTGCGCGACGGCGGAACCGCACGCATCAGACCCATCACCGTCGACGACGCCGACCGCCTGGTCAGCTTCTACGAGCAGGTCTCCGACGAGTCGAAGTACTACCGCTTCTTCGCGCCGTATCCGCGTCTGTCCGCGAAGGACGTCCGCCGCTTCACCCACCACGACTTCGTGGACCGGGTGGGACTCGCGGCCACGGTGGGCGGCGATTTCATCGCCACCGTACGCTACGACCGCATCAACGCCGACGGACGTCCCGCCTCCGCTCCCGCCGACGAGGCCGAGGTCGCCTTCCTCGTCCAGGACGCCCACCAGGGGCGCGGCGTCGCCTCCGCCCTCCTCGAACACATCGCGGCAGTGGCCCGCGAGCGGGACATCCGCCGGTTCGCCGCGGAGGTGCTCCCGGCCAACAACAAGATGATCAAGGTGTTCACGGACGCCGGGTACCAGCAGAAGCGGCACTTCGAAGACGGCGTCGTACGCCTGGAGTTCGACCTCGAACCCACCGACCGGTCGCTCGCCGTGCAGCGCGCGCGGGAGCAGCGCGCCGAGGCCAGGTCCGTGCACCGGCTGCTCGCGCCCGGCTCGGTCGCCGTCGTCGGCGCCGGCCGCACGCCCGGTGGCGTGGGCCGCAGCGTCCTCACGAACCTCCGCGAGGCGGGCTTCACGGGACGGCTGTACGCCGTGAACAGGGCGGTGCAGGAAGGCGAGATCGACGGCGTGCCCGCCTACCGCTCCGTCGTCGACATCACCGGGCCCGTCGACCTCGCGGTCGTCGCCGTGCCCGCGCCCTACGTCCCCGAGGTCGTCGCGGAGTGCGGTGAGCACGGCGTGCAGGGGCTCGTGGTCGTGTCCGCCGGGTACGCCGAGAGTGGCCCCGAAGGGCGCGAGCGCCAGCGCGAACTCGTCCGCCAGGCCCGCACGTACGGGATGCGCATCATCGGCCCGAACGCTTTCGGGGTCATCAACACGTCCCCCGAGGTGCGGCTCAACGCCTCGCTCGCGCCGGAGATGCCGCGCCCCGGACGGATAGGCCTGTTCGCCCAGTCGGGCGCGATCGGGATCGCCCTGCTGTCCCGGCTGCACCGGCGCGGCGGCGGCGTCACCGGCACCACCGGCGTCTCGACCTTCATCTCGTCCGGCAACAGGGCGGACGTGTCCGGCAACGACGTACTCCAGTACTGGTACGACGATCCGGACACCGACGTCGCCCTGATGTACCTCGAATCCATCGGCAACCCGCGCAAGTTCACCCGGCTCGCCCGGCGGACCGCGGCCGCGAAACCGCTGGTCGTGGTGCAGGGTGCCCGGCACGCCGCCGCTCCGCAGGGGCATGCCGTACGGGCCACTCGGTTGCCGCACGCCACCGTGTCCGCGCTCCTTGGGCAGGCCGGGGTGATCCTGGTGGACACGATCACCGAGCTGGTCGACGCGGGCCTTCTGCTGGCACGCCAGCCGCTCCCCACCGGGCCCCGGGTGGCGATCCTCGGGAACTCGGAGTCGCTCGGGTTGCTCACGTACGACGCCTGCCTGGCCGAAGGTCTTCAGCCCTCGCCGCCGCTGGATCTCACGACGGCGGCGTCGGCGGACGACTTCCGGCGGGCGCTGGCGAAGGCGCTCGCCGATGACGGCTGCGACGCCGTCGTCGTGACCGCCATCCCGGCGGTGGGGGAGACCTCCGCCCAGGACGCGGCGCTGGCCGAGGCCCTGCGAGCCGCATCGGCCTCGGCTCCGGCCAAGCCGGTGCTCGTGGTGCACGTCGAGCTCGGGGGGCTGGCCGAGGCCCTGTCCGCCGCCGCCGGCACCGCACCCCAGGCAGCCCCGACCGCTCCGGGCGGTAGCGATGACCCCGCGGAACACCTGCCCAGCGATGCGGAAGCGACCGGCGAAGCCCGCCTCATCCCCGCCTACCCGGCCGCCGAGCGTGCCGTCCGGGCCCTCGCCGAGGCCGTGAAGTACGCCCAGTGGCGGCAGGACGCCGCCGAACCGGGCAGGGTCCCGGAGTACGAGGACATCGACGAGAAGGGCGCAGCCCAGCAGATCCCCGTCCTCCTCACACGAGAGGAGGACGGGGAGGGACTGACCCTCGGTACTGAGGAGACGCGGGAGCTGCTCGGCCGGTACGGCATCGACGTGCACCCCGTTCTGCCGGCTCCGACACCGGACGACGCGGCGCGCGCCGCGAGGGACCTCGGCTACCCGGTGGTCCTCAAGACCACCGCCCCGCATCTGCGGCACCGCGCCGACCTGGGCGGCGTGCGGCTCGACCTGGCGGACGAGGAGCAACTGCGGCGGGCGTACGCGGAGTTGACCGAGCTCTTCGGGAAGCCGGCGGAGCTGCGCCCGGTCGTGCAGGCCATGGCGCCCCGCGGGGTCGACACGGTGGTATCGGCCGTCATCGACCCGGCGGCCGGAGCGGTGCTCTCGTTCGGGCTCTCCGGGGCCGCCTCGGAGCTGCTCGGGGACACCGCGCACCGGCTGATCCCGGTCACCGACCGGGACGCGACCTCGCTGGTCAGATCGATCCGGACGGCGCCGCTCCTCTTCGGCTGGCGCGGCTCCGCCCCGGTCGACACGGCGGCCCTCGAAGGCTTGATGCTGCGCGTCTCGCGCCTCGTCGACGATCACCCGGAGGTCGTCGCGGTGTCCCTGGAACCCGTGGTGGTCGCCCAGCACGGCCTGAGCGCGCTCGGCGCCTCCGTACGGCTGCACCGCGCTCCCGTCCGTGACGACCTCGGCCCGCGGACGCTCCCCGCCTACTGATCTCCTTCCCGGTGGGACATGGATCTCCGCCGGGAAGACCCCGCGAGCGGTGCCTCGCAGTCAGTGGGCGCCCGTAAGATGGACATCATGGCCAAGACCAGTACGTCGACCCAGGGGCTGCGAGCGGCGATCGAGCGCAGCGGCTACTACCCGGCCCTCGTGGCCGAGGCGGTGGAGGCCGCGATCGGCGGCGACACCATCCGGTCGTACCTGGTTCATCAGGAGACGACGTTCGACGCCAACGAAGTGCGTCGGCACGTCACGGTGCTCGTCCTCACGGGCAACCGTTTCATCGTGAGCCACACCGACGAGCAGGCCGAGGACACCACCTCACCGACGCCGTACGCCACCACGTCGACGGAGTCCGTGAAGCTCGGCCGTATCTCCTCGGTCGTCGTCAGCCGGGTCGTCGCCAACCCCGAGTCGTACGCGCCGGGCACGCTGCCCCGCGAGGTCGTCCTCACCATCGGCTGGGGCGCGGTCTCCCGTATCGACCTGGAGCCCGCCGCCTGCGGCGACCCCAACTGCGAAGCGGACCACGGATACACGGGCAACTCGACGGCGGACGACCTGAGCCTGCGTGTCAGCGAGGCCGGGGACGGCCCGGAGACCGTGCGCCAGGCCCTCGTCTTCGCGCAGGCCCTCTCCGAGGCGACCGCGGACATCACGCGCTGATGGTCCTGCCCGCCTGGGACCACCCGGAACCTCTCGCCCTCGACACCGCACCCGTCCCCGAGTACGGCGCGGGCTCGCTCGCCGACCTGCTGCCCACGCTCGCCGCAGGCATGGCCGTGCCCGGCATGACAGCCGCCATACCGGAACTGACCGGAGCCGACCGGAACTGCGTCTTCCTGATCGACGGCCTCGGCTGGGAGCAGCTGAAGGCGCACCCGGACGAGGCCCCCTTCATGACGTCACTCCTGGCGTCCTCACGAGGTGGCACCGGCCGCCCGATCACCGCGGGCTACCCGGCCACCACCGCGACCTCACTCGCCTCCGTCGGCACCGGCCTGCCGCCCGGCGCGCACGGCCTGCCCGGCTACACCGCGCGCAATCCGAAGACCGGCGAGCTGATGAACCAGCTCCGCTGGCAGCCGTGGACGGACCCGCGCGCCTGGCAGCCGTACCCCACGGTCTTCCAACTGGCAGACAAGGCCGGCGTGCACACCGCCCAGGTCTCCTCGCCCGCCTTCCAGAACACCCCACTGACGAAGATCGCCCTCAGTGGCGGAACGTTCCACGGCCGGCTGACCGGCGAGGAGCGTATGGACGTCGCCGCCGCACAACTCGCCGCGGGCGACCGCTCCCTGGTCTACACGTACTACGCCGAGGTGGACGGCAAGGGCCACCGCTTCGGCGTCGACTCCGACCCCTGGCGCGGCCAGCTCATGTACGTCGACCGCCTGGTCCAGCGGCTCGCGGAGCAACTGCCGCCGCGCACGGCCCTGTACGTCACCGCCGACCACGGCATGATCGACATCCCCTTCGACGAGCAGCACCGCATCGACTTCGACGAGGACTGGGAGCTGCGCGCCGGAGTCGCCCTCCTCGGCGGCGAGGGCCGCGCCCGGCATGTGTACGCCGTCCGGGGCGCCGAGTCGGACGTCCTGACCTGCTGGCGCGAGGTGCTCGGCGAGCAGTTCTGGGTGGCCTCGCGGGACGAGGCGATCGCGGCGGGCTGGTTCGGCCCGCACATCGACGAGCGGGTGTACGCCCGGATCGGCGACGTGGTCGCCGCGGCCCGGGACGACGTCCTGATCACCGCGTCCGAGCGGGAGCCGAAGGAGTCGGTGATGGTCGGCAACCACGGCTCGATGACCCCGGCGGAGCAGCACGTACCGCTTCTGCAAGTCCGCTCCTGACCCGCTCCTCCTTCCTCTCGCCGAAAGGTGCTCAACTCGCCATGCCCGAGCTGGTGTTCTTCTCCGGAACGATGGACTGCGGGAAGTCCACGCTGGCTCTCCAGATCGAGCACAACCGTTCGGCGAGGGGTCTGCAGGGCATGATCTTCACGCGCGACGACCGCGCGGGCGAGGGCAAGCTCTCCTCACGCCTCGGGCTGGTCACGGACGCGGTGGAGGTGGCGGACGAGCAGGACCTGTACGGGTACCTCGTCGACCACCTCTCCCGGGGCGGCCGCGCGGACTACGTGATCGCGGACGAGGCCCAGTTCCTGGCCCCCGCGCAGATCGACCAACTGGCCCGCGTGGTGGACGACCTGGGCGTCGACGTCTTCGCCTTCGGCATCACCACCGACTTCCGCTCCAAGCTCTTCCCCGGTTCCCAGCGCCTGGTCGAGCTGGCCGACCGGGTCGAGGTCCTTCAGGTCGAGGCCCTGTGCTGGTGCGGCGCGCGCGCCACGCACAACGCCCGCACCATAGGCGGCGAGATGGTCGTCGAGGGCGCCCAGGTGGTCGTCGGCGACGTCAACCAGGCCGAGGACATCGGCTACGAGGTGCTGTGCCGCCGGCACCACCGCCGCCGTATGACGGCCGCCACGGCTCACGCGGGCGCCCTGTCACCGGACGTGCTGCCGATCACCTCGGCCTGACCTCAGGTTCCCTCAGCCGGTCAGCCCGTCAATGGACGCTGTGGATCACGGAGAACATCGCGCCCTCCGGATCCGCCACCGTCGCCACGCGCCCGTACGGCGAGTCGTGGGCGGCCTTGAGGACGTGCCCGCCGAGGTCCGTGACACGGGTGACGGTGTCGTCCACGTCCGCTGCCTCGAAGTACGTCATCCAGTGCGGGCCGCGGTCACGGGGCAGGCCATGGCCGACGCCGTGGATGCCGGCCACCGGACGGCCGTCGATGTGCAGGGTCACGTAGTCGAAGTCGGCCGAGACGACCGGCTCCAGCTCGTAACCGAAGACCCCTTGGTAGAACTTGACGACGCTCTCGGTGTCGCGGGTCACCAGCTCGTTCCACGCGGGCGTGCCCGGTACGCCGGTGATGCCCGTGCCCAGGTGGGCGGCCGTCTGCCAGATCCCGAAGACGGCGCCTGTCGGGTCGGAGGCGATCGCCATGCGGCCGGCCTCACCGGCGTCCAGAGGGCCGACCCCGACGGTGCCGCCGCTGAGTCGTACCGTCTCGGCGGTCAGATCGACGTCGTCCGAGGCGAGATAGGGCGTCCAGGCGATGGGCAGATGCCGGTCGGGCGGCAGCTGCCCGATGCCCGCCACCTCCTCGCCGTGCAGCAGGGCGCGTACGTACGGGCCGAGCTGGTGCGGGCCCGGCTGGAACTCCCAGCCGAACAGCGCTCCGTAGAAGTCCTGGGTCGTGGCCATCCCGTGCACCATCAGGCTCACCCAGCAGGGTGTGCCGGGCGTGTGCGGAGCGTCCGTTGCGCCGTTCAGGCCGGCCGACCCCCGTGCCTCGGTCATCGTCACTCTCTTCTCGGCCCCTCGCGGTGGCCGGTCACCTTCCGCCTACCCGCACGCGTACCGCAATCGCGTACCCATAAGCCCCGTGCCGATGTTCGCACCACCGGTAGCACCCTGCGTCCCGGCCGCGCCGTCGTGCGGCGGCCTACCAGCGGAGGATGCCCGATGTGCAGTTTCCCGTCCGTTTCCGCACCATTGCGACACGGTGTCCATCGGCTGTACAGCATGTGCCCGATCCCATACGCCTCGTGATCGGACCTGCCCGGCGGAGCACAGTAGCCCGACATGGACGACGCGGCCACCCCGTACGCAAGGATGGTCGCCATGAACGCCATCATCTCCGCGCCCGACCTGGCGAGCGACCTGGCCGGACCGAACCCGCCCGTCGTCCTTGATGTCCGCTGGCAGCTCGCTGGCCCGAGTCTGCGCTCCGAGTACGAGAAGGCGCACATTCCAGGCGCTGTTTTTGTCGATTTGGATGCCGAACTTGCAGGTCCGGCGGGGGTCGGCGGCCGTCATCCGCTGCCCGATCCCGAAGTCTTCGGCGCGGCGATGCGTGCCGCCGGGGTCTCGGCGGACCGCGATGTCGTTGTGTACGACGGCGGGCTCGGCTGGGGCGCCGCGCGCGCCTGGTGGCTGCTCGGCTATACGGGTCACCCTTCGGTGCGCGTGCTTGACGGCGGACTCGCCGCCTGGAGCGGGCCGGTGTCCTCGGAGGTCCCGGCGCCCGCCCCCGGGGACTTCGTGCCGGCGCCCGGTGCCCGGCCGCTGCTGGACGCGGACGGGGCGGCGGCGCTCGCCCGCACCGGACTGCTGCTCGACGCCAGGGCCGGTGAGCGCTACCGGGGCGAGGTCGAACCGATCGACCCGGTGGGCGGGCACATCCCCGGCGCCGTCTCCGCGCCGACCACCGAGAACGTCACGGAGGACGGACGGTTCCGGCCCGCCGCTGAACTCGCCGACCGCTTCAAGTCCTTTGGCGCGAGCGGTACTCCGGAGGTCGGCGTCTACTGCGGTTCGGGCGTCTCCGGCGCCCACGAGGTGCTGGCACTCGCCGTCGCGGGCATCCCGGCCGCCCTGTATGCGGGGTCCTGGTCGGAGTGGACACAGGACGGGAGCCGGCCGGTCGCGGTGGGACCCGACCCGCAGTGACAGCGGTGGGGCCCGCGTCAGTTCGGCGCGGGCCCCACCGTCGTACGACTGATCAGTCCTCGTTCCGTTCTCGTCAGTCCTTGTTCTTCCGGCGCGTCCCGAACACGATCTCGTCCCAGCTCGGGACCGCCGCGCGGCGGCCCGGGCGGACGCCGTCGGCCTCGGCCTGGCGGTCGGTGGAGCCGACGAGACGGTCGCGGTGGCTGCCGACCGAGCGGGGCATGAGGACGTCCGCGTAGGCGGAACCGGCACCGGCGGAGGCCGCGGGGGCCGGGGGCTCCTCGGCTTCGGGCTCCGGGGCGGGTTCCTCCGTGTCGGGCCGCTCCGTGGTGGCGGGCCGCTCGGGCACCACCATGTCGCCCCGGAAGCTCGGCACCGCCTCCAGGAGGCTGGTGAGCGAGTCCCGCTCGGACTCCTCGACCGGCTCCGGGGACGGCGCGGGCTGGCCCGGCCGCTCCGACTGCCGCTCCAGGGCACGGTCCATCGGGCGGTCCCGGGGCAGCCGTGCGATGCGCGGCACGAACGGGAAGCTCGGCTCGGCGGCCGTCGACAGGTCGTCGGACTCACCGATCAGCGAGCGCGCCTCGTCGTCGACGGCCTGGACGAGCCGCCGCGGCGGGTCGTACGTCCAGCTCGCCGAATGCGGCTCACCCGCGACCCGGTAGACCAGCAGCACTTCCCAGGTGCCGTCGTCACGACGCCACGAGTCCCACTGGGCGGTGTCCTTCTCGGCGCCGCGCAGTGTCAGCCGCTCCTGCACGGCTTCGCCGAGCTGGGGTCCGGCGTTCTCGCCGGGGCGGCGGACAGGGGTCTTCCTCGCGCGCTCGGCCATGAAGGCGCGCTCGGCGAGGACGGGCCCCTCGAAGCGGCGCACACGGTCGACGGGGATTCCGGCGAGCTGTGCGACCTCCTCCGCGGAGGCGCCGGCACGTATACGTGCCTGGATGTCTCGGGGGCGGAGATGGCTCTCCACCTCGATCTCGATCTGGCCGAGGCGGGGACGGTCGCCGCGTACAGCGGCGCGCAGACGCTCGTCAATCGGAAGCGTGTACTCCGTGCTGTCCGCAGCCTTCAGCACCAGCCGTGTGCCGTCGTTAGAGACGGCCACGACACGCAGTTCCGGCATGAGGACCTCCCGGGTGGTGCCTGCCGACGTCACGTGCGTCGCTGCTTCCGCTAGTCGAGTGTGGCCTGCCCGGGTGCAGCCTGCCACAACCTTGCCGAGTTGCCCGGCGTGTCGGGCACAGGCCCGGGATCGCCGTTATGGCACGGTTACCTATTCGCAACGCTAAGTGACGAACTCCATCACCCTGTGCAACGAGCCCCCTCCCGGCGGTCCTGCAAGGCCCCGGACACCCTGGCGGGAGTCCGGACCCAGGGCTCGCAAGAGTACTCCATTCGGGCCACTTGCGCGGATCGGCACACCACCCAACTTCGATCAGGGTGCGGCAGTTGGCCGGTCTGAGCGTCGTTTCCGTGACCATGAAAAGTGGCGCACTTCACGTAATCACCGCAAACGGAACTAATTGCCTCGCCCGTCCGTCCCCTCCTTGTGCGGTCAGTTGATCAGTCGGGTCAAGTCGATCAAGTACGGGAAAGGCAGGCAAGGTCCGGGCATGCGTGAAAAGCCGGATGTCGGTGTGGAGTCGGGTGTTGATGAGGAGGCCGGAAAGACCAGCAGGAAACGACTGGATCTGAGCGTGCCCCAAGTGGCGGGCAGCGCGGTGGCGGCGGTGGTGGCCGCGAAACTCGCCTCCTACTTCGGGGTCTACGGGACGATGCTTGGCGCGGGCCTGGTCAGTGTCGTCGCCACCTGCGGAGGCACGGTCTTCCAGCATTTCTTCAGGCGCACCGGCGAGCAGTTGCGCGATGTGACGGTGCAGGCCAGGCCGAGGCCCCAGCAGGTCCCGGCCGCGGGGGAGTTCACCGAGGGAACCGTCTACCGCGCGCGGGTCAGGAGCTGGAAGCGGCCGGTGATCGCGGCGGCGCTCGTCTTCGGCGTCACCATGGCGGGCATCACCACCTACGAACTCGTGTCGGGCCACAGCTTCAGCGGCGACAGCAAGGGCACGACTGTGGGCGATGCCCTCAAAGGCAGTTCCCCGTCGGAGCCTGCTACGCCTCCAGCGTCCAGTGCGACGCCTTCGGACACCCCCTCCTCCGGGCAGCCGTCCGGCGACAGCGGTACCGATCAGGGCGGGGACGGGGCTACGAGGCCCACACCGACGCCGAGTTCGAGCGCCACGCCGGAAACCGGGGGCGACGCACAGACCCCGGCGCCCAGCGGAGCCGCTACGACCCCAGCACCCTCCGCAAGTAGTCGTTCCCAAAGCGCCGATCCGGGTCAAGCCGATCCCTCAGCGCAGTGAACTCGCCGAAGCGCGGGTAGACCCCGGCGAGGTACTCCGCGTCGCGGGTGTGCACCTTGCCCCAGTGCGGCCGCCCCTCGTGCGCCGTGAGGATCCGCTCGGCGGCGGTGAAGTACGCCTGATAGGGGGTGCCCTTGAACATATGCACGGCGATGTACGCGCTCTCCCGCCCGGACGCCGTCGAGAGCGTGATGTCGTCCGCCGGCGCCGTACGTACCTCGACGGGGAAGCTGACCCGCAGGGAAGACCGGTCGACCATCGTCTTCAGCTCGCGCAGCGTCTCGACGAGGGCCTCGCGCGGAACGGCGTACTCCATCTCCACGAAGCGCACCCGGCGCGGAGAAGTGAAGACCTTGTAGGGAATGTCGGTGTAGGTCCGTGCGGACAGCGCGCGGCTGGAGATCTTCGCGATCGTCGGGATGGTGGCGGGCACCGCGCGGCCGACCAGATTGGCCGCGTGGAAGACGCCGTTGGAGAGGAACTCGTCCTCGATCCAGCCGCTGATCTGCGGCACCGGCTTCTCGGGCCCCGCGCTGCGGTTGTTGCGCTTGGTGTTGCAGTTGCCGGTGTGCGGGAACCAGTAGAACTCGAAGTGCTCGTTCTCGGTGAACAGTTCGTCGAAGTCGGCGGTGACCTTGTCGAAGGTCATCGGCTCCTCGCGCGCCGTGAGCAGAAAAACGGGCTCTACGGAGAAGGTGATCGCGGTGATGATCCCCAGGGCGCCGATTCCGATCCGGGCCGCGGCGAAGACCTCGGGATTCTCCTTCTCGGAGCAGGAGATGACCGAGCCGTCGGCCGTGACCAGCTCAAGGCCCTTGATCTGGGCGGCGATCGAGGCGGAGTCCCGCCCGGTGCCGTGCGTTCCGGTGCTGACCGCGCCGGAGACCGTCTGCTCCATGATGTCGCCCATGTTGGTGAGGGACAGTCCCTCCCGGGCGAGAGCGAGGTTGAGACGCTTGAGCGGGGTGCCCGCCTCCACGGTGACCGTGCCGGCGTCGCGGTCGATCCTGCGGATGCCGGTCAGCAGTTGAGGGCGGATCAGTACGCCGTCGGTCGCGGCGGCGGCCGTGAAGGAGTGCCCGGTGCCGACGGCCTTCACCTTCAGACCGTCCTCGGCGGCGCTGCGCACGGCCGCGGAGAGCTCCTCCACGGAGGCGGGAGTGACCTCTCGTGCCGGACGGGCGGTGACCGTGCCCGCCCAGTTACGCCACGTTCCGCTCTTCCCGTTCGCTGTGCTGCTCATGGGTCCCTCCCCGATGCGGAACCGGCCTGTTCAGCCGGCGATACCCGAGGAAACCGACCGCGACCGCGACGGCCCCGGACACCGCCGGAACCCCGTACCCGGCCTTCGCACCGGCGGCGTCGATCACCCAGCCGGCCACGGAGGAACCGAGCGCGACCCCGACCGCGAGCCCGGTGCTGATCCAGGTCATGCCCTCGGTCAGTTTCGCGCGTGGTACGTGCTGTTCGATGAGGGACATCGTGGTGATCATCGTGGGAGCGATGGACAGGCCCGCAACGAACAGCGCCACGGCCAGGAACGGCAAGTTTCCGACCAGTAGGAGGGGGATCATACTCACGGCCATCGCACATACGCCCAGCAGCCATCGACGTTCGGGCGCCCCCTTGAAGTGCAGCAGCCCGAACACCGCTCCCGCCGCACAGGAGCCCGCCGCGTAGAGCGCGAGGACGACGCTCGCGGCGGCCTTGTGGCCCTGCTCCTCGGCGAAGGCCACCGTGACCACGTCGACGGCCCCGAAGATCGCTCCGGTGGCCACGAAGGTGGCCACCAGGACCTGGAGTCCGGCCGAGGCCATCGCCGAGCCGCGCTTGTCGTGGCCGCGCGGATGCGGTACCGGTTCGGTGCCGCGCTGGGCCGTCAGCCAGAAGACGCCGACCGCGAGGAAGCAGGCGGCGAGCAGCGGCCCGGCCTCCGGGAACCACACCGTGGACAGCCCGATCGAGATGATCGGTCCGAAGATGAAGCAGATCTCGTCCACCACGGACTCGAAGGAGTACGCGGTGTGCAGTTGCGGGGTGTCCCGGTAGAGGGCCGCCCAGCGGGCCCTGACCATCGCGCCCATGCTTGGCACACAGCCGATGCCGGCCGAGCAGACGAACAGCACCCAGTCCGGCCACTCGAACTTCGCCGCGAGCAGCAGCCCCGCGGACGCGGACAGCGCGAAGAATGTCACGGGGCGCAGCACCCGCCGCTGCCCGTGCCGGTCCACCAGCCGGGAGACCTGCGGGCCCATCGCCGCGGCGGCCAGCGCCATGGTCGCCGAGAGCGCACCCGCGAGCCCGTACCGCCCGGTGAGCTGGGAGACCATCGTGACCACGCCGATGCCCATCATCGACAGCGGCATCCGGCCGAGGAAGCCCGCGGCGGCGAAGCCCTTGGAGCCGGGGGCGGCGAAGAGGGCGCGGTACGGGCTGGGCAAGGCGGAACTCCGGTCGGCTCGGCTCGGCCGCCCGGTCACCGTGGGCGGCCTGAACACCGGTAAGGCGTGAATCTGGCCGATACAGCTTACGGGTGAGGTGACCCTAACGCACGCCCTCGGACGTTTGAGCGCACGCCCTCGGGCGCTCGAGCGCACTCACTCGGACCGCTTGTCCGGTGGCCGTTGTCCACCTGTCAGCGACGGATGGCAGGATCGAAGGCATGCCAGACGTGCTCGATGCCACCCCCTACGACGCCCTGCTCCTGCTCTCGTTCGGCGGCCCTGAAGGGCCGGACGACGTGGTCCCGTTCCTGGAGAACGTGACGCGGGGGCGCGGCATCCCCAAGGAACGGCTCAAGGAGGTGGGTCAGCACTACTTCCTGTTCGGCGGGGTCAGCCCCATCAACGACCAGAACCGAGCCCTGCTCGACGCGCTCCGCAAGGACTTCGCCGACCACGGCCTGGACCTGCCCGTCTACTGGGGCAACCGCAACTGGGCGCCATACCTGACCGACACCCTGCGCGAGCTGGTCGCCGACGGCCGACGCCGTGTCCTGGTCCTCGCCACCAGCGCGTACGCCTCGTACTCGGGCTGCCGCCAGTACCGCGAGAACCTCGCCGAGGCCCTGGCCGGCCTGGAGGCCGAGGGCCTGGACCTGCCCAAGGTCGACAAGCTGCGGCACTACTTCAACCATCCCGGCTTCGTACGCCCGATGGTGGACGGCGTGCTGAAGTCCCTGGCCGAACTTCCCGGGGACGTACGGGAGGGCGCGCACCTCGCCTTCACGACGCACTCGATCCCGGACGCCGCCGCCGACACCTCGGGGCCCGTCGAGGACCACGGCGACGGCGGCGCGTACGTGAAGGAGCACCTCGACGTCGCCCGGCTGATCGTCGACGCCGTGCGCGAGGAGACCGGGATCGACCACCCCTGGCAGCTCGTCTACCAGTCGCGCTCCGGAGCCCCGCACATCCCGTGGCTGGAGCCCGACATCTGCGACCACCTGGAGGAGCTGCACGGCGCCGGTGTCCCGGCCGTCGTGATGGCGCCCATCGGGTTCGTGTCGGACCACATGGAGGTGCTGTACGACCTCGACACGGAGGCCACCGCCAAGGCGGCGGAGCTGGGCCTGCCGGTGCGCCGCTCGGCCACCGTGGGCGCCGACCCGCGGTTCGCCGCGGCGATCCGTGAACTGGTTCTGGAGCGCGCCGCGACCGAGAGCGGACGGCAGGTGACACCCTGCGCCCTGGGTGCTCTCGGTGCGAGTCACAACCTGTGCCCCGCGGGCTGCTGCCCGGCCCGTGCCCCGAAGCCCGCCGCCGCGGGCGCCGACAGCCCGTACGCCTGAGGAGCCCCGTGATCGAGCCCCTGCACACCGAACTGCTCCAGCTCGCCCACCAGGCCGCCCGTAGCGCCGGTGAGCTGCTGCGGGACGGACGCCCGGCGCACCTCACGGTCGCCGCGACCAAGTCCAGCCCGATCGATGTCGTCACCGAGATGGACATCGCCGCCGAGAAGCTGATCACCGACCTGATCACCCAGCACCGCCCGGCCGATGGCTTCCTGGGTGAGGAGGGCGCCGCCACGGAGGGCACCAGCGGCATCCGTTGGGTCATCGACCCGCTCGACGGCACGGTCAACTACCTGTACGGGCTGCCCACCTGGGCGGTGTCCATCGCCGCCGAGCAGAACGGCGAGACCGTCGTCGGAGTCGTCGCGGCACCGATGCGCGGCGAGACCTATCACGCGGTACGCGGCCGGGGCGCCCGGGCCACCGGAGCCTGGGTCGGCGAGCGCCGGCTGAACTGCCGCCCGTCACCGTCCCTGGACCAGGCCCTGGTCTCCACCGGCTTCAACTACGTGACCGAGGTCAAGACCCACCAGGCCGACGTCGCCCAGCGGTTGATCCCGCTGCTCCGTGACATCCGGCGTTCCGGGTCCGCGGCGGTCGACCTGTGCGACGTCGCGGCGGGCCGTCTCGACGGCTACTACGAGCGCGGGCTCCACCCGTGGGACCTCGCGGCGGGCGACCTGATCGCCCGGGAGGCGGGTGCACTGACCGGTGGGCGCCCCGGTGAGCGCCCCGGAGGCGATCTCGCGGTGGCTGCCTCCCCGGGCGTCTTCGAGCCCCTCCAGCGGCTCCTGGAGGAGTTCGGCGCCTGGCACGACTGACGGCGCGTACAACAGCGCGCAGGAACGGCGCGCACAACAGGCGGCAAACGGAGCGGGGCCCCGGCACTGGATCGATGCCGGGGCCCGCTCTCGTACGAAGGAAGATCTGGTGAAGCGCTGAGATGAAGAACTGAAGAACCGAAATAGGGAACTGATCAAACTGATCAGACGCGCGTCGCGCCGACCTGTACACCGTGCTCGGCGGCGAGGCGGTGCAGGTCGTCGAGCTCGGCCTGCTCGACCTCCGCGAGGAAGTCGTCGCCTGTCTCGCGAGCCCGCGTCAGGTCGGACTCGGTAGCCCTTATACGCTGCAGAAGTCCTGCGGTGAATGCGTCCATGCTGCGCCCCCTCGTCCTGGGTCGTGGGTCGGTGGCACGGGGGTGTGCCGTTCAGAAGGGGCGATCACGTCTCCAAGGGGTGCCCAGCGCTGCCCTGCTGGGCGGCGACGGTGCCGGACACCCACGCCCACTCTGCGGAAAGCGGTTGGACCTACCACAAGGTGGCTTGCCACAAGCAGAGCGTGATCGCGGGGTGTAAAGCTGTCGTCCCCCCACTCCCTTCCGTGGAAACCTCAACCGCACGAGAAAATCTGGCATTCCCACCCGCTCTCCCCGTCTTACAGCCGACTTATGGCCGAAAAGGGCAGGATGGAGGCCTTACCCCACGACAGGCCCTGCCCGCGTGCCGCCGAAGAGGCGCTGCGCGAGCGGACAGAGGAAGGACAAGCGACGTGCGCGTACTCGTCGTCGAGGACGAGCAGCTGCTCGCCGATGCGGTGGCCACCGGACTGCGCCGGGAGGCCATGGCCGTCGACGTCGTGTACGACGGCGCGGCCGCCCTGGAGCGCGTCGGAGTCAACGACTACGACGTGGTGGTTCTCGACCGCGACCTCCCGCTCGTGCACGGCGATGACGTCTGCCGCAAGATCGTCGAGCTCGGCATGCCCACACGCGTGCTGATGCTCACCGCTTCCGGCGACGTCAGCGACCGTGTCGAGGGCCTGGAGATCGGCGCGGACGACTACCTCCCCAAGCCGTTCGCGTTCAGCGAGCTGACGGCACGCGTGCGTGCCCTGGGACGCCGTACGAGCCTGCCGCTGCCGCCGGTCCTGGAGCGCGCCGGGATCAAGCTCGATCCCAACCGCCGCGAGGTCTTCCGCGACGGCAAGGAAGTCCAGCTCGCGCCGAAGGAGTTCGCCGTCCTGGAGGTGCTGCTGCGCAGCGAGGGCGCCGTCGTCTCGGCCGAGCAGCTCCTGGAGAAGGCCTGGGACGAGAACACGGACCCCTTCACCAACGTCGTACGGGTCACGGTCATGACCCTGCGCCGCAAGCTCGGCGAGCCCCCCGTGATCGTCACCGTGCCCGGTTCCGGTTACCGGATCTGATCCACGGTGACCACGACGCCCGCGCCTCCCACGGCGCCTCCGAAGCCCACGTGGGACCCCAGACGGGTGGAGACTCCGTTCCCCTGGCTGCGGCCCACCATCCGGATAAGGCTGACGCTGCTGTACGGCGGGATGTTCCTGATCGCCGGCATCATGCTGCTGTCGATCATCTATCTGCTCGCGGCGCAGGCGCTGAACGTGGGCAGTGATCTGCCCTTTAAGATCCTCTCTGGCCAGGTGAGCAGCCAGATCTGCAATTTCCCCGCCCAGCCGGACGCAGCCGAGCTCAACAACGCGATGAACGCCTGCGTCAACGAGCAGCGTCAGCACGCCCTGGACGACCTGCTCTCCCGCTCCTTGCTCGCCCTGCTCGGCCTCGCCATCATCGCCTTCGCCTTCGGTTACGCGATGGCGGGCCGGGTGCTCGCGCCGCTCGGCCGGATCACCCGTACCGCGCGCGCGGTGGCGGGCTCGGACCTCTCCCGGCGGATCGAACTGGACGGCCCGGACGACGAGTTGAAGGAGCTGGCGGACACCTTCGACGACATGCTGGAGCGGCTCCAGCGGGCCTTCACCGCGCAGCAGCGCTTCGTGGGCAACGCCTCGCACGAGCTGCGGACGCCGCTGGCGATCAACCGCACGCTTCTCGAGGTGCACCTCTCGGATCCCGGGGCGCCGGCGGAACTGCAACAGCTCGGCAAGACCCTGCTGGCCACCAACGAGCGCAGCGAGCAGCTCGTCGAGGGCCTGCTGCTGCTCGCCCGCAGCGACAACCAGATCGTCGAGCGCAAGCCCGTGGACCTCTCGGAGGTCGCTTCACGGGCCGTCGACCAAGTCCGCGCCGAGGCGGCCGTCAAGGGCGTGGAGATCCGCTCGGAGTGCGCCCCGGCGGTCGTCCAGGGCAACGGCGTCCTCCTTGAGCGGATCGCCCTGAACCTCGTCCAGAACGCCGTCCGGTACAACGTGCCGGAGGACGGCTGGGTCGAGGTCACGACCCAGGTTCAGCACGGTCAGGCGGTCCTGGTCGTGTCGAACACAGGTCCGGTGGTTCCCGCGTACGAGATCGACAATCTTTTCGAGCCCTTCCGGCGGCTGCGTACAGAGCGCACAGGTAGCGACAAGGGTGTGGGCCTTGGCCTGTCGATTGCCCGGTCGGTGGCCCGTGCGCACCGGGGGCATATCCTCGCGTCGCCGCGTGAAGGAGGTGGGCTCGTGATGCGAGTCACCCTGCCGATCTGAGACCATGTCGCCGACACGCGAGGATGTTCGCTTTGCGCGGAATTTTCTGGGCATACGTCCGGGAGGCTCGTGTGTGATCGATCACAAGGGCGAATTTCCGGCCATCTACTCTCCGTGATCAAGAAGGCTGTCGTAAAGCCGGGATAATCCGGGTTTTCGGGGGTCCAGATCACGGGAAGTACACGGGGGTACGCCTTTGAAGTGCGGCCTTCGGACCGTGTACGGTCCGCATCGCCATCCAAGCCGATCACTCTTGAGGAGTCCGGTTGGGTGTCGATTGAGTAACAGACCTTGATGTGAGGCAAAATCTCCGCCTCGGGTCGGGCACAAGTCCGGCCTCTCACGCGTTACGTGCGCTGAGACACCGCAGACACCCAGAGGGGGAGAGCGACATGGCAACGGATTACGACACCCCACGCAAGACCGACGACGACGTCGATTCGGACAGCCTTGAGGAACTGAAGGCTCGCCGTAACGACAAGTCGACGTCGTCTGTAGACGTGGATGAGTTCGAGGCCGCAGAAGGCCTGGAACTGCCCGGCGCGGACCTCTCGAACGAGGAGCTGGCCGTCCGGGTCCTTCCCAAGCAGCAGGACGAGTTCACTTGCATGAGCTGCTTCCTGGTGCACCACCGCAGCCAGCTGGCCCGAGAGAAGAACGGCCAGCCGATCTGCCGCGACTGCGACTGAGGCGGGGTCGGCCGTGACTGGCTCGACCCCTCCCTGGAAGCGCCGCTCCTCCGGACGGGGAGCGGACGAAGGGCCGTCAGACGGCCCTGAAGGCGTGCGTGACGACGAGCGGGGCTCTTCCCGACCAGGATCAGCCTCGCTCGACCGGCCGCCCGCCACGACGTCGGCAGGGGCTTCGGCGCCCACCGGCGAACTGGTGCCCGTGGACACCCCGGCGCCCGCGGCCAAGCGCCGTGCGGCGGCCGTCCGCGACGGCGTCAAGGAAGGCGTTCGCAAGGGCGGCAGCAGGGCGAGAGCAGGCCTGTCCTACCTCGCCGACCGCATCATCGACATCGCTCCGCGTATCCCCGTACGGGACCTCGCGGCCCTCCGTCGGCAGTTCCCCGGCCTGACCGCGGAGCAGCTCGCCGACAAGCTCGTCGCGGGCGCGGCCAACGCGACCTCGGCGGTGGGCGCCGGCATCGGCGCGGCCGCCATGCTTCCGGTGCCGCCCGCGATGCCCACGGAGATCGCCGCCGAGATCACCGGCGTCGCCGCGATCGAGCTGAAGCTGATCGCCGAACTGCACGAGGTGTACGGCGTCCGCCCGCCCGGGAACCTGACGCAGCGCAGTACGGGGTATCTCAACTCCTGGTCCACCGAGCGCGGGATCGACGTGACGAAGGTGGCCTCGCTCAACGCCGCGCTGGGCGGCCCCATGAAGCGTCAGCTTCGCCAGCAGATCATGAAGCGCATGGTCCGGGACCTGCCCAACCTGATGCCGTTCATGGTCGGCGCGGCGGTCGGAGCGGTCATGAACCGCCGCGACACCAGACGCCTCGCGGAGCACATCCGCAAGGACCTGCGTAAGTCCCAGGTGCCGTGGGACGCACTTCCGGAGCTCCCGCCGCTCGACGCACCCGCCGACCCCCTGCGGATGGGGGAGATCCCCAAGGAGCTCGGGAACTGAGCTCGCCCTGCCTGTCCTGCCCGCCCTGAGGCGACCGGGTCCCTACGCCGTTGCCCGCGCGGCTTCCAGCGCCGCTGCCAGGCGCTCGGGCTCCCGGGTCGACAGGTACAGGTACGGCGTCGGGTCCGCGGGGTCGGTGACCTCGACCTTCAGGGCCGTGGGGATGTAGGCGCGCAGCAGCATGAAGGCGCGAGTGTCGGCCTTGAACGTGCGCCAGGCGCGCGCCTCCTCCTGGTCCAGGGTCACGGCGTCGCCGAGGGCCGCGACCGGGATCTTCGCGTCGCCCGCGATCAGGGAGTCGCCGACGATCCGGATGCGGATCGAGCCGTACGAACTCGTCACGACCGCCGCGACCGCGGTGCCGCCGACCAGAGCGCCCAGCAGTGGCAGCGCACCGAACGGCAGGAAGATCAGGGCCATCGAGACCCCCACCAGGAAGCAGACCAGCCACCAGCTTCGGGGCGCGTTGAGGCGTTCTTCGTACGGCGTGGTGGAGAGCTGCATGAAGTCAAGCTTGGCACGGGGCGTCCGTCGGCTTGACGCGCGGGTAAGGTCTGCGGCTGTGAGTGGTACTTCCGCAGCTCTGAAGCCTCCCGCCGACGCCGTCGCGCCGGTGCGGCACCCCGACGCACCCCCGGCAGGTGAGCTCCTCGGAGCGCACTACGGGCAGTGTTTCGGATGCGGCGAGGGACAGGCCCATGGGCTGCACCTGCAAGCGCGTGCGGGCGAAGGGGTCAAGATCACGGCGGAGTTCACCGTGCGGGCCGCCCACCAGGGCGCCCCCGGTCTCGCGCACGGCGGGGTGCTCGCCACCGCGCTCGACGAGACGCTCGGCTCGCTGAACTGGCTGCTGCGGACCATCGCGGTGACGGGACGGCTGGAGACGGACTTCGTACGGCCCGTGCCCGTCGGCACCGTGCTGTTCCTGGAGGCCGAGGTCAAGGCCGTGGCCGGGCGCAAGATCTACTCGACCGCGACCGGGCGGATCGGCGGCCCCGAAGGGCCCGTCGCCGTCCGCGCCGACGCCCTCTTCATCGAGGTGAAGGTCGACCACTTCATCGACAACGGCCGCCAGGAGGAGATCCAGGTGGCCATGGACGACCCCGACCAGGTCAGGCGCGCACGCGCCTTCGAGGTGAACCCGTGACCCGTAATCCTGTGGATGTGCTGATCAGGCGCGTCGACCCGGAAGTCCCGCTTCCCGAGTACGCGCACCCCGGTGACGCGGGAGCGGATCTGCGTACCACCGAGAGATGTGAACTGGAACCGGGTGAACGGGCCGTTCTGCCCACGGGAGTGTCTGTCGCGCTGCCAGAGGGGTACGCGGCCTTCGTACACCCCCGTTCCGGGCTGGCCGCCCGCTGCGGTGTCGCCCTGGTGAATGCCCCGGGGACGGTGGATGCCGGGTACCGTGGGGAGATCAAGGTGATCGTGGTGAATCTCGACCCGCGCGAGTCCGTGCGGTTCGAGCGCTTCGACCGGATTGCCCAACTGGTCGTCCAGCAGGTCGAGAAGGTCCGCTTCCGGGAGGTCGCGGAGCTTCCCGACTCGGTGCGGGCCGCAGGGGGCTTCGGGTCCACCGGCGGTCACGCCGCCGTGGGCGGCGGGGCGGGTGGGAATCGATACGCTTCGGTCGTATCCGACCGGGAAGGACAGTGACGTGTTCGGACGTCGCAAGAAGGGCAGTGCCGCCGAGGACGCGGCGGGCGAGGCCGAGCAGGTCGTCGACGACGTCGACACTGAGGCGGACGAGGCGGACCGGGAGCGGGTGAGGCTCGAGCCCGAGCCGCGGCCCGACGGACCCTGGGACGACTCGGAGGTGCGCGAGCCCGCCGAGGGCCGTGTCGACCTGGGCGGCATTCTGGTGCCCGGAGTCGACGGCATGGAGCTGCGGGTGGAGGTCGCGGGCGACGCGATCGTCGCGGCCACCGTCGTTCTGAAGGACAGCGCCATCCAGCTGCAGGCCTTCGCCGCTCCCAAGCGCGAGGGCATCTGGGGCGAGGTGCGTGAGGAGATCGCCTCCGGCATCACCCAGCAGGGCGGTGTCATCGACGAGGTCGAGGGCCCGCTGGGCTGGGAGCTGCGCGCGCAGGTTCCGGTGCAGCTGCCGGACGGCACGGGCGGTTTCCAGGTCGTACGGTTCGTCGGCGTGGACGGCCCCCGTTGGTTCCTGCGTGGAGTGATCTCCGGGCAGGGTGCGGTGCAGCCGCAGGCCGCGGGTCTCCTTGAGCAGATCTTCCGGGACACGGTCGTCGTGCGTGGTGAGGGTCCGATGGCCCCTCGCGACCCGATCGTCCTGAAGCTGCCGAACGACGCGCAGATGGTGCCCGAGGGTGTCCAGCAGGAGGAGCAGGCCGGTTCCCGCTTCTCCGGCGGCATGGGGCAGTTGCAGCGCGGGCCGGAGACCACCGAGGTTCGCTAGCACTCCTCGCATACGAGTCGGGCCGTATCCCCAGCACAGGGGGTGCGGCCCTTTCGTATGCCCGAGTCCTCCTGGCCGAAGGGCAGTTGAGGTGCGCGTTCTTCGGCAGGCCTTGACGGAAAGTTGGTCTGGACCTATGGTCCCCGCCAACGCGTGTGTTCAGTCCCCAGTGTGTAATTCACATACGAGAACGGATCCCGTCACATGCCCGAAACCCCCACAGTCCGTCTCCGCAGACGTCGCCCAGCCTTCCTCGTCACCGTCGCCACGACCGCCGCCCTGGTCGCCGCGATGCTCTCGCTGCCCGGCGCCCAGCAGAAGGCCGAAGCCGCGCCCACCACCTTCGTGCACCCCGGAGTCGGCGTCTCCAGGGGGCAGTTGGACTTCGCCCGCACCCAGGTCCTGGCCGGCGCCCAGCCCTGGAAGGGCGCGTACGACCAGATGCTGGCGAGCAAGTACGCCTCGCTGACGCGCACCCCCCTCCCGCGCTCGGTCGTCGAGTGCGGCTCGTACTCGAACCCCAACAACGGCTGCACCGACGAGCGTGAGGACGCGATAGCCGCGTACACCACCGCTCTCGCCTGGTACATCACCAAGGACGTCCGCTACGCGCAGAAGTCCATCCAGCTGATGGACGCCTGGTCGGCCACCATCACCGACCACACCAACAGCAACGCGCCTCTGCAGACCGGCTGGGCCGGGTCCTCCTGGACCAAGGCCGCCGAGATCATCAAGTACACGTACACCAGCACCTGGACGAACTCCGCGCGCTTCGGGACCATGCTGCGCAACGTCTACCTGCCGGAGATCATCAACGGCTCCAATTCCAACGGGAACTGGGAGCTGACGATGATGGAGGCCGCCATCGGCATCTCCGTCTTCCTCGAGGACAAGACGGTGTGGGACTCCGCCATGGCGAAGTTCCGGACGCGTACCGCCGCGTACATCTACCTCGCCTCCGACGGCGCCGTGCCGAAGACCGTGCCGAGCCAGAACCTCGACACCACGGCCAAGATCGTCGCCTACTGGCAGGGACAGTCGACCTTCACCACCGGCCTCACCCAGGAGACGTGCCGCGACTTCGTGCACACCGGGTACGGCATCTCCTCCATCTCGCACGTCGCGGAGACCAGCCGGATCCAGGGCATCGACCTGTACACCACCGACGTGGGTGAGCGGCTGCGCCAGGCGCTCGGCTTCCAGGCCAAGTACCAGCTGGGCACGGCGGTGCCCAGCAATCTGTGCGGAGGGTCCCTCACGCTCGGGCTCGGACCGGTCACCGAGGTCGGCTACAACGCCATGCACAACCGCCTCGGCTATGCCATGGCCAACACCCAGACCCTGACCCTGCAGAACCGTCCGGCCGGCACCAACAACCTGTTCGTGGCCTGGGAGACCCTGACCCAGGGGGACAACCTCAGCTGACGTACGGGGACGACCTCGGCCGAACCGTCCCGCGGCCGGGTGCCCACCAGCGACACGGGTGCCCGGCCATCAGGGTTGCGTCAAAACGTGCTCCGTCCAGCCTCCCGTCCCTTTTGCCGGGATTATTGGCCGTAAGGTCGACGCTGCGTACACAGCGGTGACGGGAAGACAATAGGGGCCATGGGACGCGGCAAGCTTCGGATCTACCTGGGCGCGGCACCGGGCGTCGGCAAGACGTACGCGATGCTCTCCGAGGCGCACCGGCGCGTCGAGCGGGGCACCGACTGTGTGGTCGCGTTCGTCGAGCACCACCATCGCGCGCGTACCGAGGTGATGCTGCACGGCCTGGAGCAGGTCCCGCGCAAGGAGCTGGAGTACCGCGGCTCCGTCTTCACCGAGATGGACGTGGACGCCGTACTGGCCCGGCACCCCCAGGTCGCCCTGGTCGACGAGCTGGCCCACACCAATGTCCCCGGTTCGCGGAACGCCAAGCGCTGGCAGGACGTCGAGGAACTGCTCGCGGCGGGGATCGATGTCGTCTCGACGGTCAACATCCAGCATCTCGAGTCGCTGGGCGACGTGGTGGAGTCGATCACGGGGGTACGGCAGCGGGAGACCGTCCCGGACGAGGTGGTCCGGCGGGCGGATCAGATAGAGCTGGTCGACATGTCGCCCCAGGCGCTGCGGCGGCGGATGGCGCACGGGAACATCTACAAGTCCGACAAGGTCGACGCGGCGCTGTCGAACTACTTCCGCCCCGGCAACCTCACGGCTCTGCGTGAGCTGGCGCTGTTGTGGGTGGCGGACCGGGTCGACGAGTACCTGACCGAGTACCGCACCGATCACAGCGTCAAGAAGATCTGGGGTTCGCGGGAGCGGATCGTGGTGGGGCTGACGGGTGGTCCGGAGGGCCGGACGCTCATTCGCCGCGCCGCGCGGCTGGCGGAGAAGGGCGCCGGTGGCGAGGTGATGGCCGTCTACATCGCGCGCAGCGACGGGCTGACCTCCGCCTCGCCCAAGGAACTGGCCGTCCAGCGCACCCTGGTCGAGGACCTCGGCGGCACCTTCCACCACGTCGTGGGGGACGACATCCCGGCCGCGCTGCTGGACTTCGCGCGGGGCGTCAACGCCACGCAGATCGTGCTCGGCTCCTCACGCCGCAAGACCTGGCAGTACGTCTTCGGGCCCGGCGTCGGTGCCACGGTCGCCCGCGAGTCGGGCTCCGACCTGGACGTGCACATCGTCACGCACGACGAGGCGGGCAAGGGCCGGGGGCTGCCGGTGGCGCGGGGTGCGCGGCTCGGCCGGTCCCGGATCATCTGGGGCTGGATCGTCGGCGTGGGCGGCCCGGTGCTCCTCGCGCTCTTCCTCAACAGCGTGGATCTGGGCCTCGCCAACGACATGCTGCTGTTCCTGGCGCTGACGGTGGCGGCCGCCCTCCTCGGCGGTCTCTATCCGGCGCTCGCCTCGGCGGCTTTCGGCTCGCTGCTCCTGAACTACTACTACACGCCCCCGCTGCACCGGCTGACGATCGCCGATCCCAAGAACATCGTCGCCATCGCGATCTTCTTCGGGGTCGCCGTGTCCGTGGCGTCGGTGGTGGATCTGGCGGCCCGGCGTACACACCAGGCGGCCCGGCTGCGCGCCGAGTCGGAGATCCTTTCCTTCCTGGCGGGCAGTGTGCTGCGCGGTGAGAACAGCCTGGAGGCGTTGTTGGATCGGGTCCGGGAGACGTTCGGGATGGAGTCGGTGGCGCTGCTGGAGCGGGAGAGCGACGTCGATCCGTGGACGTGTGCGGGGAGTGTGGGTCCGAGGTCGTGTGTCCGCCCCGAGGACGCGGACGTGGACATCCCGGTGGGCGACCACATGGCGCTCGCGCTGTCCGGGCGGGTGCTGCCGGCTTCCGACCGCCGGGTTCTGGCGGCCTTCGCCGCGCAGGCCGTGGTGGTCCTGGACCGGCAGCGCCTTCAGCACGAAGCCGACCAGGCCAAGGAGCTGGCCGAGGGCAACCGCATCCGTACGGCGTTGCTGGCGGCCGTCAGCCACGACCTCCGCACCCCGCTGGCCGGGATCAAGGCGGCTGTCACATCCCTGCGCTCGGACGACGTGGCCTGGTCGGAGGAGGACCAGGCGGAACTCCTCAAGGGCATCGAGGACGGCGCGGACCGGCTCGACCACCTGGTGGGCAACCTGCTGGACATGTCCCGCCTCCAGACCGGCACCGTGTCCCCGCTGGTCCGCGAGATCGACCTCGACGAGGTGGTCCCGATGGCGCTCGGCGGCGTACCCGAGGACAGCGTCGAGCTGGACATCCCCGAGACCCTGCCGATGATCGCCGTCGACGCGGGGCTGCTGGAGCGAGCGGTCGCCAACCTCGTGGAGAACGCCGTCAAATACAGTCCCGCCGACGAACTCGTTCTGGTGTCGGCGAGCGCCATGGCCGACCGGGTGGAGATGCGGGTCGTGGACCGCGGCTCCGGCGTCCCCGATGAGGCCAAGGACCGGATCTTCGAGCCCTTCCAGCGCTACGGCGACGCCCCGCGCGGCGCCGGTGTGGGCCTTGGCCTCGCGGTCGCCCGGGGCTTCGCCGAGGCGATGGGCGGCACACTGAACGCCGAGGACACCCCCGGCGGTGGACTCACCATGGTGCTCACACTCCGGGCGGTGCCCAGCCGCCCCGACCCGACCACCGCCGTATCCACACCTGCCTCAGCAGGATCAGCAGCAGAAAGGCAGGCCTCATGACCCGGGTCCTCGTGGTCGATGACGAGCCCCAGATCACGCGAGCCCTCGTCATCAACCTCAAGGCACGCAAGTACGAGGTCGACGCGGCCCCCGACGGAGCCACCGCGCTCCAGCTCGCCGCCGCCCGGCACCCCGACGTCGTCGTGCTCGACCTCGGCCTGCCCGACATGGACGGCGTCGAGGTCATCAGGGGGCTGCGCGGCTGGACCCGGGTGCCCATCCTGGTGCTCTCCGCCCGGCACTCCTCGGACGAGAAGGTCGAGGCCCTGGACGCGGGCGCCGACGACTACGTCACCAAGCCCTTCGGCATGGACGAGCTGCTGGCCCGGCTGCGCGCCGCCGTCCGCCGCGCGGAGCCCACCGGCGGCGGCGAGGACGACGTGATCGTCGAGACCGAGGACTTCACCGTCGACCTGGCCGCCAAGAAGGTCAACCGCGACGGACGCGATGTGCGCCTGACCCCCACGGAGTGGCACCTCCTGGAGGTCCTGGTGCGCAACACAGGGCGGCTGGTCAGCCAGAAGCAGCTGCTCCAGGAGGTCTGGGGGCCGTCGTACGGCACGGAGACGAACTATCTGCGGGTCTACATGGCACAGCTCCGCCGCAAGCTGGAGGTGGACCCCTCGCATCCTCGGCACTTCATCACGGAGCCGGGGATGGGGTACCGGTTCGAACGCTGACCCTCGGGGGACTCCGAGGGGGATACCGGTTCGAAGGCCGGCCCTTGTGGGTACGACGCTGTCAGCGCCCCCCGGTACGCTTTCGGTATGAGTGCTGTTCCGCGTTCCGAAAAGTCTGCGGGCCGGTTCCGGCGCATGCTGGACAGGCTCTCCTCGTCCCAGGAGGACCTGGAGTCCGAGGAGCTGCGCGAGGACGCCGAGACCGCGGGCTGCACGCGTATCGGTGACTGCCACGACCGACAGATCGTGACGGTTACTGGTACCTTGCGCACGGTCACTCTGCGTCCGCGCGCCGGAGTCCCGGCCCTGGAGGCCGAGCTGTTCGACGGCTCTGCTGCCCTGGACGTGGTGTGGCTCGGCAGGCGTTCCATCGTGGGCATCGAGCCGGGGCGCAAACTCATCGCATCGGGCCGCGTCTCCATGAGCCGGGGCCGTAGGGTGCTCTTCAACCCGAAGTACGAACTCAGACCGCTTGGACGGGAGTAGCCGGTGACGTCGCTCGACAAGCCGACCGAAGACCCCCAGCAGGACTCGAGGGCGGTGACGGAGGCCGCGCTCTTCGAGGCGTTCGGCGGTGTGCGGGGCATGGTCGAGACGGTCGTGCCCGGCCTCCTCTTCGTCACCATCTTCACGATCAACAAGGACCTGCACTCGGCGGCCATCGCCGCCCTCGCCATGTCCGTGGTTCTCGTCGTGGTCCGGCTGGTCATGAAGGACACCGTCAAGCACGCCTTCAGCGGCGTCTTCGGCGTCGCCTTCGGCGTGATCTTCGCGATGATGACGGGCAACGCGAAGAACTTCTACCTGCCGGGCATGCTCTACACGCTCGGCCTGGCCCTCGCCTACATCATCACCACCCTCGCGGGCGTCCCCCTGATCGGCCTGATCCTGGGCCCGGTCTTCAAGGAGAACCTCTCCTGGCGCACCCGCAACCCCGGCCGCAAGAAGGCGTACACCAAGGCCAGTTGGGCCTGGGGCCTGATCCTGCTCGCCAAGTGCGCGATCCTCTTCCCGCTCTACTGGTGGGCCGACACCACCCAGTTCGGCTGGGTTCTGATCGCCCTGAAGATCCCGCCGTTCCTGCTCGCCGTCTGGCTCACCTGGGTCTTCCTCGCGAAGGCGCCGCCGCCCATCGACGTGTTCGCCGAGATGGAAGCCGAGGAGAAGGCGGAGGACGAGCGCAAGGCCGCGCTGGCACAGGAGCGCGGCGACACCGCGCCGACCAGCCACCGCCGAGAGGCGTAAGCGCTTCAGCCTGTACGAGGACGTAAGCCCGTCCGCCCGTACGAGGACGTAAGCACTCAGCCCGTACGAGGATGGGGGCGCCCGGAGATCTCCGGGCGCCCCCATCCCCGTATCGGAAACGGCTAGGGGGTGTCGTTTGGATCACCTCGGATCAGGCCGCGGCGCGTGGTGCGGTGCATCGCAAGGCGGAGCATGACCCGCGTACTGGGCGTACTCGGGTGATGCGACAACGCGGCGAGGTGCCGTGCCAGGCGTCGCGGACCCGAGGTGATCCAAACGACGCCCCCTAGCTGTTCGCGTCCTCGCGGCGCACCGACAGCAGGTCCTCGAGCTGTTCCTCGCGGGCCTGTGCGGCGACGAACAGGAGTTCGTCGCCGGCCTCCAGGGAGTCCTCCCGGGAGGGGGTCAGGACGCGGGTGCCGCGGATGATGGTGACCAGGGACGTGTCCTCGGGCCACTCCACGTCGCCGACCTGGGTGCCGGCCAGGGCGGACTCCGGCGGCAGGGTCAGCTCGACGAGGTTGGCGTCGCCGTGGCTGAAGCGGAGCAGGCGGACCAGGTCGCCGACGCTGACGGCCTCCTCGACCAGGGCCGACATCAGACGCGGGGTGGAGACGGCGACGTCGACGCCCCAGGACTCGTTGAACAGCCACTCGTTCTTCGGGTTGTTGACGCGGGCGACGACCCGCGGGACGCCGTACTCGGTCTTCGCGAGCAGCGAGACGACGAGGTTGACCTTGTCGTCGCCGGTGGCCGCGATGACCACGTTGCAGCGCTGGAGCGCGGCCTCGTCCAGGGAGGTGATCTCGCAGGCGTCGGCGAGCAGCCACTCCGCCTGCGGGACGCGCTCGACCGAGATGGCGGTGGGCGCCTTGTCGATCAGCAGGATCTCGTGACCGTTCTCCAGGAGCTCGCCCGCGATCGAGCGGCCCACGGCGCCGGCACCGGCAATGGCGACTCTCATCAGTGACCGGCTTCCTCTTCAGGGCCCTTGGCGAAGGACGCCTCGACCTTGTCCACGTCGAAGGTGCGCATCATCACGTGCACCAGGTCGCCTTCCTGCAGCACCGTCTGCGAGCTGGGCAGAACCGCCTCGCCCAGCCGGGTGAGGAAGGCCACGCGTACGCCGGTCTCGTCCTGGAGCCGGCTGATCTTGTGACCGACCCAGGCGGTGGAGGCGTGTACCTCGGCGAGCTGTACGCCGCCGGTCGGGTCGCGCCACAGCGGCTCGGCGCCCGAGGGCAGCAGCCGGCGGAGCATCTGGTCGGCCGTCCAGCGGACGGTGGCGACGGTCGGGATGCCCAGGCGCTGGTAGACCTCGGCGCGGCGCGGGTCGTAGATGCGCGCCGCCACGTTCTCGATGCCGAACATCTCTCGGGCCACCCGGGCGGCGATGATGTTCGAGTTGTCACCGCTCGAGACCGCGGCGAAGGCCCCGGCCTCCTCGATGCCCGCCTCGCGCAGCGTGTCCTGGTCGAAGCCGACGCCGGTGACGCGGCGGCCGCCGAACCCGGAGCCCAGTCGTCGGAAGGCGGTGGGGTCCTGGTCGATCACGGCGACCGTGTGCCCCTGTTGCTCCAGGGTCCGGGCAAGTGCGGAACCGACTCTTCCGCAACCCATGATGACAATATGCACGGCCTTACCCCGCACTCCCCGCTAGGCCTTCGACCTGCGTAAATGTCCTGCTCATAGCTCTCTCTCGGCTCGCCGGGCAACACGCTGCGGCCTGTTTTCGGCCACTGGGCAACATCATGCCGGTGAACCCTGATGGTGATCCCGCGCAGGTGTGAGCCGTCTGCATCGCTTGTCCGCCTCCACCGTAGCGGCAAAGCCGTACGGATCGACGGGGGGTGGTGGCCCTGGGAGGCCGCCCAAGTGATCCGGGTCACTCCTCCCTCGCGCCAGGTAACTGACCGGAAGCCGTCTGTCGGCTCCTGTCGAGTGGGGGTCAGCGACGGTTGATGCTGCGGACGCTCAGCAGGGTCAGGATTCCGAGGCCGATGAGTCCGGCGGCCGCGCCGATGAGCTCCGCGGTGGCGTGCATGGAACCTCCATAAGCGGGCAAATGTGGATGTTTTTCATATAGGCATGCGGATCTGTGCGACTGCGGAATCCGCAACGGGGCATGTGCCCGTTTTCACTCGGAGGGCAGATGTCGTGCGGCAGGTGGGCGACCGCCCGTTCGAACGCTTACGATCCTCTCCGTGTCCAAACTGACCGACGTGCCCAAACGGATCCTGATCGGGCGCGCACTGCGCAGTGACCGGCTCGGAGAAACGCTCCTGCCGAAGCGCATCGCACTCCCCGTCTTCGCATCCGACCCGCTCTCCTCCGTGGCGTACGCACCCGGAGAAGTGCTCCTGGTCCTCTCCATCGCGGGCGTGTCGGCCTACCACTTCAGCCCGTGGATCGCGCTCGCGGTCGTGGTGCTGATGTTCACCGTGGTCGCCTCCTACCGGCAGAACGTGCACGCGTACCCGAGCGGCGGCGGCGACTACGAGGTCGCCAACACCAACCTCGGCCCGCGCGCCGGCCTCACCGTCGCCAGCGCGCTGCTCGTCGACTACGTCCTCACCGTCGCCGTCTCGATCGCCTCCGGCATCGAGAACCTCGGCTCGGCGATCCCGTTCGTGATCGAGCACAAGGTGCTGTGCGCGGTCGGCGTCATCGTGCTGCTCACGCTGATGAACCTGCGCGGAGTGAAGGAGTCCGGAAAGCTCTTCGCGATTCCGACGTACGTCTTCGTGGCGGGCGTCTTCATCATGATCGCGTGGGGCTCGTTCCGCGGGCTCGTGCTGGACGACACCATGAAGGCGCCGACCGCCGACTTCCACATCGAGGCCGAGCACCAAGGGCTTGCCGGCTTCGCCCTCGTCTTCCTGCTGCTGCGCGCGTTCTCCTCCGGCTGCGCCGCGCTCACCGGCGTCGAGGCGATCTCCAACGGCGTCCCGGCCTTCCGCAAGCCCAAGTCGAAGAACGCCGCGACCACCCTCGCGGCGATGGGCCTGCTCGCCGTCACCATGTTCTGCGGCATCATCGGCCTGGCCATGGCGACCAAGGTGCGGATGGCCGAGAACCCGGCCGTCGACCTGATCCACAACGGCGTCGCGGTCGGCTCCGGCTACGTCCAGAACCCGGTGATCTCGCAGGTCGCCGAGGCGGTCTTCGGCAAGGGCAGCTTCCCGTTCGTGGTGCTGGCCGCCGCCACCGCGCTGGTCCTGTTCCTCGCCGCCAACACCGCGTACAACGGCTTCCCGCTGCTCGGCTCGATCCTCGCCCAGGACCGCTACCTCCCGCGCCAGTTGCACACCCGCGGCGACCGCCTCGCCTTCTCCAACGGCATCGTGCTGCTCGCCCTCGCGGCCGCGCTGCTCGTCTGGGTCTACGGCGCGGACTCGACCAAGCTCATCCAGCTCTACATCGTCGGTGTCTTCGTCTCCTTCACGCTCAGCCAGACCGGCATGGTCCGGCACTGGAACCGTCATCTGCGCACCGAGAAGGACCAGGCCAAGCGCCGCCACATGGTCCGCTCCCGGGCGATCAACACCTTCGGCGCCTTCTTCACCGGGCTCGTGCTCGTCGTCGTCCTCGTCACGAAGTTCACGCACGGCGCCTGGGTCGCGCTGCTCGGCATGGTGATCTTCTACGCGACGATGAGCGCGATCCGTAAGCACTACGACCGGGTCGCCGAGGAACTGGCCGCGCCCGAGGGACCCTCCGACGACAGCGTCCGCCCCTCCCGCGTCCACTCCGTGGTCCTGATCTCCAAGATCCACCGCCCCTCGCTGCGCGCCCTCGCATACGCCAAGCTGATGCGCTCCGACACCCTGGAGGCGCTCAGCGTCAATGTCGACCCGGTCGAGACGAAGGCGCTGCGCGACGAGTGGGAGCGCCGCGGCATCGACGTACCGCTGAAGGTCCTGGATTCGCCGTACCGCGAGATCACGCGTCCCGTCATCGAGTACGTGAAGGGGCTGCGCCGCGAGTCCCCGCGCGACGCGGTGTCCGTGATCATCCCCGAGTACGTGGTCGGACACTGGTACGAGCAGCTGCTGCACAACCAGAGCGCGCTCAGGCTGAAGGGCCGGCTGCTGTTCACGCCGGGCGTGATGGTGACGTCGGTGCCCTACCAGCTGGAGTCCTCCGAGGTCGCGCGCAAGCGGGCCCGCAAGCGGCAGGAGTGGAACGCGCCGGGGGCGGTGCGGCGCGGTCCCGCGCAGGACCGTCCGAAGGAGCCGACGGGGACGACGAAGGGCTGACGCCACCTCGGCCCTGCCGCCGCCTGGCTTGTGGTGAGCGGCCGGGCGGTGGCCACGTAGACTGGTGGGCTGTTGTCCGGCCGTTCCCCCCTCCCGCACCCTTCCCGTACCGCTTCCGCACCCCTCCCGCACCCTTTCGCATCTGGAGTCACCCCGCCATGCAGGCAGAACCGAAGAAATCGCTGGTGGGGGAGGAGTACGAGGTCGAGATCGGCCCTGTCGCCCACGGCGGGCACTGCATTGCCCGTACGGCCGAAGGACAGGTCCTCTTCGTCCGGCACACCCTGCCTGGCGAACGGGTCCTCGCGCGGGTCACCGAGGGCGAGGAGGGTGCGCGGTTCCTGCGCGCCGATGCCGTCACCGTGCTCGAACCGTCCAAGGACCGTGTGGAGGCCCCCTGCCCGTACGCCGGTCCCGGCCGCTGCGGCGGTTGCGACTGGCAGCACGCCAAGCCGGGCGCCCAGCGACGGCTCAAGGGCGAGGTCATCACCGAGCAGCTCCAGCGGCTCGCCGGCCTCACTCCGGAGGAGGCGGGCTGGGACGGCACGGTGATGCCCGCCGAGGGCGACAAGCTGCCGGCGGGCGAGGTCCCGGCCTGGCGCACCCGCGTGCAGTACGCCGTCGATCCGGATGGCAACGCGGGGCTGCGCCGCCACCGCTCGCACGAGGTCGAGCCGATCGACCACTGCATGATCGCGGCCGTCGGCGTCAGCGAGCTCGGGGTCGAGGAGCGTGACTGGTCCGGCATGGTCTCGGTCGACGCGATCGCCGCGACGGGCTCCCAGGACCGCATGGTGATCCTCGAACCGAGGCCCGGCGCCCGGCTGCCCCTCGTCGAGCTCGACAAGCCCGTCTCCGTCATGCGCGTCGAGGAGCACGACGGCGGCATCCACCGCGTCCACGGCCGCGCCTTCGTCCGCGAGCGCGCCGACGGCCGTACGTACCGTGTCGGCAGCGGCGGCTTCTGGCAGGTCCATCCGCAGGCCGCGGACACCCTGGTCAAGGCCGTCATGCAGGGCCTGATGCCGCGCAAGGGCGAGATGGCGCTCGACCTGTACTGCGGTGTCGGCCTCTTTGCCGGCGCCCTCGCCGACCGCCTCGGCGACAAGGGCGCGGTCCTCGGCATCGAGTCCGGCAAGCGTGCGGTCGAGGACGCCCGGCACAACCTCACGGCCTTCGAGCGCGTCCGCATCGAACAGGGCAAGGTCGAAGCCGTCCTCCCGCGCACCGGCATCACCGAGGTCGACCTGATCGTTCTCGACCCGCCGCGCTCCGGCGCCGGCAAGAAGACCGTCGAACACCTCGCCTCGCTCGGCGCCCGCCGCATCGCGTACGTCGCCTGCGACCCGGCGGCGCTCGCCCGGGACCTGGGGTACTTCCGGGACGGTGGGTACAAGGTGCGGACGCTGCGGGCGTTCGATCTGTTTCCGATGACTCATCATGTGGAGTGTGTGGCGATTCTGGAGCCGGTGGCTAAGGGATCCTGACCCGTGGGTTCTGTTCGGCGCGGTGTTGAAGGTGGCTGTGACCAGTCGGTGTGAGTGGTGCTCGGGTTGGGATCAGTGATCAAGCCGTGCCCTGGGCTGTCCGCGGCGGGCATCGGTAGCAGCCGTATGATGTCGCGATCTGTCGGGGATTTGCAGGATCTGACAAGAAACCTGCATGGGCTTGCGTGAGGGATTCTTTACTTCGTCGGAATCCAGCGAGCCGCAACGGCATCGCGATCTCGCCGTCGGTCCACCCCGCGCCCAGCGGCTCGACGGTCACCGGCTGCGGTGGCAGGGGCACTGCGCCTGCCGGACACCTCCGGCGCCGACCTGACCGGAGCCGTCGACCTGCCCGCCGGCGGTGACTGACGGACCTGGGCCGCCGGACACTCCGTTCGGCGGCAATGGCATGTGTGCGGCCTGTGCGGACCGGCGCTGGGTGCAGGATCGAGACGGAACATTAGATCTTGCACGCTGAAATTTTATCGTTGCAATGTTCTGTCGGGATATTGCGTGTTCATGTCGACGTGATTACGGTCCACCACACGTCGTTGTCGCACCCTGTCTCCCCCCACTCCCTGTGGCCCCGGTCCTCCCTCTCCGGCGGCGTCAGCGGAACAGGTATGGCATTTCGCGATGAAAGGAGTGGCGCGTGTTCCATTCCAACCGAGATCTGAGACGCGCCCTCATCCCGGCGGTCAGCACCGCGATGGTGGCCGCAGTCGGCGTCGTCGCGCTGGCCGTCCACCCGCCTGGGCGGCGTCCACCGCGACCGGCGGCAGCGGCGCGAGCCTGCCGTACGGCGAGGTGCAGGCGGAGGACTTCGCCATCAACGGCTGTACATCGACGGAGTCAAGCAGCCGGTCTTCACCCTCACCAACGCCTACAGCGGGTACTACGGCAGCTTCCTGTTCTTCAGTAAGGGTGCCGACTCGACCGGTGTGTCCGACGCGACCCGTGCGTCCTGCACGGTGAACGTCGGGTTCAAGCCCACCACGGGCGGATCCCGTACGGGCAACCTGACCGTCGCCAGCAACGCCGACAACACGGTGACCATCACGTTCAGCCAAGAGGAGCCAAGCGGAGTCAACAGGAGTCCGGAGGAGTCCAGATGGGTGTCACACGCAGAGTCTTCCTGAGGGCCGCGGTCGCGGCCGGCGCGGTGGGAACCGTGGGAGCGGCCGGGACCGTACTCGCCCCGAACGCGTCGGCGGCCAGCCCGCCGGGCGACGTGGTCGGCAAGATCACCGTCGGCTACCAGGGCTGGTTCGCCTGCATCGGCGACGGCGCGCCCATCAACGGCTGGTGGCACTGGACCCAGAACTGGAGCCAGCCGCCGTCCCCGTCCAACACCGGCATCAGTTGCTGGCCCGACGTACGGGAGTACACCAGCACCTACCAGACGTCGTACGCCGCCCTGGGCAACGGCCAGCCCGCCAGGCTGTTCTCCTCCTACGACCAGCAGACGGTGAACACCCACTTCCTGTGGATGCAGCAGAACAACATCGACACGGCCGGCCTGCAACGCTTCAACCCCACCGGTGGAGAGGGCCCCACCCGCGACGCCATGGCGACCAAGGTGCGCAGCGCCGCCGAGTCGTACGGCCGGAAGTTCTACGTCATGTACGACGTCACCAGCTGGACGAACATGCAGTCCGAGATCAAGACGGACTGGACGAACAAGATGTCCGCGCACACCGCGTCCTCGGCGTACGCGAAGCAGAACGGCAAGCCGGTCGTCTGTATCTGGGGCTTCGGCTTCAACGACAACAACCACCCCTTCACCGCCGACGCCTGCCTCGACGTCGTCAACTGGTTCAAGGGACAGGGCTGTTACGTCATCGGCGGCGTCCCGCGCGAATGGCGGACGGGCACCGGGGGCTCACGGCCCGGCTATCTGGGTGTCTACCACGCCTTCAACATGATCTCGCCGTGGATGGTCGGTGCCATCGGCAATGTGACCGAGGCCGACAACGCGTACAACACGTACACCGTCGGCGACCAGGCCGACTGCAACGCCAACGGCATCGACTACCAGCCCTGCGTCCTGCCCGGCGATGTCTCCGGTCGGCAGCGCGCTCATGGCGACTTCATGTGGCGGCAGTTCTACAACGTGGTGCGGGCCGGGGTGCAGGGCATCTACATCTCGATGTTCGACGAGTACAACGAGGGCAACCAGATCGCCAAGACCGCCGAGACCCAGGCGTGGGTGCCCACCAACTCCGGATTCCTCGCCCTCGACGAGGACGGCACCGCCTGCTCCTCCGACTACTACCTCCGCCTGACCGGTGACGGCGGCCGCATGCTCAAGGGCCAGATCGCGCTGACCGCCACCCGCCCCACGCAGCCGACCGTCCCCTCCGGCGGCGACACCACACCGCCCGCCGCGCCGGGTGCCCTGACCGTCACCGGGCGCACCAGCAACTCCGTCTCGCTGGCCTGGAATCCGTCGACCGACAACGTCGGCGTCACCGGCTACCGGATCCTTCAGATGTCCGGCTCGACCAGCACCCAGGTGGGCGCCACCGCCGCAACGTCCTTCACCGTCAACGGACTTGGTGCGTCCACCGCGTACACCTTCGGCGTCGTCGCCCTCGACGCGGCCGGCAACGTGTCGCAGCCCTCCAACCAGGTCAACGTCACCACCGACCCCCCTTCCAGCACCACCAACCTGGCACTCAACCGCCCCACCGCGGAGAGCAGCCACACCCAGATCTACGGATCGGGCAATGCGACCGACGGCGACGCCAACACCTACTGGGAGTCCGCCAACAACGCCTTCCCGCAGTGGATCCAGGTCGACCTGGGCGCCGCGACCGGCGTCAAACGGATCGTCCTCCGCCTTCCCCCGGCGACCGCCTGGGCCATCCGTACCCAGACCATCTCCGTCCAGGGCGGCACGGACGCCGGCACCTCCACCCAGCTCCTCGCCCCGGCGGGCTGCACCTTCGACCCGGCGACCGGCAACACCGCGACCCTGACGCTCCCCTCGACCGTCTCCATCCGCTACGTACGTCTCACCTTCACGGCCAACAACGGCTGGCCGGCCGGGCAGGTCTCGGAGTTCCAGGTCTTCGGCGCCTGATGAACGGAGGGCCGGCCCCGGCTTCAGGGCCGCGGTGCTCGTCGCGGTGGTCGGTCCGCGGCCGTTCGCAATGGACAAGGAGTACGGCCCTCATGCCACAACAGAACATGGCGTCGCCGGGCGCCCCCGGTCTTCGTCGGTCGCGCCGTCGATCCGCGCGTCATCGGCCAGTCGGCAGATCCGCGGCAGTCGGGGGCGCTCGACCCGGCGTGATGCGGGTGCTCCGCTTCTGAGGCCGAAGGTTCGCATCCTGTCCGGCGATCGGTGGAAGGGGGCCTGGCAGGACCGGGCCACCTTCCACGGGCCACCGCGCTCCGGTCCGCCGCGCTCCGGTCCACCGTGGTTCGGTCAGCCGGTGAGGACGTGGTCGTGGGTGACATGGCGGGATCGCAGGAGCAGTTCGCCGTCCTCGCCGCGGACCAGGACGTCGTGCACGACGCAACTCGGCCCGAACTCGGGCTCCTTGACGTCCGCGTGGACGGTGAGCACCAGGCAGTAGCTAGTCGCCGTGATCGAGCCGTCGGGCGCCTGGCTGAGCGCGGCGTGGTTGAACCAGTGCCGGCGCTGGATCTTCCGGGCGTCGAATTTCCGGTGGAAGTCCTCCAGGACGGCGATGATCCCGGCACGGGTGTGGGCCGCGGGCAGGGTGGGGGAGTGCTTGAACTCGCCGTCCTCGGTGAAGGTCGCGGCATAGCCGTCGAAGTCACGGCCGTCCAGCTTCTGCATCTGGTGGCCGTAGAACGACAGGACTTCGGCGTACAGGCCGGTGGGAAGCGCTGTGATGGTCATACGGCCACGGTCGTCCTGAGGCCTCGAAGGCCGCTCGAGCGGGGTTCGAGCGGGCGCTGTCAGCCTCATCGCCATGAGCACCGTGACAGTGATCGGGGCGGGCACGATCGGCCTGGGATGGATCAATCTGTTCAGCGACTACGGGCTGACCGTACGGGTCAACAGCCGCAGGTCCGACGTCCGGCGCATCGTGCGCGACGGACTCGAACTGTTCTCGCCGGGCCGGGTGGACGAGCTGGCGGCGCAGATCGAGTACGAGCCGGACCTCGCACGGGCGGTGGCCGGAGTGGACCTCGTCTCCGAGAACGCCCCCGACGACCTGCCCCTCAAACAACGGCTGTTCGCCGAGATCGGCGAGGCGGCCCCGGCCCACGCCCTCGTCCTTTCCTCCACGTCGAAACTGCTCCCCGACGACCTGAGCCGCGACATGTCAGGACCGGGCCGGCTGGTCGTCGCCCATCCGTTCAACCCGCCGCACATCGTGCCGCTGGTCGAGGTGATCGCCGGGGAACGTACCGACCCGGAGGCCGTCAAGAGGACGGTGGCCTTCCTGGAGTCCGTGGGGCGCACCCCGGTCGTGCTGCACAGGGCGCTGCCGGGCTTCGCGGCCAACCGGCTGCAGTCCGCGCTGCTGCGCGAGAGCATCCACCTCGTCCTCGAAGGTGTGGTGACCGTCGAGGAACTCGACCGGATCGTCACCGAGTCGATCGGGCTGCGCTGGTCCACCATCGGCCCCTTCCACGCGTTCCACCTGGGCGGGGGCCCGGGCGGCCTGCGCAAGTGGCTCGAGCATCTCGGCAGCGGCCTCGAACAGGGCTGGCGCGGGCTCGGGCAGCCCGCCCTCACCCCGGAGGCGGTCGAGACCGTGGTCGGACAGACCGAAGCCGCGTACGGGCACCGCACCTATGCCGAACTCGTCCGGGACCGTGACGAACGGCACCACGCCGTACTTGCCGCCCTCGGGCGGGACCGGGACCACGCCGTACTCGCCGCCCTCGGGCGGGACGGGCAGCCGCAGAAGGAGGAGAAGTGATGCGTGCCGCGCAGTTCGACCGGTACGGCGCCCCCGACGTCCTGTACGTCGCCGAGAGCCCGGTCCCCGAGCCCGGCCCCGGCCAGGTGCGGATCGCCGTCGAGGCGGTCAGCGTGGGCCACGCACAGACCCAGATGCGGCGCGAGGTCTTCCCCGCGCCCATGTGGCGGCCCGTCTTCCCCGTCGTCCTCGGCGGCGACGTGGTCGGCCGGATCACCGCGGTGGGACCGGACGTCGAGGGCCTGCGCCCGGGGCACCGGGTCGGCGCCTTCACCCTCTACGGCGCCTACGCCGAACAGGTCGTCGTCGACGCCGCCACCGTCGTACCCGTACCCGAGGAGCTGGACGCCGCCGAGGCCGCGGTCCTGCCGGGCACCGGACTGATCGCCCTCGGCATCCTCAGGACCGGGCAGCTGCGCAAGGGCGAGACCGTACTGGTGCACGCGGCGGCCGGCGGCGTGGGCCACATCGCGGTCCAGCTCGCCCGGGCGGCCGGGGCCGGCCAGGTCATCGGCACGGCGGGCGCGGACGCCAAGCGCGAGTTCGCCCGCGCGACGGGCGCCGACGCCGTCGTCGACATCCGCTCCCCGCAGTGGGCCGAGGAGGTCCGGGAACTCACCGGCGGACGCGGACCCGACCTGATCCTGGACGGTGTCGGCGCCGAGGTCCTGCAACAGGGCATCGGCCTGCTCGCCCCGGGCGGCCGGCTGGTGTTCTACGGCTCCTCGGGCGGCGAGCTGGAGATCCCGCGGGTGTCGGTGATGGACCTCATCTCCATCAAGTACGTCACCGGCTTCGCACTGTCGGCCTGGCGGCTCGGCCGCCCGGACGAGTACGAGGCGGGCGTCGCCGAACTCGCCCGGCTGCTGGCCGACGGCCAGGTGAAGTCCGCCGTGCACGCCCGACTGCCCCTGGAGCAGGCCGCCGAGGCGCACGCCCTCGTCGAGGCCAGGGCCCAGCTGGGCCGGGTCGTCCTCATTCCCTGACGTCCGTCCCCGATGCCCGTGACGTCCCCCCAATTGCCCTGACTTCCTGACCTTTCATTCCGAGCCGTATCCGTTTCGCATTCCAGAGTTCGTATTCGAAGGAGAACCTCTCATGACGTCGATGGTCCAACAGGGAATACGTCTGACCACCGCGGCAGGCCTCGCCCTGGCGGGAATCGTGAGCCTGGGCGGCAGCGCGTACGCCGCGAACGTCGCCGTGCCGTACGAGTGCCGCACCTGGGTGCAGGGCAACACGCACCCGGTCTACGACTACGCCCGCGGATTCGATGTCACCGTGCCCGACTCGGTCCGGCGGGGCGGGCAGTTCAAGGCCGCGTACGACCCGGCCCCGATCACCGCCTTCGCCGAGTACAACAAGACCGTCACCGATGTGCGGGTCGCCTACCGGATTCCGGAGGGCGCGAAGGTCAAGCACCTGAACCTCACCGGCGGCAGCGGCCTTGGCGACTCGACCGTCGACGCCGCGGTCGTGGGCACCGACATCGTCGTCAGCGCGTCCGGCCCCTTCGAGGGCGGCGTCGAGTTCGACCTGCCGACACTGAAAGTGACGTACAAGGCACCGAAGGCCACCGGTACGCTCAACTTCGTTCCTGGCGGCTCGAGTTACGAGCAGCCCGGTTTCTACTGGTACCGCTACCAGCCGATCCTCGACGAGTGGGGCCCGTTCGAGTGCTTCCCCGACCCGGCGAAGCCCCAGACCGTGCTGGCCAGCACGCAGGTCAAGAAGTAGCAGCAACTTCGACGAACGTGGAGAACGCATGCCTAAGGCCGTAGCCATCCATGATTTCGGCGGGCCGGACGTACTCGGCCTCATCGATGTCCCCGAGCCGCTGCCAGGACCGGGTCAGGTGACGGTCCGGGTACGGGCCGCCGGGGTCAACGGATTCGACTGCCGGGTGCGCTCCGGCGGCATGCGGGGTCGGTATCCGGTCGAGTTCCCGCAGATCATCGGCAACGAGTTCGCCGGGACCGTCGAGCGGACAGGACCGGAGGTGACCGGGTTCGCGCCGGGCGACGAGGTACTGGGGTTCGCCGTCATGCAGTCCGGCGCCGAGGTGCTCGCCGTCGGCGCGGACCAGATCACCGCCAAGCCGCCGGAGCTGTCGTGGGAGGTCGCAGGGTCCCTGTCGGCGGTGGGGCAGACCGCGGACATCGCCCTGGACGCCCTGCGGGTCGGCAAGGGCGACACCGTGCTCGTGCACGCCGCGGCCGGCGGGGTCGGCAGCCTCGCCGTCCAGCTCGTCCGGGAGCGGGGCGGCACGGCGATCGGCAGCGCCGGTGAGCGCAATCACGACTTCCTGCGCTCGCTGGGCGCGCTGCCCGTCGCGTACGGCCCGGGCTTCGCCGACCGGGTGCGCGCCCTGGCGCCGGACGGCGTCGACGTGGCACTGGACTGCCACGGCGGCCCTGAGGCGCTGGCCGTCTCGCTCGAACTCGTCGCGGACCGGGCCCGGATCGGCACCATCGCCAACTTCCGTGCCGTGCACCAGGAGGGCATCGTCATGCCGCAGGTGGAGCGGTCCGCCTCCCGGCTGGCCGCCCTGGCCGCACTCTGCGCCGACGGCAGCCTGCGGCCGCACATCGACGCCGTCTTCCCCTTCGCCGAGGCGGCCGAGGCCCACCGCACACTCGAGCAGGGCCATGTGCGGGGGAAGCTAGTTCTGGTGCCGGCCCTGTGAGGCCGGGCGGCCCGGCCGACGAGGGGCATCCGCGGCGCTGGGCGATTCTCGCGGTACTGGTCCTCAGTCTCGTGAGCATCATCCTCGACAACACCGTGCTCAACGTGACGCTGCGCACCCTCACCGACCCCGACCAGGGTCTCGGTGCCTCGCACAGCCAGGTCGAGTGGGTGCTGAGCGCCTACACCCTGACCTTCGCCGCGACACTGTTCACCTGGGGTGTGCTCGGAGACCGGCTGGGCCGCAAGCGCGTACTCGTCCTGGGACTCGTCCTGTTCGGGCTGTCGTCCCTGGCCGGGTCCTACGCAGCCTCGCCGGAGCAGCTCATCGCCGCCCGCGCCTGCATGGGGGTGAGCGGTGCGGCGGTGCTGCCGAGCACTCTCGCCACCATCGCCGCCGTCTTCCCGATGCGGGAGCGCCCCAAGGCCCTGGGGATCTGGGCGGCTTCGGTCGGCTTCGCCCTGGGCGTCGGCCCCGTCACCGGCGGGCTGCTGCTCGCCCACTTCTGGTGGGGTTCGGTCTTCCTGGTCAATGTGCCGATCGTGCTGATCAGCCTGGTCGCGGTGGTGTTGCTGGTGCCCGAGACCCGGGGCGCCGTCGGCAAGCGCGTCGACGCGGGCGGGCTGCTGCTCTCGATCGCCGGTCTCGTGGTCCTCGTCTACGGGATCATCGAGGCCGGCCGGACCGGCGGGGTCACCGAGCCCACGGTCTGGGGACCCGGCCTGGGGGGCCTCGGCCTGCTCGGGGTGTTCCTGTGGCATGAGCGGCGTACCGCCGAACCCTCGCTCGAACTCGGGTTCTTCCGGCTGAAGGCATTCTCCACCGCCGTGGTCGCCGTCGGCCTGGTCAACTTCGCGATGATGGGCTTCCTCTTCTTCAGCGCCTTCTATCTGCAGAGCGTGCGTGGCTACACGCCGCTGCAAGCCGGCACGTGCACCGTGGCGCTGGCCGTCGCGAACGTGATCTTCGGGCCGCTCAGCACGGTCCTCGTCCGCTCGGTCGGTCCCCGGTACGTCTGCGCGGCCGGCATGTTCGCCGTGACGGCCGCACTGACCGGGGTCTCCTTCGTCACCCAGCAGGCTTCCGTCTGGCTGATCCTCACCCTGTTCGCCTTGCTGGGGGCGGGCGTAGCCTGCGTCATGCCGACCGCAGCGGTATCCATCATGAACGCGATTCCTCGTGAGAAGGCGGGCGTGGCCTCGGCGATGAACAACACCATGCGCCAACTCGGCGGCGCGCTGGGCGTCGCCGTACTCGGCTCGGTCATGGGCGCCGCGTACCGCAGCGGCATCGAGGACGAACTCGCCGTACTGCCGCCCTCCATGCGGCACGAGGCCGGCGAGTCCCTCGACGCCACGCTCCTGGCCGCGACCCGGCTGGGGGAGAGCGGACTGGCCGCGCCCGCACGGCAGGCGTTCCTGGACGCCATGCATCTGGCCGCCGGGGCGGCTGCCGTGGCGGCCTTCGTGGGCGCGCTCGCCGTGCTTCGCTGGCTGCCCTCGACCGTTACGTCTCCGAAGCCCGGGGCGGGCCCCACGCCCGGCCGGGAGCACCTCAACTACACCAAGGTCCAAGGAAGCTGACATGCCTTTCACTCCTGAAGAGCTCGCCTACTACGCCTCCCAGAACCTCGGCCGGTTGGGCACCGTGGCGCCCGACGGGCAGCCTCAGGTCAATCCCGTGTCGTTCCGGATCAACACCGAGACCGGCACGATCGACATCGGCGGACACAATCTGACGGCCAGCAAGAAGTTCCGGAACGTCGTCAAGAACGATCAGGTCGCCTTCGTCGTCGACGACCTGGTCTCCACGCAGCCCTGGGAAGCACGCGGTATCGAAGTGCGCGGCCGGGCCGAGGCGTTGACCGACGCACAGCCGCCGCACCCGTACTTCGGGACCGCGATGATCCGCATCCACCCCAAGCGCATCATCACCTGGGGCATCGGCGACGACACCGCACAGAGCAGCCGCAACGTCTGACTGAGGCGCCTTCGACTCCGCTTCGAGTGGACCTCGACGACCCCTTGCCAGGGTGGAGCCCGTTGACCGGGCACACGATGGGGAGGGCCGGATGGGCACAGAACTCTTCCGCGAGGATTTCACCGGGGGACTGGTGACCGAGGGACCGGGCGCGCCGTGGAGGCTGCGCCCGGTCGACGGTCTCACCGGAGGCGACGGGTTGGTCCGCGGCGGGCCGGACGGCCTGGTGGTCGTGCCGAGCGCCGCAGATCCACGGACCCGGCGGCCCGCGTTCAGCGAGCCCAAGCCGGGACCGGACGGCGCGGCCCCGCTCCATCTGCGGTGGGGCGCCTTCACCACGGATGGCACCGCCGGTGCCCGCGGCGGGTTCACCGCCGAGCCCGGCGAACTGCTCACGGTCACCGCGGAGATGGGACTGCGCGGCTTCGGCCTGCGCTCCCACTCGTACGAGGACGTGGCCGAGCCGACCGCGGCCCCCGGCCTCGGCGCCGGCGGCCTGATCTCGGTCGACCTCGAGACCGGGATCATCTTCGACTTCTTCCTCACGCACAGCCGGCTCTACGCGGTCTACGAGCGGCTCGCGCTGCGGCCGGACGTCCCGTTCGCGTCCTTCACGTACTGCGTTCCCGTCACGGACCGCGCTCCGGGTCAGCTCCACCGGCTCGGGATCTCCTACGACGCCGCGGCCGGCACCGTCCACTGGAAGGCGGACGGGAAGCAGGTGTTGTCCGTGGACCGGATCGGCTTCCGCGCGCTGGACGCGCAATGGCTCCGGCGGGACAACGGTGGCCAGGAGGAGGCCGTACGGCCGCGTGGACTCAGCTTCGGTCTGGGGCTGTTCCTGGAGCGCTGGTTCGGCCAAGGGGTACGGCTGTCCGTACGCGACCTGCGGGTGTCCACCTCCCCTGCAGATGCCCCCGCCACCTCCCTCGCCGGATCTGCCGCGACCTACCCCGCCGGCTCCCGCGACTCGTGACGACCACCGACGAAAGGCACACAGCCATGCCCGATGAGAACAAGCCCGTACTGGTCCTCGGAGCCACGGGCAAACAAGGCGGCTCCGCGGCCCGGTACCTGTTGGAACGCGGCTGGACCGTCCGGGCGTTCGTCCGCGATCCGGACGCGCCGAAGGCCAAGGAGCTGCGGGAGCTGGGCGCGAGTCTGCACACCGGCGACCTGGAGGACGCCGAGTCGGTGCGCGCGGCGATGAAGGACGCGTACGGCGTGTTCAGCATCCAGACGCCGATGACACCGGCGGGCGTCGAGGGCGAGGAGCGGCAGGGCAAGATCTGCGCCGACGCCGCCCGTGACCTCGGCATCGAGCACTACGTACACAGTTCGGTCGGCGGGGCGGAGCGGCCCGAGGGCGTGAACTGGCGGCTGTCCAAGCTCGCGATCGAGCAGCGGATCCGGGAGAACGAACTCAACTTCACCTTCCTGCGGCCGTCGTACTTCATGGAGAACCTCAACCACGACATGTCGCCCCTCGTCATGGAGGACGGCGTGCTGACCTTCCGCCGGGGGCTCGGACCGACCAACACCCTGCAGATGATCAGCGGCCCCGACATCGGGTACTTCGCGGCCGACGCCTTCGACGACCCCGGGACCTTCCTCGGCGCCAAGATCGAGCTGGCCGGCGACGAGGTGACCGGCGAGCAGCTCGCGGCCGCGTTCGGCCGCCACACCGGACTGCCCGCCCGGTTCGTATCGGTGCCGATACCGGAGCTGCACCGCCTGGGCCTCCAATGGCAGGCGATCTCGTACACCTGGATGAACGGGATCGGCTATCACGCCGACATCCCCACGCTGCGCGCCCGTTTCCCGCAGCTCCTCACCCTCGACCAGTGGCTGGCCAAGACCGGCTGGGCCCCGATGGACCCGGCATGAGTGCGGACACGACGGCCCAGGAGCAGTCGCCCCTGGTGGCCGGGGCCCGCCGGATCGCCGAGCTCGCCGGGAAGCGGGCGGCCGAGGCCGAGCAGCAGCGCAGGCTGAGCCCCGAGGTCGTGCGCGCGGTCCTGGAGGCCGGTTTCGCCGCCCACTTCGTGCCGGTGGCACAGGGGGGCAGGGCGTCGGCCTTCGCCGAACTCGTCGAGCCGGTCGCGGTGTTGGGCGAGGCCTGCTCCTCCACCGCCTGGTACGCCTCGCTCACCGCGAGTCTCGGCCGGATGGCCGCCTATCTGCCGGACGAGGGCAGGGCCGAGCTGTGGTCGGACGGACCCGACGCCCTGATCGTCGGTGCCCTGATGCCGCTCGGGCGCGCCGAGCGGGCGGCGGGCGGCTGGCAGGTCTCGGGCACCTGGCCGTTCGTCAGCGTCGTGGACCACTCCGACTGGGCGCTGGTGTGCGCCAAGGCGGGGGACGAGCCGTGGTTCTTCGCGGTGCCGCGGCAGGCGTACGGGATCGTCGACAGCTGGTACCCGATGGGCATGCGGGGGACGGGCAGCAACACCCTTGTCATCGACGGGGTGTTCGTGCCGGACTCGCGGGCCTGCACCCGTGCGACCATCGCGGCCGGTCTCGGTCCCGGCGCCGAGGCGATCTGTCACACCGTGCCCATGCGAGCGGTCAACGGGCTGGCCTTCGCACTCCCCTTGCTCGGCGCGGCCCGCGGCGCCGCGGCCGTCTGGACCTCGTGGATCGCCGAGAAGCTGGCCGCGCCGACCGGGCAGAACGCCATCTCCTCCCACGACCGGGTGCTGTACGAGCACGCGCTGGCCCGGGCCACCGGTGAGATCGACGCGGCGCAACTGCTGTTGGAGCGGGTCGCCGCGGTCGCCGATGCCGGCGGGGTGACCGACGAACTCATCGGCCGGGGGGCACGGGACTGCGCCCTGGCAGCCGAGTTGCTGACCGCCGCGACCGACCGGCTGTTCGCCTGTGCGGGCACCAGGGCGCAGGCGGAGGGCAGCCCGATGCAGCGCTTCTGGCGCGATGTGCACGCGGCTGCGAGCCATATCGGGCTGCAGTTCGGTCCGGGAGCGGCGCTGTACGCCGGAGAACGGCTGAGGAGGAGCAACGATGACTGAAGTGAACGATCCGCGGGTGGGCTTCGTCGCCCTCGTCACCTTCTCGGTGGACGGCCCCGCCACCCAGCGCAAGCTGGTGGAGCTGGCCACGGGCGGGGTGCAGGAGTGGCTCCGTGCGGTGCCCGGTTTTCTGTCGGCCACCTATCACGCCAGCACGGACGGCACGGCGGTCGTCAACTACGCCCAGTGGGTGAGCGAACAGGCCTACCGGGAGAACTTCGCCGCCGACCCGCGGTCGGCGAAGCTGCGGGAGGCGCTGAGCGCCCTGCCCGGGCTGACCGGGCCGCCGAAGGCCGTCTTCATGACTCCTGAGGGGTCTGTCCTGTCGTCCTGACCGGGCCGCCGAAAGCCGTCTTCATGACTCCTGAAGGGGCTGTCCTGCGGTACTGACACCCTCGCCCGCGCAGGCCAGCAGGCCAGCGAGCATGATGTCGAGGCCGAGCTCGAACCGGCGGTCGGAGTCGAGCGAGGTGATCGGGCCGGCCAACTGGACCAGGTTCGGGAACTGGGTGGCCGGCAGGGATTTCAGATAGCCGTGGAGCTGGTCGGCGAACATGCCGGCCTGCTCCCGGCTCTGTTCCGTGGCGGGCTGCCGGGACGACTCCCCCATGGTCTCCGCCGTGACGAAGGTCGACAGCAGGTCGCCCGCGTAGGCCGCGAGCTCGTCGTGAAGGCCCCCCGCGCGCAGCAGATTCATGGTGCGCTCCATGCCCATGATCCCGTTCGGGCCGAGCGGGACCCGGTCGATCGCGATGCGCGCCAGGTCCCGGTGCGCCAGGAACACGCGGCGCAGCGACCGGAGCATCTCCTTGACCTGCTCCACCCAGCGGCCCGGCTCCGGCTCCGGGATCTCCACCTCGGTCAGTACGAGGTCGAAGACGAGGTCGAGCACCTCGTCCCGGTTCTCCACGTGCGCGTACAGCGAAGCGTGTCCGGTCTTCAGCTCCTGGGCGAGCCGCCGCATGCTCAGGGCCTCGAGCCCCTCGGCGTCCAGGATGCCGAGCGCCGTGCCGACGATCAGATCCTGGCTCAGCGGCATCCGCGGCGGCGCCTTCTTCGGCCGGCGCCACGGAGGTACGGGGATCTCCTCGGGCATGGGCCTCCTTCCCTCTTCCTTCGCAGTCGGTGGACCACATCGTAGGGCATCGGCGATCCACCGTTCCTTGACACGACCACCGTTCCACTATAGAACAGTGGTCGTTCAAAGACCTACTGTCGAAGCAATGCATGGGATGCCATGACTTCCGTTGAAGCAGACGAACCGGAGAAAACGTCGGAAGGGGCCGCGGTCGAGGCCCCCCTCTACGCACGCCGCTGGGCGGCGCTGGGCGTCATCCTCGGCGCCGAGATCATGGACCTGCTCGACGGCACGGTCATGAACGTGGCCGCGCCGTCGGTCCGTGACGACCTGGGCGGCAGTCTCAGCGTCATCCAGTGGATCACCGTCGGGTACACGCTCGCCTTCGCCGTCCTGCTCGTGGTCGGCGGCCGGCTGGGCGACATCTACGGCCGCAAGCGCATGTTCGTCTTCGGCGCGGTCGGATTCACCCTCGCCTCCGTGCTGTGCGCGGTGGCGGGCAGTCCCGAACTGCTCATCACCGCGCGCTTCCTCCAGGGCGGCCTGGGTGCGCTGATGATTCCGCAGGGACTCGGCCTCATCAAGCAGATGTTCCCGCCCAAGGAGACCGCGGCGGCGTTCGGCGCCTTCGGGCCCGCCATCGGGCTGGGCGCCGTACTGGGGCCGATCGTCGCCGGATTCCTCATCGACGCCGACCTGTTCGGCTCGGGCTGGCGGTCCGTCTTCCTGATCAACCTGCCGATCGGGGCAGCCGTGGTCATCGGTGGCGTACTGCTGCTGCCCGAGGGCAGGGCGCCGGTGCGGCCGAAGTTCGACTTCGGGGGCACGCTGCTGGTGACGCTCGGCCTCACCCTGCTGATCTTCCCGCTGGTCCAGGGACGCGAACGCGGCTGGCCCGCCTGGACGTTCGCGATGATGGTGGCCGGACTCGCCGTACTCGCCGCCTTCGTGGCCTACGAACTGCGGCAGGAGAAGAGCGGCGGCGCCACGCTCGTCGAACTCAGCCTGCTGCGCAGGTCCCGCTACGCCGCCGGACTGGCCGTGGCGCTGGTGTTCTTCACCGGGATCTCCGGGATGTCGCTGCTGCTTGGCCTGCACCTGCAGATGGGCCTGGGCTTCAGCCCGACCCGGGCCGCACTGACGATGACACCCTGGTCGGTGTTCCTGGTCGTCGGCGCGATCCTGACCGGAGCGGTGCTGGGCGCCAAGTTCGGGCGCAAGGCCCTGCACGGCGGACTCGCGGTCATGGCACTCGGCGTACTGATCATGCTGCTGACGATCGGCGGCCAGGCCGGCGGGCTGACGAGCTGGGAGCTCGTTCCCGGCATCGCCGTGGCCGGGCTCGGCATGGGCATCATGATCGGTCTGCTCTTCGACATCGCCCTGGCCGATGTGGACAAGCAGGAGGCCGGCACCGCCTCCGGGATCCTCACCGCGGTCCAGCAGCTCGGTTTCGCGATCGGCGTCGCGGTGCTCGCGACGCTGTTCTTCGGGCTGCTCGGCTCACACGCCACGGCGAGCGTCGCCGACGGCGAGAGCAGGACCCGGGCCGAACTCACCGACGCCGGGGTGGCCCCGGCCGAGCAGGAACAGCTGCTCGCCGACCTGGGCCTGTGCCTCAAGGAGTCCGCGAGCGCGCCGGACTCCGACCGGGCGCCCGAAAGCTGCCACCGGATCCAGCAGGCCGGGCCGGAGGCGGCCGAGGCCATGTCGGAGGCCTGGCGGACGGCCCACACCGAGAACTTCAGCAGCGCGATGGTCCGCATGCTCTGGGTGGTGATCGGGCTGCTGGCGGTGTCCTTCCTGCTGGCCTTCCGGCTGCCGCACAAGCCCCGTGAGGAAGAGGGTTTCTGATGACACGCAAACTGCTGTCCTGGCCGGGAGGGCGCCGGGCCAAGTGGCTGGTGGTCCTGGGCTGGATCGGTCTGCTGATCGTGCTCCAGCCACTGGCCGGAAAGCTCGGCCAGGTGGAGTCGAACGACGCCGCGGCCTGGCTGCCCGGCAACGCCGAGTCGACCGAAGTGCTCGAACTCTCCGAGAAGTTCCAGCCCGCAGACACCAGCCCGGCCATCGTCGTCTACGACCGCCCCGCCGGGGTCACGGCCGCCGACGAGGAGAAGGCCCGTGCGGACGCCGCGGAGTTCGCGGACGGTACGGGTGTCGTGGGCGAGCCGTTCGGCCCGGTGCGCTCGGACGACGGCAAGGCCCTGCGCACGGTGGTCAACATCCACCTCGGCAAGGAGGGCTGGGAAGGGCTCAACGCGGCCACGAAGGATCTGCGGGCGGTGGCGCAGCCGAACGCGCCCGACGGTCTCGGTGTCCATGTGACGGGCCCGACCGGCTACGCCGCCGACTCCGCGGAGTCCTTCAGCAGCGCAGACTTCAGGCTCACCCTGGTCACCCTGCTGATCGTCGTGACGATCCTCGTCATCACCTACCGCAGCCCGTTGCTCTGGCTGCTGCCGATGATCTCCGCGGGCATGTCACTGGTCATCTCGCAGGCCGTCATCTATCTGCTGGCCAAGAACGCGGGGCTGACGGTCAACGCCCAGACCGCGATGATCCTCACGGTGCTGGTGCTCGGCGCGGCCACCGACTACGCGCTCCTGCTCGTCGCCCGCTACCGGGAGGAGCTGCGGCGGCACGAGGACCGGCACGAGGCCATGGCCGTGGCGCTGCACCGGGCGGGCCCTGCCATCGTGGCCAGCGCCGCCACCGTCGCCATCAGCATGCTCCTGCTGCTGCTGGCCGGCCTGAACTCCACCAAGGGCCTCGGACCCGTCTGCGCCGTCGGTGTGCTGGTCGGCCTGGTGGCGATGATGACCCTGCTGCCCGCCCTGCTGGTGATCTTCGGGCGCTGGATCTTCTGGCCGGCCCGGCCCAAGCACGGCACCGAGCCCGACATCACCCGGGGCGTGTGGACGCGGGTCGCCCGGCTCGTCTCCCGTCGCCCGCGTACGGTCTGGATCGCCACCAGCGTGGTGCTGGGGGCGGTGGCCACGCTGGCATTCACCCTGAACGCCGACGGGCTGCAGCAGAAGGACGGCTTCAAGAACAGGCCGGAGTCGGTGGTGGGCGAGGAGATCCTCGCCCGGCACTTCCCGGCCGGTTCCGGCGAGCCGATGGTCGTCATCGCCAAGGACTCCTCGGCGTCCGAGGTACGCGGCGCACTGGAGTCCGTGCCCGGCGTCACCGAGGTCGCGGATCCCCAGATCAAGGACGGCCTCGCCTACATCGAGGCGACGCTCGGTCCCGGCGCCGACAGTCCGGAGGCGATGGAGGCAGTCGTCGCGGCACGCGAGAGCCTCGGCCGGCTGGACGGGGCGGACGCGAAGGTGGGCGGCAGCAGCGCCGTCGTGCACGACATGCGTGAGGCGTCCAGCAGTGACCGCGGGCTCATCATTCCGGTGATCCTCTTCGTGGTGTTCTGCATCCTCGCTCTGCTGCTCCGGGCACTGGTGGCGCCGTTGCTGCTGATTGCCAGCGTGGTGTTGTCCTTCTTCACGGCGCTCGGTATCGCTGCCTTCTTCTTCAATCACGTCCTGGACTTCGCGGGGGCCGACTCCGCCTTCCCGCTCTGGGTGTTCGTCTTTCTGGTTGCCCTGGGCGTCGATTACAACATCTTTCTCGTCACCCGAATCAGGGAGGAAAGCAGTCGGCTCGGCACCCGGCAGGGCGCGATCAAGGGCCTCACGTCGACCGGCGGTGTGATCACCGCGGCCGGCCTGGTGCTGGCCGGGACCTTCGCCGCCCTGGCCACGCTGCCCCTGGTCTTCATCGCCGAACTCGGCTTCGCCGTGGCGGTGGGCATCCTGCTCGACACCATGATCGTGCGCTCGGTCCTGGTCACCGCGCTCACACTCGATGTCGGCCGGTGGATGTGGTGGCCGCACCCGCTCTCCCGGCAGGAATACTTGCCCGAGGAAATCGACGGAGCGACTTCTTCCGATTCATTGGATTCGGAGGTAAAGGCTCCCCTTGCCCGTTAGGAAATGCAAATATGAATCAGCACGGCTTGCCGTGCTGATTCATATTTGAGAAATAGACGATCTTCTGTGACGCTAACCACGTTGAGTGCGGCAAGCCTGACTGTTACCCTCGCCCCCAGAGAAGAAAACGGAGAATCTCGACGGGGGCGCTAAATGAGATTCAATCTGTTAGGGCAGATGCACGTAGTCACTGATTCGGGGAGACTGATTCCGCTTAAGTCATCGAAGGCGACCCAGCTCCTGGCGCTGCTGCTGCTCAGGCGGCACCAGGTGGTGGGGGCGGGGGTGCTCATCGAGGAACTGTGGGCCGACGAACCGCCGCGCAGCGCGATGACGACGCTGCAGACGTACGTCTACCACACCCGCCGGATGCTGGCGCAGCAGCAGGTGTCCGGCAAGCAGCGGGAGTTGCTCCTGACCCGGCCGCCCGGCTACTTCGCCCTGATCGAGGACGAGGAGCTCGATGCCACGGTCTTCGAGCGGATGATCCGCGCGGGCAGCCGGCAGCTCGAGGACAACCGTCCCGGGGAGGCGCTCGCCGCACTCAACGCGGGTCTGGATCTCTGGCACGGGCCGGCGCTGTCCACCGTGCCGTGCGGCCGGGTGCTCGAGAGCCATATCGCTCACCTGGAAGAGCTCCGGATCTTCGGACTGCAGCTCCGCATCGAAGCCAATTGGAGGCTGGGCAGAATCGGTCCGCTGATTCCGGAACTGCGTTCCCTGGTGATTTCTCACCCGCTGAACGAGACGCTCCACGCCAAGTTGATGGGGGCGCTCTACCGGGTGGGCAGGCGGGCGGAGGCGCTGGAATCGTACCGGAATCTCCGGAAGATTCTGTCCGACGAACTCGGAGTGGACCCGACGCCGGAAATACAGCGCATGCACATGGAAATTCTCAACGGTGAGCCCGTGCTGGCGTAGGCGCGGGCAAGTGAATTCGGTGAAGCCCCTTACGAACCGTAAGGGGCTTCACCGAATTCACGGACATTCGGACGTCAGCGGTTCTCCAGGTCACGGCAGGCGGTCGGACGTCAGCGGTTCTCCAGGCCACCGCAGGCGGTCGGACGTCAGTAGTTCCCCAGGCCACCGCAGACGTTCAGGGCCTGCGCGGTGACCGCGGCCGCACCGTCACCGATCAGGTAGGCCACCATCTCCGCCACCTCGGACGGCTGGACGTACCGGCCGATCGGCACGCGCGCGGTGATCCGGTCGAAGGCCTCGTCGGTCGACACCTCCCAGATCTCCGAGTAGTGCTCCCGCACGGACGCGGCCATCGGCGTCTCGACGAAGCCGGGGCAGACGGCGTTCACGGTGATGCCGGTCCTGGCCAGTTCGAGGCCTAGCGCCTTGGTGAAGCCGACCACGCCGTGCTTCGACGCCGAGTACGGGGCCGCGTGCACAACGCCCTGCTTCCCGCCCGTCGAGGCGATGTTGATGATCCGGCCGGCGCCCTGTTCGAGCATGCCGCCGGCCTTCAGGACCTGCTGCGTCACCCGGAACACGCTGGTGAGGTTGGTGTCGATCACGTCGAGCCAGAGTTCGTCGGCCAGCTCCGCCGTGGCGCCACCGCCGGGGCGGCCCGCGTTGTTCACGAGCACGTCGATCGGACCGTAGCGTTCGACCGCCGCCGCCACGAGCGCCTCGATCTCGGGGAGCGAGCGGACGTCGCAGCTCCGGCCGTCCGCCTCCACCCCGGCTTCCTGAAGCTCCTTCAGCGTCGTGCGCAGCGCTTCCTCGCCGCGCGCGCAGATGAAGACGCGCAGCCCGTCCTTGCCGAGCCTGCGGGCGATCTCCAGCCCGATACCGCTGGTTGCGCCCGTCAACAGTGCGACCTTCGAGGCCTGCGTGGCCATAAGTACCTCTCCCTCTCCCTGCTTCGCGGTCCCGGACCCGGCCATCTTCGGGCGCCGGGCTCGAACGGCGGTCGAAGGGGATTGGGGCGAGGCCGGGCACAGCGGCGGTGGATCCCCTGTCGAGGGGCTTCATATCGGCCTTCGAGCCTCCTTCGAGCCAGGGCGCCGACGATGACGACGACCACCGGGCGAACTCATCGAAGGAGCTGTTCCGATTGAAGCGCAGAGTCGTCATCACCGGCGTCGGCGTTCGTGCCCCCGGCGGGAACGGCACGCGGCAGTTCTGGGAGCTGCTCACCTCGGGGCGGACGGCCACGCGCCGGATCTCGTTCTTCGACCCGTCGCCGTACCGTTCCCAGGTTGCCGCCGAAGCCGACTTCGACCCGATCGCCGAGGGCTTCAGCCCCCGGGAACTCGCCCGGATGGACCGGGCCTCGCAGTTCGCCGTCGCCTGTGCCCGGGAAGCCGTCACGGCCAGCGGGCTCGACTTCGACACCCTGGACCCCGCCCGGGTCGGGGTCAGTCTCGGCAGCGCGGTGGCCGCCGCGACCAGCCTGGAACGTGAGTACCTGCTGTTGTCGGACTCCGGCCGCGAGTGGGAGGTCGACGCCGAGTGGCTGTCCCGGCACATGTTCGACTACCTCGTGCCCAGCGTCATGCCGGCCGAAGTGGCCTGGGCGGTCGGCGCCGAGGGCCCGGTCGCGATGGTCTCCAACGGCTGCACCTCGGGCCTCGACTCCGTGGGCCACGCGGTGCGGCTGATCGAGGAGGGCAGCGCCGACGTGATGCTCGCGGGGGCCGCCGACACCCCGATCACGCCGATCGTCGTCGCCTGCTTCGACGCGATCCGCGCCACGACGGCGCGCAACGACGACCCGGAGCACGCCTCGCGGCCGTTCGACGGCACGCGCGACGGCTTCGTCCTGGCCGAGGGAGCCGCGATGTTCGTCCTGGAGGAGTACGAGAGCGCGCTGGCCCGCGGCGCCCGCATCCACGCCGAGATACCGGGGTACGCGACGCGCTGCAACGCGTACCACATGACGGGGCTGAAGACCGACGGCCGGGAGATGGCGGAGGCCATCCAGGTCGCCCTCGACGAGTCCGGCACGAACGCGACGGACATCGACTACATCAACGCCCACGGCTCCGGGACCCGGCAGAACGACCGCCACGAGACCGCGGCCTACAAGCGCGCGCTCGGCGATCACGCCCGCCGCACCCCGGTCAGCTCGATCAAGTCGATGGTCGGCCACTCGCTCGGCGCGATCGGCTCGCTGGAGATCGCGGCCAGTGTCCTCGCGCTCGAACACGGGGTGGTGCCGCCGACCGCGAACCTGCATACGAACGACCCCGAATGCGATCTCGACTACGTCCCGCTGGAGGCGCGGGAGCGGAAGCTGGGGACCGTCCTCACGGTGGGCAGCGGCTTCGGCGGCTTCCAGAGCGCGATGGTCCTGCGCGGCGCCGAGGCTGCGGAGGCCGTCGCATGACCGTCCTGATCACCGGAGCCGGTGTCGTCGCGCCCAACGGCCTCGGCATGGAGCCGTACTGGGCGGCCCTGCTGTCCGGCCGCTCCGGCCTCGGCCGGGTCACCCGCTTCGACGTGAGCCGTTACGCGGCGACCCTCGCCGGCCAGATCGACGACTTCCACGCCCCCGACCACATCCCCAGCCGGCTGCTGCCGCAGACGGACCCCTCCACCCGGCTCGCGTTGACCGCCGCGGCCTGGGCGCTCCAGGACGCGAAGGCCGACCCGGAGACGCTGACCGACTACGACATGGGCGTGGTGACCGCCAACGCCTGCGGCGGCTTCGCCTTCACGCACCGGGAGTTCCGCAAACTGTGGACCGAGGGCCCCAAGTCGGTCAGCGTGTACGAGTCCTTCGCCTGGTTCTACGCGGTGAACACCGGCCAGATCTCCATCAGGCACGGGATGCGCGGCCCGAGCAGCGCCCTGGTCGCCGAGCAGGCCGGGGGCCTGGACGCCCTCGGTCACGCCCGCCGTACGATCCGGCGGGGCACCCCGCTGGTGGTCTCCGGCGGCGTCGACTCGGCGCTCGACCCGTGGGGCTGGGTCTCGCAGATCGCGAGCGGACGGATCAGCACCGCCACCGACCCGGCGCGCGCCTATCTGCCCTTCGACGAGCAGGCGGCCGGTTACGTACCCGGTGAGGGCGGTGCCCTCCTCGTCCTGGAGGACAGCGCCGTGGCTGAGTCCCGGGGCCGCCACGAGTCGTACGGCGAACTCGCGGGCTATGCCTCGACCTTCGACCCCGCCCCCGGCTCCGGACGCCCCCCGGGCCTGGAGCGTGCGATCCGGCTCGCGCTGAGCGACGCCGGGCTCGGCCCCGAGGACATCGACGTGGTGTTCGCCGACGCCTCGGGTGTACCGGAGCTGGACGCCGAAGAGGCCAAGGCCATCCGCCAGGTGTTCGGCAGCCACGGCGTGCCCGTCACCGCGCCGAAGACCACGACAGGCCGGCTCTACTCCGGCGGCGGCCCCCTCGACGTGGTCACCGCCCTGCTGTCCTTCCGCGAAGGCCTGATCCCGCCGACCGTCGGCGTCCGGTCCGTGCCGCAGGAGTACGGCATCGACCTGGTGCTCGGGGAGCCGCGCACCGCGTCCCTGCGTACCGCCCTTGTGCTGGCCCGGGGCCGCTGGGGGTTCAACTCGGCGGTCGTCCTGCGCCGGCCCGAACCGACCCGGTAGAGAACCCGAACCGCCCCCCGTAGAAGACCAAGAGAACTGGAGATCGACATGGCAACTCTGCTGACCATCGACGACCTGCGCCGCATACTCGTCGAGTGCGCCGGTGAGTCGGACGGGATCGACCTGTCCGGCGACATCCTCGACACCCGCTTCGAGACCATCGGTTACGACTCGCTCGCCCTGATGGAGACCGCGGCGCGGCTGGAGAACCAGTACGAGGTGTCCGTCCCCGACGACATCGCGGTCCAGGTCGCCACGCCGCGGGAGCTGCTCGACCTGGTCAACGGCGCGCTGGCGCAGGCATGAGCGGGCCCGAAGAGCACCGGGTGGTCCACACCTTCAAGGTCGCGGCCCCGGCACGGCGGCTGTACGAGCTGGTCGCGCTGGCCGAGCACTGGCCGGCGGTCTTCGAACCCACGGTGCACGTGCGGATACTGGAGCGCGGTCCGGGCACCGAGCGCTTCCAGATCTGGGCGAGCGTGGCCGGCCAGGTGAAGACCTGGACGTCGCGGCGGACCCTGGACCCCGACGCCCTGCGGGTCACCTTCCGGCAGGAGCGCAGCCAGCCGCCCATCGCCTCGATGGGCGGGAGCTGGGAGTTCCGGGACGACGGCCGTATCACCGAGGTGGTGCTCACGCACGACTTCGCCGCCGTCGACGAGGCTGCCCTGCCGGGACTGCGCGCGGCGCTGGACGCCAACAGCGAGCGGGAACTGTCCGCGCTGGCCCGGCTCGCGGAGCGCCAACACCCGGTCGAGGAGCTCCTGTTCACGTTCGAGGACACCCTGGAGGTGCCGTCGGCGGCCGACGCCTACGCCTTCATCGACCGCAGCGACCTGTGGCCGGACCGGCTGCCGCACGTGGCGAAGGTGACGCTGACCGAGGAGGCGCCTGGCGCCGGTTCCCCCGGCGTCCAGGACATGACGATGGAGACCGTGACCGCCGACGGCAGTACGCACACGACGCGTTCGGTCCGGCTCTGTCTCCCGGGCGAGAGCATCGTGTACAAGCAGCTCGTCCCGCCCGCCCTGCTCTCGGGACACAGCGGCGCCTGGCTCTTCGACGGGAACGCTGTCACCGCCCGGCACACCGTGCTGATCGACCCGGCCCGGATCGAGGAGGTCCTGGGCAAGGGCAAGACCGTCGCCGACGCCCGCGCCTATCTGCGCGAGGCGCTCGGCGCCAACAGCCGGGCCACGCTCAGCCACGCCGCGGCCGCCGGGCCGACACCATGACGGTCGCCGTCCACGAGGTCGCCGAGGGGGTCTACGCCTACGAACAGGCCCCCGGCGGCTGGTGCGTCAGCAACGCGGGCATCGTCGTCGGCGGTGACGGCGCCCTCGTCATCGACACGCTGTCGACGATCCCGCGGGCCAGGCAGCTTGCCGAGACGGTGGACAAGCTCGCCGGGGGCCCGGGCCGCACCTTGGTCAACACCCACTTCCACGGCGACCACGCGTTCGGCAACCAGGTCTTCCCGCCGGGGACGCCGATCATCGCGCACGAGGACATGCGGACCGCCATGGTGGCGACGGGCCTCGCCCTCACCGGGCTCTGGCCGCGGACCGACTGGGGCGAGATCGAGGTGACGCCGCCGACCGTGACCTTCCGCGACCGTCTCACCGTGCACGTCGGTGAGCGACGGGCCGAACTGCTCTGCGTCGGCCCCGCGCACACCGGACACGACGTGGTGGTCTGGCTGCCCGAGGAACGGGTGCTGTTCGCGGGGGACATCGTGATGTCGGGCGTCACCCCGTTCGTGCTGTTCGGTTCGGTGGCCGGCACGCTGGCCGCGCTCGACCGGCTGGCGGAGCTGGAGCCCGAGGTGGTCGTCGGCGGGCACGGACCGGTGGCGGGACCCGAGGTGCTCGACGCCAACCGGGCCTATCTGCGCTGGGTCCAGGACCTCGCCGCCGAGGCGGCCGACAGCGGGCTGACGCCGCTGGAGGCCGCGGGCGAGGCGGACCTCGGTGCTTTCGCCGGCCTGTTGGACGCGGAGCGCCTGGTGGCGAACCTGCACCGGGCCCACGAGGAACTGTCGGGCAGCCCCCGGCGCGACGCCATGGAGATCTTCGCGGAGCTGGTCGCCCACAACGGCGGGCGGCTGCCCACCTGCCTCGCCTGAGGAGCCACGCAGTCAAGGAGTCAAGGAGTCAAGGATGGCCATCGACCAGGGAATGCTCCGTGACGCCATGGCGCGGGTGCCCGCCGGGGTGGCACTCGTCACCGCCCATGACCGCAGGGGAGTTCCGCACGGATTCACCGCCAGCTCGTTCGTGTCCGTCTCGATGGAGCCGCCGCTCGCACTGGTCTGCCTGGCCCGTACGGCCAACTCCTTCCCGGTGTTCGACAGTTGCAGCGAGTTCGCGGTGAGCGTGCTGCGCGAGGACCATGCCGAACTGGCGATGCGCTTCGCGCGCAAGTCCGCGGACAAGTTCGCCGGCGGGGAGTTCGTCCGCACCGCACGCGGAGGCACCGTGCTCGACGGAGCGCTCGCGGTCGTGGAGTGCACGGTCCACGAGCGCTACCCCGCGGGCGACCACATCATCCTGCTCGGCGAGGTGCAGTCCGTGCACGCCGAGGAGAAGGGGGTGCCGGCGGTCTATGTGGACCGCGGATTCGCCGCCCTCTGTTCGGCGCCCGGCGCATGCCCGTTCGCCGCCGAGCGGAGCCCGCACGTCCACACCGCCTGAGGAACCTACGGAGGAACCATGTCCGTGACCCATGAGGTCACCCACGAGCTGGCCCGCGGGCGCACGGCGGAACTGACCGAGATCCGGGCGGCGGCCGTGGCCGGCCCCGGTGAACGGGCCACCGAGGCACAGCACGCCAAGGGAAAGCTGACGGCCCGGGAGCGGATCGGACTGCTGCTCGACCCCGGTTCGTTCCAGGAGGTGGAGCAGCTGCGCCGGCACCGGGCACAGGGCTTCGGGCTGGAGCGGAAGAGGCCGTACACGGACGGCGTGATCACCGGCTGGGGCACGGTCGACGGCCGGACGGTCTTCGTCTACGCCCACGACTTCAGGATCTTCGGCGGCTCGCTCGGCGAGGCGCACGCCGCGAAGATCCACAAGATCATGGACATGGCGATCTCGGCGGGCGCCCCGCTGGTGAGCCTCAACGACGGGGCCGGCGCACGGATCCAGGAGGGCGTCTCCGCGCTGGCCGGCTACGGCGGGATCTTCCGGCGCAACACCCGTGCCTCCGGGGTGATCCCGCAGATCTCGGTGATGCTCGGCCCGTGCGCGGGCGGCGCGGCGTACTCGCCGGCGCTGACCGACTTCGTGTTCATGGTCCGCGACACCGCGCAGATGTTCATCACCGGCCCCGACGTGGTCAGCGCCGTCACCGGAGCACAGCTCACCCAGAACGCGCTGGGCGGCGCCGACGTGCACGCCTCGACGTCCGGGGTGGCGCACTTCGTCTACGAGGACGAGGAGACCTGTCTGTCGGAGGTGCGCTATCTGCTCTCCCTGTTGCCCTCCAACAACCGGCAGAACCCGCCCGTCCAGCCCTGCGACGACCCGGTGGACCGGCGCACGCCCCTGCTCCACGACCTGGTGCCGGAGGACGGCAACCAGCCGTACGACATGCACAAGGTGATCGAGGAACTCGTCGACGACGGCGACTGGCTGGAGGTCCACGAGCGCTGGGCGGGGAACATCGTCTGCGGCCTCGCCCGGCTCGACGGCCAGGTGGTGGGCATCGTCGCCAACCAGCCGCGGACGCTGGCCGGCGTACTGGACATCTCCGCCTCGGAGAAGGCCGGTCGCTTCGTGACGATGTGCGACGCCTTCAACATCCCGGTCGTGACCCTGCTCGACGTGCCCGGCTTTCTGCCCGGGGCGGACCAGGAGCACGGCGGAATCATCCGGCACGGAGCGAAGCTGCTGTACGCGTACTGCAACGCCACCGTCCCACGGGTCTCGATCGTGCTGCGCAAGGCCTACGGCGGCGCGTACATCGTGCTGGACTCCCAGTCCATCGGCGCCGATCTGACCTACGCGTGGCCGGCCAACGAGATCGCGGTGATGGGCGCGGAAGGCGCGGCGAACGTCATCTTCCGGCGCGAGATCGCCGCGGCCGAGGACCCCGAGGCCAAGCGCGCCGAAATGGTCAAGCAGTACAAGTCCGAGCTGATGGACCCGTACTACGCGGCCGAGCGGGGCCTGGTCGACGACGTCATCGACCCGGCGGAAACCCGTGAGACGCTGATCCGCTCGCTCGCGATGCTGCGTACGAAGCACGCCGACCTGCCGTCGCGCAAGCACGGCAATCCGCCGCAGTGACGCCGCCGGCCGCCGGCGCTCTGCGCGTCGAGAAGGGGCATGCGAGCCCCGAGGAGATCGCGGCGCTCACCGCCGTCCTGCTGGCCCGCGCCGCCAACCGGCCCGAGCCCGCCGCGAGTCGGGGCTCGGGCAGCACGGCCGGCTGGCGCCGCCTGGAACGCACTCCGGGGTTCCGTGCGCCGCACAGCTGGCACGAGTCCGGTTGACGGCGGGGCGGCGGCCCGGGTGTCAGCGCACGGACACCCCGCGCGGTGGGACCGGGCGCGGGGTGTCGGGTGTCGGTGGGAGGTCGTCAGGCGCAGAGGACGCGCGTCTCCGGTGTGTAGACCGGACCGCCGCTGGTGTTCGTGGCGTCGCTGAAGTCCGCGTAGTAGTAGGAGTAGAAGCCGATGTTGCCGTTGCAGCCCGAGTCGGCGGCGACCTGGAGGGTCAGGTTGACGGTCCGGCTCTGCCCGGGCGGGATCGTGGCGCCGTAGTTCGTGCCCAGGTTGGTGGGCCCGGTGCCGGAGCACGGGGTGCTGCCGGTGGCCGTGGTCAGGGTGCAGCCGGTGAAGCTGTACTTGAGGTCGGGCCGCTGGGTGGTCAGCCAGGTGGGATCGATCGTCTGGTAGACGAACAGGATGTCGTAGGTCTTGTTGTTGGTCAGCGTCATCGAGAGGTTCACCGTGCCGCCGGGCGTCGTGGTGGCGGAGTCGGTGGCAAACGTCAGGTCGGTGTCCGCCGCACTCGCACTCGTGCCCAGGCCGAAGACGGCGAGGAGGAAACCGAGGAGAGTGGCGAGGCCCAGGCGGCTCATAAGTGGTGATCGCATGGCTCGGGAGGCTAGGCGGGCCGTACGCACGCCGTCTGCCCCGAGAAGGACCCGCCGGCCGTGGACCGGCTGAATGTGTTCCTTGTGTGTCGGCAGTGCGGCGAGTGTGTGAAGTGCATGCCGGGGCTGCATATCCGCACGGCATGCGGAGGGGACGCGGGGCTCACGGGTGCGGAGCCGGGCCTGCCGGCTGCCGGGCGGTGCACGCCGATATTGGCGTGATTCCTGACGCGCCGGATGCCGTGACGTCTCGGGCGGTGCGGATGTTCCGGGGCGGCCGTCGAGTTCTGCCGGGACCATGGGCCGGACGACTGGCGTGCGGGTGTTCTCGGGCGGTTGTCCGGTTCCGCTGGGATCGCGCACCGGGCGCCCGGCGTTCGGGCCGGCGCTGGAGGCAGCGCCGGCCCGGAGCGCGCCTACTTGCTCACGGCGAAGCGCATCAGGGCCTTTTCGTCGCCCTGCTTGATCTTCCCGGTCTCGTTGATGACCTGGAGCTTCCAGGTCGCGCCGTCCCGGATGGCCTTGGCCACGGCGCAGCCGTTGTCGGCGCTGAGCAGGCTCGGCCAGATGTCGGCGACCTGCTGGGTGCTGCCGCCCGTCGCGTCGTACACCTTGAAGCTGATGTTCCGGGCCTTCTGGAAGTTGCTGCCCTTCTTGTACGCGGCGGCGACGAACACGATGGACGTGATGTTGGACGGCACCTTGGCGAAGTTGACGGTCACCGTCTCGTCGTCGCCGTCCCCCTGGCCGGTCTGGTTGTCACCGCTGTGCAGCAGCGAGCCGTTGCCCAGCGGATCCGGGGAGTCGAGGCCGGCCAGCCGCACCGGGTCCGCTCCCTGCATCGCGATGGCGATCAGGTCGAGGTCGGTACCGACTTTCTGGCGGATCTTCCCGATCAGGCCGCCGCTGCTCCCGACGGTCGGGTCCCAGGACGCGCCGATGGTCAGGTGGGTCACCCCATCCAGATCCGCCGGGCCGTCTTCCTTCGTGAGTGTGATCATGCGTGAACCCCTCGGTGAGGCGACTGCGACACACGAATTGTGTCTGGAGCCGTCGAAGTCGAGCACACCAGGTCCAGAAATACCGGGACAGGGGAGCCGGCGGAGGGGATTCGGCCGGGGAAGGTCGCTGAGCGTGACGGTCGTACGGCTGCGTGTGCGCGTCGCGTCCACCGCGCGGCTCCTGGTCAGCCCTGTGGCGGTGCGGGGCGCACCAGGCCCGACTGGTAGGCGATCACGACCAGTTGGGCGCGGTCGCGGGCGTTGAGCTTCGTCATCGCGCGGTGGACGTGGGTCCGTACGGTCAAGGGACTGACGAAGAGCTGCCCGGCGATCTCGGTGTTGGAGTGACCCTCCGCGGCCAGGGCCATCACCTCTCGTTCGCGGGCGGTGAGGGTGTCGAGGGCGCCGGGGAGTGCGAGCGGGGCGCCGGGTGCCGGGGTGGTCAGGAAGCGGGTGATGAGGGCGCGGGTGGCCAGCGGGGAGAGGAGGCTGTCTCCGGAGGCCACGGTGCGGATGGCGTCCAGGAGTTCGTCGGCACGGACGTCCTTGCCGAGGAAGCCGCTCGCACCCGCGCGCAGCGCCTGGGCGACGTACTCGTCGATCTCGAACGTGGTGAGGATCAGGACGCGGGTCGCCGACAGGTCCGGGTCGGTGCAGATCGCGGCGGTGGCGGCGAGCCCGTCCGTGCCGGGCATCCGGATGTCCATGAGCACGATGTCGGGGCGGTGGACGCGGGCGAGCTCGGCCGCCTCCTCCCCGTTGGTGGCCTCGCCGACCACGGTCAGGTCGTCGCAGGAGTCGATCAGGATGCGGAACGTGGCCCGCAGGAGGGCCTGGTCGTCTGCGAGGAGGACGCGGATGGTCATCTGGGCTGTCTTCTTCCGGATCTGGGGAGGGAGCGGGGCTGTTGGCGTCCGTGGTGCCGGGGCGGCCTGTCCGACCGTTCCCGTCTGCCCGCGGGCTGCGACGGGGGCTGTCGGACAGGCCTAGACGCGGATCGGCAGTTCCGCCGTCACCGTGAAGCCGCCGTCCGGGCGGTGGCCCGCCCGGAGACGGCCCCCGACGGACTGGGCACGCTCGCGCATGCCCATGAGCCCGAAGCCGCCGCTCGGGCCTTCAACGGTGGGAGCCGCCGCGTCTCCGTCGTCGCTGACCGTGATGGTCAACCGGTCCTGGGAGTAGGACAGCTGGACGCGAGCCGTCCTCGCGGCGGCGTGCTTGGCTACGTTGGTGAGTGCTTCCTGCACGATCCGGTACGCCGTCATGTCCACGCCCGGTGAGAGCGGCTGCTCCGCGCCCTCCGTGGTGACGGTGACCGTGAGCCCGGCGGCGGCGAAGGCTGTGGTCAGTTCGGAGAGGCGGCCCAGTCCCGGGGTCGGCTCCAGGGGCGCGCCCGGGTCGTCCGCCTGGCGCAACAGGCCGACGGTGGACTTGAGTTCACGCAGCGCCGAGGACGTCGTGACGGCCAGGTCGTCGAGCATCCGCGGGACCTGGTCGGGGTGGGTGCGCGCGAGGTGTGCGGCGGTGCTGGCCAGCGCGTTGGCCAGGGCCATGTGATGGGCGACGACGTCGTGCAGTTCGCGGGCGATGCGGACGCGCTCCTCGGCGACCCGGTGCCGTGCCTCCTCCTCGCGGGTGCGCTCGGCGTGTTCGGCGCGGGCCTGCACGGCGTCCAGATAGGCGTGCCGCAGCCGGGTCGCCGTGCCCCAGGCGATCGGCGCCAGCGCCCACAAGGCGGGGCCGATCGTCTCCAGGGCCCACGGGTGGTCGTAGTGGTCGCTGCCCAGGGCCGTGCCCACGAGAAGGACGACGACGGCGACGAGGGCGATCCGTCCCGTCCTGCGGTCGGTGTACATGGCCAGCGCGTACAGCGCGACCATGAGCGGTGCGAGCAGTAGCGGCGTCATCAGATAACCCAGAGCGCTGCTGGTGTTGACGGTGACCGCGGTCACCGCCACGACGCTACGGGGGTGGCTCTGGCGCCACCACAGGGCCGCGGAGCCGACGGCCCCCAGGACGGCACCGGGCCACCAGGCGATGTGGCCGCCGGAGGGCTGCCGGAGGCTTGTCGCGCTGCCGAGAAGGGTGAGGCTGAACACCTGCACGATGATCATCACGTCGACGACGCGGGGATGGGCGTCGACGTATCGCTTCAAGCTGGTGATCATCGGTTCTCCGGTCGAGGTTGGCTGGGTCCATGGTGTGCGCCGGCGCGGCAAACCGCCGCGGAGGGCCGCCCGTGTCGCCACGTGCGGCCCTTGCCGTCGGGCGGGTCGCTATGTGAGGCCCTTGCCGTCGGGCGGGTCGCTATGTGCGGCCCTTGCCGTCGGACGGGTCGCTATGTGCAGCCCTTGCCGTCAGACGGGTCGCTACGTGCGGCGAGTGCCGTCAGACGGGTCGCTACGTGGCGCCCTCACCGTCAGAGGTGTTGCCACGTGCGGCCCTCACCGCCAGAGGTGTCCCACGGCCGGCCCCCGCAGTCAGACGCGAGCCGACTCCAGGCCTGCCGGGTCCGCCTGTGGCGACGCGGCGGCCGGCCGCCGGCTGAGCGCCTCTCCCTCCACGTCCACGCGCGGCAGGATCCGGTCCAGCCAACGCGGCATCCACCACGCGGCCTTGCCGAGCAGCGCGAGGACCGCGGGCACCAGCGCCATACGGACGACGAACGCGTCGAACAGGACGGCGATGGCGAGACCGAAGCCGATCATCTTGATGATCGACTCACCGGCGCCGACGAACCCGGAGAACACCGCCATCATGATCAGCGCGGCCGCCACCACGACCCGGGCGCTGTACCGGAACCCGGTGACCACCGCCTGACCGGGCCCGTCCCCATGGACGTACGCCTCCCGCATGCGCGCGACGAGGAACACCTCGTAGTCCATGGCCAGACCGAACACGATGCCCACCAGGAAGATCGGCATCATGCTCATGATCGGGCCGGTCGACTCGACGCCCAGGAGATCCGCGCCCCAGCCCCACTGGAAGACCGCGATGACGCAGCCGAGGGCCGCGAGGACCGACAGGAGGAAGCCGAAGGCCGCCTTTATCGGTACGAGGGTCGAGCGGAAGACCACCATCAGGAGCACGATCGCCAGGCCCACCACGACGATCAGGTACGGGATCAGCGCGTCCTGCATCTTCTGGGCGACGTCGATGTTGAGCGCGGTGGTGCCGGTGACCTCGAACTCCGCGCCGGTCGAGGACTCGGTCGCCGGGCGGTCGTCCCGGATGGTCTGGACGAGATCCTTGGTCTTCTCGCTGGTGGGCGCGTCGGCCGGGACGGCGGAGAAGACGGCCGTGTCGCCCGCGGGGTTGAACCGCGCGGCCGACACGGAAACGACTCCCTCGGTGTCGCCGATCTTCTCCTCGATCACCTGGACCGCGGCCTTCGGGTCGGCGGCGCCCTTGGCGTCCACGACGATGGTCAGCGGGCCGTTGAAGCCGGGGCCGAAGCCCTGGGCGAGGTCGTCGTAGGCGCGGCGCTCGGTGGTGGAGGTGGGCTTGGCCTCGTCCCCGCTCGTGCCGAGCCGGAGGTCGAGGACCGGGAGCGCCAGGGCGCCGAGGCCGGCGACCGCGACGAGGAGGACGGGCAGCGGGTGACGCAGGACGAACCGTGCCCAGCGGGTGCCTCTGTTGTTCCCGTCGGACTCCTTGACCCGGCCGCGCTTGCGGGCGGAGCGGGACAGTACGGCGTTCGGCCAGAAGCCGAGCAGGGCCGGGACCAGCGTCAGCGCGATGAGGACACCGACGGCGACCGCTCCGGCGGCGGCCAGGCCCATCTTGGTGAGCATCGGCACGCCGACGACCGAGAGGCCGGCCAGCGCGATGACGACGGTGAGCCCCGCGAAGACGACCGCGGACCCGGCGGTGCCGGTGGCAAGCCCTGCCGCCTCCTCGGGCGAGTGGCCCTTGGCGCGCTCCTCGCGATAGCGGGAGACGATGAACACGGCGTAGTCGATGCCGCACGCGAGCCCGAGCATCATGGCCAGCGTGCCGGTCGTCGAGGACAGGCCGAACGTACTGGCCAGGGTCATGATCGCGGCCATGCTGACACCGACCCCGATGATCGCGGTCAGCAGCGGCAGCCCGGCGGCGGCCAGCGAACCGAAGGTGACCAGCAGGACGACGGCCGCGATGGAGATGCCGATCACCTCGGCCGCGCCGCCCGCCGCAGGCTGGGTCGCCAGCGCGGTGCCGCCCACCTCGACGGTCAGATCCGAACCCTGGGCCTCCTCGACGGCGGCCTTCAGGGTGTTCTTGGCGGCGTCGCTGAGATCGTCCGCCTTCACTTTGTAGGTGACGGTGGAGTACGCGGTCGAGGCGTCCTCGCTCACCGCGTTCGCCTGGAAGGGGCTCACCGCACTCGCGACCTGCGAACCGTCGGACGCCTCGGCGACGAACTTCTCGATGACCGCACGGTTCTCGGACGAGGTGACCCGCTGTCCGTCGGGCGCGACGAACACGACACGGGCGCTCGCTCCGTCGGCCGTGGTGCCGGGGAAGCGCTGCTCCATGAGGTCGAACGCCTTCTGGGACTCGATGCCCGGCATGGCGTAGCTCTCGTCGGAGGCGGCCGGAGCCGTGGCCGCGCCCATGGAGACGCCGCCGAGCACCGCCACCCACAGGAGGGCGGCGAACCAGCGCCGCCGGAAGGCCAGACGGCCCAGTCGATAGAGAAAGGTAGCCACGGGGAGAGGTCTCCACTTCTGGTCTCGGATACCTCCCAGGCTTCCGGGAAGGGGGGTGCGCCGTCGTCGTGCGCCTGCCGACAATCCGCACTACTGAGAACGCAGTACGCCGGGCCCGCGTGTGGTCCCCGGGGACGAGGGCGCCCGGAGAACGCCTTGTGCCGGCGACGCTGCCTCGCCCCGGACGCGGTGAACACGCAGGGTGAGCCGCGCACACCGGTTCCCGGAAGCTAGACGCTGTACCCGCCGTCCACGCCCAGCGCCTGCCCGGTGATGAAGCCGGCCCGGTCGGACGCCAGGAACGCGACCGCCTCGGCGATGTCGGTCGCGTCGCCGAACCGGCGCAGGGGGATGTTGCGCCGGGTGATCTCCAGTGCCGCCTCGTCGAGTTCGCCGGAACTGATCAGGCGGGCGGCGATGCCGTCGGTCAGCATGCCGGGGCCGACGCAGTTCACGCGCACCCCGTACCGCCCCTCCTCGGCGGCCAGCGCCCGTGCGACCGCCTCGACAGCGCCCTTCGTGCCCGACGAGAGCCCGTCCCGGACAGGGAACCGGCGGGTGGCCACGGTGGTGACGGCGACGATGCTGCCCCGGCTCTCCCGCAGTCTCGGCAGCACGGCATGGACCAGGTTGAAGAACGCCCCCGCGTCCGCGTCGAGTTGGGCGCGGTACCGGCTCGGCGTGACCTTGCTCAGATGCACCATCGGCACGTGCGGGCCCGCCGCGTACACCAGGGTGTGGATGCCGCCGAACGCCGAGGCGGCCTCGGACACCGCTCCCGCCGTGGCCGACTCGTCGGTCAAGTCGAGCCGCAGGGACAGGACTTGGCGCCCGTACGCCTTCACCTCACCGGCGAGGGCGTCGGCAGCGGCCTGGCTGGCGCGATACGTGAACGCCACGTCGCTGCCCCGCTCGGCGAGCGTCCGTACGACCGCCGCGCCGATACCGCCCGTGCCGCCCGCGACGAACGCGGCGCCTGTGCTGTTGGTGAAGTCGGACATCGCAGCATTCCAACACGCGCGCGTACCCGGCGAACAGGCACGGGCAGCGACTGAACCGGCGGTGAGGCGATCCGTCAGCCTTGGCCGGTCCTGACGGCAGGCAGGTGCACGTCCGCGCTCGACAAGGTCATCGGCGATGCCGAGACGGCCCGTATGCGGATGCGCGTACCGGCGCGGGGGAGGGCGAAACTGCCGTCGGGCGGCAGGAGTTCGTACTGTGCCGAGGCGTGGGCGGGGAGGTCGGTGGGGCCGGACACGATGGACCAGTAGCGGCTCATGCCCTGGCCCGTGGTGAGGGTGAAGTGGGGGCGCAGGGCGGAGCCGCCCGAATTGCGCGCGCGGACGGTGAGTTCGGCGAGGGCGCTGACGGAGCGTCGTGCGCCGACGACCTGCATCCGCAGGGGCGGTGAGCCCGTCGCCGCCAGGGTCGCCGCCGCCATCGACGGGGCCAGCAGGAGAAGGGCCGTGGCCACCCGGGCGGCGCGCCGGTGCGGGCCGCGCAGGAAGGCCGGGCGGGGCTGCCACGCGGTGCTGAAGGACTGCGGGGGCGCGGTGACGGCCGCGGCCAGCCACAACGGGGTCATCAGCAGGTAGTAGCCGTCCTGCGAGCGGGTCGCCAGATAGAAGGCGCACCAGGGCAGGACGGTCGCCGCCGGGCCCAGACGCCGTACGAAGAGCACGAACAGGGCCAGCAGGCCGGCGGCCAGGAGCAGGCTCGCGTGGGAGTACCAGACCAGGCGTCCGCTGCCGTTGGTGAGGTAGAGCGAGATACCGGCCAGGCCCTGGCCGTGCAGGTCCGCGCCCTGGGTGAGGGGGAGCGCGATACCCGCGAGCCAGGCGCGCGGCTCGCTCACGATGAAGTACGCGTTGACCAGCAGCCAGGTCAGCGCGGCCACGCCCACGATCCGGCCCACGGCGGCCGCCGCGGCACGGGGGCCCAGCTGGCCACGGCGCAGCGCGTACACCCCGGCCAGCAGGAACGGCGCCAGGAACCAGGGCAGTTGCTGAGCCGCGCAGGCCGCGCCCAGACAGACCGCCCGCGCCCAGTCGCCCCGCCCGCCGCCGCCCATCCGGGGCCAGCCGGTCACCACCGGGATGAGCAGGGCGAGCGCGACGACCGCCGGATAGCCGAGCCGGGCGTACATCGGCAGCAGACCGAGACCCAGGCAGACCAGCGTGGCCGCGGAACGCCACGGCACCGGCAGCAGCCGCCACAGCACGACCGTGCCCACGACCAGTGCCAAGGTGCTGACCAGCACCGTCGGGGCAGCGCCGTGACCGATCCACAGCAGCGGTGCGGTGAGCATCAGGGTCAGTGGCGGATAGCCGTACGTGTAGTCGTAGCCGCCCGTCATCGTCGGGGTGAGGGCGATGCCGTGACCGAACAGCGAGGGCCAGGGCCGCCCGTAGACCTGGTGACCGGCGAGGAACTCATGCGCGGCCCGCGTGGTCAGCACGGCCTCGTCGCTGCCGCCGTGGTTCATGGCGTACGCGCACAGGGCGAGCGTCACGGCGGTCACCAGGACGCAGGTGTCGAGGCGGGCGAGCGTACGGCGCCGGCGTACGACCAGGGTCAGGACGCCGGTCGCCAGGATCGAGGCGTAGCAGAGCGAGACGACCGCGGCCACGGCCAGGCGGTGGCTCGCGGCCTGCGTCCACACCGGGCGCGTACCGACGAAGAGGCTGATGTCGGCGAGCAGTGTCAGGACGCGGTGCCACTGCGTGGGCGCGTCGTCCGGCGCCCTCCTTGTGAGGTCCCGTCCGACGGTCGGCGACGGCCTCGTCTCTGCCAAGTGCACGGATCCGGAGGCTAATTCGCGCAGGTGAGCGGCGTACGACCAGAGGTGAAGATTCCGGTGTGAGGCAAGTAAGAGGGGAAGTCGCCGTCAGGCGTTCGAGAGCGACACCTCGGTCGCCTTGATCAGCGCCACGACCGGGGAACCGGTGGCCAGGCCGAGTTCCGTGACCGCGTCCTTGGTGATCGCGGAGGTCAGTTCGCCGCCCGCGACGTCGACCTTCACGCGGGCCATGGCGCCCCCGGTGGCGACGTCGCTGACCGTGCCGGGGAGCTGGTTGCGGATGCTGACCCCGCTCACCGGGCCGGTGGCCAGCGACACCTCCGTCGACTTGATCAGCGCGCGGACCGCGGAACCCGTGGTCAGTCCCAGGTCCTCGACGGCCTCCAGGGTGACGGCCGCCGTGAGGTCCTGACCGCCGTCGAGATGTACCTTCACCGTCGCCATCACCTCACCCGGGGTGACGGAGGCGACGGTGCCGGGGAGTTGATTGCGGATGCTCAGACTCATGAGGAACGCCTCGATTGCTGTGCGGGGTGGCAGGTTCGAGCCATTATGTCCGCCATGTCGCCCGCCCGGCGCTCGCGGACGTGTCGCGGACCGTGTCGCTGTTGGGCCGAACGGGTGACCATGCGTAAGAATTGCCCGGTGCAGACAACGAGTGCGAGCCAGGACGGGGTGGACCTGTGAACGGCCACGACGCCACCGACGAACAGTGGGAGGGGCTCGCCCAGGTAGTTCCGTTGCGAGGCCGGGACGCCTGGCCCTCGGCAGTCGATCACCGGTCGATACCCGAGGCCCCGACGGAGGCGCGCCGCCGCTTCATGGTGCTGCGGATCAACGTGTTCGCGGACGCGCGTGAGGTCGCGGAGACCCTGATGGCGGGCATACCCGTCCTCCTGGACCTGACCGGCGCGGAGACCGAAGTCGCCAAGCGGGTACTGGACTTCAGCACCGGCGTGGTCTTCGGGCTTGCGAGCGGCATGCACCGCGTCGACAAGAACGTGTTCCTGCTGACGCCGCCGGGGACCGAGGTTCAGGGGCTGATGGAGGGAGCGCGGATTCCTGGGGCATGACCCGAGGTTCCCGGCACGCGCCTTGGGGGTCGGTCGGTGACCCGTCCCCCGATCGTAGGAAGGTTCCCGAGGCGGAACGGTTCGCCTGACGGCGGAGGCCTACCGTCCGGATATGACCCTGCCCTCCCTGGAAGCCCCTGCCGTGGCGGAGGTGCGCCCCGACCGTCCGGGCGTCGCCGAGCTGCGCCTCGCCGCCTTCGCCGCGCACCGGCGCGTCCGGTTCCCGCTCGGACCGCTCACCCTCGTCGCCGGGCCGAGCGGCAGCGGCAAGACCAGTGCCCTGCGGGCGTACGAGGCGCTGGCCCGGCTCGGCAGCGGCGCCGAGCTCGGAGACGTGTTCCCGGCCCCGGTCACCTGCGTGCCCGAGCGCGCCCGGCCCGACGCCCAGCAACGGCGCGGCTTCCGGATCGGCTGCACCGTCAACGGCCCCGAGGGTCCCGTCCGCCTCGACCTCGCCGTACAGGCCGAGCCCGAACTGCGCATCGTGGGCGAGCGGTTGACGGCGGGCGGCCTGACCCTGCTGGAGACGGCGCTACGGGACCCGGGGCGCCCCGTGGTCCAGGCCGCCTGGCACACCGGGGGCTCCTCCGCCGTGACCCGGGGCCCGCTCCCCGACGACCGACTCGGCACCGCACTCCTGCCGCTGCGCGTCTCGGGCCGGACGGACGGCGAGCGCCAAGTCCTCGCCGCCGCCGAACAGATGGTCCTCGCGCTGCGGTCCGTCTTCGCCTGCGACCCGAGCCCCCGGCTGATGCGCGCCCCCGTCCCGGTCGGCTCCGGTCTGCTGCTGCGCGGCTGCGACAACCTCGCCGAAGTGCTGTGGCGTACCCGCGTGGAGTGCGGGCGACGGCACGCGCAGCTTGTCACCGCGGTCGATTCCGGATGCGCGGGCCGCGTCACCGACGTACTGGGCGAGCCCCTGCGCGACGGCACGATCCGAGCGTTCCTCGACCGCGGCGACGGCTTTCGTACGGAGCTGGGGCTGCTCGGGGACGGCGAGTTGAGGTATCTGGCGCTGGCCCTGGTGCTGCTCACCGGACCGGGCGTCCTGGCGGTCGACCAGGCCGGTGAGGTGCCCGCGGCCCTCCAGACGCTGACCGTCCTGGCCGACGGCCTCGACCGCTGTCTGGACGCCCGGCAGACGGGGGAGCTGGTGCGGCTGGCGGCACGGATGTGTGAGCGTGGGCACATCCGGCTGGTCGGCACGGTGAGCGATGCCTCCTGGGGGTATGGAGTGCCTGGTGTGACGGTGGTGGAGTTGTAGGCGAGTTGCAGGCCCTCAACGGAAGTTGGACGTGAGCTGTGAGTGAACTGGACGTGGGGAAACTGCAGCGCCGCCTGGCCGAGTTCGCGGCCGTGCGGAACTGGCAACCATACCACACCCCCAAGAACCTCGTCGCCGCGCTGAGCGTCGAGGCGTCCGAACTGGTCGAGATCTTTCAGTGGCTGACGCCTGAGGAGTCGGCCCGGGTGATGGACGACGCGGACACCGCCCACCGCGTCACCGACGAGGTCGCGGACGTGCTGGCCTATCTGCTGCAGTTCTGCGAGGTGCTGGGCATCGACCCGCTCGCGGCGCTCGACGCGAAGATCGACCGGAACGAGCGGAGGTTCCCGGCGCCGGAGGAGCCGTAACCAACCCGGGCTGCAGTCCGATTGGTTCGGATAGCCTGCGGGATTGTCACGCTACGGAGTTTCTGAGTTGTCCACGCCCAACTCCGTGTCCACAGATTTCGGTCTTCCTCTGGCTTTTCGTCCCGCATCAGCTCACTCTGGGTAGTGGACGGCGGGGTTCGAGTGGACGTGCGGTGAGCGCGTCGGGACAGACGGGGACAGCGCATGGAGGCGGTGCGGCTCATCGTGGCGAGCAGGCGTGCCCTGGCGGGGACCGGCGAGACCCCGGAGGTGATGGAAGAGGCGTGGCAGGCGCATGCGCTGGCCCAGGCGATAGGCAGCCGGTTCGCCGTCTCGGGACCACCCGAACTCCGGGGCGAGGCCCTGGGACTGACCGAGCTGGCGGGCCGGGGCTGCGGAGTTCTCGGCACTCACGCCCTCGGTGTCGGCGCCTTACGGGCCGCCCGGCTCACCGAGTTGGGCGACGCCCGCGAGGCACTCGTCTGCCTGGGCTGTCTCCTGGGCGAGGTCGGGATCGCCCTCGTGGGGATCGCCTGCGCGTCGGACGACCAGGCGACCTACTGGCAGTGCATGGAGGCCATCGACGCGGCGGACGAGTCCCGGGACCGGGTGCTGGAGATGCTGAGACGACTGACGGTGCAGGACACGGCGGCGGGGTGAAGGCCCTTCAGCTCCGGCCGGCGCAAGAGGTTTTCAGCCCGTCCGGCGTTTGAGGACGAGCGCGTTCAGCGCGATGCGGGGGTCTGGGGGCGGCAGCCCCCAGGTACGGGACAGGTAGGGGCGGAGGGGGCGAAAAACGCCCCCCGAGGTCAGCCGCGGTCGCCCTCCTCCGCGAGAGCGGGCCGGGCCCCCGAGAGATCCGCGTCCAGTTGGGACAGATCGGCGTTGAGCGCCGCCATCAGCTCCTCCATCTGCTGGAGCAGCCCTTTCGGCTGCGCGGACACCACCTGCTGTGGAACTGCGTCTTGGGACATGACGGCCTCCTCGGCCCGTGGCCCCGACAGGGACCGGTGCGGGTGACGCCCCGGCGACCGCCGGCGACGGTGCCGGGCAGTCCGGCTCCGCCCGAGCCAACGATCATCACCGAGCCGGGTCACTGGCGCGGAGACGCGCCACACGCGGGGTTGACGGATTTCACCCGACCGGGGACAGGAGTACCCCGGTGGGACCGATGGGTTGACCGGTACGCGACCGTGCAGGATGGAGGCATGGATCTTCGAATCTTCACCGAGCCCCAGCAGGGCGCGACCTACGACACCCTTCTCGCGGTCGCCAAGGCCACTGAAGACCTCGGCTTCGACGCCTTCTTCCGCTCCGACCACTATCTCCCCATGGGCTCGTCGGACGGCCTCCCGGGCCCGACCGACGCCTGGATCACCCTCGCCGGGCTCGCCCGTGAGACCAAGCGCATCCGGCTCGGCACGCTGATGACCGCCGGCACCTTCCGGCTGCCCGGCGTTCTCGCGATCCAGGTCGCGCAGGTCGACCAGATGTCCGGCGGCAGGGTGGAACTGGGCCTGGGCGCGGGCTGGTTCGAGGAGGAGCACAAGGCGTACGGCATCCCGTTCCCGAAGGAGAAGTTCGCGCGCCTGGAGGAGCAGCTCGCGATCGTCACCGGGCTCTGGGCGACCGAGCCCGGCAAGACCTTCAGCCACCACGGCACGTACTACGACCTCACCGACTCGCCCGCCCTGCCCAAGCCCGCCCAGGCGAAGGTGCCTGTCCTCATCGGCGGCCACGGCGCGGTCCGCACCCCGCGGCTCGCCGCCCAGTACGCCGACGAGTTCAACATGCCGTTCGCGTCGGTCGAGGACAGCGAGCGCCAGTTCGGCCGGGTGCGTGCCGTGGCGGAGCAGGCCGGGCGCAAGGGCGAGGAGATCACGTACTCCAATGCGCTCGTGGCCTGTGTCGGCAAGGACGACGCGGAGGTCGCCCGCCGTGCCGCCGCGATCGGCCGTGAGGTCGACGAGCTGAAGGCCAACGGTCTGGCCGGCACCCCGGACGAGGTCGTCGAGAAGATCGGCCGGTACGCGGCGATCGGGTCCCGGCGGATCTACCTCCAGATCCTCGATCTCGACGACCTGGACCACCTCGAACTGATCTCGGCGAAAGTCCAGTCGCAGCTGGCGTAGTTCGGGAGCCCAGTTCGGGCCGGGTGCCCCGTTCGGGCCGGGTGCCCGGTGCCGGGCGTCGGCGCGGGCGGCGCGCTCCATGAGTGCGCCGCCCACCGGCTCACCGAGGTCGGTGAGTTGAGGCCCGACGCTCAGCCCGCGAGTGCCGTTGTCACGTCGTCGAGGACGATCCGGGCCGCCAGCGGGCCGCCCGCGCTGTTCCACGCCGAACCCTGGATGACCACCACGTGGCCCTGCTTCTCGGCCGCCAGCTTGCTGAAGTTGGGAACCTTCCGGGCCTCGGCGTACGCCTTCTCGCCGTCGGCCTTGTCGGCGAGGGTGCCGAAGAAGAGCCAGTCACCGTCGATGGTGGTGAGCTTCTCCAGGCTGACCGGCTCGCTGTGTCCGCTGCTCTCGCCCTGCTGGTCGGTCGGCCGGTCGAGGCCCAGCGCGGAGAGGGTGGAACCCACGTGGCCCTTGCCCTTGCCGACGACGGAGGGGGCACTGTCCTGCCAGCGGATGACGCTGACGACCGCGCCGGCGTTGGCGCCGAGCTTCTCCTTCGTGGCGGCGACGTCCGCGTCGAAGCCGGTCAGTATCTTCTCGCCCTGTTCCTTCTTGTTCAGGGCGTCGGCCGTGGCCGCAAATGCCACCTTCCAGTCCTCGTTGAGCTTGGCGGTGACCACGGTCGGCGCGATGGCCTGGAGCTTGGCGAGTTCGCGCTTCGCGCCGGTCGTCTCGTCGAGCAGGATGAGGTCGGGCTGGAGCGTGGCCAGCTTCTCCATGTCGGCCTCTGCGACGGTGGCGACGACCTCGGACTTCGAGGCCTTGTCGGCGAGATAGGTGGACACCCCCGTCTGGCCCCGCCCCGCCGTGGCGCCGACGGGCTCGACACCGAGGGCGAGCGCGGCGTCCAGCGTGGGCTCGCTGAGCGTGACGACCTTCTGCGGATCGGCGGGCACCTTGACCTTGCGGCCCTGGGCGTCGGTGATCGTGCGGGTGGCCGACGCGCTCGAGTCCGCGGCGGCGGTGCTGCTGTCGTCACTGCCACAGGCGGTCAGGAGCAATGCTCCCGTGATGACGGCGGCAGCCGAGGTCAGGACCGCTCTGCGGGAGGCTCGGGTGGAGGACATCTGCGTAAGCTCCTTGGGGGGCAACGGGAGTTGAAAGGGAGTTGCTGGGTTGTGCGGGGGGTGGGTCTTGGGGCCGGGCCAGGTCAGCGGAGACCTGGACCCAGCAGCCGCACCAGGCCGTCGGCCAAGGCGCTGTGCCAACAGGCGTAGTCGTGGCCGCCGTTGTACTCGTTGAAGGTCATCCGGTAGCCCGCAGAGGTCAGGGACTCGTGGACGACACGGCTGTGGTCGACCATGAGCCCCTCGTGCAGTCCGACGTCCAGGTGGATCGTGATGGGCCGGGGGCCCGCTTCGGTGTAGAGACCGATGACCCAGGGGATGCCGGCGACCGCCGACTTGGGCACGCCCGGTGGCAGGCCGGGCCGCCACCACAGGGAGGCCGACTGGGCGAGCACGTTGCCGAACCGGTCGGGCCGCAGGTGAGCGGCGAACAGTGCGGTAAGGGCGCCCAGGCTCTGGCCCGCGACGACGGTCCGTCCCGGGTCCGCGGTCAGTGGCCAACGGCCGGCCGCCCAGGGCAGCAGTTCGTCCGTGAGGAAGGAGACGAACTCCTCGCGTCCGCCCAGTTCGTTCCAGCGGGTGTGCCGGTCCACGGCGTCGGGTGAAAGCACGGCGAGTGGCGGCAGCGCACCGTCGGCGATCAACGCGTCGAGCGTGCGTCCGAGTCCGAGCCGGCCGAACCACATGTCGCCGTCGCACAGTACGAGGACGGGCAGCGGGTCCGCGCCGCCGGAGCCCGTAGCCCTGTTCCGGCCGCCTGCGCCGCGCTGTTCGTGGCCCGGCGGCAGGTACACCCACACGTCGCGATCGGCGCCGAGCGCGGTGGCGGTTACCCGGTGCTGCTCGACACGCCCGGCCGGGACGGTGCCGTGTCGCCCCGCCCAAGGCTGCGCGGGGGAGTTGGGCAGCGCGAAGACCGAGCTGTCGGCCGGGTGCCAACGGGTCGGCATGGCGTGCCGGTTCAGCGGGTCGGGTGCGGCGTGCCCGGACAACGACCGCAGTCGCTGCTGGAGTTCGTCCGCGTCCTTGGGTGGTTCCTCGGCCGAGATGTCGGCGGCCATGCGGTAGGAGCCGGCATGGTCGGAGCGCAGCCGCAGGCCCAGGTGCCAGACATCGGTGCCGGGGACGCGCTCCAGCAAGGAGCCCGCGAGGTTCTCGCGGTCGATGATGCGGTTGCCGAGCAGCAGCACTTGTCGGGTCGCCCGGTCACCGCGCCACAGGAAGGTGACGGCGCGGTGGCCGGGTTCGTCCGCCAGTTCCTCGATGAGAGGGGTCCCGAGGCGCACCACTTCGGCCCAGAACTCCGTTGTCAGGAGCTCGTGTTGGCCGTCGTCGGTCGCGCCCAGGTCGGTCACGAGGCGTGCGACGCGCGGTCCGGTGATGCGCACCGGACGCGCGCCGGTCCGGGGGTCGGTCTGAGGGCCGGGCGGTGTGACGCCGGTCCGGGGGTCGGGCGGTGCCGGGGCGGGGCCGGCCACTCGCGCGGTCACCGCAACTCTCCTTGGGTGCGGGCGAGTTCGACGAGCCGAGGCACGGTCTCCGCGGGGCTCGGCATCGCGGCCATCTCGCGGGCCGTGTCCCGGGCGGCGGCGCGCAGAGGGTCGTCGGTCAGGAGGCGGTCGATCAGCCCGGCCGTGAGGTCACCGGGCCCGTCGGGTACGAGGCCGCAGCCGCGGGCCCGCACCGCGGCGGCGTTGGCGGGCCGGTCGGCGCCCTCGCCGAGGACGATCTGCGGCAGCCCGGCGTCGAGTGCCGTCAGGGTGGTGCCGGAGCCTCCGTGGTGGACGACGGCGTCGCTGCGGGCGAGCAGGAGGCCCAGCGGGATCCAGCCCACGGGCCGTACGTTGTCGGGCAGCGTGCCCAGCGCGCTGAGGTCCCCGCCGCCGAGCGCGAGGACGAACTCCGCGTCGGTCTCCCGCGCGGCGTCCACCACCCACTTCACCGGCCAGACCCCGCCGACGACGGGCTGCACGGTGCCGAGGGTGACGGTGACACGGGGGCGCTTGCGGGTTGCGGAGAGCCACTCGGGCAGCCTGCCGCCGCCGTTGTAGGGGACGTACCGCATGAACCAGCGGCGGGGTTCGGCGGTGGTGCTCATGCTGGGCGGCGCGATGTCGAGCCAGGCGGCGACGGGTGCGGGGCCTTTGAGCCCGTGCCGTTCGTAGGCGGGCGCAAGGGTGTTGTTGATCATGCGGACATGCGCCCCGGTGTGACCGAAGCCCACGGCGTGCAGGACCGAGGGGACGCCGAGGCGGGCGGCCACCAGCTGTCCGGCCACGCCGAGCGGAGTGTGGACGACGAGGTCGGGCCGCCACTCCTCGGCGACCTTGACCATGGTGTCGGCCATCTCGTCGCTGAAGAAGGAGAATCCCTTGCCCTTCGGCGGCTCCCCGCGCTCACCCGGCGCGGGCGGTTTCCGGTCACCTTTGGCCTTCTCCATCCGTGCGTAGAGCGCGTCGGGGTCGATGCCGGGCGCGCAGTCGACGGCGTTGAGGCCGGAGCGTTCGGTGTGCCCGACGGCCGCGCCGCAGGTGGCCACGAGGACGTCATGACCGGCTGCCCGCAGCGCGTGGGCGAGCGACACCATGGGATAGAGCAGCCCGAAGAATGGCGGGCCTGCGAACAGGACGCGCATGTCTCCTCATCTCAACGAGTTGCGCACCGGGGGGAGTTGGACATGGGCACACACGGGCGGGAGGTCTGTCGGTGGAATCGTCAACAGTAAAGGTAAGGTTAGCCTAAGCTAAGTCCATGTCCACCGGAACGCGTCCCCAACCGGGTGGAATACGGCGGCTCGCCACGGCCTGCCGCAGCCACCCCCGCCTCCTGACCGCCCTCGTCCTCGGCTCCGTCTTCGGCACCGGCCTCGAAGCTTTCGGCCCCCTGATCGCGGGGATCGCCGTGAACGACGCCGTGGCCGGGCACACCCACCGGGTCGGCGTCCTCGTCGCCGTCCTGTGCGCCCTGGCCGTCGTCCAGTTCGGCGCCGAGTTCACCCGCCGCTTCTTCGCCGGCAAGCTCGCACTCGCCGTGCAGCACCAGCTGCGGACCGCCGTGTTCGCGTCGGTCCAGCGCTACGACGGCGTCAAACAGGACGAGTTGCGCACCGGGCAGGTCGTCTCGCGCGCGAACAGTGACCTCCAGCAGATCCAGATCATGCTCGGCATGCTCCCGATCCCGATCGGCGTGACCGCGCTCTTCACGGTCTCTCTCGCCGCGATGCTGTGGCTGTCCGCGCCGCTCACGCTGGTCGCCCTCGCCGTGCTGCCGGCCCTCGCGTTCACCGCGGCCCGCAGCCGTACGCGTCTGGTGCCCGCCACCCGGAACGCGCAGGCACAGGCCGCCACGATCGCCGAGCACGTCGAGGAGACCGTCACCGGCGTACGTGTGGTCAAGGCCTTCGGCCAGGAGGACGCGGAGACGGAACGCATGGCGCGCGCCTCCCGCACCCTCTTCACGCGTCGGGTGGTGGTCGCCCGCCTCCAGGCCGCGGCCACCGCGGGCATGTCCGCGCTGCCCGCGGCAGGACAGGTCGGCGTACTCGCCCTCGGCGGCTGGCTCGCGCTGCGCGGCAGCATCGACGTCGGTACGTTCCTCGCCTTCGCCGGCTATCTGACGCTGCTGGCGGGCCCGGCCAGGCTCCTCGCCAACTTCACCGTCACCGCCCAGCAGGCGCGGGCCGCCTCCGAGCGCGTCCACGAACTCATCGACGTCACACCGGACATCACGGACCACCCGCACGCCGCGGATCTCCCCGACGGCCCGCTGCGGATCGAACTGCGCGACGTCACCTTCGGCTACGCGCCCAGCGACCCCGTCCTCGCCGGTCTCTCCCTGACCGTGCACCCCGGCGAAACCCTCGCCGTCGTCGGCCCGCCCGGCTCCGGCAAGTCCACGGTGTCCCTGCTCCTCAACCGCTTCTACGACCCCCAGTCCGGGAGCGTCCACGTCGGCGCGCCGGGCGGGGCGGGCGGCGTACGGGGCGGGGTGGAGGGCGTACCCGGCGAGACAACCGGCACGCCTGGTGCGGCAGGCGGCGTACGCGGCGAGGTAACCGGTCTGCCCGGCGCGGAGGATGGCGTACGCGGCGAGGTAACCGGTCTGCCTTGCGCGGAGGATGGCGTACGCGGCGAGGTAACCGGTCTGCCTTGCACGGAGGATGGCATACGGGGCGCGGCAACCGACGTACCCAGCACGGCAGATGACGTGCTCGGCCCGGCAACCAGGTTGCCTGGCGCGCAAGATGGCGTACCCCGCGTGGCAACCGGGACGCCCGGCATGCCGGACGGCGTACCCCGCGCAGCACCCCGTCTCCCGGGCGCCGCAGATGGCGTACCCCGCCTGGCAACCGCGATGCCGGACGGCGCGCCCCGCGCAGCAACCCGCCTCCCGGGCGCCGCAGATGGCGTACCCCGCCTGGCAACCGCGATGCCGGACGGCGTACCCCGTGCAGCAATCCGTCTCCCCGGCGCCGCAGATGGCGTACCCCGCCTGGCAACCGCGATGCCAGACGGCGCGCCCCGCGCAGCAACCCGCCTTCCCGGCGCCGCAGATGGCGTACCCCGCCTGGCAACCGCGATGCCGGACGGCGTACCCCGCGCAGCAATCCGTCTCCCCGGCGCCGCAGATGGCGTACCCCGCCTGGCAACCGCGATGCCGGACGGCGCGCCCCGCGCAGCAACCCGCCTCCCCGCCACGCCGGACAGCGATCCCTGCGCGGCCCCCCGCCCGCCCGGCCTCGAACACGGCGTCCCCGCCGAGGCCACCGACCTCCGCCTGGTCCGCCTGGCTTCCCTCCGCTCCGCCATAGGCAGCGTCTTCGAGGACCCCTTCCTCTTCTCCTGCTCCGTGAGGGACAACATCGCGCACGGCCGCCCCGGCGCGACCGACGCCGAGGTGGAGGCGGCGGCGCGGGCTGCCGACGCGCACGGGTTCATCAGCGAGCTGCCCGACGGCTATGCGACCGAGGTCGGCGAACGGGGCATGGCGCTGTCGGGCGGGCAGCGGCAGCGCGTTGCCCTCGCGCGTGCCCTGATCACCGACCCGCGCGTCCTCGTCCTCGACGACGCGACGTCCGCCGTCGACCCGGCGACCGAGGCGGTCATCCAGGACGCGCTGCGCAGCGCCACGGACGGACGTACGACCGTCCTGATCGCCCACCGCCGTTCCACGCTCGCCCTCGCCGACCGCATCGCCGTCCTCGACGGTGGCCGCCTCGTCGACCTCGGCACCGAGGCCGAACTCACCGAACGCTGCGCCCTGTTCCGCGAACTGCTCGCAGGACCCGGCGGCAGCCTCGACGACCGCGCCGCACCCGCGCCGGTCACCGTGCAGGACGGCGTCACCCCTGAACTGTGGCCCGTGCCGCCCCAGACCACCCGCACCGGCAGCGGCGCCGCCCCGGACGACGAGCCCGGCCTCGACGAGCAGGCGCTGCGCGCACCCGGCGGTCCGCGCCCCACCCTGCGCCGGCTGCTGCGCCCCGTACGCGGACCGCTGCTGCTGGGACTCGCGCTGCTCGCCGTGGACACCGCGGCCGGCGTCGCCCTGCCGCTGCTCGTGCGGCACGGCCTCGACAACGGCGTGTCCGCCGACGAGGGCGCCGTGCTCGCGGTGTGCGTCCTGCTGGCCGCCGCCGCGGTCGCCATCAGCTGGGCGGCTCTGAACACGCAGGCCCGCGTCACCCGCCGCGCGGGGGAAAGCGTCCTGTACGGGCTGCGCGTACGCAGCTTCGCCCATCTCCAGCGCCTCGGCATGGACTTCTACGAGCGTGAGCGCGGCGGCCAGATCATGACCCGCGTCGTCAACGACATCGATGCCCTGTCCGCCTTCCTCCAGAACGGCCTGCTCACCTCCGTCGCCTCGCTGGCCACCATCACCGGCGCCGTATGCGCGATGATCGTCGTTCACCCGCCACTCGCCCTGGCGGCACTCGCGCTGCTGCCGCTGATCCTCGTCGCCACGTACGTTTTCTGGCGGCTGTCGTCGGCCGCGTACGACGAGGCGCGCCGCCGTATCGGCGAGGTGAACTCCTCGCTCCAGGAGAACGTCAGCGGACTGCGCACCTCGCAGGCGCAGGGCCGCGAGCAGGGCGCCGCCCGTGACTTCGACAAGCTCTCCGACGCCTACCAGGCCTCGCGCCTGCGCGCCCAGCGCTACGCCTCCGTCTACTTCCCCAGCATCAACCTCACCGCCGAACTCTCCCGCGCCCTGGTCCTGTTGGTGGGCGCGCACCGGGTTGCCTCCGGCGAGCTGTCGTCCGGCGTGCTGGTCGCGTTCATGCTCTACCTGGGCATGTTCTTCTCGCCCATCCAGCAGCTTTCCCTCACTTTCGACAGCTATCAGCAGGCCTCCGTCGGTCTGCGCCGGATCATGGGACTCCTGCGGATCACACCGTCGGTGCCCACGGCCGCGGACGAGGCCCCGCTGCCCGAGCGCCTGAGGGGCGAGGTCGAACTGCGGGGCGCGGGGCACACCTACGCGGGCGCCGAGCGGCCGTCCCTGCGCGGGGTCGACCTGCGTATCGCCGCCGGTGAGACGGTCGCCCTGGTCGGCACCACCGGCGCGGGCAAGTCCACCGTCGTCAAACTGCTCGCCCGCTTCTACGACCCCGACGAGGGCAGCGTCCTGGTCGACGGCACCGACCTGCGCCGCTGGCCGGTGTCCGGCTACCGCCGTCTCATCGGCTATGTCCCGCAGGAGGCCCACCTGTTCAGCGGCGACATCGCCGGCAACATCCGCTACGGCAGGCCCGCCGCGACCGACGCCGACGTGGAGGCGGCGGCCCGCGCCGTCGGCGCCCTCGACGCGATCGCCGCCCAGCCCTACGGCTTCCGGCAGCCCGTCGGCGAGGGCGGCAGGTCACTGTCCGCGGGCGAGCGCCAGCTCATCGCCCTCGCCCGTGCTGAACTCGTCGACCCCGCCGTGCTGTTGCTCGACGAGGCCACCGCCTCACTCGACCCGGCCACCGAACAGACGGTCGCCCTCGCCGGCGAACGGGCGGCCCGGCGGCGTACCACCGTGGTCGTGGCCCACCGTATGTCGACCGCGGCCCGCGCCGACCGCATCGTCGTCCTCGACCACGGCCGCATCGCCGAACAGGGCACGCACGCCGAGCTGTTGGACGCGGACGGCGCGTACGCGCGGCTGTGGCGGCACGGGACCGCCGGGGTCGCCGACGAACCCGGCCGGTTCCGGGAGCCAACCGCCAAGACCACGGGAGAACGGCGATGAGCGCCGCGACGACGTCCGCGCCACCCGAGGAGGCGTACGTCGAGGAAGGCCGCCGCAGCCGCGCCTCGGTGCGGGCGGCCGGCCTGCTGCTCGGTCTGGTGCTGCTGGTCGCGGCGGTCGCGCTGTCGCTCGCCGTGGGCACCAAGCAGATTCCGCTCGGCGAGGTGTGGTCGGGACTGTTCGCTCCCTCGGGCACCGAGAACGACGCGATCATCCGGGACCTCAGACTGCCGCGCACCCTCATCGGGATCGCCGTCGGAGCGGCGCTCGGCATCGCGGGCGGCGTCATGCAGACCCTGACCCGCAACCCCCTCGCGGATCCCGGGCTGTTGGGCGTCAACGCGGGCGCGTCCGCCGCCGTCGTCACCGCGATCAGCGTCCTCGGCATCACCTCGTTCACCGGATACCTGTGGTTCGCGCTCGCCGGAGCGGCCGTCGCCGCAACTGCCGTGAACGCGCTGGGCGGTGGCCGCCTCGCCACCCCGGTCCGCCTCGCCCTCGCCGGAACCGCCATCAACGCGGCCCTCTTCGGTTACGTCAACGGGCTCCAGCTCTGGAACCTGAGCGCCCTGGACGCCATGCGGCACTGGTCGGTCGGCACGCTCGCCAAGCGCGACCCCCAACTCCTGCTCACCGTGCTGCCGTTGCTCCTCGCAGGCGCCCTGCTCGCCTTCGCCCTTGCCCGGCCGCTCGGCGCACTCGCCCTGGGCGAGGACCATGCCCGGGCACTGGGCACCCGGGTGAGACGCACGCGGGTGCTGTCGGTCGTCTCCATCACGCTGCTGTGCGGCGGCGCGACCGCGGTGTGCGGGCCGATCGGCTTCATCGGGCTGATGATCCCGCACGCCGCACGGGCGTTCGCCGGTCCCGACCCGCGCCGGCTGCTGCCGTACTGCGCGGTGTTCGCGCCGGCGCTACTGCTCGTCTCGGACGTGATAGGGCGGGTCGTGGTGCCGCCGTCCGAGATCGAGGTCGACATCGTCACGTCGTTCCTCGGCGGGATTCTCTTCATCCATCTGGTGCGGCAACGGAAGGTGGCCCAGCTGTGACCCTGATCGAGGACGAGCGGCGCCGTTCCGTGGCGGTCCGCGCCGACCTGCGGCACGGTCTGCTGCGTACGGGCCGCTGGTCCCTGCGGTACGACACCCGCGCGCTGCTGGTCTGCGTCGGCATCGCCGTGCTGGCCGGGTGCGTGACGGTGCTCTCCATCGGCACCGGCACGTACCAGCTCTCGCCCGTGGAGGTCGTGCGCACTCTCGCCGGGAACGGGCCGCCCGGAGCCGAGTTCATCGTGCTCGATCTGCGGCTGCCGCGCGCCTTGGTGGCACTCCTGGTGGGCTTCGGGATGGGCATGGCGGGCGCGGTCTTCCAGTCGCTGACCCGCAACCCGCTCGGCAGCCCGGACATCATCGGGTTCGGCAACGGCGCCTCCGCGGGTGCGCTCGTCGCGATCATGATCTTCGACGCGGGAGCGCCCCAGACGGCGCTCGGCGCGGTGGCCGGAGGATTCGCCACGGCCGCCGTGGTGTATCTGCTGGCCTGGAAGCGGGGTGTGCACGGATACCGACTCGTCCTCGTCGGCATCGGCGCCTCCGCGGTGCTCGGCTCGGCGACCAGCTTCCTCTACGTGCGCGCCGAGATCGGCAAGGCGGCGCAGGCCGCGGGCTGGATGATCGGTTCGCTCAACGCCCGTGACTGGAACGAGGTCCGCATCGGCGCCCTGGGCCTGGTGCTCCTCGTCCCGGTCGTCCTGGTGTACGGGCGGCGGCTGACGATGCTGGAGATGGGCGACGACACGGCCGCCGCGCTCGGTGTGCCGCCCGAGCGCAGCCGCCTGCTCCTGCTGTGCGCGGGGACCGGGCTGACCGCGATGGCGGTCGCCGCCTCCGGCCCCATCCCGTTCGTCGCGATGGCCGCGCCACAACTGGCCCGCCGGGTGACCAGGACAGCCGGACCGAACGTCCTGCCTGCGGCGTGGATGGGCGCGCTCCTGGTCGCAGCCGCGGATCTGGCCACCCAGCGCGTCACCGGCTCCGCCCTGCTGCCCGTCGGCGTGGTGACGGGCGTGGCCGGCGGCATCTACCTGGCCTGGCTGCTGCTGCGGGAACGCCGCGACCACCGACTGTGAGTCGCCGGGCGACGGGAAAATTCCTGTGCGGGAGTGCCGCGGCCACCGACTGTGAGTCGCCAGGCGACGGGAATATTCCTGAGCCCGAAAGATGAGTTCGCTGTACGTTGAGCCTGCGCGCCGTACCGGACCGTACGGTAAGTATCCGCAGCTCAGAAGACGTTTCGAGGCAACCCACCGTGTTCCTGACGATCACCGCCACCGGCACCCCCGAGCGCCCAGCGACCGACCTCGGCTACCTGCTGCACAAGCATCCCGACAACGCACAGGCGTTCTCGACGTCGTACGGCACGGCTCACGTCGTGTACCCCGAGGCGTCCGTCGAGCGGTGCACGGCCGCGCTGCTCCTCGAGGTCGACGCGGTCGCGCTGGTCCGGCGCGGCAAGGGCAAGGGCCGCGGCGGAGCGCCCGACGCCGCGCTCGCGCAGTACGTCAACGACCGCCCGTACGCGGCCTCCTCGCTGCTCGCCGTGGCGCTGAGCGCGGTGTTCTCCAGCGCGATGAAGGGCCAGTGCAACGCCAGGCCCGAGCTGCCCGCCCTGCCCCTCCCGCTCCGTATCGAGGTGCCCGCACTGCCCGCACGCGGCGGCGCGGACCTCGTACGGGAGCTGTTCGAGCCACTGGGGTGGACGGTGACGGTCGAAGCCGTGGCGCTGGACGCGGAGTTCCCCGAGTGGGGTGACTCGCGGTACGTACGCCTCGTACTGGAGTCGACGCGGCTGACCCTGTCCGAGGCCCTGCGGCACCTCTACGTCCTCCTCCCGGTGCTCGACGACGCCAAGCACTACTGGGTCTCCTCCGACGAGGTCGACAAGCTGCTGCGGGCGGGTGAGGGCTGGCTGCCCGATCACCCGGAGCAGAAGCTGATCACCAGCCGGTATCTGTCGCGCCGTTGGTCGCTGACGCGCGAGGCGATGGAGCGGCTGGAACTCGTACGGCTCGCCGAGGCCGACGACAGCGCGGTCGAGGAGATCGACAACGCGGTCGCCGAGGAGACGGAAGGCCCGGAAGCCCCGGAAGCCCCGGACGGTACGGAGGAGAAGTCCGTGTCCCTCGCCGTCCAGCGGCGGGACGCGATCCTCGCCGCACTGCACGCGTCCGGCGCGGCACGGGTGCTCGATCTCGGCTGCGGACAGGGCCAGTTGGTGCAGGCGCTGCTCAAGGACACGCGGTTCGACGAGATCGTCGGTGTCGATGTGTCGATGCGCGCGCTCACCGTCGCCTCGCGGCGGCTCAAGCTGGACCGCATGGGAGAGCGGCAGGCCGGGCGCGTCAAGCTCATCCAGGGCTCGCTCGCGTACACCGACAAGCGGCTCAAGGGGTATGACGCGGCGGTGCTCAGCGAGGTCATCGAGCACCTCGACCTGCCCAGGCTGCCCGCCCTGGAGTACGCGGTGTTCGGCTCCGCACGCCCCAAGACCGTCCTCGTGACCACGCCGAACGTCGAGTACAACGTCCGCTGGGAGACCCTCCCGGCCGGCCACTCCCGGCACGGCGACCACCGCTTCGAGTGGACGCGTGAGGAGTTCCGGGCGTGGGCGGGGCGTGTCGCCGGGCGGCACGGATACGACGTGGAGTTCGTGTCCGTCGGACCCGATGACCCCGAGGTGGGACCGCCCACGCAGATGGCCACATTCACTGTTACCGCGAAGGAGGAGAAAGCAGCATGACCGACACCAAGGGGCGCACCCTGCCCGTCACCGACCTCTCCCTCGTGGTTCTGGTCGGCGCGTCCGGCTCGGGCAAGTCCACCTTCGCCCGCAGGCACTTCAAGCCGACCGAGATCATCTCCAGCGACTTCTGCCGGGGCCTGGTCGCCGACGACGAGAACGACCAGAGCGCCAGCGGCGACGCCTTCGACGTGCTGCACTACATCGCGGGCAAGCGGCTCGCGGCGGGCCGGCGCACGGTCGTCGACGCGACGAACGTGCAGCAGGAGAGCCGCAAGCAGCTCATCGAACTCGCCAAGCAGTACGACGTGCTGCCCATCGCCATCGTGCTCGACGTGCCCGAGGAGGTCTGCGCCCAGCGCAACGCCGCCCGCGTCGACCGCGCCGACATGCCGCGCCGCGTCATCCAGCGCCACACCCGCGAACTCCGCCGTTCCCTGCGCCACTTGGAGCGCGAGGGATTCAGGAAGGTACACATCCTGCGGGGCGTCGAGGAGGCGGAGAGCGCCGAGATCCGCACGGAGAAGCGGTACAACGACCTCACCCACCTCACCGGCCCCTTCGACATCATCGGCGACATCCACGGCTGCGCCACGGAGCTGGAGACCCTGCTGGGCAAGCTCGGCTATGCCGACGGGGTGCACGCGGAAGGTCGTACGGCCGTCTTCGTCGGCGACCTCGTCGACCGCGGCCCCGACACCCCCGGCGTGCTGCGCCGCGTGATGTCCATGGTCGGCTCCGGCAACGCCCTGTGCGTGCCCGGCAACCACGAGAACAAGCTCGGCCGTCACCTCAAGGGCCGCCAGGTCCAGCACACCCACGGACTCGCCGAGACCATCGAGCAGTTGGCGGGGGAGAGCGAGGAATTCGTCGCAGGCGTACGGGAGTTCGTCGACGGGCTCGTCAGCCACTACGTCCTGGACGGCGGACGGCTCGTCGTCTGCCACGCCGGTCTGCCCGAGAAGTACCACGGCCGTACGTCGGGCCGCGTGCGCTCGCACGCGCTGTACGGGGACACCACCGGCGAGACCGACGAGTTCGGGCTGCCGGTGCGCTACCCGTGGGCGGAGGACTACCGGGGCCGGGCGGCCGTGGTCTACGGCCACACCCCCGTCCCCACCGCGACCTGGCTGAACAACACCATCTGCCTCGACACCGGCGCCGTCTTCGGCGGCAAGCTCACCGCGCTGCGCTGGCCCGAGCGCGAGCTCGTCGACGTACCCGCGGAACAGGTCTGGTACGAGCCCGCCAAGCCGCTCGCCTCCGAGGCGCCCGGCGGACACGAGGGGCGGCCGCTCGACCTCGCGGACGTGCACGGCCGGCGGGTCGTCGAGACGCGCCACGCGGGCCGGGTGTCGGTCCGCGAGGAGAACGCTGCGGCGGCCCTGGAGGTCATGAGCCGCTTCGCCGTGGACCCGCGGCTGCTGCCGTACCTGCCGCCGACCATGGCACCGACCGCGACCTCGCACGTCGAGGGCTACCTTGAGCACCCGGCCGAGGCCTTCGCGCAGTACAAGGAGGACGGGGTCGAGCGGGTCGTGTGCGAGGAGAAGCACATGGGTTCGCGTGCGGTGGTGCTGGTGTGCCGCGACGCGGAGGCCGCGCGGGAGCGGTTCGGCGTGGAGGGTCCGACGGGTGCGCTGTACACCCGCACCGGGCGCCCCTTCTTCGACTCCGCCGAGGTGACGGAGGAGATCCTCGGGCGGCTGCGGGCTGCCGTGGACGCGGCGGGGCTCTGGGCGTCGCTGGAGACCGACTGGGTGCTGCTGGACGCCGAGTTGATGCCGTGGTCGCTCAAGGCGTCCGGGCTGCTGCGCACGCAGTACGCCGCCGTGGGCGCCGCGTCCGGGGCGGTGTTCCCCGGCGCGCTGGCCGCGCTCGAAGGGGCGGCCGCGCGAGGCGTCGACGTACGGGAACTGCTGGACAAGCAGCGGGAGAGGGCCGCCGACGCGGCGGCGTTCACCGATGCCTACCGGCGGTACTGCTGGACCACCGACGGACTGGAGGGCGTGCGCCTCGCCCCCTTCCAGATCCTCGCGGTACAGCGGCGCAGCCTGGCCGGCCTCCCGCACGACGAACAGCTCGCCCTGCTCGACCGACTCGTCGAGCACGACGGGAGCGGGCTGCTTCAGACGACGCGGCGGCTGTTCGTGGACACGGGGGACCCCGAGTCCGTGCGTGCGGGCGTCGACTGGTGGCTGGAGATGACCGGACGCGGGGGCGAGGGCATGGTCGTCAAGCCGCTCGCCGCGCTGGTCCGTAGTGGGAACGGACGACTGGTCCAGCCCGGCATCAAGTGCCGCGGCCGCGAGTACCTCCGGATCATCTACGGCCCCGAATACACCCGCCCGGAGAACCTCACCCGCCTGCGCGGCCGCTTCCTCAACCACAAGCGGTCGCTCGCGATCCGCGAGTACGCACTGGGTCTGGAGGCCCTGGACCGCCTGGCGGAGGGCGAGCCGCTGTGGCGCGTCCACGAGGCGGTGTTCGGGGTCCTGGCGCTGGAGTCGGAGCCGGTGGACCCGAGGCTGTAGGTTTTTTCGCCTCCTCCGCCCCTTCCCGTCCCGTTTCTGGGGGGCTGCCGCCCCCAGACCCCCGCTGTCGGCCTGGACGGCCTCGGCCTCAAGCGCCGGACGGGCTGGAGACAGCCCCTCCGGCGTTTGAGGAGCGGGGGTCCAGGGGGCAGAGCCCCCTGGGGACGGGAATGGGCAGGGGCGGAGGGGGCGAAAAAACCTCACCCCACCAACCGCAACCGCGCCCCCGCCATCCCGACCCGAACCGTCTGCCCCCACGTCAGTTCCAACGCATCCCCCTCCATCCCGTCCCCGAACGCGATGACCCGGTCGGACTCCACAGTGAGCCGCAGCCCCACCCCCGCGCCAAGTTCCCCCGCCACCAACGACGTCCCGGTGGCCGGCGACGGCCAAGCCTCCCGCACGAACCACAGCAGCCGCGCCTCCGTGGGCCCGGGCAACGGAACCCGACCACCCCTCTCCTCCCACAGCGACCGCAGCCACCCCGTCGCCCCGGTCCCCGTCCCCACCAGCACCCCGGACGAAGCCTGGGGCTCGACGACACCCCTGTCGTCGTCGAGCCCCAGGCGGTAACGGACGGTCTGATGCCCGGCCGCCCCGAGATAGATCTCGTTCAGCGCCAGCAGCCGCTGGGTGTCGTCGGCGACGGCCTCGACCATGGTGAGTTCGTCGGCCACCCCGCCGCGGGCGACCGCCGAGGCGATCAACGCGCCCGCGTCGCCGACCCGATGCCGCACCAGCACCCCGGGATTGCGCCCGGGATCGGTGTCGATCCCCACAACGGGCTGCCCCGCCAGGTACTTGGCGACGTTGGCGACAAGCCCGTCCTGCCCGACGACGACCACGACGTCCTCGGGCGCGAACAGGAACCGGTCCAAGTCGGCGCGCTCCACCCGCGCTTGACGCCATGTCAGAGGGATGTCGGAGGCGACCTCGGCCAGCGCCCGCCGCGTCCGCCGGCTCCGCTCCGCCACCTCCTCGATGTCCCGCCCCCGGGAGGAGAGAAAGAACGCCGCCTGCCCGTGCGTGCCGTGCCGGGCCACCAACTCCTCGTACTCCGTGGTGCGATGGACCAGGACGACCCGTGGCGCGAGACTCACGCCGGTTCCTCCGAGGCCCCGTTGCCCAGCTTGGCGAGCAGACCCGTCAGGACGTCCGGCGACACGGTGACACTCTCGATCCGCGGCAGGTTCTCGGCGAGCCGCGACCCTGTCAGGGCGTGCAGCGTGGCGACATCGACGTCGGCGTGCACCCGCAGCCAGGCGGCCTGCGCCTCGGCCCGGGCCGCGCCGAGCCCTCGCTCGGCCTCCGCCTCGGCCTTGGCGAGCCGCACGGCACGCGTGGCCTCCGCCTCCGCGAGGCGGACCGTCCGTGCCGCCTCCGCCGTGGCGCGCACCGCGTCCGCCGCCGCGACTTCCTCCGCCTCGCGCCGCGCGTTAGTGCCCCGCTGGTCGACCAACTGCTCCTCGCGCCGGGCGAGTTCGATCTGACTGGCGAGTTCGTTCTCGGCGATGGCACGCTCCCGCTCGACCGCGACGGCACGGCGTTCGTACGTCGCCTTGTCGGCGTCCTGCTGGATCTGCTCGCGGGCGGGGGTGCGCAGCGCCCGCTCCACCTCGGGCTCGGGACGCAGCGCGACCACGCGTACGGCCACGATCTCGATCCCCGTCGCGGGCAGCCGGGGTTCCGCGTCGAGCCCGCCCGCGATCCGTTCCCGTACCGCCGCGACACCGTCCATCAGGGCGGCGGCCAGCGACGTACGGGCCAGCACGTCGAGCGCGTGCTGCTGGGCCGTCTCCGTCAGCAGCGAGCCGAGCTGTTCCAGAGGCGCGCCACGCCAGGCGCCCGTGTCAGGGTCGATGGAGAAGTCCAGGCGGGTGGCCGCGACCGCCGGGTCGCTGACGCGGTAGGTGACGGTGGCCTGCACCGCCACGTCCTGGAAGTCGGACGTACGGGCGTGGAAGGTCATCGCCAACTCGCGGTCGTCGACCGGGACTTCGGAGAGCGCGGCGGTCAGCGACCGGTACCAGAAGCTGAGTCCGGGACCCTCGTGCACCAGGCGGCCCGACCGGTGGTGCCGGACATGGGCGGTCGGCGCTCCCCGCAGATGGCGCCAGCCGAAACGGCGGGTGATGTCGGCCATGGATAAACCCCCTTGTCGCTGAGTGGCCCAGCGGCCCCAGCGACCTTCGTCAGTCGTTCGTGAGTCATTCGTGCAGTCGAATGTGCAGTCACACGCACAGTCGTTCGCCAGTTCGTTCTCGTCAGCACGACGATAATGGAGGGGCTTGCTTATCGTCAAGGGGACGAAATGAAACGGAGCGGGTCGGTGCGATCAGCGGGTGAACACGCGTCCGGATGGTCAGGATGGAGGCATGGGATTCCATGTCGACTCCGAGGCCGGTCCGCTGCGCCGCGTCATCCTGCACCGGCCGGACCTTGAGCTCAAAAGGCTCACCCCCAGCAATAAGGACGCCCTGCTCTTCGACGACGTGCTGTGGGTGCGCCGGGCGCGCGCCGAGCACGACGGGTTCGCGGACGTGCTGCGCGATCGCGGGGTCACCGTCCATCTCTTCGGTGACCTGCTGACCGAGGCCCTGGAGATCCCGGCGGCCAGATCGCTCGTCCTGGACCGGGTCTTCGACGAGAAGGAGTACGGGCCGCTCGCCACCGACCACCTCCGGGCCTCCTTCGAGACCCTGCCAGCCCCGGAGCTGGCCGCCGCACTGGTCGGCGGCATGACGAAGCGGGAGTACCTGGACGCGCACATGGAGCCGACCTCCGTGCGCTTCCACGTCATGGACCTCGACGACTTCCTGCTCGGCCCGCTGCCCAACCACCTCTTCACCCGGGACACCTCCGCCTGGATCTATGACGGGGTCTCCATCAACGCCATGCGGTGGCCGGCGCGGCAGCGCGAGACCGTGCACTTCGAGGCGATCTACCGGCACCACCCGCTCTTCCGTGACGAGACCTTCAACCTCTGGTCCGAGGGGCAGGCGGACTACCCCTCCACCATCGAGGGCGGTGACGTGCTCGTCATCGGCAACGGCGCGGTCCTCATCGGTATGAGCGAGCGGACGACTCCGCAGGCCGTCGAGATGCTCGCGCACAAGCTGTTCGAGGCCGGGTCCGCGAGCACCATCGTGGCGCTCGACATGCCCAAGCGGCGGGCGTTCATGCACCTCGACACCGTGATGACCATGGTCGACGGCGACATCTTCACGCAGTACGCGGGCCTCGGCATGCTCCGCTCGTACACCATCGAACCGGGCGTGGGGGACAAGGAGTTGAAGGTCACCGACCATCCCCCGGAGCACATGCACCGCGCGATCGCCGCGGCGCTGGGCCTGAGCGAGATCCGGGTCCTCACCGCCACCCAGGACGTGCACGCCGCCGAGCGGGAGCAGTGGGACGACGGCTGCAACGTCCTCGCCGTCGAGCCGGGGGTCGTGGTGGCGTACGAGCGGAACGCGACCACCAACACGCATCTGCGCAAGCAGGGCATCGAGGTGATCGAGATTCCGGGGAGCGAGCTGGGGCGGGGGAGGGGCGGCCCGCGCTGTATGAGCTGTCCGGTCGAACGCGGGGCCGTATAAGCACCCGGGTGGCTGTATAGAAATGCCAATCATCGTATAGAATTCCAGGGTCATTCTCTCCCTTGCCCCCGTCATCCTGGAGCGCTCTCATGGCGACAGTCCCGACCGCCCTCGCCGGCCGCCACTTCCTCAAGGAGCTGGATTTCACGGCAGAGGAGTTCCGCGGGCTGGTCGAGCTTGCCGCCGAGCTGAAGGCGGCCAAGAAGGCCGGGACCGAGACCCAGCGCCTGCGGGGCAGGAACATCGCGCTGATCTTCGAGAAGACCTCGACGCGTACGCGCTGCGCGTTCGAGGTCGCGGCGGCGGACCAGGGCGCCTCGACGACGTACCTCGACCCGTCCGGTTCGCAGATCGGTCACAAGGAGTCCGTGAAGGACACGGCGCGAGTGCTCGGGCGGATGTTCGACGGGATCGAGTATCGGGGTGACAGCCAGGCCGCCGTCGAGGAGCTGGCCGCGTACGCCGGTGTGCCCGTCTACAACGGCCTGACCGACGACTGGCACCCCACCCAGATGCTCGCCGACGTGCTCACGATGACGGAGCACAGCGACAAGCCCCTCGGTGAGATGGCCTTCGCCTACCTCGGTGACGCCCGATTCAACATGGGCAACTCGTATCTGATCACCGGCGCGCTCCTCGGCATGGACGTCCGTGTCGTCGCCCCCCAGGCGTACTGGCCCGCCGACGAGATCGTCGCCCGGGCCCGCAAGCTCGCCGAGAGCGCCGGCGGCAGCATCACGCTCACCGAGGACGTCACCGGGGGAGTCCAGGGCGCCGACTTCGTCGCGACCGACATCTGGGTCTCCATGGGCGAGCCGAAGGGGGTGTGGGACGAGCGGATCGCCGCGCTGTCCCCGTACGCCGTGACGATGGACGTCCTGCGCGCCACCGGCAACCCGGACGTGAAGTTCCTGCACTGCCTCCCGGCCTTCCACGACCTGGGCACGAAGGTCGGGCGGGAGATCCACGAGAGCCATGGCCTGGACTCGCTGGAGGTCACCGACGAGGTGTTCGAGTCGGCGCACTCGGTCGTCTTCGACGAGGCCGAGAACCGGCTGCACACGATCAAGGCGGTCCTGGTCGCGACACTCGCCTGACCGGACCGCGGCCCGCTGCCGGGCGTTACACCGGTCGTCGCCGCTGCGGCGGTACGACGGGCAGCCTGAACCAGACCGCCTTGCCGGAGCCGGCCGGGCGGTGGCCGCAGGACGAGCTGAGGGTGCGGATCAGCAGGAGCCCGCGCCCGTGCTCCTGCCAGGGGTCGGGCTCGCGGGCCGGGTCGGGGACCGTGAGATCGCCGGGCGGCGCGGGGTCCGGATCGTGTACCTCGACCTGGCAGCCGGTCGGCAGAAGTTCGACGACCAGCTCTATGGGACCGTCCCCCGCGGTGTGCTCCACGGCATTGGCGACCAGCTCCGCGGTGAGCAGCTCGGCGGTGTCGCTGTCGGCCGCGTGCTCCAGGTCGGCCAGCGCCGTGCGTACCAGCGCACGGGCGACCGGCACGGCCGCGGCGGTGTGCGGCAGTGCGATGCGCCATGAGGCGGGGGCGGGGCTGTCGGGCAAAAGGGGTCCGTTCATTGAGCAGGTCGTCCTGCTTTCAACTTTAGAAATGGTACGACTCGACCGGACAGAGGCTCCTGGCGGGCGTATCCCGGGACTTTCGGCCCGGCATGGAGGCTGTGTACCCAGGCGAACGGCCGGCCTCCCGCGTGGTGCTCCCGCCGTTACGGGGTCATCGAGGATCCGTGACTCAGTGACGGATCTGCCGTGCTTCTATCGCGCGCTCGTGACGGAAGCGACAGGGGGGGCATAGGTTGACAAGGTAGCGCCGCGCGCTCGCCCTCGACAGGCCCGGACGCACGAAAGCCCCCGAGCGACCCGGCTCGCGCCAGGTACTCAGGGGCTGCGGCGATGCTCCTACACGGTCCTACGAGGTCCTTTGTTCGGGGAGCTTGACCATGCCCGCCGTCAGGGTCGAGCCGTCCGCCGGGTCGATCAGGAGGACGCGCCGGTGCGGCGGACGTCGGCGTAGTCGTCGAGCGCGCCCAGACGGAGGAGGCTGAGTGTTCCCGTAGCGACTGATGTTGCAACTGAAACTGAACTAGGCGCTCTCGGGTACGTCGGCGAAGGCCGCGCCCGCGTCCCGCAGCCGCTCGTGCAGTGCCCGGAAGACGGCGCCGGAGCGGGCGCCCGGCCAGTCCTGGGGGAGCAGCGCGGCGGGCAGTCCCGGGTCGACGTAGGGGAGGTGCCGCCAGGAGTCCAGGGCGAGCAGATAGTCGCGGTACGCCTCCTGAGGAGGGGTGTCCGCGCGCCGCTCCCACGCGTGCAGGACATGCGCGTGCTCGTCGAGGAACTGCTCGTGCTGCTTGGCGATCGAGGCCAGGTCCCACCAGCGGGCCACCGCCTCCGCCGTCGCGGCGAAGCCCAGATGCTCTCCGCGGAACAGCTCCACGTACGGGTCGAGCCGCAGCCGCTCCAGCGTGTGCCGCGCCTCTTCGTAGAGCCGTGCCGGGGCGAGCCACACCCCTGGGGCGGCCGTTCCGAAACCCAGGCCGGCGAGCCGTGAGCGCAGCACATGCCGCTTCTGCCGCTCGGACTCGGGAACGGAGAAGACGGCGAGCACCCAGCCGTCGTCCGTGGGAGGAACCGCCGCGTACACCCGCCGGTCGCCGTCGTCGAGCAGTTGCCGCGCGTCCTGCGACAGCGCGTACCCGGCCGCGCCCGCCGCCGTACGCACCGGTTCCAGCAGGCCGCGACGCTTGAGCCGGGAGACCGACGACCGTACGGAGGGAGCGTCGACGCCCACCGCTGCGAGGAGTCTGATCAGCTCGGACACCGGCACGGGGCCGGGCATGAAACGGCCGTACGCGCCGTAGAACGTGACGATGAGGGACCGGGGGGCGTGTTGCTCTGACACGTTGATCACTCTAGTCCGCGAAGATCACTTGGGATCGCCCGCCCGTGGACCTGGTCCGGTTCGACGGACTCGCGGTGTTGTTCCGCGCTCGGATCCGCGTAGGTGCCGGTGGGACTCAGGCGGCGACGGCCAGCTGCTCGACGAACGCCCGGCGCGGAGCGATCACGCTGCCGTCGGGGTGCAGTTCGCCGCTGTCGTCGAAGACGATCGCGCCGTCGCACAGCAGGTTCCAGCCCTGCTCGGGGTGGGCCGCCACGATGTGCGGGGCGTTGCCGTCCACGGACGGGGACGAAGACTGGTGGGAACACATGGCGCACCTCCACGTCGTATGCGATGAGTGCCGACGGCGGCGTCGCCGTCCTCGCATACATAGACCATGCTCGCGCGGCGAACTCATCGGAACAGCCGGTCGTGAAGCGTGACAACACGCGGACAACATTTGGACGTCCCCATGACGGACGGTGCCAACTCGCCACCAAAGGGGTGATGATCACCGCCCTCCGGGTGCCGGACGCCGCCCTCGGGGCCTTGGACCGATACCTGTGGAGCCCTTGTCAGGGTCCCGTTCCGTTCCAGGAGGTACTCCCATGTCCGTGCGCCAGGCCCTCGGCGCGGCTGCCGCCGTCGTGCTGCTCCTGTCCGTCGCCCCATCCGCTGTCGCCCGGTCAGGTCCGTACGACCAGGTGACCGTGGACCCGACCGGTCACGTCGCGGCCGACGGAACAGTCAGCCTCTCGGGCACCTACCGCTGTCTGAGCAGCACCGGCCCCGTGTTCGTGTCCTCCTCGGTCTCGCAGGGCGACCCCCGGGTACGCCACGGCATCGGCGGCACCTCGGCGGTCTGCGACGGCGCGGTGCACGCCTGGACCAACTCGGAGAAGCGCACACCCGGCACCCTCACCCCGGGCGCCGCCCATGTCGAGGCCACCCTGATGGAACTGCGCCCCAGTGCGGGCGGCCTGCCGCTGCCGGCCTTCCACGCGAGGCAGCAGCAGGACATCTCCCTCACCGAGGGCTGAGCCCGGTCCGGGTGCCGCGTCCGGCGAGCGGCGCGGCGAGGTAGTCCTTGCCGCGCCGCTCGACGTGGTGCTCGGTATCGGCGTCGGCATCCTGATGCAGAGCACGCTGCTCACCACGATGAACACGGCGCCCCCGCGCGACATGGGTGCCGCCACCGGAACGGTCACCCCGGTGCGCACGATCGGCGGCTCACTCGGTGTCGCCGCGCGCGGCGCCGTACACCTCGGGCGGATGACGGGCGAACTCTCCGACCGGCTCGGCGAGCGCACCGCCGAACAGCTCACCTCCGGCGGTGAGATGACCCCGCAGTCGGTCGACGGGATGTCCGCGGGACTGCGCGCCGTCGTCCAGGAGGCCTTCACCGGCGGACTGCACGGCGTCCTCATCGGGACGGCCCTGCTCTCCGCCGCCGCCTTCGCCCTCGCCGGGTTCGTCCGGGGGAATCAGGACCTCAAGTCGCCCGGGACAGCCGGGGATTCACCGGGTATCCAGCTCACCGTGACGTCCGCGGACTGACACCCCGGTCCTCCCCTTTTCACGCAGGCGCCCGTGCTCCGCGCCTCGTGCCCCGAGGGCCGGACCGAGGAACTCCGGCTGTTCCGTGTGGGACTCGTCGGCACCCTCCGCCGGGCCCGTGGCCGGGTGGAGGGTGCCGACCTGGGTGCCAGGTCGGGTATTCAGTCGGTGATCTCGAACGTGTCCGGTGAGTCGTTCCGGGTGGCGACCTGACCCGGGCGCAGGTTCTGCACCTCGTTGCCCGTGAAGGTCCCGGTGCCGGTGACTCCGGTCGTGACCCAGATTCCCTGGGTCGCCGGACCGTCGATCGTGTTGTTCGTCAGCGTCGCGTTGACGCGGGTCCGGTCGATGTACAGGCCCGCACGGAGGGCTCCGCGCAGCACGTTGTCGCTCAGGGTGACGGTCGTGTAGGCGGTCGGAAACAGCGAGGTGCTGGAGGGAGAGCTGATCCGCACACCGTGCCGGGTGCCGTTCCAGCCGCCGCCGCCGAGCAGGACGTTTCCGCTGACCGTGGCGGACTCCAGGGGATGCCCCGTGTCGCCGAACACGCCGATGTCCAGGGCGCTGTTCGACGACACGCTGATCACCAGGTTGTTCTTCATCTCGACGTCCTGCCCGCCGGCGATCCGGAGGCCGTTGGCCCACCAGGGCGCGACCGCGGTGTTGTTCAGGACCTTCGCACCGCTCACCTGGCCGTTGGTGCCGGCGGCGCCGGCGTCGGAGTACACCGCATAGGAATCGTCGCCGGTGCCCCGGGCGAAGTTGTTCTGGACCGTGATGTTGAGGCCGAGCTTGTCCGGGTTCGGTGTGTTGCTGTTGTTGATGTTGAACCCGTCACCGTAGGTGTCCGCGGTCCGGCTGTTCCGGATGGTGCCGTTGCTGCCAGACAGCCAGTTGGCGTCGACGTGCCGCGTCCAGATCCGGTCCACCTGCCAGCCGCCGGCACCGCTGGCGAGGATCCCGTAGTCCGAACCGCCGGTGCCACCGACTCCACGCCAGATGGCGTTGGCGTCGATCTGAAGGTCGGTCAGTGTGGTGCCCGAGCCCACCAGGATCTGCGAACGCCATGAGGTGGCCGGCAGGGGAACCTTCCGATAGATGGTCGTGTACCACATACCGGCGCCCTGCACCGTCACGCCGGTGAAGTCCAGCGCCTTGGACACCAGACTGTTCGTCAGGTACTTGCCCTGCGGGATCCACACGGACTTGCCCTGTTCCCGGGCGGCGTTCACCGTGTTCTGGATGGCGACCGTCGAATCCTGCCCGAAGTCCGGATCCGCGCCATAGCTGACGACGGAGAGTGAATCGGCCGGCTGGGTCCGCGCGGCCCCGACGTTCTCCAGATCGACGGAGTCGATGTCGTAGACGGCGGCTGTGTTGGCAGCGTCCTTCTTGAGCGTGATGGAACTCCCCGCGGCGATGGGGTCACCCGATATCCAGAGCGGGAACTCGTTGTAGAAGCGGTAGGCCGCCCCGCCGGCGTTGGGGTCGTCCGGGTTCGTGGTCGCGTCGCGGTAGTTCCACGCCTGCTCGGAACTCAGGGTGATCGCCTGGCGGAACTCGTCGTCCACGTACAGGTTCAGCGACGCGGTGATGCCCCCGCCGGTCGCCGCGTCGGGAATCGAGGCGCGGACCACGAGGGTATTGGCGTTCTCACCCGTGGAGTTCGGAATCGTCACCGAGTCACCGGTGTCGCTCAGTTCGACAAGCCCGTAGTTGGAGGCCTCGGTCTCCAGACTCGCCGCAGTCGGCGCGGTGTCCCCCGGCTCGATCGAACGAACTCGGGCGCCGCCGCCGAGCGTTCCGGCTTCGGCTTCGACCGTCACGAACGGCGTTTCGGCACCGGCTGAGGCGACCACCTCGGCATCGGCACCCGCAGTGACATCCGCATGGCCCTTGGTGCTTGGAAAGACGAGCAGAGCGCCGGCGACGAGCGCGGCAACGCCAGGAAGCCACACGGAGACGCGTCGGACTTTTCGATGCATGTTTCACCTCGTGGTGGGGATGAGCGACAGGCGGGGTCGCGAGCTGCGAGCAAGTACTCGCCCGAGACGCCCGAATTCCGCACCCTCGGAACGTCAGGGCAGCGATGTGCCCTGCTGGAACTCGGTCTTGTCCGAAGGAGGGGCGCTCGACACCGTTGGGATAACAGAAACCGGACCACGTACTTCTGAGTTGCCGGGGAGCAACTCCGCCGTCGGAGGTCCGGACCGGACGTTGTCGATGAAGGTGTCGAAGCGACCCTGCCGTGCCAGGTCAGGTGATGCCCGGATGCACCGGCCATGTTGATCGGGGGTGGGGGGAGGCTGTGCGCGACTGGCTGCGCGGCTGCGCCGTCATGTAAATCCATCGAGTGGTGTAAGTCAATGAGTCTGGCACCGGTCGGCCAGGTGCCACGTCCCGTCGCGGGTGGTTTCGGGGGCCTCGGGGTGGCGGACTCCTGTCCGAGCCTGTGCACCTGTCCGAGCGACGTGGTTGAGGGGACTCGTAGCGCCCCACTCCAGGGTTAATCAAGCATATTGACAAACTCTGGCACCGGTTCATAGGTTCAGAGGGCACCCGTGCGACCGCTCGCACGACGCCGTGGTGGTGAGCGCGGTCAAGCCGGCCCACGATCGCAACGGCGACCTTGGTGGTGCGCGTCTACGAGGCGCACGGCGGACGCGCCTGTGTGCGGGCAGGCGCCGACGGGTTCGCCGCCGGACGGGCCGTGCTGACGGATCCGCTGGAGCGCCCGCTCGCGGACGCCGAGCCGCCCAGAGAGGTGGAAGGTGGTGTCGTACCGGCCCTGCGACCCTTTCAGATGGTGACTCCACCCCTGCCGCGAGCCTGACGGCACGATTCGTCACCATTCGATTCGATTCGATTCGGCGCAACTCGACACGACACGATGCGACTCGACACGTGGGCGGGGGCGGCGCCCAGTCACCACTTGCTGTGCCTTCGGCCTGCCCGGACCGGCTGCCGCCGGTCCCGGGCCCGGGCCCCTCCGCACGGACCGAAAGAGGACCACACCGCATGACAGACCGCCCCCGTGCCCAAGTCAACCGTCCCGGGCGCCCCGACCGACCTTCTCGGCCCGACCAGCCCGACCGCCTCAACCAGCCCGACCGCCTCAACCGTCCCGACCGGTTCAAGGCCGTGTGCGTCATGGACCCCGCCGTAGTCGAGCAGGTGCTCCCCGAAGAGCTGCGCCGACGGCTCTCCGCGCTCGTGGAGCTCGCTCCCGACCAGGTGCCTCCGGCTCCGCCGGGCACGTTCCCCGGCGCGTTCGCCGAGGCGGAGATCCTGATCAGCGGCTGGGGCTGCCCCCGCCTCACGGCCGACGTCCTGGCGCGCGCACCCCGTCTGCGTGCCGTGCTGCACGCCGCGGGCAGCGTCAAGTCGCTGGTGAGCGAAGCGGTGTGGGAACGCGGCATCGTCGTATCGTCGGCGGCCGATGCCAACGCCGGCCCTGTCGTGTCCTACACGCTGGCCCTCATCACGCTGGCCGTGCGGCGCACCCTGTCCATGGCGGCCGGTTACGGCGACGGCTGGCCGGTGTTCGGCAGCCGTTCCGGAGCCGACGCCAGCACGGTGGGCATCGTCGGCGCCTCGCGCATCGGTCGCGGGGTGCTGGCCGGCCTGCGCCGGTCCGACGCGGGCCACCGGCTGCTGCTGAGCGACCCGTACGTGACGGACGAGGAAGCGCGTCTCATGGGTGCGGAGCGGGTGGAACTCGCCGAACTGTGCCGTCGGTCGGCGGTGGTGAGTGTCCACGCGCCGCTCCTGCCGGAGACGACCGGGCTGCTGGACGCCGGGATGCTGGGGCTCATCCCTGACGGTGGTGCGCTCATCAACACGGCTCGGGGCGCCATCGTCGACACGGAGGCCCTGACCCGCGAGTGCGCGGCCGGCCGGCTTGAGGCGTATCTCGACGTGACCGACCCCGAACCCCTGCCGTCCGGCCACCCCCTCCTGTCCATGCCCAACGTGTTGGTCACGCCGCACATCGCCGGTGCGCAGGGGCGCGAGGTGCGAAGGCTCGGACAGTACGCGGTGGCTGAGGCCGAGAGGTGGGTGACGGGCGAGCCGCTGCTCGGCGAGGTCACCCGTCAGGCGCTCGCACGCCTGGCTTGAGCGAGCCGCATACAACCGGACGAGCCCGGGCCAGGCGCTCGCACGCCTGGCCTGAGCGAGCCGCACGCAACCGGACGAGCGCGGGATTTCCGGGTGGCGGCTCGCCGGTTTGCGCAAGCGCTTACTCCCAGTCGTCGCAGGGCCCGACCGCACAGGAAAGACGCCGCGAGGATTTACCTGTCCAAAGCATTGACGTTAGCCAATCGATTGGATTTACATGCTCCTGCCGGTTCCCGGGGGTGGCCGGACAACGCCCGACCAACGGTGAAAGGGCTTTGTGTCATGACAACGCTTGAACAATCGGCCGCCCGTCCGGCCGGCGAGGACGGGCCGCCGGACAGGAGCCGTGCGCGGCCACCGCGTCAGCGCCGGCGCCGGGACATGGCCCTCTTCTGGTTCCTGATACCGGGCCTCGTGGTGCTGCTGCTCTTCCAGTACATCCCACTGCTCGGCAACGTCATCGCGTTCCAGGACTACCAGCCCTACATCGGCATCCTGCACAGCCCGTGGAGCGGGCTCGACAACTTCGACGTCATCTTCAACGGTGACGAACAGTTCCTGCACGCTCTGGTCAACACCCTCGAACTCACCCTGATCCAGGTCGTGTTCGTCTTCCCCGCACCGATCCTCCTCGCACTCGCCCTCAACAGCCTGGTCAGCGAACGCGTCAAGAAGTGGGTGCAGAACGTCCTTTACCTGCCGCACTTCCTGTCCTGGGTGGTCGTCGTCTCCCTGTTCCAGCAACTGCTGGGCGGCAGCGGCATGGTCAACCTGTTCCTCCAGGCCCACGACATGGGCACCTGGAACATCATCGGCAACCCCGAGCTGTTCAAGTCGCTGCTGACCTCCCAGGTCATCTGGAAGGACACCGGCTGGGGCACGATCCTCTTCCTCGCCGCCCTCTCCCGCGTCGACAACAACCTCTACGAGGCCGCCGCGATGGACGGCGCCAGCCGCCTGCGGCAGACCTGGCACGTGACCCTGCCGGCGCTGCGCGGCCTGGTGATCCTGCTGCTGATCCTCCGGCTCGGGGACGCGCTGTCCGTCGGCTTCGAGCAGATCCTGCTCCAGCAGACCGGCGTCGGCCTGGACAACAGCGAGGTGCTGGACACCTACGTCTACAACCACGGCCTGATCGCCGGGGACTGGGGCGTCAGCGCCGCCGTCGGACTCGTCAAGGGCATGGTCGGTGTGGTGCTCGTGCTGGGCGCCAACAAGATCGCCCACCTCTTCGGTGAGGAAGGTGTCTACCGGTCATGACCACACTCTCGCCGACCCGTCCAGGGCGCCGTGGACCGCGCCGTCGACCGAGCCTTGGACCTCACCGCGGACAGTGCCGCGGCTACAGCGCCATCCCCGGGGAGACTCCGGGCTCGCTGCCCTGGCGCTCCGTCAAGTCGCTGATCCTGCTGGTCTGCGTGGTCCTGGTCGTGCTGCCGTTCGTGGCGATCGTCTCGACCTCGCTCGCCGACTCCGTCGAGGTCACCCAGGCGGGCGGCTACGTCCTGTGGCCCGACCACCCCACCTTCAGCGCGTACCAGGCACTGCTCAACGGCGGAATAGTCTCCAAGGCCATGCTCGTCAGCGTCGGGGTCACCGTCGTCGGCACCACCCTCAGCCTGGTCTCGTCCATCATGCTGGCCTACGGCCTCAGCAGGCCCGGGTCCTTCGGGCACAAGCCCGTGCTGCTCCTGCTGCTGATGTCCATGCTGTTCGTGCCGGGTGTCATCCCCAGCTATCTGATGGTCAAGCAGCTCGGTCTGATCAACAGTTACTGGTCATTGATCCTGCCCACCATGATCAACGCGTTCAACGTGATCGTGCTGCGTTCCTTCTTCATGAGCGTGCCCCAGGAGCTCATCGACGCGGCCCGCATCGACGGCGCGTCCGAGGTGAACATCCTCACGAGGGTCGTGCTCCCGCTCTCCAAGGCCTCCGTCGCGGTCATCGGCCTGTTCTACGCGGTGACGTACTGGAACGCGTTCTTCAACGCCCTGCTGTACATCAACGACGCGTCGAAGTGGCCCATGCAGCTCGTGCTGCGGACGTACGTCGTCAACAACGCGGCGCTCAGCGGCGGTCAGGTGGATGTCGCGGCCGGCGCGCCGCTGCCCCCGGCCCAGTCGCTGCAGGCGGCGATCCTGGTGCTGTCGATCGTGCCCATCGTGATCATCTACCCCTTCCTCCAGCGGCACATGAACAAGGGCGTGATGGTCAGGGCGGTGAAGGGATGAACGACCCGATGAACACCCCGACAGAGCCACAGCAGCCACTGCCACGCCCGGCACTGAGCCGTCGCGGTTTCCTCGCCTCCGCCATCGGTGTCACGGCGGGCCTGACCCTGGCCGGCTGCGGGGACTACCGCCTCGCCACCACGGGGGACGCCAACGCCCAGGCCCAGTTGCCCACTTACCTCCCCTACAACGGCGTGCCGACATCGATGCCGGCCACCGCGGACGGTGTCGCCAACGGCTATCTGAACTACCCGGCCAACCCCGTCAGGGCCTTCCCCGACGGCCCACCCGCCAAGGGGCCCGGCATCGACATCATGACGCTGATCTTCAACCCGGTGCCGCCGCCGGAGGGACGCAACGTCCTGTGGCAGAACCTGAACGACAGCGTGGGCTGCGACCTCGACTTCGCGATCACGCCGGTCGGCGACTACCCAGCCAAGTTCGCCGTGACGATCGCGGGCGGCGATCTGCCCGACGCGATGCTGATGCTGCCGCCGGATCAGAACTCGGCGGCCACGCCGGACATGCTGGACACCCTCTTCGAGGACCTCACCCCGCATCTGTCCGGCGACAACATCCGGGACTACCCGTTCCTGGCCAACATCCCCACCACCTCCTGGGCGCCCTGCGTGCGCAACGGCGGTATCTACGCGCTGCCCATGCCCCGCCCGCTCTCCGGCGGCCCCATGTACACCCGGCTCGACCTGATCAACAAGCGGGGACTCGACCCGAATCCGCAGAGCTGGGACGAGTTCGTCCAGCTCTGCAAGGACGTCACGGACGCGAAGGCCAACCAGTACGCCCTGGGCGACAGCGTCACCGCATGGGAGTTCGTGATGAAGATGCTGAAGGCCCCCAACAAGTGGCGTGAGGAGAACGGCAAGTTCACCTGGTACTACGAGACCGAGGAGGCCAAGCAGTCCCTGGACGCGGTCAGCCGGCTCACCAAGGCCGGCGTGATGCACCCGGACACCTACAGCGTGCTGGGCAAGGTGAAGGAGTGGTTCGGCAGCGGACAGACCGTCCTCAACCCCGATGGCCCCGCCGCGTGGAACGACTACTACACCAACTACGCCGCGGCCACGGAGGGCTTCGACCTCGGCTACCTGATGGCGCCGGGCTTCGACGGCGGCGAAGGCGGTCAGTGGCAGGGCGCGGCCAACTACGCCACGCTCATCATCAAGAAGGCGCCCAAGTCCCGTATCCAGCAGATCCTGCGCGCGATGAACGCGCTCGCCGCCCCCTTCGGGACCGACGCCTACCTGCAGCGCAAGTACGGCGTCCAGGGCCCCGATCACACCCTTCAGGGCACCGACCCGGTACTCACCCCGCAGGGCCAGGCCGAGGCCACGCTGCCGACCATCTTCGCGACGGACGCGCCGTTCACGCTGTACTACCCGGCCAAGCCGGACATCGTGCCGAAGCAGTACGCCTTCCAGAAGGAAGCCGTCAAGGTGCTGATTCCCAACCCCGCCGAGCCGCTGTACTCGCCCACCGACTCCAAGAAGTCCAAGCTGTTCGGCACCCTCCTGGACGACACCCGCAAAGGCATCATGCAGGGGCGCCTCCAGCTCAGCGACTGGGACGACGCGATGAAGAACTGGCGCGAGGAGGCGGGCGACCAGATCCGCCGCGAGTTCGAACAGGCATGGGAGACCCGGAACTCATGAACCGTACCCCCGCCGAAGACCGCGCCCACTGGGAGCGGACCGCTGATCAACTGCTGCTCTCCGTGCGGCCGTACGCCACCGACGACCACGCCCTGATCCGGCTGCCCGGCCTGCCGAGTTCGAGTGGCGCGCTCAGCGACGGCCTCGAAGGGTTCGCCCGTACGTTCCTGTTGGCAGGCTTCCGGCTGGCAGGGGCGGCGGGGGTGGACCCGCACGACCTCGCCGGCTGGTACGCGGCCGGCCTGGCCGCGGGTACCGACCCGAAGAACCCGGGACGCTGGCCGACCTTCGCCGAGTGCAACCAGGCCAAGGTCGAGGCGGCGTCCATCGCGCTCGCGCTGCACGAGACCCGGCCCTGGATCTGGGACCGCCTCGACGACGAGGTCAGGCAGCGGGTTCTCGACTGGCTCGCCCCGATGGTCGGCGACCCGATGCCCGGCAACAACTGGATCTGGTTCCAGGGCGTCACCGAGGCGTTCGCCCGCACCGTCGGCGGAGACTGGCGCCAGCAGGACCTCGACCGCGTCATCGCGCTCACCGACGGCTGGTACGCGGGCGACGGCTGGTACTCCGACGGGCTCACCGGCGGCGAGCGGCGCAACTTCGACCACTACAACGGCTGGGCCATGCACCTCTACCCGTTGTGGTTCTGCCGCATCCTCGGCGCCGCCGCACCCAGTGGCCTGCTCGACCGCTACCGGGCCCGGCTCCACCGCTTCCTGGAGGACCAGCGGCTGCTGGTCGGCGCCAACGGCTCGCCCCTCGTCCAGGGCCGCTCGCTCACCTACCGGCACGCCGCGCTCGCCCCGCTGTGGACCGGCGCCCTGTTCGACGCCACGCCGCTCGCCCCGGGGGAGACCAGGGCGATCGCGAACCGGATGCTCGACCACTTCACGGACCACGGGGCCACCGACGGAGCGGGCCTGCTCACGCTGGGCTGGCACCGGCCCTACCGCGGCATCCTCCAGGTGTACTCCGGGCCCGCCTCGCCGTACTGGGCGAGCAAGGGCTTCATCGGTCTCGCACTGCCGCCCGCCCACCCGGTGTGGACCGCGGAGGAGACTCCCCTCGCCGTCGAACAGGCCGACTTCACCCGGGTGTTGGCCGGGCCCGGCTGGCTCGTCTCCGGAACCGCCGCCGACGGTGTCGTCCGCGTCGTCAACCACGGCGGGGACCATACCGACCCGGCCCGCCCGCACACGGACGATCCCTGCTATGCGCGCTTCGCCTACTCGACGCACACCGCGCCCGAGACCCCGGGCGATCCCACCGCCGGCGTCGGAGCCTGCGCGGGCGCCGACCCGCTCGACAACGCCGTCGTCCTGCTGGACGGGGCGGGACGCGCCTCCCACCGGCGTCCGGCGACCCGGGTCTCGCTGGACGGCGCCACGGCCGTCTCGCGCTCCCGCGCGCACTGGCCCCAGGACGCGACCTGGGATCCGTTCGGCGGCCCCAACTCCCGCTACACGCTGGGCCCTTGGATCACCGTCGGTTCGGCACTGCGCGGCTCGGTCGAGGTGCGCGCCGTACGGGTCGACCCCGCCCCCGGCGACGACCCGGCCGAACACGTCCTGCGCGTCGGCGGCTGGGCGCTGGCCGTCGACCGGCAGCCGACGGCCGGCGCGACGACGGACAGCGTCACCGATCGTGGGTCGGTGCTCGGTC
>NZ_JBHXWK010000008.1:35827-301199 GCF_042671685.1 Streptomyces sp. NPDC127595 | reverse complement strand
ACGGCGGAGGGTGCGACTGCTGGTGGGTCGGTGCTCGGTACGGCGGAGGGTGCGACTGCTGGTGGGTCGGTGCTCGGTACGGCGGAGGGTGCGACTGCTGGTGGGTCGGTGCTCGGTACGGCGGAGGGTGCGACCGCTGGTGAGTCCGTGCTCGGGACGACGGACTCCGCGCCCGGCGTGGCGGGCATCGGCGCCCCTGAGATCGCCCTCGGCGTGACAAACGGCGCCACCACCCCTGAGACCACGCTCGGCGTGACAGGCGGCGCCACCGCTCGTGTCGTGGGCGCCGACGGGCTGGTGTCCGTCGTCGTCGGCGTGCACCGACTGCCCAGCGGGTCCGTCTCGGCCGGCACCGACAGCAATGCCCTCGGTGCCGCATCCGCCACCCCCGTCGTGCAGACGGAGGGCCCCGTCGCCCACGGCACCGTCCACGTCGCCCTGATCCACCTCGGCGGCACCGACCCCACCGGTCTGCCCCAGGTCACCACCCGCGCCGACGGCACCGCCCTGCTCGCGGAGGTGACCTGGCCGGACGGCACACGGGACACCATCCGACTTCCGGCCCCCGATCCCGCGTACGACGCCTGGAAGGACCAGCACCGTGCATGACGACCGCCGGATCATCGAGGCCCGGATCCGCAAGCTGCTGGACCGGGTGATCCGCCCCGCCCTCTACAGCGCCGCGCGCCCCCTCGACCTGAGTGCCTGGTACGTCGACGGCGAACCGGTCCCCGTGGCCGACGCGCTGACCGCCGACTACGACCCCTTCACGCTCGGCACGACCTGGGGCGGCCCTTGGGCGACGACCTGGATGCGGGCGAGTGCGGAGATCCCGGCGCGGTGGTCGGGCCGCCGCGTCGAGGCCGTCTTCGACCTGGGCTTCGACCTGACCAAGGGGCCGGGCGGCCAGGCGGAGGGCCTGGTCCACGACGCCCAGGGCTCGCCGATGCAGGGCCTGCACCCCTACAGCCGCAGCGTGCTCCTTGCCGGCTCCGCCACCGGCGGCGACCGGGTCGACCTGCTGATCGAGCTGGCGGCCAACCCGCCGATCGTCGCCAGCGCGGGCCTGCACATCCACCACGGTTCACCGGAGACGGCCGGCACCGCGCATCTCTACCGGCTCGAACAGGCCGAGATCGCGGTGCGCGAGGACGACGTATGGCACCTCATCCACGACATCGAGGTGCTCGACGAGCTGATGCACGAGCTTCCGCTGGGCTCCTCCCGACGCCACGAGATCCTCCATGCCCTGCGCCGGGCCGCCGGGGCCGTCGACCCGAACGACGTGCCGAACACCGCGGCGGCGGCCCGTGATCTGCTCGCCGATGTGCTCTCCCGGCCCGCGCACGCCTCCGCGCACACGGTCGCCGCGGTCGGCCACGCCCACATCGACTCGGCCTGGCTGTGGCCGGTCCGGGAGACCGTACGCAAGTGCGCGCGCACCTTCACCAACATGACCACCCTGGCCGAGGAGTACCCCGAGCTGGTCTTCGCCTGTTCCTCGGCCCAGCAGTACGCGTGGATGAAGGAGCAGCGGCCGGAGATCTTCGCCCGGATGAAGAAGGCGGCGGCCGACGGCAACTGGGTGCCCGTCGGCGGGATGTGGGTCGAGGCCGACGGCAATCTCCCCGGCGGCGAGGCGCTGGCACGTCAACTCGTCTACGGGCGGCGCTTCTTCGCGGAGGAGTTCGGCGTCGAGCAGAAGGGCGTATGGCTGCCCGACTCGTTCGGGTACACCGCCGCCTACCCCCAACTCGCCAGGCTGGCAGGGGCCGAGTGGTTCCTCACCCAGAAACTCTCGTGGAACGAGACGAACCGGCTGCCGCACCACACCTTCGACTGGGAAGGCATCGACGGAACACGCGTCTTCACCCACTTCCCGCCCGTCGACAGCTACGTCGCCTCTCTCACGGCACGTGAACTCGCCCACGCGGAGAGCAACTTCGCGGACAAGGGGGTGGCCACCCGTTCGCTGGCCCCGTTCGGCCACGGTGACGGCGGTGGTGGTCCCACCCGCTCGATGCTGGAGAAGGCGCGCCGGCTGCGCGACCTCGAAGGCTCACCGAAGGTGGTGGTCGAGTCGCCCGACGAGTTCTTCGCGGCGGCCCGTGCCGAGCGCGACCAACTCCCCGTATGGCGAGGCGAGTTGTATCTGGAGAACCATCGCGGTACCTACACGAGTCAGGCCCGCACCAAGCGCGGCAACCGGCGCAGCGAGGCGCTGCTGCGCGAGGCCGAACTCTGGGCGGCCACGGCAGCGGTACAGGCCGGCGCCCCGTACCCGTACGAGCGGCTGGAGTCGCTGTGGCGGCGGGTCCTGCTCAACCAGTTCCACGACATCCTGCCCGGCTCGTCCATCGCCTGGGTGCACCGCCAGGCCGAGCGCGAGTACGCCGAGATCCACACCGAACTCGAAGCGGTGATCGCCGACGCGGTCGGGCACCTGCCTGGAGGTCCCGCGCTCCTCAACGCCGGGCCGTCGGCGCGTCGCGAGGTGGTGGTCGTCCCCGAATTCACCGGCGGGCAGCGCCTGTCGGACGGCCGTACGGCCGTACTCGCGGAGGTCGCCGCCCTCGCCTCCGGCGGCACGGTGGACGAGCCCAAGGCGAGTGTCACCGCCGCCGCGAAGGACGGTGGTTTCGTCCTCGGCAACGGGGTGCTGACGGTCGTCGTCGACCGGCGCGGCCTGCTCACCTCGGTGTACGACCACACCGCCCAGCGGGAGTCGATCGCTCCCGGCACCGTCGGCAACCTCCTCCAACTCCATCCCGACGACCCCAATCTGTGGTCGGCGTGGAACATCGACACGTACTACCGCGACACCGGCACCGACCTGGACGAGGCCGAGTCGGTGGCGCTCGTGGACGAAGGACCGCTGCTGGCGTCGGTGCGGGTCGAGCGCGCCCATGGATCCTCCCGGTTCGTCCAGTACGTCGAACTCGCCGCCGAGAGCAGGCAGGTGACCGTCCGCAACGACATCGACTGGCAGGAACGCGACACCGTGCTGAAGGCGGCTTGGCCGCTCGATGTACACGCGGAACGGGAGAGCGCCGAGATCCAGTTCGGCCATGTGCAGCGGCCCACACACGAGAACACCAGCTGGGACGCGGCACGCTTCGAACTCTGGGCGCACCGCTGGGTGCACGTGGGTGAGCGGCACTGGGGCGCGGCCCTGCTCACCGACTCCACCTACGGTCACGACGTACGCCGCGACACCCGCGAGGAGGGCGGCACCACCACGACGGTGCGGCTCTCGCTGCTCCGGGCGCCGCACAGCCCCGACCCGGAGGCCGACCGCGGCAGGCACCGCTTCAGCTACGCGCTGCTCGCCGGCGCCGGGATCGAGGAGGCCATCGCCGGGGGCTACGCGCTCAACCTGCCCCTGCGGCCCGCCCTGGCCGAGGCTCCGGCGCTGGTCGCACTCGACAACACCGACGTGCTGGTCGAGTCGGTCAAGCTCGCGGACGACCGCAGCGGCGATGTCGTGGTCCGCCTGTACGAGGCGTGCGGGGGAGCGGCCACGGCGCGGCTGTCGGCGGGGTTCGCCCTTGCCGCCGTATTCGACTGCGACCTGCTGGAGCAGCCGCAACGAGAGCTGGCCCTCGCGTCCGACGCGGCGGTCACCGACCTCGGGCTCAGGCCCTTCCAGATCCGCACGCTACGGCTGCGCCCGGCCGACGGGGGGAGGGGGAGCGGCTGATCCATGGTGCGGATGTCCTGGGCGGGCAAGGTCCGCCCGGGACATCACAGCTTTGTCATAGCATTCAGCCAACTGGATGCGTCGGAGGAGCGGAAGCGGGCTGCCGCCGCCCGAGGCAGGGAGAAGTACGTTGACGAGCATGACGGCGGGCACCGGAAGGTCCACGATCCGGCGCGGCACCAACCTGCCGCGCGTCGGTGACTTCAACGAGTCGGTGGTCCTGGACGCCATCCGCCGGCACTCCGCGGGGCTGAGCCGGGTGGAACTCGCCCAGGCAACCGGGCTGTCCGCGCAGACCGTCTCGAACATCACCCGCCGGCTGCTCGACCAGGGCGTGGCGCGGGAGTCGGGGAAGCAGAGCATGGGCAGCGGCAAGCCCCGTACCCTCCTCGAAATCGTTCCGGCATCCCGCTACGCGGTGGGAGTCCATCTCGACCCGGCGGTCATCACCTGTGTCCTGGTGGATCTGCTCGGCACGGTCGTGGCGCAGCGCAGCGAACGAACGCCCAGCGGCGGCGACACCGACGGGACCGTCGCGGACATGGCCGCCTCGGTATCCGCGATCGTGGCGGAGTCGGGCGCCGACCGGGAGCGGATCCTGGGCCTCGGGATCGCCGCCCCGGGACCCATCGATGCGGCCGCGGGCTGGGTCGTGGACCCTCCCGAGCTGCGCGGCTGGGGCCGTTACCCCTTGCGCGACAAGCTCAGCGAGGCGACCGGATTCCCGGCGCTCCTGGACAAGGACGTCACCGCCGCCGTCGTCGCCGAGCGCTGGAGGGGAGCGGCCAACGACAGCCGCAACCTGCTCTTCTTCTACCTCGGCACCGGATCCGGGATGGGGCTCGTGGTGGAGGACACCGTGCTGCGCGGCGCCTCCGGGAACGCGGGTGAGGTCGGCGGCCTCGGCGCGGCGTGCTCCACGCGGACACTCGTCGAGGAGGCCATCGCCCTGGGCGTGCTGGGCGCCGAGTACACCGTGACGAATCCGGCCGACGCCCAGCGGGGCCTGGAACGGCTGGCGGAGCTCGCCGCCGACGGGGAGACACGGGCGGACGGCATCATCGAGCGCCTGGCGATCCGGATCGGCCGGGGAGTCTGCGCCGCCGCGACGCTGCTGGACGTCGACACCGTCGTCTTCGGCGGACCGACCTGGCGGCTGCTCGCCGACCGTCTCCTGGCCACCATCGAGCCGATGGTCGCACGGTCCCCGTTCGTCCGGGCGACCCATCCGACGACGGTCGTCTCGACCACGCTGGGCGAGAACGTCGCCGCGGTGGGAGCCGCGTCCCTGGTCCTGGACCGGGCGCTCTCCGCCCAGCCCAGGTCACTGCTGCTGAGCTGACCCCCGCTGCCTGCGGGCAGCGGGAGTTCAGCCGCTGAACGGCGTCGGCCGCTCAGATGTCCCGGAAGATCTCGATCTGCGCGCCGATCGAGTTGAGCCGCTCGGCGAGGTCCTCGTAGCCGCGGTTGATGACGTACACGTTCCGCAGGACGGAGGTGCCGTCGGCCGCCATCATGGCGAGGAGCACGACCACGGCGGGCCGCAGCGCGGGCGGGCACATCATCTCGGCGGCGCGCCAGCGGGTCGGGCCCTCGACCAGGACCCGGTGCGGGTCGAGGAGTTGGAGCCGGCCGCCGAGGCGGTTGAGGTCCGTCAGGTAGATCGCGCGGTTGTCGTAGACCCAGTCGTGGATCAGCGTCTTGCCCTGCGCGGAGGCCGCGATGGCCGCGAAGAACGGGACGTTGTCGATGTTCAGGCCCGGGAACGGCATCGGGTGGATCTTGTCGATCGGCGCCTCCAGCTTGGAGGGCCGGACGGTGAGGTCGATCAGGCGCGTACGGCCGTTGTCCGCGAAGTACTCGGCCGTACGGTCGTGGTCGAGGCCCATCTCCTCAAGCACCGCGAGCTCGATCTCCAGGAACTCGATCGGCACCCGGCACACCGTCAGCTCGGACTCGGTGACCACCGCGGCGGCCAGCAGGCTCATCGCCTCGACCGGGTCCTCGGAGGGCGAGTAGTCCACGTCCACGTCGATGTTGGGCACGCCGTGCACGGTGAGCGTCGTGGTGCCGATGCCCTCGACCCGTACGCCCAGGGCCTCCAGGAAGAAGCACAGGTCCTGGACCATGTAGTTGGAGGAGGCGTTGCGGATGACGGTCACGCCGTCGTGGCGGGCGGCGGCGAGCAGCGCGTTCTCGGTCACCGTGTCGCCGCGCTCGGTCAGCACGATCGGGCGGCCGGGGGAGACCGAGCGGTCCACCTGCGCGTGGTAGATCCCCTCGGTGGCGGCGATGTCAAGACCGAAGCGGCGCAGCGCGATCATGTGCGGCTCGATCGTCCTGGTGCCCAGGTCGCAACCGCCCGCGTACGGCAGCTTGAAGCGGTCCATCCGGTGCAGCAGGGGGCCGAGGAACATGATGATGGACCGGGTACGTACGGCGGCCTCGGCGTCGATCGACTCCATGTCCAGCTCGCTCGGGGGCACGATCTCCAGGTCGACCCCGTCGTTGATCCAGCGGGTGCGGACGCCGATCGAGCCGAGTACCTCCAGAAGGCGGTACACCTCTTCGATACGCGCTACCCGGCGCAGCACCGTGCGCCCCTTGTTGAGCAGCGTCGCGCACAGCAGCGCCACGCACGCGTTCTTACTGGTCTTGACGTCGATCGAACCGGACAGACGACGTCCGCCGACCACGCGCAGATGCATCGGACCCGCGTAGCCCAGAGAGACGATCTCGCTGTCCAGGGCTTCACCGATTCGGGCGATCATCTCAAGGCTGATGTTTTGGTTGCCGCGTTCGATGCGATTGACGGCGCTCTGGCTGGTGCCGAGTGCCTCGGCAAGTTGCGACTGTGTCCAGCCCCGGTGCTGCCGGGCGTCACGGATGAGCTTGCCGATGCGTACGAGGTAGTCGTCTGCCATGGCGCGACCGTATATCTCTTGTGAGATAAAAAGAAACGGAGCGCGCCCATCCGAGTGTCGGCCCCATCGCGGGCCGGGGGCGGGGGAGTTCGCCCCCCCGCCCACCGGCGTGCGCGCTCCGCCGCCGCGGCGCCGGTCCTGCTGTCGGCGGTTCCGACAGTCAGTTGTCCCCCAGTCAGCTGTCCCGCTTGGTCCTGGTGCGTCGCCACCCGAAGGGGCCCGGCAGGTTCTGCGAGGTGGTCCGGCGCCCGGTGGTGCTGCGGGTGTGCCGGGGTCCACGGCCCTCGCCGGTGGTGATGGACATCGACTTGCGATTGATGTTCAGCCGCACTCCGGGAAAGATTCGGAAACTCTTGCGGAACGTAAGCGGCATGGGTGCCCCCTCTTTGTGGCGGTTACGCCGGGTGGTTCCCGGTTGACACCGGGTACCCCGAAAGAGGCCGGGCATGACCAGCCCACGCCCATGTACTAGAGTTATCTCGACATCGAGATATCTGCCGAGGCGCACCGAAAGCCGCCACTCCAGTAAGGCATGCCTAACTTAGCCTTACCTTAGCGGATCGTCGAGACGCCGTGGCGGCAGGATGCGGTAGCAAGCGCACATATATGCATGAAGGAGACTGTCGTGTCGGCGAACAGCTTCGACGCCCGCAGCACGCTGCAGGTGGGCGACGAGTCGTACGAGATCTTCCGGCTGGACAAGGTGGAAGGCTCGGCTCGCCTTCCGTACAGCCTGAAGGTGCTGCTGGAGAACCTCCTCCGCACCGAGGACGGCGCGAACATCACCGCCGACCACATCCGGTCCATCGGTGGCTGGGACTCCCAGGCGCAGCCCAGCCAGGAGATCCAGTTCACGCCCGCCCGTGTGATCATGCAGGACTTCACCGGCGTGCCCTGTGTCGTGGACCTCGCCACCATGCGTGAGGCCGTCAAGGAGCTCGGCGGTGACCCGGCGAAGATCAACCCCCTGGCGCCGGCCGAGCTGGTCATCGACCACTCGGTGATCGCCGACAAGTTCGGCACGCACGAGGCCTTCGCGCAGAACGTCGAGCTGGAGTACGGCCGCAACAAGGAGCGCTACCAGTTCCTGCGCTGGGGCCAGACCGCCTTCGACGAGTTCAAGGTCGTCCCCCCGGGCACCGGCATCGTCCACCAGGTCAACATCGAGCACCTGGCCCGTACGGTCATGGTCCGCGGCGGCCAGGCCTACCCCGACACCCTCGTCGGCACCGACTCGCACACCACGATGGTCAACGGCCTGGGCGTCCTGGGCTGGGGCGTCGGCGGTATCGAGGCCGAGGCCGCGATGCTCGGCCAGCCGGTCTCGATGCTCATCCCGCGCGTCGTCGGCTTCAAGCTCACCGGTGAGCTCACGCCCGGCACCACCGCCACCGACCTGGTCCTCACGATCACCGAGATGCTGCGCAAGCATGGCGTCGTCGGCAAGTTCGTCGAGTTCTACGGCGAGGGCGTCGCCGCCACCTCCCTCGCCAACCGCGCCACCATCGGCAACATGTCGCCGGAGTTCGGCTCCACCGCCGCGATCTTCCCGATCGACGACGAGACCCTGAAGTACCTGCGCCTGACCGGCCGCGACGAGCAGCAGGTCGCGCTCGTCGAGGCGTACGCCAAGGAGCAGGGCCTCTGGCTCGACCCGGCCGCCGAGCCCGACTTCTCCGAGAAGCTGGAACTCGACCTCGCCACGGTCGTCCCCTCGATCGCCGGACCCAAGCGCCCGCAGGACCGCATCGTCCTCGCCCACGCCGCGCAGCAGTTCGCGCAGGACGTCCGCAACTACGTCGAGGACGACGACGAGGCCGGCAAGGAGTCCTTCCCGGCCTCCGACGCCCCGGCCGCGACCAACGGCGTACCGACCCGCCCGACCACGGTCACGGCCCCCGACGGTTCGACGTACGAGATCGACCACGGCGCCGTCACCGTCGCCGCGATCACCTCCTGCACCAACACCTCGAACCCGTACGTCATGGTCGCCGCCGCGCTCGTCGCGAAGAAGGCCGTGGAGAAGGGCCTGACCCGCAAGCCGTGGGTCAAGACCACCCTCGCCCCGGGCTCCAAGGTCGTCACCGACTACTTCGACAAGGCGGGGCTCACCCCCTACCTCGACAAGGTCGGCTTCAACCTCGTCGGCTACGGCTGCACCACCTGCATCGGCAACTCGGGCCCGCTGCCCGAGGAGGTCTCCAAGGCGGTCAACGAGCACGACCTGGCCGTCGCCGCGGTGCTCTCCGGCAACCGCAACTTCGAGGGCCGGATCAACCCCGACGTCAAGATGAACTACCTGGCCTCCCCGCCGCTGGTCGTCGCCTACGCGCTCGCGGGCTCCATGAAGGTGGACATCACCAAGGACGCCCTGGGCACCGACCAGGACGGCAAGCCGGTCTACCTGGAAGACATCTGGCCGACCGAGGCCGAGGTCAACGACGTCGTGGCGAACGCCATCGGCGAGGACATGTTCAACAAGTCCTACGCCGACGTCTTCGCGGGCGACGCCCAGTGGCAGGCGCTGGAGATCCCGACCGGCAACACCTTCGAGTGGGACCCGCAGTCCACCTACGTCCGCAAGCCCCCGTACTTCGAGGGCATGGCGCAGGAGCCGTCCCCGGTCACCGACATCACCGGTGCCCGCGTGCTCGCCAAGCTGGGCGACTCGGTGACGACGGACCACATCTCGCCCGCCGGTGCCATCAAGGCCGACACCCCGGCCGGCAAGTACCTCACCGAACACGGCATCGAGCGGCGTGACTTCAACTCCTACGGCTCGCGCCGTGGCAACCACGAGGTCATGATCCGCGGCACCTTCGCCAACATCCGCCTGCGCAACCAGATCGCGCCGGGTACGGAGGGCGGCTACACCCGCGACTTCACCGTCGAGGGCGCTCCGGTCGCCTTCATCTACGACGCCTCGCGCAACTACATCGAGCAGGGCACCCCGCTGGTCATCCTGGCCGGCAAGGAGTACGGCTCCGGCTCGTCCCGCGACTGGGCCGCCAAGGGCACCGCGCTGCTCGGCGTCAAGGCCGTCATCGCCGAGTCCTACGAGCGCATCCACCGCTCGAACCTGATCGGCATGGGCGTCATCCCGCTGCAGTACCCGGCGGGCCAGTCCGCCGAGACCCTCGGCCTGACCGGCGAGGAGGCCTTCTCCTTCGCCGGCATCACCGAGCTGAACGACGGAACCACCCCCCGTACGGTCAAGGTCACCACCGACACCGGCGTGGAGTTCGACGCGGTCGTCCGCATCGACACCCCCGGCGAGGCCGACTACTACCGCAACGGCGGCATCCTGCAGTACGTGCTGCGCAGCCTGATCCGCAAGTAAGCGGCCTGATCCGCAACCAAGCGGTCACATAGGCAGTCAAGTAAGCGGTACGGCAAGGCAGTTGAGGGCCGCATCCCCGGAGACGGGGGTGCGGCCCGCTGTCATTTCCCCCGTATCACGACTTGGGGACATGGGCTCATCTCAGGCGGAACACAGGATTCCCCCAGCAGACCGGGACAGGATCGTCACATGTCTGGCACCCGAAGCGACCGTGTACACGTGCCGATCGTCGATGACGAACCCGGCCTCACGGAACTGCGCTCCGTAGCCGTCCCGGAGGCCGACCGACGGCCCTCTGCGGCGGCCGACGGGGAGAGCGCGCCGCGCACCACGCGCGGCCGTGCCTCGCACGCCGTCGTGCCCGACGGGACGCGGATCGACAAGGGCCGTACGCCCATGATCCATACCGTGCGCGGGGCGGGCTATGCCATCAGGCCGGCGGAGGAGGGCAGATGACCGTCATACGGGCCCGGGTACCGGAGTCGCCGCCGCGGGCACGCCCGCCGAAGCGGTCGCTGTGGAGGCGGCTGCAAGGAAGGTCCCTGCGCACCCGGCTCCTCGTCTTCATCAGCGCCACACTCATCGCCGTGTGCGTGGCCATGTCCCTCACCACGGTCCTCGCACAGCACGCCTACCTGCTCGGCGACCTCGACCAGCGCGTCAGGAACGCCGCCGAGCGCAGCGAGGGCGGGGTCCAGGTCGGGCCCGGCAACGACACCGACCTCGGTTTCCTCAAGGAACAGGGGCAGGCCGTGGGTACGGTCGCCGCCCGGCTCGACGACAAAGGGAACGTCCTCGCCGCCGAGGTCGTGACCGGCGCGGGTCATGAGGAGGCGCTCACCGCCGAACAACGCGCCGCCCTCGAAGGGCTCGACCCCGACGGCTCGCTGCACACCAGGACCGTCCCCGGCCTCGGCACCTACCGGGTCACCGTCCTCGACGCCGACGGGCGCCCCGTCCTCACCGGCCTTCCGATGGACGACGTCCAGGAGATGATCAGGGCTCTGGTCCTGGTCGAGGCCGTGGTGGCGGCCGCCGGGCTCGTCGTCGCCGGCTGTGTCTGCGCCGTCGTCATCAGACGTCAGCTGCGTCCGCTCGGCCGGGTCGCCGCGACCGCCGTCGAGGTGTCGCGTTCCCCGCTGGGCCACGGCCAGGTCACCGGTCTCATCCGGGTGCCCGAGCGCGACACCGACCCCGGCAGCGAGGCCGGCCAGGTCGGCGCCGCCCTCAACCGCATGATCGACCACGTCGAGACCTCGCTCACCGAACGCCGGCGCAGCGAGGAACGCATGCGCCGCTTCCTGGCGGACGCCAGCCACGAACTCCGCACACCACTCGCCTCGATCGCCGGATACGCGGAACTCATGAACCGCGGCACCGAGCGGATCGAAGCCACCCTGGCCTGGCGGCGGGTCTCCGCCGAGTCGGCGCGGATGACCGGACTCGTCGAGGACCTGTTGCTGCTCGCCCGGCTCGACGAGGGGCGGCCCCTGGAGTCGACCGAGGTGGACCTCGCCGCGCTCGTCGCGGAGGCGGTGTGGGACGCGCGGGCGGCGGGGGACAGCCATCACTGGCAGCTCGGGCTGCTCCTTGACTCCCCGGCTCTCGTCCTCGGGGACGAGGCCCGACTGCATCAGGTGCTGGCCAACCTGTTGGCCAACGCCCGTGTGCACACGCCTGTTGGCACCACGGTCGTCGCCTCGGTGGAGGCCGCGGAGGCACACTGCGTCGTCCGCGTCCGCGACGACGGCCCCGGCATCCCGCCGCACCTGCTTCCCAGCGTCTTCGAGCGGTTCACCCGGGGCGACGTCTCCCGCGCCCGCAGCGGTGTGGCGGACGGCGGGTCCGGACTCGGGCTGGCCATCGTCGAGGCCATCACGGCGGCGCACGGCGGCCTGATCGAGGTTCAGAGCGAGCCGGGGCACACGGAGTTCGCGGTCTTCCTGCCGACCGTGGGCCGGCCGGCGCTGCTCTCGGCCGGGTCGGGTCCGGTCGCCCGGCTCCCTTCCGCCCTGGCGGAATCGCTGGCTCCGTTCCCTTCGGACGTGGCCAGGGTCGCCGCGCCGGAGTCGTCCGCGCACGGCCGCCCGTAGGGGACGGGCCCATGGCCGCAAGGCTCGGGTAGTAGCCCACGGGCGTGCGGCTCGGGGCGGACCGGGTGGGCTTTTCGGGACTCACCCGGTCCGCGAGCCCGGGCAGGGCACGGGGGGGCCGGCCCGGGTTGGTGCGTGGCTTCGTATGACCTTGCGTGTCTCTTCGTGCGTCGCTTCTCGCATCGCACGAGCGCGACTTGTACGGGGCTGCTGCTACCTGGCTTGACGTGGCTTGTGCGTGGCTTGATTCGACCGTGGTGCGCGACAACGTTGTCTATTGGTCTGTGCATGACTCTATCGCGTCAACGGACAACGATGTCAAGCCACTTGACGGTGGTCAAAGTGCGTGCTCGGCCATCGAGGTGGCCGCCGGGCGAGCCTGCGGCTGCGAACGCGCTCTTCCGTGGTACGCGTGGCGCACGTTACTGTCCGAGCGGCTTGTGCGACCTGTGGTGCGCGACCCGTCCGAAGGAGGAGGGGCCGCGTCATGCGTTTCCGTCCGTCATCCATCCTGCTGGCCGTCGCCCTGGCGGCCGGTGGGATCACCCCCGCGGTGGCCGCCAGCGCCCCCGCCCCGGACCTCGTCCGGGACCCCACCACCTACGTAGACCCGCTCATCGGCACCAAGAACCTCGGCAACGTCTTCCCCGGCGCCGTCGTGCCCTTCGGCATGCTCTCCTGGAGCCCCGAGAACACCCGGGGCAGCGCCACCAGCACGGCCGCGCCCGGCGGTTACCAGTACGACGCCACCCGCATCCGCGGCTTCAGTCTCACCCACATGTCCGGCACGGGCTGTGCGGGCGGCAGCGGGGACATCCCGTTCTTCCCGTACGCGGGTGAGGTCACCTCGTCCCCGGCGAGCGACACCAAGGACGCGGTGTACGCCTCCGACTTCTCGCACACCGACGAGACCGCGGAGCCCGGTCACTACAAGGTGGGCCTCTCCTCCGGTGTCACCGCCGACCTCACGGCGACCGCGCGGACGGGCTCGGGCCAGTTCACCTACCCCGCCGACAAGCCCGCCTCGCTGCTGATCCGCACCGCCAACTCCGAAGTGGGCTCAACGACTTCGGACGTGAAGATCGACCCGGCGACCCGCACGGTCTCCGGCTCCGTCACCTCCGGCGACTTCTGCGGATACCTCGACCCCGAGGGCCAGCGCGCTTACTACACCCTCTACTTCACCGCCAGCTTCGACCGTGACTTCAAGGCGACCGGCACCTGGCAGGACGACAAGCTGAGCCCCGGATCCACCGAGGCCACCGGCGGCACCGGCGGATTCGCCACCGGCGGCCGTCCGGTCGCGGGCAAGGGCGCCGGCGGCTATGTGGAGTTCGAACCCGGCACCGGCCCCGTGAACGTCAAGGTCGGTATCTCGTACGTCAGTCCGGCGGGCGCCAAGGCCAACCTCGCGGCCGAGAACCCGCCGTCCCGCTCCTTCGCCTCGGTCCAGGACGCCGCCCACCAAGCCTGGCGCGACCAGCTCGACGCGATCAAGGTCGGCGGCGGCACGGACACCGAGCGCACCACCTTCTACACCGCGCTCTACCACGCCCTTCTGCACCCGAACGTCATCAGTGACGCCGACCGCAGATACAGAGGCAGCGACGACAAGGTCCACACCGTGAGCCGGGGCCACAAGGCCCAGTACGGCACCTTCTCCGGCTGGGACGTCTACCGCTCCCAGGTCCAGCTGCTGACCCTGGTCAGCCCGGACACCGGCTCGGACATCGCGCAGTCGCTGTTCGAACTGGCGGGGCAGAACGGCGGGATCTGGGACCGCTGGCTGCACGGGGCTAGCGGCACGCACGTCATGAACGGTGACCCCTCGCCGACGGCACTGGCCGGCATCCGGGCCTTCGGAGGCACGAACTTCGATCTGGACGGCGCCCTCGACTCGCTGGTGAAGGCGGCGACCGTACCGACCGAGCAGGACCTCTCGTCCGCGGGCAAGCCGGTCCTCTCGGTGGGCCAGCGCCCGTCGCTCGACAAGTACCTGGAAAACCAGTACATGCCGTCGGTGTCCAACGCCTGGGGCGGCGCCGCCGAGACCCTGGAGATGTCCGGCGCGGACTTCGCGATCTCCCAACTGGCCACGGCGGCAGGCGAGAAGGAGACGGCGGCCGAGTTCGCCACCCGCTCCCAGTGGTGGCAGAACAACTTCAACATCGCGGCCGACCCGACGGGCGGCTACATCGCCAACCGCAAGGCGGACGGCAGCTGGGTCACCGGCTTCACCCCGGCGACCGGCAACGGCTTCGTGGAGGGTACGGCGGCCCAGTACACCTGGATGGTCCAGCACAACCCCGCAGGCCTCTTCGCGGCCATGGGCGGCAAGGACGCGGCCCTGAACCGGCTGGACACCTTCTTCCACAACGCCGACGGCAGCTGGGCGTTCACGGGCAGCGGCGGCGACAAGTCGGAACTCGACAACGAGCCGTCGATCAATGTGCCCTACCTGTACGCCTACGCAGGCGCGCCCTACAAGACGCAGGAGACCGTCCGCGCGGCCATGAACGAGCTCTGGTCCACCGGGCCGGGCGGCATCCCCGGCAACGACGACCTCGGCGCCATGTCGTCCTGGTACGTCTTCTCCGCGCTCGGCATGTACCCCCAGGTGCCCTCCCGCGCCGAACTCACCCTGGCCTCACCGCTGTTCCCGCGGGTCGAGATCGACCGTCCGGGCGGCGCCGACATCAAGATCCGCGCGACGGGCGCGTCCGCCGACACCCCGTATGTCCAGTCGCTGAAGGTCAACGGCCGTACCAGCGACCGTGCCTGGCTCCCGGCGTCCTTCGTCCGCAACGGCGGCACGCTCGACTACACGCTGGGTGCCACCCCCAACAAGCAGTGGGGCAGCAGCGAGGCCTCCGCCCCGCCCTCCTTCCGTGAAGGCGAGCAGCCCTATCAGATCGGCGTGGGCCCGACGACGGCCACGCTCGCGCCCGGCGGCAGCACCAAGCTCGACATCCGCGCCCTCGCCCTGAGCGGCGGGACCGGCCCCGAGGTCCGCTTCACCGTCGACGTGCCGGACGGCGTGACGGCAACGCCCGCCGAGGGCACGGTGGTTGACGGCACACAGTCGATCACCCTGACCGCCGGCTCCGACGCCACGCAGGGCTTCTACGACGTCAAGGTCACGGTGACCTCGGCCGACACCTCCTACGAGCAGCCGGTGTCCCTCACCGTCGCCGCTCCCGGCTCCCTTCTCGCCGCCTACAACAACACCGGCGTCACGGACGACGTCGGTGACCACGACGAGGGCGACTACGACGGCGGCGGCTGGAGCTATTCCCGCCAGGCCCTCGCCGCCGCGGGGCTGACCGCGGGCCACCAGGGCACGCTGTCCGGCGGCCTCACCTACACCTGGCCCGAGTCCCCGTCCGGCCGCCCCGACAACGCCTCGGCGACCGGCCAGACCATCGAACTCGCCCAGCCCGCGTCCCAGTTGTCCTTCATCGGCAGCGCGGTCAACGGAAACCAGCAGACCAAGGCGACCGTCACCTACACCGACGGCACCACCGAACTCGTCGATCTCTCCTTCACCGACTGGACCGTCGGCGGCGGAGGCGGCACCGTCCAGTACGGCAACGAGACCGTCGCCGCGGCCGCGTACCGCAATGTCGCGGGCGCGGACAAGGACCCGGTGAAGACGTACGTCTTCGCCACCAAGCCCTTCGCCGCCCCGGCCGGCAAGACCATCACGAAGGTGCGGCTGCCCGACAACACTGATCTCCACGTCTTCACCGTCGCGGTGAACTGACCCCGGCAACGGAAACGGAAAGGGCGGGCGCGGAGTCTGACTCCGCGCCCGCCCTTCCCCATGGGGGTCCGTCAGGCCAGCAGTTCCACCTCCGCCAGCGTCGCCTCGCCGCTCAGGACCAGGCGGTAGTGCGTGTACGAGCCGGGTTTCGAGATGGAGAACGCCCGGGTCTGCTTGTCCCAGGTGAAGGACTCACCGGAGCGCTTGTCCAGGTCGGTCCACTTGGTGCCGTCGGACGAGCCCTGGAGGACCCAGCCGGTCGGCGCCGTCGTGTGGTCCGCCGAGGACGTCAGCGTGTACTGGACGCCCTTGGTGGAGGCGGACGTCGGCAGTTCCACCGACTCGACGCTCGCGGCCGTCGCCGAGGTGTTGTCGAACAGCGCGCCCGCACCCTTCAGAGCGTCCGTGCGCGGAGCCGGCACCTTGTCGTCCTTCGTGATGGACACCGGCGCCGCGTTCTTCCCGGTACCCCAGGAGGACGGCTTCGGCCCCATGTCGAACTCCAGCACCGCGCCCTTGGAGATGAGCGAGTGGGGGAGCGAAGTCGACGTCCACTTCTTGCCGTTGACCTTCAGGCCCTGCACGTACACGTTCTTCGTGCTGTTCTTCGGCGCCTTGACGACGAGGTCCTTGCCGTTCTCCAGATGGACCGTCGCCTTGGTGAACAGCGGGGAGCCGATGGCGTATTCACCGCTTCCCATCACCAGCGGATAGAAGCCGAGCGCGGAGAAGAGGTACCAGGCGGACTGCTCGCCGTTGTCCTCGTCGCCGTGATAGCCCTGCCCGATATCGCTGCCGACGTAGAGGCGGGACATGACCTCGCGCACGTTCTCCTGCGTCTTCCAGGGCTGGCCCGCCGCGTCGTACATGTAATTCACGTGATGGGCCACCTGGTTGGAGTGCCCGTACATGCCCATCCGTACGTCACGGGCCTCCGTCATCTCGTGGATGACCCCGCCGTAGGAGCCCACGAACTCCGGCGAAGCCGTCTCCGGAGTGGCGAAGTACGTGTCGAGCTTCTCCGCCAGCCCGCTCTGGCCGCCGTACAGATTCGCGAGACCCTTCGAATCCTGCGGCGCGGTGAAGGCGTATCCCCACCCGTTGGTCTCGGTGTAGTCGTAACCCCACACGCGCGGGTCGTACTCGGACGACTCGACCCGCCAGTCGCCGCTCGCGTCCTTGCCCTGGAAGAAGCCGGCCTGGGAGTCGAAGAGATTCACGTAGTCCTGGGCGCGGTTGAGGAAGTAGGCGGCTTCCTCCTTGTAGTGCTTCTCGCGGGTCTTCTTGTAGAGGGCCTCGCCCATCTTGGCGATGCCGTAGTCGTTGAGATAGCCCTCCAGAGCCCAGGAGAGGCCCTCGTGGGTGTCCGTGCTCGTGTAGCCGAGGAAGGGCGAGGTGGCCATGCCCTTGCGGCCCACACCGGACGACGGTGGCACGACGGTCGCGTTCTTGACCGCCGCGTCGTACGCCGACTCCGCGTCGAAGTCGACGCCCTTCACATACGCGTCGGCGAACGCCACGTCCGAGGACGTACCGGTCATCAGGTCCGCGTACCCGGGCGAGGACCAGCGCGAGGTCCAGCCGCCGTCCTTGTACTGCTGCACGAACCCGTCGACCATCTCACCGGCCTGATCGGGCGTCAGAAGGGAGTACGCCGGCCAGGTCGTCCGATAGGTGTCCCAGAAGCCGTTGTTGACGTACACCTTGCCGTCGACGATCTTCGCGCCGGTGTGCGTCGGGGTATCCGGGTTCGGCATCGGCGAGAAGGGCGAGGCGTACTGGTACTTCGAACCGACCTTCTCGAAGCCGGAGTTGGGGTACAGGTACAGCCGGTACATGCTGGAGTACAGCGTGGTGAGCTGGTCCGGCGTCGCGCCCTCGACCTCGACCGTGCCGAGGATGTCGTCCCACTGGGCCTGGGCGCCCTTCTTGACCTTGTCGAAGGACGTGCCCTCGGGGATCTCCTGGCGGAGGTTGTCCTTGGCCTGGTCGACGCTGATGAGCGAGGTGGCCAGGCGCAGGTTGACGGTCCGGTCGTCGCCGGCGTCGAACTTCAGGTAGCCCTTGACTCCACTGGAGTCGCCCTCGATCACCGGCGCGTCGAACACGCCGTACACGAAGAGGCGGGTGGCACCCGTCGACAGCCCGGACTTCACGTCCGAGTAGCCGGTGATGATCCCGTTCTCCTTGTCGAGCGTCAGCCCGGCCTGGTCGGTGACGTTGTCGAAGACCACGCTGGCATCGTCACCGGGATAGGTGAACCGCATCGCCGCGGCGTGGTCGGTGGGTGTCATCTCGGCCTTGAGGCCGTTCTCGAAGGTGACGCCGTAGTAGTGCGGGGTCGCGACCTCGTTCTCGTGGCTGAAGGCGAGTTCGCGTGCGTCACGGCCGGTGTCGGGGGTGCCGGACGCCGCGGACGGCATCACCTGGAAGGTCTGCCGGTCACCCATCCAGGGGCTCGGCTCATGGCTCGCGCTGAACGCCTGGATGGTGGGCAGGTTGTCCGCGTTGTTGGCCCGCGCGTAGTCGTAGAGCCAGCTCAGCGAGCCCGCGTTGGTCACCGGCGTCCAGAAGTTGAAGCCGTGCGGGACGGCCGTCGCCGGGAAGTTGTTGCCGCGCGAGAAGCCGCCGCTGGAGTTGGTGCCGCGGATCGTCGAGGCGTAGTCGGACACATGCGCCTTCGGCTTCTCGGGCGCGACGGTCTTCAGCGTCACATCGTCGAGCCAGCCACGGAACTTCGCCGGGCCCTTCGGGGAGTCGTACCCGACCAGGATCCGGTCCACCGTCTTGCCCGCCGCGACCGACCCGATCCGCGAGGAGACGCTGTTCCACTGGTTGACGTAGAGGACGCTGGAGGCGCCCTGCCCCTGCGGTGTCAGCGCGAACCCGTGCTGGTCCAGGGCCTTGAGGCCACTCAGATAAGTGCCGTCCGTGAAGACCAGGTCCACGGCCACGTTCGTGGCGTCGTAGTCCAGGTCACCGTCCGCCATCGACGGGAAGATCTTGTACGACAGCTCCGTGTCGCGGCCGACGGCCACGTTCACGTCGAAGACCTTGTTGTACGAGTACGCCTGGCCGTCCGCCTTGTGCGTACCGGCGTACCGCAGGGCCCGCGTGCCGGTGAAGCCCGCGCCCGCCTTGGCCGTCGGGGAGCCGCTCGGGCCGCGGTCCACCAGCGAGAGCATGTCCTTGGGCGTCGGGTCCTCGGTCGCGCCGGTGGAGAACTGGACGTCGGCGAGCTGAAGGATGCCGCCGCTGTGGTTCTTGGTGATGTCGAGCCGGAAGTGCTGGTACTCGACGGGACTGGCGATGTCGTACGACTTTGTCTGGAACCTTTCGGCGAAGGACTCGCCGGTGCGGGTGTCGAGGGTCTTCCAGTCCTTGCCGTCCGCGGAGCCCTGGAGGGTCCAGTCCTGGGGGTCGCGCTCGTCGTGGTCGTTGGCCGAGGTCAGCGCGTACGTGACCACCTTGACCGGCGCGCTCAGGTCGAACTCCGCCCAGCCGCTGGACTCGAAGACCAGCCACTTGGTGCTTGGTTCGAGGTCGGCGAGGTTCTCCTTCACCTCACCGCCGCCCGTGTTCTCGCCACTGGCCCTGACATCGGTGACCTGGTCGGTCACATTGCCGGGGATGCCCGCGCTGTAGCCGCCGTCGACACCGGACGACCGCTTCGTCCCGTCGGGCGCCGTGTCGACGGTGTTCAGCCAGTCCGGCGCCGGATCGCCCGTCTCGAACGAGGACGCGAACTCCCGGTCGGGGGCCGCCGCCTGGACCGGCAGCGCGACCGCCGCCCCCTGTGAGGCGACCAGCAGGGAGAGGGCAGCCACTCCCACGGCCGTGGCGGAACTCCATCTGTGTCTTGCTGAAGAACTCCGTCTGTACCGAGCTCCGTGCTGCATATCCGAGCACCCTCCCTACACCTGGACAACGTTGTCAGAATCGCTCCGCAAGGACCAGTAGGGAGTCAAGTTGTCAGTGATGTCAAGGGTGTTGAATGTGGCGTCCGTGGTGAATATCGCACGACAAGCCGCGCATTGCTCCCATCGTGGGAGGTTGGCACCCTGTGGATCTTCTCGGGAGGAACGCGTGGCTGGGCCACATTTCCGCGAGGTCTCAACTCGGAAAAGACCGACAACCAAACGTGCATTCGATCTTGCTCCATTGGCGTGAAGTGGACTATACCTGTCGGCGTCAGCCCCTGTTCATCGGCTGTGTACAGGCGCGACTCGGGGGGAAATCTGGAGGCGGTGGACTGTGTCACTTACACCGATCACCGTGTCGTTCCGCTGAATCCCTCATGCACGACCCCAGCTTGACCCAACCGCGGTGCCGGGGAGGATCCGGTTCACCGCCTGAGTCCTGAAGAAGGCGAGGACTTGAGCATGGGATCCACTTCCGCCGAGAACAGCAACACCGAGGGTGTCGGACGGCGCGATCTGATCAAGCGGTCGGCAGCACTCGGCCTGATTTCCGTACCGACGATGAGCTTTTTGTCCGCTTGTGCCAGCGGCGGGGGTGACGACACCTCCGACGACACGAACAAGGGCGAGACCAGCGCGGAGAACCCCTTCGGTGTGGCGAAGAGCAGCGCGCTCGACGTGGTCATTTTCAAGGGCGGTTACGGCGACGACTACGCCAAGGCGTGGGAGGCCGCCTTCGACAAGAAGTGGGGCACCAAGAGCGCACACACCGGCACCCAGGAGATCACCGGCAAACTCCAGCCGCGCTTCAACAACAACACCCCGCCGGACGTCGTCGACGACTCGGGCGCCCAGCAGATCAAGCTGGACGTGCTCTACAAGAACGGCCAGCTCCTCGATCTGGCCGCCGTACTCGACGCCCCGTCGATCGACGACCCGAGCAAGAAGGTCCGCGACACCCTGATCGCCGGCACGCTCGACCCGGGTCTGCAGGGCGGCAAGAACGTGGCTCTGCCGTACGTCTACACGGTGTGGGGCCTGTGGTACTCAGGCAAGCTCTTCACGGAGAAGGGCTGGACGGCGCCCAAGACCTGGGACGAGTTCCTCGCCATCTGTAAGGAGGCCAAGGCCGACGGCATCGGGGGACTCGCGCACCAGGGCAAGTACCCGTACTACATCAACGTCGCCATCATGGACCTGATCGCCAAGAAGGGCGGTCTGGACGCCATGAAGGCGATCGACAACCTCGACCCGAAGGCGTTCGTCGGCAGCGACGCCGCTCAGGCGGGCATCGAGGCGATCTACGAGGTCGTCGAGAAGGGCTACCTGATGGCCGGCACCAACGGCCTGACGCACACCGAGTCGCAGACCCGCTGGAACCAGTACAAGGCCGCCTTCATCACCTCCGGCTCATGGCTGGAGAACGAGCAGCTCAAGCAGACCCCGGACGACTTCGACATGAAGTTCCTGCCGATGCCGGTGCTGCCCGACAGCCAGCTCCCGTTCGAGGCGATCCGGGCCGGCTCCGGTGAGCCCTTCATCATCCCGGCGAAGGCCAAGAACCTCCCCGGGGCCCAGGAGTTCCTGCGGTCCATGCTCTCGAAGGAGTGGTCGACGCTCTTCGCCCAGCAGGCGAACTCGCTGAGCATCCTCAAGGACGGTGTGGACTCCGGCGTCGAACTGCGCCCCGGCACCCAGTCCACGGTCGAGGCCTCGAAGGCCGCGGGAGACAACACCTTCAACTTCCTGTACCCGAACTGGTACAGCGAGATGGACGTCTCGATCCAGAACGCGTCGAATGAACTGATGGCCAAGCGAATTCAGCCTGCGGAATGGCTGAAGCGCGCCCAGGCGGCCGTCGACAAGGCGGCCAAGGACCCGGAGTCCAAGAAGAACCACCGCGACTGATCAAGCACACCGGAACACCAGGGGCAGGGCGCCATGCGAAAAGGGCAGTACCGGTTTGTCGCGGGGTTTCTCCTCGCACCATTGGCTCTGTATCTGATCTTCGTGATCTGGCCGTACATACAGACCATCGGCTACTCCTTCACCGACTGGCAGGGGCAGTCGCAGACATTCAGTTTCGTCGGTCTGGACAACTACAAGGCGTTGTTCCAGGACGACATCTTCCTGGGTGCGATCTGGCACAACGTCCTGTTCCTGGTGTTCATCCCGGTGATCACCATCCTGCTCGCCCTGTTCTTCGCCTTCATGGTGAATGCGGGCGGGCGGGGCGGCGCCGGCGGAGTGCAGGGCGTCACCGGTTCGGGCTTCTACAAAATCGTCTACTTCTTCCCGCAGGTGCTTTCGCTGGCGATCCTCGCGGTGCTCTTCGGGGCGGTCTACCGAAGCGACGAGGGCGGTCTGCTCAACGGTGTCCTGGTCAAACTGGGCCTGGTGGACGCGAACAGCCCGATCGAGTGGATGAACGAGCCCAACCTGGTGCTGTGGTGCCTGATGGCCGTGGTCGTCTGGCACGGCGTCGGATTCTACCTGGTGCTGTTCTCGGCGGCGATGCAGTCCGTCCCGAAGGACATCTACGAGTCGGCACTGCTCGACGGCGCGGGCCGCGCGCAGACCTTCTTCCGGGTGACCCTGCCGCTGCTGTGGGACACCGTGCAGACCGCCTGGGTGTATCTGGGCATCATCGCGATGGACATGTTCGTCCTGGTCTCCACCATGACCTCGGGCACCGGCTACGGCGGCGGCCCCGACCACCACAGTGACGTCATGGCGAACGTGATGATGCGCAACTTCCTCTACTTCGGAAAGAGCGGCTACGCCTGCGCCATGGGCGTGATCATGCTGCTCCTCACCCTGATCCTGTCCGTGGTCACGCTGCGCGCCACCCGCCGCGAGCGCATCGAGTTCTGAGGCGGAGACAGATTATGAGCGCACCCATCAAGGAGCCGACGCAGACCGGCAACGGCATCCCCGGCCAGCGGGCGCCCGGCAAGGCGCCGCCCCGTCCGGGCGGCGCCGGTCGCAGCGAGGGCGTCACCCTCAACGCCTTCTCGCACGGATTCCTCGTCCTGTGGGCCGTGTTGATCATCCTTCCGCTGATCTGGCTGGTCCTGAGCTCCTTCAAGACCGACGCGCAGATCGGCGGCTCGGCGCTGAGCTGGCCGTCGAACTGGCAGCTCGACGTCTTCGGCAGGGCCTGGGATAAAGGCATCGGCGACTACTTCACCAACACCCTCATCGTGCTCGTCTTCTCGGTCCCGCTGACCATGCTCTTCGGCTCGATGGGGGCCTACGTCCTGGCCCGCTACGAGTTCCCGGGCAACCGCTTCATCTACTACTTCTTCGTCGGCGGGGCGATGTTCCCCGTGTTCCTCGCCCTGGTGCCGCTGTTCTTCATGGTCAAGCGTCTCGACATGTTGAACACGTACCAGGGGCTGATCCTGGTCTACATCGCCTACTCGATGCCGTTCACCGTCTTCTTCATGCACGCCTTTTTCCGGACACTTCCCACGGCGGTCTTCGAGGCGGCGATCCTCGACGGCGCCTCGCACACCCGGGCCTTCTTCCAGGTCATGCTGCCCATGGCCAAGCCCGGTCTGCTGAGCGTCGGCATCTTCAACGTCCTCGGGCAGTGGAACCAGTACATCCTCCCGTCGGTCCTGATGCAGCCGCAGAAGGGCGGCGATCCCGAGCGCTATGTCCTGACCCAGGGCCTCATCCAGCTTCAGCAGCAGCAGGGTTACGCCACCGACCTTCCCGTCCTCTTCGCGGGCGTGACCATCGCGATGGTTCCGATGCTCGTCGTGTACCTCTCCTTCCAGCGTCAGGTGCAAGGAGGCCTCACTTCGGCGACGCTCAAGTAGCGCTTCGAGACCCCCTTCGTGTTCGCCGCCTCCGACCCGGGAGTGGCGAGGATGTGTCCGCAGGGTGACGGAAACGGAACGGGGTCAGGCGGCCCCGATTTTCGTCAAGGACTTGACTGCGGTAACCCGTTCAGCGGAGCTTGGAGTTCACAACTTGTAGTGACCCGGGTTCCGCTGCTGTGACCCGGATCACATGGGTGGCATCGGGGCCGCCCGCTTAGGGCAGGAGTGGATGAGTCGATGGAGACTCCGGGGTCGCAGTCGTCGCTGCACCGAGCCAATCTCGAGCGCGTCGTGCGTGCGGTGCGCCTGGCGGGTTCACTCACGCAGGCGGAGATCGCGAGGACGACGGGCCTGTCCGCGGCGACCGTCTCCAATATCGTCCGCGAGCTCAAGGACGGGGGAACGGTCGAGGTCACCCCCACTTCGGCGGGCGGCCGCAGGGCCCGCAGTGTCAGCCTCAGCGGCGACGCGGGCATCGTCATCGGCGTCGACTTCGGCCATACGCATCTGCGGGTCGCGGTCGGGAACCTCGCCCATCAGGTGCTCGCCGAGGAGTCCGAGCCGCTCGATGTGGACGCCTCCGCCGCGCAGGGCTTCGACCGGGCGGAAGAGCTGGTCAGCCGCCTGATCGCGGTGACCGGGGTGGACCGCTCGAAGATCGCCGGTGTGGGTCTCGGCGTGCCGGGGCCGATCGACGTCGAGTCGGGGACCCTCGGCTCCACCGCCATCCTGCCGGGCTGGACCGGCACGAAGCCCGCCGAGGAGCTCGGCGGACGCCTCGGAGTGCCGGTGCACGTGGACAACGACGCCAATCTCGGCGCGCTGGGGGAGCTGGTCTGGGGCGGCGGGCGCGGGGTCAGGGACCTGGCGTACATCAAGGTCGCGAGCGGTGTGGGCGCGGGCCTGGTGATCAACGGCAAGATCTACCGGGGGCCTGGTGGCACGGCCGGGGAAATAGGGCATATCACCCTTGATGAGTCCGGCCCGGTCTGCCGCTGCGGCAACCGGGGCTGCCTGGAGACCTTCACGGCCGCCCGGTACGTACTGCCACTCCTCCAGTCCAGTCACGGCACGGATCTGAGCATGGAAGGCGTCGTCAGGCTGGCGAGGGACGGCGATCCGGGCTGCCGCCGGGTGATCGCCGACGTCGGCCGCCATATCGGGAGCGGCGTAGCGAATCTGTGCAATTTGCTCAACCCCAGCCGGGTGGTCCTGGGTGGCGATCTCGCCGAGGCCGGGGAACTGGTCCTGGGGCCCATAAGAGAGTCGGTCGGCCGGTACGCGATCCCCAGTGCCGCACGTCAACTCACGGTGCTACCAGGGGCCCTTGGCGGCCGTGCGGAGGTCCTCGGGGCGCTCGCTCTGGCGCTCAGCGAGATGGGCGATTCAACCCTTTTGGACGGGTCGCTGACGGCTGCGACCCCCGCCTTCACTTAGAGAACGCAGTGGGCCGTTGCCATCTCGTTAAGTATTTACTTCTTGACGTCGCACGCATGGCCGAGTTGACTTCGAGCCACCTCGGCCGCAACGACGCGGCCTCGTCAGGGAGGTTTCACCAAATGAACACGTTCGCGCGTCGTGCCGCAGTGGCTCTCACCGCCACCGCGATGGCAGCGTCGCTCGCCGCTTGCGGCGAGGCCGGGGATGGCGGCAGCTCGTCCAGCGACAACAAGACGATCGGTCTTCTGCTTCCCGAGAGCAAGACCACGCGTTACGAGTCGTTCGACTACCCGCTGATCAAGGCGAAGGTCGCGGAGCTCTGCTCCGACTGCAAGGTCGACTACAAGAACGCCAGCGAGAACGTCTCCACCCAGAAGCAGCAGTTCGACGACCTGATCACCTCCGGCGTGAAGGTCATCATCCTTGACACGGTGGACTCCCCGTCCGCCAAGGCGTGGGTGCAGGAAGCCGCCGACAAGGACGTGAAGGTCGTCGCCTACGACCGCCTCGCCGAGGGCCCGGTCTCCGCGTACGTCTCCTTCGACAACGAGAAGGTCGGCGAGCTCCAGGGCCAGGCCCTGGTCGACGCGCTGGGCTCCAAGGCCGCCACCGCCAACGTGGTGATGATCAACGGCAAGGAGAGCGACCCGAACGCCGCGCTGTTCAAGGCGGGCGCGCACTCGGTCCTCGACACCAAGGTCGGCAAGATCGTCTACGAGCAGTCCGGTGAGTGGGACCCGGCCGTCGCGGGCCAGAAGGTCGGCGCCGCCATCACCTCGCTCGGCAAGGACGGCTTCGACGCGGTCTACTCCGCGAACGACGGCATGGCCGGCGGCATCATCGCCGCCCTCGAGTCGGCCGGCATCAAGAACATCCCGGTCGGCGGTCAGGACTCCGAGCTCGCCGCCCTCCAGCGGATCCTCGCCGGCACCCAGTCCTTCACGATCTACAAGCCGTACAAGCCGGAGGCCGAGAAGACCGCCGAGATCGCGGTCAACCTCCTGAACGGCAAGTCGATCGACTCGCTGGCCGACAGCAAGAGCGACAGCCCCAGCAACAAGGGCATCCCGTCGTCGCTGCTGCAGCCGACCGTCGTGACCAAGGACAACATCAAGGACACCGTCGTCAAGGACGGTCTCTGGAAGGCGTCCGACATCTGCACCGCCGACTACGCCGCGGCCTGCAAGGCAGCCGGCATCGAGTAAATCCGCAGAACCGGTACGGCGCCCCGCCACCTCAGCTGCCCCGCGAACGGGGCGGGGCGCCCTACCCACTGCCGGATCCTCACCACCGGCCGCCGCCCTGACCAGGGAGCCGCGCGGCCGGTGGATTTCCACCCCCCTCAGGGCCGCATCCCCCCGCGGCTCTTGCACAACTCAGTTTTTCGCGCGTTGATGCGGACGTAAGCCCGTTCCTGGGGCTGACCACCAGCCCCGTTCCCGGGCGCTGCTCGTCCAGCGCGCGGTATCCCCGCCGGTCAGGCGGCGAAGGAGATGGTTCACGTGTCCGCTACGCCCGTGCTGGCGTTGCGCGGAGTGTCCAAGCGGTTCGGTGCGGTTCAGGCGCTCACCGATGTCGATCTGGATGTTTCCGCAGGCCAAGTGGTCGCCCTGGTGGGTGACAACGGCGCCGGTAAGTCGACGCTCGTCAAGACGATCGCGGGTGTCCACCCGATCGACGAGGGCGTCATCGAGTGGGAGGGCAAGCCCGTCTCGATCGGCCGGCCGCACGACGCCCAGAACCTGGGCGTCGCCACCGTCTACCAGGACCTCGCCCTGTGCGACAACCTGGACGTCGTGGCCAACCTCTTCCTCGGACGTGAGCTCGGCAAGGCAGCCGTGCTCGACGAGGTCGCCATGGAGAAGCGGGCCAAGGAGCTCCTTGACACCCTCTCCATCCGCATCCCCAGCGTGCGCATCCCGATCGCCTCGCTCTCCGGCGGCCAGCGCCAGGTCGTGGCGATCGCCCGCGCCCTGGTCGGCAACCCCAAGGTCGTGATCCTCGACGAGCCCACCGCGGCTCTCGGCGTCGAGCAGACCGCGCAGGTTCTCGACCTGGTCGAGCGACTGCGCGAGCGCGGCCTCGCCGTCATCCTCATCACCCACAACATGGCTGATGCGAAGGCCGTCGCCGACGAGGTGGCGGTTCTGCGGCTCGGCCGCAACAACGGTGTCTTCGAAGTGAAGAGCACCTCCCAGGAAGAAATCATCTCCGCCATCACGGGCGCCACGGACAACGCCGTGACCCGTCGTGCGGCCCGTAGCAACGGGGAGGTTCAGAAGTGAGCACCGACAAGACCTCCACGTCCGAGGCCACCGACGCGAGCGAGGCGGTCACGCCTCAGGACGAGCACATCGTCGAGAATCCGGAAGCCGCCGCCGGGGCCAACCCCGCGGTCGACCCCCGGCTGCTCATCCGTGAAGAGGGCATCAGCGGCTACCTCACCGAGTTCAAGCGGAAGCTCCGCGGTGGCGAACTCGGCGCCGTTCCGGTCGTCTCCGGCCTGATCATCATCTGGGCCATCTTCCAGTCCACCACCGGGCGCTTCCTGGAGCCGGACAACCTCAGCAACATCGCGCAGTACATCGTCGGCCCCGGCCTCATCGCCACCGGCATCGTCTTCGTGCTGCTGCTCGGTGAGATCGACCTGTCGGCCGGTTCCGTCGCCGGTCTGACCGCGGCGCTCGCCGCCGTGATGGCCGTCAAGAACGGCATGAACGAGACACAGGCCGTGATCCTCGCGCTGCTCGCCGCAGCCGCCATCGGCGCGCTGCACGGCTTCTTCTTCGCCAAGGTCGGCGTCCCGGCGTTCGTCGTCACCCTGGCCGGCTTCCTGGGCTGGAGCGGTCTACAGCTCCAGGTCCTGGGCAACACGCTCTCGCTCAACAACATCGCCGACGGTGTCATCTACTCGCTGAACAACACCTACTTCTCCAACGTCGCCTGGGCCAACACCGCGGCTGTCATCGCGGTCGCCGTCCACGTGCTGTCCCAGCTCAGCGACCGGCGCCGGCGCAAGGCCGTCGATCTGCCGCACCGCCCCCTGAGCGAGGTCGCGCTGCGCTCCGGCGTCGTCGCGGCGCTCGCCTTCGGTGTCGCGGCCGTCTTCAACCAGGCCCGCGGCTTGCCGCTCGGCATCACGATCTTCCTGGTCATCGTCGTGGTCTCCAGCTTCGTGCTGCGCCGCACCCGCTACGGCCGGCAGATCTTCGCCGTCGGTGGCGGCATCGAGGCCGCTCGCCGTGCCGGTATCAACGTCGCCTGGATCCGTATCTCGGTGTTCACCATCTCCGGGTTCCTCGCGGGTCTCGGCGGTCTGTTCATCGCCTCGCAGTCCGGTGTCGCGGACAGCAACCTCGGCGGCGGCAACACCCTGATGATGTCCATCGCGGCGGCCGTCATCGGCGGCACCAGCCTCTTCGGCGGCCGGGGCACCCCCTGGTCGGCGGTGCTCGGCATCCTGGTCATCCAGTCGATCATCACGGGCCTGTACATGGGAGGCAGCTCCACCCAGGCCGTGCAGTTCATGATCACCGGAGTGGTCCTGCTGGCCGCCGTCGTCCTGGACTCGGTCTCGCGCCGTACCCAGAAGTCGGCCGGTCGCGCCTAGCGCTCGCACCCCTGATCGAAGTGCCCGGTACCAATGGCGGTACCGGGCACTTCTATGTCCGGACATAGCGAGCCGGTGAGGGAACGCCCGTACGACGATTTACGGCCGTTCGCGTGACGTACAACGCACAGCCCGGACGCCGACATGAAAGGCGGAACATTAGACTCGACAGACCCGGCAGAAGCTCGAACAGCTCTATCGCAAGGAGGCACGGGTGCCGCTGCTGACCCGCATCAGGGGACCGCGCGATCTGGACCGGCTCAGTCTGGAGCAGCTGGACCAGCTGGCAGGCGAGATCAGGACCTTTCTCGTCGACGCGGTCTCCAAGACCGGCGGCCACCTCGGGCCGAACCTCGGTGTCGTGGAGCTGACGATCGCCCTGCACCGTGTCTTCGAGTCGCCCAGGGACCGGGTGCTGTGGGACACGGGCCATCAGTCCTACGTCCACAAGCTGCTCACCGGCCGTCAGGACTTCTCGAAGCTGAAGATGAAGGGCGGCCTCTCCGGCTACCCCTCACAGGCCGAGTCCGAGCACGACGTCATCGAGAACTCGCACGCCTCCACCGTCCTCGGCTGGGCCGACGGCCTCGCGAAGGCGAACCAGGTTCTGGAGCGCGACGACCACGTGGTCGCGGTCATCGGCGACGGCGCCCTCACCGGCGGCATGGCCTGGGAAGCGCTCAACAACATCGCCGACGCCAAGGACCGCCCCCTGGTGATCGTCGTCAACGACAACGAGCGCTCCTACGCACCGACCATCGGCGGCCTCGCGAACCACCTGGCGACCCTGCGTACCACCGACGGCTACGAGCGCTTCCTGGCCCGCGGCAAGGACCTCCTGGGCCGCACCCCGGTCGTCGGCAAGCCCCTCTACGAGACCCTGCACGGCGCCAAGAAGGGCCTCAAGGACTTCATCGCCCCGCAGGGCATGTTCGAGGACCTCGGCCTCAAGTACGTCGGCCCGATCGACGGCCACGACATCGAGGCCCTGGAGTCCGCGCTCGCCCGCGCCAAGCGCTTCGGCGGCCCGGTCATCGTGCACTGCCTCACCGAGAAGGGCCGCGGCTACCAGCCCGCCCTCCAGGACGAGGCGGACCGCTTCCACGCCGTCGGCAAGATCCACCCCGACACGGGCCTGCCGATCGCCTCCTCCGGCGCCGACTGGACCTCCGTCTTCGGCGAGGAGATGGTCAAGCTCGGCGAGGAGCGCAAGGACATCGTCGCCATCACGGCCGCGATGCTCCAGCCGGTCGGCCTCGACAAATTCGCCAAGGCCTTCCCCAAACGGGTGTACGACGTCGGAATTGCCGAGCAGCACGCCGCCGTCTCCGCGGCCGGCCTCGCCACCGGCGGACTGCACCCCGTCTTCGCCGTCTACGCGACCTTCCTCAACCGCGCCTTCGACCAGGTCCTGATGGACGTGGCGCTGCACAAGTGCGGTGTCACCTTCGTCCTCGACCGCGCGGGCGTCACCGGCACGGACGGCGCCTCGCACAACGGCATGTGGGACATGTCGATCCTCCAGGTCGTGCCGAGCCTGCGGCTGGCCGCGCCGCGCGACGCCGACCAGGTCCGCGCCCAGCTTCGCGAGGCCGTCGAGGTCACCGACGCGCCCACCGTGGTCCGCTTCTCCAAGGGCGCGGTCGGCCCGGCCGTCCCCGCCCTGGGCCGGATCGGCGGCATGGACGTGCTGCGTGAGCCGGGCACCGACAACCCGGACGTCCTGCTCGTCTCGGTCGGCGCCCTCGCGCCGATGTGCCTGGAGATCGCCGGACTCCTCGACAAGCAGGGCATCTCCACGACCGTCGTCGACCCGCGCTGGGTCAAGCCTGTCGACGAGTCCATGGCCCCGCTCGCCGAGCAGCACCGGGTGGTCGTCACCGTCGAGGACAACTCCCGCGTCGGAGGCGTCGGTTCGACGATCGCGCAGGCCCTGCGCGACGCGGGCGTGGACGTACCGCTGCGCGACTTCGGCATCCCGCCGCGCTTCCTCGACCACGCCTCCCGCAAGGAGGTCATGACGGAGATCGGCCTGACCGCGCCGGACATCGCCCGCCAGGTCACCGGCCTGGTGTCCAAGCTCGACGGGCGGTTCGAGCGCACCACCGCGGAAGCCGTGGACGCCGTGAACGCCGTCGACGCGGTGCAGCCCGCGCGCGACTGACGTACCCCATAGGTCCCTTGGGCCGGTTTCATCACTCTGAAGGGGTGGTGAAACCGGCCCATTCGCGTGAACATGTCCGCGCCGGGGCATGCGCAGCACACGCCCCCTCGATCATGTCGAGGACGTCAAGCGTGGAGGTACACCCGTGAGCAGCACCGTCTTCAGAACGAAGAAGATCGAACAGTCGATCTTGGACACTGAGGAGCCGGAGCACGCACTCAAGAAGTCGCTGTCCGCCCTGGATCTCACCGTCTTCGGCGTCGGAGTCATCATCGGCACCGGCATCTTCGTGCTCACCGGCACGGTCGCCAAGAACAACGCCGGCCCCGCCGTCGCCCTGGCCTTCGTGGTGTCCGGGGTCGTCTGCGCACTCGCCGCCATCTGCTACGCCGAGTTCGCGTCCACGGTCCCGGTGGCCGGCTCGGCCTACACCTTCTCGTACGCCTCGCTCGGCGAGCTGCCCGCCTGGATCATCGGCTGGGACCTGGTGCTGGAGTTCGCGCTCGGCACGGCGGTGGTCGCCGTCGGCTGGTCCGGTTACGTCGCCTCGCTCCTCGACAACGCGGGCTGGCACCTGCCGGAGGCGCTCAGCGGAAGAGAAGGGGCCGACGGCTTCGGCTTCGACATCCTGGCCGCCGCCCTCGTACTGGTACTCACCGGCATCCTCGTGCTCGGCATGAAGCTCTCCGCGCGGATCACCTCGCTCGTCGTCGCCATCAAGGTGACCGTCGTCCTCGTCGTGATCGTCGCAGGCGCCTTCTTCATCAAGGGCGACAACTACGACCCGTTCATCCCGAAGGCGCAGACCGTGGAGGCCGGCGCCGATCTCCAGTCTCCGCTCATCCAGCTGATGTTCGGCTGGGCGCCCTCCAACTTCGGCGTGATGGGCATCTTCACCGCCGCCTCGGTCGTCTTCTTCGCCTTCATCGGCTTCGACGTCGTGGCCACGGCCGCCGAGGAGACGAAGAACCCGCAGCGGGACATGCCACGGGGCATCCTCGGCTCGCTGGTCATCTGCACCACCCTGTACGTCGCGGTGGCGATCGTCGTGACCGGTATGCAGAAGTACACCGACCTGTCCGTCGACGCCCCGCTCGCCGACGCGTTCAAGGCCACCGGGCACCCGTGGTTCGCGGGCTTCATCAGCTTCGGCGCCGCCGTCGGCCTGACCACGGTCTGCATGATCCTGCTTCTGGGCCAGACCCGGGTCTTCTTCGCGATGAGCCGCGACGGACTGCTGCCGCGGTTCTTCTCGCACGTCCACCCGCGCTTCAGGACCCCGCACCGGCCGACCATCCTGCTCGGCGTCATCATCGCGATCCTCGCGGGATTCACCAGCCTGAGTGAACTCGCCGAACTGGTGAACATCGGCACGCTGTTCGCCTTCGTCGTCGTCGCGATCGGCGTGATCATCCTCCGGCGCAGCCGCCCCGAGCTGCCCCGCGCCTTCCGCACCCCCCTGGTGCCCTTCCTCCCCATCGTCTCCGTGCTGGCCTCACTGTGGCTGATGCTGAACCTGCCCGCCGAGACCTGGCTGCGGTTCGGCATCTGGATGGTGATCGGCTTCGTCATCTACTTCCTGTACGGGCGTTCGCACAGCCGTCTCGGCCTACAGGAGGAGGCAGCGGCGGGCGCGGTGCCCAAGCCGCAGAACGGCGACTCCAAGTAACTCCCTTACAGAACCCGTATTTTGCTGATCCGGCCCCGTATGTCTCGCTTCGGCGCAGGCGGCGGGGCCGGATAGCGTGCACGGTATGCTCGCCGAGCTCCTGGAATCACCACGCTCCGTAGCCGAGCCGCGAGTAACGGACCGCGGCTACTGGAGACGGCTCCTGCCCGCGCTGGCGCTGCTCGCCTGCGTCACCCGGGCCCCATCCTTCCTCCGTCCGTTGTGGAACCCGGACGAGGGCTATCTCGCCGTACAGGCGCGGATACTGGCGAACGGGGGAGAGCTCTACTCGACCGTCGTGGACCGCAAGCCACCGCTCGTGCCGTGGCTGTACGAGGCGGCCTTCGCGGTGTCCGGTTCGGGCTCGCTCACCTCGGTACGGGTCCTCGCCGTGGTGGCCCAGCTCTGCACTGCCGTCCTGCTCGCCTCGCTTGCCCGGCGCCGCTGGGGCGACCAGGCGGGCCGTACGGCGGGCGTGCTGTATCTGCTGGTCTCCATCGGGCTCAACCCCGAGGACGCGCAGGCCGCGACCTTCGAGGTGTTCATGCTGCCGTGCACCGCCGCGGCGATGTGGTGCGCGGACCGGCGCCGGTGGGGCGCGGCCGGCGCCGCCGTCGCATGCGCGTTCCTGGCGAAGCAGACGGGCGGGGCGGTGCTGGTGCCGGTGGTGTGGCTGCTGTGCCGGCACGGCGCACCACGAACGGGCCTGATGCGCCTCGGAGTTGGAGCCGTCCTGCCCGTCCTCGGTGCGGCGCTGGTCACCGACCCGGCGGGATTCCTCTTCTGGACGGTCACCGGCTCAGGCGCGTACGCCTCCTTCACCGGCTCCGAACTCCATGTCCTGGGCCGGGGGTTGACCAACACCGCGATCCTGGCAGTGGCCTGCGCGGGCCTGGTCCCTCCGGTGGTACGAGTCCTGCGCATCGCCCGCACGGGCTCGGCGGAGCTCTGGCTGTGGCTGGCCTCCTCGGCGGCCGCGGTACTGCTCGGCTTCCACTTCTTCGGCCACTACTACCTGCAACTCATCCCGCCCATCGCCCTGTTGGCGACGGCCGCACTCCAGATCCTGCCCCGCGAGCGGCTGGTGAGGGCCGTCCTCACCTCCGTCTGCTGCTGCACCCTGTTCCTCACCTGGGGCCTGCTCGCCCCGCGCCCGGACCTCCAGCACGCCCAACAGCTCGCGGCCGCGGTCGCCCACCGGACGGACCCCGGTGACCGGGTCCTGGTGTGGGGCATACACCCCGAGATCTACTGGCTCGCCGACCGCACCCCCGCAAGCCGCTTCCTCACCGCCGGCCTCCTCACCAACTACAGCGGCGGCCGCAACGGTCCCCAGGTCGGCGAGAAGTACGCCGTCGAGGGAGCCTGGCCGGTGTTCCGCGCGGAAATGGCGGCCCATCCGCCGGCCCTCGTCATCGACGACTCCCGCGACAAACCGTACGCACCGAACCGGGTCCCGTCGTTGCGACGGCTGCTGGCAGGAGGGTACGAGGAGGCGGGGGTGGTGGACGGGGCGGTGCTGTACGTGCGGGAACGAGGCTAGAGGCGGTGGTTCTCAGCCTGTCCGGCGTTTGAGGACGAGGGCCGCGCCGTCCTGGTCCCCGACCACCGCGGGGGCGGTGGTCTTCAGCCCGTCCGGCGTTTGAGGACGAGGCCGTCCAGGCCGAAGCGGGGGTCTGGGGGGCGGCAGCCCCCAGGGGACGGGAACGGGAAGGGGCGGAGGGGGCGAAAGCATCCCTCACGCGTCCCCTCGTACCGCCCGCGGACCCACCACCTCCGCGCCGAACTCACCCACCCGGCGCCGGAGTTCACGATCCGCCGTGACGACCAGGCAGGGGCGCCCGGCCGCGGCGGCCGCCAGCTCGGTGATCCGGTCGTCCCCGCTCCCGGGCGCCGACTCCACCCGTACGCCGGGCACGGACTCCACGCCCCGGGCGGCACCCTCGACCACGAGGACGATCTCCACCGGCCCCTCGCGCCCGGGGATGCCGTCCGCCGCGAGCCGGTCCCGGAGCCGCTCCGCGGCACCCCGGCGGTCCCGCCACCAGCCGTCGGGGACGGATCCGACGACGTTGGCGGCGTCGATGATCACGAGTGTCGTCACAGGGCCCAGCTTTCCACGCCTGGGCGGACCTCACCGGCAGCCCCCGCTGTCAGGCGGCCTGGTGGCGGGGCAACGGAAGGCGCGGGCGGCGCAAACACCGGTGCCCGGCACGCCAGTTGGCGTGCCGGGCACCTGACGTACGAGATCCGCTTACGCGGGGACGCTGGCCACGCCCTGCGCCAGGAACCTCTTCCCGTTCACCCGCTCCGAGACACCCTCACGGTCCAGGTACGGAGTGATGCCGCCCAGGTGGAAGGGCCATCCCGCACCGGTGATCAGGCAGAGGTCGATGTCCTGCGCCTCGGCGACGACACCCTCGTCGAGCATCAGCCCGATCTCCTGGGCGACGGCGTCGAGGACGCGGTCGCGGACCTGCTCCTCGGTCAGGACGACATCGCCCTGCTTCAGCAGCGCCGCGACCTCGGGGTCGAGCTCGGGCTTCCCGCTGTCGTACACGTAGAAGCCGCGCTTGCCCGCCTTGACGACGGCCGCGAGGTTCGGGGAGACCGTGAAGCGGTCCGGGAAGGCCCGGTTGAGGGTCTCCGAGACGTGCAGGCCGATGGCCGGGCCGACCAGCTCGAGGAGGACGAGGGGAGACATCGGCAGGCCCAGGGGCTCCACCGCCTTCTCCGCGACCTCGACCGGCGTTCCCTCGTCGATGACGTTCTGGATCTCGCCCATGAAGCGGGTGAGGATGCGGTTGACGACGAACGCCGGGGCGTCCTTCACCAGCACGGCCGTCTTCTTGAGCTTCTTGGCGACACCGAAGGCCGTGGCCAGGGAGGCGTCGTCGGTCTGCTCGCCGCGGACGATCTCGAGGAGCGGGAGGATCGCGACCGGGTTGAAGAAGTGGAAACCTACGACCCGCTCGGGGTTCTTCAGCTTCGACGCCATCTCCGTCACCGAGAGGGAGGAGGTGTTGGTCGCCAGGATCGCGTGCGCCGGGGCGACCGCCTCGACCTCCGCGAACACCTGCTGCTTGACGCCGATCTCCTCGAAGACGGCCTCGATGATGAAGTCGGCGTCGGAGAAGCCCTCCGCCTTGTCCAGCACACCGGTGACCAGGGCCTTGAGACGGTTGGCCTTGTCCTGGTTGATCCGGGACTTCAGCAGCAGCTTGTCGATCTCGGCGTGGACGTAGCCCACACCCTTGTCGACGCGCTCCTGGTCGATGTCGGTCAGTACGACCGGCACCTCCAGGCGGCGCAGGAAGAGCAGGGCGAGCTGCGAGGCCATCAGACCCGCGCCCACGACGCCGACCTTGGTGACCGGACGGGCCAACGACTTGTCCGGGGCGCCCGCCGGGCGCTTGCCGCGCTTCTGGACGAGGTTGAACGCGTAGATTCCGGAGCGCAGTTCGCCGCCCATGATCAGGTCGGCGAGCGCAACGTCCTCGGCGTCGTAACCCTTCTGCAGGTCACCGTCCTTGGCCCCGGCGATGATCTCCAGCGCGCGGTATGCGGCAGGCGCCGTACCGTGCACCTTGCTGTCGGCGACGAAGCGGCCCTTGGCCACGGCCTGGTCCCAGGCCTCGCCGCGGTCGATCTCCGGACGCTCGACGGTGATGGCGCCCTTGAGGACGGACGCCGTCCAGATCAGCGACTGCTCCAGGAAGTCGGCGCCCTCGAAGATGGCGTCGGCGATTCCGAGGTCGAAGACCTGCTGGCCCCTGAGCTGCCTGTTCTGGTTGAGCGAGTTCTCGATGATGACGCTCACCGCGCGCTCGGCGCCGATCAGGTTCGGGAGCAGCGTGCAGCCGCCCCAGCCCGGGACCAGACCGAGGAAGACCTCGGGGAGCGAGAACGCGGGGAGCGCCTTGGAGACGGTGCGGTACGCGCAGTGCAGACCGACCTCGACGCCACCGCCCATCGCCGCGCCGTTGTAGTACGCGAAGGTGGGGACGGCCAGCGCCGCGAGCCGCTTGAAGACCTCGTGGCCGCCCTTGCCGATGGCGAGCGCGTCGTCGTGGTTCTTGAGGAGCTCCACGCCCTTGAGGTCCGCGCCGACCGCGAAGATGAACGGCTTGCCGGTGACACCGACACCGACGATCTCGCCGGCCGCGGCCTCCGCCTCCACCTGGTCGATGGCGATGTCGAGCTTCGCCAGCGAGGCCGGGCCGAAGGTGGTCGGCTTGGTGTGGTCGAAGCCGTTGTCGAGCGTGATGAGCGCGAAGCGCCCGGCGCCGAACGGCAGGTCGAGGTGGCGTACGTTCGCCGAGGTCACGACCTCGTCAGGGAACAGCTCGGCCGCACCCTTCAAAAGCTCAGCGGTGCTCACTTGCTGCCTCCGGCGGACTCGAAGTGCGGGTTCTCCCAGATGACCGTCGCGCCCATGCCGAAGCCGACGCACATGGTGGTCAGGCCGTAGCGGACCTCCGGCTGCTCCTCGAACTGGCGGGCCAGCTGCGTCATCAGGCGGACGCCGGAGGAGGCCAGCGGGTGGCCGTACGCGATGGCGCCGCCGTACTGGTTGACGCGCGCGTCGTCGTCGGCGATGCCGTAGTGGTCGAGGAACGCGAGGACCTGGATGGCGAAGGCCTCGTTGATCTCGAAGAGGTTGATGTCCTCGATGGAGAGACCGGCCTTGGCGAGGGCCTTCTCGGTCGCCGGGATCGGGCCGTAGCCCATCACCTCGGGCTCGACGCCCGCGAAGGCGTACGAGACCAGACGCATCCTGACCGGCAGGTTGTTCTCGCGCGCGAAGTCCTCGGACGCGATGATCGACGCGGTGGCGCCGTCGTTCAGACCGGCGGCGTTACCGGCGGTGACCCGGCCGTGCACACGGAACGGCGTCTTGAGACCGGCGAGGTTCTCCAGGGTGGTCCCCGGGCGCATCGGCTCGTCGGCGGTGACCAGGCCCCAGCCCGTCTCACCGACCTCCGGGTTGGTGTTGCGCACCGAGATCGGCACCAGGTCCTGCTGGATCTTGCCGTTGGCGTACGCCTTCGCGGCCTTCTCCTGCGAGCGCACGGCGTACTCGTCGGCGCGCAGCTTGGTGATGTGCGGGTAGCGGTCGTGCAGGTTCTCGGCGGTCATGCCCATGAACAGGGCGGACTCGTCGACCAGCTTCTCGCTGACGAACCGCGGGTTCGGGTCCACGCCCTCGCCCATGGGGTGGCGGCCCATGTGCTCGACACCACCGGCGATGACGGCGTCGTACGCACCGAAGGCGATCGAACCGGCCGTGGCGGTGACCGCGGTCAGCGCGCCCGCACACATGCGGTCGATGGAGTAGCCGGGCACCGACTGGGGGAGCCCGGCGAGGATGCCGGCCGTGCGGCCCAGCGTCAGACCCTGGTCGCCGATCTGCGTGGTCGCGGCGATGGCGACCTCGTCGATCTTCTTGGGGTCGAGCCCGGGGTTGCGGCGCAGCAGCTCCCGGATGGCCTTCACGACGAGATCGTCCGCGCGGGTCTCGTGGTAGATGCCCTTCGGGCCCGCCTTGCCGAACGGGGTGCGGACGCCGTCGACGAAGACGACGTCCCTGACGGTACGAGGCACGATGGCTCTCCTCCAGATGCGGGATGGCACTGCTGCGCGACACACACGCCCTGAGCGCGCGCTCACCCCTCATGCTACTTGCGGGTAACCATGCTGCCCAGTCCCGGAGGCGGGAGCGGCGAAGGTCACACCCGGGATGGGTGTGCGTGAGGCCCCGGGAGGCCCGGGACGTCACGGTCTACGCCGACTTCGACACCCTCTGCCGCTCCGTTCCGCCCGATGATCTTGGCGTGATCTCGACGTCGCGGTGTGCCGCCGTACGGACCGGAGGCGGCCCTGGCGACCCGGCCGCCCCAGTTGTCGAAGCCGTCAGGCCTTCGCCGGAGTGAGCGCCGCCACGAGCACCGGGGTGACCTGCTCGACCTGCCAGGGCCGCGCCCCGTAACCGGCGAGCGCCGCCGCCACGGACTCCGCGTCCGGCTCGGCCGGCGGCTCCCAGCACACCCGCCGCACGGTGTCGGGGGTGATCAGGTTCTCCTGGGGCATGTTCAGCCGCTCGGCGAGTGCAGACACCTCGGCGCGCGCGGCGGAGAGCCGGGCCGCGGCGGCCGGGTCCTTGTCGGCCCAGGCGCGCGGCGGCGGGGGACCGGTCACCGGCTGGCCGGGCTGCGGCAGCTCGGAGTCCGGCAGTTCCTTCGCACGGTCGACGGCGGCCTGCCACTGCTCCAGCTGACGGCGTCCCATGCGGTGCCCGAAGCCGTTCAGCGCGGCCAGGGCGTGCACATTGGCGGGCAGGGAGAGCGCGGCCTCGACGATCGCCGCGTCCCCGAGCACCTTGCCCGGCGAGATGTCCCGGCGCTGCGCGACCCGGTCGCGGGTCTCCCACAGCTCCCGGACGACCGCCATCTGCCGGCGCCTGCGCACCTTGTGCATCCCGGACGTACGCCGCCAGGGATCCTTGCGGGGCGGAGCGGGATCGGCCTGCGCGATCGCGTCGAACTCCTGCCAGGCCCACTCCAGCTTGCCCTGCCGCTCCAGCTCCTTCTCCAGCGCGTCGCGCAGGTCGACAAGGAGCTCCACGTCCAGGGCCGCATACCGCAGCCACGGGTCCGGCAGCGGACGGGTCGACCAGTCGACCGCGGAATGCCCCTTCTCCAGTACGAAGCCGAGCACGCCCTCGACCATGGCGCCGAGGCCCACCCTGGGGAACCCGGCGAGCCGGCCGGCCAGTTCGGTGTCGAAGAGGCGGGAGGGGATCATGCCTATCTCGCGGAGACACGGCAGGTCCTGGGTGGCGGCGTGCAGCACCCACTCCACACCGGAGATCGCCTCGCCGAAGCCCGACAGATCCGGACAGGCCACGGGGTCGATCAGCGCGGTGCCCGCGCCTTCGCGGCGCAGTTGTACCAGGTAGGCGCGCTGACCGTACCGGTATCCGGACGCGCGTTCGGCGTCGACGGCGACGGGGCCGGATCCGGCGGCGAAGGCGGCGATCACCTCGGCGAGCGAGGCGTCGTCGGCGACGACGGGCGGAATACCGTCACGGGGCTCAAGCAAAGGGATCGGCGCCGGTTCGACGTCGTCCGGAGGGGCGCCTCCGGTGGTTCGCAGTGAGCTGTCTTCTGCGGTCTCTTGGGCGTCGGTCACGTGTCAAGGGTATCGGGATGTTCGAGCGGCTGACCTGCATCTTCCAGTCATTGGTCGGTTTACCTGGGAAAACACTGCTCAAGTGGATCTCGTGTCCGCCAGGTGCTTCCTGTCAGGTGTTCCCCCGCGTACTGCGATCGGGTTCCCGGCGTGCCGCGATCGGGCTCTCACGGCCCCCGCCCGGACCCGCAATGCCGCCCCGACAGAGAGCTCCTGGTCCCGTCGAGCCGGTCATGGAAGCGCCCGCCGACTGATGTCCAGTCGGCGGGCGCCGGGGTCGTGAACCAGTCAGGAGAGTGAAAGCTCTGGTTCAGAGGTGAGCGGTGTCGGTCAGTGGATGATTCCCGTGCGCAGGGCCACCGCCACCATCCCGGCGCGGTCGCCCGTGCCGAGCTTGCGGGCGATACGGGCGAGGTGGCTCTTGACGGTCAGAGCGGACAGGCCCATCGAGACGCCGATGGCCTTGTTCGACTGGCCCTCCGCCACCAGCCGAAGCACCTCGACCTCGCGTCCGGAGAGCTCGCGGTAGCCGCCCGGGTGGCTCGGGGAACCCGGGGGGCGGCGGTGCATCCGGGCGGCGGCCGAACCGATCGGCGCGACACCGGGCCGGGTGGGGAGCCCGACGTTGTTACGGGTGCCGGTGACGACGTAGCCCTTGACGCCGCCCGCGAGGGCGTTGCGTACGGCGCCGATGTCGTCGGCGGCGGAGAGGGCGAGGCCGTTGGGCCAGCCCGCGGCACGGGTCTCGGACAGCAGGGTGAGCCCGCTGCCGTCGGGCAGATGGACATCGGCGACGCAGATGTCGCGTGGACTACCGATTCTGGGACGGGCCTCCGCGACGGACGACGCCTCGATGACGTCGCGCACTCCGAGCGCCCACAAATGGCGGGTGACGGTGGAGCGGACCCGGGGGTCGGCCACGACCACCATGGCAGTCGGCTTGTTCGGGCGGTAGGCGACCAGGCTTGCGGGCTGCTCGAGGAGAACGGACACCAGGCCTCCTGGGGGTGCGGGACGGTACCGGCTCTGGGGATGAAGCCGGGACGAACCGTGCTTTCAAGGTCACAGACGTCTTCGGCACCAAACCCGTCCGCCTTTAGAGAATGATCACGATTTGGTGAGTAACAATCCGTGCAATTCGGACACGCGATCGATCATCCGAAGATCGAACCGAGTCGCTCGGCGTCATTCCTCGTCAATACGCGTCCGAAAGTGGGCGTATCGACAAAGAAGCATCGTGAACCGTGCGCGGGAGGAGACGGCGTGCGGAACGGCACGGCGCGCCGAGCCGGACCGCGTGCCGAGCCGGACCGCGCACTGAAGCTGAACCGCACCGCGTACTGAACAGGCAGGCCCGTGTGCTCAGCGGGACTGCGGCCCCCGGCGCTGCGGCAGGCTGACCACCGACGCCTCGCCCGGCGTCACCGGCGGAAGCCCGGCGACCTGGCACAGCAGATCGCACCAGGCGGCGAGATGCGCGGCCGCGTCCGGCACGCCGCCCATGCCCTCCCGTGGCGTCCAGGACGCCCGGATCTCGATCTGGGAGGCGGCAGGGCGCTCCGCGAGGCCGCCGAAGTAGTGCGAACTCGCGCGTGTGACGGTGCCGCTCGGTTCGCCGTACGACAGACCGCGGGCCTGGAGCGCGCCGGTCAGCCACGACCAGCAGACGTCGGGAAGCAGCGGGTCGGCGGCCATCTCCGGCTCCAGCTCCGCGCGCACCAGGGTCACCAGACGGAAGGTGCCCTGCCAGGCGTCGTGCCCCGCCGGGTCGTGCAGCAGCACCAGGCGGCCGTCGGCCAGATCCTCGTCGGCGGCGACAACCGCCGCTTCCAGGGCGTACGCGTGGGGGGCCAGCCGCTTCGGCGCGGGCGTCGGGTCGATCTCGATCTCCGGCCGCAGCCGCGCGCCCTTCAGCGCGTCGACGGCGGCCCGGAAGGGCGGCGGAGCCGTCGCCATCGCATCTCGGTTCCCCTCCTTCGAGTCGTCCATTCCGCCAGCGCCGTCCGACAGTCGTCCCTGAGCCGCAGCCATGCGGGGAAGATTAAGGGGAACGGAGCCTCCGCGCAGGGAGAGACACCCGTGCGTGGGACCACTGTCCGGATCACGCCGCACGAACATGCCTTCGTGCACCCAGGCGTACGGGGCTCTCGGGGCCCGCTCCGCACCGGGTGCCCGGGATTTGTCCGGCGGCGGGGCGTGCGAGACTTTCCGTCGTGAGTGCCAACGACCGCCCTGACGGGCAGCAGCCGCGAGCCACCTACGAATCCGCCTTCCTCAAGGCGTGCAGGCGCGAACCAGTGCCGCACACGCCGGTGTGGTTCATGCGGCAGGCCGGCCGCTCGCTGCCCGAGTACCTCAAGGTGCGCGAGGGCATCGCGATGCTCGACTCCTGCATGCGCCCCGACCTGGTCGCCGAGATCACCCTCCAGCCGGTGCGCCGGCACAACGTGGACGCGGCGATCTACTTCAGCGACATCGTCGTACCCCTGAAGGCCATCGGCATCGACCTCGACATCAAGCCCGGTGTCGGCCCGGTCGTCGCGAAGCCGATCCGCACCCGCGCCGACCTGGCCCAGCTGCGCGACCTGACCCCCGAGGACGTCTGGTACGTCACCGAGGCGATCGGTCTGCTCACGGCGGAGCTCGGCCCGACCCCCCTGATCGGATTCGCGGGCGCGCCTTTCACCCTCGCGAGTTACCTCGTGGAGGGCGGCCCGTCCAAGAACCACGAGCACACCAAGGCGCTCATGTACGGCGATCCGCAGCTCTGGGCCGACCTGCTCGACCGTCTCGCCGAGATCACCTCGGCCTTCCTGAAGGTGCAGATCGAGGCGGGGGCCAGCGCCGTACAGCTCTTCGACTCCTGGGTCGGCGCCCTGGCCCCCGCGGACTACCGGCGCTCGGTGATGCCGGCGTCCACGAAGGTCTTCGACGCGGTGGCGTCGTACGGCGTTCCGCGCATCCACTTCGGCGTCGGCACCGGTGAGCTGCTCGGCCTCATGGGCGAGGCGGGCGCGGACGTCGTCGGCGTCGACTGGCGGGTCCCGCTCGACGTGGCCGCCACGCGCGTCGGACCCGGCAAGGCCCTCCAGGGCAACCTCGACCCGGCCGTCCTGTTCTCCACGACCGAGGCCGTGGAGACGAAGACCTGCGAGGTGCTCGACGCGGCCGCCGGTCTCGAAGGCCATGTCTTCAACCTCGGCCACGGCGTCCCGCCGACCACCGACCCGGACGCGCTGACCCGCCTCGTGGAGTACGTCCACACGCACACCGCGCACTGAGAACTCAGGTGTGCCGCGCCTGTCTGCCCCACAGCAGGCGGCGCGGCTCCGGCGGGGCCGGGGTGCCCGCGCGCAGCGGCCAGGCCAGCAGCATCCCGGCGAGGAAGCCGACCACATGCGCCGCGTACGCCACCGTCCCGGCGTCGGAGACCCCCTCGCCGGACGAGTACACCGCCTGGAGCACGAACCAGAAGCCCAGCACCATCCACGCGGGCAGCCGCAAAGGCAGGAAGACCAGGAACGGGACCAGGACCCACACCCTGGCCTTCGGATAGAACACCAGATACGCGCCCAGCACGCCGGCGATCGCCCCGGAGGCGCCGATCAGCGGGTCGCCCGAGTCGTCGTTCAGGAACGCGAAGCCGTACGCGGCCGCGTAGCCGCAGACGACGTAGAACAGCGTGAACCGCACATGCCCCAGGCGGTCCTCTATGTTGTTGCCGAAGATCAGCAGGAACAGCATGTTGCCCAGCAGGTGCAGCCAACTGCCGTGCAGGAACATCGCGGTGAGCACCGACAGCGCCGGTGACTTGTCGTAGTCCGGCGGGCCCACCACACAGCCGGTGCCCCGCGGACCGGCTCCGGTCGCTCCCGTGGGTACAAGGCCGGGCATCCGATGGTGGATCAGCTCCTGCGGCACCACGGCGTAGTGCTCCAGGAACGCCTGCAGATGGCAGAACTGCGCCAGGCCGCTGTCACCCGCCACGGAGCCGGCCGCGCCGGGCGTGAAGAGGAAGACGAGCACGCTGGCGGCGATCAGCGCGTACGTCACATAGGGCGTACGCCGTACCGGGTTCACGTCATGGACGGGGATGACCACGAAGAAGTACTGCCCCCGATGGGGCGGGCGAATCCGCGGGTAGGCGGGGGCGCGTCGGTGTGGCCGGACAAGCGCGCCTCCACGCCGTTGAACACCTCCACAGCCCCGTGCGTATGTCTTCCCAACCGCCCGAAACGCGACGAAGACGTGAGGACACAGGCGATGAACGACCGAGTCAATCCGCCGATCCATGCCCTGCCCGACGGTGAGGCGGAGATCGCCCTGGTGCTGCACCTGCCCTGGGAAGATGTCGCCGCGCTCGGCCAGGAGGCCGGCCGGCTCGCGGCACGGATGCAGCGTCCGGTGACCCTCGACGAGGCCGTCAGTCACCGGCTGCGCTCCGCCCGGCCCGCCGCCACGCACGCGAAACCGGCCACGGCGATGCCCGCGGCCGCCTCGGCCTCCGTCTCCTCACTGCCCGGGCGGCCGCCCGCCGAGCAGGCCAGGCAGGCCATAGACCGGATCAACGGGTCGACGGCGCCCGGCCACGAGACGGCGTAAAGCGAGCTCCCGGGGAAGCGCCTCGGGATCACGCGCCACGCGCGCGTACCGCCGCGACCGCCTTGCGCGCCGCCACCAGGATGGGATCCCACACCGGTGAGAACGGCGGCGCGTAGCCCAGGTCGAGCGCTGTCATCTGCTCCACGGTCATCCCCGCCGTCAGCGCCACCGCGGCGATGTCGACGCGCTTCGCGGCGCCCTCCCGTCCGACGATCTGTACGCCGAGCAGCCGTCCGGTGCGGCGTTCGGCGAGCATTTTCACGGTCATGAGGTCTGCGCCGGGGTAGTAGCCCGCGCGGCTCGTCGACTCGATGGTAACGGTCTCGAACTGCAGGCCCGCCCTGTGCGCGTCCTTCTCGCGCAGCCCGGTGCGGGCGATCTCCAGGTCGCAGACCTTGCTCACCGCCGTGCCGACGACGCCGGGGAAAATGCCGTAACCGCCGCCCACGTTGGCGCCGATGACCTGCCCGTGCTTGTTGGCGTGCGTGCCAAGGGCGATGTGCCGTTCGCGCCCCGAGACCAGCTCGAGCACCTCGACGCAGTCGCCGCCGGCCCAGATGTTCTCGTGCCCGCGCACCCGCATCGCGAGGTCGGTCAGCAGCCCGCCGTGGTCCCCCAGCGGCAGCCCGGCGGCCCGGGCGAGCGTCGTCTCGGGGCGTACGCCGATGCCGAGCACGACCACGTCCGCCGGGTACTCCGCGTCCTCCGTGGCGATCGCGCGGACCCGCCCGTCCTCGCCGGTGAGCACCTTGGTGACCTCGGCGTCGTTCACCATGGTGATGCCCAGGCCCTCCATGGCGGTGTGCACGATCCGGCCCATGTCGGGGTCGAGCGTGGACATCGGCTCCTTGCCGCGGTTGACGACCGTCACCTCGTACCCGCGGTTGATCAGCGCCTCCGCCATCTCCACGCCGATGTAGCCGGCGCCGACGACCACCGCACGGCGGCCATCCGTCTCGGCCAGCGTGTCCAGGAGCGCCTGTCCGTCGTCCAGGGTCTGCACGCCGTGCACGCCCGGCGCGTCGGCGCCCGGCAGGTCGGGACGGATCGGGCGCGCGCCGGTCGCGATCACGAGTTTGTCGTACGGCGTCCACTCCTCGGCGCCGGACTCGAGGTCGACGGAGCGGACCCGGGCGCCCGCGACGTCGATCTCCGTGACCTCCGTACGCATCCTCAGGCCGATGCCGCGCTCCCGGTGCTCCTCGGGCGTCCGCGCGATCAGCTCGTCACGCTCGGCGACGTCACCGCCCACCCAGTACGGGATGCCGCACGCCGAGTACGAGGTGAAGTGCCCCCGTTCGAACGCCACGATCTCCAGCTCGTCCGGCCCCCGCAGCCGGCGCGCCTGTGACGCGGCGGACATGCCCGCCGCGTCACCGCCGATCACGACCAGTCGCTCTTTCGCCCCGCCGGTGGTACCGCTCGTACGGTTCATGCTCATACGAACACGCTACGGGGGCGCGGCATTTCAGTCCTGCTCGCGTCCCTCCTCGCGCTCCCGGACGGGCGGGGCGACCGGCAGCGTGCCGGCCGGGGAAGCCGCGGCCGGGGCCGGGCGGCGCGGCAGCCGGGTGCGCAGGAGACGTACCCACAGCACCCACAGCGCGAGGAGCAGCGCGGCGCCCGCCGCGAACGGGAGGATCGCGCCGAACGCCACGGCGATCCAGCGCAGCATCGTGACGAACGCGTTCCAGCCGCCCGTGAGCGCGTCCAGGAAGCCCGGGTCGTCGTCCTTCTCCACCTGCTTCACCGGGGTCTCGGACAGCGTCAGGGTGATGGTGGCCAGGCTGGTGCGGTCCTCCAGGGAGGCCTGCTGGGCGAGCAGGGACTCCAGGTCGGCCTGCCGGGTGTTCAACTCGCCTTCCAGGGTGACCACATCGCTGAGCTTGGTGGCCTGGTCCATCAGCTCGCGGATCCGGGCCACGCTGGCCTGCTGCGTCTTGATGCGGCTCTCCACGTCGACGACCTGGTCCGTGACGTCCTGCGCCTTGGCCGTACGTTCCAGGAGCTTGCCGGTGCCTTCCATGTCGGCGAGCACCTCGTCGTACCGCTCGGTGGGCACGCGCAGGACGACGCGGGTGTGCTCGTTGCCCTCCTCGTCCCGGGTGGTGGTCTCGTTGCCGACGAAGCCGCCCGCGTTCGCCGTGGTGGTGCGCGCGTGGTCCAGGGCGTCGGGTACGTCCTTGACCTGCACGGTCAGGGAGGCGGTGCGGATGATCCGGTTCGCGGTGAGGTCCGGGGCCTGGCTGGGAGCCTGAGCCCCGCTCTTACCGGCGTCATCGCCCACGGCACCCTCCTGGACCGCGGCCTTGTCCTGAGTGCCGGCGGCGGAATCGCTGGACGTGCCGCTGTCATCGGCGCCCGAGCAGCCGGTGAGCGCGAGGGCGGCGGCAAGAAGAATCCCGGCCAGGAGCTGAGCGGGGCGTGCGGGCCGTGCGAGACGTACGGGCCGTGCGGAGCTTTGTGTGCGCATCCTGGGCATCCCCCCGAGGGTCGTGACGACTGACGCTCCTTCGACGCCCGGAAGGGGCGGGACGTTGGGGGGATCCGGTCCCGATGCGGTCACGGTCAGGACTCGTGGAGGACACCGGGGGACCGGTGGGGGTGTCAGTGGGGTCTGCGAAAGTGGAGGCATGCGCGCACAGGACACTCGTACGGGTACGGGACACGTCGTTGTCATCGGGGGCGGGATCGCGGGTCTGGCCGCCGCCCACCGACTGCTGGACCGAGGCGTGCGCGTGACCGTCCTGGAGGCCTCGGACCGCGTCGGCGGCAAGCTGCTGCCCGGCGAGATCGCGGGCGCGCGCGTCGATCTGGGTGCCGAGTCGATGCTCGCGCGCCGCCCCGAGGGGGTCGCGCTGGCCCGCGAGGTGGGGCTCGCGGACGATATCCAGCCGCCTGCCACCGCGACGGCGTCGCTCTGGACCCGCGGCACCCTGCGCCCCATGCCCAAGGGGCACGTGATGGGCGTTCCGGGCACCGCCTCCGCCCTCTCCGGCGTCCTGTCGGACGAAGGCCTGCGCCGTATCGAGCGGGACGCCGAGCTGCCCCGCACGGAGGTCGGCGACGACGTGGCGGTGGGGGAGTTCGTGGCCGCCCGCCTCGGCCGCGAAGTGGTCGACCGCCTGGTCGAACCCCTTCTCGGCGGTGTCTACGCGGGCGACGCCTACCGCATCTCCCTGCGCTCCGCGGTTCCCCAGCTCTTCGAGGCCGCCCGCACCCACGACTCCCTGACGGAGGCCGTCCGCGAGATCCAGGCCAAGGCCGCCCGGAACCAGCAGGCGGGACCGGTCTTCATGGGCATCCGCGGAGGCATCGGTCAACTGCCGCTCGCGGTCGCGGAGTCCGTCCGCGCGCGGGGCGCCGAGATCATCACCGGGGCGCCGGTGACGGAGCTGCGCCGGGAGGCACACACCGGCTGGCGGGTCGTCGCCGGAGGCAAGGTCCTCCAGGCCGACGCCGTCGTCCTCGCGCTGCCCGCCCCCGCTGCCGCCACCCTGCTGCGCGCCGAGGCACCCGCCGCCGCGGCCGAGCTGGCCACCGTGGAGTACGCCTCCATGGCGCTCGTCACCCTCGCCTACCGGCGCAGCGAAATCGCCCTCCCCGAAGGGAGCGGTTTTCTCGTGCCGCCCGTTGACGGGCACACCATCAAGGCCTCCACCTTCTCCTCCAGGAAGTGGGGCTGGATCGCGGACGAGAACCCCGACCTCCTCGTCCTGCGGACCTCGGTGGGGCGTTACGGCGAGACGGAGGTGCTCGGACGGGAGGACGACGACCTCGTGGACGTGTCCCGGCACGACCTTCGCGCGGCCACCGGCCTGGACGCCGCGCCGGTCGCGACCCGCGTGACCCGCTGGGACGACGGGCTGCCGCAGTACCCCGTCGGGCACCACGCACGCGTGGCCCGCATCCGCGAACACGTCGGCAAGCTGCCGGGACTCGCCGTCTGCGGCGCGGCCTACGACGGGGTCGGCATCCCCGCCTGCATCGCGAGCGCGTACGCCGCCGTGGACCAGCTCGGCGGCGACCGCGGCGGACTGGACGCGCTGATCACCAACCCGGTGCAGAGCCTGCACGGCGGCGCGGGAGAATAGCCCCATGAGTGACGACGCCCCCGCCAAGATTCCGAACGCCGGCAAGAAGGCCAAGGACCTCAACGAGGTCATCCGCTACACCCTGTGGTCCGTCTTCAAGCTGAAGGACGTGCTCCCCGAGAACCGCGCCGGCTACGCCGACGAGGTCCAGGAGCTCTTCGACCAGCTCGCCGCGAAGGACGTGACCATCCGCGGCACGTACGACGTGTCGGGGCTGCGCGCCGACGCCGACCTCATGATCTGGTGGCACGCCGAAACAGCCGACCAGCTCCAGGAGGCGTACAACCTCTTCCGCCGCACCAAGCTGGGCCGCGCCCTGGAGCCGGTCTGGTCGAACATGGCGCTGCACCGCCCCGCCGAGTTCAACCGCTCGCACATCCCGGCCTTCCTCGCCGACGAGACGCCGCGCGACTACATCAGCGTCTACCCGTTCGTCCGCTCGTACGACTGGTATCTGCTGCCCGACGAGGACCGCCGCCGCATGCTCGCCGACCACGGCAAGATGGCCCGCGGCTACCCGGACGTGCGCGCCAACACGGTCGCCTCGTTCTCCCTAGGGGACTACGAGTGGATCCTCGCCTTCGAGGCCGACGAGCTGTACCGCATCGTCGACCTCATGCGCCTCCTGCGCGCCTCCGAGGCCCGGATGCACGTCCGCGAAGAGGTCCCCTTCTACACGGGCCGCCGCAAGGACATCTCCGAGCTGGTCGCGGGTCTCGCCTGAGCGGACCGGGAGCGCCGGTCGGTTTCAGGAGGCCTTCTTCTCGAGGTCCTTCTCCAGGTCCTTCGAGCGACTGCCCGGCGCCACCGGTTTCGGCTCCGCGTGCGGTGCGCACGCCGCGCGCCGTACCGGAAGCCTGCCCGCCAGGAGATAGGCGTCGAGGTAGCCGTTGACGCACTTGTTGGGGCCGCCGCCGATGCCGTGGGTCCCGGCGCCGTTCTCGGTCACCAGGACCGAGCCGGACAGCCGCCGCTGCAAGGCCAGGGCACCCTCGTACGGCGTCGCCGCGTCCCGCTCCGCCGCCAGGATCAGGGTCGGCGGCAGCGCGCCGGGCAATCTCCGTACGTCCAGGGGCTGTTGTCGGGGCACGGGCCAGTACGCGCAAGGCAGGTTCATCCACACGTTGTCCCAGGTCTCGAACGGCGCCTTGCGCGCGAGGCGTGTGTTGTCGCGGTCCCAGGTGCGCCAGTCGGTCGGCCAGGGGGCGTCGTTGCACTCGACGGCCGTGTACACCGCGTTGCCGTTCTCCTGCTCGGCGGCCGCCTCCGGATACGGTCCGGCCTGCTCGATCAGCGGCTTCGGGTCGCCCTTCAGATACGCGGACAGGGCCTGGGCGCGGTAGGGCCAGTAGTCGTCGTAGTACCCGGCCTGGAGGAACGCGCCCTGCAACTGCCCGGGCCCCACCTTGCCGCCCGCGGGCGAGGCGGCCAGCTGCGCCCGCGCCTTCTCGTAGCTGTGCAGCACCTCTTCGGGCGTGGCGCCCAGCCCGTACACGTCGTCGTGCCGGGCGATCCAGGCACGGAAGTCCGCCCAGCGGATCTCGAACGCCGCGGACTGGTCGAGGTTGTTCTGGTACCAGATCTGGTCGGGGTCGGGGTTCACCGCCGAGTCGAAGACCATCCGGCGCACGTGCGAGGGGAAGAGCGTCGCGTACAGGGCACCGAAGTACGTGCCGTACGAGGCGCCCATGAAGGTCAGCCTCCGCTCGCCGAGCGCGGCCCGCAGCACGTCGAGGTCGCGGGCGTTGTTGAGCGAGGTGTAGTGCTGGACGGCCTTGCCGGAGCGCTCGACGCAGCCGCGCGCGTACGTCTTCGCCTCCGCGATGCGCTCCTTCTTGTACGACTCCGAAGGGAACGTCGGCGACTGCGTGGGCCCCTTCCCGAGCTGCTTGGGGTCCTGGCAGGACAGCGGGGCGCTGCGGCCCACTCCGCGCGGGGCGTAGCCGACGAGGTCGTACGCCGCCGAGATGGGCTTCCACTCGGGGAGGAACCCGATCAGCGGGAAGAACATGCTGGAGGCGCCGGGGCCGCCGGGGTTGTAGACCAGGGCGCCTTGGCGAGGGACCTTCCGCTTCGAGTTCTTCGCGTCCTTGCCGGTGGCCTTCACGCGGCTGACCGTCAGCTTGATCTGCTTGCCGTCGGGGTGGGCGTAGTCGAGGGGCACGGTGACCGTGCCGCACCGGACGTTGTCCGGCAGGTCCTCCGCCTTGGCGCAGGTGCCGAAACGGACGCCGGCGGCCGCGGCGCGCTCGGCGGCGACAGCGGTGCCCAGGGTGTCGGCCCCGGATCCGGGAAAGTCGCCGGGGCGGCCGGGTTCGCCGCCCGCGGGGACGGTGACGAGGGCGGACAGGAGCAAGGATCCCGCTGTTCCGTAGAGGACGGCAGCTCTCATCGCGTATCCCTTCAGCGCACGGCAGCGACAAAGGGGATGTTTCGTTCGGCGGTTGGCGAAGTAAAGGACCGGGCCGCAGTGTCGGCTCCAATGACCCCGATGCGCCCCCCGGCGCGCCTGTCAGCCCCTTCGTTCCGGGCTTCGGTCGCGGTGCGTGAAGGCCGCGCGCAGGTCCGGCTCGCCGATCGCGCGGATGCCGCGTACGGCGACGGAGGTGAGGTACGTACGGTCGTCGCCCGTGCCGTCCGGGTGCCGCGCGAGGGTGCCGAGCAGGCGCTGTCCGGCCGGTGACGCCCAGCGCGAGTAGGGGTGCACCTCCATGCGGGCGATCGCGAGGCAGCTCAGCGTGAGAGTGAGCGGGAGCGCGAACCAGACGGCCACCGGTACCTCGTACTCGGTCGCCGGAGCCTGGGAGGGCAGCAGCAGGGCCACGGCCCCCAGGACGAGGACGGCCACCGCGGCGGCCTGGACCTGGCGGACGGCGGCGGCGACGGTGCCCCGCTCCCCGTCGGGCACGGCGAGGCCCGCGGCGACGAGACGGTCGGCGAGGCGGTGCACGGAATCCGCGGCGGCCGCGGTCGCCCGCACGGGCGCTATCCGGGACTGCCCCTCCGGGCCGATCGCTCCGATCACCGAGCGCTCCATCTCGTCGTGCCCACGCGGATCCACGACGGTCGCCCAGCCGGTGTGCGCGAGCAGCAGACGGCGCTGACGGGCCATCGACACCAGGGTCAGCTCGGCCACCCGGGCCGGGCCGCCGGACAGGAACGCCGCCTCGTACAGCGTGAGGCTGTGATCGCGCGCCGCCTTCGCGTCGAAGGCCGCCGTGCGCAGGGCCGCCAGGCACAGGCGAATGCAGGCGGTGCCGGCCGCGGCCCAGGCCAGGAGCAGGAGAAGTACCCAGAACATGGGATTTTTCTATGTGATGGACCGGGCGAGCGCCATGGATTGTTCACATGATGGACGGAGCGTTGCCGGTATGTGATGCTCCGCTTCCGCTCGTGCGACCTGAGAGGTGCTAGGGACTTGAGGACGTCTCGTCGCGCGAGACGGCCGGCGGGAGGGTGTAGCCCGGCGACGGGACCACCGGGATCGGCGAGTCCGGGGACTGCGTGGGGGCGGGCGGGGCCGGGGAGTTGGTGATCGGGGGCGGGGCGGCGGTGGCCGCGTCCTGGGCGAGGGCGTCGAAGTCGACGTATCCGGTGGCTTCCAGGACCTTGATGTGGTCGAGCACGGTGGTGTTCGCATCGTCGGCGAGGTCGCGCACGAGGGAGTTCCGGGTGTTCGCGCGGACCTGGGCGACGAGCGAGAAGACCTTGCCGTGGGCCGCGCGGAGGATGTTCGCGAACTCGCGGTCGTACTCCACGCCCTGTGCCTGGTCCAGCGTGGTCAGCCACTGGCGCTGCTGGTCGGTCGGCTGGTTGGGCAGTTCGAGGCCGAGGCGCGCCGCGACATTGCGGACGCGGGCGTCGAGGAACGCGTGGCCCGCGATGAGGTGCTCCCCGGCGGTCCTTACGGCCTGGGTGGTGCCGCGCTCCTGTGCCTGCTGGCCCGCGGGCAGCTCCCACAGCCCGGCCAGCCGGACCTTGGTGATGAAGTCCCGGTCCTGCGCCGACAACGGACCGAACTGCGTCGACACGGTCTGGGCGTTCAAGGTGGCCAGACCGGTTCCGGAGCGGTCCGCGTACGACCAGATCGGGAAGGCCAGTGCTGCCACGGTGGCCGTGAGGGCCGTGACGATGAGCCCTGTTCCACTGACCAATCCGGTGCGGTTGATGGATCGCATGGTGCCTCCTGTTGCGGCACAACACATAAGTGCGTTCCGCGTGCAGATTGGCATGCTACTGCGGGTGCCGCGCCAACTGCCGTACAGAAGGACAGGGTTGAGGGGTGGGTGGAAAGGGATGGATGTGGTGGTTCGGTCGTATGTCAGACCGCCTCAAAGGCGGTGAAACAGGGCGCGCACATCACCTTCACCGACGTTCGTGTTAGCCCGCGCACACTTCGCAGTGATGCAGCGCGGTCGCAGTGCGCGTCCTCAGCGGCGCAGCAGCACCCGGCGGGTGGCACGGGCGAAGCGGGCCGCGGGGTGCCCCGACAGCGGGGCGGGGCCCGAGCGCTCCAGCCACCAGTCGCGCAGCCGCCGCCGGGTCTCCGCGTCCTGCGGGCGGCCCGTCAGGAGCAGGTGCTCGGCGAAGTCCAGGGCGTCGCGCCGATAGCCGCCGGCCATCGGATGCCCCTGCGCGTACGCGAGGAACGCCGGCCGGTACGCCGCCGCCAGGATCTCCGGCAGCTCCGGTGCGGCCTTCGCCACGACATCGGCCCGCTTGGCGGCCAGTGCCCGTGCCTGCACCCCGAGCCGTACACGGTCGAACCCTTCGGGTACGGGGGTTCCCGCGACGAGGGCGGACAGCAGCGCGGTCTGCGCGAGGGCGAGGCGCTGGCGGGCGGGGTCGGTCTCCGTCTCGGGTGCTGTTCCGGTCGCTCCGGACGGCACGGGCAGACCGGGTGCCGCGGTCCGGGCCTTCTTCAGCGTCCCCCGGATCGCGTCCAACTCCCGCTCCAGCTCCCCGGGCGCCGGGAAGTTCTCGTCCCGTTCCAGGAGGACGCCCGGTGGGGTCACCCGGGAGGCGAGCTCGGACAGGATGTCGAGGACCGGCTGCGGGACGGGGTGGGCGTGGCTGTCGTGCCAGACGCCGTCCCGTTCGAAGCCGCCGGCGACATGGACGTAGGCGATGGCCTCGACGGGGAGCTCGTCGAGCGCCTTGACGGGGTCCTCGCCGCGGTTGACGTGGTTGGTGTGCAGGTTGGCGACATCGATGAGGAGTCGTACGCCGGTGCGGTCGACGAGCTCGTAGAGGAACTGGCCTTCCGTCATCTCCTCGCCCGGCCAGGAGATCAGCGCGGCGATGTTCTCCACCGCGAGGGGAACGGGCAGCGCGTCCTGCGCGATGCGGATGTTCTCGCACAGGACGTCCAGCGAGTCCCGGGTGCGGGGGACCGGCAGCAGGTGGCCCGCCTCCAGATGTGCGGAGGCCGTCAGGGGCCCGCCCGCGCGGACGAAGGCGATGTGCTCGGTGACGATCGGCGAGGCCAGCGCCTCGGCCCGCTCGGCCAGGGCCGTGAGGCGTGCCGCGTCGGGCCGGTCGGCGCCGCCCAGACCGAGGGAGACACCGTGCGGAATCACCGTGACCCCGCGTTCACGCAGCCGCAGCAGCGACTCGGGCAGATGCCCCGGGCAGAGGTTCTCGGCCACGGCCTCGACCCAGTCGATGCCCGGCATGCGCTCCACGGCGTCCGCGATCTCCGGCCGCCATCCGATGCCCGTCCCCAGTCGCTCCATCGTCCCCTCCTCCACCCCGCGTGCACGGCCTCACCGGGATCGGCTGTGTCCGTCCGCTTCGACGGTTCGCTGTTCCGGCGTGACGGGGGTATGGCCCCGGCGCCCGGCTCCGAACCTCGCGCTCGTCACGTTCAGAGCAACATTTGAGGTTCGGATCCGGGCGCCCGGAGGGTTCAGCAGGTGGCGGCTAGTTCAGCACGCCGTTCGAGTCCACCGGCTCCGGCCTGCCCGTGTTGACCGTGCCCGGCTCGCCTGGGGAGGGCTGGGACGTGGTCGAGACGTCGCCGGTCGCCTCGGCGGCCGGTGCCGAGGGCGCGAGCTGGCCGGGCACCGGCGGCGGGGGGCCGGTCGGGCTGGCGGTGGTCGCGTTCGCCGCGGTGTTGGCGATGGCGTCGAAGTCGACCAGCCCGGTCTTCTCCAGCATCGTGATGTGGTCGAGCACGGTCTGGTTGGCGTCCGAGGCGAGCTGGCGCACCAACGTGTTCCGCGTGGTGTTCCGGACGGTGCCGATGGCCGGGAAGATGGTTCCGTGCGCGGCCCGCAACAGGTTCACGAACTTGTACTCGTAGTCGGTGCCGGTCGCCGCGGTCATCTCCTTGAGCCAGCCGGTCTGCAGTTCGTTCGGCTGGTTCGGCAGTGCGACGCCGAGCTGGGCCGCGACGATCCGGACCCGCTTGTCGAGGTCGGTGTGACCGACGATGAGGTGGTCGGCAACGTCCTTGATCGCCTGCGAGGGCGCGCGTTCGAGCGCCTGCTGGCCGGCCGGCAGCTCCCACAGCCCGGCGAGCCGCACGCGGACGATCAGATCGCGGTCCTGGGCGGTCAGGGGCCCCCATTGGGTGTTCACGGTGCCCGCCGCCACGTTCGCCTGTCCGGTGCCTGAGCGGTCCGCGTACGACCATACGGGGAACGCGAGCGCGCCGACGGTGGCGACGAGTGCCGCAAAGACGAGGACGGTACCGTTGATACGCCGCATATTGAGCCTCCCGGGAACCCAACTGTTCGTTGAGTATCTGTACTTGGCCAGCGCCAAGAGGTACGTGCGGGACGGATGTGTTGTTCAACGCCCACTCAAACCTCTTTGCGATCAGCGATCAATGATCCGCCCTTGGCTCGCTCTTGGGCTCCGCATGGGGCTACGGCTACGGCTACGGCTTCGGCCTTGTGTCGTCCCGCGTGGTCAGCTCGGCAGCGGCCATGCTTCCAGAGCGCGGCCCAGCAGGCGCAGCGCCTCGTCCAGGGGGTCCGAGCCGGCCGGTACGCCGAGTGCGGGCGCGAACGCGAATCCCGGCCCCCGCCCCGCCGGGTCGGTGGGCACCAGCCGGGCGACGGCCACCGCCGCGTCCAGGACGTGCCCCGGCAGGTCGAGCCCGGCGCCGAGCGAGGCGGCCACGTCCCATGCGTGCACCACGTAGTCGATGAAGTGGAAGCCGACGGCCATCCGCCCGGGAAAAGCACCCCCGAGCTCGGGCAGCATGAACTCCCGGCCGATCACGCCCGGTTCGGCGAAGGCGTCGAGCAGTGTCGCCGTCGCTCCCCGGTACGTACGCCCCGGCGCGCTCATGTCCTCCGGCTCACGCCAGTACGCCGCCTCGCCCCCTGTGCCTCGCGCGGCCGCCGCGAACCCATGGTGCTGCGCGGCCATGTGCGCCACCAGCCGCCGCAGGGTCCACCCCGCGCAGGGCGTGTCCCGCTCCCAGTCCGCCTCCTTCGCCAGCTCCACCACCCTGAGCGACTCCTCTACGGCGATCCGGTCGAGCGCGACGATGTCCGGTGCTGTGACTGTCATATGCCCTCCTCGGTGTTCAGGCGTCCTTGCTGATCAGGCGCCGCGCGTACGCCCATGTCTCCGCCGAGTCGAACCCGTCGGTCGCCCATTGCTCCGACCGCAGCACGCCATGGCCTCGGTACGTCCGCACGATCCGTATGTGGTCGGGCCGGCCGACGAACTCCCTGAGCCGCGCCTCGTCGGCCCAGACGGCCAGCGAGCCCGAGCGGCGCCGCAGCGGATCCGCCCACAGCCACATGCCGATCGCGCCCGGGGTCCCCGGCCAGGTCCGGCGTAGCCGCAGCCCGTCCAGGGCGACGGACCACGACCGCCGGAAGGTGTCGGAGGTGAAGTCGGTGTAGCTGACCACGGCGGGGCCGTCGTGGGAGCCGGCCGCAGGGCCGGGCTGCCAGGGCGAGCGAAGAATCGTTGGGCGTCGCATGACCCGAGCATAAAACTAAGCGAACGATCGTGCTACTTGTTTCCCTCGACGAATCCGAGGCTCAATATCCATCCGCATCAGGGGACTTGGGGCACCCGGTCCGGATCCGTCGCCGCCACGCGCAGCCGGGCGGCGATGGCGACACGGGCCCTGCGGTAGGCCGTCGTCTCGTCGTGCAGGACGGAGACGGCGTTGGCCGTCTCCATCAACGCGATGAGCTCGAATGCGAGTTGAGGGGCGTCCGTGTCGGGGTGCAGGTCGCCGAGGTCACGGGCCTCGGTGATGGTGCGCTCCACGTGGTCCGTCCAGTCCCGCTGGGCGCGTACGACCGCGTCGTGCACGGGGCCCGGCCGGGCGTCGAACTCGGCGACGACCTCGTAGAAGAAGCAGCCGCCCGGGAAGACGCGGCCCTGGGAGTAGTCCAGCCAGAGCGTGCACAGCTGCCAGAGCCGGGTGATCCCGGCCGGGGTCTGTGCCGCGGGCCGGATGATCCGCTCGACGTAGACGCGCGCCGCCTCCCGCACGGTCGCCAGCTGGAGCTCCTGCTTGGAACCGAAGAGCGCGAAGACACCGCTCTTGCTGAGTTCGAGCTCGGTGGCCAGCCGGCCCACGGACAGCGCCTCGAGTCCCTCGACCGAGGCGATGTCGACGGTACGCCCGAGCACCAACTGCCGCGTACGGTTGCCGCGTTCGACCCTGCCGTCCAGCCGGGTCCCGGCCATGGTGACCTCCACACGTCGAGAACCTGCGGCAAGCCTAGAGCTTGTACGCGCGCACTTGCCTGCCCGGCCCGCGACGACCTGCCTACTCGCTCTTGGGCGCCGCCTGCTGCACGACCTCGAAGGACCACAGCGTGGACGCGCTCGCCGCGGGCTTGGGACGCTCACCGCTCTGCGCGTCACCGTGCTGGTGGGCCGCCTTCATGGGGCCCTCCGCCCAGGCCTGGAAGGACTCCTCGTCACGCCACCGCGTGTAGACGAGATAGGTGTCGGTGCCCTCGACGGGACGAAGCAGCTCGAACCACTCGAAGCCGTCGGAGCTCTCCACCGTGTGGGCACGGGCGGAGAAGCGCTTCTCCAGCGTCTCGCGCTGCTCGGCGGGGACGGTCAGTACGTTGATCTTGACTACGCTCATGGCCCCATCTTGCCGCTTATGTGCGTCCGGGGAAGCCGTGGGGGGTGCTCTTCAGGTGCGAGATGCACCCCCGGTCACGTCCGCCGCGTGCCCGGCAGAGCCTGGAGCCGGTCGACCCCTTCGACCGCGATCGTCGTGCCGGGTGCGATCTCCGTGAAACCCGCGTCGCGGACCAGCGGGAACCCGGAGGTGGTGAGCTCGGGCCAGCGGGCCGGGTCGGCGGTGCGGACGCTCAGCGGGAAGCCGGCGTCGCGCCAGGCCGCGCGCTCCTCGTCGGACAGCTCCCACCAGGCGAGTTGGGCGCCGTGGCCCGCCTGGGCCATCGACTTGCCGGCCGACATCTCGAGGCCTGGGTTGAGCCACAGCACGGGCCCCGTCGGGTCGGCGTCCGCCGGCGGCTCGGGGTCGTCGAGCTCGGTGCCAGAGACCTGGAGCTTGGCGAGTTCTCTGGGCCAGCCGTCCAGCGGGACCGGCGGGAAGACCCGCACCTCGGCGGACTTCCCGGTCACCGTGATCCCCGGCAGCTCCTCGGCCCGCCGCCACTCGGCGCCACGGGCCCGCCGTACGACCTTGCGGATGCGGGCGTCCTGCCAGTCGTGGATGGCCCGCGCCCACTCGCCCTCTCCGAGGGAGCGCTCGTCGCTGAGGATGGTCAGCACCGCGCGGGCCGCGGTCTCCAGCGCGTCGGTACGGGCCGGGGGAGCGGCCTTCTCGATGTGTACGACCAGGGGCAGCACGAACTGCGGTGCCTCGTCGCGCGCGGTGCGCTCGGAACGGAAGGGGCCCTCGCCCGCGGGGGCCGGATCAACTGCGGTCGGGTCGCTGCTCACACCCTCCAGTCTGCCAGGCGGAAGATCCGTCCAGCCGAGGGTGCCGGTACGTCCGAGGAGGGGACCGAGCGCAACCTGGGGCTGCGTCCGGTCAGCCCGAGCAGGCCGTGCGCTGTGCCTCCTGCCACTCGCAGACAGGGCACAGGGTGATCCCCTTGTACGACTCCGGGTACTCCGTCGGCTTCCGGCACAGCACGCACTCGGCGAACGGCGGCCCCTCCGCGGTGGGGGCCGGGTCCGCACGGGTGCCGCAGTAGTCGTCACTCATGGTTCCAGCGTAGAACGGACAACCGGCCGAGCCGCCTACCGGTGGTGGGCCGCCGTCCCGATCAGCTCGGACACCCTGACGAAGCGGAAACCCCGCTTGCGCAACTCGGGCACGATCGTCCGCAGTGCCTGCTCGGTCGCCGGAGCCGCGCTCCGTGTGCAGTGCATGACGACGACGGAACCGGGCCGTACGCCGTCCAGCACATCCTGGGCCACCGCGTCCGCGTCCGTCGCGAACGCGTCACCGCTGACCACGTCCCACTGCACCGCGGTCACCCCGGCCGTGCTCAGTGTCCGCAGCGCCCGCTGGTCGTAGCACCCGCCCGGAAAGCGGAAGTAGGGCATCGCACGGGGCACACCCGCCTTCTTGAAGGAGGCGTACGCCCGCTCCACGTCCGCCAGCATCCTGTTCTCGGGCACGGTCGGCAGGCCGTAGCAGTCCTCCGTGAAGGCGTAGTGGCTGTACGAGTGGTTGGCCACCTCGAAGAGGGGGTCCCGTCCGATGGACCTGGCCTCCTGGGGGTACTCCTCGGCCCACCGTCCCGTCATGAACACGGTGGCCGGAACCTTGAACCGCCGCAGGGTGGCGATGAGCCGCGGGTTGTCGAAGCGCTCCCCGGCCGCCGCTCTGTCCCCCTGATCCGCGGTCATGTCCGCGTCGAAGGTCAGCGCGACCGTCTTGTCGCGCGTTCGCGGGCCGTTCTTGAAGACGGGGGTCAGGCGGGTCGGCCCCGGAGCGAGCGTCGGGGGCCGCGACGGCACGGCGCCGGCGGGTGCGGGGCGCTCCTTGCGAGGGGCGGGCGGGGCGTCGGGGGCCCCGCAGGCGGCGAGCACAGCGCCCAGGGCGCAGATCGCGGCGAATCGTGTTACTGAAATGATCACCCGATGAAGATATCGGGGCAAATATGGCTATTTACGTATCATTCGCGTGTGCCGCAGGAGCGCGCCCCTGAAGTCACCCGCCTAGAGCCCCGTGGGCGGGCTCAGAGTCTGTGCGAGCAGTCTCTTCCGGCTCTCCTCCACGTCGAAGTCCGCCTTCGGGTACTGCGGGTCAAGGGCGACGAGGTGTTCCAGGAGGAGCTTGCTGATCGCCCAGTTCCGGTACCACTTGCGGTCGGCGGGTATCAGGTACCAGGGCGCCTCCAGAGTGGAACAGCGGTCCAGGGCGATCTCGTACGCCTTCTGGTACGCGGGCCACAGCGCGCGCTCGTCGATGTCGCCGACGTTGAACTTCCAGTGCTTGTCGGGGTTGTCCAGGCGTTCGAGGAGACGGCGGCGCTGCTGGTCGTACGAGATGTGGAGGAAGACCTTCACGACCGTGACGCCGTCGTCCGCGAGCGACTTCTCGAAGCGGTTGATCTCGCCGTAGCGGTCGTTGATCTCCTTATGCGGGGCCAGCTCGCGGACCCGGGCGATCAGGACGTCCTCGTAGTGCGAGCGGTCGAAGATGCCGATCTCGCCGGCCTCGGGGAGTGCCCTCCTGATCCGCCAGAGGAAGGGGTGCTTGCGCTCCTCGGAGGTCGGGGTCTTGAACGACCGGATGCGGCAGCCGGAGGGGTTGAAGTGCCCGATGACGTGCTTGACCGTGCCGCCCTTGCCGCTGGTGTCCATGCCCTGGAGGACCAGAAGGACGCGCCGCCGGTCGCCGGCCGTGCTCGCGGCCCACAGGCGTTCTTGCAGGTCGGCCAGGTGTTCGCCCATTCGGGCGGTGGCGGCGAGGCCGGCGGCCTTGTCCTGCGGACCGGTGGGCGTGGCCCCCGCCTCGTAGGAGGAGAGGTCGGTCTTCGCGCCGCCGGGGACACGCAGGAGTTCACGGAGCGGAGCCGGAGCTTTGCCGTCGTCCCGCCGCCCGGCGTCCTTCCCGCCGCTCCTGCCGCCGTGCTTCTTGCCGTCCTTCTTGCCATCCTTCTTCGCCACTGTGTGTCCCTTCCGGCCGTGTCCCTCGATGGTGCGGGGAGCGGCCGGGAGCCGCTACTCGCGGTCGGGCCTTCTTTGCTTCTCCGGCCATTCCTGTCGACGAACCGCACCTGTCACCCGGCGGCCCCGGGACCGGCGTCACCAGGCGGCAGGGCCTCCGTCTCGGGGGCACGGAACACGGGTGCGGGCCCGACGTCGGCCGGAAGGGCCGCGGCGCGCGGCTGGGCGGGCTCCGGCCGCGTCTGCCCCTGCGTCGGCTCCTGAGCCGGCCCCTGCTGTGGCTGTGCCCGCTCCAGGAACCGCAGCAGCTCCACCGGGAAGGGCAGGACGAGCGTGGAGTTCTTCTCGGCGGCGACGGCCACCACCGTCTGCAGCAGCCGCAGTTGGAGCGCGGCGGGCTGCTCGGACATCACTCCGGCAGCTTCTGCCAGCTTCTTGGAGGCCTGAAGTTCCGCGTCGGCGTTGATGATCCGGGCGCGGCGCTCGCGGTCGGCCTCCGCCTGCCGTGCCATCGACCGCTTCATCGTCTCCGGCAGGGACACGTCCTTGATCTCGACGCGGTCGATCTGCACACCCCAGCCCATCGCCGGGCTGTCGATCATCAACTCCAGGCCCTGGTTGAGCTTTTCGCGGTTGGAGAGCAGATCGTCGAGATCGCTCTTGCCGATGATCGAGCGGAGCGAGGTCTGCGCCATCTGCGAGACCGCGAAGCGGTAGTCCTCGACCTGGATGACGGCGTCGGCCGCGTCGATCACCTTGAAGTAGATGACGGCGTCCACCCGGACCGTGACGTTGTCCCGCGTGATGCCGTCCTGCGCGGGCACCGGCATCGTCACGATCTGCATGTTGACCTTACGCAGCTTGTCGACGCCCGGGACGACCATCGTGAACCCCGGGGCGCGGACTTCACCCCGGAGCCGCCCGAGCCGCAGGACCACGCCTCGCTCGTACTGCTTGATGACCCGGGCAGCCGCACCGACGTACACCAAGCCAGCGGATCCGACCGCCACGCCGGCGATCAGCAGCTCCTGGAGCATGACGACCCCCTTTCGAGCCGCCCAGTATGACCAATATGTCCACTGTACGTCGAGGGGCTGGGCTCGCGGTGAAGCGAGCCCAGCCCTCGTCGATCGGGACACCGTCCCGGGGTCAGGACCCCGAGGTGACCTTCACCGGTTCGGTCCCCGCCGAGCTGTGCCTGGCCGACCAGTTTTCCAGTGCGGTCCGGCACGCGTGGTCGAGGTGGTGCAGGCCGGAGAGGTCCAACTCGATGGGCCGGTCCTGCGGGAGCGCCTCCAGGCTGCCGAGGATCTTCGGGAGCCGGAGGAACGTCGCGTTGCCCGAGAGGTACGCCTGGACGGGCCCGGCCCCCTTGTCTATGACGTCGAGGCGGACGTGCGAGGCCTCCCATGCCGTCTTCGCGACGGCCAGCGCGAGCCCGATCAGAACGCCTTCGAACATGCTGACCGAGACGATCGACACCGCGGTGACGATGAGGATCAGCGCCTCGCCCCGGTGCTCACGCCACAGCGACACGATCTCCCGCATCGGGATCAGCTTCCACCCCGCGTACACCAGGATGCCCGCGAGGGCGGGCAGCGGGATGACGCCGAGCGCTGCGGGCAGCAGCGCCGCGAACAGCAGCAGCCACACGCCGTGCAGCACCCGGGACGCCTTCGTCCGCGCGCCCGCCTGGACGTTCGCCGCACTGCGTACGATCACCGCGGTCATCGGCAGTGCGCCGAGCAGCCCGCATATGGTGTTGCCCGCGCCCTGCGCCATCAGCTCCTTGTCGTACTCGGTCCGCGGGCCGTCGTGCAGCCGGTCCACGGCAGCCGCGCTGAACAGCGACTCGGCGGAGGCGATCAGGGTGAAGGCGAGGATCGTGGCGAGCACGCCCACGCTCGCGAGTTCCCCGAAGGCGTCGAGGGACGGCAGTTGGATCGAGCCCAGCAGTCCCTGTACCTCGACCTTCGCCACGGGCATGCTGAACGCCCACGAGACGAGGGTGGCCAGCGCCACCGCACCGAGCGCCCCCGGCACCGTACGCACTCGCTGTGGCAGCAGCTTCCACAGCACGAGGACGACTATGGTCCCCGCGCCGAGCCCGACCGATGCCAGTGCGTCCGGGCTGCGTACGGCGTCCACGAGTGCCGCCGGCAGCCCTGCGATTTTGCCGAGACCGGAGACCGGTGCTTTCAGGCCCGCCATCGAGTAGAGCTGGCCCGCGATCAGCACGAGGCCGATCCCGGCCAGCATGCCTTCGACGACGGCCACCGAGATGGCCCGGAAATAGCGCCCCAACTTCAGGGCACCCATGAGGAGTTGGAGTACGCCGGTGGCGAGCACGATGACTCCGAGGACCGCGAGGCCGTACTCCCGCACGGCCTCGAAGACCAGCACGGTCATCCCCGCGGCCGGGCCCGACACCTGGAGGCTGCTGCCACGCATCAGCCCGGTGACGATACCGCCCACGATGCCGGTGACCAGGCCGAGTTCGGCCGGGACCCCGGAGGCGACGGCGACGCCCACGCACAACGGCAGGGCGACGAGGAACACGACGACGGACGCGGCGAAGTCCTGCCGCAGGTGGGGGAATTTCATCGCGCGGCTCACAGCGCCTCGAAGGTGCCGGTGTCCGCACTGTGCACCTGGACGGCGCCGGTGTGGACTTCGTAGTACCAGCCGTGCAGGCGCAGTTCACCTGCCGCCAGGGCTCGCTCCACACAGGGGTACGCGCGGAGCCTGAGGAGTTGTGCGCGGACGTGGTTCTGCACCGCGTTGGCCACGGCGGGGTCGTCGTCCGGTGCGTCGGACGGGGGTTCGGCCTGCGCCAGCCAGTCGCGTACGGCGGGTACGGCGGTCAGGTCGTCGCCCCGCACCATGGCGCCGACAGCGCCGCAGTGCGAGTGCCCGCAGACCACGATCTCGGAGACGCCGAGCACGTCCACCGCGTACTCGATGGTGGCCGCTTCGGCGGACGGGCGGCCGGGGGTGTACGGCGGGACGATGTTGCCCGCGGTGCGCAGCTCGAAGAGCTCGCCGGGTCGGGCGCCGGTGATCAGTGCCGGGACGACACGTGAGTCGGAGCAGGTGATGAACAGGACTTGGGGGGACTGGCCTTGGGCCAGCTGTGCGAACCGCTCGGGGCGCTTTCCGTGCGCGCGGGCGTGTTCGATGAGGGGCTGCATCTGTCAGTTCCTCCTGGCGCGCCTCAAATGGCGCGTCGGCCTACAGAACGGAGCGTGGGGGGAGATGCGCTCGGCTCAGCAGCGGAAGACCTGGAGTGTGGCTGGGGAAAGGGCTGTTGAGGGTCTCGACGGTGTGCGGAGGAAGTCCGCGTCCGGCGTGGCGAGGGGGTGAGCGGCTGCCGGATCGCACTCCAGCAGGGCACGGGAAGGTGATTCGGGAACGAGATCCTCGTCGCGGTTCCGGTCGCGGGACCGGAGTGGCGGCGCCAATTTCTGCTTCTGCTGATGCTCGGACTCGCCGCAGGAGGCGATCTCGTTCTTCTGCGCGGAAGCGAACGTCTGTACGGGAGCGAAGAACTGAAGGCTCATCAGGATCGTGGCGAATGCCACGAACAGGGACCGGGCCGTCCTACCTCGCAACGCAAGCCCCCTCCCGGCTGCTCACACAGGTCAACAGTCAGCGTCAAGATCTAATGTAACGCGGCCAGTTGTTTGCAGGGTTAATTCTACGTTTCACCCTGAAGAGAGCCTCAAAAGGGAGGGGCGCTTGGCGAAATTCAGTCCTTTACGAGCGATTTGGCGTCCCGCGCCAGGGCGGTGAGCCGGGAAATCGCCCGAAAGTACTTCTTGCGGTAGCCGCCGTTCAGCATCTCCTCGCTGAACAACTGGCTGAAAGGCATTCCGGAGGCGAGCACCGGCACCTCGCGGTCGTACAGCCGGTCCGCGAGCACCACGAGCCGCAGTGCCGTCGACTGGTCCGGTACCGGCTGGACGTCGGTGAGGCAGACCGCCTTGAGGCCGTCGGTCAAGGCACCGTAGCGGCTCGGGTGGACGCGTGCGAGGTGGTCGAGCAGATGCGGGAAGTCGTCGAGGGACGCGCCTTCGGTGGCGTACGCCGCCTTGGTGACCTGCTCGTCGGAGAACGGCGCCGGGGCCTCGGGCAGCCCGCGGTGGCGGTAGTCCTCGCCGTCGATGCGCAGCGGGCGGAAGTGCGCGGCCAGGCCCTGGATCTCGCGCAGGAAGTCGGCGGAGGCGAACCGGCCCTCGCCGAGCTTGCCCGGCAGGGTGTTCGAGGTGGCCGCGAGCGCCACACCCGCGTCGACCAGCTTGCCGAGCAGGGTGGAGACCAGGACGGTGTCGCCGGGGTCGTCGAGCTCGAACTCGTCGATGCACAGCAGCCGGTGGCCGCTCAGCGTCTGCACCGTCTTCTGGAAGCCCAGCGCGCCGACCAGGTTCGTCAGCTCCACGAACGTGCCGAAGGCCTTGAGCTCGGGCTCCGCGGGGGTCGCGTGCCACAGGGAGGCCAGGAGGTGGGTCTTGCCGACGCCGTAGCCGCCGTCCAGATAGACGCCGCGGGGGCCTCCAGGGGCCTTCTTGGGGGCCTTCCCGAAGCCGAACAGCCCGCGCCTGCCCAAGCTCGCCGAGTGTGGCGCGCCGAGACCGGCCGCGAAGGCGCTCAGGACGCGTACGGCCTCGGGCTGGCTGGGCTGGTTCGGGTCCGGGATGTACGTGGCGAAGCGGACCGAGTCGAAGCGTGGCGGCGGCACCATCTCGGCGACGAGCCGGTCCGCGGGGACGTGCGGCTCGCGGGCGCACAGGGACAGCGGGGTCGCTTCGGCTATCGGGCCGAACCCGGCGGAGGTGGTGGAGGTCGACACGATTGCCCAGTCTAGGGGCCGTGCCACACTGCACGTCATGCGACGGCTGTTCCCTGTGATGTACGAAACACCGGCCCAAGCCTCCGACGGGGCGACGGACGCGGACGTGACGGACCACGAGTGGGGGCTCCAGGAGCTGGCGGAGGCGTACGCCTATCCGGACGTCCGGGAGCCCTGGCTGCGCGCCAACATGGTGTCGACGCTGGACGGCGCGGCCCAGCACGACGGTCGCTCCCAGCCGATCTCCGGCGCCACCGACATGCGGATCTTCGGCGTGCTGCGCGCGCTGGCGGACGTCGTCCTGGTGGGTGCGGAAACGGTACGCCAGGAGGGTTACCGTCCGGCACGCGCGCGTGAGGACTTCGCGGAGCAGCGGGAGGCGGCCGGACAGGGGCCGGCGCCCGCGATCGCGATCGTGACGGCCAGTCTCGACCTGGACTTCTCGCTTCCGCTTTTCACCTCGCCCCTGGTGCCCACGCTGGTCCTGACCGGCGCCGGGGCGGCCCCGGACCGGGTGGCGACCGCCGAGAAGGCCGGCGCGCAGGTCGTGATCGCGGGGGACGGCATGGGCGTGGAGCCGGCCCGGGCCGTACGCGCGCTCGGTGAGCTCGGCATGACCCGGCTGCTCACCGAGGGCGGCCCGCGACTGCTCGGCCAGCTGATCGCGGCCGGAGTGCTCGACGAGCTCTGCCTGACCGTCTCTCCGACGCTCACCGCCGGGAACGCGCAGCGGATCGCCGGAGGGCCTACGATCGCTGTCCCGAAGCGGTTCGAACTGATGTCCTTGCTGGAGGAGGCCGGGTTCCTCTACGCCCGATACGGACGGCCCTGACAAGTCAGCGGAATACTCCGTTCCGTTTTTCTTCGGCTGGGCACACTAAATCTCGCAGACCCCGTGCGGTTACGGGGCAGGATGGTTTCCGCAGGGGCCTGGGAACGGCCCACGGAGGAGAAGGGCGCCTGTCGTGTTCACAAGCGTATTGATGATCGAGAAGGCCCTGACGTCCGCTGACGTGGAGTTCGTCACCACCTTGCACGGTGACGAGGCGGTCGGCTTCCACGTGCTGCTCCAGCCCCGGGGCGACCAGGCGGACCGGCTGCTGAGGGCCATCGACGACGTCGCGCTCGGCGAGCTGGACGAGGCGGCTCACGAGGACGAGACCCCCGAGGGCGACGAGGCGGCCGGGCAGGGGCAGCAGGCGCTGGACGTGTCGCTGGTGGCGCTGCGCTCGACCGGCAATCAGGCCGAGGGGCGGCTCATCGAGGATCACCCGCTGGACGCCCTGAAGGCGCTGGTGGAGGAGATCGACGCCGACGAGGTCATCGTGCTGACGGATCCCCACTACGTGGAGGAGTTCTTCCATCGTGACTGGGCGTCGCGGGCGCGGCACAAGGTGGGCGTGCCGGTGCTGAAGCTGTTCTCGCACAGCAAGGTCTAGGCGCTTCCGTTCGATTTGCCGCGGGCGCCGTGGGGGGTGAGGTGCTGTTCGGGTGCGGGGGCTTCGTGGCTGGTCGCGCCCACGCGGCGGAGCCGTCCACGCGACGGAGCCGCAGAATGTCACAGCCCCGCGCCCCTTCCCGGCATCCCGTGGACGCCCCTTGCGAGGTGCCGGACGCCATACGGAATAGGCTGGGGACGCGCTCTCCTCGTGGGGGCGCTCAGCCTCATACCGCATCTTGGGAGACACACGCATGGCACCCGGCCTTCCTACCGCCATGGACCGACCGCACTTCATCGGCATCGGCGGCGCCGGGATGTCGGGGATCGCGAAGATCCTCGCGCAGCGCGGGGCCACGGTGGCGGGCAGTGACGCGAAGGAGTCCGCGACCGCCGAGGCCCTGCGCGCGCTGGGTGCGACGGTGCACATCGGGCACGCGGCCGAGCACCTCGCCACCGACGCCACCTGTGTCGTCGTCTCCTCCGCGATCCGCGCGGACAACCCGGAGCTGGCCCGCGCCGCCGAGCTCGGCATCCCGGTCGTCCACCGCTCGGACGCCCTCGCCCGCCTGATGGACGGCCTGCGCCCGATCGCGGTCGCGGGCACCCACGGCAAGACGACGACGACCTCGATGCTGGCCGTGTCGCTCTCGACGCTGGGTCTGGAGCCCTCGTACGCGATCGGCGGCGACCTCGACGCCCCCGGCTCGAACGCCCTGCACGGCGAGGGCGACATCTTCGTCGCCGAGGCCGACGAGTCGGACCGCAGCTTCCACAAGTACGCGCCCGAGGTGGCGATCATCCTCAACGCGGAGCTGGACCACCACGCCAACTACGCGTCCCTGGACGAGATCTACGAGTCCTTCGAGACGTTCGTGGACCGCGTCACCGAGGGCGGCACGCTGGTGATCTCGGCGGACAACGAAGGCACGCGTGAGCTGACCCGGCGGCTGCGGACCACCGACATCGAGGTGGTGACGTACGGCGAATCCGCGGACGCCGATGTGCGTGTGCTCTCCGTCGTGGCTCATGGGCTGAAGAGCGAGGTGACGGTACTGCTGGACGGCGCCGAGCTGACCTTCGCGGTCTCGGTACCCGGCCGCCACTACGCGCACAACGCGGTGGCCGCGCTGGCCGCGGGCGTCGCGCTCGGCATCCCGGCCGCCGAGCTGGCCCCCGCGCTCGCCTCCTACACGGGCGTCAAGCGCCGCCTCCAGCTCAAGGGCGAGGAGGCGGGCGTCCAGGTCGTCGACTCGTACGCGCACCACCCGACCGAGATGACGGCGGACCTGGAGGCGATGCGCGCGGGCGCCTCCGGCCGCATCCTGGTGGTGTTCCAGCCGCACCTGTTCTCCCGGACCCAGGAATTGGGCAAGGAGATGGGCCAGGCCCTGTCCCTGGCCGACGCCTCGCTCGTCCTGGACATCTACCCGGCCCGCGAGGACCCGATCCCGGGCGTCACGAGCGAGCTGATCATCGAGGCGGCGCGGGCGGCGGGCGCGGATGTGACGCCGGTCCACGACAAGGCGGACGTGCCGTCGGTGATTGCGGGAATGACGAAGCCCGGTGATCTCGTTCTCACCATGGGCGCCGGCGATGTCACGGACCTCGGTCCCGAGATCCTGGCGCGTCTGCCGAAGTAGTCATCACCGTTTGTGCGAGGGGTTGAGCATCATGTCGTACGACATCGAGAAGCCGGACGAGCAGTGGCGCGCGGAGCTGACCCCGGCCGAGTACAAGGTGCTGCGCAAGGCGGGCACGGAGCCGGCGTTCACCGGTGAGTACACCGACACCAAGACGACCGGCGTCTACTCCTGCCGTGCCTGCGGCGCCGAACTCTTCACCTCCGGGGAGAAGTTCGAGTCGCACTGCGGATGGCCGTCCTTCTTCGATCCGAAGGACACCGACGCGGTCGAGCTGATCGCGGACAGCTCGCTCGGGATGGTGCGGACCGAGGTGCGGTGCGCTCGGTGCGGTTCGCATCTTGGGCACGTGTTCGAGGGGGAGGGATATGCGACCCCGACCGATCAGCGGTACTGCATCAACTCCATCTCGCTGCGGCTGACGCCTGAGGACTGACGCCACGCCTGAGGCCCGAAGTTGAGGGCGAATAAGCTGAAACCGCTTGCTTCCCAGTAGGTATGCCAAGTACACAGGTCCCCCACAGAGGCCATATTCCGGGGGGATGTTGGCGTATGCAGGGCACAGTCGACGGTTTCAGTTACGGCCTGGTCACACCGGTGACCGCCTATGTGATGGCATGTCTGGGAGCGGCGCTGGGGCTGCGCTGCATCACGAGATCACTGCGCAACTCGGGTTCCTGGAAGCCCGGTTGGCTCGCGCTCGGGGCCGCATCGATCGGGTGCGGCATCTGGACGATGCACTTCATCGCCATGATCGGCTTCCAGGTCGAGGAATCGAGCATCCGCTACGACGTCGGTCTGACGATTCTCAGTCTCGCGGTGGCGATTCTCGTGGTAGGCCTCGGTGTTTTCGCGGTCGGTCACTACGGAGGGAGCACACCGGCTCTCCTCATCGCGGGGACGTTCACCGGTCTCGGGGTCGCGGTCATGCACTACGTGGGCATGGAGGCCATCCGGCTGAACGGCACTCTGACTTACGACGCCGTCACCGTCGCGCTGTCGGTCGCGATCGCCATCGGCGCCGCGACCGCCGCGCTCTGGGCGGCCGTCACGATCCGCGGCTTCATGGCGAGTCTGGGAGCCAGCCTCGTCATGGGCGTTGCCGTCTCCGGTATGCACTACACGGGCATGGCGGCCGTCAGCGTGCACCTCCATAACGTGTCCGGCACGTCGTGGGCCGGCGGTTCCGCCTACTCGCTGCTGCTTCCCATGCTCATCGGGCCGACCACCTTCCTGCTGCTGGCGGGTGTGGTGGTGATGTTCGATCCGCTGCTGGTGCTGGGCGACGGGGACTGGAGCCGTGCCGGCGCCTCGGGGCAGCGCGCCGTCACTGCTCCGGGTCGACGCGCCGACACTGCCTTGGGTCGGCGCGCTGACACTGCCTTGGGTCGGCGCGCTGCCACCGCCCCGGCCAAGTCGCCGCCGGCGCCGCCGGGTTCGCGTTTCGAGGAACCGGACGACAGCGGTCGGCGGACGTACGGCCAGGGCCCGTCGTCGCGGTACCAGTGGTGAGCGGGCGGTCAGTGGCTTACAGCACCTTTCGCCGTACCAGTGCCGACAGTACGAACGCACCCGGGAGCAGCGGCAGCCAGACGCTCAGGACGCGGTAGCCGATGACAGTCGCGGTGGCGAGTGTCATCGGCGCGCCGAACACGACCAGGGCGATCACCAGCGCCGCGTCCACCGGCCCAATGCCGCCCGGCGCGGGTACGGCCCCGGCCACCGCGCTGGCCGCGAGGTACGCGAAGACCACGTGCGGCCAGGGCAGGGGCAGGCCGAGCGAGGCACCGACCGAAGCGAGCACGCCCGCCTGGAAGAGGGGGAAGACGGTCGCCCCGCCCCACAGGGCGAGTACCCGGCTGGGCCGGGTGTGCAGGATCCGCGCGTCGGTGAGAGCGGTGCGGACGAACTCGAACAGCGGACGACGCAACCGGCGTACGACCGTCAGAACCAGGGCCGTCGCGGCGATGCCCACGAGAAGGCCCGCGGCGACCAGCAGCAACGTCTGCTGGTCCGGGACGAGTTGACCGATAGGCAGGGTGCCGGGGAAGGCGACGAGGAACGCGAGGATCAGCACTATCTTCGCGATCGGTTTGACCAGCGAGTACAGGGCGAGCGAGGCGGTGGCCCGGGCGAGGGATATGCCGCGGCCCTGGAGGAAGCGCAGGGTGACGGCGTGGGCGCCGATCCCGGCCGGCAGTACGTGGTTGGCGGCGCCGGCGGCGAACTGCGAGGCGAGCAGCTGCCCCGGCGGAAGCCTCTCCGGTATGGCTCCCTGCCGGGTCACGGAGGCGCCCACCCAGCACAGGCAGGTGAACACCGTCCCGGCCAGTAGCCACCAGGGGTCGGCGGAGGCCAGCCGGGCGGTGCCGTCGTGCACCGCACGCCAGTCGACCGCGGCCCACCCGCCGATCAGCAGCAGCGGGACCAGGCTGAACGCCAGGCGCAGATGGCGGGCGGGGGAGGTGAGGGAGGAAGCGGAGGAGGGGGAGGAAGCGGAGGAGGGGGAGGAGGGGGAGAGGTCAGGGCAGGGGGAGGGGGAGTGTGTCAGGGTGAGCGGCCCTGGCAACTCGTCGATCCGGATCTGGGACACGGCGCACGTCGTCCTTCCGCGTCGCGTCCCGCGCGGTCGCGGGCCGGACGGATACAAGGCGAGGCAAGAGGGGACGCGGGGAGCGTTCCCCTTCCGCGTGACGGCAGGGTGTCCGGGAGCCGAAGCGATGTCGGAGGATGGACGACGCGGCCACCCCGGCCTGTCGGCCGGACAGGTTCCGGATACGCGTCGAGCGATCGGTATGCGGCTATTTGTTGGCAGAACGGCCATTTTCTCCGTCGTGCTGTGGCTTCCCGGGCGCCCGCGCGGCTGTTTCGCCGCTCCGTCGTGCTGCGGCGTCCGTGCGTCCGCGCGGTTGTTTCGCCGCTCCGTCGTGCTGCGGCGTCCGTCGTCCATATGCGGGCTGTCTCGCTCCGCCGTGCAGCGGCCTCCCTCCGCCCTGTGGTCGGTTCCTTCCGCTGTAGGGTCACTGCCTCCGCCGTACGGCCGCGGTGGCGCGCCCGTCATGGCGTCACCGACCGTGATCGCGCGGCGCTCACCGCGCGGCATTGTCACCCTGTGTAGAAGAATGGTCACGATCACCGCTGGTCGCATCAACCCAGGTCCACCCAGGGAGAGCCATGGCCGACGACAGCGAGCGCCGCGAGGCCCGCACACAGGCGCCGGCTCCCGCGTCGGCACGGGCCGTACAGTTGCTGCGCCGTCCCAAACTGTGGCTGATGCCCACCGTCCTGACCGGGCTGCTCGCCCTGCTGCTGTCCCTGCTCTACATGGGCGGCATCGTCAATCCCAACCGCGCCCTGCACGACCTGCCCATCGGCATCGTCAACGCCGACCGTGGCGAGCCGCTGCCCGGTCAGCAGGAGAACCTGGGGACGCAGATCACCCGGTCCGTCACCTCCGGCACCTCCGACACGGTCGACTGGCGCCGGCTCACCGCCGCGCAGGCACGGGACCAGCTGGCCTCCGCGAAGATCTACGGCGCCCTGGTCGTCCCCGCCGACTTCACCGGCTCGGTCGCGGCGCTCACCACCACGAACGCCACGACCCGACCGGCGATCACCGTGCTGACCAACCCCGGCATGGGCAGCTTCGGTTCCTCACTGGCGAGCAGGATCACCCAACAGGCCGCCCACCAGGCCTCCTTGACCATCGGCAAACAGCTGACGGCAGCTCCCGCCGTCGCGAAGGCCGCCTCCACCGAGCGGCTGCTGCTCGCCGACCCGGTCACCGTCACCACCCAGGTCGGCCACCCCATCGGCGACAACACCGGCCTCGGCCTCACCGCGTTCTACTACACCCTGCTGCTCGTGCTGGCCGGCTTCATGGGCGCCAACATCATCGGTACCGGTGTCGACAGCGCCCTCGGCTACGCGGACACCGAGATCGGCCCCTGGCACACCCGCCGCCCGACCGTGCCCATCAGCCGTACCCAGACGCTGCTGCTGAAGATGGCCATGACCGCCGGGATCACCGTTCTCACGACCACCTTGATCATGGTGGCCACGGTCGCGATCCTGGGCATGGACGCCTCCCACCTGCCCCTGCTGTGGATCTACTCGTACTGCGCCAGCTTCGCGGTCGGGCTCGGCGTCCAGGCCATCAACGCCGCGTTCGGCGGGATCGGCCAGCTCGTGGCCATGTTCGTGTTCATCGTCCTGGGTCTGCCGTCGTCCGGCGCCACCGTTCCACTCCAGGCCGTTCCGGGCTTCTACCGCTTTCTGTCCCTCTTCGAGCCCATGCGCCAGCTCAGCGACGGCGTCCGCGCCATCCTCTTCTTCGACGCGCGCGCCGACGCCGGCCTCACCCGCGCATGGCTGTGGATCGTGATCGGCGCCGCCCTCGCGCTGCTCTTCGGCTTCGCGATGACCCGCTACTACGACCGCAAGGGCCTGCGACGCCTGACTCCGCAGCCTGTCTGAAGCCGGGGTGGGTGGTTGCCGCGGTTTGCGGGGCGGGGGAAACCGCGGCAATGGTGCCCCGCCGTTCGGCGGGGGATTCCAGCCGAACGGCGAGTACATGGGTGTCCGTCCGCGGGGCACCATGAACGCACTGGTCACACCGCGGTGGCCAGAATGCGAGGAGCCGCCATGACTGCCGAGCCGCCGCCCGCCACTGCACCGGCACACACAGGTCCCGTACCTCCGGCGCCGCCCTTCGACCCGGAGCTGGCCGCCGCCCTGGCACTGGTCGCGGAGTTCCTGCCGACCACCTTCACACCGGAGGTGATTCCTCAGCTCCGGGAGGGCGCGAGCGCCATGCGGCCCTCGGACGAGGACCTGCGGCGCGACGGCGCCTTCCAGGTCGAGGAGCGGTCGGTGCCGGGGCCCGACGGAGCGCCGGACGTTTCGCTGCTCATCTGCCGGCCGGTCGGGGTGAGCGGACCTCTGCCCGCCCTGTACTACATCCATGGCGGCGGCATGGTCGTCGGCGGCAACCGGATGGGTGTGCCGGAATTGCTCGGGTGGGCCGAGGAGCTGGGGCTGGTGGTGGTGTCGGTGGAGTACCGGCTCGCGCCCGAGCACCCGCACCCGGCCCCGGTCGAGGACTGCTACGCGGGTCTGGTGTGGACGGCCAAGAACGCCGACGAGCTGGGGATCGACCCGGAGCGCATAGTCGTCACCGGAGCCAGCGCGGGTGGCGGGCTCACCGCGGCCCTCGCTCTGCTGGCCCGGGACCGCGGCGGCCCGGAGCCGGCCGGCCAGCTGCTGATGTGCCCGATGCTGGACGACCGCAACGACTCGGTGTCCGCCCACCAGATGACCGGGCTCGGCCTCTGGGACCGTACGGCCAACGCGATGGGCTGGGGCGCGCTGCTCGGGGAGGCGAGCGGGGGGCCCGACGTCTCGCCGTACGCGGCCCCGGCCCGGGCCACCGATCTGTCCGGGCTGCCCCCGGCCTACATCGACGTGGGTTCGGCGGAGACCTTCCGCGACGAGGACGTCGCGTACGCCGCGCGCCTGTGGCAGGCGGGCGGCCGCGCCGAGCTCCATGTGTGGCCGGGCGGCTTCCACGGCTTCGAGGAGTTCGCCCCGCAGGCTCAGCTGTCCCAGGACAGCCGGGCGGCCAAGCTGCGCTGGCTGCGTCGGCTTCTGGGCGCCTGAGCCGCAGGTCCGAGGTCCGCGCTCCCAGCGCTTGGCAGCGCGGGCCCACGGTCGCAGGATGGTGTCCGTGAGAGAGCTGGCAGGACGGCTCGCGGAGCTCGACCCGGACGCGGGCGCCGCGCTACAGGCCATCGCCTACTTCGACCGTCTGATGGAGGGCCGCGTCGGGCTGGAGGCGCTGGTACGGGGTGCCGCCGTACTCTCCGGCCACCCCGCCCGGCTGGTCGACGAGCGGCGCGGCGTCCGGATCCGGGTCGAGCCGGACGGACGGCGCGCGGACGCGGGAGGGCCGGTGGATCCGGCGTGGCCCTGGGTACCGCTCGACGCCTCCGCGGTGGCCCGACCCTCGGCTGCGCCCGACACGCCCGGTGCCGCCCCGTCGCCGGGTTCGCTCGACGCGACTGAGGACTCCCCGGCGCGCTTGCCGGTCGATGCGTCCGGTGTGGGTCGTCCGCGGGGGCGGGCGGGTGCTTCGGGGGCTGTTTCGGGGGCGGCGGTGTTTGATGCGGCTGACGTCGTACCTGAGCCGGTGCCGGTCGATGTGTCTGGTGTGGGTCGTCCGCGGGGGCGGACGGGTGCTTCGGGGGCTGTTTCGGGGGCGGCGGTGTTTGATGCGGCTGACGCCGTACCTGAGTCGGCGTCGGTCGATGTGTCTGGTGTGGGTCGTCCGCGGGGGCGGACGGGTGCTTCGGGGGCTGTTTCGGAGGCGGCGGCGCTTGATGCGGCTCGCGGCGCCTCGGCGCGCGTGCCGCTCGATGCGTCAGGCGTAGGCCGGCAGAGGGGGCGGGTGGGTACTCCCGAGGCTGACTCGGCGTCGCTCGACACCTTCCGTGCTGCTCCGCCCGGGGTGCGCGTCGACACCCCCCGTGCCACCCCGCTCGGGGTGCCGCTCGACACCTCTCCAGCCGCCCAGCCGTCGGCCACCGCCAGTTCCCCTGTGGCGGGCACGCGTGTGGACATGGCGGATGTGGTGGTTCCGGAAATCGTCGCCGCCCTCTGGCTGGAGCTGCCCGGTCCGCCCGACGGCGTGCGGGCCATGATCCTGGAGCGGGCCGCGGGTGCCGTACGGGCGGTTCTGGAGCGGACGCGTGGGTTGGCGCGCCCGGCCGCACCCGCCCCCGACCCCGCGCTGGTCGAGGTGGTCCTCGACGCCTCCGCACCGGATGCCACGCGTACCCGGGCCGCAGCGCAACTGGGCCTGAAGCGGGGCCAGTCGGTGCGGGCGGTGGCGCTGCAAGGGGGCGGCGCGGAGATCGTGCCCGCCGGGCGGCCCGGGACCGAGGCGCGGCGGGCCGGTGTCGGGCCTGCCGTGGAACCGGCCGAGCTTCCGCGGTCGTGGGCCGCCGCGCGGACCGCACTCCGGCTCACCGCCGAGGGCACGGCGCATGATCCAGGGCCCCGCACGGTGTACGCCGACGAACTCGGCGGTCTGACACTGCTCGCGGCGGCGGTGGGCCCGGACACCCCGCCGATCCCCGACGAACTCGCCCTGGAACGCGCCCTCGCGGAGGCTTCCTGGGCGGCCTCGACACTCCACGCGGTGGCCTCCGCGCCCAGCCTGCGCGCGGCCGCCACCGAACTGACGGTGCATCACTCGACGCTCCAGGAACGCCTCGTACAGGCCGAGCGCATTCTCGGCTGGGACGTGCACTGCCCGCAGGGGCGCCTGCGTCTGCAACTGGTACTTGCCGTACGGAAGTTGCGGCGCACGGGCGCGGCCGGTCAGCCCACCGAGGGGTTCAGCGGCGCCGCCAGGCAGTGAAAGCGACGCCCGCGGCGAGGAGAAGCGCCGCCGCTCCGCCCGCGACCAGGGGGAGCCCGGTGCCGCCGCCGGAGTTGCTGTCGGCGACGGGGGCGAGATCGTCAGGGGCGGTCTCCTGGGCCGGTGAAGGGCTCGTCTGCGTGGGTGTCGGCGTCTGCTCGGCCGGAGAGGCCGACTTCTCCGGCTCCGGTGTCTTCGACGCGGCCGGCGACGGTGTCCGCCGGGCAGCAGTGGAGGCCGTCGGCGTGGCGGCCCCGCCCCCTCCGGTGCTCTTCGCCGGGAAGACCACGTCCGAGCATGAGTAATAGGTGTCCGAGGTGCCGGAGTTCTGCCAGATCGTGTAGAGCATCTGGCGGCCGGTCCGGTCGGAAGGCAGCGTGGCCTTGATGCGGTAGGCGCCGTTGACGAGAGCCGGGTCGGTGGCGGTGGCGAACGGCTGCGTGGGCAGGTCGGACCACTTCAGCGGAAACCTCGGGTCGTAACCCGCCTTGGTCAGATACAACTTGAAGGTCCCGGTGTGCGGAATCGTCGAGCTGTACGTGAGGGTGAAGGACGCGCCGGGAGTCAGGTTCGTCGCGGGCCAGTCGGCGCGGGCGAGGTCGAGGCCCTTGTATTCGGGGATGCCCCCGCTGCAGAGCTGCCCGTCGGGGATCACCTCGCGGTCGCGGCCGTTGACATCGGCGACCCTGAGGTTGTCCCAGGCCGTGAAGGGCGCGCCGTTCGCGGCGATCGCCGCAGCGCAGGCCGGTGTGCTGGTGTTGCCCTCGCCCATGGGCGAGCACGCCGCCACCCTGCTGACCGGATCCGTCGGCGCGCCGTGCGCCTGGGCGGGTGCCGCGGCCAGGGCGGTGAGCAGCAGGGGCAGCCCCACGGCGACGGCGGCCGCGGTGGCGGTGCGGTGTGCGGTCATCGGTGGGTCTCCTCGGCGGGTCGGGAATGCGGGTGAGGCGGTAAGGAGCGTCAAGCGGGACGGCGGGACAGCGGGACGGCGGGACAGCGGGACAGCGGGACAGCGGGTCAAGGGGGAAAGCCGGTGCGGCCGCACCGCATCACTTGAGCGGCCGCACCGCACGGTGAAGTACGGGAACCAGCCGCGCCGCGTTCAGATGCCCAAGTCGGGCGAACCAGGGTGTTCGCGGCCAACTGCTCGCACCTGAGGGTTGGTTACCGGCCAGATCGAGGGTTTCCCCTGTATCCCTCTCACCTGCGGTTTGCCTATCGTTCGACCACAGCTACCCCATAGGAAACCCCTGACCGGGTCGCTTGCGCATGGTCGGCCACCGCGCCACTTTCTGGTTCTGCACCCCCCGCCGCTTCGACGACGAAGCGAATCGACCGCTGCTCCGCCTCGCATCGTCCTGCCCGGAGCCGGCCCCGAAAGGCAAGCCCTTGCGTTCCTCGTCCCCGTCCTCGAACTCCCCCTCCAGCGGTGCCAGACGGAAGCTGATATCCGTCGCCGCGATATCCGCAGCGCTGCTGGCCGGTACGACCACCTCGGTCGCCGTCGCCCAGACCCCCGCGGACACCATCGGGGCCACCCCCGCCGCGCAGGCCGTCGCCGCGCCGGCGGAGCGACTGATCGTCGGCTACAAGTCCGGCGCGGCCGAGGCCAAGTCCAACACGGCCGCCGATGCCGACGCCCAGGCCAAGGGCGAGGAGGCGGGCGAGGACCTCGACTTCCAGCGCCGCCTCGGCACCGGCGCGGCCCTGGTCGACCTGGGCGCGGAGCTCAAGAAGGCGGACGTCGCCGACGTCATCGCGCGGTACCAGGCGGACCCGCAGGTCGCGTACGTCGTACCGGACCGCCTCAACAAGCCGCAGGCGGACCCGAACGACACCGAGTACAGCAAGCAGTGGGACCTGTTCGAGTCCACGGCGGGCATGAACGTCCCGGGTGCCTGGGCCACCTCCACGGGCAGCGGTGTGACGGTCGCCGTGATCGACACCGGCTATGTCACCCACTCCGATGTCGCCGGGAACATCGTCGCCGGGTACGACTTCATCTCCGACACGGCGGTCTCGGTGGACGGCGACGGGCGTGACAGCAACCCGGCCGACCCGGGCGACTGGTACGCGACCGACGAGTGCGGCACCGGCACCGGTTCCAGCAACTCGTCCTGGCACGGCACGCATGTCGCGGGCACCATCGCGGCCGTCACCAACAACGGCAAGGGCGTCGCGGGCATCGCGTACAACGCGAAGATCTCCCCGCTGCGTGTGCTCGGCAAGTGCGGTGGTTACGACTCCGACATAATCGACGCGATCACCTGGGCGTCCGGCGGCACGGTTTCCGGCGTTCCCGCCAACGCCAACGTCGCCAAGGTCATCAACATGAGCCTCGGCGGCTCCGGCGCCTGCACCTCCGCCACCCAGACCGCCATCACCGCCGCCGTGAACCGCGGTACGACGGTCGTCGTGGCCGCCGGCAACGAGAACTCCAACACCTCGGGCTTCTCCCCGTCGAGCTGCAGCAACGTCATCAACGTCGCCGCGACGAACCGCACCGGCGCCCGCGCCTCGTACTCCAACTACGGCACCCTCGTGGACATCGCGGCCCCGGGCGGCCAGACCAGCACCGGCACGGCCAACGGCATCCTGTCCACGCTGAACTCCGGTACGAAGACGGCGTCCACCGAGTCGTACGCGTACTACCAGGGCACCAGCATGGCCACCCCGCACATCGCGGGCCTGGTCGCGCTCATGAAGTCGGCGAACTCCTCCCTGACCCCGGCCCAGATCGAGTCGGCCATCAAGACCAACGCCCGTGCCCTGCCCGGGTCCTGCACCGGCGGCTGCGGCGCCGGTCTGGCGGACGCGACCAAGACGGTGCAGGCGGTGAGCGGGTCCGGTGGCTCCACGGGGGGCACCACCTTCACCAGCACGTCGGCCGTGTCCATCCCGGACGCGGGTGCCGCCGTAGAGTCACCGATCACCGTCAGCGGCCGCACCGGCAACGCGCCCGCCGCCCTCCAGGTCGGCGTCGACATCACCCACACCTACCGCGGTGACCTCGTGATCGACCTGGTCGCCCCGGATGGTTCGACCTACCGCCTCAAGGCCGCCAGCTCCTCGGACTCCGCGGACAACGTCAGCACCACCTACACGGTCGACGCCTCCACCGAGACCGCGAACGGCACCTGGAAGCTCCGCGTCCAGGACACCGCGGCGCAGGACACGGGCACGGTCAACAGCTGGAAGCTGACCTTCTGACGATCACCCGCCCTCCTGTCGTACGACACCTCGCGGCGCCCCGGATTCCGGGGCGCCGCGAGGCCGTGGCACGCCGGATAGTGTGCCTGCCGAGGCCCTGCCCAGCCCCGGAGGAACGCACCGCCATGCCTGAAGCCCCCGCACCACCCGTGATCCTGAGCAACGTGCGGGGCTCGTTCCCCTGGAGCGTGCTGGCCGAGCGGCACCCGGCGCTCATCCGCAAGGTGCGGGACGCCTTCCCGTACGGGCCCGAGCAGCAGCGCGCGCTCGACGCGCTGCTGAAGAACTGCACCGAGGGTGTCATCGAGCCGCTCGGTGCGCGGGCGCAGGGGCGGGAGCAGTGGGAGGTGTGGGGGCGGGAGTACTTCGGGCGGTCCTGGTTCGATGTGCCGTTCCTGTGGTCGGAGAGCTACTTCTACCGCCAACTCCTGGAAGCGGTGGGGTACTTCGCTCCCAGGCCCTGGCGAGGTATCGATCCCTTCCGGCCCTTCAAGCTCGCCGAGCTCGACACCCCGGAGGCGGACGAGGAGCTTGCCGCGCTCGACGAACTCGCTCACCGGCCTGTCGAGGAGCAGGAGTTGGCGCTGCTGCACGGCTCGCTGTGGGGCAACCGCGCGGACCTCGGCTTCCGCCTGGCCGGCGCCGACGGTGGAGCGGCCGGCGACTCACAACTCGTAGCCGATGAGAGCGAGTTGCTGCGGTCGCTGTCTGCCGGGGGCACCCTGTGTGTGGTGGCGGACAACGCGGGCCGCGAACTCATCCCCGACCTGCTCCTCATCGACCACCTCCTCCTTCACCGCCGCGCCGGGCGGGCCGTCCTGCACGTGAAGCCGTATCCGTACTACGTCTCCGACGCCACGACGGCGGACGTGGTCGACGCCCTGCGCCGCCTCACCGCCGCGAAGGGCGCCGCCGGTGCGGCCGGTCAGCGCCTCTGGTCGGCCATGGCCGACGGCCGGCTGACGGTCCGCGCTCACCCCTTCTCCTGCGCGCCCCTGCCGTACGCCGACATGCCGGACGACCTGCGCGAGGAGTTCGCCGCGGCGGACGTGACGGTCATGAAGGGCGACCTGAACTACCGCCGCCTCATCGGTGACAGGCGCTGGCCCGCCACGACACCCTTCGCGACCCCCACCGCGTACTTCCCCGGCCCGGTCGCCGCCCTGCGCACCCTCAAGTCCGACGTGACCGTCGGTCTCGACGCCCGCACCGAGGCCGCGCTCGACGCCGCCGAGGAACAGCGCTGGCGCACGAGCGGCACGCACGCGCTGATCCAGGCCAGGGGGTGAACGGCGAACCGCTGTCAGGGCGTTGGCCCTGACAGTAGTGTCGGAGCCCTGACGTCTCGGCGTGCGACGGGAATCCAGAGGAGCTGAGGGATGCGGATCGGAGTGGGCGCGCACCGGCTGTGGCCGGGGCGGGAGAGCGAGCTCGACGGGGTCCTGGAGACCGCTCGCACGGCCGAGCGGCTGGGCTTCGACCATCTCATCGCCGGGAGCCATGTGCTCGCCGGCGAGCAGGGGGTGAACGCGGATCCGCTGGTGCTCCTGTCGGCGATCGCGGGCGCGACGGACCGGATCCGGGTGGTGACCAGCGTCCTGATCCTGCCGCTGCACAACCCGGTCGTCCTCGCCCACCAGGCAGCCACCCTCGACCGCGTCTCCCGCGGCCGTTTCACGCTCGGCGCCGGCACCGGCTGGGACGCCAAGGAGTTCGCCGCCGCGGGGGCCTCGCTCGCCGGACGCGGCAAGCGGATGGACGAACAGCTGGCTGTCATGCGGGAGTTGTGGGAGGACCGGGCCGAGAGGATGCGGCTCGGAGTACGGCCGCTCACCCCCGGTGGACCCGAGGTGTGGATCGGCGGCGATAGCGACGCGGCCCTGCGCAGGGCGCTGCGGTACGGCGACGGGTGGCACGGCTCGGGCGTCGACGCGGCCGCCCTGACCGCCGTACGGGAACGGCTGGCGACGCTCGGCAAGGAGGCAGGGCGGGATCCCGGCACCCTCGCGCTGACGTCGGGCGCGTTCCTGGTGCCGCCGGGCTTCTCCCCGGCGGTGGACATGCCGTGGCGGCCGCTCGGCGGGAAGACGGCCACCGCCGACAGCGTGAACGACGAACTCCGCCTGCTCGCGGAGGCCGGTCTCGCCGTCTGTTCGCTGTGGCTTCCGGTGACGACGGAGGCGCTGCCTGACGCGCTCGCGTGGGTGGCGGAGGAAGTGCTGCCGGTGGTTTCCGCCGGCTGAGGCCCGGGGCCGAAGGGGGCGGAGCCCAGGAGGCCCGCCCCCGCCCGTCCGAGGTCAGTCGACGCGTACGTCCTGCCACACCAGCCGGTGGTCGGAGGTCGGCACGGTGGTGCCGTTCCCGACGAGCCGGTACAGGGGACTGTCCGAGGTGGGCCAGAAGATCCCGTTGGACAAGGGGGTCAGCCCCTTCGACGGGAGGACGTGGTCCACCCGCAGGTTGCCCGGCGCGACGTCGTTGAAGTCGCTGGTGTCGTACGCCGGGTTCCCGACGTGCGAGGTGTTGGCGCCGCCCTGGAGCTTCGCGGCCTCGACACCCCCCGCGCTAGCCGGCGGGGTCTTCGGCAGCCGCACCGCCGGGTGGTCGAGGAGCTGCAGGATCGCTTCGTCGTAGCTGTCGCCGTCGTGCGGGTCGGCGTTCTGGTCACCCGCGATGACGAACCGCGCCCCGGGCCGCAGCCCGCCGCCTACCCCCTTGTCGTCGTACAGGTAGGCGCTGCGCCTGCGGCCCCCGATGTAGTCGGCCCACAGCCGGATCTCGTCGTGGTTGCGACGCCCGTTGCGGTCCTCCGTACCGTCGAAGCTGGGCGGGGTCGGGTGCGAGACCAGGAAGTGCACCGTGTCGTGGCCGACGCGGACCGGCACGTCCCAGTGGCTCTTGGAGGACAGCCGCAGGATCGTGCGGGCCTCGGCGCTGTAGTAGCCCTCCGGGATGATGTTGCCGGGCATGTCCTTCCACAGGAAGTGCTGGAAGGTGCGCACCGCGCGGGTGTCGATCGGGTACTTGGAGAGCACGACCATGCCGTACTGGCCCGGGAACCAGCCGTATCCGTAGGCGTCCTGCCCGTACGCGTCCGAACCGGGCGTGGTGACCGCCCCGTTCTTGCCGTCGAGGTCCACCCCGGTGGCGACACCCGTGTTCACGGGAGCGGTGAAGTGGTACGGGAAACGGATCGGCTTGGAGCCGTTGTGGCCGACGGCGAGGTAGTTGCGCAGGAACAGGCTGACCGAGGTGCCGTTCGCGTCGTAGTCGAACTCGTTGATCAGGACGATGTCGGGGTCGACTCTCTGGATGGTCTCCGCGACGTTCTGCGCCTGGACGTTGCCAGGCGTCGACAGGTCCGTGATCAGCGCGCCCTGGGTGCCGCGGTTCAGGGAGGCGTTGAAGGTGGCGAAGCGTAGGGAGCGACTGCGGTCGGACGCCGAGGCGGTGAGCGTGGTCGATCCGGCCAGCGCCGCTCCGGCGAGTCCGGCGAGGGCGGCACGGCGGGAGAACGGGCGGTGCGACGGGCTCGGCTGGTTCATCGGGACTCCGGGAAGGGGGAGGGACGCGTGAACCCCCGCAGTCTCTGCGCGTAGACGCGGCCGCCACAAGGGTTGACGGCGACTTGAAGGTACGAGGAGCGATCGGTCGGAAGCCGGTGAGGTTCCGTCCAGGTAATGTCCTTTGGCCGTACACCGTGCCGTTACGCACGGCGTCTGCCGGTATGGCGTACGGTCACCTGCTGATTCACGCGATGGTGTGATCATGTCCCGGCCCTTGGATGCCCCCGGAGGGCCCTGGGTAGGGCCGGGCCATGACGCAGCCTTTCCAACTCCCGCACTTCTACATGCCGTATCCCGCGCGGCTGAACCCGCATCTCGACGAGGCGCGGGCCCACTCGGTCGAATGGGCCCGCGGAATGGGCATGCTGGAAGGCTCCGGCATCTGGGAACAGTCCGACCTCGACGCGCACGACTACGGCCTGCTCTGCGCGTACACACACCCCGACTGCGACGGCCCGGCGCTCTCGCTGATCACCGACTGGTACGTGTGGGTGTTCTTCTTCGACGACCACTTCCTGGAGATCTTCAAACGCAGCCAGGACCGCGACGGCGGCAAGGCCTACCTCGACCGGCTGCCGCTCTTCATGCCGCTCGACCTGTCAACTCCCGTACCGGAGCCGGAGAACCCCGTCGAGGCGGGGCTCGCCGACCTCTGGGCGCGCACGGTGCCCTCGATGTCCGTCGAGTGGCGCAGGCGGTTCGCGGTCTCCACCGAGCACCTGCTGAACGAGTCGCTGTGGGAGCTCTCCAACATCAACGAGGGGCGGATCTCCAACCCCGTCGAGTACATCGAGATGCGCCGCAAGGTCGGCGGCGCCCCCTGGTCTGCGGGGCTCGTCGAGTACGCCACCCGTGAAGTGCCCGCCGCCGTCGCCGGGTCGAGGCCGCTGCGGGTGCTGATGGAGACGTTCTCCGACGGGGTGCATCTGCGCAACGACCTCTTCTCCTACCAGCGGGAGGTCGAGGACGAGGGCGAGCTCAGCAACGGCGTCCTCGTCCTGGAGACCTTCTTCGGCTGCACGACCCAGGAGGCCGCCGAGACCGTCAACGACGTGCTCACCTCCCGGCTCCACCAGTTCGAGCACACGGCGTTCACCGAAGTGCCCGCGCTGGCCCTGGAGAAGGGACTCACCCCGGACGAGGTCGCGGCGGTCGCCGCGTACACACAGGGGCTCCAGGACTGGCAGTCCGGCGGCCACGAGTGGCACCTGCGGTCCAGCCGCTACATGAACGAAGGCGCCCAGTCGCCGGGGGAGCCCTTCGGCGCCGCCGGGCTCGGGACGTCCGCCGTCGACATCGGCGCGCTGCTCTCCGCGGCCGGGGCGGAGCGGCTGCGCTCGTACACCCATGTCCCCTTCCAGAAGGTCGGCCCTTCTCAACTCCCCGACTTCTACATGCCGTTCGAGCTGACACTGAGTCCGCATCTGGGCGGGGCACGTGACCGGCTCACCGGCTGGATGCACGACATGGGGATGCTTCAGGAGGGCGTCTGGGACGAGGACAAACTCCTCGCCTACGACCTGCCGTTGTGCGCGGCGGGCATCCATCCGGACGCGACGCAGGACGCCCTCGACATCAGCTCCCGGTGGCTGGCCTGGGGCACCTACGGCGACGACTACTACCCGCTCGTCTTCGGCAACCGCCGCGACCTGGCCACCGCCAAGCTCGTCACCGCGCGCCTGTCGGCCTGCATGCCCATCGACGGCGAGGAGGTCCCCGCCCCGCTCAACGGCATGGAGCGCGGCCTCATCGACCTCTGGCAGCGCACCGCCGAGGGCATGAACCAGGACGAGCGGCGCCAGTTCCGGGGCGCGGTCGACGTGATGACGGAGAGCTGGCTGTGGGAGCTGTCCAACCAGATCCAGCACCGCATCCCCGACCCCGTCGACTACCTGGAGATGCGCCGCGCCACTTTCGGCTCCGAACTCACCATGAGCCTGTGCCGCATCGGCCACGGCCGGAAGGTGCCGCCGGAGGTCTACCGCAGCGGTCCCGTCCGGTCACTGGAGAACGCGGCCATGGACTACGCGATGCTCATGAACGACGTCTTCTCGTACCAGAAGGAGATCGAGTACGAGGGCGAGGTGCACAACGGAATCCTCGTCGTGCAGAACTTCTTCGGCTGCGACTACCCGACCGCGCTCGCCGTCATCCACGATCTGATGACCCAGCGCATGCAGCAGTTCCAGCATGTCGCCACCCATGAACTGCCCCTACTCTACGAGGACTTCAAGCTCTCGGAGGAGGTGCGCGGGATCATGCAGGGCTATGTGGCGGAGCTGCAGAACTGGCTGGCCGGCATCCTGAAGTGGCACCAGGACTGCCACCGTTACGGCGCCGCGGACCTGGCCCGCCGTGCCCACGGCTTCCTGCCGGACCAGGCGCCCGCGATCCCGTTCGGCCGGTCGGGGACCGCGGTATCCGCGTCGGTCTGACGCTCGCCCGCGCCGCCCCGGAGAGTCCCGCGCATTCAGCGGCGGTCTCCGGGGCGGGCTCTTTTTCGAACGTCCTTGGCAGTCTCACTCGTTCGTGAATCGTCGCGTGCCCGGGCGCCGGGTAGAGCAACAGCCGGGGGCGATCCACAGAGCAGCTGCCGGAGGCGATCCATGGAACAGACCGCGTTGCGTCCCAAGCCGATGCCCGGTCAGGAGCGGGGCGGTGGCCGTCCGGCCGGCGGCAACAAGCGTCCGCACGCCGCGCGGCGACGCGGCAAACGGCTGATGACTCTCCTCTTCGGCCTCTTCGTGGGGACCGTCCTGGTGCTGTCGGGCGTCGGGCTCGGCACCGTGGGCGCCACCGTGATCGGGATGAGCAAGCTGGCGGATCTGCAGAAGCAGGCGGCCGCGGCCCCGCCTCCGGCCGGGTCCAAGCCTGCCCCGGGCGGCGGGAGCCCGACCCCGGCGAAGGAAACGGCGAAGGAACCGGCGGAACAACCGGAGAAGCCGGACGACCAGCCGGAGGAGAAGGAGTCCGTGCGGGCCACGCTCGCCGTCGAGGCCGTCGACGTCCCCGAGGGTGAGGGCGCACTCGTCGTCGGTGTCCATGTCCCCGGCCCGGGTTACTCGGCGGGCCTGGTCCGCGGCGACGTCCTGCTCGCCTTCGGCGAGACCCGTATCGAGGCGGCCGCCGACCTGGCACGGGCGGTCGCCGCCGCGCAGCCCGGAACCGCCGTCACCCTCACGGTGCGGCACGCGAACGGCAACCAGCAGCAGCTGTCCACGACCCCTGGGGTGGTGACCTGAGCCGCCGCCGGCCGCCTGGCAAGCAGTGCCCCACCCTGGTCGCCGTAATGAATGAGTGGGACCTGGCCATTGGAAACCATTGGATCTAATGGAAAGGTAATGGCTGACCATTGTTTTCTGGTTCCTGGAAGGGGGCCGGCTGACGCGACGGCGCCAACCGGCTCGCGCCCGTCCCGTCGGAGGGGCAGGATGCTGCCCGTAGCCCCCTGAGGAACCGGACCAGGGACAGACGGAGGCATGGATGACCGGCACGCCCGCGCCCTTCACCACCGGTGACTACGAGGCCCGTATGCGGCGCACGGCCGAGGCCGCCGCGGACGCGGGGCTGGACGGCGTCCTCGTCGCGCCGGGGCCCGATCTGGTGTGGCTGACCGGATACCGGCCCGTGGAGACCGAACGGCTCACCGTGCTGGTGCTCCGGCCCGGTCAGGACCCCGTCCTGGTCGTGCCCACCCTGGAGGCACCGGACGCGGCAGCGGCGGCCCCCACGCTGGCCCTGCGCGACTGGACCGACGGCAAGGACCCGTACGAGGCGACCGGCGCCCTCCTCACCGGCCACGGCCGATATGGCGTCAGCGACAACACTTGGGCCCTGCATCTGCTCGGCCTCCAGCAGCGGCTGCCGGACACCCGCTACCTCGCCCTCACCGAGGCCCTGCCGATGCTGCGGGGCGTCAAGGACGCGGTGGAACTGGACCGGCTCGCGGCCGCCGGCGCCGCCGCGGACGCGACGTACGAGGAGATCCGGAAGGTTCCCTTTGCGGGCCGCCGGGAGACGGACGTGGCTGCCGATGTCGCCGCCCTGCTGCGGCAGTTCGGGCACTCCCAGGTCGACTTCACCATCGTCGCCTCGGGGCCGAACGGAGCCAACCCGCACCACGAGGCAGGCGACCGCGTCATCGAACGCGGCGACATGGTCGTCCTCGACTTCGGCGGCCTCAAGCACGGCTACGGCTCCGACACCTCCCGCACCGTCCACGTCGGCGAACCGGACGACGAGGAGCGCAGGGTGCACGACATCGTGCGCGAGGCACAGGAGGCGGGCTTCCGGGCGGTGCGGCCCGGCGCCGCCTGCCAGGACGTCGACCGGGCGGCCCGCGCCGTCATCACCGAGGCCGGTTACGGCGAGTACTTCATCCACCGCACCGGGCACGGCATCGGCGTCACCACCCACGAACCGCCCTACATGATCGAGGGCGAGGAACTGCCCCTCGTCCCCGGAATGTGCTTCTCCGTGGAGCCCGGCATCTATCTGCCCGGCCGCTTCGGAGTGCGCATCGAGGACATCGTGACGGTGACCGAGGACGGCGGACGCCGCCTCAACACCACTTCCCGCGAGCTGGTGATCGTCGACTGACCGCCATTCCCCCACGAACTTCTGTCCTCCCATCTCCCCGAACGACAGCGGCGCGACCATGACCCAGGCACCGACACCGACCGCGGACACCGTCCGCAGGCTGGTCCGTTCCCTGCTCACCGACGCCCCCACGCCGGGCCCGGGCCCCGACGTACGGCCCGTCGCCGAGGACGGCGGACAGACCACCTGGTGGGTCGGTACGCGCCATGTGCTGCGGCTCGCCCCTGACCGCGAGGCCTCCGCACGCCGGCGCCGCGAACTGCGACTGCGCGACCTGATCCGCCCGTACGTCCGGGTCGCGGTCCCGGTGAGCGTCGCGCACGGCGAGTGGGCCGCCGGCCTCGGCTACACCCTCGACACCAAACTGGCCGGAGTCACCAGCGAGGAGCAGGACATCTCCGCCATCGGCGAGGCCGACCTCGCCGCGCTGCTCACCGGGCTGCGCGAGGTGCCCGTACGCCAGGCCGAGGCACTCGGCGTCCCGCGCGCCGCGCCACGCTCCCTGGAGGCGCTGCGGACGTCCGCCGAACGGGCTGCCCAACAGCTCGCCGCAGCCGACGAGTTCGACCCCGCCCGCCTCGCCCAGCTCACCGCGGCCGCCGCCGTCCAGCTCGCCGGACAGCCCGGGGCCGCCGTCCTCGTCCACCACGGCCTCAAGGGCGAACACCTCGTCGTCAGCGCCGACGGCCGGGTGCGTGGCGTCCTCGACTGGACCGACGCCGTGCTCGGCGACCCCACCGAGGACATCGCGGGGCTCGCCGTCGCCGTCGGCGCCCCGGCTGCCGTACGCGCCGCCACCCTCGCCGGGTACGGCGCCCGCCCCTGTCTGCGCGGCCTGTGGCTGTCCCGCTGCGACACCGTGATCCGCCTCGCCGACCGCCTCCAGGGGCGCGGCGACAGCCCCGTGACCCTCCTGCGGATCCAACTGCGCCGCGCCTGGGAGGCGATCCTGCTGGAACGGGTCACGGAACTGACGGACGACGACTGAGCCGCCACGGGCTCAGCACCACATGTGAGACGACTGAGCCGCCACGGGCTCAGCACCACATGTGAGACGACTGAGCTGCCACGGGCTCAGCACCACACGTGAGACGACTGAGCCATCGCGGGATCACCCCTGCCGCAGCACCACACATGACTCGCCCGGCACGCTCAGCACCCCGTCCTCGTCCGGCGCCCGGACCGGCTCCCAGGCGGCCAGCACGTGCGCGTTGCGGACGCCGAGGGGGATGGTAGCGGTCTCCTTGCCGAGGTTCACGGCCACCCGGACGTCACCGCGCCGCAGGGCGAGCCAGCGGGCCTCCTCGTCGTAGGCGACCTTCACCGCGGCGAGGTCGGGGTCCGCGAGGTCGGCCTGCCGTTGACGCAGGGTGATCAGGTCGCGGTACCAGGCCAGCACGCGCGCGTGGAGGGCCTTTTCGGGCTCCGACCAGTCCAGACAGGAGCGGTCCCGGGTGGCCGGGTCCTGCGGGTCCGGCACGTCCTCCTCGGCCCAGCCGTGCGCCGCGAACTCCCGGCGCCTGCCCCGCCGTACGGCGTCGGCGAGTTCGGCATCGGTGTGGTCGGTGAAGAACTGCCAGGGCGTGCTCGCCGCCCACTCCTCGCCCATGAACAGCATCGGTGTGAAGGGGCCGGTGAGCGTCAGTGCGGCGGCGCAGGCCAGCAGACCGGGGGAGAGGGAGGCCGAAAGGCGGTCGCCCTGGGCGCGGTTGCCGATCTGGTCGTGGGTCTGGGTGTAGCCGACCAGGCGGTGCGCCGAGACGCGCGTACGGTCGAGCGGGCGGCCGTGGGAGCGCCCGCGGAAACTGGAGTACGTGCCGTCGTGGAAGAAGCCGGACGTCAGCGTTTTCGCGAGCGCCGGCAGCGGGGCGCGCGCGAAGTCCCCGTAGTAGCCCTGCGCCTCACCGGTCAGCGCGGTGTGCAGCGTGTGGTGGAAGTCGTCGTTCCACTGCGCGTGCAGACCGAGGCCGCCCTCCTCGCGGGAGGTGATGAACCGAGGGTCGTTGAGATCCGATTCCGCGATCAGGAAGAGCGGCCGGCCCAGATCGGCGGCGAGGCCGTCCACGGCCGTCGACAGCTCCTCCAGGAAGTGCAGCGCGCGCGTGTCCCGCAGCGCGTGCACCGCGTCCAGCCGCAGCCCGTCCAGCCGGTAGTCGCGCAGCCAGGCCAGCGCGCTGCCGATGAGATAGGCGCGCACCTCGTCCGAGCCGGGCGCGTCGAGGTTCACCGCCGAACCCCAGGGCGTCTGGTGGGTGTCCGTGAAGTACGGCCCGAACGCGGGCAGGTAGTTTCCGGATGGCCCGAGGTGGTTGTGCACGACGTCGAGGACGACACCCAGGCCGAGTTCGTGCGCCCGGTCGACAAAGCGCTTCAGCGCCTCCGGACCGCCGTACGGTTCGTGCACGGCCCACAGCGACACGCCCTCGTATCCCCAGCCGTGCCGCCCCGGGAAGGGGCACAGCGGCATCAACTCGACGTGCGTGACGCCCAGTTCCTGGAGATGACCGAGCCGGTCGGCGGCCGCGTCCAGGGTGCCCTCGCGGGTGTACGTCCCCACGTGCAACTCGTACAGGACCGCGCCCGGCAGCGGTCGCCCGGCCCACTGCGCGTGCCAGTCGTAGCCCTCCGGGTCGACCACCGCGCTCAGCCCGTCGGGGCCGTCCGGCTGTCGCCGTGAGCGGGGATCGGGCAGCACGGGGCCGTCGTCCAGCGCGAAGCCGTACCGCGTCCCGTCCCGTGCCTCCGCGTCACCTGTCCACCAACCCGCACGCTCCGGATCGCGCTCCAACGCGCGCGTGGTGCCCTCGCAGTGGAGTGTCACCTGCTCGGCCTGCGGTGCCCACACCTCGAACCGCACAGACGGTTCCCCCTTGTCCGCTCACCGTGATCTGCTTGCCGTGACGTAGCTCGTCCATGGTGCAAGACGTGAGATCAATTCGCTTTCGAATCTCCCGTTTTGCCGCGTGTCCGCCGCCACGAACGGTCCGGTCGGACGCAGCGGCGGTTTCCGTGTGTTCTGGACACCCCGCCCGCGCTGCCCGACAATCACCAACGTGACGTCGTCCTTCGAGTTCCACACGTACCCCGCGCGGCTGTCCGACGCGGAGCGCGACCGGGCGCTGAAGGCGCTCCGTGACGGCGTCGCCCTCGGGCGGCTCTCGCACGACACGTTCATCCGGCGCATGGAGCTGGCGCTCACCGCCCGGCGGTCCGACGAACTGGCCGTGCTCACCGCCGACCTGCCCACCGAGAGCCGCTGGTCGAAGGTGGTGTTCGGCACCGTCGAGGCGGTGTCCGGCTTCTCCGTACGGGTGCGCAGGGCTTGGCAGGCCGAGAAGCTCCCGAAGCTGCTGCTGCCCCACCCCGCGGGCATGTACCCGCTGCGGATCGGGCGCGACCCCGCCAGCGGTCTGCGGCTCAACCACGAGACCGTGTCCCGGGTACACGCCGAACTGAGCCGGCAGGGCGGGTTGTGGGTCCTGCGAGACCTCGGCTCGACCAACGGCACGACCGTCAACGGGAGGCGCGTCATCGGTGCCGCCGTCGTCCGGGACGGCGACCAGATCGGCTTCGGACGGATGACGTTCCGGCTTGCGTCGGACTGATGGGCCTGGCGGCGCTGTGGCTTGCGTCGGACTGATGGGCCTGGCGGCGCTGTGGCTTGCGTCGGACTGATGGGTCCGGCGGCGTTGCGGCGTGCGTCGGACTGAGGGTTCGGACCGTTTTCACCGGTGCGTCCGACCGACCCCTGGCCTGGGTTTCGCACACCGTTTTCCTCGACTCTCCTTACCTTCCATGGTGTTGACGTACCCCCAGAGGCGTGACTGACTGTGCGTACACCATGCACATCAGGTGAACCGACGGCACCACATATGTGGAGGTGTGCCCTGCCGCCGCTCTCCCGCTACCCGACCGTGGACGAGCTGGGAGCCCGTGCGGCTGCGCTCGTCTCCCGCCATCCGCGCGACGCCCGCCTGCGCCGAGTCGGCACGTCACGGGCGGGAACGCCCCTGTGGCTCCTCTCCGTCGGGCACGGCAGCCGTCAGGCCCTCGTCGTCGCCGGACCGCACGCCAACGAACCGGTGGGCGGCGCCACGGCCCTGCGGGTGGCCGAACGGGCGCTCGCGGACCCCCGGTTGTGCGAAGGCGCGGACGCCACCTGGAACCTGCTGCTCTGCCTCGACCCCGACGGCGCCCGCCGCAACGAGGCCTGGCTGTCGGGCCCGTACACCCTCGGCAACTACTTCAGGCACTTCTTCCGGCCCGGCTTCCTGGAACAGCCCGAGTGGCTGCCCGAGGGCGCGGACGCGGCCACCCTGCCCGAGACCCGCGCCCTCCTCGACCTCCAGGACGAACTGCGGCCCTTCCTGCAGTGCTCCCTGCACGGCGTCGACGTGGGCGGCGCCTTCGTCGAGCTCACCAGCGAGCTGCCCGGCATCGCCGAGCGCGTCGCGCACACCGCGACCCGCCTCGGCATCCCGCGCGAACTCGGCCCGTACGACACCCTGTACTGGCCGACGCTGGGCCCCGCCGTCTACCGCATCCCGCCGCCGCGCCGGGGAGACCTGGCTGCCGCCATCACCGAGGCCGCGGTCGAGTCCACCTGGTTCCACCCACACCCGTACGGCACCGTGACAGCGGTCGTCGAAGCCCCCATGTGGGGCGTGGCCGCCGTGGAGGACCCCGCACCGCCCGCCGACGCCGACGCGGCGCTGCGCACCGTCAGCCACACGCTGCGCCGCGACACCCGGCTCCTGGAAGGGATCCTCGCGCGCGTGCGCCCCGCTCTCGGCCGCTCCCCGGACGCGGCCCGCCTCCTCGCCCCCGTGGACGACTATTTACTGGTCGGCCCCGGTCTCGCCGACTCGTGGGACCCCGACCTGTGCCACGGCGGAGCGCGCCCCCTGCCGCCGCTCACCGTCGCGCGCCTCACCGCCCTGCGCCTCGCCGGACGTCGGGTCGCCCTGCGCACCGCCGGACTGCTGCACCAGCTCGTGACCGGCTCGGGACACGACCCGCGCGGAGTGCTGCCGGAGCTCGACCGGCTGATCGACGAGTGGTGCGCCGACTACCGCGACGGCTGCGGCGCGCGCTGGATCCCCGTCGCACGTCAGGTCGAGTACCAAGCGCGTGTGGTGCTCGCGGTGTTCGACCTCGCAGGGCGGCACGCGCGCGTGCGGTCCCGTTCGGGTGAGACAGGGTGGGGTTCGCAGGCCGCGGTGCCGATGCACCGGGAATGACGAAAACCACTCAAGCGGTACGGGGCGGTCTGCTCGCGGCGGTCGCCCTCCTCACCGTGGGCGCGGTACCGGCTCAGGCGGCGCCGCAGCAGACCGTCCAGGGCAACTGGCTGTACCTCACGGTCAGCAGCGGCGACGCCCGCTCCAGCGACACACGCGGCACGCTGCTGCTCTGTGATCCACCCCAGGGGCACGCCCACGCGACACAGGCCTGCGCGGAACTCCGCACCGCGGAAGGGGACATCACCCGGATCCCGGTCAGGGCCGACGTCCTCTGCCCCATGGTCTACGCACCGGTCACCGCCTCCGCGCGCGGCGAGTGGAACGGCCGACGGACCGAGTACACCCGGACCTTCTCGAACACCTGCATGATGGGAGTCGAGACGGGCTCGGTGTTCGCCCTCGGGGGTCCCGGGCGCTTCGGAGGCTTCGAGGGCTTCGGAGACCACGAAGGCCACGAAGGCCTCGGACGCCTCGGGAGCCTCGGGGGCTGATTCCTCAGGCCGAGGCGTCGCGCGCGTGCCGGGCGGCCGCGATCACCGTACGGGCCTGGTGCTCGACCTGGTGGTCCAGCGGAACCCAGCGGGCCCGGAAGCGGTCGGCGAAGGCGGCGCTCCAGGTGGCGACGAGCCGTTCCAGGTGCGGCGCCTCGCGGTCGCCGGTCTCCCTGAGAACCCGCAGCAGCATCGCGGCGGCCCGCAGCGGAAGCCGGCGCCCGAACGCGTCGACACTGCCGACGTACGCCATCGTCGTGTCCGGAGGCGGTGTCCTGACCCAGTCGTCGGCCAGGCCCGGCACCAGTTCCAGCGCCCACTTGGCGGCGCGCAGCAGCGGCCCGTCGGGGCCCTGGAGCCGCGGCAGTGCCTCGGTGAGTACCGCCTCCACCTGGAGCGTGTCCCGCAGCAGCCTGCGCGCCAGCCGTCGCATCGCCGCCGCGGGGGCCGGGTGCGGTGTCGGATCGTCCACCAGGTCGCTGGCCCACATCGGCACCTCGACTACCGCGGTGAGACCGCCGTACCGGTGGGCGTGGTACCAGGTGCTGTGCCGTGCGTCGTCGGGCATGCTCGGGTACGCCGTGTCCAGGCCGGGTGCCGGCATCACATGCACGCCGGGTCCGGAGGCGGGCCAGCCCGCAGCGTCCGACGCGGCCGTCTCCACCGGGATGTGCAGTTCAGCCGCGGACTTGGCGAACGGCTCGGCCAGCCCGGGGACGTCCTTGGTCAACTGCACCCAGCTACCGCCCAGATCGGTGCCGTGCAGACTGACCTGGAGGTAGGGCCGTACCTCGTCGATGACCCGGATGAGGGCGCGGGTCTCCGGCGGCAGCCGGTCGGGCGGCAGGACGGACGGGGACCACTCCGGCTGCTCGGGCCCGGCCGGGCGGAAGAAGCCGAGGTGGTAGTCGAGCAGGGTGCGCGGCGCCGGAGTCACATGGAGGCTCGCCCCGTCCGGGTCCGCGCAGAGCAGGAAGTGCCAGGAGGTGTCGGCCCGTAACTCCCGGTCGTACATGACCCGTTCGGCCACCGCCAGCACCGTCGAACCGCCGGTCGGCTCGTTCGCGTGGGCGCCCGCGACGACCAGGACGCCGCGCCGGGCATGGCCCACGGACAGCAGATGGAGAGGCCTGCCCCCGCGCGAGACGCCGACTTGTCTGAGCGCGCACAGGCCGGGCCGGTGGGCCGCCAACGCCCGTGCGGACGAGACGATTTCGGTCACAGTGGGGTAGCGCAACTCCGGCAGGAGACTCACCCCCGACTTGTCAGCCCTGCGTCGCTTTCCGCAGTACTCCACGGACTGAGTGAACTGTCAAGGATACGAAGGGGCGGCTCCAGGGGGCGCCAAAAGGCATTTACCGCTGGCAGGGGGGTGCGCACCGCCAGATGGCGAACGCAGCGCTGATGCAGGTTGCGCCCGGTGAGGGTCAGGAAATGTCCCGCCGACCGCCCTGGACCGGGCAGGGGGCACCGGCTTCACTCGTATGGGTGTACGAGGCCTGCGGTCCGGGCGTCTCGGTGGTCGGCTGGGACCAATCGCGCGGGTCCAGCGCGCAGACCCTAGGCGGGAGGCCGGCGTTGCTGTGTCCCCACGGTCTTCCTGGTCTTCCTGGTCTCCCTGGTTTTCCTGGTTTTCCTGGTCTCTCCGGTCCCCATGGCTTTCCCGGCTCTCCTGGCGAAGGCGCATCGGTGTCCAATCCGACGGGATCGCCGTCGGGTCACGGTGCCGGGCCGCCTGCTCTTCGGAGCCCTCGGCCGGCGGACTCGCCCGCCCTGCCGAGCCTGTGGCCGGAGAGCGCGTCCGCGCCGCCGAGTCACTGCCCGGCGTTCCGGTCCGAGGTGGAGAGTCTCCGGCCGGAGCACAGGCCGGCGTCGCGCACCCGCCCGGAGACGAGGACGGAATCGCCCCGGAGGACGGAATCGCCGACGAGTACGGGCACACCCCCAACGACCGGACCCCCAACCACCGGACCCCCAACGACCGGATCCCCAACGACCGGATCCCCAACGACCGGACCCCCAACGACGACCGGACCCCCGTCGGACAACCGACCAACACCACCAACCCTCCTCGCCCCCGCCACCGAGCGCGACCCCTACCCCCTCTACCGCGTCCTCCGTGAGCGCCACCCCCTCGTGTACGACGAGCAGTTCGGCGCCTGGCTGGTCAGCAGGTACGCCGATGTACGCGCCGCGCTCGCGGACCCGCGGCTCGTCGCGGTGCCGCCCGGCCGCACCCTGGCCCACCTGGAGGGCGGCACGCACAGCGCCCACCGGGCCGTGGTCTCCCCGGCCTTCCGCGGGGCCGCGCTGGCCGCCCTGACCGCCGGTGTCGCGCGCACGGCGTTCGTCCTCGCCCGCCGCCTGGCCGCCCGTCAGGAGGCCGATCTCGTCACCGAGTTCTGCCAGTGGCTGCCCACCGCGGCGGCGGTCGCCTCGCTGGGGCTGCCGTACGAGGACACCGCGCGCGTGCATGAGTGGTGCCGGACGGGCCTCGACCACCTCGGCGGCCACCACCCCGAACTCGACGCCTTCCTGCGCCCGTACATCGCCCGCCGCCGCGCCCACCCGGGTACCGACCTGCTGTCGGCGCTGTGCACGGCGCGGGCCGACGGGCGGCCCCTGGCGGACGAGGCTGTGGCGGGTCTGGCGGGGTCCCTCCTCGGCGCGGGCGGCGAGGCGACCGCAGGGGGCCTCGCGTCGTTCCTGGCCAACCTCCTCGACCACCCTGGCCAGTTGGCCGTCGTCCGCACCCGTCCCGCGCTCGCGGCCGGCGCCTGGGCCGAGTCGCTGCGCCGCGATCCGCCGCTGCAGGTGGTGCTGCGGCGGGCCGTGGAGCCGGTCGGCGCGATACCCGTCGGCGCCACCGTGGCCTGTCTGGTGGGCTCCGCGGGCCGGGACCCCGCACGGTTCGCCGACCCGGACCGATACGACGCCTTCCGCAACGACCCCGGACAGCTCGCCCACGGCTCCGGACGGCACTTCTGCCCCGGTGCCCTGCTCGCCCGGCTCACCGCGGAGCACGGCCTGCGCGCGCTTTTGACGGTCCTGCCGGACCTCCGGTGGGCCCCGGGCTTCCGGCCCACCCCGGAGGGCCTGATCAGCCGCTCACCGCGGAGCCTTCCGGTGCGCCTGCGCTGACCCGCTCCAGCAGCACCACGGGCAGCTGCTCGAAAAGCTCCGCCACACGCGCGTGCCCCGTGAACTCCCGCCCAGGAGAGAGCACATCGGTCCACCGGCCCTCGGGGAGCGGGAGCACGGTGTCCCGCCAGCCGCCCGCTTCCGCCAGCCGCAGCGACAGCCGGGTGACGGCCGTGACCACCTCCCCGGAGCGTACGAACGCCACACAGTGGGCGGCGCCGGGACCCTGCGCCGTCAGCGGCGCGTACGTCGCCGAGTCGCCGAAGACGGCCGGGCGCCGCCCGCGCAGCCGCAGGGCCGCCGTGGTCAGCGCGGTCTTCGCCGACACCTGCTCCTGAGGTGCGAACGGCCGCCGGTTGTCCGGGTCCACCAGCGCCAGATACTCCCCCTCGGTGCCCTGGTAGACATCCGGCACCCCGGGCATCGTCAGATGGACCAGAGCGGCCCCCAGGACGTTCGCCCGCACCTGCGGAGCCAGGGAGGCCCGGAAGTCGGCCACGCGCCGCCCTGGCTCCCCGCACGGCCCCTCCGCGACGAACGCCGCCACCGCGTCCTCGTACGCGGGGTCCTGCTCGGTCCAGGCGGTGTGCAGTCCGGCCTCCCGGATGTGCTTCAACAGGGCTCCCTGGACCCGCTCAGCGTCCGCCGGGCCGAGCCCGAACACCGTCTGCCACGCGGCCCACGCCACCTGCGGGTCGGGCATGCCCGCGCCCTCGCGGGTGACCTCGGTGAGGACGTCAGCCCACTTCTCCGGGCACTCGGTGAGCACGGAGAGGGCGGCTCGTACGTCGGCGCTGCGTTTCGTGTCGTGCGTGGACAGGGCGGTTCCGGTGGCGGGCCAGTCGCGCTGCACGCGCGCGCAGTACGCGTGGAAGTCCTCCGGGGACACGGCCGGGCTCCCGGGGTTCCCGCCCACCTCGTTCGCCGAAAGCTGGGGCACATAGCGGTAGAACGCCGTGTCCTCCATGGACTTGGCCCGCAGCGCGGACGAGGTCTGCGCGAACCGGGCCCGGAACTCGGCGTGCCCGGGCCCGTCACCTGCCCGCCCGAGAACCAGGTCCCGTACGACGTCCACGGCATGCGCCTCCTCGGGCACCGTGAAGACCGCCCGGGCCTCGGCGGCGGCCTCCTCGGTGACCACCAGGGCGGCGTCCGAGGACGGGTAGGGCCGGTACACCTCAAGCCGTACGAGGAGCTCCCGCAGCGCGGTGGCCAGCGCCCAGGGGGCGTGGTCGCGCAGCGCCGGATCAGGGGAGGCGGCGCACAGCCCGCTCGCCTCGCGGGTAAGCCGGTCGGTCTCCGTGGCCAGTTCGTGCGTGACCACCTTGTACGCCGCCCGGCGCACCGTCGCCTCCCAGCGGCCGCCCCGGTCGCTCTGAGGGGCCGCGAAGCGCCGGTACTGGCCCAGGAGTTCGCCCGCGCCCGCCGGGTCCGTGAAGAGGCCGTCGACATGCCGCAGCGCGTCGTAGCCGGTGGTGCCCGCGACGGGCCATGCCGCGGGCAGCGGCTCGCCGTCCGCGAGGATCTTCTCGACCACCGTCCAGCGCCCGCCGGTCGCCTCGTGCAGCCGGCGCAGGTACTCGTCCGGGTCCGCGAGTCCGTCCGGGTGGTCGATACGCAGCCCGTCCACCACGCCCTCGTCGAGCAGCTCCAGGATCTTCGCATGGGTCGCCGTGAACACCTCCGGGTCCTCGACGCGCACCCCGATGAGCTCCGAAATGCTGAAGAACCGCCGGTAGTTGAGCTCGGTGCGGGCCAGCCGCCACCACACCGGGCGGTACCACTGCGCGTCGAGCAGCTGCGGCAGGGGCAGGTTCGCGGTGCCCTCGCGCAGCGGGAACACATGGTCGTAGTAGCGCAGGACGTCGCCGTCCACCTTCAGGTGGCCGATCTCCGAGCCGAGTCGGCCTCCGAGCACCGGCAGCAGCAGCTGCCCGCCCTGGGCGTCCCAGTCGATGTCGAACCAGCGCGCGTACGGCGACTGCGGCCCCTCACGCAGCACCTCCCAGAGGGGGCGGTTGTGGCGCGGAGACATCGCCATGTGGTTCGGCACGATGTCCACGACCAGACCGAGGCCGTGTTCGCGGGCGGTGCGCGCCAGGGAGCGCAGTCCGTCCTCGCCGCCCAGTTCGTCCCGTACGCGCGCGTGGTCCACCACGTCGTAGCCGTGCGTCGAGCCGGGGACCGACTCCAGGACGGGGGACAGGTGCAGATGGGAGACGCCGAGCGAGGCCAGATACGGCACGGCCGCCTCGGCGGCCCCGAAGGGGAACTCCGGCTGGAGCTGCAACCGGTACGTGGCGGTCGGCACGACGGGAACCACGGGCTCGCCGACCACGGGCCCGGGAGGTACCGGTTCTGGACGCTCAGGTGTCATGGAGACCTACGTACCCGCCCTGCCGCCTTTCGTGTCATCGACGCATGCAAACGGGCACGCGCGCGTGTCCCGAAAGAACCCTCTACGCGCGCGTGCCCCTGTCGAACGACAACCGACCGCCTAGGCGGGCCGCTGCAACACCGTCATGCTCCGGTCGACCAGCGTCAGCCGGTCCCCGGCCTCGACCTTGGCGCCCGTTCCCGGTGCCACTCCCTCCGGAAGTGCCGTGTCGACGATCACCTGCCACTGGCGCCCGTGGTTGACCGGCACCACGAACTCCAGGGACTGCGGAGAGGCGTTGAACATCAGCAGGAAGGAGTCGTCGGCGATGCGCTCCCCGCGCGGGCCCGGTTCGGAAATCGCGTTGCCGTTGAGGAAGACGGACAGGGCGCGCGCCGTCGCGGAGCCCCAGTCGCGCTCGGTCATCTCCCCGCCCTCCGGGGTGAACCACGCGATGTCGGACAGCTCGTCGTGCGTGCCCTGGACGGGGCGCCCGTGGAAGAACCTGCGGCGCCGGAAGACCGGGTGGTCACGCCGCAGCCACACCATCGCGCGCGTGAACTCCAGCAGCTCGCCGCCCTCCTCCGGCCACGGCACCCAGCACAGCTCGCTGTCCTGGCAGTACCCGTTGTTGTTGCCGCCCTGGGTACGCGCGAACTCGTCGCCGTGGCTGAGCATCGGCACGCCCTGGGAGAGCATCAGCGTGGCCACGTAGTTGCGCCGCTGGCGGGCCCGCAGAGCGAGGATCGACTCGTCGTCCGTCTCGCCCTCGACCCCGCAGTTCCAGGACCGGTTGTGGCTCTCGCCGTCGCGGTTGTCCTCGCCGTTGGCGTGGTTGTGCTTGTTGTTGTAGGAGACGAGGTCGTTCAGCGTGAAGCCGTCGTGGCACGTCACGAAGTTGATGGACGCGAGGGGGCGGCGGCCGTCGTCCTGGTAGAGGTCGGAGGAGCCCGTCAGACGGGACGCGAACTCGGCCAGCGTGCGGGGCTCGCCCCGCCACATGTCCCGTACGGTGTCGCGGTACTTGCCGTTCCACTCGGTCCACAGCGGCGGGAAGTTGCCCACCTGGTAGCCGCCCTCGCCGACGTCCCAGGGCTCGGCGATCAGCTTCACCTGGGAGACCACCGGGTCCTGCTGCACCAGGTCGAAGAACGACGACAGCCGGTCCACCTCGTGGAACTGCCTCGCCAGGGTGGCCGCGAGGTCGAAGCGGAACCCGTCGACGTGCATCTCGGTGACCCAGTAGCGCAGCGAGTCCATGATCAGCTGGAGCACGTGCGGGGAGCGCATCAGCAGGGAGTTGCCGGTCCCCGTGGTGTCCGTGTAGTAGCGCTGGTCCTCCGAGAGGCGGTAGTACGAGGCGTTGTCGAGGCCCCTGAAGGACAGCGTCGGCCCCAGGTGGTTGCCCTCGGCCGTGTGGTTGTAGACGACGTCCAGGATGACCTCGATACCGGCCTCGTGCAGTGCCCGGACCGCCGACTTGAACTCCAGGACCTGCTGGCCGCGGTCGCCCCAGGAGGCGTACGCGTTGTGCGGGGCGAAGAAGCCGATCGTGTTGTAGCCCCAGTAGTTGTTCAGGCCCATGTCCACCAGACGGTGGTCGTTCACGAACTGGTGTACGGGCATCAGTTCCAGCGCGGTGACACCCAGTTTGGTCAGGTGTTCGATGATCGCTGGGTGGGCGAGCGCCGCGTACGTGCCGCGCAGCTCCTCGGGCAGCTCCGGGTGCTGCATCGTGAGGCCCTTCACATGGGCCTCGTAGAGCACGGTGTGGTGGTATTCGGTACGGGGCGGCCGGTCGTCGCCCCAGTCGAAGTACGGGTTGACCACCACCGACGTCATGGTGTGCGGCGCCGAGTCCAGGTCGTTGCGCTTGTCGGGCTCCCCGAAGTGGTAGCCGTACACCTCCTCGCCCCAGTCGATCGCACCGCTGATGGCCTTCGCGTACGGATCGAGCAGCAGCTTCGCGGAGTTGACGCGCTGCCCGTGCCCCGGGTCGTACCGCCCGTGCGCACGGAAGCCGTAGCGCTGTCCGGGCATGATGCCGGGCAGATAGGCGTGCCGCACGAACGCGTCGCTCTCGCGCAGCTCCACCGCCGTCTCCGAGCCGTCGTCGTGCAGCAGACACAGCTCTATACGGTCGGCGGCCTCCGAGAAGACCGCGAAGTTGGTACCGGCACCGTCGTACGTGGCACCGAGTGGATATGCCTCTCCAGGCCAGACCTGCATGGATATGACTCTTCCAGTAGTGCCGTGCCCCGGGGGGCCGCTCCGAGCCGAGTCTCCCCGAAAGTGGCGGAACCTCCTATGACTTACGTCCCTCTTACCCAATGACCAGGCATACGTCGTGTGCCGAACCAGTGGGGCTCGAAAACACTCCTGGACGGATCAGGGGAGCAGGGGGAAATGTGCGCAGGACAGTGCGCCGCCATCTGGGCAAGGTGGTGGCGGGTACGGCCATCGCGGTGGCCGGGACAGCGGTGATGATCGGTATCACGCTGCCGGGGTCGGCGGGGGCCGACGACTCGGGCGGAAGCGGGGCGAGCGGCCAGGCCTCGCAGGGGACGGGGCAGCAGGAGCAGGCGGCTGTGCAGCCGGGCGTCGTCGAGCAGGTGCCGGACGAGGGTGACAAGGGCATCGGCCGCGACCCGCTGACCGACGACGAGACCGAGCGGGTCGAGCGCATCGCGCTGAACCAGCAGCTGCTCAGGTCCGCCGAGGACGTCGAAGGTGACCGCGGCCCGCAGCGGATCGGCGTCGACCTCGCCGAACCCGCGGAGAACGAACTGGGCGACGCGAACGCGCCGCGCCGCGCCGAGGTCCGGTTCTACGACTACAAGGACGACGCGCTCGTCACCAAGACCGTCAACCTCGACACCGGGAAGGTCGAGCGGACCGGCACGCAGCACGGCGTCCAGCCGCCCATCAGCCACGACGAGATGACCGAAGCCGCACAGCTGCTGATCGCCGACCCGCTCAGTTCGGGCCTCAAGGCCGACTACGAGGACGCCACGGGGAAGGAACTCACCTCCCCCGACCAGCTGATCCTGAACAGCATGGTCTTCCGCGCGGCCCCGGGCGCCAAGCCCGCCGCGCTCGCGGACTGCGGCATGCACCGCTGTGTGCGGCTCTTCCCGAAGGTCAGGAACGGGCCCTGGATCGACAGCCGTGACCTGGTTATCGACCTGAGCGGCCGCAGGGTCGTCAAGCTCGGCTAGCCGCCGCCCTCATCAGTTCGCTTCTCCCACTCACCTCCTTTTCTGCTTCCGCAAGGAGTCACTTCGTCATGCGCGTAAACGGTTTGCTCAGCGGCGTACGGCCGCGGGGAATCAGCCGGGTCCACAGCCGGACGGCGGTGGGCCTCTCGGCGGCCGCACTGCTCGTCGGGACGGCCACCGCCGCGGGACCCGCGGTCGCCCAGCCCAAGGCCGCTCCGGCGCCGGCCGCCGACTGCAGCGCGGCGTACCGGATCGAGCAGAAGCTCTCCACCGGCACCACCTGGCGGATGTGCTGGCACTACGAGAGCGAGGCCGGGCTCGTCCTGGAGAACATCTCGTACCAGCCCAAGGGCGAGGCCAGTCCCATCAAGGTCCTCTCCAGCGCCAAGCTCGCCCAGATCCACGTCCCCTACGACGACGGCAAGGCGGAGTACGACGACCTCACGGGCGCCGGCTTCGGGCAGGGTCTGATGAACCTGGCCCCGGGCGAGTGTCCCGGCGGCACCATCAAGAAGGTCAAGATCCCCAACGCCTGGGACCCGGAGCACCCCACCGCCAACGGCCTGTGCACCACGACCCGGACGCGCGGTCACGCCTACCGCATGCAGGGCGACACGGCGAGCAAGGTCTACCAGACCCAGGGCAAGGACCTGCTGGTCTACACCGTCAACCAGGTCGGCTGGTACGAGTACATCACCGAGTGGCGCTTCCAGGACGACGGCACCGTCAACATGAACGTCGGCGCCACCGGCAGCCTCTCGCCCGGCGACTACAACGCGGGCGACGGCCGCGGCTGGCCGATCGGCACCGGAGCCAGGTCCTACGCCACCAGTCACAGCCACAACGTCTTCTGGCGGCTCCAGTTCGCGCTGGACGGCTCCGCCAAGAACAAGGTCGAGCAGTACGACTCCGTGGTCAGCCCGCCCGCGAACGCCAACGAGGGGCCGACCAACAAGACCACCCTCACCAAGGTCACCAAGGAACTCGCGGGCGACGCCAAGAACATGCGCTGGTGGCGCGTCGTCAGCAACATCGGCAAGAACAAGGACTGGCACGCGCGATCGTACGAGATCGTCCCCGGCGCCACCACCAAGTACCCGGGGCGCAGCTTCACCAAGCACGACATCTACTTCACCGAGTACAACCAGTGCGAACAGTTCGCCAGCAACAACCCGGGCAACTGCGGTACCGGAGCCGGTAATTCCGTCGACAAGTGGGTCAACGGACAGACGCTCACCCACCCCGTCGCCTGGGTCAACGTGGGCTTCCACCACATCGCGCGCGACGAGGACCAGCAGCCCATGCCGGTTCACTGGCAGGGCTTCGCCATCGCTCCGCGCGATGTCACCGCTATGAATCCGCTCACTCCGCCAGCCCTCGCCAACCAGAACGGGCAAGCCGAAAACGGTAGTTGAGAAACGACCTGTCCATCGGGCTGCACCGCTGACCGCTCCCGGAGTACCCTTCCTTGATCGTTGAGTGGGGGCTTGCTCCACGCGAGAGCTCGGGGGAGCGGAAGGCGGTGCGCGGGTGGGCTCGGGAGGGCTGGAGTTGCCTCCTGGTGACGAGGGTCACGAGGGGAACTCCACAGATGTCCCGCCCGGTGCGGTGTCCCTGGCACGGCCGATGGAGATGGGATCTATTGGACCGGAACTGGACTGGGGCGCCGACGCCTGGGGCGAGGTGCGTACCCGCGCCCAGCGGGCCGGGCGCGCCTACATCTGGCTGAACCTGGTCGAGCAGCGGCTGCGCGCGGTCGTGGCCGCTGTCCTCCGTCCCATCTACGAACCCGTCCACGGCGACGAATGGGTGGTCGCCGCCGCCGGACCCGCCGGACAGGAATGGGTGCAGCGCGCGGTCGCCGTACGCGAAGTCAGCCGCCGCAAGGGGTACTTGCTCGACCCCGCCGACGACAACGTGCTCAGTTTCCTGACCCTGCCGCAGCTGCGCGAGCTGATGGTGCAGCACTGGCCGTGCTTCGAGCCCTACTTCGACGAACGCCGCGATGTCGAACTCGCCCTGGACGAACTGGAAGTCACCCGGAACGTCGTCTCGCGCAACCGTGCCCTGTCCGAGGCGGTTCTCGCACAGGCCGAGCGTGCCGCGTCGAAACTCCTGGAGATACTCGGCGCCGGCAGCGACGTGCCCTCCGCGCGCAGGCTGCCCGTCGACGCTGTGGAGAACCTGGTCGGCGACCGGTACGCGGACGTGGTCGGCGTGCATTCGGACCGGGTGCGGCTGCTGCGCCAGTTCCCCGCGGAAGACCTCTTCGGCGGCGCCCGCCGTCTCGACGCCATCGGCATCGGCCTGAACCTGCTGGTGCAGAACTTCTCCGGCCGGCGGCTCGTGCGGCTCGCCGAGTCGGGCTGCCGGGTGCGGCTGCTGTTCCTCAACCCGGCGTCCAGCGCGGTGAAGCGACGTGAGCGCGAACTCGGCATCAAGCGGGGCGAGTTGAGCCGCGCCGTCGAGATGAACATCCTGCACATGCGCCGAGTGCGGTCCAAGCTGCGTGACCCGGGCGCCTTCGAGATCCAGGTCTACGACGAGACACCTCGCTTCACCGCGTACCTCGTGGACGGGGACGGATCGGACGGCATAGGGGTCGTGCAGTCCTATCTGCGCCGGACGCGGGGCATGGAGGCGCCGGTGTTCGTACTGCGCGGCGGGGGCCGCGTGGTCAAACCGGACGAGATCGAAGAAGAGGGGCTCTTCCCGACATACCGCGAGGAGTTCGAGGTGGCCTGGGCGGACTCGCGTCCGGTTTCCTGACGCTCCGGATACCCGCAGCGGCCGGGAAGCGGAATGCGGCCCTCGGATTGTCAGTGGTGCATGGGATCGTGGAGACCACTGGGGGAAAGCACCACGAAGAAGGGGGGCCGCCCATGGGCTGGCACCAGGAGCTGCTGACCGGCTTCGACCTGGAGACGACCGGGACGGATCCGCGCGAGGCGCGCATCGTCACCGGGGCGGTGGTCGAGGTCAAGGACGGAAGTCTGCGAGGGCACCGCGAGTGGCTGGCCGATCCGGGGGTGGAGATTCCGGCGGACGCGGTGGCGGTGCACGGGATCACGAACGAACGGGCGGTGGCCGAGGGCAGGCCGGCCGATCAGGTCGCCGACGCGATCGCGGGCGTCCTCGTCTCCTCCTGGCAGTCGGGCGTTCCGGTCGTCGCCTACAACGCGGCCTTCGACCTGACCCTGCTCTCCGCCGAACTGCGGCGGTACGGTCTGCCGTCCCTGCGCGACCGGCTGCGCGGCGTGGATCCGGCGCCCGTCATCGACCCGTACACGATCGACCGCTCGGTGGACCGCTACCGCCGCGGCAAGCGCAACCTCGAAGCGGTCTGCACGGAGTACGGGGTCTCGCTGGACACCGCCCACGACGCCTCGGCCGACGCGCTCGCCGCGGCCCGGCTGGCCTGTGCGATAGCCGACCGCCACCCGAAGGTCGCGGCCCTCGGCCCGGCCGAGCTGCACCGCCGTCAGATCGAGTGGTATGCCGAGTGGGCAGCCGACTTCCAGAGCTTCCTGCGCCGCAAGGGCGAGGCGGACGCGGTGGTGGACGGTGTGTGGCCCTTGCGCGAGTTGGCGGACGAGCGGGTCCGGACGGACTGACCCTCGTCACACCGGCGCCGGGCTCGCGATGAGCGCTACCCGCGGCCGGGCCCTTTGGGCTCGTGCTCGATGAGGCGGTAGTCGATGCAGGAGGTGTCGAGGAGGGAGATCAGTTGCCGGTAAGTGTCGTCGTCGGGCATGGGGTTTGCTTTTCGAGGCGTTGAGCCGTAGCGCTCTGAGCTTCGGCGTCCTGTTCCCTCGCGGTGCTGATGGCGGTTCCGCCGGTCTCCATGGGCTCGGCGCCGATGCGATGGGCCCGTTCCACGGACTGGCCCCAATAGGTGCCGCCGACCATCAGGGCCGCGCCGAGGCCGGTGAGCCAGCTGAGGTGTTCGCCACCGAGGCCGATGCCCACCGCGGCGGCCCAGATCGGTTCGGTGCCCAGCAGCAGGCTGGCCCGGCTGGCGGAAGTGCGCTGCACGGCCCACGTCTGGGCGAGGAACGCGAACACGCTGCAGAACAGGGCGAGATAGACGAGCTGCGCCCAGGTCGCGGTGTCGGCGTGAGCCAGCGCCGGCAGGTCGTGCCCGGCCGGTGCCAGGAACAGGGCCGACCCGACGAGGGTCTGCACCGCCGTCAGGTGCAGCGGCCGTATCGACCGGCGTGCGGTGAGCCGTCCGACGAGCACGACATGCACCGCCCGCACCAGCGCGGCGACGAGCATCAGCAGGTCGCCGAGGCGGAGATCGTGGAAGCCGTTGCCGGACATCAGGAGTCCGACAGCCAGGACACACACCCCGGCGGCGGCGAAGAACACGGGAGGCAGCCCACCGCGCCGGCCGGCGCGGTCGAGGAGCGGGGTGAGCACGATGGTCAGGCTGATGATCAGCCCGGCATTGGCGGCGCTGGTGTGCGCGACACCGTACGTCTCCACGACGAGGACGGCGGCCTGGGTGACCCCCAGCGGCACCCCGGCCCGGATCTCGTCACGGGTCCACCGGCGCCCGCCTCGGGGTCCGCCCCGGCGGGCGGCGACGAGACCGAGACAGGCGAGCGCGGAGAACGCGTACCGCACGAGCAGGACGACCAGAACGGGCAGGGCGGAAGTGGCCGTCTGGGCGGACAGATAGCTGGAACCCCAGACGAGCGCGACAAGGAGGAGTACCAGATCGGTACGGCGGGTGTCGGACACCTGCCTACGGTGCACCGGGGACATCCCTGAAGCCCAGAGGCACCTTCTAAAATGATCTTTTAGTTTCCCTACATCGTGCACCTACACTGGGACGCGTGGACGAACGGCAGCTGAGGATCCTTCGGGAGCTCGGCGAACTGGGCAGTGTCACCGCGGTCGCCGAGGCACTCCTGGTGACGCCCTCGGCGATCTCGCAGCAACTGCGGCTGCTGCAGCGCGCGATCGCGGTCCCGCTCACCGAGCGCCAGGGCAGAAGGCTGGTACTCACCGACGCCGGACAGGCCCTGGCGGGCGCAGCGGTCGAGGTGGAGACGGCTCTGGCGCGGGCCCGGCACACGGTCGACGAGTTCCTCGACCGCCCCGATGGCGAGGTATCGGTGGCGGCGTTCCACAGTGCGGGTGCGACGTTCTTCCCGGCGCTGCTGCGCGGTCTCGCCGGACCCGGCCGGCCCGTTCTGGCGCTCGCGGACGAGGACGTGGCGCAGGACGACTTCCCCCGGCTCACCCGTGAGTACGACCTCGTCCTCGCCCATCGCCTCGACCACGCCCCGCCGTGGCCGCGCACGGTGACCGTGACCACACTGCTGCGTGAGCCGCTGGATGTGGCGATGCCTGCCGACCACCCGCTCGCCGCGAAGCGGCGTGTCTCCCCACGCGATGTGGCGGACCAACCGTGGATCACCGTGCATGACGGCTTCCCGGTCATGGCCACCATCGAGGCCATCGCCGCCGCGGCCGGCCGGCCGCTCCATCTCGCGCACCGCATCAACGAGTTCGCGGTGGTCGCAGAGGCCGTCGCCGCCGGGGGAGGCCTCGCGCTGATGCCCCGCTGGACCACGCGGTCGCACCCCGCGCTGGTCCTCAAGCCGCTCAGCGGCGTACAGGCCAGACGGCACATCGATGCGCTTCATCGCCCCGAGCGCACGGCCCGCAAGGCGGTGCGCACAGTCCTGGCGGAGCTGCGCCGCGCCGCCCGGACGATCCAGGCCCGGGACACGGGCGAAACCGTGGCCGACTCCTGAGGCTCCACGGCACATCCGTACCTCCCGACCCGGGATGGGTGGCGAGCCCGGCGCTCCTCAGAACGGATACCAGCGCACGCTCTCGTCGCCGTCCCGCAAGGACGCCACTCTGCGCTCGAACTCGGCCAGTGCCTTGGGGTTGACCGGCGCGTGCTGGGCGACCCAGGCGCAGCTCGCCGTCTCCCGTGCTCCCCGGAGCACCGAACAGCCCGCCCACTCACGGACGTCCCAGCCGTACGCCTCGGTGAAGGAGTCGTACGCCTCGGCCGGGAGCCCGTAGCGGTCACGGGACAGCGCCATGACCACCAGGTCGTGCTCGCGCAGGTCCGCGGAGAAGGTCTCCAGGTCGACCAGAACCGGTCCGTCGGGGCCGACATGGACGTTGCGGGGCAGCGCGTCGCCGTGGATCGGGCCCGGCGGCAGATGCGGAATCAGCTCGGCCGCGGCCGTCGCGAAGCCGTCGCGCCGGGCCCGCAGGTACGCCGCGTCCACGGGGTCGATCGCGTCGCCCGCCAGGCGCAGCCAGCGCTCCACACCGCCCAGCAGTTCGCGGGGCGGCAAGGCGAAGGAGGGGGAAGGAAGTGCGTGCACCACCCGTAGCAGTTCGGCCAGGTCTCGCGGTTCGGCGGGACGTACGGGATCGGGCAGCCGGTGCCACACCGTCACCGGGTGGCCGTCGACCAGCCGTGCCTCGGGCCCGGCCGCCCGCACCGCCGGGACGCCCGCCTCGGCGAGCCAGGCCGCGATGTCCAGTTCCCGCCGTGCGCGGTCGAGGAGTTCGGCATCGCGCCCCACCTTGACCACCAGGTCACCGGCCGCGAACACCGCGTTCTCGCCCAGGGCGAGGAGAGCCGCCTCCGGTACCGGCCCCGGCAGCACGTCCGCCGCGCGCAGTACGCTCCGCGCCTCTGCCTCGTCCATCCCGCGCCTCCCATGGCTCTCGCCGACTTCCGCACACGACGTCACGATCACGCCATTTACGACCGCCAGTGTTGCATTCGCACTGGTCGGACGCCCACGAAGGGGGGCTGCGCGCTGCCTTGACGTGGCGTCAGCCCATCAGCACGATGACGGGGGCCGCCGGGACGGCCGGACCCCCAGGAGCCGCCCGAAGGAGTCGAATCCGTGACATTGGCGAGCGCCACGAGGCGGTCGACGAAGCGTGCGCCCGGCGCGGGCGCGGGCGCGGACCGTCGTTCCGCCGGCCACGGCGCCTGGTTCCTGGTGCTGCCCGCACTGATCCCGATCCTGGTGCTCAGCGTCGGACCGCTGCTGTACGGGATCACGCTGGCGTTCACCGACTCACAGTCGGGGCGGACGCGGTCCACGCAGTGGATCGGGGTGCTCAACTTCCGGGACCTGCTGCACGACACGCTGTTCTGGGACTCGTTCCGGATCGGCCTGCTGTGGGCGGTCGGGGTGACCGTGCCGCAGTTCCTCCTCGCGCTCGGCCTCGCCCTCCTGCTCAACCAGGAGCTGCGCCTGCGCTGGCTCGCGCGCGCCCTCGCGATCGTCCCGTGGGCGATGCCCGAGGTCGTCGTCGGCGTCATGTGGCGCATCGTCTACAACCCGGACGCGGGCATCCTCAACGAAACGCTGCGCGACCTCGGTCTCGGGGACGGCCGTGACTGGCTGAGCGGCCTGGCGACCGCCCTGCCCGCCGTCATCGTGGTCGGCGTCTGGGCGGGCATGCCCCAGACGACGGTGGCCCTGCTCGCCGGCCTCCAGAACACCCCGCGCGAACTGCACGAGGCGGCCGCGATGGACGGCGCGGGCGCCGGGCGCCGCTTCCGGACGGTCACCTGGCCCGCGCTGAGACCGGTCGCGCTCGCTGTCACGGCGCTCAACTTCATCTGGAACTTCAACTCGTTCGCGCTGGTCTACGTGCTGACCAACGGAGGCCCCGGCGGCCGTACGCGGCTGCCGATGCTCTTCGCGTACGAAGAGGCCTTCCGCTACGGCCAGTTCGGCTACGCGGCGGCGATGGGATGCGTGATGGTGGCGTTGATCTCGGTCCTCCTCGCCGTCTTCCTCGTCGGCCGGCTGAGGGGAGGTGCGGACGCATGAGGACCAGCAAGGGCGCCCGCGCGGGCCAGTACCTCGCGCTGCTCGGCTATCTCGTCTTCCTCGCCTTCCCCTTCCTCTGGCTGATCTCCACCGCCTTCAAACCCCCGGGCGAACTGGCGAGCCTGCACCCCACCTGGATCCCCGAGAACCCCACCCTCGCCAACTTCCGGCAGGCCTTCGACGAGCAGCCGCTGCTGCGGGCAGCGCTCAACTCCCTGATCGCGGCGCTCGGTGCGGCGGTGATCGCCGTACTGATCGCGACCCCGATGGCGTACGTCATGGCACGGCACCGCACGCGGCTCGCGAAGGCCGCCACCGGCTGGGTCGTGGTCAGCCAGGCCTTCCCGTTCGTGCTCGTGATCATTCCGCTGTTCCTGGTCCTCAAGAACCTCCGGCTGATCAACTCGCTGCCGGGGCTGATCATGGTCTACGTGGTGTGGGCGCTGCCGTTCGCGCTGTGGATGCTGGTGGGCTATGTACGGGCCGTGCCAACCGAGTTGGAGGAGGCGGCGGCGGTCGACGGGGCGGGGAGACTGCGCACCCTGATCTCCATCACCGCGCCACTGCTCGCGCCGGGCATCGTGGCGACGGCGCTGTTCGCGTTCATCAGCGCGTGGAACGAGTTCTTCTTCGCGCTCGTACTCCTCAAGACCCCGGAGAAACAGACGCTCCCGGTCGTCCTCACGCACTTCATCGGGGCCGAGGGGGTCGCGGACCTCGGGCCGCTCGCCGCGGCGGCGTTCCTCGCGACACTCCCCTCGCTGGTCGTCTTCGCGATCATCCAGAAGCGGATCACGGGCGGCATGCTCGCCGGGGCGGTGAAGAGCTGATGCGTACGCGATGGATCCTCACACTGGTCATGGGACTGCTGCTCACGGCCTGCTCCTCGGACGACGGCAGCTCCGACGGACGGATCACTCTCCGGTTCCAGTCCCTCGCCTGGCAGCAGGAGTCCGTCGACGCCAACAAGGAGCTGGTGCGGGAGTGGAATTCCGCGCACCCGGACGTCAAGGTCGAGTACGTACAGGGGAGCTGGGACAGCGTCCACGACCAGCTGCTCACCTCCTTCGAGGGCGGTGAGGCGCCGGACATCATCCATGACGCCTCGGACGACCTCGCGGACTTCGCGTACGGCGGCTACCTCGCCGATCTGAGTGAGTTGCTGCCCGCCCGGCTGAAGTCCGACATCCCGCAGCGCAGTTGGGAGACGACGACCTTCGGGGACGGGATCTACGGCGTGCCGTTCCTCCAGGAGCCGCGCGTCCTCATCGCCAACGCCGAGTGGCTCAGGGAGTCGGGGGTTCGCATCCCGACACCGGAGAACCCGTGGACGTGGGAGGAGTTCCGCTCGATCGCGAAGGAACTGAGCGGCGGGGGGAAGTACGGGGTCGCCTGGCCGCTCAAGGAACCGGTCTCCGCGACCCTCAACCTCTCCCTGTCCACCGGCGGGCAGATGTTCCACCGGGGCGCGGACGGCAGGGTGACGGTCCGTTTCGACGCGGCCGACGAGGTGGTGCCGGGGACGGTGCACGACGAGGTGAACACGGACGGGAGCGCGTCGAGCAGCACGCTCGGCATGGGTGGCTCCGACACGCTGCCCGGGTTCTTCGGCGGCAAGTACGCGATGGTCCCGCTCGGCTTCTCCTACCGTCAGCAGATCGTGCAGCAGGCGCCGAAGGGCTTCGACTGGCAGGTGCTGCCCGCCCCGGCCGGCGCGGACGGCCTCGCCCAGGGTGTCAGCCCGCAGACCCTCTCCGTCGCCGAGGACAGCCCGCACAAGGAGGAGGCCGCCGAGTTCATCGACTTCCTGCTCCAGCCGAAGAACATGGTCCGCCTCGCCCTCGGCGACTGGATGCTGCCCACCGGCACCGAGGCCCTTGATGACCCCGCCCTGCACACCACCAAGGACGACTGGGCGACCGGCACCGCGCTCGCCGCCCACCTGCGCTCGGCGCCCGCCCAGTCCGTGCGCGGCTACCCCGAGTGGAAGGACAAGGTCGCGACCCCCGCGTTCCAGGAGTACTACAGCGGGGCGATCGACCTCGATGAGCTGAGAAAACGGCTGGTGGAGGACGGGAATCTGGTGCTGGCGCGCTATCAGAGATGAGCCCGACGGGACACCCCGACCAGAACGCCGACATGCTCCAGGCGCTCGGCGTGGCCCGGCACCTACCGATGGAGGAAGCGACCGCGATGCCCCTGCGGGAGGCGGTTCTCGCACTGGGCGCGGACCCCGAGGTGGCGCGCCGCCTGGCGGAGATCCAGGACGGGATGGCGGGGGAGGGAGGAACGCGGCGGGCAGCCGACCTCATCGAGGCCGAGCTGCCCGCGATCACCTGTGGAGCACCCGTGGTGTAGCTATACCCCGACCTTCTCGCCCTCCACGGAGGGCGGCCGGGGCGGTGCCACGGCCTCGGCCGACTCGTCGTGCGTGAGGTCGGGCAGGCGGTTCATCCACTTGGGCAGGTACCAGTTGCGCTCGCCGAGCAGGGCCATCACGGCCGGCAGCAGCACACCGCGGATGATGGTCGCGTCGATGAGCACCGCGGCCGCAAGGCCCACACCCATCTGCTTCATGGACTGCATGGACAGTGTTCCGAAGATCGCGAACACGGCGACCATGATGACCGCGGCGCTGGTGACGACACCGGCCGTGGTCACCACGCCGTGCCGGATGGCGTCCTTGGTGTCGCGGCCCCGCAGCCGTGCCTCGCGGATCCGCGAGACCACGAACACGTGGTAGTCCATCGAGAGCCCGAAGAGGATCACGAAGAGGAACAGCGGCAGCCAGGTGACGATGGCGCCCACGCCCTCCGCGCCCACCAGCGACGCGCCCCAGCCGTGCTGGAAGACGGCGACCAGGATGCCGTAAGCAGCCGCCACCGAAAGGAGGTTGAGGACGATCGAGGTGATCGCGATCGTCAGCGAGCGGAACGAGAGCAGCATCAGCAGGAAGGCGAAGACGACCACGAAGGCGAAGACCGGGGTCACCGAGCCGATGAGCTGCTCGTTGAAGTCGTGTGATCCCGCGACCTGTCCGGTGATCGGCGCCTGCACGCCGTCGACCTTGCCGAGTGTGTCCGGCCGTACGGTGTCGCGCAGCAGGCCCAGGCTCTCCTCCGCCTTGTCCTGATCGGAACCTCCGACGAGCGGTACGGAGACGAAGGCGACGTTCTGCGCGTCATGCACCTTGATGTCGACCGGGCCGAGCGAGGCGCCCGAACTGATCGCCTCCGTACGGAAGTCGGCGAGCGCGGACCTCACGTCTGCTGCGTTGATGTCGTTCGCCTTGACCACCACCACGGCGGGATCGGAACCGCCGGGGAAGGCGTCGTTGACGCGGTTGTACGTGCCCACGATCGGCAGTGAGTCGCCGAACTCCTGGTCCAGGGTGAGGTTCTGCGTCTTCATGCCCAGTGCGGGGGCGGAAATGGCCAGCAGCGCGCCGGCGGCGACGACGAGGGCGAGGCCGGGCTTGGCGAGTACGACCTTCAGCACGGCGCCCCAGAAGCGGCTCTCGCCGTTGCCCTTGCCCCCGTTGCCGTTCCTGCGCCGCTTGGCGCGGTGCAGGAAGGGGATGCGCCCCTTCTCGACCCGCTCGCCGAGCAGCGACAGCAGGGCCGGCAGTACCGTCACGGAGCCGACCATGGCAACCGCCACGACCATCAGCGAGGCCAGGCCCATCGCCTCGAACTCGGCGAGTCCGGTGAAGAGCATGCCCGCCATCGCCACGCACACCGTCACACCCGAGACGATGATCGCGCGGCCACTGGTCGCGGCGGCGATCCGCAGGGCGGTCTCGGGGTCGTGGCCCGCCTCGCGCTCCTCGCGTTCACGGCGCAGGTAGAACAGGCAGTAGTCGACGCCGACGGCCAGGCCGACGAGGAGCATCACGGAGCCGGCCGTGTCACTCATCGGCATGACATGGCTGACGACGGCCATCAGGCCCATCGTTGCCACGATCGCGCTGATCGCGAGCGCAACCGGCACCAGCGCCGCCACCAGCGCGCCGAACGCGATCAGCAGAATGCCGAAGGCCACCGGTACGGCGGAGAGTTCGGCCCGCTTGAAGTCCTTGCCGAACGCGTCGCTGAAGGTCTTGTTCATGCTGGCGCCGCCGATCTCCTCGATCCGCAGCTCCGAGTGGTCCTTCTGCACCCCCTCGACAGCGTTCAGCACCGGCTCGATGCGGTCGCCCGCGGTCTCCGGGTCGCCGCGCATGTCGAACTGCACGAGGACGCTCCGGCCGTCCTTCGAGATCGTCCGCGTGTCGTACGGCGATGCCACATCCGTGACCTCACCGGTGCCCTCGACCGCAGAGACGACCTCCGCGACAGCGCCGCGGAACCCGGCGTCCGTGGCCTTGACGCCGGTGTCCTTCGCCTGGATCAGGACGCTCTCACTGGCCGGCTCCTCGATGCCCGCGTCCTCGACTATCTTCGCGGCGGTGTGCGTCTCGCCCTTGAGAGCGTCGCTCTCCTTGACCTCGACACTGCCCGCGACCGAGCCGAGCCCCACCGCCAGGACGACGAACAGCACCCAGATTCCGACGGCAGCCCAACGATGACGGGCGCTCCACCCGCCCGCCCGGGCGGCGATCCCCCGCACCCTCGTGTCTCCGTTCCCCATGACGGGCCAGCCCCTTTGTGTCCGGTGACAACCCCCTGCCGCCACCTCTACAACGAAGGTATGGGCCGGATAAGAGCGTCTCGTCGTGCTGTCCGGTGAGCCGCCGAGGGCCGGACTCCTCCCCGCGGACCGCGACGACTCCGCACTGCGGAGGACGAGGGCCCCTACACCTAAAGGGGCTTCTCGGGGGTCGTGATCAGGGTGGCCGCTCGCCCTATGGTGTGCGGATGACGACGATGACGTACGCGGCGCTGCTGCGCGGGATCAATGTGGGCGGCAGCAAGAAGGTGCCGATGGCCGAACTGCGCGCCCTGCTGGAGGGGCTCGGATACGGCGGCGTACGCACGTATCTCCAGAGCGGCAACGCCGTCTTCACCGCCGGTCACGGGGACGAGGAGTCCCTGGCCGCCGAGCTTGCGGCGGCCATCGAGAAGCACTTCGGCTTCGCGGTCGGCGTCCTGGTGCGCGACCACGCCTACCTCAAGGCCGTACGGGAGGCGTGTCCCTTCCCGGCCGCCGAACTGGAGGGCAAGCAACTGCACGCCACCTACTTCTCCGGCCCCGTCGACGCCGAGCGCTTCGCCATGGTCGCCCAAACGGCCTTCCTGCCGGAGGAGTTCCGCCTGGGCGACCGCGTCCTTTACCTCTACACCCCCGACGGCCTCGGCCGCTCCAAACTGGCAGAGGCCCTCGCCAAGCCCAGACTCCTCAAGGACATCACCGCCACCACCCGCAACTGGAACACCGTCATCAAACTGGAGGAGCTCACCGCTGCCGCAGAGTGACCTTCCGCTCGCTGCCGTAGGTCGTGCGGTCAACCCCGGGCGTTCAGGCGGGACATGTCGTCGTCGCTGAGGCGGACCGTGCCCGCGTCCAGGTTCTCCACCAGATGCGTGAGGGAGGCCGTGCCCGGGGTCGGGCAGAGGGTCGGGGATCGGTGCAGCAGCCAGGCCAGCGCGATCTGTCCCGGTGTCGCCCCGTGTTCGGCGGCGAGCTCGGTGCACACCGGGTCGGAGGTCAGTGAACCGTTGCCGAGGGGGAACCACGGGAGGAAGGCGATTCCGTGTGCCTCGCACAGCCGCAGCAGCGCGTCCGACGAACGGTCGAGCAGGTTGTAGCGGTTCTGCACGGTCGCGATGTCCGTCAACTCCCGTGCCGATTGGAGCTGTTCGGCGGTGATGCTGTCCAGTCCGATGTACCGGATCTTGCCCTCCGCGCGAAACTCGTCCAGCGCGCCGAGCTGTTCGGCCAGTGGCACGTCCGGGTCCAGTCGGTGCAACTGGTACAGGTCGATCGTGTCGAGGCGTAGTCTCCGCAGGCTTGCCTCGCACATCGCCCGCAGCTGCTCGGGCCGTCCGGCGATGTGCCAGGCGCTGTCGCTGGTGCGGACGACGCCGCCCTTCGTGGCGATCACCAGGCCCTCGGGGTACGGGTGCAGGGCCTCGGCGACCAGGTCCTCGGCGATCGACGGACCGTAGTTGTCGGCGGTGTCGATCAGCGTGACCCCGCGGTCCACGGCCCGCCGGAGTACGGCCACCGCGTCCCGGGCGTCGCCGCGCGGTCCCCAGTAACCGGGGCCGGTCAGCTGAGCGGTGCCGTAGCCGAGCCGTCGTACCGGCAGCTCCCCGCCGACTTCGAATCTTTCCTCAAGCATTTGATGGAGCGTACACACGACTGTGCGAGGCTGATCTCCATGCGCTACATCATCATCGGGGCCGGTGCGGTCGGCGGGACCGTCGGAGGCCGGCTGGCGGAGGCGGGGCACGAGGTCGTGCTGGTCGCGCGGGGTGCGCACTACGCGGCGCTGCGCGAGGGCGGGCTGAGGCTCGTGACCCCGCAGGGCACGTCCACACACCGGCTGCCCACCGTCGAGGGGCCCGAGGCGCTCGGGGAACTGCGCGCCGACGACGTACTGGTGCTCGCCGTCAAGACGCAGGACAGCGAGGCGGCACTGGAGGTCTGGGGTCCGCGCCCGGTGGCGGGCGGCGGTACGGCCGCCGAGCGGCTGTCGCTGGTCTGCGCGCAGAACGGGCTGGAGAGCCAGCGGCTGGCGCTGCGCCGGTTCCGCCGGGTGTACGGGGTCTGCGTCTGGCTGCCCGCCACCTTCGTCGAACCCGGCGTCGTCTCCGCCCCCGGCAGCCCGCTCAGCGGCATCCTGCGCCTCGGCCGCTATCCCCACGGCACGGACGAGACGGCCCGCCGTATCGCCGCCGACCTGGAGTCGACCGCCCGCTTCGAGGCGCCGGTCGTGCCCGACGTGACCCGCTGGCAGTACGCGAAGCTCCTCGGCAATCTAGGCAACGCCATCGGGGCGGTGAGCGGCGTCGTGTCCGGCGAGGAGGGGCTCGCGCTCCTCGGACGCGTACGCGCGGAGGGCGAGGCGGTGCTCGACGCCGCCGGGATCGCGTACGCCGGCCAGGAGGAAGAGCGGCGGGCCCGGGGCGACAAGGTCCACTTCGACCCGCACGACTCCGCACGCGGCGCGGGCTCCTCCTGGCAGTCCCTCAGCCGTGGCACCGGCACCATCGAAGCCGACTACCTCAACGGCGAGATCGTCCTCCTGGGCCGCCTGCACGGCGTACCGACCCCGCTGAACGAGCTGCTCCAGCGGCTGGCGAACACGTTCGCGCGCGAGCGGCGGGAGGCGGGGTCGATGCCGCTGGCGGAGCTGGTGGGCCTCGCCGACGCGGCTGTCACGTCGTAGGACGCTGTCACGCCGTAACAGGCGAGTGTGTCGCGTTTGTTCAAGAGGAGCGCGGGCCGCATCCCTAGCGTGAGGTGCATGAACCAAGAGAGCGTGTACCCGTACATGACCGAATGCGCCGCCGAAGCCGCTCGCGTCGCGCGCGGCGTCCCGGCCGGCCGGCTGTCCGGTCCCACCCCCTGCGCGGAGTGGGACCTCCGGAGCCTGGTCAACCACTGGGTCCTCTACACCTCGCACGGACTGGAGCACCGGGCGCTGCGCGTGCAGCTCTCCGAGGAGCTCACCGGGCGCGACTTCACGGCCGACCCCAACTGGGCGCAGGGATACGCCGACCAGCTCGACCGGGCCGTCGCCGCCTGGGCCGACCCGGCGGTCTGGGAGGGCGAGGTCGACCTCGGGGGCGCGAAGATGCCGGCCGGTGAACTCGCCTCGATGATCGTCAAGGAGATGGCGGTGCACGGCTGGGACGTCGCCACGGCGACCGGCCAGGAGTTCCGCGTCTCGGACGGCGCGGGCCGGCTCGTCCTGGACGTCGTGGAGACCCACGGCGACCTCTACCGCCAGTACGACGGCTTCGCCGACCCGGTGGCCGTGTCCATCGACGCGCCCGCCTTCGAGCGTGCACTTGCGTCGAGCGGGCGGGATCCGCGCGGGGCCGCCGTGGGCAACGTGGACCTGTGAAACCGGCCTGGTCAGCCCACCGCCGCCAACGCCGGCAGTGAAGCCTCGTCGTACCGGTCAAGGAGCACCCGCGCCACCTCCGGCGCCGGACCGAGTACATCGGCGAGTACGTCCGCCTCGGCCGCCCCCCGCGCGATGCGGTCCGGCAGGAAACCGGGCGCGAGGACATAGCGTGCCACCGCGACCCGGGCGCAGCCCAGTTCACGCAGCTCGCGTACTGCGTCCTCCGTGCGGGGCCCCGACGCGGAGGCGAACGCGGGTCGTACGGCGCGCCAGCCGGTGTGCCGCCACTCCCGCGCGAACTCGGCGATCACGGCGAGCGCCTCTGGGTCAGTGGACCCCGCCGAGGCCAGCACGACCCCGGTCGAGGACCTGTCGGCAGGCGTCAACCCGGCCTCGTACAAACGGCGTTCGAGGGCGGAGAGCAGCAGCGGCGACGGGCCGAGCACCTCCGCCTGGCGGATGCGGAGCCGGCGCGGTGCGGCGCGCAGGACCGCCGGGATGTCCGACTTCGCATGGAACGCGCGGGTCAGCAGCAGCGGGAGGGCCACCACGTCCCGTACGCCCTCGGCCGCCAGGGACTCCAACACCCCGTTCACTGAAGGGATGTTGAAGTCCAGGAAGCCGGTCTCGACGCGGAGGCCGGGGCGTTGTGCCCGTACTCGCCGCACCAGGGCGTGCACCGTCGCGGCATGCCGCGGGTCGCGGCTGCCGTGGGCGATGACCAGGAGGACCGGCTGATGGCGCATCATCGGCTCAGCTCTTCACCAGCAGACCGCGGGTGCGCAGTACCCACCGCTCCAGCGGGCTGAAGATCAGCAGGTCGATGGCGATTCCGACGAACAGGATGAGCAGGATGGCGAGGAAGACGGTCGCCATGTCGCTGTTGTTGCGGCCGTTCTCCAGCAACTGGCCGAGCCCCACGCCCAGATCGGGGAAGCTCGCGATGATCTCCGCAGCCATCAGCGAACGCCACGAGAACGCCCAGCCCTGCTTCAGGCCCGCCAGGTAGCCGGGCAGGGCGGCCGGCATGACGACGTGCCAGGTGCCACGCAGACCCGTCGCGCCCAGTGTGCGTCCCGCGCGCAGATACAGCGGCGGCACCTGGTCGATGCCCGAGACCAGGCCGTTGGCGATCGAGGGGACCGCGCCGAGCAGGATCACCGCGTACATCATCGAGTTGTTCAGGCCCAGCCAGATCACGGCCGGCGGGACCCACGCCACCGACGGGAGGGACTGCAGGCCCGACAGGATCGGGCCGATCGCCGCGCGGATGAACTTCACGCGCGCCACCAGCAGACCCAGCGGGGTACCGATGGCGAGTGCGAGGACGAAGCCGGCCAGGCCGCGCGAGACGCTCGTCCAGATGTAGCCGAGCAGCTTGCCCTCCAGCCAGGCCTGCTGGATCTGGTCCCAGACGGCGCCGGGTGAGGGCAGCTTGCTCGGGTCGGTGACGACCTCGAACGTGATCAGCGCCTGCCACACCAACAGCACCAGCGCGACGGCGATGATCGGCGGCAGGATCTTCTGGACGAAGGTCTCGCGGAAGGGGGTGCGGCCCGTGTGGGTACTCTCCAGGGCGTCGAGGCCCGCCTCCAGACCGGCGAGATCGTGGGTGTCCTTGGCGACCGCGTCGGTCTTGGTCTCAGTGCTGGCCATGACGGCGGATCTCCCCACGCAGTTCTTCGGTGATCTCGACGGACAGCTCCGCCACGGCGGTGTCCTCGATGCGGCGCGGCTGCGGGATCTCCACCGTCCACTCGCGCGCGATTCGCCCCGGCCGCGAGGAGAGCAGGACGACGCGCTCCGCGAGCCGTACCGCCTCGCGCACGTTGTGCGTGACGAACAGCACCGACACGCTCGTCTCGCGCCAGATGCGGGTCAGCTCGTCGTGCAGTACGTCCCTGGTGATGGCGTCGAGAGCCGCGAACGGCTCGTCCATCAGCAGCAGTTGGCTGTCCTGCGCGAGGGCGCGGGCCAGCGCGACACGCTGGCGCATACCGCCGGACAGCTCGTGCACGCGCTTGCCGTACGCGCCCTTGAGACGGACGAGTTCGAGCAGTTCCTCGGCCTTCTCGCGCCGCTCGGTCTTGGCAACACCCCGCAGGCGCAGGGCGAGTTCGATGTTCTTGCCCGCGGTCAGCCAGGGGAAGAGCGCGTGCTCCTGGAACATCAGGGCCGGGCGGCCGTTCGTCGAGATGCTGCCGGTGGACGGGGCGTCGAGCCCCGCCACCAGGTTCAGCAGCGTCGACTTGCCGCAGCCCGAGGCCCCCAGGAGGGTGACGAACTCGCCCGGCGCGACATCGAGGGTGATGTCGTCGAGGACCAGCTGCTGCCCGGCGGGCCCGGCGAAGGACTTCGAGACGTGCTCGATACGGGCGGCGTGCTCCACCGCTTCGGCGCCGTCGGCAGCCTTGGCGATCGTGGTGGCCATGGTCGTCACCTCCTGGGAACTCATCGGGGACCGGGCTTACTTGACGCCGAGACCGGCGTCGTCGACCGGGCTCTCGCCCTCGGCCTTGAGGACCTTGTTGAGCAGCGTGAGGTCGTAGATGCCGGCAAGGTCGGGCTTCTCCAGCAGACCCGCCTTCACCGCGTGGTCGGCCTCGGCGTTGAGCGTGGAGGCCAGCGGGTCGTTGATGAACTGGATGGACTTCCACGCCGGGTCGATCACGTCGGCCGGAAGCTCCTTGCCGGAGTCGATCTTGAGCTGCGCGTTCGCGGAGGCCTTCGCCTCGTCCGGGTTGGCGTTGATCCACTTGTTGGTCGCGACGGAGCCCTTCAGCACGGCCTCGACGACGTCCGGGTGGGCCTTGAGGAACTTCTGCGACACGATGATGTTCGTGATCACGAACTTCTTGTCCGGCCACAGGTCCGCCTCGTCGAGCAGCACTTTGCCGCCCTCGGCGACCAGCTTGGACGCGGTCGGCTCCGGCACCCAGGCGCCGTCGATGGAGCCGTTCTTGTAGGCGTCCGGGGTGACCTTGTTGTCCGTCCGGACGACCGACACATCGCCCTTGCCGCTCTCCGCGTCGACCTTCCAGCCCTGGTCGGAGATCCAGTTCAGCAGCGCCACGTCCTGCGTGTTGCCGAGCTGCGGGGTGGCGATCTTCTTGCCCTTGACGTCCGCCAGGTTCTTGATCTTGTCCGGGTTGACCACCAGCTTCACACCGCCGGAGGCCGAACCGCCGATGATGCGCAGGTCCGTTCCCTTGGACTTGGTGTAGCCGTTGATGGACGGCGAGGGGCCGATCCAGCCGATGTCGATCGAGCCCGAGTTCAGCGCCTCGATCTCGGAGGGACCGGCGTTGAAGATCGCGTACTCGGCCTTGGTGGCACCGAGCTCCTTCTGGAAGAAGCCCTTCTGGTTGCCCACCAGTGCGGTCGCGTGGGTCAGGTTGCCGAAGTAGCCGATCTTCACGGAGTCGAGACCGTCGATCTTCTCGGCGCCGGCGGCGACCTTCGAGGTGCCCTCGTCCTTGGAGTCGGAACCGTAGCCGCAGGCGGCGAGGGTGAGGAGGGGCAAGGCGGCTATCAGGGCGAGGCCGCGCTTCACTGAAGCTGAGCGGATGGCAGGCACGGGAGGTATTCCCCTCGTTGGCCCGGCGGTCACGGGTTCGGTTCGTGGCCGGGAAGGTCGACAGGTCTTCGTCGCGTCCGCGACGTCGGGTGGGGGGACGGGGCGCGCAAGCGGTGCGCGTACGTCATCGCGCACATCGCGCGACTCCGCCCTGCCCGCTGCCGAGGGCGCCGCTGCCGACGCGGCCGCCCTCCTTCGCGAACGTGGAGTAGAAGTCCCTGAGGCTCATGTCAGAAGTCCCAACCGTCGTCGTCGGTCTCGGACTTGACCGGCTCCGGCGAGGCGAACGACTCGCCGACCATGCCCGCGGTCAGCGTGGTGCCGTCGGCCGGGTCGATCAGGATGAACGCGCCGGTGCGCCGCGAGTCGGCGTACGAGTCGAGCGGCAGCGGTTCGGCGGTACGGATCTTGACGCGGCCGATGTCGTTGGCGACGAGCTGTCCGGGGTGCGGATGCAGGGACAGGTCGTCGAGGGTCAGCCGGGACGGGATGTCCTTCACGATCGCCTTGACCGTGCGGGTGCCGTGCTTGAGCAGCACGCGGTGGCCGACGACCAGAGGCGCGTCGGCGACATGGCAGACGGTCGCCTCGACGTCCTGGGTGATCGGCGGCGCGTCCGTGGTCGGCACGATCAGGTCGCCGCGCGAGATGTCGACGTCGTCAGCGAGGAGGAGGGTCACCGACTGCGGGGTCCAGGCCACGTCGACCGGCGTGCCCAGCAGATCGATCCCGGCGATCGTCGACGTACGCCCGGACGGCAGGACGGTGATCGGGGAGCCGACGCGGAAGGTGCCGGCCGCGATCTGGCCCGCGTAACCCCGGTAGTCCGGGTGCTCGGCGGTCTGCGGGCGGATCACGTACTGCACGGGCAGCCGGGCGTGGCAGCTCGCCAGGTCGTGGCTGACCGGCACCGTCTCCAGGTGCTCCAGGACCGTCGGACCGCCGTACCAGTCCATGTTCGCGGAGGGCTCCACCACGTTGTCGCCGGCGAGCGCCGAGATCGGGATCGCGGTGATCTCCGGGACGCCCAGCTCGGAGGCGTACGCCGTGAACTCCTCGGCGATCGCCGCGAAGACGGACTCCTTGTACTCGACGAGGTCCATCTTGTTGACGGCGAGGACGACGTGCGGGACGCGCAGGAGGGCGGCGACGGCGGCGTGCCGGCGGGTCTGCTCGATGACGCCGTTGCGGGCGTCCACGAGGACGACGGCCAGGTCTGCGGTGGAGGCGCCGGTGACCATGTTGCGGGTGTACTGCACGTGCCCCGGGGTGTCCGCCAGGATGAAGCGGCGTTGCGCGGTGGCGAAGTAGCGGTAGGCGACGTCGATGGTGATGCCCTGTTCACGTTCGGCGCGCAGGCCGTCCGTCAACAGCGCCAGGTCGGGGGTGTCCTGGCCGCGGCTGGCGGAGACGCGTTCCACGGCTTCCAGTTGGTCGGTGAGGACCGACTTGGAGTCGTGCAGCAGTCGTCCTACGAGGGTGGACTTGCCGTCGTCGACGGAGCCCGCGGTGGCGAAGCGCAGCAGGGTGGTCGCCGACAACTGCTCGACCGACAGGGGCTCGGTGGGTTCGGTGGTGCTGGTCATGTCTAGAAGTACCCCTCGCGCTTGCGGTCTTCCATCGCGGCCTCGGACATCTTGTCGTCGGCGCGGGTGGCGCCGCGCTCGGTGAGCCGGGAGGCGGCGATCTCGGTGATCACGGCGTCGAGGGTGGTGGCGTCGGAGTCGACGGCGCCGGTGCAGGACATGTCACCGACGGTGCGGTAGCGCACCTGCCGCTTCTCGATCGTCTCGTTCTCGCGAGGCCCGCCCCACTCACCCGCGGTGAGCCACATGTTGGACCGCTTGAACACCTCACGCTCGTGCGCGAAGTAGATCTCGGGCAGCTCGATCCCCTCGCGGGCGATGTACTGCCAGACGTCCAGTTCGGTCCAGTTGGAGAGGGGGAAGACGCGGACGTGTTCGCCGGGTGCGTGGCGGCCGTTGTAGAGCTGCCAGAGTTCGGGGCGCTGGCGGCGGGGGTCCCACTGGGAGAACTCGTCGCGCAGCGAGAAGACCCGCTCTTTGGCGCGGGCCTTCTCCTCGTCGCGGCGTCCGCCGCCGAAGACGGCGTCGAAGCGTTCGGACTGGATCTTCTCCGTCAGCGGCAGGGTCTGCAGCGGATTACGGGTCCCGTCGGGGCGTTCGCGCAGCACACCGCGGTCGATGTAGTCCTGGACGGAGGCCACATGGAGGCGCAGCCCATGTGCGGCGACCACACGGTCGCGGTACTCCAGTACCTCGGGGAAGTTGTGGCCGGTGTCCACGTGCAGCAGCGTGAAGGGAATCGCGGCGGGCGCGAAGGCCTTCAGCGCCAGGTGCAGCATGACGATGGAGTCCTTGCCGCCGGAGAACAGGATCACCGGCCGCTCGAACTCACCCGCCACCTCGCGGAAGATATGCACCGCCTCCGACTCCAAGGCGTCCAGATGAGAAAGGGCGTACGGGCTGCCGGTCCCCTGGGAGGCAGTCACGACGGTCGTCATGCGAGACCCCTCTCGGTGAGCAGCGCATGCAGCGCGGCCGCGGACTCGTGCACGGTCTGGGTGTGCGACTCGATCCGCAGATCGGGTGACTCGGGCTCCTCGTACGGGTCGTCGACCCCGGTGAGCCCCGAGATCTCGCCCGCCGCCTGCTTGGCGTACAGCCCCTTCACATCGCGCTCGCTGCACACCTCGACCGGCGTCGCGACATGCACCTCGATGTACGCCGCCCCACTGACCTGGTGACGTTTGCGCACCGCCTCGCGGCTGTCGGCGTACGGCGCGATCACCGGAACCAGGGCCTTCACGCCGTTGCGGGCGAGCAGGTCGGCGACGTAGCCGATGCGCTGCACGTTCGTGTGCCGGTCCGCGCGGCTGAAGCCGAGGCCCGCCGTCAGGAACGTACGGATCTCGTCGCCGTCGAGCACCTCGACACGGTGGCCCTCCTCGCGCAGCCGCCCGGCGAGTTCGTACGCGATGGTGGTCTTGCCGGCGCTCGGCAGACCCGTGAGCCAGATGGTGGCTCCGGTCGTCACTTGCTTCTCCAGAGTCTCTGTGATGGTCATCCGTGCAGCCCGCACTCGGTCTTGGAGCGGCCGGCCCAGCGTCCGGCGCGCGCGTCCTCGCCCTCGAGGACCTGGCGGGTGCAGGGTGCGCAGCCCACGGAGGCGTAACCGTCCATCAGCAGCGGGTTGGTGAGCACGCCGTGCTCGGCGACGTACGTGTCCACGTCGTCCTGCGTCCAGCGGGCGATCGGGGAGATCTTGACCTTGCGGCGCTTCTCGTCCCAGCCGACGACCGGGGTGTTCGCCCGGGTCGGGGACTCGTCGCGGCGCAGGCCCGTCGCCCAGGCGCTGTACTTGGTGAGCCCCTGCTCAAGGGGCTTGACCTTGCGCAGTGCGCAGCACAGGTCGGGGTCGCGGTCGTGCAGTTGGGGGCCGTACTCGGCGTCCTGCTCGGCGACCGTCTGGCGCGGGGTGAGCGTGATGACGTTGACGTCCATCACGGCCTCTACGGCGTCCCGGGTGCCGATGGTCTCCGGGAAGTGGTAGCCGGTGTCGAGGAAGACGACGTCCACTCCGGGGAGGGCGCGGGAGGCGAGGTGGGCGACCACCGCGTCCTCCATGGAGGAGGTCACGCAGAACCCCTCGCCGAAGGTGGCGACCGCCCACCGGAGGATCTCAAGGGCGGACGCGTCCTCCAGGTCGCGGCCCGCCTGCTCGGCGAGGCTCCTCAAGTCCTCGTCCGTGCGCTCTTCCTGAATCGTCGTCATATCTCTGCCCCTCCACCGTCACTCCGCTGCAGACCCCGGGACAGCAACCCGAGGAACTTCAGCTGAAAGGCCCGATTGCACGCCGCGCATTCCCACGCGCCGTGGCCCTGCTCGCTGGGACGAAGGTCTTCGTCACCGCAGTAGGGGCAGTAGAAAGGGGCGGCTCGCTCGCTCATGTCAGCGACTCCTCGCTGGCACGCGTGGCCCAGGTGGCGAATCGCTCGCCGTCCTCGCGCTCCTCCTGGAACCGCTTGAGGACGCGCTCGACATAGTCGGGAAGCTCGTCCGAAGTGACCTTCAGACCACGGACCTTGCGGCCGAAACCGGCCTCAAGACCGAGCGCGCCGCCCAGGTGCACCTGGAAGCCCTCGACCTGGTTGCCCTCGCCGTCGAGGACCAGCTGGCCCTTGAGACCGATGTCCGCGACCTGGATACGGGCGCAGGCGTTCGGGCAGCCGTTGATGTTGATGGTGATCGGCTCTTCGAACTCGGGGATACGGCGCTCGAGTTCGTCGATCAGGGAGGCCCCGCGCGCCTTGGTCTCGACGATCGCGAGCTTGCAGTACTCGATACCGGTGCAGGCCATCGTGCCGCGCCGGAAGGGGGAGGGATTGACCCTGAGGTCGAGCGCCTCAAGCCCAGCCACCAGCGAGTCGATCTGCTCCTGCTCCACATCGAGGACGATCATCTTCTGCTCGACGGTGGTCCGCAGGCGGCCCGAGCCGTGTGCGGCGGCCAGCTCGGCGATCTTCGTGAGGGTGGCGCCGTCCACGCGGCCCACGCGCGGTGCGAAGCCGACGTAGAAGCGGCCGTCCTTCTGCCGGTGCACGCCGACGTGGTCGCGCCAGCGGGCGACGGGCTGGTCGGGCGCCGGGCCGTCGACGAGCTTCCGCTTGAGGTAGTCGTCCTCCAGGATCTGGCGGAACTTCTCGATACCCCAGTCGGCGACCAGGAACTTCAGGCGGGCGCGGGTGCGCAGCCGCCGGTAGCCGTAGTCACGGAAGATGGAGATGACGCCCTCGTAGACGTCCGGGACCTCGTCCAGCGGGACCCAGGCGCCAAGGCGCTGGCCGATCTTGGGGTTGGTGGAGAGGCCGCCGCCGACCCAGACGTCGAAGCCGGGGCCGTGCTCCGGGTGGTTCACGCCGACGAAGGCGATGTCGTTGATCTCGTGCGCCACGTCGAGCAGCGGTGAGCCGGAGATCGCGGACTTGAACTTGCGGGGCAGGTTCGAGAAGTCCTTGTTGCCGATGATCCGGCGGTGGATCACGTCGATGGCGGGCGTGCCGTCGATGATCTCGTCCTCGGCGATCCCGGCGACGGGCGAGCCGAGGATGACGCGGGGCGTGTCACCGCAGGCCTCGGTCGTGGACAGCCCGACCGCTTCGAGGCGCTCCCAGATCTCCGGGACGTCCTCGATGCGGATCCAGTGGTACTGCACGTTCTGCCGGTCGGTGAGGTCGGCGGTGCCGCGCGCGAACTCCTGCGAGATCTCGCCGATGACCCGGAGCTGCTCGGTGGTCAGCCGCCCGCCGTCGATGCGCACGCGCAGCATGAAGTACTTGTCGTCCAGCTCCTCCGGCTCCAGGATCGCGGTCTTGCCGCCGTCGATCCCGGGCTTGCGCTGGGTGTACAGGCCCCACCAGCGCATCCGCCCGCGCAGGTCGTTGGGGTCGATCGAGTCGAAGCCCCGCTTGGAGTAGATCGTCTCAATGCGTGTCCGCACATTGAGACCGTCGTCGTCCTTCTTGAACTGTTCGTTGCCGTTGAGCGGGGTGAAGTGACCCACGGCCCACTGACCCTCGCCGCGGTGACGGCTCACCTTGCGGCGGGGCGCGGCGGGATTCTGCGGGGTGGCGGCCATGGTCGATACGTCCTTCGGGACTGCGGGGGACAGGAAGGAGAGCGGCCCTCGCCTGCGTGAACGTGCACATACGGAAGTACGTGCGCCTCATTGCGCAGGGGGAGGCAAACGGGAAATGCCGGCTGTGCCGGGGCTGTCAGCCCACCGGACAGATGGCGCTGGATACGCGGCCGAGGTCGACGTGCCGCCGACTCACCAAGGCAATCCCAGTTCCAGACATGACGGAAGCGTGTCATGAGGGTCTCGGGACAGTCCACCGTCATCCATCATGTGGACACCCTGGTCCCGGATCGTGAGACGGAGATGTTGTCGGTCACATGACCAGGCTCTACGCCCGCCCGGGGCCCGGCAAGATCCCATGACGCCGCAGGTCAGCGACTGTTCAGACGGCTCGCGCCCCCGGCCACGGGCCGGGCGCGGCCCCCTCCGGCTCCTCCGTCACCTTGGTGTCAAAGAGCCTGAAACCACGCCGCAGGTAGTTGTCCATCGCATGCTCCCCGTCCTTGCTGCATGTATGCAGCCAGACCCGCTTGGTCTCCGCCCGCTCCGGCAGGCGCTCCGCCAGGTCCCAGGCACGCGCGACACCGTAGGAGAGGAGGTGCCCGCCGATCCGGCGCCCCCGGAAGGCGGGGATCAGCCCGAAGTAGGCGATCTCCACGACACCGTCGTCCTGCGGGGCGAGCTCCACGTACCCGGCGGGCGTCCCCCGGTCGTATGCGACCCAGGTCTCCACGCCCGGCTTGTCCAGGAGCTCCTGCCACCGCTCGTACGACCAGCCGAGCCGGTCGGTCCAGCGGATGTCCCCGCCGACCGACGCGTACAGGAACCTGCTGAACTCGGGCGAGGGGACCTCGGCGCGGACGATCCGGACGTCCCCGTCGGGCGCGACCGCAGGGAGCAGGTCGGTCGGCGCCGTCTGTTCGAGGGACCAGGTGGTCACGGTGACGTTGCTCATGCGAGCCAGGGAATCACGGGGGTGAGGCCGCCTCCAAAGCGGCCCCTTGCCCGGCCGGGCCCGCATCCGAAGCGGCCTTGCCCGGTCGCTTCGGCGTCGCGTGCACGCGGTCGCGTGCCCGCCGCGCGTGCCTGCCGTCGCGCGCCCGCCGCCGCGGGGGCGCCCCTATTCGAGCGAGCCGTCGACCGAGGGCAGCGAAACCGCGTACAGAACCCGCGCCGCGGCCGTGCCGGTGCCCGTCGCGCCGGTCAGCGTCCAGAGCTCGTCCGTCTCCTGCCAGTAGGACAGGGACGCGGTGTCCAGGCCCCAGCAGGCGTACGACAGGTCCGTGGTGCACGTGGCCGCGGCGGCGTCGGTGTCCGTCTGGCGCCAGAGGGTGGCGGGCCTGGTGTCGCCGGCCGGTGTCTGGACGACATACCACTGGGCCTCGTGCGCGCCGTCCGGCCGGTGCGAGAGGACGCCGGACACTCCGGTGGCCTTCGTCTCGAAGACCTCGGCCGCGTCGACACGGCCCTTGGAGTCGGCGGCGAGCAGGCCGGTGCGGTCGGCCGCGGCGCTGTACGGATAGCGCCAGACGCGGGCGCGGTCCGTGCTGTCGGGGGTGGACAGCTCGGTGGCGACCAGACTGTCCGGGGTCGAGGTGCGGTCCAGGGAGAGCGAGCCGAAGCAGGGGACTGCATGGTCGTCGCCCGTCGTACACGAGCCGCCGGCCAGGTCGTACGAGGCGATGGCCGGCAGGACGTACTGGTAGCCGTCCGCCGAGTAGCCGCCGCTCACCCTGCCGATCGCACCGCTGTTCACGTCGGTCTCGAGGATGCGGCGCATGTCGAAGGCGAGCAGGGCGGTGCCGTTGCGGGCGGTGACGATCAGCTTGTCCTGGTACCAGACCATGCCGCCCAGCCGGGAGCGGACCGCCTCGAAGTCCTTCCCGCCGTCCTGCGGCACGACGAGCAGGGCATAGCGGTACGTGAGGGCGTGCGGGTCGGTCGTGTCGATGAAGGCGATCCTGGCGAGGCCCTCGTCCTGCGTCGGCTCGCCCGTCCGGGGATCGTCGGCGGCCTGCTGGTCCTGGTGCGTCCAGCCGGCCAGGATCACCCGGCGCTCGCCCCAGGTGCCGTCCTCGTAGGCGTCCCCGGAGGTCGTGACGGACCGTGGCAGCCACTGCCGGGCCGTCGCGTCGGCGCTGTCCCAGCAGTACGCGCGCGTGGCGGCCGGCTCGACGGGCAGTGCGGCGCGCTCGGAGCCGGCGCAGTCGTCCTCGTTCCGCATCGAGTGGTCGGCGCTGTCCAGTACGGCGGCGACGCCTACGTTCCCGCCCATACGCCGGGTGAGCGTGTCAAGCGTGCCCTGGCCGGCCAGGTTCTCGTCGAGGCGGAGCTGTGCGGTGTGCGCGGAGGAGGTGAGCGGGGTCAGCGCGCCCGGGCTGCCGCTGCTGGTGGCCTGGGAGGCGCTGATCAGGGTGGCTGCCGCGGTGAGTGCGAGGGCGGTTCCGGCCAGTGTGGCCCGCAGCGCCTGACCTCTCCTACGACGACGATGCCTGCCGCGCTGCTTCATGCGTCCTCCCGAGTCAGGCCAACTGCCTCTCGCACTCGGTGCGTTGACGGAGAGGCGGGTGGGGTGGCCTGTGAGGGGATGCTACGGCAGAGACCCACGGGCCAGGTCACATACACCGGAAGACACCGACGAAATACGTACGCGGTGGACGCCCGCTACCCCCATTCGCCCCACCCGCTACCCCGGTTCGCCCCCACCCGCCACCCCCGCTGGCACCCCCCGCCCGGCATCCCCGCCAGCACCCCCGCCCGGCATTCACCCCTCAACAACCCGCGTCTCCACCACCGCCGGTGCCGTCGAATGCGGCAGCAGGCCGGTCGGGTCGTCGGGGAGGACGACCTCGACCTCCACCTCCTCGCGGAAGCGGTAGGGGCGGTGGTCGAGGAGGCCCGTGAGGCGGCGGCGGAGCCGGGAGAGTTCGGCACGGACGGTGACCGTCCGGGTCGGGTCGCCGAAGAGGTCGAGGGCGAGCTCGGCGGCGCTGCGCCCCTGGCGGTGCACGGCCAGTACGTACAGCAGCTCCGCATGACGTGGACTCAGGTCCTGGGCCCAACTGCCCGCCGCTCCCGCGACGGTGACGCAGGGCCGCCGCAGGTCGCTGAGGTCGAGGACCACACGGCTCGCGCACCCGGAGGTGTCGGTCTCGGCGACCCGGAGCAGCCAGCCGCCGGGCAGCGGCTCCACGAGGCAGGTCCCGAGGGAGGGCAGCCAGTACCGGCCCGCGCCGAAGGAGTTGGGCAGCCCCACCCGGTCGACCGGAGGCATCCCCGTGACGGCCGCGAGCCAGCCGTGGGTGTCGACGACCAGCGCCTTGCCGTCCAGCCGGCACAGGACGGGCGCGGCCACCGAGCGCAGCCGTTCGATGGACGCCAGATGCCGGCCGCGCAGTTCGCTTTCGGCCAGCCGGGTCACCGAGTCGACCAGGGCGAGGGTGGCCGGATGGAACGTGCTCTGCGGTCCGCTCACATCGACGATGCCCAGCAGTTGCCCGTCCCGCGGGTCGTGCACCGGAGCGGCGGCGCAGGTCCAGTTGTGCAGGGTGCGCAGGAAGTGCTCGGCCGAGTGCACCTGGACGGCGGCCCTGGCGGTCAGCGCGGTGCCGATCGCGTTGGTGCCCGTCGTGTCCTCGCTCCAGGCGGCGCCCTCCTCCAGGCAGATGGTGTCGGCCCGGCGCAGTACACCGGCGTTGCCCTCGCGCCACAGCACCCGGCCCTCCGGGTCCGTGACCACCATGATCTGCAGGGAGGCGTCGGCGACCGAGCCGAGACCGCCGCTGAGGACCGGCATCACTTCGGCGAGCGCGGTCGAGGTGCGCCGGTGCTCGATCTCGTCCGTCTGCAACAGGACGCTGTCCGTGCCCTGTTCGGGATTGACGCCGAATCGTTTCACCCGTTGCCAGGACTGTCCGATGACGGGACGGGGCGCGATCGTGGACCGTTCACCTCTGACTGTCGCGGCCCAGGTCTCCTGGAGGCGCCGTGCCGTTTCGGACGCGTCCAGCGGGGCGAACCGGGCGAGGTTGAACGATGCCGGGTCGAACGATGTGGACTTCACTTGGGCTCTCCCGAAACCGGTACCGCGTACAAACCGCATACAAGGTATGACGCCGCCGTCATCCCACATCGTGCCTGCTCCCGGCCGCCGACGCCGGGGGTTCGCGCAAGGCGCACAGATGGAATGCAACGGTCTGCAACTCTCGCCAACGGTCACAAGTTCCCTTGAAAATGACACTGGCGTCGCCCGTGCGGCGCCAGTGCTCCGTCGACGGAGCCTGAAAGCGGGGGTGGTGCCGTGTCGGCGCAGCACCACCCCCGTGCCAGCCGACGGGCAGCCGCTGACCAGGCGATCAGGACACCGGCCGCCGGTCGGCGGGCGGAACACCGGCTCCCGGCAAGGCGATCACGAGACCGGCCGTGCCCGCTCCACCACCGTGGCCAGATCCAGACTGTGCGGCAGCGTGCCGAAGGCCGAGCCCCAGTCGCCGCCCAGACGTGAGCCGCAGAACGCGTCGGCGACCTCGGGGGGCGCGTGCTGGACGAGCAGCGCCCCCTGGAGCACCAACGCGACCCGCTCGGCCAGCCGCCGCGCGCGGCCCTCGATGCCCTCCAGGTCGGCGAGTTCGGTCAGCAGGTTCTTGATCGCCCCGTCCAGCCGGTGGTCGGCGCCGCGCGCCCGCCCCACCTCGCGCAGATACGCGTCCAGTGCGCCCGGCTCCCGCTGGAGCGCGCGCAGTACGTCCAGTGCCTGGACGTTGCCCGCGCCCTCCCACACCGAGTTGAGCGGCGACTCGCGCAACAGCCTCGGCATACCGGACTCCTCGACGTACCCGTTGCCGCCCAGGCATTCGAGGGCCTCGACCGCGACCGGTGTACACCGCTTGGTCACCCAGTACTTGGCGGCCGGCACCGCGAGCCGCAGGAACGCCCGCTCCTGCTCGCTCCCGTCGTCGTAGGCGGCGGCAAGGCGCAGCGCGAGCGTTGTCGCGGCCTCGGACTCCAGCGCCAGATCCGCGAGTACGTTCCTCATCAGCGGCTTGTCGACGAGCTTGCCGCCGAACGCCTCGCGGTAGGTGCAGTGGTGCACGGCCTGCGCGACGGCCTGCCGCATCAGCGCGGCCGAACCGAGAACGCAGTCCAGGCGGGTCGCCGCGACCATCTCGATGATGGTGCGCACCCCGCGGCCCTCCTCCCCGACCCGGCGCGCCCAGGTCCCGTCGAACTCGACCTCGCTCGACGCGTTCGACCGGTTGCCGAGCTTGTCCTTGAGGCGCTGGATGCGGAAGACGTTGCGCGTGCCGTCCGCCAGGACGCGGGGGACGAGAAAGCAGGTGAGCCCGCCCGGAGCCTGCGCCAGCACCAGGAAACCGTCCGACATCGGCGCCGAGCAGAACCACTTGTGGCCGGTCAGCTCGTACGTCCCGTCCTCGGCGAGCGGTCGCGCAGCCGTCGTATTGGCGCGTACGTCGCTGCCGCCCTGTTTCTCCGTCATGCCCATCCCGAAGAGCGCGCCGGGCTTCCGGCCGGCGGGGACCAGCTCCTGGTCGTAGACGGTGGAGGTCAGTCGTGGCTCCCACTCGGCGGCGAGCGCCGGGTCGGTGCGCAGCGCGGGCACCGCCGCGTGGGTCATGGACAGCGGGCAGCCGTTGCCGGCCTCGACCTGCGTCCAGACCATGAAACCGGCCGCGCGCCGCACATGGCCGCCGGGCCGCGACCAGGCGGCCGTCAGCCCGGCCGACACCCCCTTGCCTAGGAGCCGGTGCCAGGACGGATGGAACTCGACCTCGTCGATCCGGTTGCCGTAGCGGTCGTGGGTGCGCAGCTTGGGCGGGTTCTCGTTGGCCAGTACGCCCCACTCCTGTACCTGGGCGGAGCCTGCGGCGTGTCCGAGGGCCGACAACTCGCCGCGCGCCTCGTCGAGGAGCGGTGGATCGAGGTGCCGTTCGACCGCCTCCGCGAGGGCCCGGTCGGCGGCAAAGACGTCATATCCGACCAGGGGCGGAGGCTGGTTGGTCACGGTGTGGGTGGTGGCTGACATACGGATACGGTAAGGACGTGCACCAGGCAAAAGAAACACCTGAACGGCCTCCCTCGGGTCGTCTTCACCGCGCGAAGGCGCTGTACAGGAACGTGTCGAAGCGCAGGACCGCCTGGCTGCTGCTCAAGGACACCGTCAACTCGTGCATGGAGTACCGGATCCTGGGTCTGGCAGCGGAGGCGGCGTTCTTCACCCTCCTCTCCGTGCCGCCACTTCTGCTGAGCATGATCGGTCTGCTCGGCTACGTGGACGACTGGACCGGCGCCGACACGATCGCCAGCCTGGAGAACAACATCCTGGAGGCGGCTCGCACGATCCTGTCCGACAAGGGTGTGCACGACATCGCCGAGCCGATCCTGCACGACGTGACGAAGGGCGGCCGCCCCGACATCATCTCCCTCGGCTTTCTGTTCGCCCTGTGGTCGGGCTCGCGCGCGGTGAACGTCTTCATCGACACCATCACCGTGATGTACGGCCTCGACGGGACCCGCGGGATCGTGAAGACCCGCATCGTGTCGTTCCTGCTCTTCGTCGTGGCTCTGCTGATCGGCTCGGTCGCGCTGCCGTTGATGGTGGCGGGCCCGGACGCGGTGGTGAACATCGTGCCGTGGTCGGAGACGGTCGTGCAGATCCTGTACTGGCCCGTCGTGATCATCCTCGGGATCGTCTTCCTGACGACGCTGTACCACGTGTCGGTGCCGGTGCGCTCGCCGTGGGTCGAGGACGTGCCGGGCGCCCTGGTGGCCCTCGCCATGTGGGTCATCGGCAGCCTCCTGCTCCGTGTGTATCTGACCAACACGGTCGAGGGCCCCACGATCTACGGCTCGCTCGCCGCGCCCGTCGCGGTCCTCCTGTGGATCGGGGTTTCCGCGTTCGCGGTCCTGGTCGGCGCCGCCGTCAACGCCGCCATCGACCGCGTCTGGCCGGCCGCCGCCACGGCAGCGGCCCGTGCCAACAACGAACGCCTGCGCGAGGCCCAGGTCGCCGAGTACGTCGCCCGTGTCGCCGCGTCCCGCTCGTACGACGCCGAGTTCGACGACTCCGACGACCCGGACATGCCCTCCGAGTTCCCGGAGCGCTGGTCCCGCTTCCTGCCGCCGGAGGACGTGACCTCCCGGCTGCGGGCGCATGTGAAAAACACGCATCGCCCGCAGCACAAGAACGGGGAGGTGCCGCCGGGGGAGTGACGCCACCGGAAGGCGTCAGGGACCACCGGAGAGGCTCAGGCCTTCCAGGTTCCGGCCGCCGCGGCCTCCCGGACGAATTCCGAGAAGTCCCGCGGCTCGCGCCCCAGGACCCGCTGGACGCCGTCCGAGAGATGGGCGTTGCGGCCGTCCAGGAGGCCCTCGAAGACCTCGACGAGGAGGTCGGCCTCCTGTGGCGGCACCCCGAACCCGGTCAGCGTGTCGCCGTACTGCCGAGCCGTCACCGGGACGTACGTCAGCTCGCTGCCCGTCGCCGCCGAGATCTCCGCGACCGCCTCGCGGAAGGTCAGCAGCCGGGCTCCGGAGACGGTGATCTCCTGCCCCACGTACCGGTCGCCCGAGGTCAGCGCGGCCACCACGACGTCCGCGATGTCCCGCACATCGATGAAGGGCTCCTGCACCTCACCGGCCGGGAACACCAGTTCCCCGTGGACCAGCCCCTCCACCAGCGGACCCTCACTGAAGTTCTGCGCGAACCAGGCCGCCCGTACGACCGTCCAGTCCGCGCCGGACGTCCTCAGCGCCTCTTCCGTCGCCTGCGCCCGCTCCTCACCGCGCGCCGACAGCAGCACGAGCCGCCGTACGCCGAGCCCGACCGCCTCGCGTGCGAGGGCGCCCACCGCCTCGGTCGCCTCCGGGGTGCCGACGTCCGTGGGATAGGCGAGATAGGCCGCGTCGGCGCCGCGCAGGGCCTCCGCCCATGTCGAGCGGTCCGCCCAGTCGAAGCGGGTGCCCTGAGAGCGGGATCCCGCCCGCACCGTGAGCCCGGCCGTCCGCGCGGCCTCCGCGACCCGGCTGCCCGTGCGCCCGGTGGCGCCGGTCACCAGTACCGTCATGTCCTTCGTACCTGCCGTGTTTTCCGTCATACAGGCAGTGAACTTCGGTGCGCCGCAAGGAACCATCGCTGAACCGCTCATTCCCATATGTGCGCGTCTACGCTGGCCCCATGGACGCACTCGCAGGCCTGTTGGAGGGTCCACGCGCCCGTGGCGCCTTCATGATCCGTGCGTGTTTCGACCCGCCCTGGGGCATCCGCGTGGAGGACCGCGCCCCTCTGACGATCATGCTGCTCGTCCGCGGTGACGCGTGGATCACGGCGGACGGCGGAGAGCGGGTGCGGCTGAGCGCCGGCGACATTGCGATAGCGCGCGGCCCGGACCCGTACACCGTGGCCGACGCCCCGGGAACGGTCCCGCAGGCCGTGATCCTGCCGGGCGGCGAGTGCAGCTACCCCGACGGGCGTTCCATGAAGGGCCACTGGGACCTCGGTGTCCGCAGCTGGGGCGACCGGCTCGACGGGTCCGCGGTGATGCTGATCGGGACGTACATGATGCAGGGCGAGATCAGCGGCAGGCTGCTCGACGCCCTGCCGCCGCTCCTCACGCTCACCGCCGATGTGTGGGACTGCGCGCTCACCGACATCCTCGCCGAGGAGATCGTCCGCGACGAACCCGGCCAGGAGGTCGTCCTCGACCGGCTGCTCGACCTGCTGGTCATCGCCGCGCTACGGGCCTGGTTCTCCCGCCCCGAGGCCGAGGCGCCCGCCTGGTACCAGGCTCTCGCGGACCCCGTGGTGGGCCGCGTCCTGCGGCTGGTCCAGGACGACCCGGCCCACCCCTGGACGGTCGCGACCCTCGCCGCCAAGGCCGGCGTCTCCCGCGCCGCGCTCGCCCGCCGCTTCAGCGAACTCGTCGGCGAGCCCCCCATGACCTACCTGACGGGCTGGCGCCTCGCCCTCGCCGCCGACCGGCTGCGCGACACCGAGGACACCATCGGCGCGATCGCCCGCCAGGTCGGCTACGGCAGCGCGTTCGCACTCTCCAGCGCCTTCAAGCGGGTGTACGGGGTCAGCCCGCAGGAGCACCGTTCACGAGCGGCGTAGCGTGTCGTACGTGTACGCGGAGCGGGCGTCCCGGCTTTCCGGCGCCGTGGTCTGGACGAACACCCCGTCCACACCCGGCGCGCGGCCCGTGCTGCCCGACGGGTGCATGGACCTGCTGTGGACGCAGGGGCGGCTGCTGGTCGCCGGTCCGGACACACGCGCGTACGTCCCGGAGGGCGTGCCGGGGTGCTGGGCGGGCGTCCGCTTCTACCCCGGCACCGCGCCCGCGTTCCTCGGTGTACCGGCCCATGAACTCCGCGATCAGCGCGTGGAGTTGGCGGACATCTGGCCCGCCTCGGAGGTACGACGACTCACCGCGCGGGTGGACTCGGCCGCCGACCCGGTGAGCGTGCTCGAAGAGGTGGCGCTGGAGCGGGCGGCCGACGCGGAGCCCTCCGACCCGCTGCTCAGGGAGGTCGTGTCGGGCCTGGACGCGGGCCGCCCGGTGGCCGTCGTAGCTGACGAACTCGGCCTGGGAGCGCGCCAGTTGCACCGCCGCTCGCTCGCCGCTTTCGGGTACGGGCCCAAGACGCTGGCTCGCGTGCTGCGGCTGCAACGGGCGTTGGCCCTCGCGCGGGACGGGGTGCCCTTCGCGGAGACGGCGGTTCGGGCGGGGTTCGCGGATCAGGCCCATCTGGCGCGGGATGTACGGGAGTTGGCGGGGGCGCCGCTGGGGGAGCTGGTCGGGCGGGGGTAGCGTCGGCGGCCCTTGCAGGGCTCCACCGCTATCCGGCTTCCGGCAGCCGCGCGAAGAGGTCGACGCCGTTGCCGTCCGGGTCCTGTACGACCGCGTACCGCATGCCCCAGACGGCGTCCCAGGGCTTGAGCTCGCCGTGGTGGCCGGCGCCGACCAGGTCGTCGTACACGGAGTCGACCTCCGCCGGACTGTCGCAGAGGAAGGCGAGCGAGACCCGGCCGCCGGTGCCCGCAGGCCGGTACCCGGCGTGGAAGGACCGGATCACCTCGTCGGTGTCGAGGGCGAGCCGCAGCCCGCCGGGAAGTTCGGTCTCGACGTGCGGCTGGGCCTCGGAGCCTTCGGGGAAGCTGAGCCCGAGGCGGCGGTAGAAGGCGAGGGAGGCGGCCATGTCGGAGACGGCGATGCCGATCAGGTCGAATCGTGGAGTCATGCGGTCACGGTAGGCGGGGTGGGGAGTGTGGGTCTTGAAGGAATCGGACACCCCGGCCTCCGGCCCCGGGTTTCTATATGAAACACCTGTGCGAATACGGCAGGATGGCCGCATGATCCGAACCATGCGTGTGCTGCTTCCGGCGGCGTTACTGCTTCCCGCTCTGCTCGCCGGCTGCGGTACGGAGAAGGCGGGGGCCGGGACGCTCGACCCGCCGCCCGCCGGGCCCGACCGCGCCGAACTCGACGCCCGTGCCCGGGCGTTGCAGATAGCACCGGAACTCGTATACGTCACGGAGGCGCCGGGCTTCACCCTGGCCCAGCAGTCGGTGGGGGTGTACGGCGGTGACGGCTTCTCCAGCGCTTACTGGTCCGAGAAGACCGGCGGTCAGATTCAGCTTTACGTGGACCGGGGGACGGTGACGGCGGAGAGCTGTGCGGGGTGTGAGCGGGACGGGGGTGGCTGGTACCGGGCGGGGAGCGGGCAGCACGAGTACCTGCTGCCCGAGGACGGGGACGTCGTCGTCCGGGTGAGCGCGGACGCGGTCTCGGTCACCCGAGCCGTCCTCCGCGACGCGGCCACGGCAGCCCACCGCCCCGGGAACGTCGAACTGGCCGCCCTCTTCCCGACCCCCGCCCCGACGGCTACCGCGCCGGTGGAGCGCGGGGATCTTCCGCCGGTGGGGGACGGGGCGCCCAACAATGAGGTGGGGACGACGGGTTGAGGGCGGGGGCAGGGCTGGGGGTGGGGTTTTCGCCCCCTCCGCCCCAGACCCCTCTGGGCGGGGTTCAGCCCGTCCGGCGTTTGAGGACGAGCGCGTTCAGCGCGATGGCGGGGGTCTGGGGGCGGCAGCCCCCAGGAGCAAGGGACGGGCAGGGGCGGAGGGGGCGAAGAAGCCGTCTGAAATGCACCCGATATCGGCGCGGGAGATGATGTGGTGCCGTGATCTGAGCGGTTCAGGCGCCGGAGAGGAGCTGGTGGTCGGATGACAGTGGACGCGGCGGACCCCGTGGTCAGCACCCCGCACGGAGCGATACGCGGCAGATACGAACACGGCATCGCCGTCTTCCGCGGCATCCCCTACGCGGCCCCACCGTTCGGCCCCCACCGCTTCCGCCCCCCGGTACCCCCCGAGCCCTGGGACGGCGTACGCGACGCGGCAGCCTTCGGCCCGACGCCACCGCAGCCCCCGTACTCCGAGGCGTTCGCGAAGCTCCTCGCCGACCCCGTCGTGCCCGGCGACGACTGCCTCAACCTGAACGTGTGGACACCGGAGCCGGGTACCGGAGCCCGGCTCCCCGTCATGGTGTGGATCCACGGCGGGGCACTGACCCGGGGCTCCTCGGCCGTGCCGGTCTACGACGGACGCACCTTCGCCCGCGACGGAGTCGTCCTCGTCTCCATCAACTACCGCCTGGGCGTGGAGGGTTACGGCCTCTTCCCGGACGCCCCCGCCAACGCCGGGCTGCGCGACCAGATCGCCGCCCTGGAGTGGGTACGCGACTCGATCGCGGAGTTCGGTGGCGACCCCGACCGGGTGACCGTCTTCGGGGAGTCGGCCGGAGCGATCAGTATCGGCGCGCTGCTGGCCAGCCCGCGCGCCGCGGGCCTGTTCCATCGGGCCGTCCTGCAGAGCGGGGCACCCGAGGCGAGCGACCGCGACAAGGTACGCCGGATGGTGCGCAGAATGGCCACCCGGCTGAAGATCCCGGCGACGGCGCAGGCCTTCGCCGCCGTCGACCGCGCCCTGCTGCTGCGCACCCAGGCCGACGTGGGCCGACTCAGCAGCCCGGTCCTCGGCGGGCCCGCCTTCGGCATCGTCGTCGACGGCGACCTCGTGCCACGCGACCCGCTGGATGCGCTGGTCGACGGCGGAGCCGCGCCGGGTGTCGACCTGCTCCTCGGCTGGACCAGCGAGGAGTACCGGCTGTGGCTGGTACCCGGCGGCCTCCTGGAGCGCGTCGACCGGCTCGGCCCGGTTGCCCTGGCCGGCGCCATGGCCCGCTGCCACTGCGGCCACGAAGTGCCCCGCGGCTACCGTGCGATCCACCCGGACGCGGGCACCGCCGAACTGGTCGGCCAGATGGTCACCGACCACCTGCTAAGGGTCCCGCTGCACCGCCTCGCCGACGCCCGACCCCTCCAATCGCCTTCGTACGTATACGAGTTCACCTGGCCCTCGAACGTTCCGGACCTCGGTGCCTGCCATGCCCTGGAGCTGGGTTTCGTCTTCGACAGCGCCGACGTACCGGAGTCGGTGCAGCTCGCGGGCGAGGGCGCGCCTCAGGAGCTCGCCGACCAGATGCACGCGGCATGGGTGCGGTTCGCGGTCGAGGGCGACCCCGGCTGGGCAGCCTGGGACACCTCGCATCCGGTCCGCGTCTTCGGCTCCGCGGAGCCACACACCGTGCACGGACCACGCGACCGCGAACTCGCCCTGTGGGACGCCGACTTGAACCGGCTCCCCAGCGCCCCGGAAGCCACACCGGCATCCCGCCTTCCCGGCGGTCCGGCCGTGCGGGGCATCGCGCCCCTGTCGGCCGTACGCCGCCTACGCCGCTCCGGCAGCGCCCGCCGGCCATGACGCGGCCCTGCCGCCCCGTCTGTCGGCCGTGACTCTTCCCGCCCGCGCGGGCCGTCGCCCTTGGCCCTCATGCGCCCGTCGGGGCCCGCCGGCCGTGTCTTGGCTCTGCCGCTCGGGCCGGGGACTGTGACTCTTCCCGCCCGTGCGGGCCGTCGCCCTTGACCCTCCGCGCCTGTCGGGGCCCGTCGGCCGTGTCTTGGCTCTGCCGCTCGGGCCGGGGACAGTGACTCTTCCCGCCCGTGCGGGCCGTCGCCCTTGACCCTCCGCGCCCGTCGGGGCCCGCCGGCCATGTCTTGGCCCTGTCGCCCGGGCCGGCGGCTGTGACTCGGGCCGCCCGCGCGGGCCGTCGCCCTTGCCCCTCCGCGCCCGTCGGGACCCGGAGGCAATGACTCCGACCTCCCGCCGTCGCCCTTGACCCTCCGTCTCCGTCAGGGCCCGGAGCCCACGACTCCGTCCTCCCGCCGTCGCCCTTGACCCTCCGTCTCCGTCAGGGCCCGGAGCCCACGACTCCGTCCTCCCGCCGGGACCCGGAGGCCATGACTCGGCTCTCCCGCCCGGGCCGGCGGCCATGACTCCCCCTTCCCGCCGGGCCGTCAGCCTTGACCCTTCGCCTCTGTCGGGCCCGCAGGCCTTGGCCCTCCGACCCCATCGGCCTTGGCCCTCCGCCCCCAGCCGGGGCCCGCCGCCCCCGGCTCTCCGCCCCCGCCGGGCAACGTCACGCGGAAGCCGCCGCCGCCTCCTCGGCCGAGAGCTGCGGCCGGGCGGTCGCGGCCTTCAGGAGGGCCGAGGCGGTCGTCGGGTCGGCCGGGCGCCGCGTATGCCAGTCGGTGACCGCCTGGTATGCGGCGGCCACCTCCAACAGCCGGTCCTCCTCGTACGGTTGCCCGCCGAGGATCGCGCCGACGGGCACGCCGGCCGTGTCGAAGCCGATGGGGAAGCCGATTTCGGGCAGCCCCAGGATGTCGAAGGGCACGGGGCCGGTCTGCAGGAGCACATCGCAGCGGTCCATGAGCCCGTCGAGAACCTCGCGCAGCAGATGGTTCTTGGCGCGCTGAGCGGTGATCCACTCGTCGCCCGAGAGCATCAGCCCCTGGAGCCAACTCAGCAGCGAGACACCGAACTTGGCCGGGTCCGCACGCAGCCAGTGCCGGAACGGCTCGCTGCGCTCGGCGAGCCGGGCCGCGTTGAAGGTGCCGGTCAGCAGGTCCCAGTCGGCGGGGTACGTGATGTCGACGAGCGTGACACCCGAGATGGAGTCGAGCTTGTCGAGGAACGCCCCGCGCAGTGTCTTCTGCGCGTTCAGGAAGTCGCCCGGCACCCCGATCCGGGTGGCATGCCGAACCCGTACCGCACCGCCGCGCGAGACGACGGGCGTCGCGGACCGGATCAGATCGGGTACGTCCGGCAGCCCCAGCGTGCGCGGATCCTGAGCGTCCGGACCGGCCATGACCTGGAGCATCAGCGCCGCGTCCATGGCGTCGCGCGCGAGCGGCCCGGAGTGGTCGCGGGTGAAGGAGAGCGGAATGATGCCGTGGATGGACACCCGCCCCATGGTGGGCTTCAGGCCGGTCAGGTTCTGCTGGTTGGACGGCAGCACGATCGAGCCGCCGGTCTGCGTGCCGATCGACGAGGACGCCAGGCGCCCCGCCACCGAGCAGGCGGGCCCGGTCGAGGAGCCGCCCGGGTCGACGCCCGGGTTCCCGGGCGTCCAGGCGTTGACCGTCGTCACCGTCCCGTTCGGCAGCGTCGCCCGTGTCGTGGCGAGTGGCCCCATCTGCCCCTTGCCCAGGACGATTCCGCCGGCCGCCTTCAGCCGGGCCACCGCCGTGGCGTCCTCGTCCGGCACGAAGTCCGCGAAGATGTACGAGTTGCAGCGGGTCGGCACGCCCTTGGTGAAGTAGTTGTCCTTGATGCACAGCGGGATCCCGCGCAGCACACCGCCCGTCCCGCTCCGTCCCCGGTCCGCCTTCCGGGCCGCCGCGAGCGCCGCGTCGCCGGTCACCTCGGCGTAGGCCTGGTACGTGGAGTCGTACCGCTGGATCCGCTCCAGGTAGGCCTCGGTCAGCGTCTCCGACGTCAGCTTTCCGCGCCGCATGAGGACGACGGCCTCGGTGAGGGTCGCCTCGGTGGGGTCCTGCTGGGCGGCCTTGCGTACGTCGATGTCGGGGACCCGGGGAGCGCTGGTGGCCGCGCTGACGGGAGTTGCGCTCGCGGGAGTGGCGCTCTGGAGGGCGAGCCCGCTCGCCGCCGCCGCCGAACTCGCCAGGAAGACACGTCTGTTGAGGGCACGGCTCATCGGTCGCCCGCCTTACCGGTCCAGGCCTCGGTGATGGACGGGTAGATGAGGGGTGGCGAGGCCTGCTGCGCGTACGCGGGGCTGTCCGCCGGCGGTGTCCACCCTGATATCGCGCCCGGCGTGGACGCCACGAACGACTTCAGTGAAGCGAGTGCCTGCGCCTGCGTGGGCACCCCCGTGTCGGCGTCGAACACCTCGGGCAGCAGGGAGAGATCGAAACCCGCCAGCGCGAGGCGGGTCCGTACGTAGGCGTCCAGTTGTTCGGCGGTGGGCTCGCTCAAAGGTGTCTCCGTGGTCCGTGGTCCGCTCGGAATCGCTGACGAGTACACGGACTTCATCACCCGCCCGTGAAGTCCCCATTGAGCCCGTGCTTCACAGGAGTTACGCCAACCTCAGCGCCCCCTCAGCTCACCGGGGCCCCTCAGCACCCCGTCAGCTCCTTCAGCGGCCCGGCGTCCCTCAGGTCCTTGAGCACCCCCTCAGCGGCTCGGCGGCCCTCAGTCCTTGAGCACCCCCTCAGCGCCCCAGCGCCTTGTGGATCCCGCTGATCGCTCCGGGCCCCACCCGGCAGCACCCCCCGATCAGCCGCGCCCCGCCCCGCCGCCACCCGTCCACCTGCTCGGCGGTGAACGTGGACCGGCCACTCCACGCCCGCGCCTGCGCGTCCCACTCCTCGCCACTGTTGGGATAGACGACGACCGGCTTCCCGGTCACCCGCGCGGCCGTCTCGACCGCCGCGTCCACATCCTCCGGGACGCAGCAGTTCACGCCGACCGCGATGACCTCGTCGGCGTCGGCGGCCAGGGCGAAGGCCTCCTCCAGGGGCTGCCCGGCCCGCGTCCGGTCGCCGTCGACGCTGTAGGACAGCCACGCCGGTACGCCGAGCCCGCGCACCGCCCGCAGCAGTGCCCTCGCCTCGTCCGTGTCCGGCACGGTCTCCAGCGCCAGTACGTCGGGCGCGGCGGCGGCCAGCACCTCCAGGCGCGGCCGGTGGAATCGCTCCAGCTCCGCGACGCTCAGCCCGTACCGCCCCCGGTACTCCGAGCCGTCCGCGAGCATCGCCCCGTACGGCCCGACCGACGCGGCCACCCACAGCGGCCGGGTGACGCCCTTCGCGTGCGCGCGACGGGCGGCCTCGCGCGCCAACTCGACGCTGAGGCCGAGGAGTTCGGCTGCTCGTTCACGCGGGATCCCGCGCTTGGCGAAGCCCTCGAAGGTGGCCTGATAGCTGGACGTGATCGCCACGTCGGCGCCCGCCTCGAAGTAGGCCAGATGTGCCTCGACGATCGCCTCGGGCCGCTCCGCGAGCAGCCGCGCCGACCACAGCTCGTCGCTCAGGTCGTGCCCGGCGGATTCGAGCTGGTTGGACATGCCGCCGTCGAGGACGACCGTGCCGGTGGTGAGGGCGTCGGCGAGGGTGCCGGTGGTGTCGCTGGTCATGTCATGACGCTAGTCGACGCGGACGGCGACGCCTCCGGAGGTCCATCGGATGGACATTTCGCCCACAATATGGGATGCGGTGCGGAGGGCCGCTGCCTAGCCTCGAAGCATGCTGCGAGATGTGTTCAACGAGGATCCCGAACTCTACGACCGTGCCCGCCCCGCCTACCCGCCCCCGCTGGTCGAGGCGTTGATCACCACCGCCGGCCTGACCCCGGAAAGCCGCGTCCTCGAGGTCGGCCCCGGAACCGGGCAGCTCACCGTCCCGCTGGCCCGGCTGGGCTGCCGGATCACGGCCGTGGAGCTGGGACCAACGGTCGCGGCGGTCACCCGGCGCAACCTGCGGCCCTTCCCGAACGCCGGCGTCGAGGTCGCGGCCTTCGAGGAGTGGCCGCTCCCGGAGGAACCCTTCGACCTGGTGGTCAGCGCGACCGCCTTCCACTGGATCGACCCGGCGGTCCGGGTGCCCAAGGCGGCAGCCGCCCTCGCCCCGGGCGGCACCTTCGCCCTCGTCACCACCGAGCACGTGGCCGGCGGGAGCTGGGACCAGGACTTCTGCGATCTGGTCCAAGGCTGCTATGAACGCTGGGACCCGACCACTCCGCCCGGCCTGCGCATGCCGGACGAGTCCGAGCTGATCCCCGACACCAGCGAGATGGACCGGTCCGACCACCTGGACGCGGTGGAGATCCGGCGCTTCGCCCAGGAGATCACGTACTCGGCCCCCGAGTACCTCGACCTCCTGTGCACCTTCTCCAACCACCGCGCCCTGGACACCACCGCGCTGACCGGCCTGCTTGACTGCGTCGGTGACCTCATCGAGAACCGCAACGGGGGCAGTGTCACGAAGCGCACCCTGCACGAACTCATCACGGCAAGGCGCACGGCCTGAGCGGCCGCCGTGCCGACGTGACCGCGACGGGGAGACCGTGCCGACGTGACCGTGCCGACGTGACCGAGATGGGCTGACCGAGACGTGGTGGCTAGAAGGCGCCGACGACCTTGAAGTCCTGGTCGACGAAGACGTGGTGCGGCCAGTTGACGCCGATGTAATGGACCTCGTACTCGCCGTTGCTGAGCTGCACCACACGGTCGACGACGCCGCCCGGGTAGGCGGCCAGTGCGGCTTCGGTCGCCTTGTCCGCCGTCGTACCACTGACGATCGTCCCCTCGCCCTCGGTGTAGTTCGACGGGATCTGCCCGTCCTGCTTCGCCTCCGAAGACGCACCCTGCTGGAAGGGGACCACCCCTGCGGCAGTGGAAGCGGCGGCTCCGCCGTCTCCGTTCGGCTGGACGGTGACCTGTGAGGCCGTGATGGTCGTGCCGTCGGTCGTCCCGAGCACGAGGACGCTGGCGCCCGTCGTGACGGCACTCGCCGTGGCCGAGCTCGTCCCGTTCAGGTACGTCGTCGTCGACGCCTCGTTGATCGTCGCCTTCTCGCCCGTGGCCGTCGTCAGGGTGAAGCCCGACGAGGTCACGCTGCTGACGATGCCGAGCGATCCGCCCTCGGCCGGTCCGGAGCGGGCGTTGGTTCCTCCGCCGCCCGCGGCGGGACCGCCGGCGGGGGGAGCGCTCGCGACGCTGCTGCTGGAGCCGACGGGCTCTGCCGTGGTCGCCGAGGGCGACGTGGCGAGTGCGATGGAGAGTCCGACCACCGCGCACACCAGTGCGGTGGCGACGGTCCATGCGCTCCTCTTGGATGCCAGCACGCGCCGCGCCTTCGCCAGGCGGGCTTCCTCGGGCCGTACCGGCGGCGGCCCGGCCGGCGGGCTCGGAACGGGGCTGGTGGGGACGGGGCCGGTGGGGACGGGTTCGTTGGGGTTTCGCGGCTCGTGATCGCTCATGACGGCGCTCCTCTGTATAAGGGTCCTGACTACAGAGTGCGAGCCATTCATGTGAGATACATGTATGTAGTCTGTGTTGTTGCTGAGATCAAAGGGGCCGGTCGGGTCGGGCGGGTCGGGTAGAGCGGTCGGCCGGTCGGGTCGATCGGTCGGTCGGGTCGATCGGGTCGGGCGGTCGGGTCGGGTCGATCGGTCGGTCGGGTCGATCGGGTCGGGCGGTCGGGTCGGGTCGGCCGGTCGCGAGTCCCCGGCGGTCGGCCGGGGACTCCCGTACTGCAGCCTCCGCCTCCGCCTCCGCCTCCGCCTCCGCCTCCGCCGTCGCCTTCACACCTCGAACGCCGTGTCCCGGGCCACTTTTTCCCAGGAGGCGATCTCCACCCGCTGCGCGTCGAGGTGGGCGACCACCGCGTCCAGCCCGTCGCTGCCGAGGGGCAGCCGCAGCGGGGTGGGTTCGGCGGCGAGAGCGGTCAGGACGGCCGCCGCGGCCTTCGCCGGGTCGCCGGGCTGGGAACCGTCGGACCCGGCGACCATCCGACGGGTGGCGCCGACCGTGTCGGCGTAGTCGGTGATCTCCTCGCTGGCGGTCGCGTTGCCGAACAGCCCCGTGCGGAACGCGCCCGGCTCCACGACCAGCACCTTGATACCGAGTGGACCCACCTCGTCCGCCAGCGCCTCGGAGAAGCCCTCAAGGGCGAACTTCGTACCGCTGTACGCCGAGAACCCCGCGAACGACATCTGTCCGCCCATGCTGCTGAGCTGCACGATCGCCCCGGAGCGCCGCTCCCGCATATGCGGGAGCACGGCCCGCACCAGTGCGGCCGGGCCGAAGAAGTGCAGCTCGAACAGCTCACGCAGCTCGGCGTCCGAGGTCTCCTCGGCGGCGCCGACGTGGGTCCGGCCCGCGTTGTTGACCAGTACGTCGATCCTGCCGTGCCGCTCCACCACATCGGCCACGACGGAGGTGATCCCCGCGGGGTCCGTGACGTCGAGGGTGAGCGCCTCGACCTGGTCGGGGTGGGCCGCCACCAGGTCGGCCAGCGCCTCGGGCCTGCGAGCCGTGGCCACCACGACATCCCCGGCGGCGACGGCCGCCTCGCTGAACGCCCGCCCGAAACCGCTGTTGGCACCCGTGATCAGCCATACCTTGCTCATGTCCAACTCCCTTGTGGAATACCTGCTTTCGAAGCCGCCAGGGCCTTCGATGCGTCGAGCCTCGCCGCAAACCCGCTCGCCCGTCCAAGACCCGTCGTGATAGCCAATGGTTATGGCCATGGACGTCCACGGTCGGGACCTGCGCTACTTCGTCGCGGTCGCCGAAGACCTGCACTTCACCCGCGCCGCCGAGCGCCTCTTCGTCTCCCAGCCTTCCCTGAGCAAGCAAATCCGCATGCTGGAGCGCCAGTTGGGGGCGGAGCTCTTCGAGCGGGACCGGCAGGGCGTGCGCCTGACCGCGGTGGGCGCGGCCCTCCTGCCGTACGCGCGCCGGGTCCTCGCCGACTGGGACGAGGCGGCCGAGATCGTCGAGCACGCCAAGACCGAGCAGCGGGCCACGCTCGTTGTCGGCATGAGCACGAGCCCGGGGCGTGGTGGCCTGCTGCCGGCCATCAGGTCCCGGTTCAGCGAGGTTCATCCGGCGGCCAAGGTGCGGCTGCGGCAGGTGAGTTGGGAGGATTCCAGCGCCGGGCTGGCGGACGGCTCGGCGGACGCGGCGTTCGTGTGGCTGCCGATGTCGGACGCGGAGCGTTACGAGTGGGTGGTCGTGGCCGAGGAGCCGCGCCATGTCGCCCTGCCGGACACCCACCCGTTCGCGCCCCGGCGGGAGATCGAATTCCGCGACCTCCTCGACGAGCCGTTCATCGCCATCCCCCAGTCGGCCGGTGTGCTGCGCGACTACTGGCTCGCCCTGGACGACCGTGCCGGGCGCCCGGCACGGATCGGCGCGGAGTGTGCGAGCACCGACGAGACGTACGAGGCGCTGGTGGACGGCCGCGGCGTCTGTCTGGTCGCCGCGGGCAATGCTCCTCTGCTCACCCGGGGCGGTGTCGTCACCCGCCCCGTCCGCGGAATCTCGCCGAGCCGGTTCGCTCTCGCCTGGCGCGCGGGGGACCGGCGTCCGCTGGTGCGGGCCTACGTGGAGGCAGCTCGCTCGGCGTCGGGGCGCCGCCGCACCACCTGACCCCGGCGCGGCAATTCCGAATTCCCGCGTACAGAAATCCTGAAGTGCTTTCCAGGAATAACCCTCGTAACGGTCAAGAGTAATGCAACGACCTTCTCCGAGGAGGCAATTCATCCCTACTCTAAGACCTCTTGTACGTTGAATGCATCTGTTCAGTGTGCCTGTTCAGGGTGTCTGTTCAACGTGTCTGTTCATATATGAGAGGTCCATGAGAAATGGTGACCGTCGACAGCGCTGTTCCGAAGGCCACGAGAGGCCCCAGCGGCCTGCGGCGGGATGTCACTCTGATCGGACTCATGTGGGCCTCGGTCGGATCCATCATCGGCTCCGGCTGGCTCTACGGCGCCCAGAAGGCCGTAGTGATGGCCGGGCCCGCGGCCGTCATATCCTGGCTGATCGGTGCGGTCGCCATCGTGCTGCTCGCGCTGGTGCACGCCGAGCTCGGAGGCATGTTCCCGGTGGCGGGGGGCACCGCGCGTTACCCCCACTACGCGTTCGGCGGCCTGGCCGGCATGTCCTTCGGCTGGTTCGCCTGGCTGCAGGCGGCGACCGTGGCGCCGATCGAGGTCGAGGCCATGATCGGCTACGCGGGGCACTGGCAGTTCGCGCAGGGGTTCCAGCACTCCGACGGCACTCTGACAACCAGCGGATTCTTCGTCGCCGTCTTTCTGATGGCCGTGTTCGTCGTGGTCAACTTCCTCGGCGTACGCATCCTCGCGCATACCAACAGCGCGGCCACCTGGTGGAAGGTGGCCATCCCATTGGCCACGATCTTCATCATCGCGCTCACCAACTTCCACCCGGGCAACTTCACATCGGAAGGCTTCGCCCCGTTCGGCGCCAAGGGCGTACTGAGCGCCATCAGCAGCAGCGGAATCATCTTCGCCCTGCTGGGCTTCGAGCAGGCGATCCAGCTCGCGGGGGAGAGCCGCAACCCGAAGCGCGACCTGCCACGCGCGACCCTCGGCTCGGTCGCCATCGGCTCGGTCATCTACGTCCTCCTCCAGGTCGTGTACATCGCCGCCCTGCCGCACACCTCCTTCGCGCACGGCTGGGCCGGGCTCGACTACCCGGGCATCAGCGGCCCCTGGGCGGGTCTGGCGACGCTGGTGGGCCTCGGCTGGCTGGGCGTCGTGCTGTACCTCGACGCCGTGGTCTCCCCGGGCGGCACCGGCCTGATCTACACCACCGCGACCTCACGTCTGTCCTACGGCCTGTCCAGGAACGGCTACGCCCCGAAGGTGTTCGAGAAGACCGACGCCCGCGGTGTGCCGTGGTTCGGTCTGATCCTCTCCTTCGTGACCGGCGTGGTCTGCTTCCTGCCGTTCCCGAGCTGGCAGCAGCTCGTCGGCTTCATCACCTCGGCGAGCGTCCTGATGTACGCGGGTGCGCCGCTGGCCTACGGCGTCTTCACCGACAAGCTGCCGCACCACGACCGTCCCTACCGGCTGCCCGGCGGCAAGCTGCTCTCCCCGCTGTCCTTCGTGGTGGCCAACCTCATCATCTACTGGGCCCGTTGGGACACCCTCTGGCGGCTGGGCGTGGCGATCATCCTCGGCTACGTCCTGCTCGGCGGCTACGCCCTCTACGCCACACGGAAGGGCCTGCCCGACGCGCCAAGGATGAACTTCAGGGCCGCCCAGTGGCTGCCCGCCTATCTGATCGGCATGGGCCTGATCTCCTGGCAGGGCGGCTTCGGCGGCGAGGGCCACATCGGCCTGTGGTGGGACGTCCTGCTCATCGCCGCCTTCTCCCTGGCCATCTACTACTGGGCACGGGCCACCGCGCCGCGCGCCGAGGAGATCGAGCGGAGCATCGGCGAGGTCGCGGTCACCGAGGCGCCCGCGCACTGAGCCGCGCTGAGCCGCGCTGGGCCGCGCTGACCCGGGGAGGCGCATCGCGCCATCGAGCGCGACCGAGGAGGGGCCGAGGCGGCTCACATGGCGACGATCCGTCACGGCCCCCTCCCGCGTGCTCAGGCGGTCAGCTCCGTTTGCGCCGCCGCCGCGGAGACGGGGTCGTGGCGTATGTACCACTCCGTGGAGAGCATCTGCTCCCGGTCGGACGCCGAGAGGCCGGCGATCAGTCCGGGGGCGGCTCCCCGCTCCACCTCGGTGCGGTGAGCCAGTACGGCTGCGGTTTTCTGCTCCAGCCAGGGGCTGACATCGACGGTCGCGGTGACCCGTTCGTCCGGAACGCTGTGCAGCGACTTGTCCGTAGGGGCCAGGTGTCCGCCCCACACCCGCATGGCCGAGTGCGGGTGCGTGGCCAGGTACAGGGCGCCCGGCTGCCAGGGGTCGCCGGCCTCCGGGTGGAGCCGCTCGAGCCCGGCCGCCTGGACCGCGAGCATGGTCACCCGGTGCGTGTGTACGTGGTCCTCGTGACCGGTCAGCCCGCCGTAGGCGTCATGGGTGACGACGATCTCCGGGCAGAACTCCCGGATATGCGCGACCAGTTCCCGTACCGCCTCGTCGAGCGGCGCCTCGCGGAACCGCACCCTGCCGGGCGCCGACCCCGGCACGCGAGCGTCGGCGTAGCCGAGCATCCGGGGCCGGCCGGCGCCGAGGATGCGCAGTGCCTCGGCCAGCTCCAGGGCGCGCGGGGTGTCCGCGGCCCAGGTCGCCGTGACGACCGCGGTGCGCGCGCCCGCGGCAGCGTGACGGGCGAGCACTCCGCCCGCCGACAGGGACTCGTCGTCCGGGTGGGCGAAAACCGCGAGGAGGCTCGGCACGGACGTGGACATGGATGCGGGCACGGACGTGGACATGGGCACAGGCAGAGGCACGGACGTGGGCACAGGCGCGGGCGCGGACATGGACGATCACCTCCGGAGCGGGAAGTCAGGCCGGCCGCCTCACCCCTCAGGCGTCGAAGCGGCGGCGGGATGCCTCGATGTCAGCGAAGTACCGGTGGGTCCAGTCGCACAGTCCGTCGATCGTCGCCAGCAGGCCCTGGCCCGGCTTGGTGAGGGTGTACTCGACCCGCGGCGGCACGGTGGGGTGCACGCACCGGTCGACCAGGCCGTAGCGCTCCAGCATGCGCAGGTTCTGGGTGAGCATCTTGTGGCTGATGCCCTCGACCTCGTTGCGCAACTCGCTGAAGCGCAGGGTGCGTTCACCCAGGGCCTCGATGATCAGGAGCGCCCACTTGTTGGCGACGTCGGAGAAGATCTCCCGCGCGAGGGTGTCCGCCCGCCTCAGGTCCGCCTCGTCGCGCGAGCCGCTGAACTGCTTGGTCACCATGAGGTTCCCCAGTCACTGAAAAGTGCGTTCTTCCATGTCAGCCCACACTCTCCTACGGTTCCTGAGTAACCACAAGAGAGCACGAGCCCTGGCACGAACGGGCTCTTGCCATGAGGAGGCGGACAGTATGGCCATCACCCTGTTGAACCCCGACGGACTTCCGGCAGTCGATGTCCTGCACCAGGTGTCGATCGCGACCGGAACAAGGATGATCTTCGTCGCCGGACAGGTCTCCTGGGATGCGGACGGCGCCACGGTCGGCGAGGGCGACCTCGCCGCCCAGGTCGAGCGCAGCTACCTCAACGCCGGCACCGCCCTGGCCGCGGCCGGCGCCTCCTTCGACGACGTGGTGAAACTGACCGTCTACGTCGTCGACTGGACCGCCGACAAGATGCCCCTCTTCCTGGAGGGCGTTGCGCGCGCGGCCGCGAAACTGGGGGTCACCCCGATGGCACCCGGCTCCCTCATCGGCGTCGCCACACTGGACGTACCCGACCACCTCGTCGAGGTCGAGGTGACCGCGATCCTCGACTGAACAGGCCCTTCGCCGGGAGCGGCCGGTCAGCCGCCCCGCACCTGACTCAGCAGTTCCCGTAGGTGCTGTGTGGCGGGGTGGTCGGGCCCGAGGGTTCGTACACCGACGGCCAACGCCCTTGTGAACAACTCCGTGCTCCGCTCCCGGTTCCCCGCGCGGTGCTGAGCGTGGGCGAGATTGCTGAGCGAGAGCAGGGTGTCGGGATGGTCGGGTCCCAGGACCCGCTCGCGGTCGGTGAGGGTGCGCTCGTGGAGCGGGACGGCACGGGCCGGTTCGCCCGTCAGTTCGAGGGCGCGGGCGAGATTGTCCCGGCACAGAAGAGTGCGGATGTCCTCGGTCCCGAGCACGCGCTCGCGGCCGGCCAGGGCCCGGCTGTACGGCGGGACGGCGCGGGCCGGGTCGCCCGCCGCCTCGTACCCGCCCGCGAGGTTGTTCAGGCAGGCGAGGGTGTCGGGATGGTCCGGCCCCAGGACGCGTTCGCTGTCGGCGAGGTTCCGCTCGAACAACGGCACCGCCCGATCGAGGCGGCCCTGCTGCTGAAAGGCGCCCGCGAGATTGTTGCGGGCGAGCAGGGTGTCGGGGTGCTCGGGCCCGAGGTCGCGTTCACGCTCGGCCACCAGCCGCTCGAAGAATGCCACGGGCTCGCCCCCGGACGGTCTCGTCGGGAAGTGCGTGCCGTCCGCGCTCGACAGGTCGACCCCCTCCAAGGACCGGTCCTCGGCGGCTTGCTGCAACTCTTTCCGCAGCGCCCACATCGTCTCGGCCCACTCCGCGTACGGCTCTTCGGTCATGGCATCCGCCCCTCGTCCGCCACCTGCTCACAGAGTAGGTACGGCGCACCCGCGTGCGGCATCCCGGAACAAGCCACACCGTCGAGGTCCGTGAAGGGGATTGCGCACCGGCACCCGGACCTGTGAGCTCACCGGCCGGTCCGGTCGGCCCCGTTGACCTCGCCATGGCAACCGCTTACCTTTCGACGGCCGCTCGTTCGCAATTACGGCGCGTCCACTGCCAACTCCGTCGCGGTGATCACGTACATCTGCACGGGAGGTACCAACCAGCCGTGGACGCGCGGTACATGACTGAGCGTCAGACCACCAGGTGTCGGGCGTCGGCGGAAATCTCTGCACTGAGGCAGAAGCTCCACGCGGCCCGGATCCGCGACGAACTCTTCGCCCGGCATCTGGTGCCGGAGGGCGTTGCAGGGGTGGGATGAACCCCTGGGGCGTTCCGACCGGAACCGGGGCGCCCCAGGCATCGGTCACCGCCCCGGTCGTCGACGTACTGAGCGGATGTCGTCGGAAAGCTCGGATGACGCCCCTTCTGGCCGGTGGGGGGATGTAGTACCCGACCCGACCGGGCACAGGATGTCGGGTCCGGCAGGGTGGGTCCTTCCTAACGTGGTGATCGGAAGGGAAGGGGGCCGGGGTGCTGGAGCGGCTGAACCAGGCCATGGAGCACATCGAGGACCACCTTGATCAGCGGATCGAGGTGTCCGAGCTGGCGCGGATCGCGGTGACGTCGGAGTACCACTTCCGGCGGCTGTTCTCGGCGCTGGCGGGGCTCCCGCTGTCGGAGTACGTCCGGCGCAGGCGGCTGACGGTCGCGGGTGCCGAGGTGCTGGCCGGGGAGCGGACGCTGCTGGAGATCGCGGTGCGGTACGGCTACTCCTCGGGCGAGGCGTTCGCGCGGGCGTTCCGTGCCATGCACGGCGTCGGTCCCGGCGAGGTCAGACGGCTCGGCGCGAGTCTGCAGTCCCAGCCCCGGATGTCCTTCCGCCTCATCGTCGAAGGGAGCAGCAGCATGCGGTACAGGGTTGTGGAGAAGGACGAGTTCCGGGTGGTCGGCAGGAAAGCGCGGGTCCCGCTCGTGCATGAGGGGATGAACCCGGGTATCGCCGCGTTCATCCGGGGGCTCGGCCAGGAGACGATCCGGCGCATCGAGGCTCTGTCCGATCAGGAGCCGGAGGGGCTCATCTCGGTGAGCGACAATCTGGACGACAGCCGCGCCGAGGGAACCGAACTCGACTACTACCACGCAGTGGTGACAGGGGCGGCGGTGCCCGACGACATGGACGCGCTCGCTGTGTCAGCCGGTGCCTGGGCCGTCTTCGAGAGCTCCGGGCCGTTTCCGCAGACCCTCCAGTACCTGTGGCGGGACGTGTTCACCCAGTGGTTCCCGTCCAACCCCTACCAGAGCCGGCCGGGGCCCGAGATCCTGCGGACCCGGCTGTCCCAGGACGGGACACAGGCCGACGCGGAGTTGTGGATCCCCGTGGAGCGGACGGCGGTCAGAGCGGGAAGCCGCGCGCCGCGGGCCTGAGCGGGAAGCCGCGCGCCGCGTGCCTGGGCGGGGAGCGGTGCGTGGCGGTCCGAGCAGGAAACGGCGCGTGGCGGTTCTGGGCCACCGCGCGCCCGATCCCCGGTTGCCGCAGACGGCGAGAGTCACTTGTCAATCACGCGGCCAGTGCGTCAGTGCCACATGCAGCGCGTCCAACCCCCGCTCCCAGGACGCCTGTACGTCCCTGGGGTCGCCGAATCCGCCGATGGCCTCAAGGCCGCAGTAACCGTGGAAGGTGCTGCGCAACAGCCGTACGGCGTCGGTCAGATCGGGTTCCGACAGGCCGTACGCACGCAGCATCCCGTACGTCACCTCGGCGGTACGCCGGTACGTGTTCGACTCGGCGACGACGGCGGGGTCAAGCTGCGTGTGCGTGGCCCGGTAGCGGCCGGGGCGCTCCAGGGCGTACTCCCGGTAGGCCCCCGCGAAGGCGACCAGCGCGTCCTTGCCGGCCCGCCCGGCCACGGCGCTCGCGATCCGGTCGATCATCTCGCCGGCCGCGAGCGCCGCGATCCGCGCCCGTAGGTCCTGCACGTTCCTGACGTGCGAGTACAGACTGGCGTCCTTCACCCCGAACTGCCGTGCCAGCGCGGACACGGTGACGTTCTCGAAGCCGACCTCGTCCGCGAGATCGGCGGCGGCTTCCACGAGCCGGTCGGCCGTGAGCCCCACACGCGCCATGAGTGACCGCCTCCAGCTGCCCTGCCTAGATGGTCTAGGCAAAAAGCTAGTGTAGGTCGGCTACCGGTCGGTCAGGGACAGCGCCGGGAAGGTGTGGTTCTGCCAGAGCAGGCGAGAGTTCTCCTCCGGGTAGGTCGTGACGGTCGGGGTGGTGTCGAAGAGCTGGGTGAGGCGTTGGGCGGGGGTGTAGGGGTCCCAGCCGGGGGTGCCGTGGATGGCGAACTCCGTCCATGCGGTGCGGATGTGGGCGGACAGGGTCTCGGCTTCCGGGGAGGGGGTCTCGCCGATCAGCATGGCGGCCTGGGTGTCGCTCAGGTTGCCGAAGACGAGCGGTACGTCCAGGCCGTGGCAGGCGCCGAGGATGCCGCCCATCCCGGGGGCGGGCCAAGTCAGTTCGTAGACATGGGCACGGCCGCCGGCCGCGACCTGGACCTCGGCGAGGTTGAGGCTCGACATGCGGAACAGCCAGTCGGAGTTGACCAGTTCGTAGAGGTCGTCCGGGCTCGCGAGCGGGAAGGCGGCTCGGTAGCGCTCGGCGCCGTCGGGGCCGGGGGCGAAGGAACTCAGGGCGGCCGTCGCCTGTTCTTCGGTCACCTGGCCGAGGAGACCGTCGAGTGCGGTGAGCAGTCGCTGCTCCTCGCGGGTGTGGCCGACGAGCAGTTCGATGTCCCGGCCCGCGCCGTCGGCCAGCGCCTGCCAGGGAGTGACCGGCAGGGTGTCGCCGTCGATGACGGGTGAGATGAGGATCGACCGCTGCGCGGCCCGGCCCCAACGGTCCGCCCACTGAGCCGCCTTCGCGGTGACCGCGTCGCCAGCTGCGGCGAGCCGGGGCGGCGTCACGCCGGACAGGTCGGCAACCGTGGAGCGCAGGCCCAGTTCCGAGGCGTACGCGGAAGCGATGTCGGCGGCCAGCGCGGGTGTGAAGAACGTGCTCTGCACGCTCTGCGCGATCGCCCGGTGGAACAGCCCGGCAGCTCGCGGCATCGCCAGCAGTGCGGCGACCGAACCCCCGCCCGCCGACTGGCCGAAGACGGTGACCTGGTCCGGATCGCCGCCGAACGCCCGGATGTTGTCGCGCACCCACGTCAACGCGGCGACCTGGTCGAGCAGGCCCCGGTTGGTGGCAGCCCCCTCGATCTGCGCGAAACCCTCAAGGCCCACACGGTAGTTGAAGGTCACGACGACGACACCGCCCTCACGGGACAGGCGGCTGCCGTCGTACTCCGGGAGGCCGGACGTGCCGATCACATAGGCGCCGCCCTGGATCCACACCATCACCGGGAGCCCGGCCCCCGGGGCCGGATCCGGCGACCAGACGTTGACCGTCAGCCAGTCACCGTCGCCCTCGGCGTCCTGCGACAGCGCGTCCATGCCGAACGCACCGGCCTGCGGGGGCGGCGGACCGAACGACAGCGCGTCCCGTACGCCGTCCCAGCCCCGTACGGGCTGCGGTGCGGCGAAGCGGTTCGCGCCGACCGGCGGCTCGGCGTACGGGATGCCGCGGAAGACCGCGAGCCCCGCCTCACTGCTGCCGCGCAACACCCCGGCCGCCGTGCGTACTTCGGGGGAGGGCTGGGCCTCGGACGACTGGGGCACGGTCACGGGCACCTCGGATTCCTTTCGGGAGGTCCGGAAACAGACGCTTCTGTGCCGGATCCTCCCGCCGAACCAAGGCGCGGGCCACTCATTTAACGGGCGCCCGGCGCCGGGTGTCGGCCGGCGGTGGTGCCACCCTCCTCAGGGCCGCTTCGGCCGGGCGTGCGATCCGCGCTCGACGAGTCCGGCGAGCAGCCGGGCACGGGGGATCATCTGCGCGGCCTCGACATACTCGGCCAGCTGGAACGCCGACAACCAAGGGAACAACAACCCGACAACAGGAACACGCGGCCGGAACCCCGAGCACTAAGGCTCACTGTTCCTCCGAGGAGGGTGATCACCGACCCGCGGCGAACTCCACGAAGTCCGTCCACGTGCCGGGAGCGAGGGCGAGTTGGGGGCCGCGGGTGTTCTTGGAGTCGCGGATGTGGATGGTGGTGGGGCAGGCGGCTATCTCGACGCAGTCGCCGGAGTCATCGCCGCTGTACGTCGACTTGCGCCAGGCGAGGGCTACTTCGACGCAGTCCCCGTCGCCGCTGCTGCTGTAGCTGCTCTTGAACCAGGCCAGTTCGGTCGTGCTCATAGTGCTCCTCGCATCCGCTCCAGCAGGCTCAGAGAATCCTCCGGAGTGAGAGCCTGTGAACGCAGTTTCGCATAGCGCATGTGCAGCACACTGATCGATTTCGGGTCAGCGATGAACTGACCGTTTCGCTGCCCCTCGCAGTAGCCGAACCACTCGTTCTCCGGAGTCTCCAGCAGTTGGATGGGGCCGGCCAGCCCGGCATGGACACCGCACGCCATCGGCAGCAACTGCACCTCCACATTGCGCAGTTCACTCAGTCCCAGCACATGGTCGAGCAACTCCCGCGTGACCTTCGTCCCTCCGGTCCGCCGCTGGAAGACGTACTCCTCCATGATGAAGCTGAACGCCGTGTTGGGCCGCTCGCGCAGGAGCTTCTGGCGTTCCATGCGGGCCGTGAGCTGGGCCTCGATCTGCGATTCGGTGAGCAGCGGCACCCGCGCGCCGAAGAGGGTCCGTGCGTATCCCTCCGACTGGAGAAGCCCGGGGACGAGCCGGTTCTCGTACGTGTACAGGCTGATCGCCTGCTCCTCCAGCTCACCCCACTTGCGGAACCAGGACGCCAGTCCCGTCTCCCGTCCCGCGTGCTTGTACACCTCCTGGAGTACGCCGAACGCCTCCAGGACCTCTTCCGAGCGTTCGACGAACCTGCGCTGCGGGAAGCGCCGCCCCTGTTCGATGGAGGCCACCGTCCCCGGTTGGTACCGGACGAGTGGCGCGTACTCCTCCTGCGTGTAACCCGCCCGTTTGCGGAAGGCCTTGTGTACCGCCCCGAACGCCTTCAAGCTGTCGGGCGGCTCGGGCTCGTTCGTAGCGCTCTCGGTGCTCTCGATGCTGTCGGTCATTCCGGGAACTCCTGTGTTCCTTGGTGACAACCCCGCCAAGTCACCTATGGTCACGGACGGTTACCCAAACTGTCCACACCGTGAACTCGTACAGCACGCACTGTCGGAGTGCCGTGCCTGGTCGACCGCCGTCCTCCCCGCCACCGTTGACCCATGCAAGGACACCCCCGGGCCCAAGTCCCCGTCACCCTCGGTACGTTCACGCAGCTCTACAGCTGCACCCCGCGAGGGGCCCGGCTCGCGCGGCGGCTGGTCGCGAACCGGATGGACGTCTGGGGGTTCGCGTACGACACCGAGGTCAGTGAAACCGTCACCCTGGTCGTCGCCGAGCTCGCGGCGAACGCCGTGCGGCACGGGCGCGTGCGGGGACGCGACTTCCGCGTACGGCTGGTGCTGCGCGAGGACGTCGTACGGGTGGAGGTCGCGGACGGCAGGGCCGACCGGCTGCCCGTGCTCCAGGAGCCGTCGGACGGCGACGGTGGGCGCGGGCTGCTGATCGTCGTGGCGCTGGCCCGGCGGTGGGGTGTGGAGCCGCGCGAGGACGGGACGTACAAGACCGTGTGGGCGGAGATTCCGCTGCCGAAGGGGCTCGGAAGAATGGCCGGCGAACGCCTTCCACCTGGGAATTGAGAGGGAGAAGCGGCAGGAGCCTTGATCGCGTGAAGGTATGGACCATATGTTCGGGATCTCGTACGGGCGTTGCGTCCAGTTCACCTTCCGTTCGGCAGGGCAGGGAACTGTGTGCCTCGCCCAGCCCTATGGGCTCCCCCCGGATCGTGTCACCCAGGAGATAAACGTGCCTACCACCCGAAGAGACTTCGCCAAGACCTCAGCAGGCGCGGGCATCGCCCTCATCGGCAGCGCCGCCGTGCTGTCCACCGCCAGCACGTACGCGTACGCCGCCGAGAGCGCGGAAGACGCTCAGAGCCGGGGGCAGGAGCAGGACGAAGCCCTCTCGCAGGGACACCAGAGCAAGACCGGGTACGGTCCGCTGATCGACGACCCCAAGGGGCTGCTCGCGCTGCCGAAGGGGTTCTCCTACAAGGTCGTCACCCACGCCGGTGTGACCAAGATGGACTCGGGTGAGTTCACGCCGAACAAGCACGACGGCACGGCCACCTTCAAGGGCACGCGCGGTTCGACGCTGCTGGTCAACAACCACGAGATCAAGGACTCCCGTACAGCGGTCGAGTTCCCCGTGCCGCTCACCCCGGGACTCGTCTACGACCCCGCCGCGCCCGGCGGCTGCACGGTCGTCGAGGTCTCCAAGGACGGCGAGCACGTGTCCGAGTGGGTCGGCATCGCCGGCACCCAGCAGAACTGCGCCGGTGGCCGCAGCCCCTGGGGCACCTGGCTGACCTGCGAGGAGAACACCGCCAAGGCCGGCGAGAACGGCATGACCAAGGACCACGGTTACGTGTTCGAGGTCGACCCGTACGACCGTCGTGCGAACCAGAACCCGAAGCCGGTCAAGGCGCTCGGCCGCTACGACCACGAGGCCGTCGTCGTGGACACCAAGCGCGGTCACCTGTACCTGACGGAGGACGCCTCGGGCCCCAACGGCCTGTTCTACCGGTGGACTCCGCCGAAGGGCTTCAAGCACGGCCGGGGCAAGCTGCGGACGCTCTCCGACACCGCCGGTGTGCTGGAGGCCTTCAAGGCCTTCGACTCCGAGGGCAACCACGTCGACGACCTGTCCCGCGCCACCAAGGCCGGCACCACCTACAGCATCAAGTGGGTGGCGGTCCCCGACCGTGACGCCAAGACCGTCTCGGTGCGCAAGCAGTTCACCGACACGCAGATCACCCGCGCCCGCAAGCTCGAAGGCATGTGGTGGGCCGACGGCGGCACCTACGTCGTCTCGTCCTTCGCCCGCGAGGAGAGCCCGGTCCAGCACGACGGGCAGGTGTGGTTCTACGACCCCGCCCGCTCCACGCTGACCCTCAAGCTGATCCTGGGAGTCAACCCCGACCCGGACGCGAACGACGGCGTCCTCGACGGCCCGGACAACATCACGGTCTCCCCGTACGGCGGTGTGATCATCGCGGAGGACGGCGAGGGTGTTCAGCACCTCTTCGGCGCCACGGAGTCGGGCAAGACGTACCCGATCGCCCGGAACGAGCTGAACGACGGCACGGCTGAGGACCCGAACTACAGCGAGTTCGCCGGGGTCGTTTTCTCGCCGGACGGCAAGACGCTGTACGCGAGCATCCAGAACCCCGGCATCCTCCTTGCCATCACGGGCCCCTGGCGCTACCAGCGCTGATCCGGCGCCTCGCGGAATGCCCCCAACTGTCGTGACAAACGCGGCAGTTGGGGCAAGTGGGAGTGGCTGGTTCAGACCGCCGTACCTGGGTCGCCGAGTGATTACCCCGTGGTTGTTCAACGTTCATGTTTCACATCGAGTCTCCATCTCGCACGCGCATATGCGGGTGTCGAACTCAGGAGGCAGACATGGGGCACGGACACGCGCACGGCCACGGTCATCACCACCACGACCACACCCACGATCACGCTGACACCGGCGAGGGCACGACCCTCGCCGCGGCCATCGACACTTCCGTGCCCGACGAGGCGCTCAGCCCCGACCAGCAGTCGCGCCGCACGATGCTGCGCCGCGCGGGTCTGCTGGGCGCCGGCCTGGCCGCGAGCGGCGTACTGGCCCAGGGTGCGGCCGCTGCCCCCGCGTACGCCTCCGAGAGCCGCCGGAGAGCCAACGGTTTCCTGTGGCTGGCCGGTGACCACCACATCCACACCCAGTACAGCAGCGACGGCAAGTACCGCGTCTCCGACCAGGTCCGCCAGGGCGCCAAGCACGGCATGGACTGGCTCGTCATCACCGACCACGGCAGCGTGACGCACGCCAAGATCGGTGTGGAGAAGGTCAACCCGGACATCAAGGAGGCCCGGGAGACGTACGAGGACACCCTCGTCTTCCAGGGCCTGGAGTGGAACATCCCGGGCGCCGAGCACGGCACGGTCTTCGTGCACCCTGGTGCCAACGAGGTCAGCGTCCTGAAGGCCTTCGAGACCGACTACGACGGCAGCGTGAAGGGCGCGAGCGGCTCCTCGCCCGCGAACGAGGCGCTCGCCGTCGCGGGTCTCGCCTTCCTCTCCGAGCAGGTGCAGCGGCGCAAGGTCAAGGACGCGCTGATGCTCGCCAACCACCCGGCGCGGCGTGGCGTCGACTCGCCGCACGAGATCCGCGGCTGGCGCGACGCGACGCCCGGCGGCAAGCAGATCGCCATCGGCTTCGAGGGCGCGCCGGGCCACCAGGCCGCCGGTATCGCCGCGCCGACCGGCATGGGACGCGCCCGCGGTATCTACGACAACAACCCGAGCGCCGACTCCTTCGCGGGCTACCCGCTGGAGAGCTACCGCACCTGGGGCGGCTTCGACTGGATGACGGCCACTGTCGGCGGCCTGTGGGACAGCCTCCTCGCCGAGGGCAAGCCCTGGTGGATCACCGCCAACTCCGACTCCCACCAGGTGTACACGGACACCGCCAAGCGCGGCGGCCCGGACACCGACTTCGACCTCAACGGCAGGCACACCGACCCGGTGTACGCCGGCAAGGTCGACCTCACGCAGGGCGACTACTGGCCCGGCCAGTACAGCCGCACGCACGTCGGTTCCGACGGTTTCTCGTACGCCGCCGTGATGGACGGCATCCGGGCCGGCCGTATCTGGGTCGACCACGGACAGCTCATCAGCGGCCTCGACGCACGCCTCTCCGGCAGCGGCAAGTGGGCCACACTCGGCGGTGCGCTGCACGTCAAGAAGGGCACGAAGGTGACCCTGACGGTCGACATCGCGCTCGCCGACACCCCCAACTGGGCAGGGTTCGTACCGAAGTTGGCCCGCGTGGACGTCATCCAGGGCGATGTCACCGGCCCGGCCACGGACAAGGACACCTTCAGCGCGCCGACGGCGAAGGTCGTCCAGTCGTACCAGGTGGACAAGACGACCGGCACGGTCCGGATCACGTACTCCCTCGGCAACGTCGACCGCCCGCTCTACGTCCGCCTGCGCGGCTCGGACGGCAAGCGCTCGGCGACGGGCATCAACGGTGCGGCGGTCGACCCCAACGGCCCCGCCCTCGACGTCGTCGGCGACGCCGACCCGTGGGTCGACCTGTGGTTCTACTCCAACCCCGTGTGGGTCCTCCCGTCGTGAACAGGCACTACAGGGGTTGCAGGTCAACTACAGGTGCTCTCATGACAGGGGCATCATACCGCAACGTCAATTAGCGTCTTAATAAGGAAGCCCAGAACCTAATTGGTTCTGGGCTTCTTCTTTATGGATAGTTACATGAAGAGAGCAACGCAGAGGGATGCGATAGTAAGCAGTCCAATAAGGAATGGGATGATCCTTCCCAGGTCGTTCTTCTCTAGTTCTCTGATACGTGCCTCATGGTCTGCGTTGGACAGTAGGACTGTGTCCAGCTTGGTTTCCAGACGAGTCAACAAGACGATCATTTCGTGTTCTTCGTTCATTCAGGAATGACCTCCGTTCCGGTGATGGCTAGCGTTACGTAGTCACCGGATACGGCTTTGTCTCCAAGAGCTGTTCTTCTGAGCCAGAAGTGACGTACCTGTCCAGCTTCCAGAGTCCCGAGGGTTACCGAGGTGACCCAACCAAGGGTGGTTGGTGCAGATGCCTCAGAGGCAATGACTGCACTCGTGTAAGAGGCTACTGGTGCAGCCGCTGCACTGTTCATGGCTACCGCGATAGTGGAGCCTCCTGATAGCTGATTGGAGATGGCTACCTTTACTCCGGTGACTTGATAAATGCCGTTGTTGTAGACGAACAGACACCTGTATTCAACGGTGTGGGCATCTGCCTGTCCGGTGGATACAGCGTCCCAGAATCCATTGGTTGATCCTGATGGAGCTGCGTTGGATGCGTAACCGCCAAGGCTCACGCTTGTTGGTGAACCAAGAGAGGTAGCGCTAGACGTTCTGATGGATAGTGACATGTTCCTCCTTAAGAGAACCACTTGTAGGAGAGCTTCAGGACTGGTCTTGAAGAACCAGACCCTACGAATGATCCGTAGTATTCAAGTGAGGTAGAGGGGCCAGGACCGAATACGAACCCCTTACTGTCTCCATCAATGAACTCCTGGCCAATCGTGTTGCTTACGTCAATGGTCTTTGATCCTGTCTTGGTGGACCATCCGACTCGGAACCTGTCTGTATCGACTCCTGAGCTTGTGTATGAACCAGGCTCGGAAGACTTGTTGTGAGTTCCGATAACTGCTGTTCCGCCGTCGTTGTAGTACCACCAAGACGCATTCAGAACCAGCTTGCAGTCAGTAATGGTCGCCCCTGAGGGAATCCCTGAGACGCTGAAACCGCACATTGATCGCTGGTTTCCATTCGTTCCGCTGTAGTAGCCCTGAACCAGAGTATCGACGTCAGTTCTCTTGCTTGCGTTTGCGCGGTATGTGGCTCCCCATGCAGCACTGAAGTTCTTGCTGGCTGTATGCCAAGAACCCGCAGGAGTAGGAGCCGCAACATTCCAAGAGAGGTTGATATCGGTGCGGATGGACCCTGGCGTGTAAGGGGAATCCTCAGGCATCCATGCTCCACCATCCCAATACAGGGGAACACGAGCAATCCACGCAGACCCGTTCCACGTACGAACCCAGGTTGCATCAATCCAGTCTGTTCCGTTCCATACGAGCGTTGACATGACGCATCACGCCCATTGATCTGCAAAGCCAAGAGGGGACACCTGAATGCCGGCGTTCCCAATCCCTGGCTTATTGGTGGGTGTGGAGGCAACGTCCATAGCGGCATGAATCTGGAACGTCGTTGTTCCACTGTTCAAAGTAATCACTAGCGTGCGCTCCCAGCTTTCCCATGCACTTGCCGTGGACAGAAAAAGACCTCGACCGAGAGTGCTGGTTGTAGCGTCGTAGCTGTTTCCCGTTGTTGCACCTGTCCAGTTGAGACGTGCACGGAAGTTGGATGAGCCGGTTGATGGAACAGCAGCGCTTCCACCCCACATAACGAGAGCCTTGATAGCCCTGCCACTGTTGTTGTTGTAGCTGACGGTGTTACCCCAAGCCGTATAGGTGCCATTTAGAGCCGTGATGTCAGTTGTGGCTGTAGCCAGTGAGCCAGAGCTAGGGGCAGGAAGGGTCTGGGAAGGCATAACCCATAGCTGTCCTACCTGGGGGTTGCTGGGCGCCGTTGTCGAGACTGTGGCAACTCCACCAAGAGGTACCCAGGCATCTGTGTTGTCTCTGGCCATAACCTGACCAGTGTCGACCACGTAGGCAGTCTTTACCTCCGTAGGCAATGAGGTTAGGTCGGTAGATGTATCCACCTTCACAATGACCTGGTTCATGAGGTAGTCGTTCACGTCATCTGCGGTCAGTACCTCGTAGTCCGCAAAGACCTTATGTACATTTGGCATTTAGAATCCTCCTTCCCTCAGACATCAAGTAGGTCGATATCAACTATCCATCTGTCAGGGGTAATGTCGTGTTCCAATGCCAGAGCACGGAACGGCTTATTGATACTTGCTGTCTCACTGCTGTATTCCACGTTCACCAAGTCGTACAGTTCCAGACCCGCAACCTTGGAGACGTGATCTGTTGCGTTCCATCGAATGGTGTCTACGCGTAGTTCTGGCGAATCGAATTCATCAAGAACGATATTGGCGTAAACCTCGATGTCCTCCTCGGTAGCGAGGTTCGTTGTCACCTCGGTCTGACGAGATCCCCACGTTGCAACAGACGTCTTGTTGGTAAACGGTCCATACGTGGTTTCAATACTGGTGTAGTTCATTTCCTCGTCTACGCCACGGGTTAGGTTCTTCACGAATACATCGTTGAACATGAGTGTTGAGTCATATCCGACTGTGAAGCCGTCAATGAGGTAGTACGCCGCTAGAGGGTCCTCACTGTCCACGGTGTCAGTAAAGTTCAGTACCGGCTCTGTTGTAGGCAAGGAACCATTTCCGTATGCCTGAACTACGTTCTCCTTGTCGACGAATACCGATCCAAGCTCACTGTTCTGAGCCAGAGAGAGATGGTTGACGAGGGTGCTCTCATAGTTGTTGTCCGTAAGAGCGCTAGTTCCCCCGGTTACCTCGTAGTCGATTCCGTGCTTACTCAACAGGTCTTCAATGCGCTCAGCGAACGTTCCCGCTACTACTCCAGCACGGTTGATATTCGCCAGATCACTTACTCTGTCGACTGCTGAAAGAGTCACCGTAGCCTTCTTGTCTGCGTTGTAGGCGACCTGGACTCTTGAGATGGTTCCTGTGTATTGAGTAACCCAAGCGGCGCCCTGTAGAGCCTGTAGCCGTACAGGGACACCCATCTTGATGTAGGGGTTGGAATTTGGGTCAAGGTTCCCGTCATAGACACGAGCCTCTAGCGTTCCAACCTCTACTTCCGTTTGGATATTGTCACCGCGCTTGGCCCCTCGGGTAACTCGGATATTCAATGTGTCCCCGAGGATGTCAAGCCATTCAGTGTTGGGGTCGTACTCTTCTGCCTCAGCCGCTCCACCCAGCTTGAAGGCATTCAAGGTGGAGGTAGTCAGAACAAAGATGTCTGGCTTGGCTGTCTGTACCTGTAGTCGTAGCTGATCGATAAGGCTACTCATCTGCGTACTCCATTCGCTCTGTCGTACGCATCAAGTGCCTTACGAACTTCCCTTCCGATCGCTACAGGGTCACTGCCAACACCAGCGTTGATGGTGATGCTTACTGGAGACCCCGTAGAAGCCGCAGATAGCCCTGTAACAGGCTCTAGGTTGATGCGGGCACCGAAGTTATCGGTGACTGTCTTCCCTAGCTCTACAGTGGCCTTCTTGACTGCCTGAGTCTTCTCAAGTCCAAGAGCCAGACCCTCTACGGTGAACTGACCAATCTCCTTGAATACTCGGGATGGTGAGTTGATACCTAGGAGGTTCTTGGCGCCATCGATGGCACCCTTCACTACTCCCTTAGCAGCGGAGACAGCAGCTCCGACCATGGATCTAATGCCGTTGATAAGACCCTGGATGACCTGTCTACCGGCGTTGTACAGCCAAGAGCCAGCACCGGACAGAGCACCTAGAACACTTCCCTTGATGCCCTTAACCTTGCCGACAAGGTTATTGACAGCGTCGCCAACGATTCCCTTGATGCCGGACCATGCACTGGACAGGAAGCTCTTTACCGCATTCCAAGCACCGTTCCAAAGGCTCTTGATGGTGTTGAGCTTGTTGGAGATGTCATTCTTGATGCCGTTGATGGCACCAGAGATAAGGCTCTTAATGCCATTCCACAGACTGGTGACAATGCTCTTGAGGGCATTCCATACCTCTGTCCAAAGCTTCTTGATGACCGCTAGGTAGGCGTAGAAGTAGCCCTGAATCTGTAGCCAGACGAGGTTGACGTAGTTGGAAATGACCTTCCAGATTCCCTGGAAGACATTCTTGATGCCCTCCCAAACCTTGCCCCAGTCGCCTGAGATAAGACCTGTGACGATCTGGATAATCCCTCGGATGTACTGCATAGCACCTTCTACGATGCCCTTTACATAACCGAAGTACGTGGTGACGTACTCAGTGATAACGGCACCGTGCTGCTGCCAGAAAGCCACAATGGCGGTAAGGGCCGCTGAGATGGCCTCCTTGATAGATGTGAATACAGGTGCAGTCGTCTGCTTCAGCCATTCCCAAACCTTCTGGACACCCGCACGGAATGTCTCAGACTGGTTGTAGGCATAGACAAAGGCGGCAATCAGAAGACCGATAGCGGCAATGACGAGGACAACAGGGTTAGCAGCAAGGGCAGCATTCCAAGCCCAAGTAGCCGCAGCAACAATGCCGAGAGCTACACCAAGAGCTACCGCAGCACCAGCAAGAGGCTTAAGCCAGTCCTGGTTACTACGAACCCAGGTAACGACTTTCTCCAGAATCGGAAGAACCTCGGTACCCACAAAGTCCACGAGACTCTGTTGAAGCTTTCGCTTGAACTGTTCAACCTTGGTAGCTGCGTTGTCGCGGAGCTTGTTACCCATGTCATCAGCAGCACCCCCAACCTTTCCCAGGTCGGAGACAGCCTTGGACGGATCGATAGCCAACAGGGCTTTCTGCATGTCCTCAGACTTGGTACCGAACAGAGCAAGAGCCGTAGCGTTTCTCTCTGCCGGATCCTTGATAGCGCGAAGACCATCAAAGACCTTGTCCAAGGCAGCCTTGGCTTTTGGTCCACCCTCGACAAAAGTCTTCTGCATCTCCTTACCGTTAAGGCCGATAGTGGCAAACGCAGCGTCAACCTTCTCACCTCCACCCTGAGCGATAAGGGTGAATTCCTTCAGGGAGTCTGCGACAACGTCAGTGTCTCTGGCTCCCGCCTTCATTCCCTGGGAAAGGATTCCGGTAGCCTCAGCACCGGTAAGACCCATCTGGCGGAACTGAGTGGAGTACTCATTGAACGTATCGCCAAGGTCATCAGCTCTTGGCCCCATGGTCTGGAAGCCTTTTGTCAGGATGTCAAAGGCTTCCTTGCCGTTCTTTGCCAGACCAGTCTTAATCATCTGTCCGGCAGCATTCGTAGCCTGCCCTAGGTCAATCTCAAAGGTGTTCGCAAGGTCAATAGCGTTAGCGCTAATGGACTTGATCTGCTTGATACTTGCATCCGGTGGAACAAGACCAGCAGTCATAACGGCTCTGATGCCGTCCGCTGCTTGCTGGAAGTCGGTAGAGATAGCATCTGAGTAGAGCTGTCCAGCAGCCTTACCGACCTTCTTGGCTACAGCAGGGGTAGCCCCAAGCTGAGCCTCTAGACGTGCCGTAATCTTTCCCTGTTCCATTGCCTGAGCAAGACCAGCGATAAGAACGGTTCCAATGGCAGCGCCGGCGCCTAGAGCGGCTGGGCCTGCTAGCTCTCTAAGGCTGGTAAGCGCACTGGAAACATGAGTACGGGCACTAGTTGCAATTCCTCGCAGACCAGTAGAGGTCTGCTGAGCGGCATCTCTGATACCTCTCGTTAGGTTCCGGGTATTAGCCAGAACGTTTACTGTGATGTTGTTTCTAGCCATGGCTTATTGGGGCGTGCCCGCTCACCTCACTTTGAGTTTCGTTTGTTGTGAACCTTGATGAATGCGTTTCTCTCCCGAATGGTTAGGTTCCTGTACTCACTCGGAGGAATGCCGGTGGCCAGACAGAACCCGGCCATATCCTCGGCATCGTCATCCATCAGCCATTGGCGTTTGGGTCTGCATCCTCTTCATTGAGCGAACCGATGTAGGCAGAGACTTCCTTGAAGGTTGCGTTCTCGGCCTGCTCATACTTGAAAGAGGCGTTCTCACGCTTCTTGGCTACCCAGTAGATAGCTGTCATCAATGGACCCTGAGGGGTTCCTTCATCGGCTAGAGCACTCAGGGAAATTCCCGACTTCTGCTCGATGACGGTTACTTCCTTCATGGTCAGATCTTCAATACTGAACTTGCTCATGGGTTCTCCTTAGTTGTTGAGATGGAATTGACTGATGAGCGTTGATAGCTCTCGCTCAATCTCAGTGACTGAGCGCTGTTCGTTGTTGTTCAGGGCGCGGGTTAGGAAGAACTTGGCTTCAATGTTGTGATAGCCCCCGTAGTTCTGTACTCCGGCATAAGGCACGCGGGCGCCTCCCGCTTTAACTGTGGCCTTACTCTTTGCCTTGCTCTGCTTAATGGAGTTGGCAAGGCGTCCGGTCTTTACAGGGGTAATCCCTCTGGCCTCTCTGGAGATGGTTCCTCCAATACGCTGGAAAGCGTTCTGGAGGTCACTTGCCTTAACAGAGAAACCCTCCAGGGAAGAGACTGTCTCTCCCAAACCCTCAATAGTGATCCGGACGCCGCCTGCCATATCAAGCCCCTGTAGTTACCTTGGTTGGCTCAGCAACAAGGTCTAGGCGGTATTCAAAGGTGGCAGTAGCGTTTGCCTCTCCACCAATGTCCGGCTTGGCTCCAACAGTCACAGAGCCCTCGAAGTGAGGCTGTGCAGTGGTAGGGATTGCGTTGCCGTGAGGAGCGAATACGAACTCAACCTCGTCACCTGTGTTCGCCCATAGGTAAGACCAGAACGAAGTGGTGTCAGTGCTCTGAATTGCGGTTAGCTCGAAGAACCAAGCGCGTGCTCCGCCTGCCGCAGCATCGGCAAAGGTAGTTACATCTCCGTCCGCTTCCTCGTTCTTCAGAACGGCGGAAGTCACATCGGCCATGTATTCGGTGTCATTCACCTTTAGAATGAGGCTCTTGCCTCTGATACGTGTACTCATTTGTTAGCCTCCTAGGCTGACTGAAGTGGTGATTGCAATAAGCGCTCCTAGGTAGGTCGCTCCATTGATGTCAAAGCCCGTAGGCTCTCCAACTTGCTGTAGGTCGTACTCAGCTTCATCAAGGGCTACAACAGCGGTTTCAATAGCTGTATCGAGAGCCTCGGTAATCGCAAGGTTCGTTCCGGTACCAGTCACCAAGAGGACTTGGATATTGACTTGGTACTTACCGAACTGGTTGATAGTCCCGACGTACGGAACTCCAGGAGTGACAATGGCCAGAGGAGGACTAAGCCTGTCTGGCACATTGGCTACGGCATTGATGTCTGCTGCCTGTAGAACCTCTACGACCTCGGCTCTCAGGTCTGTCAGTGCCGGCATCAGAAGCCCACCACCATGAAGCGGTTGAGAATCGGATAGGCACCAACCATTGGGTCTCTTGCCACTCGGATTGGCGCTGAGCCATCGAACGTGGCGAACTGAGTGATCCCATTGGGAGCGTTACGACGATGGAACAGCTCAGAGGCTGTCTCCAGGGCTGCACGGTCTTGGATGGCCTGAGGAACCTCTTGCTCTCCTACATAGGCTGAGACGAGGCTTAGAGCCTCATCCCAGCACTGCTGTAGAAAGCTTTCAGACTCTGATGGAGCTGTACCTACGTAGGTCTGTAGGTCTGTCCAATCCATGAGTCACGCTCACGGAGTCAGATCAGCATCTACCTTTACGACTGCCTTAGCGTTGGTAACCGCAGAGGCCATGTATCCGTAAAGAGAGAAGTTCTTGGACAGGTTGATGATGTTCTCGTCCTCAAGACGGAACGGAGCACCAGCAGCCTCCCAAACGGTGATTGCCTCAGCGGCACCGATGTAAAGGGAGTTAGCGGCTAGACCAGGGTCAACCACAATGCTCAGTCCAGCGATGTTGCCTCTACGGCCACGGGTTACCGCACCAATGGTGTTTGTACCGTCGCCATTAACAACGAACAGTGGACGTCCAGCAGAGTCAACGATTGTTGCAACTCGCTTGAATACGTCGTTGGACATAAGGATGAACTCAGCCTCAGCGCCAACGCCGTTGTCGTGAATAAGACCAGAAGCATCAATAGCAAGGTCGAGCCATCCCTTGGCAGTGTCTGCCGCAAGAGTTGCTGTCTGGTAGCCAGTGCCACCGGTAAGGACAGTACGGACAGCAGCATTAGTAGCCTTTGCGTACTGCATTGTCTGGTACTCGAAAACCTTGCTCAGGTAAGGAACGTCGGAACGCTCAATAGCCTGACGGGTGAGCTGTGAGTAACCCCCGTAGGTCTTCACAGGAGTGGAAGCGTCAGTGATGACAACCTCTAGGTATCCAAGGTCGTCTCCCTCAGCAGCCTGTGCGGCAACGGTGCCGGATACAGAGCTGAGCTTTGGGTAGTCGACGCTCATTCCAGTTGCAGGAAGAGGACCCTTCTCAAAGAGGTTAAGAGTGTCTCGGTTCTCCTGAACAATGTTGATGGTCTTCTGGACCCAGCCAACCTGAGGGTTGGAATCAGTTGTAGTCGCACCTGTGTAAGCACGGTTGTAGCTCTCGACCTTGTCACGGGACGTTCCGTCGACAAGACCCTTAATGAACTCACCAGCAGAGCGAATCTCAAGTCCAGAGGTTCCACGTGTTGGGTTTTCTCCAAGCACAGCAAATCTGCGCTCTAGGTCGGTTACAGCCTCTCTTAGGTCTGTAACCTCTGTGTTCTCAGTAGGCATAGATGTTTCCTCCGTAGAAGGGGTAGGTGTTTCGCTGCGAACTTCCGCAACGAGTGCTTTGTCATAAGCAGGGAAGGGAACAAGAGAGACCTCTCTTAGGCGGACTTCCGTGCGAACAATTACGTCGTCTTCCTCGCGGTCTGAGACAGGCTCAAAACCAACGGAGAAGCGATTGATTACGCCATCCTTGAGAAGCGTGTAAGCCTCTTCGCCACGTGGCGTTTCACTTAGTCGTGCAGTGATTGAGTAGCCATCTGGGGTTTCCTCACCCTTGACTACTCGGCCGATCGGCTCTTGGTGCATCCAAAAGAGCTTGACGTCTGTGACGTCGTTACCAATCGCACCCTGTGCGAATCGCTCTTTGTAGTAGCCCCCGATATCAATAGTCTCGTTGTACGGAACTGCGATACCTGTTACCTCTCGTGCCTCCTTGTCTACTGCTCGAATCTCATAAGATCTCTGTTCCATTACTCGGTTAGAACCTCCTTGGGTCTCTCTGTCAGCGGCATAGGTGGTAGTCCCTCCTCCTTGCGAATCTCGTCAACGGTCATAAACCCACTGGCAAGAGCTGTTGAGTAGGTCGCGTAGCGTGTGGCCTTGTCGGCTCTTAGAAGAGCGTCGACCTTGAAGCGGACTACTGAGCCACGCGGAATCAGATCGGACAAGGCTTCCTCAATCTCGATGAGATAAGAGGTCAACGTGTCGCGAACAAAGTCCGTATTGGCTGACTCCAAGTTCGTGTAGGTCATGGAATTACCATTGACCTCTGCCAGCAGCTTTCCGGCAGGTACACCGAACATGCGGGCAATCTGAGTGATGCTGAATTGCTGGCTCTCCAGGAACTGAGCATCAGCCGGATTCAGGTGGACAGGCTGATAACCCATACCGTTGCCGAGAACGGCCACCCCACGGCCGGCACTTGCCAGAGATTCCCAGCGTTCGCGGTAAGCCGTAGCTTGGTCAGGAGTAAGAGCCTGGTCTGTCTTCAGAACTCCCGTAGGAACTCCACCTGAGCGGAACCAATTGGATGCGTAGTCGCGCAGATCAAGAGTTCCCCGTAGCTCGGCCTGAGCGGCTTGGATAGGTCCGATCCCGTAGAGAGAACCTGGGATACGCATCAGGGACAGATGCTTGATCTGCCAGTCCTGGAATGTGTAGTCCCCGCGCTCATCGTGATAGCGATAGGTGAGCTTCCCCGACTTGAGGTCTTGCTCAATCGTCATACTGTGAGGGTTGAGAACCTGGAGGTTCTGAATCTTTGCTGTAGGGCTCTCACGGTAGACGCGCCAATAGGCATTACCCGAGGTGGCCAGAGAGACAGTGGTCATCTGCTTAAAGGCAGTCTGAGTACTGTTGACATCTGGCTTCGTCACAAGGGCAGGTGACGGTACTTCCGTATCCCCTCTCCAGACGCCTACGGGAAGTTGTGATACATGCCCGGAGAGGAGAGATACGGCTCTGTAGACAGCCGAGATAGTCATAGCGCTATCCGGTGTCACATGACTTGCAAAGGTGGGGCGGCTTGGAGCGAGAGGGCCACCGAATTCCGGTGGTGTAGAACGCTTCTCGGGTAGTCGAAGAATCCTTGCCCAGAAACCCCTTTGTTCTTCATTTCTATTATAGGTCATTTGGCTTGCCATTTAGGTTCTAGAAGATCTGAATGGCTTCCTCCTTTACGGTTTCCGAAACGTAGATGCCCATGACCGTAGCCATGACTGCATCAATGGATGATGTGCTGGACTGGCGAGAGATACGCCAACCCTCACCGACGTTCTTTCTTACTGCTCTCGGCATCTGATGAGTGACCAATTGGTCGTTGGCATGAGATACAACTCCCTGAGCGATACGGGCATAGGAAAGAGCACAGGCCGTAGTCACGTCATTCAGTGTCATGACCTTGACTGGCAAGCCGTAAGCCTTGAGTTCCTTTGCCACGTCCTTGAGCTGATAGCCGTCCATGACGTATTGGCTAGGGCCGTGCTTGGAGAGGGCAATACAGAGGTTCGCCAGAGACTCTGGAGTAGGGTTTACGAGACTCGCAACAAGCTCCGTATAGATAGTGCCGTCAACCTTCGCCGAGGCTGTTACAGCGGCGTATGACCACTCGGGCGTACGGTCCACGGAGAAGACCACAGGAGCACCCTGAGGAACTCCGCCTTTGGCAGACCCGTACCAGCGGGTCATAGGAAGCCAGGAACCCTCAGAAGCCACGAAGTTATTGAGGCGGTATCTGCGAGCGTCCATCTCAGGGAGCGTGCGTACGTCGTTCTGTGTCTGCTCCAGATCCATGCGGCCGCAAGCGAGCGACGGATTGGCAGCGATCAGAGCGTCAGGGTCATCAACCTTGGCTCCCTCAGGCGCCTCCCACAGGAAGAACCCAAAGCGCTCAAGGCTCTCGTCTCCTGCGGCTGCTCTACGTCCCTTCTCATACAGGGACTTGAGTAGGACCGACTCGTCATCACCAGCAGTGGTAATACCAAGAACCATCCCGTTGGCTCTCTGAGCCGTTCCCAGGACCATTGCAGTCCACATCTCAGGCTTAGTGATGTGAACCTCGTCATAGAGCCCCATTGAGATAGGAAGACCCTGTAGAGCACCACCCTTGGAAGCCTTGACCTCATAGCGTCCGGCACCTGACTTCGTCACAATGCCGCGAGTCTCAGTGGTCTTCTTGAATCTGCTCTGTAGAGAAGCGTTGCCCTGAATCACATAGAGCACGCGGTTATAGATGATGCGTGCCTGATCGGCAGTAGAGGCCACTGAGATTACGTGAGGGCCGGCGGTGTGCTGTAGGAGTCCGAACAGACCGAAGATAGCCCCAAGTACCGACTTGCCGTTCTGTCGCCCCATAGAGACGACTACCTGTCTGTACCTCAGTTGTCCTGGATAGGTTGGATGGTCATCTGGATACGTCTCTAGGACGTGCCGGATAAGCCATCTCTGCCAAGGGTCAAGAGACAGACCCTTAGGGTTCTCAGGAGACTTCCAAGCAAGCTCCACAAGTCGAGTGAGCTTGTCACCAGCAGAGGGGAAGTCATCCGAGAGAGGACGCGTATAGGTACCAGGGAGCCACAGAGGTAGCTCAGAGGTCATTCAGGAGAAGAGTCTCTAGTTCATCCTGATCGCTTACGTCTGCTGGGCGTAGGGCTCTGAGGTATCTAAAGGTCTGGTTGAACTGTGTTACCAAAGCGGCAGTCATGCTGTCATCGAGAGCTTCTGCCATCAGGATTAGTGCAGTAGTGGCGGGTGCCTCTGAATCAGTTAGCCAGTCAGCTTGGCCAAGGAAGGTGTCTACAGCCTCCCGAAATGTTTGTGGTGCCATTGGGTCTCCTTGGGAATGTCTAGCCTCCTTGGGTGAAAATCCGAGTTGGGGGCGGGGTCAGGAAGGGACCTCTCAGAAAAACTGAAGAGATCTTCGCGAGTATTCGAAGGATTTTGTCGTCAACTTATTCAGGACAAGTCTTTGAGTGTAATCCACCTCGGGTTCAGCCATGTTTGGCGCTTGATGATAGTTGCTTGCTTAGTCGAGTTACAGGTATGACATGCGGCTTGGAGGTTATCCATTGCGTCTTCTCCGCCGAGAGACTTGGGAGTGATGTGGTCTACTGTCGTGGCCTCACCCGTACAGTTACCAAAGCTGAGTTGGCAGAGATAGTGATCTCTTTCTAGCACCAGGACTCTTAGCTTCTCCCATGTAGTTCCTCTACTGCTTTGCGTACTCAATGGATAACCTCCTTCCCGCGTATCAATGACCTACCTCCATTATATCCCGAATACGAGTGGGTTTCGTTCTAGTAGGCGTGTGCTGCTACTTGCATAGCCTTGTACCCTTCTAGCTTTGCCTGTCCCTCTGGCGATAGGGGAGAGGAAGAGGTCTGGCCGTACTGTCTTTGCCAGCGTGCTACCTCTTCGTCATAGGCAGGGATGGTGTACTGGATGTAGGACTTCCAGGAAGATGCCTTACGGTTCTCATGACGATTTTCGTCTTCCCAGGGCTTACGCTCAGGAGCAACGTAAAGAGGTCTCTGAGGCTTCTCCGGGATCTCCTGGACAGTCTCTGCCTCAGACGTGTCTACGTCGCTTAGGTAGGCGTCTACGACGTCCAGGCCAGTAGGTGCGGGTACTCGATCAATTCTCTTCTTAGGAGTGAAGGAGTAGCTACGCTTCTTAGGTAGACCAGAGGGAGACGCGTTAGCGTCGACTGCGTCAACCAGAGGAGAGACTTCCTTCTCTTTCTGTACTTCCTTAACTACTTCACCAGGGACTGAATCAACTAGACCAGGGATAACCAATTCCTCTACCAGGGAAGACTTAGTCTCTACCAGAGGAGATCCCTGGTCTTCCCTGGTTACCTCTTGTACCTCCTCGGGGCGCAGCCCCGTACTTGTACCTGTTTCAATGGAGCTGTTTTTCTTGGAGCTGTTTACTAGGAGGTTTTCCTCAGTTGGGGTTGTGAGGATTTCCTCTGTAGGGGTAGAGAGGATTTCCTCCGTACCCTCCTCTAGGTCAATGATCTCCAGCTCGGGGGTTGGGAGGTTTTCCACCTGGTCTCTCTTCACTAGCGTCTTACCCGTGGCTACGTACTGAGTGAAGGTGTCGACTCCCTCTAGTGCTTGGTACCAGGAAGGGAAGTTCAGTCGATACACGTTCTTGATGCCCTTTGGCACCTTGACGTGTGTGATCTTGAGGTAGCCCTTTAGGGATAGACTCGTGATTGCGTCCTGAGCCTGTCTGGCGCTGCGGTTGGTCTCTTCCCCGATTGTCTCCATAAGAGGGAACGCGATACGGCAGCAAGCTCTGTTCTTGGCGCTGTATCTCGTTGGGTCTGGATTCCCTGCTTTGTCATGTAGGTAAGTGAGGATGCGGAACTCTGCATCCGATAGGTTTGGGTCCTGCGGCATCTTCTTGGGGATGATCACAAAGCTGCCATCGCGGTTCTTGTAACCAGGCTTGGTATTCGTGAACTCGATCTCTGCCATTACTACTTGCTTTGTCATTCGTGCTATCCTTTACTTGACAGTGTTAATAGAACATTGTTTGCCCTCTTCTAGAGGACTCACGTCCCACTTAGGGACAGTGCTTGTGTGAAACTGCCATAGTTTCTTCTGTGTGAGAGCCCCTGTAGGTCCCATCTCCTGGCCTACAGGGGCTTTCTGTGTCTACAGCATCGCTAGGTTGGTCTTGTAGTAAGCCCCTGGTCTGCTTCTGACTAGCTCTAGCTGTCCAGCGGCTACTAGTTCGTTGCGGTAGTCCCTCACCGTGTTGGGGTGGCTTCCCAGGTTCTTGCTCAGCGCATCAACCGTCAGCAGTACTGGCTTGCCCCCTTCCTTCATCTGCTCAATGACGACGATGTACCAGAGCAGACGTGCCCCGATGCTGAGGTCAGAGCGGCAGGCAAAGGGTGTGCGTGTCTCGGACATAGCTTCTCCTTGGTAGTTGGTTACTTGGATGACTCCATTCTCTCAGGAAACAGTCCAGCTTTGGTTTTGGCCTGTAAGGGGCTCAGAGGCTTTAGCCCAACACCCCCAACTCCAAGAGCCTCTAAGTGAGAACACCCCCAACTCCGATCCTCCGCTTAGCCGGTCCCGTGTGACGCATATCACACAACGCTAGGGCCCTGAGCTGTCTCTTCACCACTACTCAAGGCTTTTATGGGATAATGGATGTAAGGGGAGGCGATAAGCGCAAGCAATCGTCTCTAGGAGAAACAATGACACGCAGAAACTATGCAACCCGTAAGCCGCAGATCAAGAAGGCAGCCGCTTACACACCATCCGAGATCCTCAGAATGGCCAAGCGTCATGGCTGGAGTACTCCGATGGTGGAGATGTACTTGAACCTAGCCAAGGAGCATGGATACAGCGGGGATGAAGCAATCCCTCTTTCTATGTCTCTTTAGGGTTGACGGCGTCTGCTACTCTCTGGTCAGTCAAGAATCAAGGAGGGTAGCCAGATGGCCACCAACGCAAACCCGGTAGATGCCTCTCGTAAGGATGAGGAAGGCGTCAAGGAAGTTCAGACGCACATCCCTGGTGTAGGAGAGGTCACCGCCTACTTCCTGGTGGAAACCGTTGACGACGTTGATGGGAAGACCAAGGAAGACATTCAGACCCTCAGGTTCTCTGTTCCCGTAGAGGTCTCGGAAGAGGTTGACGACCTGGACGAGGATGGGAAGACCAAGGAGGACGCAGAGGGCAACATCAAGACCAAGACCGAGTCGTTCTACAAGACCGTTCACTACGAAGTTGACTTGGGTAAGGCAAGCCGGGACAAGCTTGATAAGGCTCTCGCCCCGTTCCTCAAGAACGCTCGGGAAGCCACTGCCCCTCTCCGTGGAAGTCAGGGAGCGCTCACCGCATCTGCCAACAAGAGTGCGCATGACCTTGTTGCCATCCGTGAGTGGGCGAAGGGTGCCGGGCATGAGGTTGCTACCAAGGGCAAGGTTGCTGGCAAGGTGATTGAGGCGTACTACCGCAGCACTGGTAAGACCAACCCTGACGCGTAACGCCCCTGGGCACAAAAGAGCCTCCTAGGTTGATTCCTAGGAGGCTCTTTCCATGTGCCCTTACTTACTCGGGTAGTGCATCCTCAGTCGTCGCCATGCTTTGGCAACCATGGTTCCGGACTTGTAGAGCCTGAGGACTACGCTCTTCTTTCCCGCCTGGTTAACGGCTGGCTCACTACTCAGAACCTCTGCGGTCTTCCCGTTCCAGAGCCTCAGGTGGTCCCCAGACTTGAGCTTGTCGGCTCTCTTGCGTATGGGCTTACTCATGGTCTTCGTACTCAGGAAGCCTCTGCCCCCGGCTCTCGGCGATCCTCAGAAGATTCTCTGTGCAGTCCAAGACGCGTTCCAGGAAGAGCCTCATTTCTGCCGTGTTGGGCTTCTCTTCCCCTTCGAGAACCGAGCGCGTCAATCCGACCAATGCAGCCGCTGCTTCGATCTGGTCGTTCTCGATGTTGTCTGCCAGGAGAGACATCATCGTTGCTGTTCCGTCGGTGATCAGGTGTGCCGTCTTGCCCTCAGGACCCACGAAAGGCAGCAGCCTCATTTGGGATGGCAGGCGGTCGCTAGGCTGGCTCATGTCGTCAGCTCCTCGTAGCTGGTGGCCATACCCCCGGACCGTTCACGCGGTTGCGGGGGCCTCTTGTGTCCCGAGAATACGCGTATACGCGTATACGCGGTCGCGTGATCACGCAGATACGCGGACGCTGGTGAACATGGATCTTGACCGCAGCAAGCCTGTATGGCCCCAGGTAGCCGCAGAGCTGCGCCGACGTCTGGACAGTGGCCAGTACCCACCAGGGGAGCGGTTCCCTGCTGTGGTCGACCTTGCTGCCGAGTTGGACGTAGCCCCGTCCACGGTCCAGAAGGCTGTAGCGGCTCTCAGGGAAGAGGGCAGGCTCTACACGGTGCTCGGGCAAGGATCGTTCGTCTCCAAGTCCTGAGCGGCCCCCTGAGGCTCTGAGGGCAGCAGAGAGCCCCTCCCGCCATCCAACGGCTAAGAGGGGCTCCGTGAGGCTTCTAGGGCTACTGCCCGAACCTCTGCATGACTGCCTCAATGTCAGCTTGCTTTGTGTGGACGTAGAACTTGAGGCTCACCGCTACGTCGTGATGACGCATCTGACGCCTCAATACCTCTGGCTGTGCTCCCGCTGCGACTAGCTCAGTTCCGAAGAGATGCCTGAGCTGATGAGGGTTCAGGGTCAGTCCTACTCGCTTGGCACGCCTCTTGATTCCGTCGTACAGGCTGGTGTGGTGACGGTCGAAATCGTGGTGTGCCGCGTACTCCTCTGCGAACCAGTCAGGGACAACAACAGGTCCATCTGTCTTCGGTGCCGCGATGCTCATATCAATGAGCCTCTGTCGGTCGAACGTGATGACGTTGCCCTTGATGGGTTGCTTCACACACGCTTCCCCGAGCCGTGCCCCTGCATAGAGCATCGCGTAGACCTGTACGCGGTAGAGGCTGTCCGCGAATGCTTCGTGAACCTCCTTGACGTCTGGGAGGTCATACTCCCGCCTCTGGGCTTTGGGAACAGGCACCTTGACCCCCAGGGCAGACCTGAGGTTGATGGCGTGCTTCCTCCTCGTCCCAGGGTGAAGAACGGTGTTGAGCCGGTTGGTCAGGAACCTGACTGTGACGTCCTCAAACGCCAGTTGTTCAAGCCCAAGCAACCTCAGAGTCCTGAGGTAGTTCGCGTAGGTCACGTCTTTGATGGGACGCTCTGACAATCGCTGTTCAGCAACGTCAAGGCAGGTGACCACATGTGGTTGCACGGCAACTCCAGGGAAAACGACAAACCGGAGAAAGCACCCGTGGGTCGACCTGTGGTTCTACTCCAACCCCGTGTGGGTCCTCCCGTCGTGAACCAGCCGTACGGCAGCCTGTACGTCATCGGGGTGGACACCGCTGTGTCGGCCCTGCTCGAAGCCGATCACCTGCTCCAGACGCTGGCAGCCGAACTCGCCCTCCCCGAGGGTTCGTTCGGCTGCACGCACCTGGTGCGCGGTGATCGGCCGCGGGTCGCCCTGTCCTTCGCCGTCCCCTCGGAGGCGGCGCTGAGCGGCGTCCGCGAGTGGCTGATCGCCAAGGGGTACGAGGTGTCGCCGGAGGCCCCGGACGCGGTGGGCCGCGCGGTCCTGTACCCCGGCGTCCCGGAACTCACCGGCACGGTGACGGTCGCGGAGCTGCTGGCCCGCTCCGCGATCGACCGCGTCGCCGTGCTCGGTACGGCCGGCGCACCGGCACCGGATCAGCCGCTGGTCACCCGCGATCACGTACGCCCTGAGTGGCGCGACGGAGAACTGGTGCTCGCGGCGATGCCCGCGGCGGGCGGCACGCTCGTGCCGTTCGAGGTGCCGGATCCGACGCCCTGCTGCGCGGATCACTGAGGCGCGCGGCGGCGGCCACCCTCGGTAGCGGGGGAGGCCGCCGCCGCGTCCTGTCGATTGCCTGTACGTCGGTGCCTCAGTCGTGAATCGCCGAGAAGACGAACGAGAACTCCGCCGGGGCGGCCCGCAGTTGGTACTGGGGCAGCGGGCCGGGCCCGCACGACTGCGAGCCGATGCCCTGCTGGCCGTGGTCGAGGTTGACCCAGACCGTGTCGCCCGGCTCCAGGTCGGTGAGATGGTCGGCGGCGTCCAGTTGCTCCGTCGTCCAGCGGCGGGCGGTGAACCAGAAGGACGGATCACCTTCCACGCGCAGGCCGCCGATCTCCGCCCAGCGGACGTCGGCCCGCGCGCCGTTCTCCTGCGGACGGACGTACGGCGTCTGCAAGTCGTCGACCGACGACTCCCAACGCCTCACCATCGAAGCCGACCTGGTGTCCGGGTAGCCCTCGCCGGGCCCGCCGCCGAACCACTTCACGCGGTCCGCCGACGCGGGCAGCCCGAGCCGGATCCCGAGCCTCGGCAGCGGCAGCGTCCAGTCACCCTCGGGCGCCACGGTCACGGTCAGCCGCAGCCGCCTGCCGTCCGACGTCCACCGGTACACCGTGCGCAGGCCCACCTCCCGGGCCGCGGGCGCCACCCGGGACCGTACGGTCAACGCGTCTTCGTCCAACTCCACCGCGTCCAGCCGGTGTTGCATCCGGTGCAGCCCCAGCTTGCGCCAGAGCGGGCCGAAGCGCTCGTCCGGCCGCCAGGCCGCGCCCTCGTCGTTGTCCGTCGGCGCGCGCCACACATCGAGGCGCAGCCCGGTGACGTCGACCCCGCCGATTGTCTTCACCGCACCGGTCCGGGCGTCGAAGACGGCGGGCCCGAGGGTGATCTGCCGGACGCCCAGAACGGGCCCGGCGGACTGGGCGACCACGTCCAACACCTTTTTACTGACGGGCAGTTGGGCCCAGGCGACCTCACGCCCCCGCGGACCCCACGCCGTCTCCTCCGCGAGCACCGCCCGTACCGTCCACCCCGTCTCGGCCCCTCGCCCATCCGCGGGCGGCGCCGGCAGCTTCACTTCGGCCGACTCACCCGGAGCGAGCGGGGGTACGGACAGCGCGCCAGCCTCGATCGTCTCCCCGTCCACCTGGTACGACCACTCGAAGGCGAGCGCCGAGAGGTCCGCGAAGTCGTACGCGTTGGTGACATGGACCGTGCCGTCCGCCCCGTCGCCCTCGATACGGACCGGCTCGATCACCTTCTTGTACTCGACCAGCCCCGGAGACGGCGTCCGGTCCGGGAACAGCAGCCCGTCGCAGACGAAGTTCCCGTCGTGCAGCTCCTCCCCGAAGTCCCCGCCGTACGCGAACCCGTACCGCTCGTCCTTGATGCCGTGGTCGATCCACTCCCAGATGAAGCCGCCCTGGAGGCGGTCGTACGACTCGAACAGCCGCTGGTACTCGGCGAGTCCGCCGGGGCCGTTGCCCATGGCGTGCCCGTACTCGCAGAGAATGAAGGGGAGTTGGCGTCGCCTGTGCGATCCACCGTCCAGGCCGCGGCCGATCCGCTCGACCTCCGCGTGCTCCAGATACATCCGTGAATACATGTCCGTGTCACGGCAGTTGAAGTCACTCTCGTAGTGGAGAAGCCGCGAGGTGTCCCGGCCGCGGATCCACTCGGCCATCGCGGTGAGCCCGCGTCCGGTGCCGGCTTCGTTGCCCAGGGACCAGATGACGACGGACGGATGGTTCTTGTCGCGCTCCACCATCCGCGACGCGCGGTCCAGCAGCGCCGGTGTCCAGCGCTCGTCGTCCACCGGGTTGTCGCGCCAGCCCTGCTCGGTGAAACCGTGGGTCTCCAGGTCGCACTCGTCGACGACCCAGAGGCCGTACTCGTCGCACAGGTCGAGGAAGGCGGGGTGGGGCGGATAGTGCGAGGTGCGGACGGCGTTGATGTTGTGCCGCTTCATGAGCAGCACGTCCTGCCGCATCGTCTCCAGGTCCAGCGCGCGCCCCCTCGTGGGGTGCCACTCGTGCCGGTTGACGCCCTTGAAGAGGATCGCCCTGCCGTTGACCTTGATCAGGCCGTCTGCGAGCACGACCGTACGGAAGCCGATCCGCAGGGGTACGCGCTCGCCGTCCGTCGTCAGCACCCCGTCGTAGAGGCGCGGTGTCTCGGCCGTCCACGCCTGGACCGGCACGGTCACGGACTCGCCGGTCGCGACATCGACGCCCAGGGCGGGGACGGTGACCCGGCCGTCCACGTCGGAGTCGACGCGCAGGGTCCCCGTACCGCCGACATGGTCGTACGAGGCGTGCACGAAGAAGTCGAGCACGCCGCCCGCCGGACGGTGCAGCAGCGTGACATCCCGGAAGATGCCCGGCAGCCACCACTGGTCCTGGTCCTCCAGGTACGAGCCCGCCGACCACTGGTGGACCCGCACCGCCAGCACATTGCCGCCCGGCTTCAGCAGATGGCCGACCGCGAACTCGTGCGGCAGCCGGGAGCCCTTGAACTCGCCGATGTCCGTGCCGTTCAGCCACACCCGGGCGCAGGACTCGACACCGTCGAAGCGGAGCACCGAGCCGCCGTCCCCGGGCCACTCGTCCGGCAGGTCGAAGACCCGCAGATGGTCGCCGGTCGGATTCCCGGTCGGCACCCTCGGCGGATCGACCGGGAAGGGATAGCGGTGGTTGGTGTAGATCGGTGCGCCGTACGCCCCCTCGCCCTGGAGGACCCAGTGGCCGGGCACCGACACCTCCGCCCAGTCCCCGGCGTCGTACCCCTCGGCGGCGAAGGAGTCGTCCTCGGCGTCGGCGGTGGGGGACAGCCGGAAGCGCCAACTGCCGTTCAGAGAGAGGGAGTCGGCGTCCGAAGCCGCGTACCACGCGCGTGGCGGAAGCGCCCCGCTGCCGGGTGAGACGTCCTCGACATGGTCAACGGCGCTTGCGGTGCGGAAGGACATCGGTCTCCAGGTCCTGAGAGAAGGGTCTTGGTCTGGTTGGTTATGTACCAGGAGAGGGTGCTCTGCACGGTTCGCTTGCGGGACACGCCGGACGGGTGTCGGCCGGGGCTACTGCTTGAACGCGGAGGCGACGACGTACGCGATCGCCGGTTTGAGGGCGAAGGGGCCTACTGCTTGAACGCGGACTGGAGCGCCCCTTCCAGGGCGAAGGTGGCGGCTCCGAGGCACACCGGATCAGTCGGTATGGGGGAGAGGACGATGTCGGTGGCGGCGAACGGCCGCCGCAGCGCGTGCCGGGCGACGGCCTCGCGCACCTCCTTGAGCAGCGGTTCGCCGAGCGTCGCCGCGACCCAGCTACTGAGGACGACCAGCTCGGGGTTGAGGAGGTTCACCAGGTCGGAGATCCCGGCGCCGAGGTAACGGGCTGTGTCGCGTACGACCTTGAGCGCCACCGGATCCTGCGCGGCGACGCCGCCGGCCAGCGCGTCGATCGTGGCGGTCTGGTCCTCGGGGTGCAGCAGCGCGCTGTCCGGGCTCAACTCCCGCAGGTTCAGCATGATTCCGGGCGCCCCGACATATGTCTCCACGCACCCGTGGTTCCCGCAGTGGCACAGCCGCCCGTCCAGCACCAGCGTCGTATGACCCCACTCGCCGGCGCTGTTGCTGACCCCGCGGTGCAGCCCGCCGCCGAGGACGAGCCCGGCTCCGACCCCCGTGCCGAGATTGACGACCACGGCGTCACCGTGCCCGCGGGCCGCGCCGAACCACAGCTCGGCGACCGCGCAGGCACGCAGCGGATTGTCCAGGTGCAGCGGATACGCGATGTGCTCCGCGAGCAGATCGAGCAGCGGCACCTCGCGCCAGTTCCAGTTCGGGGCGTACTCCGAGACCCCGCCCTCGCGGTCGACCTGGCCCGGCACGCTCACGCCGACCCCGAGAACGCGCGCGCCCTCGATCCCGGCCCCCGCGACCACCGAGCCGACGGCCGCCGCGACATGCCCCACGACCTGCTCCGGGCGACTCTCCCCGGGGCGGATGTCCTCGGCGGCGCGGGCGAGCACGTTCAGTGCGAGGTCGAACAGCTCCACCCGTACGTACGTCTCGGCGATGTCGACGCCGATCAAGGCGCCCCCCGACGCGTCCACGGCGACCAGCCCCCGCGGGCGGCCACCCGCGGAGTCCTCGAACCCGACCTCGGTCAGCATCCCGAGGTCGAGCAGCTCACCGACGAGCGTGGCGACCGTCGCCAGGCTGAGCCCGGTGGTCGCCGCCAACTCCTGGCGGGAGGTGGGGGATCGGGCGATGATCTGGCGCAGCACCTCATAGCGGTTCGCGGTGCGGATATCGCGCGATGTGCCCCGCTTCATCGATCTCCTCTCGGATCCCGGCGCCCAGGCCGAGGCTCGACGGACTAGGCGCGCCGCAAGGCTATGGCGTGGGACGGACTTTCGACAAGGAGTTAGGAAAGGGGGTGGAGGAAGTCGCCCACGAAGGCGTTGGTGAACTTGCCCGCGGGGTCCAGTGCCAGCGCCAGCGCCCTGAACTCGCCCAGCCGCGCGTACCGTTCACGCAGTACCGCCGACGGCACGGTGAACACCTTTCCCCAGTGCGGCCGTGCGTCGAAGGGGTCCAGTGCCTCCTCCACCCGCCGCACCACCGGCAGTACGGCCGCGGTGTCCTCGACCCAGGTGAAGTGCAGGGCGACGGAGTCCCGCCCGTACGCCGGGCTCAGCCACTGGCGGTCGGCGGCGACGGTCCGCACCTCGCAGACCTGGAGCACCGGCGCGATCGTCCCGCGGATCGCGTCGAGCGCGTGCAGCGCGGCCAGGGCGTCCGGGCGCGGCAGCAGATACTCGGACTGGAGCTCGGCCCCGCTGCTCGGGGTGAACTCGGCCCGGAAATGCGGGAGTCGCTCGTGCCAGGGACCGGGGACGCCGAACTGCTCGGTGCAGTTGCGTGCGGGCATGCTGGGCACGGGGTGCATCGCCCTGGTGGCGGGCGCGGCCCACGGAAACTCGGGCGGCGCCTGGTCCATGCGCCGCTTGAGCCACACGTGCCGGAACCCCGGGCGCCCCCAGTCGGTGAAGAGACTCACGCTGTTCGCCGACGCGGCCACCGTCTCGAAGTCCAGTCCCGTCAGCGGGAGTTCGGTGAAGACGTGCTGGGCCACCTGATAGTCCGGCTCCAGGTCGAGGGTGAGCGCGCTGACGACACCCAGCGCGCCCAGCGAGGTCACGGCGCCGTCGAAGCGCGCGTCGCCGCGGCCGATGGTCACCGTCGATCCGTCCGCCGTCACGAGCTCGACCTCGCGTACGGCGGCGGCCAGCGAGCCGTTCGTGACCCCGGAGCCGTGCGTGCCGGTGGCCACCGAGCCCGCCACGGAGATGTGCGGCAGGGACGCCATGTTGTGCAGGGCGAGCCCGTGCTCGTGGACCCGGCGGGCGAGTTCGGCGTAACGGACGCCGCCCGCGACCCGTACCGTACGGGCCCTCGCGTCCACGTCCACCGTGGGTGGCAGCGCGGTCAGCGAGAGCAGTACGCCGTCGTCGCCCGGCTCGGCGATCGTGTTGAAGGAGTGCCCACTGCCCAGCACGCGCACCTTCGCGCTGTCCGCCACCACCCTCGCGAGCGCGTCGAGCGAGTGCGGCCGGTGCAGTTCCTTCGCGGTGTACGTGATGTTGCCGGCCCAGTTGGTCAGGGTCTGTGTCATCCCGAGGAAACTACCTTGCCCGGGCGCTGGACCCCATGGGGCGTCGGGTGTCTCGGTGGGGGTGGGGTTTTTCGCCCCCTCCGCCCCGTCCCGTCCCTTGTTTCTGGGAGCTGCCGCCCCAGACCCCCGCTTCGGCCTGGACGGCCTCGTCCTCGAACGCCGGACGGGCTGAAAGATTTCTGGCGCGGCCGGGGAGAGATTCAGCCCCTCCGGCGTTTGAAGAGCGGGGGTCCAGGGGGCAGCGCCCCCTGGGGACGGGAATGGGCAGGGGCGGAGGGGGCGAACGAACCCCGACCCGCCACGGCGAGCGCACAGGCAGGGGCATACCGTGAGGAGTCGAGCACGGAGTTCGGACACGGGGAGCGAGGAGATCGGAATGGGCGGCAGTCGCACCGCGCTGGTCGAGGATCTGATGGAACGGTTCCCGCACGTCCCGCGGGAAGCCGTCTTCAAGGAGGACCTGCTCAGGGGAGGCCTGGCCTTCGACCCGTCGGCTCTCTCCGACAACGAGGGCGGCGACGTCAAGCCGAAGTCGTACTTCATCTTCTCCTTCGACCACGGCACCCTGCCCGAGCTGGGCGAGGCCGCGCTCAGGCGCCCGCCCGAGGAGATCATCCTCACCGGTGGCCCGTACGACCTGCGCCGGACCGTCGTGTCCGTGCGTGTGAACCCGTCCTCGCCGTACCGCGTGGCCGCCGACGAGGACGGCGTGCTCGGGCTCTACCTCGACGGGAAGCGGATCTCCGACGTCGGTGTGCCGCCGATGCCCGAGTACTACAAGCACAAGCTCTCCAGCGGGAAGTCCGTGATGGAGGTGGCCCCGACCATTCAGTGGGGCTACCTGATCTACCTCACGGTCTTCCGCGTCTGCCAGTACTTCGGCGCCAAGGAGGAGTGCCAGTACTGCGACATCAACCACAACTGGCGCCAGCACAAGGCGGCCGGGCGGCCGTACACCGGGGTGAAGGACGTCGACGAGGTCCTCGAAGCCCTGGAGATCATCGACCGGTACGACACCGCGAAGGCGTCCACCGCCTACACGCTCACCGGCGGCGCGATCACCTCCAAGCTCCAGGGCCGCGACGAGGCCGACTTCTACGGCATGTACGCCAAGGCCATCGAGGAGCACTTCCCGGACCGGTGGATCGGCAAGGTCGTCGCACAGGCGCTGCCGAAGGACGACGTGCAGCGCTTCAAGGACTACGGGGTGCAGATCTACCACCCCAACTACGAGGTGTGGGACGAGTACCTCTTCAAGATGTACTGCCCGGGCAAGGAGCGCTACGTCGGCCGCGACGAGTGGCACAAGCGCATCCTCGACTCCGCGGACGTCTTCGGCGCGCGCAATGTCATCCCCAACTTCGTGGCGGGTGTGGAGATGGCCGAGCCCTTCGGCTTCACCACGGTCGACGAGGCCATCGCGTCGACGACGGAGGGGCTGCGCTTCTTCATGTCGCACGGCATCACCCCCCGCTTCACCACCTGGTGCCCGGAGCCGACCACCCCGCTGGGCAAGGCCAACCCCGAGGGCGCGCCGCTGGAGTACCACATCCGGCTGCTGGAGGCCTACCGCGCCACGATGGACGACTTCGGCCTCGACTCGCCGCCCGGATACGGCCCGCCCGGCCCCGGCAACGCCGTCTTCTCGGTGAGCTCCTTCATGGACAGCCTGCCCGCCCGGGAGCCCGTCACGGAGCCGTCCGGCCGGTAGGCGTCACGTAGTCGGTTTCACGCCGCCGTTGACCGTGGCAGGGGTAAGTCCGTCCCTGCCGCGGTCCGGCCGCGTGCGCCCGGGCATGTCACTTTCCGGCCTCCGCGCTGATACTTCGGCGCATTGCATACGTACAAGACGAGGGGCGTCGGTGAAGCGCCCGGAAGGTCGAGATCCCGAACGCGCAACCGCTTTCCATGCCAATTGACTACGTGGCTTGTCAGTTGTGTGGAAAGCGTGAAAGGCTCGGGCTCCGTCGTGGAGACGGCCCCCAACTCCTTTGCACAACGCACGAGTTGACATTGCATTTCATGACTTGGCAGATGGACGCAGTTGACGCAGGAGCCACCGATGCCCGACCTGCCGACCCCTCAGGACGCCGCCGAGGCCGCACTGTTCTCGGAGTGCTGGGACGTGGTCCTCTCGTACGCCGATCTGTGCACGTCCGGGTCCGCCGCGGCCACACAACTGGCGACGGAGGCGTTCACCCATGGCATCCGTGAGTCGCGCGCCAGTGGTTCCGGAGCGAAGGGTGCCGGCCGCAGGACGGCCCGGCTGCCCCGGATTCCCTTGCTGCTGACGTCGGTTCGGACCACGGCCGCCGCCTGGGAGCAGTACGGGCAGGGCCACCGGCTCGACCCCGAACTCCGGCTGTGGCTCAACTCCGAGAAGGCGGCCCGCTATACGGGACCGCCGCTGCACCGCCCACTGGCGCTGCGTGGCCTTCGGGACATGCAGGAACCGGACGCGGCACTCCTGTGGCTGGCCGAGGTCGAGGCGCTGCCGCTGCCGGCGGTGGCCCGACGGCTCGGCCTCGACCCGGCCGCCGCGGCCGAGGAACTCGCCCAGGTACGAGCGCTGTTCAGGGACCGTTGCCATCGCAACCACCTCGACACCCCGATGGACGCCAACTGCCGCAGCTACGCCCGGCTCCTCGACGCGGTGACCCGCTCGCCCGGCGCCGAGACGCCGGAGGATCTCTCGTGGCATCTCTCGCGCTGTGTGGAGTGCGCCGAGGCGGCGGCCTGTCTGCGGCTGCACGGCGGCGGGCTGCCCTCCGCGCTCGCGAGCGGGGTGATCGGCTGGGGCGGCCTCGCGTATCTGGAGCGCCGCCGCCGGGCGGCGGACGCGGGTCTGCTGGGCGGCCGTCGGGACGTGACCGGGGACACGGGCATCACCGAGAGCAGGCTCGCCGTGCCCCGGATCGGCCGGACCGCGCTCCTGGTCACGGCCGTCATCGTCTCCGCGCTGGCGCTCACGGTCTCGCTGATGCCCTTCGACAGTGCGGCGGGGGGCGGCACCACGACAGCGGGCGGCGAGTCGGGGAACGAACTGCCCGCGGTGGACCCGGGAACCGTGCTCCCGTCGGCCACCGCCCGTCCCTCAAGTGCTTCGGCGTCGCCCGATCCCTCGGAGTCGGCTCCCGAATCCGCCACGACCCCGAATCCCGATACCGAAGCCCAGGGCAAGCCCTCGTCCACCGCCGACGTCACGCAGAAGGCGGCGGAACCCACGAAGAGCGCCGCGCCGACCTGCGAGGTGCGGTACCGGATCGCCAGCGAGTGGGAGGACGGCTTCCAGGCCACCGTCACCGTCACCTCCACCAAGGCCCTCGCCACCTGGCGGGTCTCCTGGACCTTCGCCGACGGACAGAGCGTCACCCAGATGTGGGACGGCACCTTCTCCCAGCAGGCCTCCCGGGTGACCGCCACCGCCGCCGACTACAACAGGGCCGTCGCGGCGGGCGCCGCCTTCACCGTCGGCTTCCTCGGCTCCTGGCAGGACGCCAACTCGGTCCCGGACGATTTCACGCTGAACGGCGCGAACTGTACGACCGAGAGCTGACCCTCCTGTCTACCGGCCGGCCTCTAGAGGCCCACCGGACCGTCGGCGCGGATCGACTCCCTTTCCCAGTCCTCGCGGCTGCGCACATAGCGGGGAGAGGCGGCGACGATGGACAGGGTGTCCGCCGAGCCCGGCCTCAGACGCCAACGTACGGTTCCCGTCACCCGGGCGGCACAGGATTCCACGAACGACTGGCTCGCCTGCCGCAGTTCTCCGAACCAGCGCCCTTCGAGCGCCTCGCGCACCCAGATCTGTTCGATGTGCATCTTCTCCCGGACGGTCTCGGCGTCCAGCGTCGCCGTTTCGAGGTGGCGATAGGTCTTCAGGAGCAGCGCGGCGGCCGGCATCTCGCGGAGTTCGAGCACTTTCTGACCGCCGGGGAGATGTTCGAGCCCGCTGTAGCGGCCGATTCCATGGGCGCCCGCCCGGCGGTTGAGCCGGTCGACCAGGTGGTGCAGCGGGAGGTGTGTGCCGTCGACGGAGACGGGCACCCCCTCGATGAAACCGATCTCGACCGTCTCGTCCGGGACCCCCTCGTCCCGCACGCTCCAGCGGTACAGATGCTCCGGAACGGTGTGCTCCTCGGGATCGTCGAGCACCCCGGACTCGAACTCCCGGCACCACAGGTTCGCGTCGATGCTGGCGACCCTGTTGCTCATGTGGACGAGCCCGATCTCCGCCAGCTCCCTGGCCTTGCGGTCACGATCCACCGGGTCGAGGTCGTACGGGCTGCCGTAGTGACCCTGATAGCCCAGAAGTCCCAGAGCCCCGTTCAGCCTGCGCAGGGTGTTCTGCGAGCGGTTGGCCGTGTGCAGCACTCCCCAGGCCCCGAGGCCGACCGCGATGTCCATGGCCAGCTTCGCGATGAGGGGCCTGCTGAGCGACGAGCTGACGGGATGGGTGTCCAGGTAGACGGCCTGCGCGGCGATCGCGGGGCGGACGTACTCGTCGGCGAACTGCCGCCGTCCGTCGACGACATGCAGGCGCACGGAGAGCCGGTCGGTGACGAGCCGCAGGTCCTCCGGGGCCTCGGCGGCGCCCAGGTCGACGCTCACCGCATGGATGTCGGTGAATCCGGCCTTCGCCAGCCGGTGGAGGAGGTAACTGCTGTCCAGACCGCCGCTGAAGAGCGTGACCACGGGACGGCCCCGGTCGAACCGCTCGGACGTGAGATCGGCGAAGGACCGGATGAGGCGGCCCGGAGGCCCGGGGCGGGGGCGGTCTCCGAGGGGATTGCCGACGAGGGGGCTGCCGACGCGGGGGTTGGCCCTGAGGTGGGCCGATCCGAAGGGGGTTGATCCGGAAGAGGTCGATCCGGAAGGGTTCAACTCGCGGACTCCTGATCCATGTCCATGTCCATGTCCATGTCGGTGTCGGTGTCTATGTCCGTATCCATACCCATGAGGCGCCGCAGCTCGGTGGTGAAACCCGCCACCGTCGGCTCGTGCAGCAGCGCGGCCAGTGGAATGTCCGCCCCCAGCCGTTGGCGCAGGGTCTCGACCACGTGGACCACCTTGAAGGAGTCGCCGCCCAGCTCGAAGAAGTCGTCGTCGCGGCCGACGCAGGCCGTCCCGAGTGCCTCGCACCACACCTCGGACACGACGCTCTCCACGTCCGCACCGACCGCTGTCACGACGGTGCCGTGAGCCACCGCGGCGGATACCGGAGCGGCCGTCCGCTGTGCCGTCCATTCTTCGAGGAGCAGCCGGTCCAGCTTGCCGTTGGCCGTCAACGGCAGGCTGTCGACAGCCTCGATGGCCGTCGGCACCATGTGGGGCGGAAGCCAGGTGCGCAGAGTCCGGCGTACGACCGCGGGCAGTTCCACGGCCGCCGCGCCCTCCTCGGCCACCACGTATGCGGCGAGCCGCCGCTCGTACCCCGCTCCGTGGGCGACGACCGCCGCCTGTCTGACTCCCTTGCAGCGTGCGGCAGTTGCCTCGATCTCGCCCAGCTCGATACGGATGCCCCGGATCTTCACCTGGCGGTCGACGCGGCCGAGGAATTCCAGCGCGCCGTCGGGACGGGCCCTGACCAGGTCACCGGACCGGTAGAGACGGCTGTCCGGGCTCACCGCCGGCGCGGTGATGAAGCGCTCCGCCGTGAGCTCGGGCCGGTGCAGATAGCCCAGGGCGAGGCCCGCGCCGCCGATGTGGAGTTCGCCCGCTTCCCCGTCGGCCACCGGGGCGCCCGTCTCGTCGAGAATCCACAACTCGGTGTCCTGGATGGCCGAACCGATCAGCACCGTGTCGAGGCCGGGGTCGCGCGGGCACACCCACGCGGTGCAGTAGATGGTGCACTCGCTGGGGCCGTACAGATTGGTGAGCGAGGCGGTGGAACGCGCGTGGAACCGCCTGACCAGCTCGGGACTGAGCGACTCCCCGCCGGTGAGCACCTGTCGGATGCCGTCGTACCGCTCCGCCGGATCGCGGGTCAGCAGGAAGAGTTCGAGCAGGGACACCACGCAGTAGAACGTCGTGATCCGGTGGTCCCGGATCAGCTCGGCGAGATAGTCCGCGTCGCGCTGCCGGCCCGGCGCCGCGATGACGACCGTGGCTCCGGCAAGCAACGGCCAGTACAGCTCGCAGAGATACATGTCGAAGCTGCACACCGTGTGATGGATCATCCGGTCGTGCTCGTCCATGCGGTGCGAGGCCTGCAACGCCAACAGCCGTGAGACGAGGGCGCGATGACTGATCAGCGAGGCCTTGGGACGGCCCGTGGAACCGGACGTGTAGATGACGACCGCGGGGTCGTCACAGGAGGCGCTCACCGGCGAGGGAGGGGGCGCCGGCCGTCGTACGGCGTCCTCGTCCTCCGTGTCCGACGCGGCCACCGGTGGCGAAGGAGACATCGGCTGTCGTACGGCGTACTCGTCGTCCGTGACCACCACGAAGCCCGGTACCCCCGTGAACCGCGAGCGCAGCGCGGTGCTGGTCAGCAGGGCCCGAGGGGCGCAGTCGTCGATCGTACGGAGGGTCCGCCGGAGTGGGTCGTGGACGTCGATCGCCGCGTGGGCGGCGCCCGCGAACACCACGCCCAGCATGGCGACCACGAATTCGACGGACCGCTCGTGGTGGACGACGACGCGGTCCCCGGGCCCCACACCTCGCGTGCGCAGCGCGGCGGCGGCCCGCAGGACCCGGTCCTTCAACTCGCCCATGGTCAGCACGGTTTCGCCGGACACCAGCGCGGGGAGATCCGGGTCGCGGTCCCACCGCTCCAGCAGGAGGGCATCGATCCGGTTGTGGGCGTCGATCCGGTGGTGCGCGTCGAATGCGGCCGTCGTCATCGAAGTGGTCCTCACGCGAACTGGTCGAGATTGCCGGCAAGGGCGTCCACGAGCAGGGCGGGGTTCTCCGCAAGGAGCAGGTGACCGCCCGGCACCCAGGCACTGCGGGTGTTCTCGCTGAACAGGGACCAGTCGGCGGTCCGTTCGTCGGGGCACAGGTGGTCCTCGTCCCCGAACACGGTGAGGAGCGGGCAGGTGAGGAGCGGCTCCGGATCCGACGAGTAGTCCTCGACGGCACGCATGTCCGCCACGATGCCCGGCAGGACGAGCTGGAGCATCTCCCGGCTGGCGGAGACGGACGCCGGGACGCCGCCGAACTCCTGCAGAATGTCCAGCACTTGGTCCATGTCGTCGGTGTCGCGCAGCAGCCGGCGTCCGGGATCGGGCTTCTCGTTGACGGCCCACTGCGAGACGACCACCAGGCCCGCGACATCACCGCTGCCCTCACGGTCACGCAAAAGCTCCCGCACCACCTCAAGGCCGATGATCGCGCCGGAGCACACCCCGACGACGATCAGCGGGGCCGTGCCGGGATCCGGCAGGGAACGGACCGTCGCCACGACGTCCGCCACCAGGCCGGGCAGATCCGGGACGCTCTCCCGGATGCGGGACTCCCGGCCCGGCAGGCGGACTGTCGCCACCAGCCACTCGGGCGGAGCATGCTCCGCGAAGGCCAGACCACTCGCCGCCCCGGCACCGGCGTGCGGAATGATCACCACGCGCAGTGACGCCTCCTGTGGGGCAGCGCCCCTGAGTACGACGTTTTTCGCGGCCACGTCGTCAGCCCGCCGTGACGAACTCGGTGAGCGCGCGGGCCAGATGGCCGGGATCCCTGGCGCCGACCAGTTCGCGCGCGGAGTGCATGGACAGGCCGGGCACGCCCACGTCGACCGTCGTCACGCCCAGCCGGGCCGCGGTGATCGGGCCGATCGAAGTGCCGGAGGCCATCGCGTTGTTGGAGACGAACCGCTGCCACGGCACTCCGGCGCGCTCGCAGGCGGCCACGAAGACGGCGAAGCCGGTGCCGTCGGTGGCGTACCGCTGGTTGACGTTGACCTTCACCACGGGACCGCCGTTGGGCAGCGGATGGTTGTCCGGGTCGTGCCGCTCGCTGTAGTTGGGGTGCACGGCGTGGGACATGTCGGCGGACACGCAGAACGCGCCCGCCATCGCCCGCGACCAGTCCTCACCGCTGCCGCCCCGGCCTGCCACCGAGCGGCTCAGCACACGCTCCAGCAACGGGCTCTGGGCGCCGGTCTCGGAGCCGCTGCCGCACTCCTCGTGGTCGAAGGCGGCGAGCACCGGGATCCGGGGACCGGCCGAGGGACCGGCGCCGTGCGACCACGCCTCGGCCGCCGCCGTGAGCGCCGTGACGCCCGCGTGCACGGACACCAGGTTGTCCATGCGTGCGGACACCAGGAACTCGCGCTCCGCGCCCAGGTGTCCGGGTGCCTGGATGTCGTGCAGCATCAGGTCCCAGCCGAGGACCTCCGCGGCCTCCAGGTCCGCTTCGGCCGCGACCCTGCGCAGCAGCGCGCCCTGTTCCCGCTCGCCCAGGGACCAGATCGGCTGGGTCTGGCGCTGCCGGTCGAGCGAGAGGCCCTCGTTGGCCGAGCGGTCCAGATGGATCGCCAACTGCGGTACGCGGAACAGCGGTTCGTCGATCTTTACGAGGACCGAGCTGCCGTCACGCAGGGAGAGCCGCCCCGAGATACCCAGGTCCCGGTCGAGCCAGGTGTTGAGTGGCACCCCGCCGTAGATCTCCACGGCGATCTGCCGCCAGCCCGCGGACGCGGTGTCGGGCGTCGGCTTGACCCGCAGGTTGGGGGAGTCGGTGTGCGCTCCGACGATCCTGAAGGGGGTGTGGGCGGGCGCGCCCTCGGGCACGTACCACGCGATCAAAGCGCCGGCACGGGTGATGAAGACGCCCCCGCTGTGCCCGGCCCACTCCTCGGTCTCCAGCAACTCCGTGAAGCCCGCCTTCTCCAGGCGGCGCGCGGCCTGGGCCACGGCGTGGTACGGCGAGGGGCTGTCCCAGAGGAAGGCGAGCAGGTCCTCGTTGTGGCCCTGGTCGGTGGGGGCGGAGATCGGGGTGGAGATGGTCACTCGGAGTCTGCCTTTCGGGGTGTGGCGTGTGGGGTGAGTGCCGTCGCGACACGGCGGTCGGGGTGTGCGCACAGGTCGTCGAGCAGCGTGATGTAGGAGGCGAGGAGGTCCTCCGCCGTCTTCCTGTCCCACAGGTCGGCCGAGTACTCCAGGAAGGTCCGGTATCCGAGGCTCGGATCACGGCGCGGTGAGATGCCGAAGCACAGTTCCCCGCGGGCCACCGGCGGCGCCAGGTCCGTCACCTCCACGTCGAGCCCGGGGATCTCGATGTCGGTGTCGGGGTAGTTCTGGAAGGCCAGGATGTACGGCACCCGGTCGGGGACCTCGGTGGCGCCGCTGTCGCGCATGGCCTGAAGGATCCGCGTGGTGGGCAGGACGTTCGCCAGCACTGCGAGCGCCTCCGCGCCGGTGCGCGCCACGAGTTCGCCGAAGCTCTCGGCGGGATCGATACGGACCCGGACCATGACGGACGTACTGGTCATCGCGACCAGCGACTCCCATTCCGGGCCCTCGCGATTGGCGTACGGGACACTCAGCAGTACGTCCCGTTCGCCGGAGAGCCGGGCGAGGTGGACCCCGAGGCCCGCCAGCGTGACCGCGAACGGAGTGACGCGCCGCTCGGCCGCGAACTCCTCCAGCACCGTACGGAGTTCACCGGATCCCACGCCGCGCACCGTGTCCCCGTCGCCGCTGAGCTTCTCCGGCCGGGGGCGGTCCGTGGGCATGTCGAGCCGGACGGGCACTCCTTGGAGGTAGGCGGCGCAGTACGCGGCCCGGCGTGCCTCGGTGTCAGGGTCCTTCTCCGCCAGTTGGCGGCGGGCGTGGTCGGTGGGCTGGCCCGACGGTGCGTCGAGCGTGTGCGCGGTGCCGGCCGCGGCGGCCCGGTACAGCTCGGCGAGTTCCGACATGAGCAGCGAGTGGGCCCAGCCGTCGGCGCAGATGTGGTGCAGGACGAACATCAGCTCCCATTCGTCCTCCGCGAGCCGCAGCAGCCTCGGTGGGGCCAGCGTCGAACGGGTGATGTCGATCGGCGTCCCGGCCAGGTCGCGGCGCACCTTGCCGGCCCGCGCGAGGCGCCTCTCGGGAGCGAGCCGGGTGAGGTCGTCGACCTGGAGGCGCACCGGCCGCTCGGCCGTCACCTCCTGCCACCAGACGTCCTCCCCGTCCGCTTCATCCTTCACGAAGCGTGTCCGCAGGCTCTGGTGACGCCGAGTCAGTTCGGTGAGCGCCGAGCGCAGTGCGTCGGGGGAGAGGGCTCCCCGGAACCGGATCCTGGTCGGTACGTTCCAGACCTGGGCCTGCGGTACGGAGTAGTGGGCGGCGATCATCCGGTCCTGCTGGTCACTCACCCTGGCCCGGTCGACGATCTCGCCGCCGCCCGGAGCGGCGGCGGTGCCGGATACCACCGCCAAGCCCCCTTTGCCGCCGCCCAATTGGCGGGCCATCGCGTTCAAGGTCGCTTCCGCGAAGAAGTCCGCCAGCGCGACTTCGCCGCCCAGCACCTCACGCACCCGGTTGACGAGCCGGATCGCCGCGATCGAACTGCCGCCCAGCTCGAAGAAGTTGGCGTCGTCGGCTATCGCGTCGACCCCGAGGACCGACTGCCAGACGCTGCGCAGCGTTCCCTGGGGAGCGGAGATGTCCCCCACCAGCTCCGAGCCACCGCCCGTCATGGCACCGAGAACGCGGTCGAGGCCGGCCAGATACCCCCGAACCGTGCCCTCGTCGAAGAGGTCCGCGTCGTAGCGGATGCGCAGCCGCAGACCTCCGGTGCCGCTCCGTACGACCATCAACGCCATTTCCAGCGGCGCCGATTCGGTACCTCCGTCGACCTCCTCGGCGCGCAGCCCCGGGAGCGCGAGCCGGGTCAGCGGCGCGGTGTCGAGGTCGGCCGACACGGTGATCAGCGGCCTTGGGTTGCCGCGGTCGGGGTTGAGGTCGGCGAGCAGTGTGTCGATGTCGACGTACTGGTGCGCGTCCGCCGCGAACAGGGCGTCACGGGTGGCCCGTACGGCGGCGGTGAGGGATGTCGTCTCCGTCAGGGACGCCCGCAGCGGCAGCACGGTGACATGGAAACCGACGGTGCCGTCGGTCCCCGGCGTGCGCCGGCCGAAGGTCGAACCGACGAGGAACTCGTCCTGCCCCGAGCGCTCGCGCAGCACCAACTGCCAGGCGGTGAGGAGCGTGGCGAAGAGCGTGACGCCCTGCCTGCCGCTCCACTGCTGGAGCCCGACGGTACGCGCGCCGTCGAGGCGGATCTCGGCGGCCGCGCCGCTGCCGGACACCCGGCGGCCACGCGGCCGGTCGGCGGGCAGCGCGGGCACGGGCGGCAGCGGGGTGAGGTAGGTCCTCCACCACTCCAGATCCGCCGGGTCCCGGTCGGGTTCGGCGGCGCCCACCGTGCTGCCGGCGGGCGCCGGGAACCGCGCGGGACACCCCTCGACCGCGGCCTTGTAGAACTCCTCCAGGTCCGCCGCGAGAATCCCGGCGGAATGCGCGTCGGTGATGAGATGGTGCAGGCCGAACAACAGGACATGGTCGTCCTCGGCGAGCGTCAGCAGCCGCGGCGTGAACAACGGCCCGTCGGCCAGGTCGTACGGCCGCGCGCTCTCCTCCGCCAGAACCGCCGCGACAGCCGCATCGGCCTCCTGCCCCCGGGCGTCGGTCACCTGGAGTGGAACGTCCAGGTCGCCCCGTACGACCTGCCGCACGGTCTCGTCCGCGCCGCCCGCCCGGAACACGGTCCGCAGTGCCGCGTGCCGTGCGACGAGCCCCGCCACGGCGGCGGTCAGCGCCGCCTCGTCCAGCGGGCCGCGCAGCCGCACCGCCTGGACCTCGTTGTACGCGGCCCGGTCGCCGATGAGCTGGGAGGCTAGCCAGAGCCGCCGCTGGGCGTCGGTCGCGGGTCCGGAGATGTCGCCGGCGGCGGGGTGGTGGCGCTCTCGCAGAGCGTCGAGGTGTTCGAGCCCGGAGCGCATCAGGCCGGCGGGCATGCCGAAGTCGACGAGTGCGGCGATCTCGTCGACGCCCGCCTCGCGCAACGCGTCGACCACCGGGGAGCACGTGCCGACCGTGCCGATCAGGGCCCGCTCGTCGCAGTAGCGGTCGTAGGCCCGCCGGAAGAGGTGGTCCAGGTCCTCGTCGCGCGCCGTGGCCACGTCCTGCGGGCCGGCGCCGAGTGCGCCCGCCGCGGACCGCATCTGCAGCGAGGAGCGCAAGTAGCGGCTCATCGGCTCCAGCGCCTGCGCACGCGCGGTGGCGTGGTCCTCGCCGAGATAGGTGTGCAGGAGTACGGTGACCCGGCCCGCGTCGGGGTCGAGGCCGTGCCTCCCACGGGCCTCGCGGTAGGCGGCGATGTTCCCCGCGAGCTCGGCGACCGTCTGGTTCATCAGATTGGTGACGATGCCCAGATCGCGCCGCGCCGCTTCCTCGTACGACTCGCGACGGCGCGAGGTGGCCAGGTACATCGGCGCCATGTTCTGCACGGGAGCGGGATGGATCCGTACGTCCGTCACCGCGCCGTCTCCGGTGTCGCGCCGCAGGGTGCCGCCGGCCCACAGCGTCCGTACGTCGTCGAGGTGGGCGAGGCCGATCTCCTTGCGGTCCGTGAAGCGGTCCGGGTGGAGGGCGAAGTCCCCCGCGTGCCAGCCGGTGGCGCAGCCGATGCCGACCCGGCCGCCCGACAGGTTGTCGACGACCGACCACTCCTCGGCGACGCGCACCGGATCGTGCAGCGGCAGTACGACGGAACCGGCGTTCAGCCGGATGCGGCTGGTCTCCCGGGCCAGCGCGGCGGCGAGCACGGACGGGTTGGGGAAGAGGCCGCCGAAGGAATGGAAATGGCGCTCCGGTATCCAGAGGGAGCTGAAGCCGCGCTCGTCGGCGAAACGGGCCGTCTCGACGATCTGCTCGTAGGAGTCGGCCGGCCGAGTGCCCTGGCGGGCGGTGGTCGCGTCCGGATAGTCGCCGAAGAAGTACACGCCGAAGTCGGGGGCCGGGCGGGGGCGCGCGGACCGTGGCTTCGGCTTCGGTGCGCGTGGGCGGGGCGCCGGGAGGAAACCGCCCTGGCGCAGGGCGCGCAGGGAGTCCTTCACCGCGTCCGAGACCCGTTCGATGTCGTTGTCGGTGTGGGCGGTGGAGAGATAGAAGCTGCGCCACTCCCACACGTAGATGCCGCGCAGCAGGAGGTGTTGGTAGAGCAGCTCCATGTCGGCGCGGGCCGTGAACCGGAACATCGACCCGAAGTGGCGGAGTTCCAGGGGGAATTCCTCGGCTCCGAAGAACGCGTTCAGGTCGGTGGCGAGGGCGTCCGTGCGGGCGTTGAGCCGTTCCTGGAGACCCGGGCCTTCGGCGGTGAGGTGGGTCAGCACCGCCTTGGCCGCCGCCATGGACAGCGGGTGCTGCATATACGTGCCGCCGAAGAACGTGGTCTCGGCCTCGGGGCGGCTGTCGTCGCCGTACCGCCAGAAACCGCCGTCGACGCCGTCCAGGATGTCGGCGCGGCCCGCGACGGCGCCGATCGGGAAGCCGCTGCCGAGCGCCTTGCCGTAGGTGGCGAGGTCGGGGACGACCCCGAAGTGGTGCTGTGCGCCGCGCGGATGCGGGCGCAGCCCGGTGAGCATCTCGTCGAAGAGCAGCACGATGCCGCGCCGCCGGGTGAGTTCGCGCAGGCCGCGCAGGAAGTCGACCGGGCGCAGGGCGGGGTTGCGGCACTGGACCGGCTCGACCAGGACCGCGGCGATGGTGTCGCCGAGCGCGTCGATGGTCTCCAGGGCCTCCTGGCTGCCGTATTCGAGGACGATCAGTTCCGAGACGGCGCTGTCCGGGATGCCGCGCGATACGGGCACCGAGCGCCCGGCGTCCGGGCCGGGACGGCCGAGCACGGAGTCGATGTGGCCGTGGTAGGACCCGCGGAACATGACGATGCGGTCGCGTCCGGTGGCGGCGCGGGCCAGCCGGATGGCGGCGGAGTTCGCCTCGGTACCGGAGTTGGCGAACGCCACCCGTTCCATGCCGGTCAAGTCGGCCAGCAGTTGGGCGACTTCACCCGCCTCCACGGGGCGGGGGCCGAACCGCAGCCCCTGGGCGAGGTGTTCGTGCACGGCCCGCGTGACGAACTCCGGCTCGTGGCCGAAGAGAAGCGCGCCGAAGCCCATCGTGATGTCGGTGTAGTCGTTGCCGTCCACGTCCGTCAGACGCGCCCCGCGCGCCGAGCGCGCCGCGAGGGGGTACAGCGTCTCCTTCGTCGACCGGCGGAACCCGACGACGGCCCGGCTGTCGGCGAGGACGGAACGCCGGCTCTGCGCCAGCTCCTTGGACGTACGGGTGCGCTCGGACAGCCGGCGGCTGAGCTCGGCGGCGTGGGACCGCTGACGGGCGGTGGCGGTGTCGCCCACCATGCCGGAGCCCTCGGGGAGGGTGACTTGGGGGCCGTGTAGTGCGGGTGACTCGGGCGGCGTTGCGGCGGGCTGCCTGGCCGCGGCGAGTTGGCCGGTGAGCCTCCGGGAGAGTTCCGCGGCCCGGTCGGCGGCGGACGTACTCACCGGGCGCGCTCGGCGCTGAGCAGGGCGACCGCTTCGGACAACTGGGTCAGCATGGCTGCCTGCGTCTCGGCGAGCAGGTTCACCTGGCGGGTCAGTTCGGCGATTTCGGCGCGGGAGGCGTATTCCGTGGAGGGGGGTGCGGAGGGCGTCGGGGACGGCGAGGCCGGGGCGGCAACGGGTTCGACGGGCGCTGGAGCCGGTGCCGGAGCCGCGACGTACACCGTGGCCTCGGGCTCCGGCTGGTCCCGTCCCGCCCGCGAGGCGATCAGCCGGGCGGTCAGCTCCGGCGTCGGCGCCTCTTCGAGAAGCTCCTGGGCGGAGACCCGTACCCCGAACTCTCCCTCCAATTGCCGCAATATGCCGATGAGTTGGAGCGAGTCCGCGCCCAGCGCGACAAAGGCGTCCCCGGCGCCGACCTCGTCGACGCGATAGCCGAGATGCTGCGAGGTGAGCTCGAGTACCCGTTCCAGGACTGCCTGTTCGGTCATGCCAACCTCCATGGAACCTTCGCTCGCGGCGGGTGCGGAGTCCGCCGCCGGACGGGGACTTGGGCGGGTGCGGGGGCGGGAAAGCGGCGGTGGACCGGTCCAGTACGACCGGTGCTCGAACGGATACTTGGGGAGCGGGATCCGCCGCCCCCCGCATCCTTCGAGGACCGCCGCCCAGTCGATGCCCACGCCGGCGCAGTGCAGCGCGGCCACCGCCGACCACAGCCCGTCCGTGCCGGAGCCGCGCCCCTGGGTCGGCACGCAGAGGGTGCCCGGCAGCGCGCGGCGGACCATGCCGGTGAGCGGTGCGCCGGGCCCCAGCTCGATCAGGGCATGGCCCGACGCGAGCGTGTTCAACACGGCGTGGAAATCGGCCGGTTGCCGGGCCTGGCGTACGAGGTAGTCCGCATCCGGCAGCCAGCCCGGCGCCCGCACCGCCCCGTCGAGTCCGCTGATGAACGCCACTTGCACCGGGCGTAGTTCCGTCTTCTCCACGGCCAGGCGCAGCTCGTCGAGCACCGGGTCGAGCAGCTCGGTGTGGAAGGCGCGGTCGACGGGGAGCGGCTCAGCCGCCACCCCGTGCCCGGCCAGCCAGGTCCGAGCCGCTTCCACGGCCTGGGGCCGGCCCGCGACCACATGATGGGAGGGCCCGTTGGACACCGCGAGTTCGAGTCGCCCGTACCCGGACGGGTCGCTCTCGTCGAGGAGTTGGCGTACGCGCTCCAGCGGAGCGAACACCGCGAGCATCGCGCCGGGTTCGGTGTCCCGCATGAGCCGGCCCCTGCGGCACATCAGCCGCATGCCGTCCGCCACCGACAGGGCTCCCGCGACGCACAGGGCGGCGAACTCCCCGGCGCTGTGCCCGGCGACGACGGCGGGGGACACCCCGAACCGCCGCCAGAGCGCGGCCTGGGCGACCTGGAAGGCGTAGATCGCCGGCTGGGCGAAGGCGGTGTCCCACTGCTGAGGGCCCGCCCCGCCGACGAGCCGGTCGAGGAAGTGCCGCTCCCCGGTCTCCTCCTCGTGGACGCGCGCGCACTGCTCAAGCACGTCGGCCACCACGGGGAACCGGCCGGCGAGTGCCGCGGCCATGCCGGGACGACCGCCACCCTGTCCGCTGAAGACGTACGCCGCCGAGGCCGCCGGTGCCGTGATGTCCACGGTTCCCGTGCGGTACGCGGCGGTGGGCGCTGCGCTGTCCCGTGATGTGGTCCGTGGAGCAGTCAAAGAGGGCCTCCCCGGGAGGTCGGGGATCCCCCGCGGATCCGCGAGGAACGCGTCGAGCGCGGCCACCAAGCCCTCGGCGGGCGCGGTGACGACCAGTCGCCGGGAGAGCTGGCGACGCCCGAGCGCGGTCGTCATCAGGAGGTCGGCCGGTGCGATGTCCGGGTCACGCACCAGGGCGTCGCGGAAGGAACGGGCGTACGCCTCAAGGGCCTCGGGGCTCTGCGCGGACAGGGGCAGCAGACCGGGCACCGGAGCGCCCTCCGCCCGTACGGGTGCTGCCGGGGCCTCCTCCAGAATCACGTGCGTGTTGGTGCCGCCCATGCCGATGGAGTGGACGCCCGCCCGCCGTGGGCCGGACGACGGCCATGCGGCGGACCGTCGTGGCAGCGTGAACGGGCTCTCGTCCAGGCCGAGTCGGGGATTGGGCCGGGTGAAGTTCACCAGCGGGGGAATGACCCCGTGGCGCAGTACCAGGATGGCCTTGATCAGTCCGGCGAGGCCCGCGGCGCTGTCCAGGTGCCCGATGGCCGGCTTGGTCGAGCCCAGCGCGCAGAAGCCGGTGCGGTCGGTGTGCCGGCGGAAGGCCTCGGTGAGCGCGGCGAACTCGATGGGATCGCCCTTGTAGGTGCCGGTGCCGTGCGCCTCCAGATAGCCGATCTCTTCGGCGGAGATCCCGGCGCGCTCCAGTGCGCCGAGCACCGCGTCCCGCTGGCCGGCGACCCCGGGAGCCGCGAAACCGGCCTTGCCCGCACCGTCGTTGGTGACCGCAGAGCCCAGCACGACCGCGTGCACGGTGTCGCCGTCGGCGAGGGCCTTCGCCAGCGGCTTGAGCACCACGGCGGCCACTCCGTTGCCACCGACCGTGCCGTCCGCGTCGGCGTCGAAGGCCCGGACCACGCCGCTCCTGGAGATCGTCGAGCCCTTCATGTGCCGGTGCCCGGTGACCTGTGGCAGGTGCAGCGCCGCGGAACCAACCACCATCGCCTCCGCATCGCCCGCAAGGAGCGCCTGACAGGCCAGATGGACCGAGACGAGTGCGCTCGAACAGGCCGTCGCGACGTTCACCGCGGGCCCCTCAAGACCGAGCCGGAACGCCGCCCGGTTGGCGGTGAAGTCGGGGTAGTTGCCGACCTGGATCTGCTTCACGGCGTTCCAGTCGGCGCCGCGGGCCGACTCGCCGATGTTGGAGGCCAGATAGCTGTGCAGGGAGTAGAGGCGGTAGCCGACGCTTGCGTACACCCCGACCCGCTCCCCGGAACCGGCATACCCGGCGTCCTCCAGCGCGTGGTGACAGCACTCGAGAAACAGCCGCTGCTGAGGGTCGGTCAGGGTGGACTCGCGGCCGCTCATCCCGAAGAACCGCGCGTCGAAGCCGTCGACGTCGTACAGCAGCGCACTGGCTCCGGTGAATTCCGGGTCCCGGTAGAGATCCTCGTCGAGGCCGGCGGCCCCGAACTCCGCGTCGGTGAAACGTCGTACATGCGAGACACCGGACCGGATGTCCCGCCAGTACTCCTCCGGTGTCTCAGCCCCCGGAAACCTCAGCGCCATCCCGACGACCGCCACGCGCCGGTCCCGCATCGTCTGCCTCCTTCCGGCTTCCGCTGTCTCCCCCACTTGCCGACACCACCTCCCGCGCTCTTCGCTGCCGCAGCACCCGGACCACGAAGACCAGCGCGACGGCGATGGCGACACCGTGCGCGACACCGACGACCGAAAGCGCCGTGAAGGAGTCGAGGGCGGCGGCGACCACGATCATGCCGACGCCGAACCCGAGGTTCTCCACCGTGGCCGAGGTCCCGAACGCATGGGTGCGCACCGGGCCCGGCAGGGTCTGCAGGTGCGAGGTGTACGACACTTCGGTGAGCCCGTCGGCCGCCCCCGCCAGCAGCGCGATCGCGATCGTCGCGGCCCACGGAAGCCCGGTGAAGGCGAGGATGAAGGCGCCCGACATCGCGATGGTGCCGAGCCCGAAGCCGAGGGCGCCGACCGAGCGGCCTGTCCGCCTGGTGTACCGCTGCAACACCTGCTGCACGAGGATGTTGCCGAGTGCCCAGACGCACCAGAAGACACTGACGAACACGGCCGGGTTGTCGGCGTCGACTTCCGTGGAGTACACGGGCAGGGCCGCGTTGTGCGAGGAGGAGCCCAGGGCGTCGACGCCGCGCAGCAGCACCATCAGAGCGAGCGCCGGTGCCGCGCCCAGCGCGAGGAAACGGGAGGGGAACCGGCGCCTGCCCTCGGTGTCCACGTCCTGTGCGACGTCGGCAGTCGTCTCCCCGCCGGGGCCGAGGGCGAGCGGGAGCAGTGCGACGGTGAGCGCGCAGACCAGGAAGGAGGCCATGTCCACCAGGAAGGCCGCCGTGTAGCCGAGCAGTGACACCACCACACCCGACGACGCGAACCCGGCCACCATGGCCAGCGAACGCCCGCTGACCATGAAGGAGTTCGCCCAGGTCTTGCGGTCGTCACCCACGATGTCCGGAATAGAGCTGCGCAGCGCCACGATGAACACGGTGCCGGAGAAGCCGACCACCGCCGAGACGACGAACAGCGAGACCGTGTGGAGCCCGTCCGGGGCCACAATCAGGAGCAGCAGTGCCGCGGCCTGGGCCACGTTGGCCCAGAGCATGACCGACTTGGCGGACCAGCGGGCGAGCGCCGTACCGGCCACCAGTCCCGCGATGAACCCCGCGGCCAGCCGCACCGCCATGAACACGCCGACGGCCAGCGCCCGTCCCGTCACGGCGTACACGTACAGGTTGAGCGCCACCATGTTGAGGAACGTGCCGTACGACGAGATCGCGTAGCCGGCCACCAGGATCCGGTACCGCTGTTCCTTGAGTGCCTGTTCGCCTTGCGCTGCCGTGCCGGTCGTCACGAATGAACCCGCCCCGCGTCATGGTCGTGTCGCACAAAGCCGGACATGGTGCGCTCCCGTTCCTGAACGTACGAGCGAGAGCGCTCCGTTCACCATAGGGAGACTGTCGCCTCCTCGCCACCACCGGACTGCCGGACGGCGAGGACTGAGATCTGGACAGCCCGCCTTCCCGTCTGTAGCTCCGCCTTCCCGTCTGTAGGTCCGCCTTCCCGTCCGTCGGTTCTCCTTCCGGTCTGTCGGGCCTCCTTCGGGTCTGTCGGTCCGCGTTCCGGTCTACAGGTCATCGTCCCCGAACGGCAGCGAATCCAGATCCCCCGTGAAGGCCCCCACGTTCGGGAACATCAACTCCAGGGCGTCCGACGGCGGTTCGCGCCGGCTGTCCGGGGTGAGCAGTGACTGTTCCGTCCAGATGCACTTCCCCGTCGCCGTGTAGCGCGTACCCCAGCGTTGGGAGAGGGCCGTGACCAGTTGCAGGCCCCGCCCACCTTCGTCCGTCTCCGTCGCACGCCGGATTCGGGGCATCGTCAGGCTGCCGTCGAACACCTCGCAGATCAGCTCGGCGCCGTGCAGGAGGCGCAGGCTGACGGGCCCCTTGGCGTGACGTACCACGTTGCCCACAAGCTCGCTGGCCAGGAGTTCCGTCGTCGAGGTCAGGTCGTCCAGGCCCCACTCGTGGAGCTGTTCCCGGACGTGTCGGCGGGCCTGGCCCGCTGCACGGGGATCCTCGGGGAGGGGCCAGGAGGCGATCCGGTCACCGGTCAGGGCGTGCAGGCGGACGACGAGGAGGGCCGCGTCGTCCGCCGTCGGGTGTTCGGCGGGAAGCAGGCCCGCCGTGAGGGTGTCGCAGAGCTGCTCCAGATCCGCGCCGGTTTCGGTCCCGTGCGCCGCGCTCAGCAGGTGCGCCAGGTCCGCCATTCCCTCGTCCATCTCGCGCTTGGACGATTCCACGAGCCCGTCGGTGTAGAGCACCAGCAGGCTTCCCTCCGGCACCGTCAACTCGACGGTCTCGAAAGGCGGTTCGGCCGCGCCCAGCGGTGGGTCCGCCTCCGCGTCGGGGAAATACACCGTGCCGTCCGGGTGGACCACCGCCGGCGGGGGATGGCCGGCTCGGGCGATGGAGCAGATCTGGGTGGTCGAGTCGTAGAGCGCGTACAGACACGTCACATACGACTCCTCGCCCATGCCGCTGACGAGGTCGTTCAGATGGCTCATGATCTCGTCGGGGGGAAGTTCCAGGTCGGCCAGGGTGTGGACCGCTGTGCGCAGGCGGCCCATGGTGGCCGCCTCCGGCAGACCGTGGCCCATCACGTCGCCGACGACCAGAGCGACCTGACCGCCGGAGAGCGGGATGATGTCGTACCAGTCGCCGCCCACGTCCATGCCCTGCCCGGCGGGAAGGTAGCGGGCGGCCGCCGTGCACGCGGGCAGGTCGGGCAGGTCCCGGGGGAGCAGGCTGCGCTGGAGTTCGCGGGAACGGGTGTGCTCGGCATCGTAGAGCCGGGCCCGCTCCAGGGCCTGGGCGACGAGGGCGCTGATGGTGGTCAGCAGGGTGCGTTCCTCGTCGGTGAGGCGGCGCGGGCTGTCGAAGGACACGACGCAGACGCCGAAGGTGTGGCCGGACGCCGTCAGCGGCAGGAACGCCCAGGCCTGTTTGCCCGCGTGCTCGGGCCGGTGGGCCAGCTTCGGCGAGTGCGCGATGAACTCCTGCACGGAGGACAGGAACAAGGGCGTACCGGACGCGATGGCGTCCCAGGACGGTTCGCCGATGGTGCGGGGGAGGCCGTTGACGATGGGGAGGAAGTCGTCCGGATAGCCGACCGCTCCCACGTTGTACAGCCGGTCGCCCTCAAGCGCCTGCACCAGGACCGCGGTGGCCGCGAACGGCGGCAGCACCCGGTGGGCAACCGCGTCCACCACGTCCTGCGAGGTCGTCGCCTTGGCGAGGGAGGTCGTCAACTCCGCTATCCGGGCCGCGCGTTGGCCGGCGGCGCGCTCGGACGCCCGGCGCTCCTCCTCGTGCCGCCGTTTCTCGGTGACGTCGGTGAGGTAGAGGGTGCGGCCGTCGGGGCCCGGGACGAGCCGCAGGTGGTAGCGGCGGTCGGGCTCTCCCACGTGGACGTCGAAGCCGACGGGCTTCTCCTCGGCCGCGGCCCTCCGGCAGCGGCTCTCCAGGCCTGGGACGTTCCGGGCGGCGGGCAGCTCCCACAGGACGCGCCCGAACAGTTCCTCCTCGGAGAAGCCCAGCGTGCGCTCCGCCTGGAGGTTGGCGAAGGTGATCCGCCACTCCTCGTCCACCGACAGGAAGCCGTCGCTCATATGGCGCAGGGCGCGGCTGAGCGCGTCACGGGCGGAACGGGACTCGTTGCTCTCCCAGCCCACGCCGACCATCCGGAGGGGTTCGCCGTGTTCGTCGTACGTCGTGCGGCCGCGGGCCTGTGTCCAGCCGTACGTGCCGTCCAGGCGGCGTACCCGGTACTCGGCCTCGAACACGCCGTGGTCGCGGATCGCCCGGTCCACCGCGTCCAGCGTCGGCGCCAGGTCGTCGGGGTGGACGCACACCATCCAGTTCTCGACCCTGGCGGTGTAGTCCTCCGGCCGGGTGCCGTAGAGCGCCAGGGCCGCCTCGTCCCAGAGCAGCTCGCCGCCCTGGATGTCCCAGTCCCAGGAGCCGACACTGACCTCCTTGAGAGCCTGCCGCAGCCGGTCACGCTTGCCGCTCAGCTCCGCCTGCGAGGGTCCGGACGGCGGCGGTCCCTGGCCCATGCGCTCCTCGGTCCAGTCGACCACGGCCCGCAGGAAGTCCCACCGCTCCGGGGTGGGCTCGCCCTCGTCGCCCGTCAGGACCGTCAGTGCGCCGATGCTGCGTTCCCCGCCGAACACGGGTAAGGAGGCCAGTCCGGTGCCGGGCCAGGTGACTTCGGGGGCGGCCTCGCGACCGGGCTTCAGCGGCACCCACACGCCACTGCCCCGGTACAGGGCCCGGGCGGGGGCCAGCGGGCCACCCTGGTCGATGATCTCCCAGGACCGGGTGAGCGCGGGAGGCAGGCCGGTCGACGACACCAGGCGCAGTGCGGACATCGGACCGCGGAGGTGAATCGTTCCACCGAGGGCGTTCAGCTCGCCCACCGCGTGCTGGAGTGCCAGCCGGAAGACCTCGCTCTCGGCGATGCCGGAATCGACCGTACTGAGCAGCGCCAGACGTGCGTTCATGCTGCAAAATTTTACCGTTGCCACCTCAGATGACGCACCGCTTCGCAGGATTCTCACCTTCCGCTTCGGTTACGGAAAGCGCGTCCCAACAGGCGAGATTCCAGGTCGAGTTGGAGCGGGATATCGTTCGCTTTCACCTTCGGCGACCAGCCGAGTGACATGGGTCGAAACCGGGAGAATTTCCGGCACCGCGGGTAGCACGGCTGCCGTGTAGTGCAACGTTCACAGATCGACAGGTGCGCAGTAACGATCGACGAATACAGTCGTGGTCGTCCTGGAACCCGCTGATCGCGCAGGCACGTTGTCACCCCGTCAGGCTCACCCCACCCGCCAACGAGGAGCGGCATGGACATCGGCGTATTCATCCCCATCGGCAACAACGGATGGCTCATATCGAAGAGTTCGCCCCAGTATCTGCCGAGCTTCGAGCTGAACAAAGCCATCGTGCAGAAGGCCGAGGAGCACGGACTCGACTTCGCGCTGTCGATGATCAAGCTCAAGGGGTTCGGCGGCGAGACCGAGTTCTGGGACCACAACCTGGAGTCCTTCACCCTGATGGCGGGCCTGGCCGCGGTGACGGACCGGATCAAGCTGTACGCCTCCACGCCGATCCTCGTACTGCCGCCCGCGATCGTCGCGCGCATGGCCGTGACCGTCGACTCGATCGCCCCCGGCCGCTTCGGCATCAACATCGTCACCGGCTGGGCGCCCGGCGAGTACTCCCAGATGGGCCTGTGGCCCGGGGACGAGCACTTCGGCAACCGCTACGCCCGCGCGGTCGAATACGTCACCGTGATGAAGGAGTTGTGGAGCGAGGGCGTCAGCAACTTCAAGGGCGAGTTCTACGAGATGGACGACTGCGTCCTGTCGCCGCGGCCGGCGAACGGGCAGATCGGCATCGTCGCCGCGGGGCAGAGCGGCACCGGCATGAAGTTCGCCGCCGAACACGCCGACTACAGCTTCATCCTGGGCAGCGGAGTCAACACCCCGCTCGCGCTGTCGGACAGCACGGCCACCCTCGTGGACGCGGTGGAGAAGACCGGCCGGGACGTCGGCGCACTCTCGCTCTTCATGGTCATCGCCGACGAGACCGACGAGGCCGCCCAGGCCAAGTGGCAGGACTACCACGACAACGCGGACCACGCTGCGCTGGCGTACATGGCGGGGGAGACGGCCACGGACACGACGGCCGACGACTCCTCGACGGCCCGGACCATCGCGCTTCCCGAGGGCGCGGTGAACTTCAACATGGGCACACTGGTCGGCTCGTACGAGACCGTCGCGAAGCTGCTCGACGAGGTCGCCGAGGTCGACGGCACCAAAGGGGTCATGCTCGTCTTCGACGACTTCCTCGAAGGCCTCGAGAACTTCGGCACACGCGTCCAGCCGCTGATGAAGTCGCGCTCGATTCAGCAGTAGGCCGGGCGTGTGGTTCTGATGTCCGAGGAGGAGCGCGCCGTCCGCGGTCCATGGCGGGTGTTCGCCGCCACGGCGGTGGGCGTGGTCGCCGTGTTCCTCAATATGAGCGGCCTCACCGTCGCACTGCCCACGATCACCCGGGAGTTGGGGGCGGGCCCCGGGCAGGCCGACTGGATCCTGCTCGGCTACATGCTGGTCACCACCGCGCTGATCCTCGTCTTCGGCCGGATCGCCGACATCGTCGGCCGCCGCAGGCTGTATCTGGCCGGGCTCGTCGTCTTCACCGTGGCGACCGGGCTCGCGGCGGTGTCCCCGTCGGCTGAGTTCCTGATCGCGGCACGGGTCGTGCAGGCGGTCGGCGCCGCCGCCGTGATCACCAACAACACCGCCCTGCTCGCCGACGTGTTTCCCGCGCGGACCCTGGGCCGGGCACTGGGCTGGAACGTGGCGGTGGCCTCGGTGGCCCAGGTCGCCGGGCCGCTCGTGGGCGGCGCCGCCACCGAACTGCTCGGATGGCGTGGGCTGTTCGTCGTCTGCGTGCCGATCGGACTGATCGCGATTGCCGCCTCGGCGCTGGCCGTCCCGCCGAGCGGTGCCGGTGGCACCCGGCGGTCCGGTGGTGTCCGGCGGCTCGGTGAGGTCCGGTGGTCCGGTGGTGCTTGGCGGTCCGTTGGTGTCCGGCGGTTCGGTGAGGTCCGGCGGTCCGGTGGTGCTTGGCGGTCCGGCGCGGGCCGTGAACCGTTCGACCTACGGGGCGCGTTGCTGTCCATGGCGATGCTGACCGCTCTGGTCCTCGCCCTCACCCCCAGCGCCACGGCCACTGTCGCCGGATGGCTGCCGTGGATCTGCGGCGGCGCTGCCGTCGCCCTGTTCACGGTGTTCGTCGTCGTCCAGACACGGCGGAAGCACCCCCTGGTCGACGTTGCGTTGCTGCGTACCCGCGCGATCTCCCTGGTGTTCGCCGCGGTGCTCGCCCACGCGGTCAGCACGTACGCCGTCGTACTTCTGGCGTCGCTGTACGAGCAGGCGGCCGGCGGAGCCAGTCCCCTGAAGGCGGGGGTGCTCGTGACACCGGTCGCGGTCGGCACGCTGATCACCTCGGCGGTCGCCGGATCGCTGACCGGCCGTTTCACGCCACGGGCGCTGACGACCGCCGGCCTGACGATGACGGCGTGCGGGCTGCTGGGCTTCTCACTGAGCCTGTCGACGACGGCTGTGCCGTTCCGGGCGGTGGCACCGTTCCTCTTCCTCATCGGGGCCGGCACCGGGCTGTTCATGACGCCCAGTACCAGCGCGCTGATGCTCGGCGTCCCGGCGGACCGGCGCGGGATAGCCAACGGCCTGCGCTCCACCACCCAGAGCGTGGGCTATCTGCTCAGTACGGCGATCGCGCTCGCGTTCACCACGACCGGACTGAGCGAACCGGCCCGGCAGGCCGCGTACGAGGGCACGCTCAACGTGCTCGCATCGGGCGAACTGAGCCGGTTCGTGGCCAACATCCGCGTCACCGGGCTCGTCCTCACGGGCATCGCCGTGGCGGGGGCGGCGATCTGCCTGGCGTTTCCCAAGTCGCTGCGGACACCCCGTACCGCTGATGCCGCCGACGCGGCCGAGCGCACCACGGACGCCGGCCCGCAACCCGCCACCCCACGAAGGACGATGCCATGACCGGTTCCCAGCAGGAGGACTACGAGCGCGCCGGGTTCGGCGGCCGGCTCACCCCCGGCACTTCCCCGGCCCTGCTCCTGGTGGACCCGGCCCGCGCCTACGTCGACCCGGACTGTCCGCTCTACGCCAGTGTCGAACCGGCGGTCGAGGCGATGCAGGTCCTGCTGGCCGACGCACGCCGGGCCGGGATTCCGGTGGTCGTCACCCGGATGCGGCTGCGCGCGGACGGCAGTGACGGTGGCCTCTTCTTCCGCAAGGTCCCGACACTCCGCGTGTTCGTCGAGGGCAGCCCGTACGGCGACTTCATCGACGGACTGGCCCCGAGGGCCACCGAACTGACGGTCACGAAGCAGTACCCGAGCGCCTTCTTCGGCACCGCGCTGGCCGCCTACCTGACCTCGACCGGCATCGACACCCTGCTCATCGCCGGCCTGTCGACGAGCGGCTGCGTCCGTGCCACCGCGCTCGACGCCATGCAGCACGGATTCATCCCGGTCGTGGTCGAGGAGGCCGTGGGCGACCGTGATCCGGACGTCCACGCGGCGAACCTCTTCGACATCAAGCACAAGATCGGCGAGGTGTGGCCGCTGGGGCGCGTTCAGGACCACCTCGCGGAGAGGGTCCCGAAGGCGCCGTAATTCGATGGCGTCCCGGGCCCGCGCACCTCTCCGTACGACGCCGGGACCGCGCGCCTCTCCGTACGACGCCGGGCCCGCGCACCTCTCCGTACGACGCCGGGCCTGCGCGCCGTGTCCGCGGGCACCGGGGCCGCCCCGACGCCACCGTCTGCCGGGACGCGCGGAACCGGGTCACCCGGCGATCTACGCCGGGACAAGGACGGTGAGCCACTCCGCCTCACGTGGCCGGAACCCGTAGCGGTCCCACAGCCCCGACACGATCGCCGGGACGTGGCCGGCTCCGTAGACGACGGCCACCCGGATCGGCTCGTCGCCGCGCTCCGTGTGGATCTCGCCGAGCGCGTCGAGCAACCGTTGATCGCGCCGACCGGTCAGCGCACGCTCCACAGAATCGTCGGCCATCTCCGCCCGCAGGGTGGACGGCAGATCCTCGACCACCAGGTCTTCATCGAGGAAGGCGCGCGGACCACGCAGCGCGAACACCAGACCCATCACCGGGGCCGCGACCATGAGCAGCATGTACGTCCACCGAGGCAGTGTCTTCAGGTCCGCGATCGCCTCCGCGGCGGTCACATCCGGATTGATGACCGGCACGTCTTCGGGAAGCAGCAGTTCATCGCGCTGCTCCTGCAGACCGTTGCGCCGCCGGCGTGGGGCGAACCGGTAAGCAAGGGTGAGGGCACTCACTCCGGCCGACTTCCCGCGGATCCCCTCGATGACTATGACGTCGCATTCCCTGAGTCTGATGCGGACCTGGGAGTAGAACGTCGGCGAAGCCACATGCAGCATCGGGAAGATCACGAATTCGAAGGGCGTCCCTGTCCGCCTCATGGTTATCACAGCAGATCGAACGGCATACCCGGTCACCTCGATGATCTGCATGATTCCCCCCGCCGGTCTCGCTGGTTTCCCCTCGCACCCGTACCAGGACACGAGCCCGCCCAGGGCCGCGGTTCCCAGGCTGTCCCAGGCCATGCGGTTCCCGCCTCCACCGGTTGGGGCGCGGCCAGGAAGTCCAGGGGATGGTTCAACAGGGCCCAGGCGTGGCCGACGAGGGGCAGTGCTGAGGGCGCGGTGCCGGTCGGGAACGTTGGGGGCATGGTGACTTGGCCTCCGGCAGAGGGTTCGGCAGAGGGTAAACGCCACCTCTGTCAAAGCCGTCCGTACCTCTGCGGTGATATCCATGTCCTGGAGTATCGCGATGGCGCGCTTCCGGCATTCGTCGGCCATCGCCTCTTTGGCCTCCTTGGCACCGGTTTCCTGGATGACGGTGCGCAGTTCGGCGGCTCCGTTCTCGTCGATCTGCAGGTCTCCGTGGTAGCGCTCGAAGACCTGGAGCTGGACCGGGGCTGCTGTGAGGCAGGGCGACAATGCATTCCAATTCGGTCACCATTATCTCCCATGGATGCGCATAAAAAATGCCTCGTTCAATGTGCATTGAACGCGCGCTTTCACGTCTCGGTTCCGCGGTTGCCAACCTTTTACTGGTCTTTACGCCGCGCTTGACGATCCGGTCGCGTTCGGCATATCGGGTGTACAGGGACTCGAACCCGCAAACTGTTGTGCCCGTGACGGCGAGATATTTGACTGGACACAAGGAACAGACAGAAATGACACAGTGGACGTACGGGGGAATTTCATGTGCGGCGAACTCGTCACACGATCATGATTCGGGCTTGCTGGGGCGTCGCCTTGGCGGATGAGACTGTATGCCAGAGATGCGAATCGGTAGGGATAGTGGCTGCCGCTCCGTCCGCTGATTCAAGACCGTGCAAAGAGGTGTTATGGATCTCGCAACGCACCAACTGTGCACAGGTCGCAGTTCTATGGTCCGAGCGTGACAGCCAACGCCGAACCCCCCAGAACGTCCGGCCGCATGCCGGCCGCACGCACAAGCAGCGCAACTCACCCGCGGCGCAAGGTTCTTCGAGCCGCACTGGCCGGGACAGCCGCAGTCGGCGCAGGGATGACGCTCGGCGCCTCCGCCGCCGCGGCCAGCCCCCTGAGCACAACGGACGCCACGCGGCCCACCACCGCTCAAGGCGCCCTGCGTGAACTGGCCGCCGGCAACGAACGCTGGCGCACCTTGCACGAGGAGCACCCCGACGAGACGTACACCGTCCGGCAGGAACTGATTGCCGGGCAGCATCCCTTCGCCATCATCCTCGGGTGCATCGACTCCCGGGTGTCGCCGGAACTGGTCTTCGACCAGGGACTCGGCGACCTGCTCACCGTGCGCTCAGCGGGCGAGGTCCTGGACGAGGCGGTCCTCGGCAGCATCGCCTACGGTGTCCTCGAACTTGGCATCCCCCTGGTCATGGTGCTCGGTCACCAGTCATGCGGCGCAGTCTCCGCGGCCGTCCAGGCGGACATCAGCGGCGCGCAGCTCCCGGACCACATTGAGTACCTGGCGGAGCAGATACGCCCCGCGATAGACCACTCGGTCGAGGGCGACGCACGTATCGACGCGACCATCACCGCCAACGTCCGCCTCGTCCGCTCCCGGCTCGCGGCCGAACCCGACCTCGCCGCCAGGGTTTCAGCGGGGCAACTGGCCATCGTGGGCGCCAGGTACGAACTCACCACCCAGCGCGTCCACCGCATCAGCTGACCCTGCCGTCCACGACCTGACCCACGAATGTCGCGAGTGAGCCCGCTCGCAACCAGGGCGGGCCGGCCGATCGCTGCCGTCCTCCGCAGGGCCGGCCCCAGGCACTCCTCGCCTGGGGCCGGCCGGTCCGTACCCAAGTCCGGATCTTCCTGCGGCAGGCATGCCTCACCTCGTAAGGAGGGAAGGGCAGCGTCTGCCTCGCGGCTTGAGGCGTTGCCGGGCTCCTTGCCGGAAAACGGGTGGCGTTCCGTGGGAGTCGGAGGTTAGTTTTCTGTTCGTACCCTTGGTGGCCGGTCGGCCGCCCGTGTCGGCCGAGTGAGTTTGGGAGGTGTGACCGATGGCTGTCGTTGAGATGGGCGCTGCCCGCATCCGGAAGTTCATCAAGTCCACCTCCGTGGCCTCCGGCTGACCTCTCCAACTTCTTCCGCGCCTGTGAGCGCGGTGCCGGGGCCACCCTTGTGAAGGGTCACCCCTTGTCTTTCTCTTCTCTCCCGGATTTGTCCTCGTTTCCCTCGCATCCCCTCGTGCCGTACGGCTGGGATGCGGACTGGGAGGCCGAGTTCGCTCCGTATGCCGAGCAGGGTCTGCTGCCCGGCCGTGTCGTGCGGGTCGACCGTGGCCTGTGTGACGTCGTCACCCCGGTCGGCACCGTGCGTGCCGACACCGAGTTCGTCGTCCCTCGTGACCCGATGAAGGTCGTGTGCACCGGGGACTGGGTCGCCGTCGACCCCGTTGGCAGCGATCCGCGATATGTGCGGACGCTGCTGCCGCGCCGTACCGCCTTCGTGCGCTCGACGTCGTCGAAGCGTTCCGAGGGTCAGGTGCTGGCCACCAACATCGATTACGTCGTCATCTGCGTGTCGCTCGCGGTCGAACTGGAGCTTGGGCGGATAGAGCGGTTCCTGGCGTTGGCCATGTCCAGTTCGAGCGGTGAGGCACTGCTGCATACGTCGGCATCCCCCTGGGAGAGCGGCGCGCAGCCGGTGGTCGTCCTTACCAAGGCCGACCTCGTGCCGGACCCGGCGACGGTCGGACACCTGGTGGAGGACGCCGAGACGACGGCTCCGGGGGTGCCGGTGCTGCCCGTGAGCGCAAGCACCGGGCAGGGTCTGGACGTACTGGAGGCCGTCCTCTCCGGCGGTACGACCGTGCTCCTCGGACAGTCCGGCGCGGGCAAGTCGACCCTCGCCAACGCCCTGCTCGGCGAGAACGTCATGGAGGTACAGGCCACGCGCGACGTCGACGGCAAGGGCCGGCACACCACGACGACCCGCAACCTGCTCGTCCTCCCCGGCGGCGGCGTCCTCATCGACACACCCGGCCTGCGCGGCGTGGGCCTCTGGGACGCCGAGACCGGCGTCGGCCAGGTCTTCTCCGAGATCGAACAACTCGCCACCCACTGCCGCTTCCACGACTGCGCCCACACAGCCGAACCCGGCTGCGCCGTCCTCGCCGCCGTCGACTCCGGCACCCTCCCCGAACGCCGCCTCGACAGCTACCGCAAACTCCTCCGCGAAAACCAGCGCATCGTCGCCAAAACCGACGCCAGACTCCGAGCAGAAATCCGCAAGGACTGGAAACGAAAGGGCGCGGAGGGCCGCGCGGCGATGGAGGCGAAGAGGGGGCGCTGGTAGGCCTTGCTGCCGGTCGGGTGCTTGAGGGCGGGCGGTGCAGTCCCGATCCCCCCGGGACCCGTGGGGGCGGCGCTCGTCAGCCCCGGGCCGGGGAGATCTTGCCGCTGGTCCGGCGGTTGAGAGCGAGGCGCTGCCGTCCCGATCGCCCCACCCGCGGGGGCGGTGCTGCTCAGTTCCGGCCGGGGGAGATGTTTCAGCGGTCCGGTGTTTGAGGGCGAGGTGGTGCCGTCCCGATCCCCCGCCCACCCGTGGGGGCGGGACTCTTCAGCTCCGGGTAGGGCCTTTCAGCCCGTCCGGCGTTTGAGGACGAGCGCGTTCAGCGCGACGGCGGGGGTCTGGGGGCGGCAGCCCCCAGGAGCAAGGGACGGGCAGGGGCGGAGGGGGCGAAAAAGCCCCTCCACCCCAACCCCGCCTCAGTCCTCCAACCCCCAACTATGAATCCGCCGAGGATGCACGCGGATCAGTTCCTCGCTGAAGTGGGGGCCCAAGTCGTGCGGACCGGTGAGGAGTTCGGCCTCGCCTCGGATGTCGATGCCTCTGACCTTCCACGGGTGGAGGCTGACGACGTCGTCGACGACGAGGGCGACCTTCGGGTTCTTCTGGAGGTTGCGCCACTTCTTGGTGGAGCCCATCGAGTAGCCGCCGACCAGGATCGTCCCGTCGTCCTGGGGGAAGTAGCCGACGGGGTTCGCCTGTGGCTGCCCGTGGGCGTCGACGGTGGCCAACCGCCCCAGCCGCTGCGACTTGAGGTACACACGCTCGGCCTCGCTGAATTCGGTCATGGCAGCAGCCAAACACGCTTGTGCGCGGCGGCGCATCGGGTCCTGGGCGTAGGACCACGGTTGTAGTACGGGTGTACGGCCGTGCGCCCAATGGCGTGCAATGGGGCGAGAGTGCGTTGGTGGGACCGACCGCTCGGGAATCCTTGGGCGCATGACCCCCGCGATCAAGGTCCGGCATGTCCTCGCGGTCCTGGTGACGACCCTCGCCCTCGCCCCACCGTCCGCGAGAGCCGACGCGGGGCCCGCCCTCGGCCCGTTCGCCCTCGCCCCCACACCGACATGGACCGGAACGTGGGAAGGCGCCGCCTCCGGCACCGTCCCCGCGCTGCCAGGCGCCACCGTCCGCAACGTCGTGCACACCAGCGTCGGCGGCAGCGCGGCCCGTATCCGGATCTCCAACCGGCTCGGCACCCAGCCGCTCCAACTCGGCGCCGTCACCGTCGCCTTGCAGGAACCGGGCGCGCCAAGAAGCCCGAAGGCCGTCGCCGGTTCGATGCGCACCGCCACCTTCGGGGGCGCCGGGAAGGTGACGATCCCGGCGGGCAAGGACCTGGTGACCGACCCCGTCCACCTCCCGATCCCCGCCGACGCCAACCTCCTGGTCTCCGTGCACACCCCCGCCGACTCGGGCCCGGCGACCTATCACCGCTCCGCCATCCAGGCCAACTTCGTCGCACCCGAGGGCAATCGGGCCGCCGAGGAGACCGGCACCGCGTACACGGTCGACATCGGCAACTGGTACTACGTGACCGGCGTCGACGTACTCGGCACCTCCGCCGCCGGCAGCGTGGTCGCGCTCGGCGACTCCATCACCGACGGCACCGGATCCGGGTTCAGCGCCAACAACCGATGGCCCGACCGGCTCGCCGACCGTCTGAAGGCCCTCCCGCCGAACCGCCGGCTCGGTGTCCTCAACGCGGGGATCTCCGGAAACCGCCTCCTGCTCGAAGGCAACGGACCCAGCGCGCTGGCCCGCTTCGACGCCGACGTCCTCTCCCGTACCGGCGTCCGCGTGGTGATCGTGATGGAGGGCATCAACGACATCAAGGGAACCCCGGCGCAGAAGGACCCCGCCGTCATCGAGGACGCCTACCGCCGCCTGGTGAGCCGTGCGCACGCCCGCGGAATCCGTGTCATCGGGGCGACTCTCACGCCGTACGGCGGCCACAGCGCCCACACGCCGGCCCGCGAGGCCGTACGCCAGAAGGTCAACACCGTGATCCGCACCCGCGGTCTCTTCGACGCGGTCGTCGACTTCGACGCCGTGGTCCGCGACCCGGCCCTCCCGAGCCGCATCCTCCCCGCGTACGACCCAGGCGACCACCTGCACTTCAACGACACGGGCATGAAGGCGATGGCCGACTCGATCGACCTGGCCAAGCTGACGACCTCGGCCCCCTGACCGAAAGGGGGACCGAAGCGGCTCAGCCCCACACCACGGCCCCCAGCCACGCCCCCATGATCAGCAGGCACGCGAACAGCTCCGTCAGCACACTCCACCCACCCGCTCGCATTCCCGTCCGCACCGACGCCATCGCCTGTCCGTGCCCGCCCAGCCGCAGCCGTTCGCAGAGGTAGAGCCCGCAGAGGAAGCCGGGTATCGCGCCCGCCACCGGCACCAGAAAGAAGCCGAGGAACGCCCCGGCCCCGGCGTATACCGCCATTCGAGGGGTTGCCCCGCTCTCCCGCAGTCGTCGAGGCGGCAGCATCCACCGGACCGCCTGGGACAGCAGCAGGACCCCGGTCGCGCTCACGAGCACGACCCAGGCGAGCGCCCGGGTGTCGTCCAGTGCCCACCACAGGACCGCGGCCCATACGAGCCACGACCCCGGTACGCCGGGCACCAGTACTCCGGCCAGGCCGAGCAGTATCACCACGCCGACCAGCAGGAGTTCCCACGCTCCCATCTGCCCAGCGTGCCTGAGCCGACGGGAAACCGCAGGTCAGTCCCGTGCCACCCAGCTCTTCTCGTACGCGTGCCAGCCGAGCTGGAGCCGGGTCGTCACGCCCGTCAGCTCCATCAGCCGCTTCACCCGGCGCTGCACGGTCCGCAGCCCCAGATCGAGCTGCTTGGCGACGCTCGCGTCGGTCAGTCCGGCGAGGAGCAGGGAAAGGATCTCCAGATCGGTGCCGTCGGGTCCGTCCGCCTCCTGCTCCGCGACGCCCGCACCGCCGAGCCGCAGCGGCAGAGCGTCACGCCACACCGACTCGAACAGCCCGGAGAGCAGTTCGAGCAGCCCGCTCTCGTGGACGACCAGCGCGGCGGGCTCCGAGGTGCGCGAGGTGAGCGGCACCAACGCGAGCGCCCGGTCGGCGATCACCAGCTTGGTCGGCACCTGGTCCACGACCCGTACCTGCTCGTCCCGGCCGAGCGCCGCGGACAGCTCGGCGATCCCGTCCGGAAGATCGAGGACCGCCCGCTCGACGACCACGCGGTAGCGGACCCCCCGGCCCGCGGCCTGCTCCTCCGCCTCGTTCTCCACGCCGGAGACGACGACCGGGTTCCCGGTGACCAGCGCGCACACCTCCTCGGCCGCGCCGAGCTGGAGCTGCAGGAACCGCTGCGAAACCGCCGCGGCCCCGATCACCACCTCGACCAGGTCGTGCACGGCGGGCTCCGTGGCCTGCCCGCGGTACTCCTCGGCGAGCAGCGCGGCCGCCAGCTCCGCCTTCTCCAGCTCGTGCCGCTGCTGGGTGAGCAGCGCGCCAAGGGCCACCCCGGGCGGGGCGGCGACCCAGCGCCCCGGCCGCGCCGACGACTGTGCCGCGAGTCCGTGCCGCTCAAGGCGGCGCAGGGCACGCTCCGTGTCGTACTCGCCGAGCGTGAGCCGCCGGGCGAGATCGGGCACGTCGGCGGCGCCCACGGACACCAGCGCCCGGTAAGCCGTCTCGTGCGTCTCGTCCAGACCTATCGCTGCGAGCATGCGGCGATGTCCCTCCCCCGGAATCGTTTCAGCAGGTCGGTGGTGCCAATGGCGGAAAGCAGCCACGGCGCAAACCCGCCTCCGCACATCATCGCCACACCCCCCGCCTCTCTGACAAGCTCACGCCACCGCAGTGACAAACACCGCCCGTAGTGCCCTGCTTAGGAACACTATGGGTGAGTGGAGTGTGGCCGTGAATCACAGCGGAGCTTCAGGAAAGCAAGTCACACTCGGCCTAACAGACCGACAGCACAACAATTCGGTCACCAGACTGTGACCCGTGCCTACGGCGTGCGCGTGCGCCGGGCCCCGGTCACTCCGGCGCCGCCGGGCGGTTCTCCCGTGGGGGGTGGGACCGCCCGGCGGTATGTTTCCGGGCTCGTGGGCGCCGGTTTCCCTCGTATCGCCGTTCGACGGTTCATCCGACACGCCGTTCGAGGACCAGTCCCTTGGCCGGTTTTTCCGGATGCCCCGTTTTCATCCGGCTCCCGCGGTGGACAATTAGGGGCATGAGCCAGCAGGGGGAGAAGCCCACCGGTCATGAGGACGACTGGTGGGGGCAGTTGTACGACGACTCCACCGAGGACACGGGGCCCGCGGCCGTGGCCGATTCCCTCGACGACCGGTTCGCGTCGGCCGCGGGGACGGTGGGCCTGGAGCCCGGGCCCGCTCCACGACCGGGGCGGACGCCCGACTCCGATGTCCCGCCCCAGCCGGCGCGGCCCCCCGCCGTGCCCGAGCAGCGCCCCGGCCGCTGGGAGCGCGGCGACGCCCCCCAGCCGAGCCCCGGCCTCAGACGGAGCCCCGACCCGGGCCCCTGGCAGGCACTGCCTGACGCTCCGCCTGTCGCTCCACCCCCGGGTCCGCCTGCCGCTCCGCCCACCCGGCCGGCCGTCGACCCGTCCGTTCCCGCCATCTTCCCGCCGGGGCCGACCCCGCCGGGATTCCGCCCGCAGGAGCCCCCGAGCCGCACGTCCACGGAGTCGGCGGACACAGCCGTACCCACGTCGAACGCTCCCGTCTCGAACGCCCCCGAGCCCGAGGACGCCCCGCCGCCCTCCGCCCTCCGGGATGCCCTTCAGGACGGCCTCCGGGACCCCCTCCAGGACCACGAGTCCACCCTCTCCGTCCTCCAGCAGCCCCCCGCCGTCGACTACGTCGGCTCGGGCCCGCCCACCTACGACGCCGAGCCCACCACCCTCCCGCTCGCCGACCCCGACGAACTCGACGACCTGGTCGCCGACACGGTGCTGGACGGCGCGCGCTACGGCACCAGCACGCTGCGGGCGGCCTCCGTGCGCGGGGACTCCGCGCGCTACCGGGGCGAGCCGCGCCGGGACTCGCTGCTCACCGCCCGGTTCGGGACGGGGGAGCAGGCGCTGGTGCTCGTCGCGATGGCGACCGGGGCCCGGGCCACGCCCGGCGCGCACCTGGCCGCGGCCGAGGCCTGCCAGTGGATCGGGCGGGCAGTGGGGCGCAGTCACGCACGGCTCTCCGAGGACATCAGGGCGGCCCGGCGCGGTGACCTGAAGTCGGGGCTGCACCGGCTCACCGACCGCAGCCTCGGCAAACTGCGGGCGAGCGCCGCCGAGCAGGGCATCGAACCCGAGGAGTACACCGCGAGCCTGCGGTGCCTGCTGCTGCCCGCCGACCCCGAGTGCCGTACGCGCGTCTTCTTCGGCGTCGGGGTAGGCGGCCTGTTCCGGCTGCGGGACGGCGAGTGGCAGGACATCGAGCCGCGGGTCGCCGAGGCCACCGGCGAGGCCGTCGTCGGCTTCGGATCGCTGCCCCACGAGACCCCGGAGGGCGACCGGCTCACCATGGACCTGGGGATCACGACACCCCCGAGCCCGTACGAGGCGATCGCCGAGCCGCCGCGTGCCCCGTTCCGCTTCCGTGCCTCCGTCGCCCGCCCGGGTGACACGCTCCTGCTGTGCACCGGCGGCCTCGCGGAGCCCCTGCGCGGCGAACCCGAGCTCGCGGAGCATCTGACGGCGCGATGGTCGGCGCCGGAACCGCCCGGTCTTGCCGCGTTCCTCGCGGACACCCAAGTGCGGGTCAAGGGGTACGCCGACGATCGAACAGCCGCGGCCGTTTGGGAGGCGTAACGCTTGGCCTTGTGAATTCATGGAACCCAGAGGGATCTCCGGATACCGAAGGGCACGTGAAGTCATGGCCAAGCAGAACGTCGCCGAACAGTTCATCGACATCCTCGTCCGCGCGGGAGTGAAGCGTCTGTACGGGGTGGTCGGCGACAGCCTCAACCCGGTCGTGGACGCGATCCGGCGCAACTCCGCCATCGACTGGATCCATGTCCGGCACGAGGAGACCGCCGCCTTCGCCGCGGGCGCCGAGGCCCAGGTCACCGGCAAACTCGCCGCCTGCGCGGGCTCCTGCGGCCCCGGAAACCTGCACCTGATCAACGGCCTGTACGACGCCCACCGCTCGATGGCCCCGGTGCTCGCCCTCGCCTCGCACATCCCCTCCAGCGAGATCGGCCTCGGCTACTTCCAGGAGACGCACCCCGAGCGGCTGTTCAACGAGTGCAGTCACTACAACGAGATGATCTCCAACCCGAAGCAGATGCCGAGGCTGCTCCAGACCGCCATCCAGCACGCGGTGGGCCAGTCCGGCGTCAGCGTCGTCTCGCTCCCCGGCGACATCGCGTCCGAGCCCGCCCCCGACAAGACCCTGGAGACCGCCCTCGTCACCTCCCGGCCCAGCGTCCGCCCGGGTGACGCCGAGATCGACAAGCTCGTCGCGATGATCGACGAGGCGGACAAGGTCACCCTCTTCTGCGGCAGCGGCACCGCCGGCGCGCATGCCGAGGTCATGGAGTTCGCGGAGAAGATCAAGTCCCCGGTCGGGCACGCGCTGCGGGGCAAGGAGTGGATCCAGTACGACAACCCGTACGACGTCGGCATGAGCGGTCTGCTCGGCTACGGCGCCGCTTATGAGGCGACCCACGAGTGCGATCTCCTCATCCTGCTCGGCACCGACTTCCCGTACAACGCCTTCCTCCCCGACGACGTCAAGATCGCCCAGGTCGACGTCCGCCCCGAGCGCCTGGGCCGCCGCTCCAAGCTGGAACTGGCCGTGTGGGGCGATGTGAAGGAGACGCTGCGCTGTCTGACCCCGCGGGTGAAGCCCAAACAGAACCGGCGTTTCCTCGACAAGATGCTGAAGAAGCACGCCGACGCGCTCGAAGGAGTCATCAAGGCGTACACGAGGAAGGTGGAGAAGCACGTTCCGATCCACCCCGAGTACGTCGCCTCCCTGGTCGACGAACTCGCCGCCGAGGACGCGGTGTTCACCGTCGACACGGGGATGTGCAACGTGTGGGCGGCCCGCTACATCACGCCCAACGGCCGCCGCCGTGTGATCGGTTCGTTCTCGCACGGCTCGATGGCGAACGCGCTGCCGATGGCCATCGGCGCCCAGTTCACTGACCGGAAGCGGCAGGTCGTGTCGATGTCGGGGGACGGCGGGTTCTCCATGCTGATGGGTGACTTCCTCACCCTCGTCCAGTACGACCTGCCGGTGAAGATCGTCCTCTTCAACAACTCCTCTCTCGGCATGGTCGAGTTGGAGATGCTGGTCGCCGGGATGCCCTCGTACGGGACCACGAACAAGAACCCCGACTTCGCCGCCGTGGCCCGGGCGTGCGGTGCCTACGGCGTGCGCGTCGAGAAGCCCAAGGAACTCGCCGGCGCTCTCAAGGACGCCTTCAGGCACAAGGGCCCCGCCCTCGTCGACGTCGTCACCGACCCCAACGCCCTGTCCATTCCGCCGAAGATCAGCGCGGAGATGGTGACCGGCTTTGCGCTGTCGGCGTCGAAGGTCGTGCTGGACGGGGGCGTGGGGCGGATGGTGCAGATGGCGCGCTCCAACCTTCGGAACATGCCGCGTCCCTAGGGGAGTTGGCTCTCCCGTATCGGCCGGCCTTTTTCGCCCCCTCCGCCCCTACCCGTCCCGTACCTGGGGGCTGCCGCCCCCAGACCCCCGCTTCGGCCTGCGGCCTCGTCCTCAAACGCCGGACGGGCTGAAACGCCCCAACGGTCCCGTCGTCAAGCGCGGGACGGGCTGAAACGCCCCAACGGTCCCGTCCTCAAATGCCGGACGGGCTGAAACGCCCCAACGGTCCCGTCCTCAAATGCCGGACGGGCTGAAACGCCCCAACGGTCCCGTCGTCAAGAGCCGGACGGGCTGAAACGACCCGACGGTCCCGTCCCGAGTCGCCGGACGGAATGTATACGGCCGGATCGGCAGCGTCGCATGGGTAGTTGGGCCCATTGCCCCTGGTCGGCGTGTCCCGATGGAGGTCGGTCGGTAGGCGTGTGGGGCCACTTGGCCGAGCGCCGGCTCGAACGGCAGGCGCAACCGCCTCCACCAGAGTCTCCTTCCACCAGGGCCGTCCCCCCATGCACCGCCGCACGAACGGTTGTTGACCATTCGACATGACTGTCGCGTTGCTGACGGGGCATGGATCCCGTGAACGTGTTCGAGCGGGAGGGAAACCGACATCGGCGCGCAGGCGGGGGTCATGAAGAGGCAGGCACGAGGAGGTGGTCCGATGGCCATCGGGGCCTCCTCCGGGAAAGCGGTGGAGGAAACGGCCGACAGCGCGATGGACCAGCCGGGCGGAGCGCAGCTCAGGCGCAGGCTGGGCAGGGCGGACCTGCGGGCGGTGCCCGAAGTCCGCAAGGCGCTGCGCGAACTGTTACGGCACTGGGGGAGGCCGGGAAGGTCCGAAGTCGCCGAGCTGCTGACCAGCGAGCTCGTCACCAACGCACTCATCCACACCGACCACGACGCGGTCCTGACCGCCACCGTCGGTCCGCGTGGACTCCGGGTGGAAGTAAGGGACTTCGTAGGACGCAGACCCACGCTGCGGGTACCGAACGCCGACGACGGTACGCACGGCAGGGGCCTCATCCTCGTCCAGTCCCTCGCGGACGCGTGGGGGGTGCGGACGCACGGCGTGGGCAAGGCGGTGTGGTTCGAACTGGACGGCGGCGCGGTGTAGAGCTACCGCGCCGCCGTTCCGGTGTTCGCGGCCTTGGCCGAACGGCCGCGTTCTCTCCCGGCCCGGTCTCAGTCCTGATGCGGGCCTGATTCCGGGCTGGGTGTCAGTCCTAGCCGAACTGCTGCTCGAGATCCTTGAGCTTGCGCTCCAGGGAGTCGAGCCGCGGCAGGGCCATCGTGTCGTCCTCCGCGGTGAGATCGACGGTGAACGGCTCGGCGCTGCTCTTGCGGACGGGCTGAAGCGAGGGCCGCGAGCGGACGGGCAGCTGCTCCGGAGCCGATATGGCAGGCTCCGCGGAGGCCTGGGCGGAGGTCCGCTCCAGAGTCGCGGTCTCGAGCTCCCGTCCGCCGCCGCCGCCACCGCCACCACCTGGGCCGCGGCCGGGCAGGCCCTTGTGACCACGGCTGAGCGCCTTGAGGTGCGCTCGCTCGACGCGCTCCTCATTGCGGCGGCGCAGCCGGGTCTGCTCCTTCTGGCGCTTGTCCTCACGCACCTCGTCCACGGCTTCGTCAAGGGTGCGCACGTTCTCCAGGAGCATCAACGACCAGGCGCTGTACGTCTCGCGGGGCGCGCGCAGCCAGCGGACGATCCGGATCTGGGGCAGTGGACGCGGGACCAGGCCCTGCTCACGGAGCGCGGCACGGCGGGTCTGCTTCAGCGCGCGGTCGAACAGCACCGCGGCCGACAGGGACATGCCGGCGAAGAACTGCGGGGCGCCCTCGTGGGCGATGCCCCGGGGCGCGTGCATCCAGTTGAACCAGGCGGCGGCACCGGCGAACGTCCATACGAGTATCCGCGAGCCGAGTGCCGCGTCACCGTGGCTGGCCTCGCGCACCGCGAGCACGGAGCAGAACATGGCCGCGCCGTCCAGACCGAACGGGACCAGGTACTCCCAGCCGCCGGAGAGGCCGAGGTTCTCCTCGCCGAAGCCGACCAGTCCCTTGAAGGAGAGCGCGGCCGCGACCGCGGCGCAGATGAAGAGCAGCAGGTAGGAGGCGGTGCCGTACAGGGCTTCCTTGCGCCTGCGGCGCTCCTCGCTGCGCTCCCACGAGTCTTCCGTGCTCGCCGCCGCTTTCTCCCCGGACCGCTTGCCGCGCGCGAGCACCGCCACCGCCGCCAGCAGGCCCAGGAGCAGAACGGCGCCCGGAAGCAGCCAGTTCAGCGATATGTCGGTCAGTCTCATCTGGGGTCCCTTGCATTGGGATAGGGCGTAACGCCCGTCATAGTGGCCCAATCCCATCGGCCCTCAGGGGTTTTCGGGGCAAGAGGCCGCCAACGGAGTGCAAGGGGATGCGCAGGGCGACATTCTGCTCGAACTGCCGCGCGAGGGACGGGAGTTGAGTGCGATTAACACTACCCGTACGGGTGGTTCAACGGAAAGTGCCTGCGGCGTGTGAGGAAATTGTGAAACGCCCGTAATCCGCGGGGCGCTCCCATGGGGAGTCCCGCGAGAGTTGATCTTAAGGCATGCGAGGCGGTGGCTTGTTCTCGACGGAGCCTCAACTGGCCTCGGCGTCCATCAACTTGGCGACACGGGCGGGGTCGCAGGTGCGCGGACAGGTGGCGCAGGTGTCCTCGGGGCGCAGTGTGTAGAAGAGGCAGCAGCTCACCCGGTCGCGGGTGGGCAGCGGCTCCCCGTTCGGGCCGGTCAGTTCACGGAACGCGGCGGAACCGGCGTAGGGCCGGGTGGCCCCCGGCAGCAGCAGCTCCAGCTCGCTCATCGCGCGCTGCTCCTCGCCGAGGAGGCCGGCGACGTACCAGAGGCCCTCGACGATCTCGTCGGTCGCCATCCCCCACAGGGCACGGCCGCGCCGCCGCATGCGCGGTCCGAAGCCGCCGAGCACCGGCTCCAGGTGTTCGGCCACCGCGGCCCGCACCTCGGCCCGCAAGGCCTCTTCGTCCGGTACGACGCGGGCGCCGGGCAGGTGCGCCGCGGGGTCGTCGGGCAGGCAGGCGAACTCACGGGTCCGCACCGCCATGCGGCCGAGGGTGCGCTGGAATGTGACGTGCTCCACAGGGAAGCGGGGGACGCGGCGCTCCAGGAACCACGGCAGGGTGATCAGCAGGCAGGCCGGCCAGGCGTACCGGTGGAACCCGAAGCCGGCCACCACGTCGGGGCGCGCCCGCTGTCCGTAGTCCTGGATCACCTGCGCCTCGTCCCAGGCCAGGAACGCGTCGAGGTCGGCGCCGCCCTCCGCGAGCCCGGCGACCGCGACCCAGCCCGCTCCCCGGGGAGCCGCTTCTCCGGGCCCGAGTTCCGTGACACTCAGGTCGGGGAAGGCCTCGGACAGCCGGGCGTATGTGTCCGCGACGACCGAGCGGGCCGGATGTGCGCCGGCCAGGGCCGAGGCGCCTGCGGTCGGGGCGGGAGCGCGCATGCGGAGACCATCATTTCGCGATCGTCGACAGGTTAGCCTTACCTTACCCGCGACGGTCGAGGTTTGAACTGACGGCGACTGGGCCTATCGTGCTTGACGGACGAGTAACAACCACCGCATTGCCCCCAAGTGCCGACAAGCCCGGAGGAGGTTCCCGTGGAGCAGGCAGGCCCGCGCAGCGCGTACGGCTCCACCGGAGTGGGAATCCCGGACCTGCGTACCGGAGCCGTGCGGGTGCCCGCGCAGCCGGGGGCCGCGGACGTGGACCGGGAGCGGGGTGTCGCCACCCCCGCCCCTTCCGGGGCGCCCGTCACCCCAGAACCCGCCGAAGCCCCCGCGGCCGGTACCGAGGTCCGTGGCGAGCACACGCACAGCGAGGCGCCCATCCCGCGCCCCCGCGCCGAGAGTGCGCGCCCGGTCGTGCCACGTGCCGAGAGTGCGCGTCCCGTCGTACAGCGTGCCTCCGTACGCGGGCAGATCCTCGACGCCCTGCGCACCGCGCTCGTCGCGGGCGAACTCGCGCCCGGGGAGGTCTACTCGGCGCCCGTGCTCGGTGAGCGCTTCGGGGTGTCCGCGACACCCGTGCGTGAGGCGATGCAGCAGCTCGTGCTCGAAGGTGCCGTCGAGGTCGTGCCCAACCGCGGGTTCCGTGTCGTCGAACGCGGCACCCGCGAGCTGGCCGAGCTCGCCGAGATCCGCGCCCTGATCGAGGTCCCGGTGATGCTGCGCTTGGCCCGCACGGTGCCTTCCGCGCGCTGGGCCGAGCTGCGCCCGCTCGCCGACGCGACGGTCCGCGCCGCGACCCTGGGCTGCCGCGCGACCTACGCCGAGTCCGACCGCGTCTTCCACCGCGCGGTCCTCGCCCTCGCCGGCAACAGCCAGCTCGTGCGGATCGCCGACGACCTGCACCGCCGCGCCCAGTGGCCCCTGGTCGGCGGCCCCGCCACCCGCGGCCGCGCCGACCTCGTCGCCGACGCCGCCGAACACACCGCCCTCCTGGAGGCGCTCGTCGCCCAGGACCTGCCGGCCGTGCAGTCGCTCGTACGGGAGCACTTCGCGGGCGCGTGACCTCCGCGCGCGTCGCCGGTACGTCCCCTTCGAAGCGCCCGTGTCACGGACGTGTGGGTTCCGCGCAACAAGTCCCGTACAGGGGCAACCCGGTGGCCGGCCGGTGGCGTGCTCCCCCGCACAGGCACGACCACTCCTACCCTCGGGGGCGACCGGCGATGTATCCCGATCCAGGCTGGCAGGCGCAGCAGCGGTTCGACCAGTCACGGCGATTCCAGCGGATGAACGACGACATGGACGTCCAGCGCCGCCGCCGAGCCCGCGGCGGCTCCGGCTCCGGTCTCGGCGGGCTGCTGAAGCTGGCCCTCCTCGTGGGCGTCGTCGTCCTCCTCGTCCAGAACCCCGAACTGCGGGACGAGGCCTGGACGTTCGTCACGAACCTGTGGGCCGACGTCCAGAACAGCTAGTGCCCCAACAGGCAACGTTCGCCCCGTCGCGACGCCCGGCACGCACTCTCGCCGCACCGGGGCACAAACCCAAGTACGTCCAGTACGAGGACTTGCGCCCGGCACGCCGAGAGCACGCACCGGACGCCGCTCCTTGACGGGCAAACGTTGCCCGCCGGGGCACTAGGCAGTCGCCGCCGGCGGGTCCAACTGCTGGGCAAGCCAGGTCGGTACGCCGCCCAGGAGCCGGAACAGCCGTGCCGCCTCGGCCCGTAGCCGGGACGCCTCCGGCTCGGTCTCGGCGTCCGCGAGCGAGGCGAGGGCGGGGACCGTACCGACGAGGAAGCCCAACTCCTCGCGGATACGCAGGGATTCGGCGAAGCCGTGCCGGGCCTCCGCCAACTCGCCCTCCTGCAGCGCGAGTCCGGCGAGGTGGCGCCAGGTGAAGGAGAGCAGCAGCGAGTCGCCCTGCGCGGTGGCGCCCGCGTGGGCGCGGCGGTAGGCGGCGCGGGCGGACTCCGGTGAGTGCGCGAGGTTCTGGGCGAGCAGCCCGCGCCGGAAGTCCAGGAGGGCCCGCGCCGGCGCCCCGGGTGTGATCAGCGCGGCGGCCCGGCTCAGCGCGGCCCGCGCCTCGTCCGCCCGGTCCCGTACGCCGAGCAGGGTGGCCGCGTACGCGAGCTGCCCGCGCTCACAGGCCGCCGCGCCCCGCTCGTCGTCGCTCCGGGCCACCGCCTCCGCCGTCCGCAGCGCGTCCTCCGCCTCGGCCAAGCCCTGCTCGGTGTACAGGCATCCCTCGACGAGAAGCGAGGCTCTCTGGAGCGCCGGTTGCGCGGTGCCCGGATCGAGCAGCGCCGCCGCGTCGGCCCAGCAGGCGCGCGAGCGCAGCCGCCATACCGCGGTCTGGAGTGGATCGTCACCTGCGGTCGTTCCGGAACCAGACATGGCGGAATGCGCCACGTTGCCCTCCCCGAGCACACCATTGAGCTGTTGAGTGGTGGCATCTCAGCACGGATCACGGGGCTCGGCCAAGGGGGTGGGTGAAGGATTTCACAAAGTCATGGCTGTCACTCGGCGCATCCGAGGAGCCAGAAATCAGCTCATTCGCAGTGCCAGGAAGAAGTCCAGCTTGTCCTCCAGGCGTGAAAGATCACGACTCGTCAACTGCTCGATACGCCCCACGCGATAGCGCAGCGTGTTGACGTGCAGGTGGAGACGGGTGGCGCAGCGCGTCCAGGAGCCGTCGCAGTCGAGGAACGCCTCCAAGGTGGGAATCAGCTCGGCGCGATGGCGACGGTCGTACTCCCGCAGTGGATCGAGCAGCCGGGCCGTGAACGCCCGGCGCACGTCGTCCGGCACGAAGGGCAGCAGCAGCACGTGCGAGGCCAGCTCCTGATGCCCGGCCGCGCACACCCGCCCGGGGCGCGCCGCGGCCACCCGGCGCGCGTGCCGGGCCTCCTCCAGCGCCCCGCGCAGCCCCTCCGCCGAGTGCACGGCGGCGCTGACGCCGAGCGTGAGCCGCCCGTCGTCATTCAGTCCGGCGGTCAGCGGGTCCCGTACGGCCTGGAGAAGCGTCTCGGCGAGCAGCCCGGTCTCCGAGCCGTCGTGCTCCGAGGACACCGCGGGGAGCGCGAGCAGGGCGATGGCCTCCTCGCCGGTGTGGGCGACGGCGATGCGGTCGGAGTGCTCGGCGCCCGTCGACAACGGATTGACGAGGATCTCCTCAAGGAGCGACTGGGCGACCGGGCCGCCCTCGATGTCGCCGCCGTCCCACTCGACGCGGGCCACGACCACCTGCCAGTGCGGGGCCGCCCCGAGCCCGGGCAGCAGCACCGGAGCGGCCACTCGCAGCCGCGCCGCGATCTCGGCGGGCGCGGCGCCCGTCTGCACCAGCTCAAGGACCTCCTGCGCGAGCCGCCGCCGTACCGTACGGGCCGCGTCACGCCGTTCCCGCTCGACCGAGATCAGCTGGGTGACGCCCTGGAGCAGGTCGAGCCGCTCCTCGGGCCAGTCCCCGGCGTCCGCCTCGACCGCGAGCAGCCAGTCGGAGAGCACCGTCTCGCGCACATCCCGGGAAGCGCCCGTGGAGCGGCCCGAGGAGGGGACCGGGAAGAGCGAGTACGTCGTCGTGCCGACCGTGACCCGGTGCGGCCCCCGGCGCCCGGTGCGCGCCGCCGCCAGATGCTCGGCGGCCAGCCTGGCGCAGACATCCGGCGGCAGCGCGGCCCCCGCGAGCTTCGAGCCCGCGATGGGCCGGCCGGTGGGGGAGAGCACCCAGGCCCGCAGATCCAGGTCGGAGCCGAGCAGGTCCAGGACGACATCGGGGCCGCCGCCCGCGGGTCCTGACGTCATCATCCGTCTGTGCCGGTCCACCACGGCCGCCAGGTCCCCGGCCCGCTCGCCCGAGACCTGCCGTACGACATGCTCGGTGATCGTCGCGAAGGCCACCGACTCGTTCACCCCGAACAGCGGCAGCCGGTGCCGTGCGCAGGCCCGGATCAGATCGTCCGGGACATCGCCCAGCTCCGCCTCACCCGCGGCGAGGGCCGCGACCCCGGCGCCCGCGAGGATCCGGGCGAAGGGCTCGGAGTCGGCCGCGTCGTGCCGCCAGGCGAGACCGGTGAGGACCAGCTCACCGCCCGAGAGATAGCGGCTGGGGTCCTTGAGGTCCGTGGTCATCACACCGCGTACGGTGCGGTCCAGCTCGTCCTCGCCGCCGAGCAGCCGCAGGCCCAGCGCGTCGGTGTCCAGCAGTGCGCGCAGCCGCATTCTCGTCGCCGCCGATCTTTGTCTCGAAATCTACGATGGATCTGAATGGCTCGGCGCCACTCCCCGCGCTGGGGACCGTGTGAGCGGGTCCGCCCGCCTGAGCCTGTGTCCTGGGCTTTCGAGAGCTGTGCTCACTGTTTCCAGGGAAAAACAGAGAGGTTACTGACGACCTCCGTTCATACGAATCTACAAGATGCGCACCCTGGCCAGCCAACTCCTTCATGGTTTCAGTGACTGACCCTCATGGAGGACAGCGCTGTGTACTGGCCCCACTCCGCGTAAACAACTCATGAACGAGCCGGGCCCGCCGCACCCGATCTGGCTTGATCAGAACCACCACGATACGAATGAAGAGAGCCACTCATGGACTTCCTTCGCCCCGCCAGCTGGGAGGAGGCGCTCGCCGCCAAGGCTGAGCACCCCACCGCTGTGCCGATTGCGGGTGGCACCGATGTGATGGTCGAGATCAACTTCGACCACCGCAGGCCCGAGTACCTCCTCGATCTGAACCGCATCGGCGAGCTGAGCGACTGGGAGGTCGGCGAGGAGAGCGTGCGCCTGGGCGCCTCCGTGCCCTACACCAAGATCATGGAGCAGCTTCGCGGCGAACTGCCCGGCCTGGCCCTCGCCTCTCACACGGTGGCCTCCCCGCAGATCCGCAACCGCGGCGGCGTCGGCGGCAACCTCGGCACAGCCTCCCCGGCCGGCGACGCCCACCCCGCCCTCCTCGCGGCGGGCGCCGAGGTCGAGGCCGAGTCCGTCCGGGGCACCCGCCTGATCCCCATCGACGCCTTCTACACGGGCGTGAAGCGCAACGCGCTCGCTCCCGACGAGCTCATCAGGGCCGTACACATCAAGAAGGCCGACGGCCCGCAGCAGTACTCCAAGGTCGGCACCCGCAACGCCATGGTCATCGCGGTCTGCGCCTTCGGCCTTGCGCTGCACCCGTCCTCGCGCACGGTCCGCACCGGCATCGGCTCCGCCGCGCCCACACCCGTCCGCGCCAAGACCGCCGAGGAGTTCCTGAACGCGGCGCTCGAAGAGGGCGGCTTCTGGGACAACGGCAGGATCATCACCCCCTCGGTCGCCAAGCAGTTCGCGGACCTCTGCTCCGCCGCCTGCAACCCGATCGACGACGTCCGCGGCACCGCGAGCTACCGCCGCCACGCGGTCGGCATCATGGCCCGCCGCACGCTCACCTGGACCTGGGAGTCGTACCGCGGCGCCGCCGCCCACACGGAGGGAGTCGCGTAATGCGCGTCAATTTCACGGTCAACGGCCGTCAGCAGGAAGCCGACGACGTGTGGGAGGGCGAGTCCCTGCTGTACGTGTTGCGCGAGCGGATGGGACTGCCGGGCTCCAAGAACGCCTGCGAGCAGGGCGAATGCGGCTCCTGCACGGTCCGCCTCGACGGCGTACCGGTGTGTTCCTGTCTCGTCGCCGCCGGACAGGTCGAGGGGCGCGAGGTCGTCACGGTGGAGGGGCTCGCGGAGTACGCGAAGCAGCGCGAGTGTGGAACGGGCGCCTGCGGTACGTCACTTCAGGACGCCCAGCAGTGGAACGCGCAGGGGTCCAATAGTGGGCTCCGCCCACGGGCCCAGGACTCCCACACCGGCGAAGGCGGCGAACTCGCTCCCATCCAGCAGGCGTTCATCGACGCCGGCGCCGTCCAGTGCGGCTTCTGCACCCCCGGTCTGCTGGTCGCGGCCGACGAGATGCTGGAGCACAACCCGACCCCGACCGACGCGGACATCCGCGAGGCGCTCTCGGGCAATCTGTGCCGCTGCACCGGCTACGAGAAGATCATGGACGCGGTCCGCCTCGCGGCCGCCCGGCAGTCCGAGGCGGTCTGACCATGGGAACGACAGGCACACCCACCAACATCACCCAGGGCTCCAAGACCAAGGGCGGCATCGGCGAATCGACGCTGCGCCCGGACGGCACGCTCAAGGTCACCGGCGAGTTCGCGTACTCCTCCGACATGTGGCACGAGGACATGCTCTGGGGCCAGATCCTGCGCTCCACCGTCGCCCACGCCGAGATCGTGTCGATCGACACGGTCGAGGCGCTGACGACGCCGGGCGTCTATGCCGTCCTGACGTACGACGACCTGCCGACCGCCGTGAAGAACTACGGCCTGGAGATCCAGGACACCCCGGTCCTCGCGCACGGCAAGGTCCGCCACCACGGCGAGCCGGTCGCGATCGTCGCCGCCGACCACCCGGAGACCGCGCGCCGCGCCGCAGCCAAGATCAAGGTCGAGTACCGCGAACTGCCGGTCATCACGGACGAGGCGTCCGCGACCGCGCCGGACGCGATCCTCATCCACGAGGGCCGCGACGACCACCACATCGGTCATGTGCCGCACCCGAACATCGTGCACCGGCAGCCGATCATCCGCGGAGACGTGACATCCGCTCGGGAACGCGCCGACTTCATCGTCGAGGGCGAGTACACCTTCGGCATGCAGGACCAGGCCTTCCTCGGCCCCGAGTCCGGCCTCGCCGTGCCGTCCGAGGACGGCGGCGTCGAGCTCTACATCGCCACCCAGTGGCTGCACTCCGACCTCAAGCAGATCGCCCCTGTGCTCGGCCTGCCCGAGGACAAGGTCCGGATGACGCTCTCCGGCGTCGGCGGCGCGTTCGGCGGCCGCGAGGACCTGTCGATGCAGATCCACGCCTGCCTGCTGGCCCTGCGCACCGGCAAACCGGTCAAGATCGTCTACAACCGCTTCGAGTCCTTCTTCGGGCACGTCCACCGCCACCCCGCCAAGCTCCACTACGAGCACGGGGCGACCAAGGACGGCAAACTCACGCACCTGAAGGCCCGGATCGTCCTGGACGGCGGCGCGTACGCCTCCGCGTCCCCGGCCGTCGTCGGCAACGCCGCCTCGCTGGGCGCGGGCCCGTACGTCATCGAGGACGTCGACATCGAGGCCATCGCGCTCTACACCAACAACCCGCCCTGCGGCGCCATGCGCGGCTTCGGCGCGGTCCAGGCGTGCTTCGCCTACGAGGCCCAGATGGACAAGCTCGCCGACAAGGTGGGCATGGACCGGGTCGCGTTCCGCCAGCTCAACGCGATGGAGCAGGGGACGGTCATGCCGACCGGGCAGCCGGTCGACTCCCCGGCGCCGGTCGCCGAACTCCTGCGCCGCGTCAAGGCGATGCCGATGCCGCCGGAGCAGCAGTGGCTCGCGGCCGGCGAGGCCGCCGACGTACGCCAGCTCCCTGGCGGCCTCTCCAACACCACGCACGGCGAAGCCGTCGTACGCGGCGTCGGCTACGCGGTCGGCATCAAGAACGTCGGCTTCTCCGAGGGCTTCGACGACTACTCGACCGCCCGCGTGCGGATGGAGGTCGTCGGCGGGGAGCCGGTCGCCACCGTGCACACGGCCATGGCGGAGGTCGGCCAGGGCGGCGTCACCGTCCACGCGCAGATCGCCCGCACCGAACTGGGCGTCACCCAGGTGACCATCGCCCCGGCCGACACCCAGGTGGGCAGCGCCGGTTCGACCTCCGCCTCGCGCCAGACGTACGTCACCGGTGGCGCCGTCAAGAACTCCTGCGAGCTCGTCCGTGAGAAGGTCCTGGAGCTCGGCCGCCGCAAGTTCGGTACGTACCACCCGGCTTGGGCCACCGCCGAACTCCTGCTGGAGGGCGGCAAGGTCGTCACCGACGGCGGCGAGGTCCTCGCCGACCTGATCGACGTACTGGAGGACCAGGCCGTCGAGGTCGAGGCCGAGTGGCGGCACCGCCCGACCGTGGCCTTCGACCTGCGCACCGGGCAGGGCTTCGGCCATGTCCAGTACACCTTCGCCGCGCACCGCGCCGTCGTCGAGGTCGACACCGAACTCGGCCTGGTCAAGGTCATCGAACTGGCCTGCGCCCAGGACGTCGGCAAGGCGCTCAACCCGCTGTCCGTCATCGGCCAGATCCAGGGCGGCACCGTCCAGGGCCTGGGCGTGGCGGTCATGGAGGAGATCATCGTCGACCCGGTCACCGCGAAGGTGCGCAACCCCTCCTTCACGGACTACCTGATCCCCACCATCCTCGACACCCCGACCATCCCGGTCGACGTGCTCGAACTCGCCGACGAGCACGCCCCGTACGGGCTCCGTGGCATCGGCGAGGCACCGACCCTCTCGTCCACCCCGGCCGTCCTCGCGGCGATCAGGAACGCGACGGGCCTGGAGCTCAACCGGACGCCGGTAAGGCCCGAACACCTCACCGGCACCGCATAGAACTCTCCGGGCGGCGCAGGGAACGTCACACTTCGCCGTGCCGCCCGGAGTAGTCAAGTACCGCACCGCTCGCGGGACTTGACGCACCATCACATGTCAAACGTGTCAACGAAACGTTCGTCTCGGGCCGTCCCCCGGGTCGTGCGGCCGAAGCACCTTCCCAAATCCCGCAGCCACCCAAGTGGTTGAGCGGCCGTCAGGGCGGCTCGCGCGGGTGTCCCTTTGAACCTTGGGAGCAGGCCCACATGACCCAGCAGTCACTGGAGCCGAAGACCGTCGCGGAGGACGCGGGCGCGGGTAGCCGCGTCCCGGCCGGACGGTCCTGGCTCGACCGGTACTTCCACATATCCCAGCGGGGAAGCTCCGTCGCGCGTGAGGTGCGCGGCGGCACCACCACCTTCATGGCGATGGCGTACATCCTGCTGCTCAACCCGCTGATCCTGTCCGGCAAGGACGTTGCCGGGAACACGCTCGGCCAGCAGGCACTGATCACCGCGACCGCCTTCGCGGCCGCCTTCAGCACGCTCCTGATGGGCTTCTTCGGCAAGGTGCCGCTCGCCCTGGCCGCCGGACTCTCCGTCTCCGGGGTGCTCTCCTCGCAGGTCGCCCCGCAGATGACCTGGCCGCAGGCCATGGGCATGTGCGTGATGTACGGCGTCGTCATCATGCTTCTGGTCGTCACCGGCCTCCGCGAGATGATCATGAACGCCATCCCGCTGGCCCTGAAGCACGCGATCACCATGGGCATCGGCCTGTTCGTCGCGCTGATCGGCCTGGTGAAGGCGGGCTTCGTCCACCAGGGCGAGGCGACTCCGGTCTCCCTCGGCCCGGCCGGTGAACTCGCCGGCTGGCCCGTGCTGCTCTTCGCTGCGACGCTGCTCCTGATCTTCATGCTGCAGGCCCGCGCCATCCCCGGCGCGATCCTGATCGGCATCGTCGCGGGCACGGTTGTGGCGGTTGTGCTGAATTCTGTGGGGGTCATCGACCCCAAGCAGTGGGCGAGCGGCGCCCCCGAACTGCACGGCAGCGCCGTCTCGATGCCGGACTTCTCGCTCTTCGGCGACGTCGAGTTCGGTGGCTGGGGCCAGGTCGGCGCGATGACGGTCGGCATGATCGTCTTCACGCTTGTGCTCGCCGGCTTCTTCGACGCGATGGCCACGATCATCGGCGTCGGCACCGAGGCCAAGCTGGCCGACGCGCAGGGCCGGATGCCGGGTCTGTCCAAGGCGCTGTTCATCGACGGCGCGGGCGGAGCGGTCGGCGGAGTTGCCGGCGCCTCGGGCCAGACGGTGTTCGTCGAGTCGGCGACGGGCGTCGGGGAGGGCGCCCGTACGGGCCTGTCCTCCGTGATCACCGGTCTGTTCTTCGCGGCCTGCCTGTTCTTCACACCGCTCACCGCGATCGTCCCCGGTGAGGTCGCGGCCGCCGCGCTCGTCGTCATCGGCGCCATGATGATGATGAACGCCCGGCACGTCGACTGGGCCGACCGCGCCACCGCGATCCCGGTCTTCCTGACCGTCGTGATCATGCCGTTCACGTACTCCATCACCGCGGGCGTCGCGGCCGGAGTCATCAGCTACGTCGCCATCAAGATCGCCCAGGGCAAGGCCCGGGAGATCGGGGCGTTCATGTGGGGCCTGACGGTGATCTTCGTCGTCTTCTTCGCCCTCAACCCGATCGAAAGCTGGATGGGCGTGCACTGACACGCCCTGCCGGATCAACCGCTGTTCCGGATCAACCGCAGTTAAGGAGACCGAGACATGCTGGACATCGCCGAAGAGCTGCACCGGTGGGTCGAGCAGGGGCGCGACTTCGCCGTGGCCACCGTGGTGGCGGTCGGCGGCAGCGCACCCCGCCAGCCCGGAGCGGCGCTCGCCGTCGACTCCCACGGCGCGGCGATCGGCTCGGTCTCCGGCGGCTGCGTGGAGGGCGCGGTCTACGAACTGTGCCAACAGGCGTTGGAGGACGGGGAGTCGGTCCTCGAACGCTTCGGCTACAGCGACGACGACGCGTTCGCGGTGGGGCTGACGTGCGGCGGCGTCATCGACATCCTGGTGACGCCGGTCCGCTCCGGCGATCGGGCCCGGCCGGTGCTCGCCGCCGCGCTGGCCGCCGCGGCGGGCGGGGAGGCGGCCGCGGTCGCGCGGATCGTGAGCGGGCCTGCCGAGCTGCTCGGGCGCGCTGTTGTCGTGCGCCCCGACGGTTCGTACGAGGGGGGCTTCGGCGCCCATCCCGAGCTGGACCGCACCGTGGTGGGCGACGCGGTCGCCTTCCTGGACGCGGGCCGCACCGGCACGCTGGAGATCGGAGAGCATGGCTCTCGTTGTGGAGCGCCGCTCACGGTTCTGGTGGAGTCGTCGGTTCCGCCGCCCCGCATGATCGTCTTCGGCGCGATCGACTTCGCCTCGGCGCTGGTACGCATCGGCAGGTTCCTGGGCTACCGCGTGACGGTGTGCGACGCCCGCCCGGTCTTCGCGACAGCCGCCCGCTTCCCCGACGCCGACGAGATCGTCGTCGACTGGCCGCACAGGTACCTGGCGCGTACGGAGGTGGACTCCCGGACGGTGCTGTGCGTGCTCACCCACGACGCCAAGTTCGACGTCCCGCTCCTGCAGCTCGCGCTGCGGCTTCCGGTCGCGTACGTCGGGGCGATGGGGTCGCGACGGACCCACCTCGACCGGAACGAGCGCTTGCGGGAAGTCGGCGTGACCGAGCTGGAGTTGGCACGGCTCCGGTCGCCGATCGGGCTGGATCTGGGGGCCCGTACGCCCGAGGAGACGGCCCTGTCCATCGCGTCGGAGATCGTGGCCAACCGGCGCGGGGGGAGTGGGGTCGCGCTGACCGGGGCGCATACGCCGATTCATCATGACGGGGCTTCGGATTCGGCGTCGTCGGCGGCGGTGGGGCGGATCGGGTCGGTCGCCTAGTCAGTACGTACGGCTGGGGGCCCGCCGCGCCGCATGCCACGCGGCGGGCCCCAGCCGCATGCCACGCGGTGGGCCCCCAGGCATGCCACGCGGCGGGCCCCAGCCGTACCCGCCCACGCAATCTCCTGCGCCGCATATTGACGCGAGCATGCCCCTCGGCCACGCTGCTGTGGGAGCGCTCCCGCAAGTCCTTGGCGACCGTTGCGATTCAGGAGTGAACCCAGATGAGACGTGCCTCAACGTTCCTTGCCGCCGCCCTGTCACTCGGACTGGCGGCCTTCGCCCTCGCACCCTCCGAAGCGCAGGCCGCGGACTCCCTCGACCGCGGCCCCTCCCTCTACGTCCCCGACGCCAACCCGGCGGCGTACCGGCAGGCGTTGGACCTGGCCCGCGCGGGCCGGCTCCTCGACGCCGCGGGCATCGTGGCCATGGTGAACACCCCGCAGGCCGTCTGGTACGGCGACCAGACGCCGGCCCAGGTTGAACGGCTGATCCGGGGGGTCACGCGCGACGCGGAACGAGAGGGCGCGATCCCGGTGTTCGCGCTGTACAACGTCCCGGGTCGCGACTGCTCCAACTACTCAGGAGGCGGGGCCTCCAACACGGCGGAGTACAAGGCGTGGATCGACGCGGTGGCGCACGGGATAGGGAGCCGCGACGCCCTGGTCACCCTCGAGCCCGACTCCCTCGCCCTCCTCCCCGCCGACTGCGGCCAGGACGACGTGCAGGGCACGAAGACCGCGGCCCGTTACACGGAGGTCAACTACGCGGTGTCCGTGCTGGAGCCGCTGCCGGGAACGCGCGTGTACCTCGACACCGGTCACCCCGGCTGGCACACCGTCAACTCCATCGTGCCGCGCCTGATCAAGGGCGGAGTCGCGCACGCCTCCGGCTTCTACACCAACGCCTCGAACTACAACACCGACGACGCCAACTCCTGGTACGGCAAGCTGATTTCCTCGTGCCTTGCGTACGTCGACGGAGGCGGCGACGTCACCGAGTGCCCCCACCAGTGGTGGCCGCGTGCCGACGCGCGGGCCTGGCTCGACTCCCACGTGCACGTGCCCGCGTACCGGATGAAGCACTTCGTCACGGACTCCAGTCGCAACGGACAGGGCCCCTGGACCCCACCAGCCGGCAAGTACCCGGACCCCCAGGACTGGTGCAACCCACCGAACCGCGGCCTGGGCGCCCGCCCGACCCTGCGCACCGGCGACCCCTTGCAGGACGCCCGACTGTGGATCAAGACACCGGGCGAGTCGGACGGCCTGTGCCTGCGCGGCACGCCGGGCCCCGAGGACCCCGAGCGCGGGATGATCGACCCCGCCGCGGGGGACTGGTTCCCCGAACAGGCCCTGGAACTGGTGCGGTTCGCCAATCCGCCGATTCTGGGCTGAGGTTCAGCCGAGCAGGCTCGCCTGTTCGCTCTTCAGGCGGGTGAAGCGGGTGCGGGTGTACTCCATCAACTCCCTGCCGGGAAAAGGCAGGAGCGACAGGTGCTGTTCAAAGTCGCCCTCGGCCCAGCGCGCGGCCGTGATCTCGTAGCCATAGACGTGGGCGCAGAGCTCAAGCAGGGCCGGCGGCATCTCCTCCTCGATGAGGAGGTCCGCTCTGGTGACCACCACATCGCGCATCGCCCGGATGTTGGGGATGAAGACGGTGGTGGCCCAGGTGCGCCACTGGGCGAGCTCCTGCTCGCTGGGCGGTATGTCGTGGTCGAAGGGGTCGCGGCCGTCCGGGCGGGCGTATGCCGAGGCGAAGGCGTCGTAGATACGGCTGTTGGCCTCCAACAGTGCGAACAGGGGCCCGTAGAAGTCGCTCAACTGGGCGTTGACGCGGTCCAGTCGGGCTTGCCTCTGCGTAAGTCGCAGTCCGTTGAGGTAAGTCGCGAGATAGCCCACGAAAGCGAGCCCGACGGTCAAGATCACGGTGGCCATGAGAGGTGATGCTAGGCCCGAGGCGCGACGCCTGTGGCGCGTGGTCCGGGGACGGGAAGAGCCCGGCGACTAGCCAATTGCCCTGAAGCCGGGCGTCCGCCGGGACGACTTGCTGAGCCGAAGCATGGTAGGCCTCATGCCGGTCCCCGCGTTGGCGCCAGAGCACGAACGTGGATCTGGGTGCCACGACGGGGCGGCAAATCGGGGTGTTCGGCGACACGGGGCATCACCAGCGCCGGACTCGCCGCGCTCCGGTTGCTGATGGCACCCTCGGCCATCGTTATTCCCCTTTTCCATCAGTGGAGTTGGGGCATATGATCACCAGCAAGGCGGGGTCGTAGCACAGAGGTAGTGCGCCGCGACAGCATCTCGGAGGACGTCGGTTCGAATCCGACCGCCCCGCCCCTCTCTCTCAGGGCGACGCCTCGCGAACCCAGAATGCAGTTGGTGACGGGAAACGTGCCGACCCCATGGTGACCCCGCATGGCGGTTGGCCGCGGTGCGGTTCCTGCCGTGCGCCGTAGTCAGGGCCGCCGCAGCAGTCTCTCGACCGCCCGCCCGAACATCCGCCGCCCCGCCCACGCCAGCCCCCGGTCGAGGAACCCCGGCAGCCACCGCACCCTGATCTCCTCCCGCCACACCACCCGAGAACCCCCGCCCCTCTCCGGATGCACCTCGATCTCGGCCCACCCCGCGACGAACGAGCCGCGCTTGACCAGTCGGCACATGCCTGGATGGTCGTCGGTCGGGGGCTGCCAGGTGACGACCTCCATCGGGTCGTCGAAAGCCAGGGGGCTGACCCCCGACCTCGCCACGAAAACCGTGCCTTCGTGGGTTGGGGGAGGGGTGACCACGGTGACGCGGGTCAACGGGACCGCGTCGGCGTGTCGGGGCCAGTCGGTGAGGCGTTGCCAGGTCTGGTCGACGGGGTGCGGGGATACGCGCTCCAGCAGGAAAAGGGCCACGCGGTGATCGTAGGCAGCGGGACGCGCATCGCGGGCGACCGAACGCAACATGAATTCTCACCCAACCACCTGAAATCGGGCGGCATCCTCCTACCATTTCCCCATGGGCAGGGCAAAGTGCCCGCCCCCGGGGGGAGTTGATCGCCATGCCACTGAAGACCTACGGCGTACTCATCGCACGGGCGGTCGACACCCGCCGGGAGGGTTCGTCCGACACCCCGCACTACCAGATCCACCTGACGGACGATCAGGGCGTGCACTACCGGGCCTCGGTCAACGTGAAGTCGCAGGAGCGGCCGTCGGAGCTGCTCTATCTGGTGAGCGACGACTTCCGGCACCCGGTCACGGCGCACCTGGAGGGCCTGGGATCCGGCTGGAACACACTCCCGCACGGGCCCGGCGGCGCCAACCTCGACTTCGTACGGGGCAACCTCTTCGACCCGGCGCAGCTCCGCTCCCTGCCCCCGGAGGCGGAGGGCCCGGACAACGACCTCGCCGACCTGCTCGACCACTACGTCCGGCGTGCGGTGGCCGATCCCGCCGCCCGTCTGTACGTCTTCGGTGAACGCTGGGGGCCCGAACCGGCCGTCCGCGACAAGATCTTCGGGTTCCTGCCCGGAGACGGCGTCCACGACATCCATATGAACCAGGGCAACAGCCCCCGCTTCAAGGGCGACGACGGGGTCTGGCAGGACGGCGGGCTGCTGATCCACTTCCCCGCCCAGTCGCGCTGGGTCGGCGTCTTCCTCGCCTTTCAGAGCCAGTCCTGGCACACGGACGACATCACCGGCCACGCCCTGGTCCCGGCTCCGGAGGACGGCCTCCGCCCCGAGCCCGGCGGTCAGCCGGTCCGTATCGTCGCGGCCCTCGTCAATCCCCCGGGCCCGGCGCGCGAGCCGGAGACCGTGACCCTGATCAACGCCTCACCCGACCCCGTCGACCTCACCGGCTGGCGCCTCACCGGCCGTCTCGACCACCGCTGTCCCGTCCCCGCCGGTCAACTCGCCGCCGGGGCAAGCCTGTTGGTCCCCCTCACGGGCGAGGTCCAACTGGGCAACCGTGGCGGCCAGATCACCCTGCTGGGCGCCGACGGCCTGAAGGTGCACGGAGTCTCGTACACCGCCGAGGAGGCGGGACGCGAGGGCTGGACCGTGGTGTTCTAACCTGGCCCGGCGGCCGGGGCCTGTCGGCGGCATCCCTCCGACACACCCCCAGCTGCGAGGAGTCCGACGATGACATCCGACACCTCCCCGGCCATCGCGCCCGACCAGCTCACCATCGTCCCCGCCAACCAGGCGACCTGGGACGACCTGCATGCGATCTTCGGGACCGCCGACTACCCCGCCAGGTGCCACTGCCAGCACTACAAGGTGCGTGACTCGGAGTGGGCCGCGGTCTCCGAAGCCGAGCGCGCCGAGCGGCTGCGTGAGCAGACTGCCTGCGGAAAGCCGGAAGCCCGCTCGACCAGTGGGCTCGTCGCCTACCTGGGCGACGAGCCGGTCGGCTGGTGTGCCGTCGAGCCGCGTACCGCGTACCCGCGTCTGCTGCGTACCCGGACCCCGTGGACCGGACGGGACGAGGACAAGAGCGACGACAGCGTCTGGGCCGTCACCTGCCTTGTCACACGCAAGGGATACCGCAGGCGCGGCATCACCTACGCGCTCGCCCGTGCCACCGTCGGTTTCGCCCGTGACCGTGGGGCTCGTGCGCTGGAGGCGTACACGATGATCACCCAGCCCGGCAAGGAGATCACCTGGGGCGAACTGCACGTCGGCAGCCGTGATGTGTTCGCCGACGCCGGCTTCGCCGAGGTGAGCCACCCGAGCCCACGGCGCGTCGTCATGCGCGTCGACTTCTGAGGTGCGGTAACCGGACAGGTCATATCCGCGTGGGGCGTCGAGTCGGCAACCAGGTCCGGAGCCAGGTGGTGACGGGCGGGTCATTTCTGTGTGGGGCGTCGAGTCGGCAGCCAGGTCCGGAGTCAGGTGGTGACGGGCGGGTCATTTCCGTGTGGGGCGTCGAGTCGGCAACCAGGTCGGGAGCCAGGTGGTGTCGGACGGGTCATTTCCGTGTGGGGCGTCGAGTCGGCAACCAGGCGTCGATGACGGCTGCCAGCTTCTCGCGATCGGTGAAGACGTGTCCGTTCATACCCATGGCCTGCGCGGCGCGTACGTTCTCCGCGCGGTCGTCGACGAAGAGGAAGTCGCTCGGGGCCGCCCGCAGGGCGTCGACACAGTGCTGGAAGGCAGCCGGGTCCGGCTTCGCCGCTTTGATCTTCCCGGAGAAGGCCACGTGGTCCAGATTGCGCAGCCAGGGCTGCGCGGCGAGGAAGGCGTCCGCGTGGTCCGACGGGATGTTGGACAGCAGGGCGACCTCGGCGACCTCGCGGAGGGACTGGGCGTAGGCGACCATCCGCTCGTCGACGCGTGACCAGCTGTCGATGTCGTTGAGGCGCAGTTCCTCGACGGTGTCGGTGTCGGTGTCTGTCTCGGCGTACAGGGACAGCCGTCGCAGTACGGCGGTCCAGTACTGGGACGCGGACTGCTGACCGGCGTCGTAGGGCGGACGGCAGGCCCAGTAGGCCGTGGTGAAGGCGTCGGTGGGTGCGTGACAGCGGACGGCCATCTTTCCCAGGGCGCCCGGGCGTTGGTGGCGGGCGATGACCCCGAAGAGGTCGAACAGCACGATGCTGCGGTCGGTGGACATGGTCGTGGGTTCCTCCGGATCCCGGGAGACGTTCAGTTGCTGCTTGCTGCCATCTCGCCGCTCGTGCGGCCGGACCCGGTGCGCAGGACCCCGGCGGCCACGGCGGTGATCGCACACAGCAGGGTCAGCAGTACGAAGGCGTGGTTCAGGGCGACGAAGTGGGTCAGCCAGCCGATGACGGCGGGGCCGGCGAGCATGCCGACGTAGCCGAGCCCGGCGACGCGGGAGACATTGGCCCCCGCCGCGGCGGGGTCGGCGTGCCCGGCCGCGCTGAACAACTGCGGGACACAGCCCGACAGCCCCAGACCGAACAGCGCCCACCCTGCGAACGCGGCCCAGATCCACGGGGAGACGGCCACGATCGTGATGCCGACGGCAGCCGTCGCCGCGCCGTACCGCAGGATCGGCACGGACCCGAACCGGGCGACGAAGCGGTCGGCGAGCAGCCGGCCGATGGTCATGGTCGCCGCGAAGGTGCCGTACGCGAAGGCGGCGGTGCTCGCGGGCGCGCCGAGGATGTCCTTCAGTTGCAGCGCGCTCCAGTCGTTGGCGGCTCCCTCGCACAGCATGACCATCAGGGCCAGGGCGGCGAGGATCCAGATGCGCCCGCTGGTGCCGCGGCGCTCGGCGGCCGGCGCCGGCTCGGTCTCAGCCGCAGCGCCGGTCTCCCCCGCGGAACCGGTCTCCCCCGCAGAGCCGGTGCCGGAAGCGGCGGGTACGGGTACGGGTACAGGCGCGGGTGCGGTCGGCAGCAGGGCGCGTGCCCACACCAGGGCGATCACGATGCCCAGGGCTCCCATGGCGGCCATGCTCACGGCCGGGCTCAGGCCGGCGCTCGCCGCAGCCGCTCCGACGAGCGCGGCGAGGACACCGCCGACCGAGAACGTGGCGTGGAAGGCCGACATGACGGGCCGGCCGTACGCCTTCTCCACGTGCACGGCGTGGGCGTTCATGCTCACGTCCAGGCAGCCGTTGAAGAATCCGAAGGCCAGCAGGGCGGCCCCCAGCGTCCACGGGTCGCGGGGGAGGCCGGGCAGCACCAGGGCCGCGCTGCACAGCACGCCGGTGGCGGGGACGACGATCCGCGACCCGAGCCTGTCGGTGAGACGCCCGGCCACCTGCATACCGATGAAGGCCCCGAGCCCCAGCAGCACCAGCAGTCCCCCGAGCGTCGCGTGACTGATGCCCACGCGCTCCTCGATGGCGGGGATGTTCACCACCCAGGTGCCCATCACGGTGCCGCAGAGGATGAAGTAGGCAAAGGTTGCCACGCGGGCGGCTCGAAGCGCATCGTTCATGAAGACCACCGTAACGAACATGATCTGCGATTGAATACTGTCGTTTCGCACACATTGAATGTTCGTTTCGGGTGGTGTTCAATCGCGGTATGAGCACCGCAGACCGGCACGGGATGATCGCGCAGGCCGTCAGGGAGTCGGGAAGGATCACGGTCCAGGAACTCACCGGACTGACCGGCGCCTCCGAGATGACCATCCGGCGCGACCTCGACGCGCTGGCCGCGCAAGGCGTCCTTGAGCGCGTCCGTGGTGGGGCGCGCACCCTGCTGCTCAGGGGCGAGGAGCCGCCTTTCGCGCTGCGTGCCCACGAGGCCGTCGATGCCAAGCGCCGCATCGCGGCCGAGGTCTCCTCGCTCATCGCCGACGGCGAGACCGTCCTCCTCGACAGCGGCACCACCTGCCTGGAGATCGCCCACCTGCTGCGCCGACGGCCGGTCACCGTGATGCCCCTGTCATTGCAGGCCATCCATGTACTCGGCGAGGGCCCGGGCCCGGTCACGCTGATGGTGCCCGGCGGGCAGCCCCGCGCCGCAGAGGGAGCCCTCGCCGGCCCCCTCACCCTCGCGTCCCTGGCGGCACTGCGATTCGACACGGCCGTCATGGGCTGCTGCGGTCTCAGTGCGGCCCAGGGCCTCACCGCGTACGACCTCGACGACGCGGCCGTGAAGAAGGCGGCCATCGCCTCCGCGCGCCGCATCATCGTCGCCGCCGACGGCAGCAAGCTCGGCCACACCGCCTACGCCCACGTCGGCCCAGCCGCCCTCCTGCACACCCTCGTCACCGACACCACGGCACCGGCCGACGAGGTCGCCGCGCTCGAAGGTACGGGAACCGTCGTCAAGGCCGTCTGACGAGACCGTCGGTCATCGGTGCTTCCGACTTGCTTCGACCCCGGTTCGACACGCGGTGTCTTCGGGTGTTCGCCTGACGGCGGCACGGACGGCGGCAGCACCACGGGCGGTGGCGGTACCACGGGCAGCGTCACCGGCGGAACCTCCGGCACGAGCACGCCCGGCGGCAGGCTCGCCGCCACCGGCGCACCGTCCTGGGCGCGGCGGCACTGGCTGTGCTCCTCACGGTGGGCGGCTGGTTCGTCCGCCGCCGCGCACAGGTGAAGCGGTAGCCGTACGACAATGAGGGCTCCCCGCGCCCAGGTGAAGCGGTAGCCGCACGTCAACGAGGGCTCCCCGCGCACAGGTGAAGCGGTAGCCGTACGTCAACGAGGGCTCCCCGCACACCGGGGGAGCCCTCGTTGTCGTACCGAAGGTCAGGCGGCGTTGTACCGAAGGTCAGGCGGCGACAGGCAGTCCCGGCGTGCGGAAGACCCGGTGCTCGGCATCGACCGCGAACACCTCGCAGCCCTCCCGTGCGGCGGCCCACTCGATACCCTCCGCGCCCATAGCGAACGCGGCGGTTGCCGTGGCGTCCGCCTCGGTCAGCGACGCGGCCACGACGGTCATGCTGAGCAGTCCGGTCGCCGGACGGCCGGTGCGCCCGTCGACGATGTGGTCGCCGCGTTCGTACCGCGCGGAGGTCGCCACCGCGCCGCCGGCGATCTCCAGCACCGTGCACAGCCGGTCGGCCTGCTCGGGGTGCCGTACGCCCACCCGCCACGGGCCGCCCATCGAGGCCACGTCGCCACCGGCGTTCAGGCAGAACCTCGTCGCCCCGCGTGCCGCCAGCAGCTCCGCGGCCCGCTGCACCGACCAGCCCTTCACCATCGCGCAGGGATCGAGACCGCGGCCCGGCAGCCGCACCTGGAAGGCACCGAGGGTCGCGACCCGGTAGTCCTCGCACAGGTCGAGGACCTCGGCCAGATGGGGGCTGAGCTCATGGGGCTCCAGCTCGCCCCGGTCCAGCCGGGACACCTCGCTGTCGGGCTTGAACGGGCTGAACCGCGCGTCGACCTCGCGCAGCCACGCGAACACCGCGTCCGCGGTCTCGTCGGAGGCGTCCCCGTCGTCGATCCGCAGCGACACCGGGAACCCCATCACGTGCTCAACTCGCCGCACTTCAGGCGCCCTTCGCGTCGATGGCGGCCTGGAGGGACTCCTTGTAGCCGTCGCTGGTGATCGTGGCGCCGGAGACGGTGTCGATGTCCGCGCTCTGCGCCTGAAGGGTCTCCTGGATCAGCACCGGCACGGCGGCTGTGGTCTGCGGGTGGTTCGGCTGCACCAGCATCCGTACGGAGGTGATCGTGTCGCCCTCGAAGGTCACCTCGACCTGCACGTCGCCCTTCTCGGTGGCGACGGTGCTGCCCTGGACGACCTGAGTTGCGGCGGCCGACGCGGACGGCGAGGAGCCGGAGGACGACGAGGATGACGAGGACGAAGGGGTCGACGACGAGGGCGCGGGGGCGGCCGGCTCGGCGACCGTGGTGCTGGACGTCATATCAGCGCCCGGCTGGTAACGCCACACCGTGATCAGGCCCAGGGCGGACAGGGCGACGACAGGCAGTACTCGCTTCACTGTGTTCCCCCTCATCCAGCCAGGCTGAAGCGCTCGGAATGGATCTGCGGTTTGGGCACGCCCAGCTCACGCAGGGTGCGCAGGACGGCGCCGGTCATGCCGGGCGGGCCGCACACATAGACGTCCCGGTCGGCGATGTCGGGCACGAGCTTGACCAGCTCCGGCGGCGCCAGCCGGTCAGGCACGGGCGGTCCGGTGATCAGGTGCAGCACCGCGCCCTTCGCGTGGGCGAGGTCGCGCAGCTCCTCGTAGAGGACGGCGTCCTGGTCCCTGGCGACCCGGTAGATGAGCACCACATGGCCTTCCAGTTCCTCCAGGAGCGCCCGCATCGGGGTGATGCCCACGCCGCCGGCGATCAGCAGGGCGTCCGGCCGCGTGCGGTGCATCGTGGTGAAGGCGCCGTACGGGCCCTCGGCGAAGACGCGGGTGCCTACCTTCACGTGACGCAGGGCGGCGGTGCCGGCGCCGGCCGTCTTCGCGGTCAGGCGCAGTGTCCGGCCGTCAGGGGCGGCCGACAACGAGAACGGGTTGGCCTGCCACCAGCGGTCCCTGGTCAGGAACCGCCACAGGAAGAACTGGCCTGCCTGCGCGGGCAGTTGGTCCAGGTCACGCCCCGTCATGTAGATCGACACGACGTTGTCGGACTCGGGGACGACCGCGGAGACCCGCAACTGGTGGCGCAGGTTCCGCCAGAGCGGGAGCACCACCCGGCCCAGGAACACCGCACCGAGCGCTGTGCCCCACATGCCCCACCAGTACGCCGTGGCCGCCGACGAGGTGGTGAACGTCGTACCGACCCCGACCTGGTGCGTGAACGCCAGCACCACGGCCACGTAGGTGTAGAGGTGGATGAAGTGCCAGGTCTCGTACGCCAGTCTGCGCCGGGCGTACTGCGCCGACACCGCGCCTATCACCATGATCAGCACCAGCGCCACGATCGCCCGCAGCACGCCCTCGACGGTCTCGGCCAGGTTCACCAGCTGGTCCACCGGGCCCATCGACGAGGACTCGGCGTAGCCGAAGGTGATGAAGACGGCGTGCCCGAGCAGCGTCCACAGCAGGCCGAAGCCGACCCAGCGGTGCCAGGACGTCAGCCGGTCCATGCCGATCCGCCGGTCCAGCCACGGCAGCCGGGCGACCAGCAGCAGCTGGAAGCCCATCAGAAGAGCGCCGTACAGCCCGCACAGCCGCCCCACCAGGATCAGGGCGTTCGTGTCGAGCGGGGACTGGAGGAAGAAGAAGGCGACCACGCCCACGTTCACCGCCAGCAGGGCGTACAGGCCCGCGCGGGCCACCACCTTCGGGCGTACCGCCGTGGGGGGCGGCTGGAGACGTTCGACAGTCGTCACGGACGGGAGCTCCTCGTTCGGGTCCGGGGACACCGAGCCTGCCGGGTGGGAGCTGTCGTTTACCTGTCGGGTGACTTTCAAGTTCTTACCGATACGCGTCCGGCGAGCCCGCGGGTATGGCGTCCGCAGGCAGGTGAAGCACTATGGGCACGTGGAAAAAGTACGACTTCTCGTTGTGGACGACGATCCTCCCATCGCCGACCTGGTCGCGACGGTCGCCCGTTACGAGGGGTGGGAGGCCGTCACCGCCAACACGGGCGAAGAGGCGCTGAGCCGCGCCGCCGAGTTCCATCCGGACATCGTGGTGCTCGACCTGATGCTGCCCGGCCTCGACGGCTTCGGCGTCCTGGACCGGCTGCGCAGGACCGGCACGATGGTGCCCGTGGTGTTCCTGACCGCGCGGGACGGCGTCGCCGACCGGGTCGCGGGCCTCACCCGGGGCGGCGACGACTACCTCGTGAAGCCCTTCGCCGTGGAGGAGCTCATGGCCCGGCTGCGGACCGTGCTGCGCCGCGCCGCCGGGCCCGGGTTCCAGCGGTCCGTGCTCAGGGTGGCCGACCTGACGATGGACGAGGACACCCGCGAGGTACGGCGCGACGAGAAGCTCCTCACGCTCACCCCCACCGAGTACGAGGTGCTCCGCTACCTGATGCGCAAGTCACCCACCGTGCTCACCAAGGCCCAGATCCTCGACCACGTCTGGGAGTACGGCTTCGGCGGCCGCTCCAACGTCGTCGAGCTGGTCGTCAGCCGCCTGCGCCGCAAGCTCGACGGCGTCGACGAGGCGGGCGAACCGCTGCTCCACACCGTGCGGGGCGTCGGATACGTGGTGCGGCAGGTCGCCGAGTGATCCGCCGGTTCCGGGGGGCCTACCGCGGGATGCGCCTGGGCACCCGGCTGGCCCTGGGCCTGGGCGTGCTGTCGCTGGTGGCGTTCGCCGTCGTCGGCACGGCGCTGTCCATGTCCATGCGGAACTACCTGGAACGCCAGCTGACCGACCAGATGAAGCTCGTCCAGCTCACCCAGACCGAGGAGGTCAAGGCGAACGACCACATGCACGGGGAGCCGTACTGGGGCTGGTACACGGCCTCGTACCAGGTCTCGGGCGGTACGGTCGAGATCCGCCGGCCCGCCGACGCGCCGGCCGACGATGCCGCACTCGCCGCCACCGCCCAGGCGCTTGCCGACTCGGGTTCCGAGGACCTCGTCCGTACCGCCGACATCAAGGGCGAGGGCAAGTACCAGCTGCGCGCCTGCGCCGTCGAACCCGGGGTGGTCCTGGTCACCGCGGCGCCCATGAAGGACATCGACAACACCATGCAACGGCTCGTGACGGTCCAGGTCGTCGCGTTCGTGCTCGCGCTGCTCGCCCTCGTCGTGATCGGCCGGGCGGCGCTGCGCCGCGGCCTCAAACCGCTCAGCGACATGGCACACACAGCACGCGGCATCACCTCGCACGACTTCACCGAGTCGGCCCGGCTGCCGGTCCGCGCCGACCGCGGCAACGGCGGCCCCGAGGTCGAGGAACTGCGCACCGCGTTCAACACCATGCTGGAACACATCGACGACTCCCTCGCCGTCCGCACCGAGGCCGAACAGCGCCTGCGCCGCTTCGTCGCCGACGCCTCGCACGAGCTGCGCACCCCTCTGATGTCGGTACGCGGCTACGCGGACCTCTTCCAGTACGCCGCCGCCAACGAGCCCGCGGAACGCGACAGACACCTGGCCCGCCTGCGCGCCGAGGCCGCCAGGATGGGCCTGCTCCTCGACGACCTGCTGCTGCTCGCCCGCCTGGACGCAGGCGAGGTCGAGGCCCCGCTCCGCCTGGTGGACGCGGACCTGGCGGAACTGGCCCGCGAGGCGGCCGACGCCTTCCGCGCCGGCCACCCCGACCACGAGCTGACCCTGACAACCGGCCCCGACCCGGTCCTGCTGCGCCTCGACCCCCTGCGCATCCGCCAGGTACTCGACAACCTCCTCACCAACGCCGCCGTACACACCCCGGTCGGCACGAAGGTGTCCCTGGACGTCTCCGTCACCTCGAGCGCGGCGGTGGTGCGGGTCGCCGACGCGGGCCCCGGCATCCCCGCCGACGACCAGGAGCGCGTCTTCGACCGCTTCTACCGCGTCGACAAGGCCCGCACCCGCGACCGGGGCGGCAGCGGCCTCGGCCTGGCGGTCGCACTGTCCCTGGTGCGGGCACACGGCGGCACGGTGGAGCTGACCAGCCGCCCGGGCGCGACGGCGTTCACCATCAGGCTTCCTGTCTGACGTTGTGCGCGGGGTGGTCGGCTCAACGGCTGGGCGGGGCAGGCATGGAGGCAGCGCGGCCGGGTCAACGGCGGGGCGGCCGCTGGTAAAGGCAGGGACGGCACTGGCAAAGGCGGGGACAAGAATCGCCTCCGGGGCCCGCCACGCGCGGCGCAACGACCCTCTGGCAACGCGGCGTTCACTCGGATGCCGCCGGGGCTCGCCAGGGTGCGGTCGTTATCAGCCAACTCCTCAGAGAGGGCGCCATGACCACACAGGCAGAGAAAACGGACGGGGCGACGCAGCCTTTCGAGGGGGTCAGCCGTCGGCACGCGCTGGGCCTCCTCGGTACGGCGGGGGCCGGCGCGGCCGTCACCCCGTTGCTGGTAGCCGGTACGGCGCAGGCCGCTCCGCTCGCCGCCCCGGCCTTCCAGCTCACCGCGGACTCGTCCGGCGCGCCCCCGGTGCAAGGCCTGCACCTGACCTTCGGGGCGGATCCGCGCACCCAGATGACGGTGTCGTGGATCACCGACAGACCGGTGACCAAGCCCGTGGTGCGCTACGGCACGCTGGAGCACGGCTTCGGCTCGAGCGCCAAGGCCCGGACCGTCACCTACGTGGACGGCACCTCCAGCCGTACCGTCTACGTCCACCACGCGGCGCTGGACCGGCTCACCCCGGACACCGACTACCTCTACCTCGCCACGCACGAGGGGGCGACGCCCGACAGCGGTACGTTCCGCACCGCTCCGCGCGGCCGGAAGCCGATCACCTTCACCAGCTTCGGCGACCAGTCCGCCCCGCAGGTGACCTGGGCGGCCAACGGCACGGTGGCGCTGGACGCGAACTCCACCCCCGCGACGAAGGACATCGTCACCGGTATCGAGCAGGTCGCCCCGCTCTTCCATCTGCTCAACGGCGACCTCTGCTATGCCAACCTGGACGTCGACCGGGTGCGGACCTGGAACAACTTCTTCACCAACAACACCCGTTCCGCCCGCTTCCGCCCCTGGATGCCGGCGGCAGGCAATCACGAGATCGAGAAGGCCAACGGCCCGATCGGACTCGGCGCCTACCAGACCTACTTCGACCTCCCCTCCACCGAGACCGACGCCGAACTCGCGGGCCTGTACTACGCGTTCACGGCCGGTTCCGTCCGGGTGATCGTGCTGCAGAACGACGACAACTGTCTCCAGGACGGCGGTGATGTCTACATCAGCGGCTACTCCGGCGGACGCCAACTCGCGTTCCTGGAGAACGAGCTGAAGGCGGCCCGGGCCTCGCGCGACACCGACTGGATCGTCGTCGCCATGCACCAGGTCATGGTCAGCTCGACGGACGCGAACGGCGCCGACCTCGGCCTGCGGCAGAAGTACGGCCCCCTGTTCGACCGCTACGGCGTGGACCTGGTGCTGTGTGGACACGAGCACAACTACGAGCGCTCGCTGGCCGTCCGTGGAGTCGTCAGCGGCACCGAGACGCTGACCCCCAACCCGGTCTCCACGGCCACCGACTCCATCGACACCGGGCTCGGCACCGTACACATGATCCTCGGCGGCGGAGGCGTCTCGGGGACCACGAACCAGAGCTTCTTCAAGGACGGCACAGGCAAGGTGATCACCTCCGTGTCGGCGACCGCCGGCTCCAACGGCAAGCGCACCTCCATCTACACCAAGGAGGAAGCGCTCTGGATCGGCGTCCGGGACACCGAAAACCCCTACGGCTTCGCCGCGTTCACGGTCGACCCCGGCCGGCATGCCGGTGACACCACCCGTATGCACGTGACCTACTACAACGTGAACAAGCCGAACGGCGAACTGTCGGTGTTCGAGAACTTCACACTCCACCGCCGGCGATCCGACGGTCCCACCAGGTGAGTTCGGCTGCTCACCGATCCGGGGAATCCCCGCCGGGCCGCAGCCAGGTGGTCAGGGCCCACCACCAGTGCAGCGTGCTCAGCGGCCCGGAGCGACTCTCCGCCGGGGCGTCGGTCAGTGATTCGCCGGTGATCTGCTGGAGTCGGCCGAGCCGGTAGCGGACGGTGTTGGGGTGGGTGAACAGGGCGGTCGCGGTCTGGTCGAGACGGCGGCCGTTGTCGAGGAAAGTCAGTGCGGTGAGGGCGAGTTGGCGGTGGAAGGCGTCCGACTGATCGAGCCCGTTCAGGAATCGCGCGCTCAGTACGGAGCCCAGTAGCGGCTGGTCCGCCAGGGCGATCTCGGCGGCGAAGTCGGTGAGGTCGTACAGTCCGTGCCGGCCCTGCCGGCGGCCGATGTCCACCGCGCGTACGCACAGCCGGTAGAGCGGGCGGAGCTCGTTCAGGGGAGCGGCCGGAGAGACGACGACAAGGGCGGTCGCCTCGATCTCCTCGCGTGCGGGCGTGCGGGGACACAGGCCGACAAGCCTCCCTTCGACCAGCCCGAAGGTCCCGCGCGGCGCGGCGTGCCGGCTCATCGGCGGACGCGTCCGCGCGGGATCACCCATGTCCCGGACCAGGCAGTGGTGTTGACCGTCGGGGCGGATGCCGGCCCGCACCAGTTCCTCGGCGGACGGGGTGACTCCGCCGACCAGTAACTGCCGCAGAATCCGGGTGACGGCACCGAGCGGCTCGTGCGGCGTGCCCCGCTCCGCGGCACGGTATCCGTTGATCACATGACGCTCGACCGCGTCCCCGTACTCCTTCAGGCGCATGACCATCGTGAGCAGCGCGCCGTCGGACACCCCGTCGGACCGGCAGCGGTCGACCATGATCTCTGTGGTGCGGGTGAACGCCGCCTGGAGGCCCTGCAGTACGGCGGTCATCGGGATGCCCTGGCCCGCGCGGTCGGCGCCGAGCAGCAGGGCGGCGGTGAAGTCCTGCTCCTCGACCCGCTCGAAGGTGTCGAACCAGGCATCGGCCGCGCGGATCATGGCGCTGACGTGCGAGCGGGTCTCCGCCTCGGCGAGCCTGGCGAGCTCGGGGGACCGGTCTCTCGCCGCGTCGACGAGCGCACCGCACACGTCCACATCCACGACCATGCTCCGCAGGATCCCGGCCACCGAGTCGTGCTCGTCGGCGACGTTCACGATCCCCCTCTCCGTCCAGGACTGTCACCGGACCACAACAAAGCGGTGGAGCGTTGGAGCCGGGCTCCTACCACACCGCTGTCATCGACTGATTTCCTGAGGGCTACCGAAGGTAACAGGACAGCTGTCGCAGTAACACCCTCCGCGTCGCCATGCCCCGCGCATCTCTTCTGGAAGGCAGCCCATGGAGAACTCAGCGACGCCGTCGGGCGTCAGCCGTCGGCACGCCCTGACCGTGGCGGGAGGCGTACTCGCCGGTGCCGCCCTCACGGCGAACGCGTCGTCGGCCTTCGCGGCCGGGTCCTCGGACGCGGACGCGATCGTCGTCGGCGGCGGCCTCGCCGGTCTCGTCGCGACGGCGGAACTGGCCGCAGCGGGGCGCAGGGTACTGCTCCTCGACCAGGAGCCCGAAAGCAACCTGGGCGGACAGGCGTTCTGGTCCTTCGGCGGTCTCTTCCTGATCGACTCCGACGAGCAGCGGCTGATGGGCGTCAAGGACTCCCGCGAACTGGCCTGGCAGGACTGGCTCGGCACGGCCGGCTTCGACCGCGGCGTCACCGATCCCGGCGGTCAGGACTACTGGGCGCACAAGTGGGCCGAGGCGTATGTGGACTTCGCCGCGGGGGAGAAGCGGTCCTGGCTGTACGAGCTGGGCGTGCGCTGGTTCCCGATCGTCGGCTGGGCCGAGCGGGGCGGCGGCCTCGCGGACGGCCACGGCAACTCGGTGCCCCGCTTCCATGTCACCTGGGGGACCGGTCCGGCCGTGGTCGAGCCGTTCGAGAAGAAGGTACGGGCGGCGGTCGCGGCCGGGAAGGTGACGTTCAAGTTCCGGCACCGCGTCGACGAGGTAGTCACGACAGGCGGCGTCGTGACCGGCGTACGCGGGGCGGTACTTGAGCCGAGTTCCGCCGCGCGCGGCAAGGCCAGTTCCCGCACGGTCGTCGGGGACTTCGAGCTCAGCGCCCCGGTCGTGATCGTCACCTCCGGAGGCATCGGCGCCAACCACGATCTCGTACGGCAGAACTGGCCGGCCCGGCTCGGCACCCCGCCCAAGTCCATGATCACCGGTGTGCCCGCATACGTGGACGGCCGGATGCTCGCGATCACCGAGAAGGCGGGCGGGCGGATCGTGAACCCCGACCGGATGTGGCACTACACCGAGGGCCTGCGGAACTACGACCCGATCTGGGCCAACCACGGCATCCGCATCCTGCCGGGACCGTCGTCGATGTGGTTCGACGCCACCGGCAAACGCTTCTCGGCGCCCGACCTCCCCGGCTACGACACCCTCCACACCCTCAAGTCGATCACCGCCACCGGCTACGACTACTCGTGGTTCGTCACCACCCAGAAGATCATCGCGAAGGAGTTCGCGCTGTCCGGTTCCGAGCAGAACCCGGACCTCACGAACAAGGACATCCTGATGCTGCTCTCGCGCATCTGGCAGACCCCGGAGCCGATCGAGAGGTTCAAGAAGAACGGCGTCGACTTCGTCGTCGCCACGACACTCTCCGAACTCGTCCGCGGGATGAACAAACTGACCGGCGACGGCCTCGTCGACCTGGCCGATCTCCAACGGCAGATCGAGGCGCGGGACCGGGAGATCGACAACCCGTACACCAAGGACGTCCAGGTCATGGGCATCCGCAACGCCCTCTCCTACCCCGGGGACTCACTCAGCCGCACCGCGGCGGCCCACAAGATCCTGGACCCCAGCGCGGGCCCGCTGATCGCCGTACGCCTCAACATCCTCACCCGCAAGACCCTGGGCGGCCTGCAGACCGACCTCTCCGGCCGGGTCCTGGACGCGGGCGGCGCCCCCGTTCCCGGTCTGTACGCGGCCGGTGAGGTCGCCGGATTCGGCGGCGGCGGAGTCCACGGATACCGCTCCCTGGAGGGCACCTTCCTGGGCGGCTGCCTCTTCTCCGGCCGCCAGGCGGGCCGAGCGGCGGCGGCCGCCACCGCCTCCTGAGGCACCTTGAGCCCGCGAGGCTTCCAGAAGCCTTGCGGGCTCAACGGCGGCGACGCCTTCCGGCGTGATTGAGGCTGTCTGACGGTCAGTCCGCGATGGCGCTGACGTGCTCAGTTCGCCGGGTGGCCCGCGGTGATGTCGAGGGCGTCCTTGAGCGTCAGCAGGGAGGTGTGGTTGCCCGCGAGGTTTTCCGCCGCCTCCGGAGCGAGAAGGAAACCGACGTGGTCGCCGCCGTCGATCCGGTTCTCCACGCGGCCGACGAACCAGGCGGGGGCCTCGTCGAGAATCAGTGATCCGCCCGGTCCCGGATGCCACGAGGCGTTGGCGAACTTGTCGGTGCGGTCGCCGGTCTCGCCGCCGAAAAGGCGGGCCAACCGGTCCTGGTCACGGCGGAGAAGATGGACCGCGAGCCGTTCGGCGTGCTCGGCGACCCGGTACGTCCGGTTCTCTTTGGACAGCCAGACCATGAACCGTGCGGGCCGAATCGAGCACTGCGAGGCGAATCCCACCAGGCAGCCGGCTCTTTCCCCGTCGGCCTCCGCGGTCACGACGTACATCGGATAGTCGAGCAAATCGGTGAAGGGATCGAGATCGATCACGGAACTGCGCTCCCGCCTCGAGAGATCGGATGCCGAGCAGGCAGTCAACAGTTTGCTGCACCGAGTGCTGCGACGGACTCCTCGATCAACCTCGACCACGAGTCGCCCGGGACGGACTTTGCAGGGGGGACCACGGAAGGGTGAACGGGAAGGCACCCGGTGCACTGACCGGATGCCCCCCGTCCTACGGCCCTCAGCGCACGATGACCGCGGCGGTCCTCGCCGCACCGTCCGTCCAGCCGTACTGCCTGGCCGTGACCTTCGCGGTGATCCTGTGCCCCTTGTCGGCCTTCACCAGCAGGTACGTGGACTTGGTGGCTCCGCTTATGGTCTTGCCGTCGCGCATCCAGACGTACGTGTACGAGGCGGCCGTCGGCGACCAGGTGCCGTGGGCGGCGGTGAGCCTGTGGCCGACCTCGGCGGTGCCGGTGATCGCGGGCGCCTTGGTGGCTTTCAGGGCGGAGCCGGCCGCGACCGTGACGGTGGCCGAGGTGGAGACCGTCGACCCCGCGCCGTTGGCGACCGTGGCCCGGCAGGACAGTTTGTGCTTGTAGTCGGAGGCGGTCAGGGTGCGGGTCTTGCCGGTGGCACCCGAGATGACCGAGCCGTCGCGCAGCCAGGACCAGGCGACCGTGGCGCCGGTGCCGGTCCAGGCGGCGTTGCAGGTCACCTTGGAACCCGTACGGACGGTCCCGCTCAGCGCGGCCCTCGAGGTGATCGCCGGCTTGGTCAGCAGGGTCTGCCACTGGGCCGAGACCTGGCTCGTGTAGTCGCCGCTGCCCACGGCTTTGCGCGACAGGACGGTGGCCCGGCCGTCGGGGCCTGCGGCGACCTCGCCGTACAGCGCCTCCGTGCTGGAGACGTCCGGGACGGGCGTGCTGTTGAGGGCGGTCGCCTTGCTCCAGATGCCGTCGGCGCGGACCGCCCACTGGAGGTAGTGGTCGTTGCCGTTGTCGATGCTCGGCACCTGCGGCCAGACGACCTGGACGGTGCCGTCGGCGCCGATGGAGGCGTCCACGTCCCAGGTGACGTAACCGGTGGACAGCGTCTTCGGCGCGGACCAGGTGCCGGTGCTCGCGGAGCGGGTGACCGCACGTACGACCGTCTCGCCGTCGGCGCTGCTCCAGCCCACCCACACATAGGTGAGGTCGCCGTTGGGGCCGGTGAGCGGGTCGCTGCCGTCGCTGTAGTTGAAGGTTGACGCGACCACGGTCTGTACCTCGCCCCAGCTCGCGGAGGGGGAGGTCCGGGTGACCGAGCTCAGGTCGAAGCCGTTCCCGGCGGCGTTCGCGCCGTGCCACAGGACCGTGGTGGCGCCCTTGGCGTCCGACGCCACCTGGACGACACCGTCCGTGTAGCCCACACCGGGCAGCACGTCCGCCTCGCTCCAACTCCCGCCCGCCGTAGTACGGGTGGCGGTGAGGACGGTGTGCTGGTTGCCGTCGGCGGTCTGGTCGTAGACGTCCCACACCGCCGTGGCCGAGCCGTCGGGAGCGACGGCGAGCGCGAGGTCGTAGACGGAACCGGTGGTGACCGAGGCGAGCGGCTGGGCCGCGGACCAGGTGGTGGCGCCCGGGGCGCGGGTGGCCGTCATGACCTGGTAGTCGTTGAACTCGCCCTGCTGCCATAGGGCGGTGAGGGTGCCGTCGGCCGCCGAGGCGAGCCGGGGCAGGCCGAGCAAGGTGCGGCCCGAGTACGAGGCGATCGGTACCGGATCCGACCAACCGCCCTCCGCCGGGGTCCAGGTGGCGGCGACGGCGGCCAGGTCGCCGTCCACGCCCCTGCCGTCCACCCAGGTCACGACGGCCTGCCCGGTGGGCGTCACGGTCAGGACCGCCGGGGAGGTGCTCTCGCGGCCGGTGGCCAGGGTGTGGGAGGCGCCCCACGTGCTGCTTCCGGCGGCCTTGACGGCGACGTCGAAGTTCCAGTTGACGCCGTCGGCCGCCCGATCGCGCCACAGTGCGAACGTGGTGCCGCTGCCGGCGGTCTCGACGTCGATCAGGGTCTGCTGCCCGTCGGCGCCGGTCAGCGCGGTGGCGGCGCTCCAGGGACCGGCCGCCGTCGTGTATCCGGCGGCGGCCGCGGGGATCGCGGGGACCAGAGCGGTGACGGCGGTCACCGCGGCGGCGAGCGCCACGGTGGCGGCTCTCGGTCGGCGTATTCGAGATGTGCTCGGTGCCACGACGGCTCCTGTGTGAGGTGGGGTGTTGACGGCGGAACTCGACGTGGGGGGAAGTCCGGGGTGACAGTACTTGGCCTGGTGTAACGCCTGGTTGTTGGGGCGGTCTAGAAACGATCAAGGTTTCATCAGGAACGCGTGGCTTGGCTTCGCTCGGCAGGAACTCCGGCGGTATCGCGTGAGCGCGGTCCGGCTGCACCTGACCCCACGTCACATGCCGCCGGCCGTCACCCGCTCCACCATCGCCCTCACCAGCCCCGCGAACAGCGGGTGCGGGCGGGTCGGGCGGGAGCGCAGTTCGGGGTGGGCCTGGGTCGCGACCAGGTAGGGGTGGATGTCGCGCGGGTACTCGACGTACTCGACGAGCTTGCCGTCCGGGGAGGTCCCCGAGAACAGCAGGCCCGCCTTCTTCTCCAGCTCGGCACGGTAGGCGTTGTTGACCTCGTAGCGGTGCCGGTGCCGCTCCTCGACGTGCTGCCTGCCGTCGTACACCTCACGCACGAGCGAACCGTCCGTCAGGACGGCCGGGTACAGGCCGAGCCGCATCGTGCCACCCAGGTCGCCGTCGCCCGCGACGACACGGAGCTGCTCGGCCAGGGTCGAGACCACCGGGTACGGGGTCGCCGGGGCGAACTCGGTGGAGTTCGCGTCGGGGATGCCGAGGAGGTTGCGGGCCACCTCGATCACCACGCACTGCAGGCCCAGGCACAGACCCAGCAGCGGGACCTTGTTCTCGCGGGCGGACCGGATCGCCTCCACCTTCCCCGGCACGCCCCGGTCGCCGAACCCGCCGGGGACACAGACGCCGTCCACGTCCGCCAGCTGTTCCTTCGCCCCATCCGGGGTGGTGCAGTCGTCCGAGGTCACCCACTTGATCCGCACGCGCGCCCGATGGGCGAAGCCGCCCGCCCGCAGCGCCTCCGTCACCGACAGATAGGCGTCCGGGAGGTCGATGTACTTGCCGACCAGCGCGACCGTGACCTCGTGGTCGGGGCGGTGGACGCGGTCCAGGAGGTCGTCCCAGGTCGTCCAGTCCACGTCACGGAACGGCAGGTCCAGCTTGCGGACCACATACGCGTCCAGGCCCTCGCCGTGGACCGTCTTCGGGATGTCGTAGATCGAGCGGGCGTCGGGGCAGGCGACCACGGCCGCCTCCTCCACGTCGCACATCAGCGAGATCTTCCGTTTGATCGCCACCGGCACCTCACGGTCGCAGCGCAGCACGATCGCGTCCGGCTGGATGCCGATGTTCCGCAGGGCGGCCACCGAGTGCTGGGTGGGTTTCGTCTTCAGCTCGCCCGAGGGGCCGATGGCCGTCGACGACGAATTCCACCGCAGACTTCCGGAGCAGTTTCCGCAATTCCCCGGAGCGATGGAACTGTTCACGCGCGACCCCGCCCTGAGGGAACGCTCGGCACTGCTGAACGGCGCCCTGCAAGCCGCCTATTTCCTCATCGGCGCCAGAGCGGCGGGCCTCGCCGCCGGACCGATGAGCGGATTCGACGAGGACGGCGTCAACCGCGAATTCTTCCCCGACGGCCGGCTTTCCGCACTGTTCGTCGTGAACCTCGGCCGACCCGAGCCGGGTCCCCGCACCCGCGGTCCACGACTGGCGTACGACGAGATCCGTACGACGCTATGGGCGAACGACGCTATGACGGGCGCCGGACCGTCTCCCGGTACCAGCGGCCCCACTTGTCCAGGTCCTCGGTGATGGAGTCCAGGCTGTGGCCGACATCCGTCAGCGTGTACTCGACACGTGGCGGTACCTCCCGGTGGACGGTCCGGGTCACCAGACCGTCCGTCTCCAGCTCCCTCAGCTGCCTGGTCAGCATGCGCTGGGTGATCGGCACCAGCGCCCGCCGGAGTTCCCCGAAACGGAGAGTGCCCGGAACCAGCTGTTTCAGGATGGCCAGTTTCCACCGGCCCCCGAGAATCTCCATGGCGAACTCGACCGAGCAGTGATCCGGCGATTCCTCGATATCAGAACGCACCGCTGACCTCCATTGGTATACCGAGTGGCACTAGGGGACATTAATGACCGTACTTGCGCCCCGCGTTGATGCATACGGAAACTGAGGATATGTTGAAAAGGGACGTGTCCGCACCGGTGCGGACACCCAGGGAGACCGCCGCACCGAACAGGCGCTGGCTGGTGCTGGCCGTGGTCTCGGGCAGCCTGCTGCTGTGCGGGATCGACCTGACCGTGCTGCATGTCGCCGTGCCGAGCATGAGCCGCGATCTGCACCCCAGTGCCGCGCAGTTGCTGTGGATCGTCGACGTGTACTCCCTGGCACTCGCCGCCCTCCTCGTGACGTGCGGGACGCTCGGGGACCGCGTCGGGCGGCGCAAGATGGTGCTGAGCGGCTTCCTCGCCTTCGGTCTCGCCTCGACCGCCTGCGCCTTCGCGACGTCGACCGGGCAGCTCATCGCCGCCCGCGCCGCGCTCGGTGTGGCCGCCGCGATGATCATGGCCTCGACGGTGGCGATCATCCGCGTCGTCTTCACCGACGACCGGGAGCGGGCCCTCGCGATCGGCGTGTGGACCTCCGCGCACAGCGTCGGGGCCACCATCGGACCGCTGGTCGGCGGGATCGTCGCCGAACGATGGGGCTGGGGTGCGGTGTTCCTCGTCAACGTCCCCGTCATCGTCGTCATCCTGGCCGTCGGAGCCCGTGTCATCCCCGAGTCGAAGAACCCCGTGCCACGCCGCTGGGACGTGGCCAGCGTGGTGCTGTCCGTCACCGGCTTGGCGGGCGTGGTGTACGCGCTGAAGCAGGCCGGCGAGCACGCCGGGGTGGACCCCGTGATCGCCGTCACCGCACTCGGCGGGGCCGCCCTGCTCTACGTCTTCGTGCGCCGCCAACGACGGCTCGCGGAGCCCCTGTTGGACTTCTCCCTCTTCGGCGAGCGCCGCTTCACCACCGCCACCCTGTGCGTCATCGGCTGCTTCGGCAGCTATGTCGCCCTCCTCTTCTTCCTCACCCAGTGGCTCCAGCAGGTCGGCGGCTACTCGCCGTTGCGCGCCGGGCTCGCCCTGATGCCGCTGGCCGCCGCCAACGCGGTCGGTGCGGTCACGGCGCCCTGGGCGTCGGCCCGTTGGGGCAACCGCTGGTCGCTCACGGGGGCGCTGGTCCTCTTCGCCGCCGCCTACGCCGCGATCGCGGTCGTGGGGGACACCGCGCACTACGGGATGCTCCTGCTGCCGCTGCTGTGCGCCGGGTACGGCGCGGGGATCGTGATGACCCTGGGCGCCGACTCGATCATGAGCGCCGCGCAGCCCGAGCGGTCCGGGGAGGCCGCCGCCATCCAGGAGACGTCCTTCGAACTCGGCGCGGGCCTCGGCGTCGCCGTCCTCGGTACCGCGCTGACCGTCGTCTACCGCACTGGCTGGCCCGAGCTGGCGGGCGTGAGCGCCGGGGACCGGGCCCACGCCGAGGAGTCGTTCTCCGCCGCCGAGGACGTCGTCGAGCGCCTGCCGTCGTCCACCGCCGACGCCGTCCTCGACGCGGCCCGGCAGGCGTACGACCACGGCTTCACCGTCGTCGCGGTGATCGCGACGGTGGTGCTGGTCGGTACGGCGGTGATGGCGGCCGTGATGCTGCGGCCCAGGGAGTCGCAGGGCACCTGACCACAAGTCGACTTATCCGCCTCGCCCGGCCGTCGACAGCAGGCCCGTAGCCCCCTTCCCGACCGCCTCCACAAGGCGGTTGCTCAGAGCCAGTCCCGCCGCTTGAAGATCACGTACAGACTGGTACAGACGACCGCCATCAGGACGATGGCGAAGGGATATCCGAGCACCCAGTGCAACTCGGGGATGTGCGTGAAGTTCATGCCGTAGATCGTCCCGACCAGGGTCGGAGCGAAGAGAATGGCGGCCCACGAAGAGATCTTCTTGATCTCCTCGTTCTGTTCGAAGCCCGCCTCCGCCAACGCGCGCATTTCGGCGTTCTGTTGCTGGGTGACGAGGGTTGCGTTGACGGTGAGGATGTCGGTGAGGGCCTGGCGGAAGCCGTCGACCTGTTCGCTGGTGTGGGTGACGTGGTCGGCGACGTCGCGGAGGTAGCGCTGGAGTTCCTCGTCCGTGCGGTACTTGGAGAAGCCGGCCATCAGGGCGTGCAGCATGCCGACCAGGGGGCGGGTGGCGCGCTGGAACTCGACCATTTCCCGGGAGAGTTCGTAGATACGGCGGGACACCTTCGGGTCGCCGCGGAAGACCTCGGTCTCGATCTCGTCGATGTCGTTCTGGACGCCGAAGACGACCGGGACGTAGCCGTCGACCACCGAGTCGAGGATCGCGTAGAGGACCGCCTCCGGGCCGAGCTTCAGCAGCTCCGGGGTGTCCTCCATACGGCGGCGCACCGCCGAGAGGTCCGGTGCCGCGCCGTGCCGGACCGTGATCACGAAGTCGGGGCCCACGAACACGTGCAGTTCGCCGAAGTCGACCTCCTCCAGCGCGTCCACATAGCGCGCTGCACTCAGGACGACGAACAGCGTCTCGCCGTACCGCTCCAGCTTCGGACGCTGGTGCGCCTCCATCGCGTCCTCGACGGCAAGCGGGTGCAGGTCGAACTCGGCTGCCAGGGAGTGGAGTTCGGACTCCGTCGGGCGCGCAAGGCCGATCCACGCCATGCCGTCCGGCTGCTCGCGCAGCTCGCGGAAGGTGTCGGCCAGGGTCTCCGGGGTCGCGACGCGCACACCGTCACGGTAGAGCGCCGCCTGTACGACGCTGTCGGCGTCGGCGGGTTCCGGCGCCGCCGGGTCGGGGCGAGGCGCCGGCGGCTGGGCGGGCGGCGCGGCCGGTGGGGTGAGGGCGCGTCGCCACACGGATTTCCTGGCGCCCTTCGAGGCCGGGCGTGCGCGTCGCTCGGACATCGCGGCTGCCTCCCCTGTCGTCTGTCGTCGAGTGAAGCGTCAAAGAGTGGAGCGTCTTTGTCGTCGAACGTGCGTCCCTGTGATCACGGAGCAGGATATACGGGTCAAATGTCCGTGGCTTGGGGGCGGGTCACCCCCGAGGTGCGGATTACCCAAGAAATGAGGACAGAACCTGTCCGCAAGTCCCGCTAACGTGCGGAGCATGACGAAGAAGACCTCCGCGGCCCCCGTGCTCGGCCCCCGCGCCCTCAACCGCGCGACCCTCGCCCGGCAGCTTCTCCTGCACCGGTCCTCCCTCGGTGCCAAGGACGCCGTCGAGCACCTCCTCGGCCTCCAGGCGCAGAACGTCAAGCCGCCTTACTACGCGCTGGCCGCCCGGCTGGAGGGCTTCGCCCCGGAGGCGTTGTCGCAGCTCATGGCCGACCGCGAGGTCGTCCGCCTCGTCACCATGCGCTCCACCATCCACACCCACAGCGCCGACGACGCCCTCACGCTGCGCCCGCTCGTGCAGGCCGCCCGCGACCGGGAACTCCACCAGTTCCGCAAGGGGCTCGAAGGCGTCGACCTCGACCGGCTCGCCTCCATCAGCCGGGAGCTGGTGGAGGCCGAGCCGCGCACCATGAAGCAGCTCCGTGAGGCACTGCTCGCAGAGTGGCCGGACGCCGACCCGTTCGCGCTCTCGGTCGCCGCCCGCTGCCGGCTGCCACTCGTCCAGGTCACCCCGCGCGGCCTGTGGGGCCGCAGCGGCCAGGTCACGCTCACCACCGTCGATCACTGGCTCGACCGCCCGTCCGAGCCGGCGCCCGCCCCCGACGCGACCGTCCTGCGCTACCTCGCCGCCTTCGGGCCCGCCTCCGTCAAGGACATGCAGACCTGGGCCGGCCTGACCCGGCTGCGCGAGGCCTTCGAACGGCTCCGCCCCGAGCTGGTCACCTTCCGCGACGGATACGGCGTCGAGCTCTTCGACCTCCCCGACGCGCCCCGCCCGGACGCCGACACCCCGGCCCCGCCGCGATTCCTCCCCGAGTTCGACAACCTGTTCCTCTCGCATGCCGACCGCTCCCGGCTGACATCCGCCGCACTCAAGGGCCGGACGTGGAAGGGCAACCAGGCGTACTGCGTGCTGCTCGTCGACGGTTTCCTGGCGGGCGTATGGCGGCAGGAGGCGGAGGTCCTCACGATCGAACTCTTCGGCACGCTCACGAAGTCGCAGCGGAAGGAGGTCCTGGAGGAGGCCGAGCGGCTGATGGAGGTGATGGGCGGCTCGTCGTCCACCTCGGACATCCGCTTCGGGACGGTCGTCAGGTGAGGCCCGGTGACGACCGGTCACCGACGAGCCAGTCCCAGCCCGTCGCCGACGAGGCTCAGTCCCGCCCCGTCACCGCGACCGTCACTCCCAGGCCGATCATCGTGCAGCCGCCCGCCCCGCTGATCAGCGACAGACGCCGGTCCGAGCGGGCGAACCAGGTACGCGCGGCCGACGCGGTCAGGCCCCACAAGGTGTCCGTGACGAGGCCGATGGAGATCGGGATCAGACCCAACAGGAGCATCTGCAGGGGTAGTTCGCCCGCCGAGGGGTCCACGAACTGGGGGAGCACCGCGGCGAAGAAGACGATGCCCTTGGGGTTGGTGACGCCGACCAGGGCACCGTCCACGACCGTGCGCAGATCGCCGCGGGCCGGGGTGGTGTCCCGCGTCGTGATCGCCGAGGCGTTCAGCTCCTTGCGGTGCCGGAAGGCCTGCACGCCGAGGAACACGAGGTACGCGGCGCCGGACAGCTTGACCGCCAGATAGACCGTCATCGAGCGTTCGACCAGCGATCCGATACCGAAGGCCACCGCGACGACCAGCAGGTACGAGCCGACGACATTGCCGAGGGCCGTCGCCACCGCGGTGCGCCGGCCGTGCGCGAGCGCTCGCCCGATGACGAACAGCACGCTCGGTCCCGGGATCACGATCACCAGGAGCGACATCGCGGCGAAGGCGAGGAAACGGTCCGTGGACACCATGGAGGCCATTCAAGCAGGCCGCCTCCGGCGAGGGTCAGCCGAATCCCGCCGCGGTTCCCGACAGGCGTATGCCCGTCGGCGGTTCCGGCTGTGGGGGAGGCCGGCCGCCGACGGGCAGGTAGTGGATGGGGGGCGTTGCGGGCCGCTCGTGGAGGCCCGCCACCCCCCCCCGCGTTTACCAGAGGGGGGGTGAGGCGGGCGTTTGGGACGGCGAAATTTAGTACATGCGAGCGAGGAGTT
>NZ_JBHXWK010000008.1:0-35817 GCF_042671685.1 Streptomyces sp. NPDC127595 | reverse complement strand
GGGGGGGGGGCGCGGGCCGGTGGTGTGGGGGGGGGGGGGGGGGGGGGCGGGGCGCGGCCCCCCCCCCCCACCCCCCCCCCCCGGCTTTCACCTGAGGGGTGCTCAGGAGCTCTTTGGTGACTGCGATTTGAAGAACGTGCGAGCTAGGAGTTGACCTGCGTGGTCACCAGGCTGGAGAAGGTCGTCAGGCGGGTGTAGACGCCCGGGTAGCCGGCCTCGGCGCAGCCTTCGCCCCAGGAGGTGATGCCTGCCAGGACGCCGCCGATGAGCAGCGGGCCGCCGCTGTCGCCCTGGCAGGTGTCGACGCCGCCGGAGGTGTATCCGGCGCAGACCATGTCGCTGGCGATGAAGTCGGAGCCGTACGAGCTCGTGCAGCTCGTGTTGGAGACGATCGGGACGGTCGCGGTCCGGAGCTGGTTGGAGGAGCTGCCGCTCTCCGAGGTGGTCCCCCAGCCGAGGACGCGGGCGGTGGCGCCGGTCGCGTACACGCTGGTCTGCGAGGAGGTTACGTACGAGACCGGGGTGTACGACATCGCTGTCGACAGGGTCAGTACGGCCACGTCGTCGCCGTTGGTGGCGTCCGTGTAGCTGGGGTTGATCCAGATCTTGCTGACCTTGCTGACCGTGCCGTTCGTGCCGTTGAGGTAGGTACGGCCGCCGATGACGCGGACGCTGCTGGTGGTCTCGCCGACCATGCAGTGGGCGGCGGTGACGACCTTGGTGGCCGAGACGAGCGTGCCGCCGCAGAACTGGTTCTGCGAGGCGTCCGTGATCTGCATGACGAACGGGTACGCGGTCGTGGTGGTCGTCGTGCCGCCGACGATGGGCTGGGGGGCGGCGACGGCACCGGGTGCGCCGAGCAGTGCCGTCGCGGCGGCGGCAGCGGTCGCCACACAGAGAGCGGCGGTCTTCTTGGCGCGGTTGAGCCCGAACATGGTTCTCCTCGGAAGTTGCCGGTGGGGGACGCGCGGGTGTGGGGGGTGCTGCACGACGCCGGCGGACCGGCGGCGTGTGCCCGGGCGAGCGGCACTGGGATCAGGCTAGAAGCGGAACCCCTCCTGCTCCAATGGGGGAAGCCCCTAAGGGAGTTGGAGGAGGGATAACCCTTGCTGTGCGGCAGCTGGGTTTAGCTTGTGATTCCGTCCGGTTGGTCCGTATCCCGTATCTCGTATTCCGTATGAAGAAGGGGGAGCAGGTGCCCGCCCTTCCGGATACGACGGAACGTCAGCCCGGCCGGTGCCCGACCGCCAGCCTGACTATGTCCACCCGCGAACGGATCCCCAACTTCCGGTACACCCGCGTCAGTGTCGCCTCCACCGTCTTCACGCTGATGAACAGACGCGCGGCGATCTCGCGGTTGGTGGCGCCCTCCATGACGAGCGCGGCGACCTGCCGTTCGGTCGCGGCGAGGCTGTCCAGAGCGGCGGCCGCGAGGCTGTCGGGGTCGGCGGACGCCAGGGGCGAGGCCGCCGGGAGGGCCGCGGAGGCACTCTCGACCTGGCGCAGCCACGGCAGGGCGCGGCAGCGGCGGAAGAGCCGGGTCGCCTCGTCGTACGAGGTGGGCCCCGGCCGGGGGGTGCGCAGCCCGGCGAGGGCGTACGCCGCGCGGGCCTCCTCGAGGCCGTAGCCCAGCTTGCCGAGCCGGTCCTGGGCCGCGGTCAACTGCCGGGTGGCGACGCCCTGTTCGCCGCGTGCGGCGCGTACGAGGGCCTCGGCGCGGTCGAGTACCGCGAGCACGCTCTCCCGGCTGAGCCGCAGCGCCTGCTTCCGCGTCGCGTCGATGACGTCCTGTGCCTCGTCCGGTTCACCGATCCGGACCAGCGCCTCGGCGAGGTCCCCGTGCCAGCGGCCCCGGGCGGGATCGACGACCCCGAGGCCCTCCTCCAACTCCCGTACGCGACGCAGTGACCGGACCGTCGCCGCCGCGTCCCCCGCCACCAACTGGGCGTGGCCGAGGGCGCCGAGGGCGCGCGAGAGGTAGATCAGGTCGCCGTCCTCCTCCGCGCGGTCCACGGCCTCCTGGGCGAGCGTGAGCGCCCGGTCCACGTCGCCGCCCGCCGCCTCGGCGAGCGAGGTGAACATGGCGGTGGCCGCCTCGCCGATCCCGGTGTCACGGGCCAGCCGCAGGCTCTCGCGGGCGAGGTCGAGGGCCCGGCCGCAGTGACCGGAGCGCAGCTCGGTCTCCGCGAGGCCGCGCAGGAAGTGGACCTCGCTCTCGACCATCCCGCGCCGCCGCACCTCGCGCAGCAGCGCGGTGATGGTCGTACGGGCCTCGGCAAGCTGGTCGCCCATGATCAGCCAGCGGAACCGGGCGGCACCGGCGCCGTTGTGGTCGCACGCCACCCGGGGGTCCTGCGGTTCACGCATCGCGCGCTGGATGGTCGCCGGGGCGCCCGGGTGCCCCATCAGGGTCTCCATCTGCGCCTGGAAGCCGAGCGCCAGGAGCTCGGTGGGCCGGTCCCCGGCAAGGGCCGCGAGCTCCGCCGCCCAGGCGGCCTCCTCGCGGGCCTTCGTCATCTCGCCCTCCATGAGCAGGGCCCGCCAGGCGAGTTGGTAGCGGACGAGGGCGAGCAGCCGCGGGTCCTCGCCCGCGTCCGCGAGCGCCTGGGGAAAGACGGCGTCGATCTCGGCCATGGCCTGTCCTGCGGCGTCGATGACGACCATCCAGGCCCGTACCCGGTCCGCGGGCACGGTGGCACGGGCCAGTACCTGGCGGGCGATGTCCCGCGCGAGGTCCGTCTCGCCGGCCGTGAGCGCGTCCTCGGCCGCCTGCAGCCTGCGTTCGTCCGGGCCCGGCACGGCGTCCGGCGGGGTGTGCCGGGCCGCCAGCAGTCCGAGCCCCGCCGCGACCGAGGGCGCGCCCCGGTCCCGGGCCGCCGCCGCTGCCTCGCCGAGCCGGGCGGCGACCTCCGGGTCCGTACCCGTGGCGGCCAGGGCGAGATGGCGGGCCCGCTCGATGGGATCGGAGGCCGCCTCGGACAGCGCGGCGTGGGCGGCGCGCCGCTCCTGCGCGCTCGCCTGCGCGTACAGGGCGGCGGACACGAGGGGGTGCGCGAACCGGATGACCGGAGCCTCGCGCTCCGTCGCCAGCAGACCGAGCGAGGCGGCCGAGGCCGTCTCCGCCTCGGCGTTCTCCCGTCCGGCGGCGTGCAGCAGCGCCAGCGTGGGCCGCGCCCCGGCGCTCGCCACGAGCAGGGTGCGGCGGGCCTCGGCGGACAGCATCTCCAGCCGGCTGAGCACGAGTGCGCTCAACGAGGTCGGTACCGGCAGGGGTTCGCCCGGGCTCGGCGGGGTCGGGCTCTCGGCGAGGGCGCGGCCCAGCTCCAGCGCGAAGAGCGGGTTGCCGCCGCTGGTGCGGTGGATGTCCCGCACGATCGAACGGGGCAGGCCGGTGTAGCCGCGCTGGCCGAGGAGTTCGGCGACATGCGCACGGGAGAGCGGGTTGAGCCGCACGGCCAGGGTGTCCGGCGGGGACGCGCGTAGATACCGGTCGTGCTGCTGCCCTTGCGGTTCCGTTTCGGTGCGTACGGCACACAGCATCCGTACGGGCATGCCACCGAGCCGGCGGGCGGCGAAGCCGAGCAGCTCGGCGCTGGCCGGGTCCAGCCACTGCAGGTCGTCGGCGACGACCAGTACGGGTCCCTGGGCGGCCAGCGCGCGGAACGCCGACAGGACCGCGAGGCGCAGCGCAAGGCCGTCGCGTTGCAGGGTGGATTCGCCGCGGCCGGTGAGCGCCGACTCGAGGGCGGTGCGCTGCGGTCCCGGCAGTCGCGCGGAGACCTCGTCGACGACCAGACCGAGGAGGTCGGCCAGCGCGAGGAAGGGGAGATGGGATTCGGACTCGGTGGCCGAGCAGCGCAACACGGTGTGTGCAGATTCGGTGTATTCCGAGACCAATGCCCGCAGGACGGTCGACTTTCCAATTCCCGCGGGGCCGTGCACCAGCACACTGCCGCCGCCGGAGAGCTGTTCCCGCGCCCCGGCGAAGAGCTCCTCCCGGCCGATGACCAGGTCAGGGCGGGGTCTCGCAGGCTCCTTGAAGTCCCCTCGCACGGTCACCGCTCCCCTCGTGTGTCGTGTCCTGACCAATATTAGGCAATCTGTCTTTGAATTACGGACGGTCGGGACGGTGAGGGAAATAACAGGGGGCGTATAACGCATTTCAGAGGGTCGCCGCTTGAATGAGAAAGCGCCAGGAATCCGCCGGCGGTTACGGCAGCAGCCCGGACCGCCGCGCGGCGACCACCGCTTCCCACCTGGTGTGGGCGCCCAGCCTGCGCATCGCCGACCGCAGATATCCCTTCACGGTCTCCGGGCGCAGCCCCAGTCGCTCCGCGGCCACCGCGTTCGTTGCACCGGAGGCGACACAGGCGAGAACGTCCACCTCACGCGGCGCGAGGCCGACCTCGGCGGAGCCCGGCCCCGGCGACACCGCCTCGGCCAGCCGCCCGCAGACCGAGAGGAGTTCGGCCCGCAGCGTGGGGTCGAGTACGCGCGGTGCCAGCGCCCGCAGCGCCCCGTGTGCCTCGCGCACCTCCTCCCACGCGGCGTTCCCCACTTCGGGTGCGGGCTCCTGCGCCACGGCCAGCAGCGCTCGTGCCTCGTCCTTCACGACCAGCGCCTGCTCCACGTCCCGGGCCGCAGCCATCGCCGCGCCCAGCGTGCGGTCGCCCAGCGGTTGGGATGTGCGCAGGGCGCCGTACAGCACTCCGCGCACCTGTCGTCGAACGACGACAGGGACCGCGAGGACGGAGCGCAGCCCCTCCGTGGCGACCGCCATGTCGTACTCGTGGCTGATCTGCCGCGAGGACCGGTAGTCGGTCACCGCGCACGGCCGGGCCAGGGCCACCGCCTTGCCGCCCAGGCCGTTGCCGGTCGACACGGCGAGCGCGCTGAGCGCCGTGGTCGCCGTGCCGCTGAGCTGGCTGATGCACACGCGTTGGCGCCCGGGATCGACCAGACCGCCGAAGGCGACCGGCAGTCCCGTCGCGCGCCGCAGTCCCGCCAGCGCGCCCCGCACCTCCACCGCATCGGCTGCGTCTGCTGCCACCTGACCGCCCCTTCGCCGCGGAGCACCCCCGTTCGGGGGTGGTGAGATCTGCGTCACGGAATACACGATGGTAGGCGGCTGTCCGGCAACGAGGAGGACACATGACGGTGACGAGTGACGCGACGGAGCAGTTCCGCACCGCGCGGGACTTCCTGCTGGCCCACCGCGAGGACTACGCCACGGCCTACGAGGGCTTCGACTGGCCCCGCCCGGAGCACTTCAACTGGGCGCTCGACTGGTTCGACGTCATCGCCCGGGACAACGACCGCACGGCCCTGCACCTCGTCGAGGAGGACGGCTCGCGGACCGAGATCTCCTTCGCTGCCATGTCCGCGCGCTCGAACCGGACGGCCAACTGGCTGAGCGCGCAGGGCGTCCGCGCCGAGGACCGCATCCTCGTCATGCTCGGCAACCAGACCGAACTGTGGGAGACGGCCCTCGCCGCGATGAAGCTGCGCGCCATCGTCATCCCGGCGACCACCCTGCTCGGCCCCGCCGACCTGCGCGACCGCGTCGAACGCGGCCGCGTCCGGCACGTGATCGCCCGCGGCGAGGACACCGGGAAGTTCGACGAAGTCCCGGGCGGCTACACCCGGATCGCGGTCGGCGGCTCGCGGCCCGGCTGGCTCTCGTACGAGGAGGCGTACGCCGCCGACGCGGCCTTCGAACCCGGCGACGTCACCCACGCGGACGACCCGCTGATGCTCTACTTCACCTCCGGTACGACGGCCCGCCCCAAGCTCGTCGAGCACACCCACGTCTCCTACCCGGTCGGTCATCTGGCGACCATGTACTGGATCGGGCTGAAGCCCGGCGATGTCCACCTGAACATCTCCTCGCCCGGCTGGGCCAAGCACGCCTGGTCCAACCTCTTCGCGCCCTGGAGCGCGGAGGCGACCGTCTTCATCCACAACTACACGCGCTTCGACGCCGGCCGGCTGATGGCGGAGATGGACCGGGCGCAGGTCACCACCTTCTGCGCCCCGCCCACCGTGTGGCGCATGCTCATCCAGGCCGACCTGACCCAGCTCCGCACACCGCCGCGCGAGGCCGTCGCCGCGGGGGAGCCGCTGAACCCCGAGGTCATCGAGCAGGTGCGGCGCGCCTGGGGCGTCACCATCCGGGACGGTTTCGGGCAGACGGAGACCGCGGTCCAGGTCTCCAACAGCCCAGGCCAGCCGCTGAAGACGGGCTCGATGGGGCGGCCGAGCCCCGGGTTCCGCGTCGAGCTGCTCGACCCGGTGTCCGGCGCGCCGGGCGTGGACGAGGGGGAGATCTCGCTCGACCTGTCGCTCAAGCCCGTGGGCCTGATGACCGGCTACCACGGCGAACCGGACCGCACCGCCGAGGCGATGGGCGGCGGCTACTACCGCACGGGTGACATCGGTTCGCGCGATGCGGACGGCTACATCACCTACGTGGGCCGGTCCGACGACGTGTTCAAGGCCTCCGACTACAAGATCTCGCCCTTCGAGCTGGAGAGCGCGCTCCTGGAGCACGAGGCGGTGGCCGAGGCCGCCGTGGTGCCCGCACCGGACGAACTGCGCCTCGCGGTCCCCAAGGCGTACGTCGTTCTCGCCGCGGGCTGGGAGCCGGGCCCCGACACCGCCAAGGTCCTCTTCGAGCACTCCCGCACGGTCCTCGCGCCCTACAAGCGCATCCGCCGCCTGGAGTTCGGCGAACTCCCCAAGACCGTGTCCGGCAAGATCCGGCGCATCGAGCTCCGCGAGGCCACGGCCGCGGGCTCCGACGCCGAGTACCGCGAGGAGGACTTCCGGTGACCGAGCCGTCGTACGCGCACGGGACGAGCACGACCGCGTTGCTGGGGGACACGATCGGGGCGAACCTTGACCGGGCCGTCGAGGCCTGGCCCGGCCGGGAGGCGCTCGTCGACGTGCCGTCCGGGCGGCGCTGGACGTACGCCCAATTCGCCGCGGACGTGGACCGGTTGGCGTACGCGCTGCTCGGCGCCGGGGTCGCCAAGGGCGACCGGGTGGGGATCTGGGCGATCAACTGCCCCGAGTGGGTGCTCGTCCAGTACGCCACCGCCCGCATCGGCGCGGTCATGGTGAACATCAACCCGGCCTACCGCACCCACGAGGTCGAGTACGTCCTCAACCAGGCCGGGATCTCGGTGCTGTTCGCCTCCGTCAGCCACAGGACGAGCGACTACCGGGCGATGGTCGAGCAAGTGCGCGGAAAATGCCCGCAGTTGCGCGAGACGGTCTACATCGGCGACCCGAGCTGGGACGCGCTCATGAGGCGCGGAACCCCGGAGGCGCACGAGGACTTCGAGGCGCGCAGGCTCGAGCTGTCCTGCGACGACCCGATCAACATCCAGTACACCTCGGGGACGACCGGCTTCCCCAAGGGCGCCACCCTCTCCCACCACAACATCCTCAACAACGGTTATTTCGTGGGTGAGTTGATCGCCTACAGCGAGCAGGACCGGATCTGTGTCCCGGTGCCCTTCTACCACTGCTTCGGCATGGTGATGGGCAACCTTGCGGCGACCTCGCACGGCGCGTGCATCGTCATTCCCGCGCCCTCCTTCGACCCGGCGGCCACCCTGCGCGCGGTCCAGGAGGAGCGCTGTACGTCCCTGTACGGCGTACCGACCATGTTCATCGCGGAGCTGAACCTCGCCGACTTCGCGACGTACGACCTGTCGTCGCTGCGCACCGGCATCATGGCGGGCTCGCCCTGCCCCGTCGAGGTGATGAAGCGGGTGGTCGCCGAGATGCACATGGCCGAGGTGTCCATCTGTTACGGCATGACGGAGACCTCGCCGGTGTCCCTGCAGACGCGGCGGGACGACGACCTGGAGCACCGCACCGGCACGGTCGGCCGCGTCCTTCCGCACATCGAGGTGAAGGTCGTCGACCCGGTGGACGGGGTGACGCTGCCGCGCGGCTCGGCGGGCGAACTGTGCACCCGCGGCTACAGCGTGATGCTCGGCTACTGGGACGAGCCCGAGAAGACCGCCGAGAGTGTCGACGCGGGCCGCTGGATGCACACCGGCGACCTCGCCGTGATGCGCGAGGACGGTTACGTCGAGATCGTCGGGCGCATCAAGGACATGATCATCCGGGGTGGCGAGAACATCTACCCGCGCGAGATCGAGGAGTTCCTGTACGCCCATCCGAAGATCGCCGATGTCCAGGTGGTCGGCGTTCCCCATGAGCGGTACGGCGAGGAGGTCCTCGCCTGTGTCATCCCGCGCGACGCGGCCGACCCGCTGACGCTGGAGGAGCTGCGGGCCTTCTGCGAGGGGCGGCTCGCGCACTACAAGATCCCGAGCCGGCTGCGGATCCTGGAGTCCTTTCCCATGACTGTGTCGGGGAAGGTGCGCAAGATCGAGCTGCGGGAGTCGTACGGGGAGTGAAGGCGGTGCTCAGGCGCCGGTCGCGACGAGCTCGGCGGCCGGGCTGTTCACCGGCTGCGGAGTGCCCGTGAGGTCGAGGACGAAGAGGGGGACGCCAAGGGTGTCGGCGCAGGCGCGGGCGTCGTCTGCGAACCCCGCGAGAGAGAAGTACACGCATCCCGCGGACTCCGTCATCGCCGTCAGCCACAGGCACTCCACGTCGCGCAGCGAGGCGGGCCGGACCGTGGGGTCCACCTGGGCCAGGATCCCGCGGGCGGCAAGCCCGATCCCCGTCGGGGGCCGCTGGTCCGCCCGCCTGATGTCCCGGTAGCCGAGCCAGCGCAGATACAGCGCGGCGGCCGTGACGGCGTCCCGGGCGGTCCGGATGGTGACCGGCCGGAACGCGGGGCGGGGCGCGGGCGAGGTGTCCCGAGGGGTGTCCGGCGGGCCGTCGCTGTCGCTGCCGCTGCCGCTGCCGCCGTTGCTGTCGCTGTCGCTGTCGCTGTCGCGCGGAGGGTCGTCGGCCGGGTGCGCGCGGGTGCCCTGGGGGGTTCCCGCGCGGGTGTCCTCGTCCGTGGCGTGGCTCGCCCCGGCGACGGTGCCGTGGGTGCGCTGCGCGCGCTGCGGGCGGCGTACCCCGCGCACCGGAATCCGCAGCTCCGTCCCGCATGAGCACCCCAGCTCGGGAGCCGGCCACTGGTCCTCGCGGCCGCAGGCCTCGCAGCGGACGGTGACCCAGTCCTCGTCCCAGGAGCGGTGGGTGACGGCCGCCGGTTCCGCGAGGCCGTCGAGCGGGGGCGTGACGGGGGCGCCGCACACGCAGGGATAGGACAGCGCCGCGTAGAGATGCTCGCGGCGGCAGGCCGGGCACCGCACCGGCACGCTCTCGGCCATGGCCCACTCCAGGACGTCGTCACGTCGTCACGTCGGGACAGCGTGTCCATAGTCCTCCAGCGAGGGGGTCCCCGGCAGGGAAACGGTCCGACAGCCTCCGGCGGCACTCTTGACGCCTCTCGGCACCCCGCCTACATTGCTTCCAGATAGTAGAAGTTAGTTTCCGCAATACGGAATTCGGACAGGGAAGCCGCTGCGGAACCGCAAACGGAATCACCAGCTCTCCGCGGGCGCGACGGGAGCGAGAAACCGACAGCCGAAGCAGGAGTACTCCATGGCTCGTATGACCGCTGCCCGCGCGGCAGTCGAGATCCTCAAGCGCGAGGGCGTCAGCAACGCGTTCGGCGTCCCGGGCGCGGCGATCAACCCCTTCTACGCGGCCCTCAAGGCCGCCGGCGGGATCAACCACACCCTCGCCCGCCATGTCGAGGGTGCCTCACACATGGCGGAGGGCTACACCCGTACCCACCCGGGCAACATCGGCGTCTGCATCGGCACCTCGGGACCGGCAGGCACCGACATGATCACCGGGCTGTACTCCGCCACCGGCGACTCGATCCCGATCCTCTGCATCACCGGCCAGGCGCCGACCGCCGTGATCCACAAAGAGGACTTCCAGGCCGTCGACATCGCCTCCATCGCCAAGCCGGTCACCAAGATGGCGATCACCGTCCTTGAGCCGGCCCAGGTCCCCGGCGTCTTCCAGCAGGCCTTCCACCTCATGCGCTCGGGGCGTCCGGGCCCGGTCCTCATCGACCTGCCCATCGACGTCCAGCTCGCCGAGATCGAGTTCGACCCGGAGACGTACGAGCCGCTCCAGGCGTACAAGCCCGCCGCCACCCGCGCCCAGGTCGAGAAGGCGATCGCCCTCCTCAACGAGTCCGAGCGGCCACTGATCGTCGCCGGCGGCGGTGTCATCAACGCCGACGCCGCCGAACTCCTCGTCGAATTCGCCGAGTTGACGGGCACCCCGGTCGTGCCGACCCTGATGGGCTGGGGCATCCTCCCCGACGACCACGACCTGAACGCCGGCATGGTGGGCCTCCAGACCTCGCACCGCTACGGCAACGCCACCTTCCTGGAGTCCGACTTCGTCCTCGGCATCGGCAACCGCTGGGCCAACCGCCACACCGGCAAGCTGGACGTCTACACCGCGGGCCGCAAGTTCGTGCACGTCGACATCGAGCCCACCCAGATCGGCAAGATCTTCGCCCCGGACTACGGCATCGCCTCCGACGCCAAGGCCGCCCTGAAGCTGTTCGTCGAGGTCGCGCGCGAACTGAAGGACGAGGGCAGGCTGCCCGACCGCAGCGAGTGGGCCGCGTCCGCGCAGGAGAAGCGGGCGACTCTCCAGCGCCGTACGCACTTCGACGACATCCCGATCAAGCCGCAGCGCGTCTACGAGGAGATGAACAAGGCCTTCGGCCCGGAGACCCGGTACGTCACCACCATCGGGCTCTCGCAGATCGCCGGCGCGCAGATGCTGCACGTCTACCGGCCGCGCCACTGGATCAACTGCGGCCAGGCGGGCCCGCTCGGCTGGACCATCCCGGCCGCGCTCGGCGTCGCCAAGGCCGACCCGGAGGCGCAGGTCGTCGCGCTCTCCGGCGACTACGACTTCCAGTTCATGATCGAGGAACTGGCCGTCGGAGCCCAGCACAAGATCCCGTACGTCCATGTCCTGGTGAACAACGCCTACTTGGGCCTGATCCGGCAGGCGCAGATCGGCCTGGACATCAACTTCCAGGTCAACCTGGAGTTCGAGAACATCAACTCGCCCGAGCTGGGCGTCTACGGCGTCGACCACATCAAGGTCGTCGAAGGGCTCGGCTGCAAGGCGATCCGCGTCACCGACCCCAGCGAACTGGGCGCCGCCTTCGAACAGGCCAAGAAGCTCGCCGCCGAGTTCCAGGTCCCCGTCGTCGTCGAGGCGATCCTGGAGCGCATCACCAACATCGCGATGAGCAAGACGAACGACATCAGTAACGTCGTCGAGTTCGAGGAGATCGCGACCGAACCGGGCCATGCGCCCACCTCGATCAGGACGTTGAAGGTCTGACACGCGGGACACGGCAGGCCATACGTCCGGCAAGGGGCGGCTCATCGGGAGGGTGAGCCGCCCCTTCGCCGTGCACGCAGAATCCGAGTGCGCCGCTTCGGCGTCCAAGCCGTCCATACCCTGCCCCTAGAAGGCCGCCCCGCCCGCTCCGAGCCCGCCACCGCCACCGCCGGAGCCCCGCTGTGGCCGCTCCGTGTCGGCCGCCCCGCCGCGCCCCAACAGCCCCGCGTCACGGGCGAAGCGTGGCGCCAGAACGGTGAGCGCCTCGTCGTCGTAGAGGGCTACCGCGAGCAGCACGGCATCCCTCGAAAGCCCCTCCCGTCCGGCAGGCAGAGGAAGTTGGGCACGAAGCTCGTCCAGGGCGTTTCGGGCGTCGCGGGTACGGGAGCGCGGAAAGCTGCGCAGCAGCCCCGCCGCGGTCAGCTCGGCGCGCAGGTCCTCCAGCGACGTCCGTATCCGTGGCTGCTTCAGCAGATCCCGTATCCCCGCCGGCCGGCGGTAGAGGGAGGTGTGCACCGCCTTCTCCAGAGGATGAGCCGCGACCTGCGCGGCCACCCCCGACGTCCGCATCGTGCCCGGCTGTGCGGGGCTCGCGGCGCCCTCCAGGTGGAGGGCGAGTGCGGCGACCTTCACGGCGGCGAGTGGCCCGCCGCGCAGCAGCGCGACGGCGTGCGGCCCGAGCTGAATCCTCGCTGCGCTGTCCATGGTTTCCCCCCGAGAACGAGGCCCGCCGCCCCCGTGTCGGCGGGCCTCGTGTGCTGAGAATGTGCCCTTGCCCCGGGGGAGTTGAAGCCTCCGGGGCCGTGTTCAGAGGTTGATTTGAGGGTTCCGTACCCCGTGTACGCCGGGTGGTGTACCCACCGGAGTGCCGGGCTCATGGCCCCCGTACTCACCGGGGAGCCCGGCTCACGGCTCGGTGTGCTCCGACAGCCCCGGCCACTCGTCGGGGCCGCCGCCCTGCCAGTCGATGATGTCGCTCTCCTCGACCTCGATGGCGTCGAGGTCGACCTCCGCCCGGCGCAGGATGTCCACGACGTCGTCGAGGTGGTAGGCGACACCGAGCGTCTCGTCCCCTGCGGTGACCCGCCGGGACCCGTCCAGCCCGGGGGTGTGCACGACGATGCCGGTGAGGTCCATACGTCCAGGCTCCTGCGCGGCGCGGAAAACCGCACCCCGAGAACGCGATGAAACACGACAGAGCGCCGGGTACGGAGGGTCCCGTACCCGGCGCTCTGGGCCGTGATCTGTGAAGTTGAGCCGTCCGACGGCGCGAGGCTGGCGCGACAGGACATTCGCGCCGCCGGACGGAGTCTGGGGGCACACCGGAAGAGGTGCGGATTGTGGCTGGGACCGCGGCGGGTGCGATGGAGCCGGGGCCGCCTTCCCTCAGGTCGAGAAGGGGGCCCCGGAACCTTTACCACCGCACTGGCTCGCACACCGCCGCGGTCCTCGGCCTGCCCGCCTGCCGACCGTGTGACCACCCCTGATCCGGGTCACACGGTCGCGGCGGGCACGCGCCCGGGATCAGACCTCCCGTCGGATCCCGGACGCAGCCCTTGAGTTGAGCGCCGGTCGGGCGTCAACGGTTGTTGCGGTGCAGGGTGTGAATCCGGGCCACGGCGGCGCATGGGCGCGACAGGACAGGTGTCAGCGCCGCCGTGGCCCGGAAGTTTCGAAGACGTCGGCCTGGGCTCAGATCTGGGCGCCGGACAGGCGCTCCACCGCCCGCAGCAGGGCCGAGTGGTCCAGGCCCCCGTCGCCCTGCGTGCGCAGGCTGGCGACGAGCTGGGCCACCACGGCGCCGACCGGAAGGGCCGCGCCGACGTTGCGGGCGGCGTCCGTGACGATGCCCATGTCCTTGTGGTGCAGGTCGATGCGGAAGCCCGGCTTGAAGTCGCGGTTGAGGAAGTTGTCCTTCTTCCGCGTCAGCACCGTCGAACCCGCGAGCCCGCCGTTGAGGACGTCCAGGGCGGCCTTCAGGTCCACGCCCGACTTCTCCAGGAAGACCACGGCCTCGGCGCACGCCTGGATGTTCACGGCGACGATCAGCTGGTTGGCGGCCTTCACGGTCTGGCCCGAGCCGTGCGGACCACACAGCACGATGGTCTTGCCGAGGGCCTCGAAGATCGGCTCGGCCTCGTCGAAGTCGGCCTGCTCGCCGCCCACCATGATGGACAGGACGGCCTCGACCGCACCGGCCTCACCGCCGGACACGGGCGCGTCGAGCACCCGGATGCCCTTCGCGGTGGCTGCCTTCGCGAGGTCCACCGAGGTCTGCGGGGTGATGGAGGACATGTCGATCAGGAGCGCGCCGGACCGCGCGTTCTCCAGGATGCCGTCAGGGCCGTACGCGATGGCCTCGACGTGCGGGGACGCGGGCACCATGGTGATCACCACGTCGGCGTCCCGCACGGCCTCGGCGATCGAACCCGCCGCCGTGCCGCCGGCGCCGGCCAGCCGCTCCAGCTTGTCCTGCTCCAGGGTGAAGCCGGTGACGTCGTATCCGGCCTTGATCAGGTTCTCGGACATGGGGGAGCCCATGATGCCGAGACCGATCCACGCGACCTTGGGGAGATTGCTGCTGCTCATGGGGGTGCCTCTCTGACTGCTGCGATACGTCGGTGAGTTGCCGCTCAGCGGGCGGCTCGGGCCGCCGCGGGCAGCCACGCGAAGGACTCGGCGCTCGGCCGGTCGCCGGGCTTGTACTCCAGGCCCACCCAGCCCTCGTAGCCGGCCTTCGCCAGCTGGTCGAGGAGGTCCTCCAGGGGGAGCGAGCCGGTGCCCGGCGCGCCGCGGCCCGGGTTGTCGGCGATCTGCACATGGCCGGTCTTGGCCGCGTACTGCTCGATGACCGAGGGCAGGTCCTCGCCGTTCATGGACAGGTGGTAGAGGTCCATGAGGAACTTGGCGTTGCCGAGACCGGTGGCCTCGTTGACCTTGTCGACGACCTCGATGGCGGCCGGGGCGGACACCAGCGGGTAGAGCGGCGACTCGGGCTTGTTCAGGGCCTCGATCAGCAGGACCGCGCCGATGCGGTTGGCCGCGCGGGCGGCCAGCACCAGGTTCTCCAGGGCGAGTTCGTCCTGCTCGGCCGGGTCCACGCCCTCGACGCGGTTGCCGTACAGCGCGTTGAGCGCCCGGCATCCCAGCGACTCGGCGAAGTCCGCGGCCACGTCGATGTTGGCGTGGAACCGCACGGACTCCTCGCCAGGGATCGACAGGGCGCCACGGTCCGGGCCCGGCAGCTGTCCGGCGTAGAAGTTCAGGCCCGTGAGCTGGACGCCCGCGTCCTCGATCGCCTGCTTGAGGGCGTCGAGCTCGGACTGCTCGGGGGTGGGGGAGTCGACCCAGGGCCACCACAGCTCGACCGCCGTGAAGCCCGCCGCGGCCGCGGCCGCGGGGCGCTCCAGGAGCGGGAGTTCCGTGAAGAGGATCGACAGGTTGACGTTGAAGCGCTGGTCTGCGAATCCCATGTGGGTCGGCGCTCCCTTCCGTTATCAGCGGGTCGGTGTGCTGGCGGTTCTGGCTGATTCCGTATTGCGGAAGTTCGTTTCTGCTTAATGGAAGATTGCCGCCGTGTGTCGGGGGTTGTCAAGAGGGGGCTGCCGGAAAATCGACACCGCGCAGTAGGTTGAGCGCGTGCGATTGAGAGTTGAGTTCACGACCGAGCCCTTCGACCTCGACGAGGCGCCGCCGCACGCCCTGGTCGCCCGTGAGGTCATCGAGGCAGCCGAGCTGGACGCCGTGGATGTCGGCCCGTTCGGCAACACCGCGGAGGGCGGTGCGGACACGGTGCTCACCGCGGTCGACGCACTGCTGCGCAAGGCTCTGGAGGCGGGCGCCACCAGGGTCTCGTTGCAGGTCAACGTGGTCGAGGAGGGGGATCGGTGACCGGTTTCGGGGACGACCCCTTCGTCTCGGCCGTCAAGCCGCTCGTCGACGCCATGGGGGGCGAGATGCTGCCGGCGGACCAGGCCGGCCCCGATGACGTCGTGCTGTCCTGGGAGGGCGCGGACGTCGTCGCCGTGCGCCTGCCCCAGCTCGCCGACTCCCTCGATCACATCCTGGCCGCCCTGGAGCGCAAGCGCGGCAAGCCGCTGGCCGACCTCGACCGCAAGGCCAAGCAGGAGGTCGTACGGATACTGGAGGCGCGCGGCGCCTTCTCCGTGCGGCACGGCGTGGAGACGGTGGCGAGCGCCCTCGGGGTGAGCCGCTTCACCGTCTACAACTACCTGAATCGCGAGAAAGACTCCTGACCTGGTGGTATGCCCCCTGAGGGCGACCCGCTCGCATCCGCCGCCGTCCGGACGACCCGGGTGGCGGCTTTTGTTACCCGAAGTTTTCAACAAAGTGTTGACGTGATGTTTCCGAGGGCGTTAGCTGGCCGCAGCCCGTCCAGCAACAAGGCCACGGAGGCTCCCGTGACTTCGAGTTCCTCGACACCGGGTCTCGCCCGGTTCAACGCCCTGGAGGAGCACGCGGCAGCCGCCGCCCTCCACGAGGCGTGCGCCTCAACCGCGTGGGGGAGCGGTCTGCTCGACCGCCGCCCCTTCGCAAGCCTCGCCGACCTCCTCGCCGCCAGCGACGCCGCCATGGCCGACCTGACCACCGCGGACCTGGCGGAGGCGATGGCCGGGCATCCGCCGATCGGCCGGCCCAAGCCGGGGGACCCGACCTCCTCCCGGGAGCAGCGCGGCATGGCCGGCGCCTCCGAGGAGCTCAAGGAGGAGATGCTCGAACTTAACCTGGCCTACCAGGAGAGGTTCGGCCACGTCTTCCTGATCTGCGCCACCGGCAGGACCGGCGAGCAGATGCGCGACGCGGTCAAGGAACGGATCGGCAACGCGCCGGGCCAGGAGCGCGAGATCGTCCGCGCCGAGCTCGGCAAGATCAACCGCATCCGTCTGGCCAATCTCGTACAGCAGGAAGATGACGTATGAGCACCGACAGCACAGCCTCCGTGTCCACGCACATCCTGGACACCAGCGTCGGGCGCCCCGCCGGGGGTGTCGCGGTTCAGCTCGCGGCCCGCGCCGGGCGTGCGGCGGACTGGCAGGCACTCGGCGGCTCCGCGACCGACGCGGACGGCCGGTGCAAGGACCTTCCGGCGCTGCCGGAGGGGACGACCCACGTACGGCTCGACTTCGCGGTCGAGGAGTACCAAGAGAAGAAGCAAGCCGATGCGCAGCAGGACGCCCCCGCGAACCGGGACAGCGGCGCGAGCGGAGTGTTCTTCCCCGAGGTGGCCATCACCTTCGCCGTCAGGCCGGGCGAGCACTACCACGTACCGCTGCTGCTCAACCCGTTCGGCTACTCCGTTTACCGAGGGAGCTAGCAGACATGACCGACAACGCCCGTCCTGCCCGTCCGGTGATCCTGGGGCAGAACCAGTACGGCAAGGCCGAGAACCGCGTCGTCAAGATCACGCGGGACGGCGGCACCCATCACATCAAGGACCTGAACGTGTCGGTCGCGCTGAGCGGCGACATGGAAGAGGTCCACTACTCGGGCTCCAACGCGAACGTCCTGCCGACGGACACCACCAAGAACACGGTGTACGCCTTCGCCAAGGAGCACGGCATCGAGTCCGCCGAGCAGTTCGGCATCCACCTCGCCCGGCACTTCGTGACGTCGCAGGAGCCGATCAAAACGGCGCGCATCCGGATCGAGGAGTACTCCTGGGAGCGCATCGAGACCTCGGACGCCAACTCGGAGTTCATCGGCGCCGACGAGGTCAAGCACTCCTTCGTGCGCAAGGGCCAGGAGACCCGGGTCAGCCAGATCACCTATGACGGTTCGTCGTGGGAGGTCGTATCGGGGCTCAAGGACCTCGTCGTGATGAACTCGACGAACTCCGAGTTCTGGGGCTACGTCAAGGACAGGTACACGACGCTGCCCGAGGCGTACGACCGCATCCTGGCCACCCAGGTCTCCGCCCGCTGGCGCTTCAACTGGTCGGCCGACGACCAGCAGATGCCCAACTGGGAGAAGTCCTACGACCAGGTCAGGAAGCACATGCTCCAGGCCTTCGCGGAGACGTACTCGCTCTCCCTCCAGCAGACCCTGTACCAAATGGGTTCGCGGATCATCAACAACCGCAGCGAGATCGACGAGGTCCGCTTCTCCCTCCCGAACAAGCACCACTTCCTGGTGGACCTGAAGCCGTTCGGGCTGGAGAACGACAACGAGGTGTACTTCGCGGCGGACCGCCCGTACGGCCTCATCGAGGCCACCGTCATCCGCGACGGCGTCGAGCCGCGGATCCCGGTGGACCTCACCAATCTCTGACCCTGCCCGCTGCCCCCGGCCTGCCTTGCTCGCCGGGCGGGGGCACCCCTCCTTCGGCACCCGTGGCCTCTGCGCCGCGGTACTCAAACCTCCTAGGGTCCTGCCGTGCCCACCCCCGGATACGAAGAAGGACGCACCATGGCAGCATCGGCGGAAGTCCAGCGGACCGTCATCGAGAACTGTGCGATCGCGACGGTGGACGCGGGTGACACCGAGTACGCCTCGGGCCACGTCGTCGTCGCGGGCAACCGCATCGAGTCCCTCGGCGCGGGCAAGGCTCCCCAGGGCCTGGAGAACGTCGTACGGCGCATCGACGGCACCGGCCACCTGGTGACCCCGGGCCTGGTCAACACCCACCACCACTTCTACCAGTGGATCACCCGGGGCCTGGCCACCGACCACAACCTCTTCAACTGGCTCGTCGCGCTCTACCCGACCTGGGCGCGCATCGACGAGCAGATGACGTACGCGGCCGCGCAGGGCTCCCTCGCCATGATGGCCCGCGGCGGAGTCACCACCGCCATGGACCATCACTACGTCTTTCCCAAGGGCTCCGGCGACCTGTCCGGCTCGATCATCCGGGCCGCGCGCGAGACGGGCGTCCGCTTCACCCTCGCCCGCGGCTCCATGGACCGCAGCGAGAAGGACGGCGGACTGCCGCCGGACTTCGCCGTCGAGACCCTCGAAGGGGCGCTCGCCGCGACCGAGGCGACCGTCGACGAGCACCACGACGCCTCCTTCGGCGCGATGACCCAGGTGGCCGTCGCACCCTGCTCACCCTTCTCCGTGTCCACCGAACTGATGCGGCAGGGCGCCGAGTTGGCCCGCCGCAAGGGCGTACGGCTGCACACGCACGGCTCGGAGACCGTGGAGGAGGAGCAGTTCTGCAAGGAGCTGTTCGGCATGGGCCCGACCGAGTACTTCGAGTCGACGGGCTGGCTCGGCGAGGACGTGTGGATGGCGCACTGCGTCCATATGAACGACTCCGACATCGCCGCCTTCGCCCGTACGAAGACGGGTGTCGCCCACTGCCCGTCGTCCAACGCCCGTCTGGCGGCCGGGATCGCGCGCGTCCCCGACATGCTCGCGGCCGGCGTCCCGGTCGGCCTCGGCGTCGACGGCACCGCGTCGAACGAGTCCGGCGAACTGCACACCGAACTGCGCAACGCGCTCCTCATCAACCGCCTCGGCGCCCACCGCGAGGCCGCTCTCAACGCCCGTCAGGCGCTGCGCCTGGGCACCTTCGGCGGCGCCCAAGTCCTGGGCAGGGCAGCGGAGATCGGCTCCCTGGAGCCGGGCAAGCTCGCCGACCTCGTGCTGTGGAAGCTGGACACCCTGGCCCACGCCTCGATCGCCGACCCGGTGACCGCGCTGGTCTTCGGCGCGGCGGCCCCGGTCACGCTCTCCCTCGTCAACGGTCTGCCGGTCGTCGAGGACAGCCGGCTGCTGCACGTCGACGAGGACGCCATCGCCCGCTCCACGCGGGAACAGGCACAGCGCCTCGCGGCGATCGCGGCGCGGGCCTGACGGTTCGGCTCCATGCCAACCCGCCGCGCAGGCTGACGGTTCGGCTCGGCGCCAACCCGCCGCGCAGACCTGACGGCTCGGCTCACGCCCATCGCCGTACAGGCCTGAACAGTTGAAGATCTCCGGCTGAGGGGGACGGCCCTCGGCCGGTAGCCGTGGACCCGAGCGGGGTCCATGGCGGCCGTATCCGGGGCGTGCGCGCACGTGTGCGCCCCGGGACGGTCACCGTTCCCCCTTCCGGACACTGTTCCTCCCGAACGGTCTCCGTCCCGGTCCCGCACGACCGCGCATCACCTCCCTGAACACCGCGTCAACGCCGACGTGTAACCGACCGGAGGAGCCGCCGTGGCCGCCCAGCAGCCCGAGCACCGCACCGAAGCACCATCAACTCGCCAGCCGAAGCACCCGGTTGACGAGAAACTCCCGCCCCTGAAGATGGCGACCAGCGGCCTCCAGCACGTCGCCGCCATGTACGCCGGGGTCGTCGCGCCGCCCCTGATCGTCGGCGCCGCCGTCGGTCTGACCGCCACCGAGCTGACCTTCCTCACCGGCGCCTGCCTGTTCACCGCGGGCCTCGCCACCTTCCTCCAGACGATCGGCATCTGGAAGATCGGCGCCAGACTGCCGTTCGTCAACGGCGTCACCTTCGCAGGCGTCGCCCCGATGACCGCGGTCGTCGCCTCCACCAAGGACAAGAGCGACGCACTGCCGATCATCTTCGGCGCGGTCATCGTCGCGGGCGTCCTCGGCTTCATGGCCGCCCCCTTCTTCAGCAAGGCGGTCCGCTTCTTCCCGCCCGTCGTCACCGGCACCGTGATCACGCTGATCGGCGTCTCGCTCCTTCCGGTCGCCTTCGGCTGGGCGCAGGGGCCCGACCCCGCGGCGGACGACTACGGTTCGACGACCTATCTGGGCCTGGCCGGAGCCACCCTGCTCATCGTGCTGCTTCTGCGCCGCTTCACCCGCGGCTTCGTCAAGCAAATAGCCGTGCTGCTCGGCCTGTTGATCGGCACGCTCGTCGCGATCCCCTTCGGCGTCACGGACTTCGGACCGGTGGCCGACGCGGACGTCGTCGGCTTCCCGGCCCCGTTCCACTTCGACGCACCGCAGTTCCAGGTCGCCGCGATCCTCTCGATGTGCGTGGTGATGGTGGTCTCGATGACCGAATCGACCGCGGACATGCTGGCGTTGGGCGAGATCGTCGAGCGCCCGGCGGACGAGAAGACCATCGCGGCCGGACTGCGCGCCGACACCCTCGGCTCGGCGATCAGCCCGCTCTTCAACGGCTTCATGTGCAGCGCCTTCGCGCAGAACATCGGCCTGGTCGCGATGACCAGGATCCGCAGCCGGTACGTCGTCGCCACCGGCGGCGGTTTCCTCGTGCTGATGGGCCTGTGCCCGATGGCCGCGTCGCTGATCGCCGTCGTACCGCGTCCCGTTCTCGGCGGTGCGGGCGTCGTCCTCTTCGGCTCGGTGGCGGCAAGCGGCATCCAGACCCTCGTACGAGCGGGACTCGAGAAGGACAACAACGTCCTGATCGTCGCCGTGTCGCTGGCCGTCGGCATCATCCCGATCACCGCGCCGGGGTTCTACCACGCCTTCCCGGAGACGGCGAAGATCGTCCTGGACTCGGGGATCTCGACGGGGTGCGTGGCCGCCGTGGTCCTCAACCTCGTCTTCAACCACCTCGGCAAGGGGCAGGACGCGGACGACGTGACCCACCCCATGGAGGCGGGCGACGATCTCAAGGCGGTCCCGGCCCACTGACTCCTCGGGCATACGGAGGGCGCGCTACCCAGGGGGTGTCCCGGGTGTCGCGCCCTCCGCCCTGCCTACGGCCGGATCAGCCGATGTGGAAGCTGTCGCCGTACACCTTCCAGTCCAGCGGCGGATTCAGGCTCAGGTTCCGCTTCTGGACGAAGACCCGCTGCGCGGTGTCGACCCGGCTGGTGTCCGAGTGCGCCTCCTCCTGCTTCATCGCCCAGACGCGCGCGTCGAGGAACGCGTTCAGATACGTCACCTCGTCGCCTCCCTGGGCCGGCGGCTTGGCCTTAGCCAGGGCGCGCCGCCGGATGCTGCTGAAGCTGGTGCTGTCGCCGCCGTCGCCGTGCATCACGATGGCGTCGTAGTAGGTGAACTGGCCGAGGACGCCGATCCCGTCGGTCTTGCCCTGCCGGACGGCCGGGTTGAAGTAGACGCGGTCGCGCTCGTCGTTCTGGGCCTGCTGGAACGCCGAGTCCTGGGCCGCCCTGGCCCAGTCGCCCGGGAACCCGGGGTCCAGGCCCTGGTGCGAGTCGGTGCCGTCCACGTTGCGCAGGGCGGGCAGGTACTTGGCCAGTACGTTGCCGGGCTTGCGCTGTGCGTACAGCTCCACGAGGTCGAGCATGTCGCCGGTGCCGGAACAGAAGCCGATGATCCCGGCCGTGTAGCCGCGCCCGTCGCCGATGTCCTCGATGTACTTGTACTGCGCCTTCCAGTCCAGCGAGGAGTTCTCCGCACTGGACACCAGCTTCATGGCGATCTCCTTCTTCGCCGGGTCGTCCAGACCGATCGCTGCGGCGGTCGCGGACTGGGTCGCGATGACAGGACCTGCCACCAGTGAAGCTCCGATCAGGGCGAGCAGGGTGCGGCGTGACGTGCGTATGTGGGGGGTGTGCACGGTACCTCCGTCGGGGAGAGTGACGCTTCCACGTACTGTTAGGAAAGTTTCCTACCAGAGATTGTGGTTGACGTATACCCGTCAGGAAGAGGTCGGAGTCAGGAAGAGGTCGGAACTTCTACGGCCGTACGGCGCCGGGTGGCCGCATCCGGGTTTCAGGCGCGGCGGTAGGCCTGGCAGGGCTGGGCCCCGGGAAGACGGCCGGTGAAGAACGAGGTGGGCGGCACGCCCATCAAGGTGCGGAAGTCGGCGGTCATGTGCGACTGGTCGTAATAGCCCGTGGCGATGGCCAGTTGGGCCCAGGGGGTGTCCGGCGCGCGGCGCGCGTGCGTGAGGACGTGGCGTACGCGGGCGATGCGGGCGTAGTGCTTGGGGGAGACGCCGACCCCGTCCGCGAAGAGGTTGCGCAGCTGGCGTTCGCTGACGGCGAGGCGCCCCGCCAACTCCCGTACGCCCACGGGCAGCCGGCCCACGTCCGTCGACATCGCCGCGACCGCCGCGCGCAGCAGCTCCGTACGTGCCGGGTCGGCCGGAGTGAGCCGTTCGGGCAGGGCCTGTGCCAGGTGGGGGACCACCTGCTCCGGCTCCAAGGGGAGGAGTTCGTCGGCCAGTTGCCCGGCATGGGCGCCGGGGAAATCACCGAGCGGTGCGACCCGGCCGACGAGATCGACCGCCGCCACACCGAGCAACGGGCGTGCCGCTCCCGGTTCCAGGCGCAGCTCCACACAGGAGGCGAGGCGCTTGCTCGCATGGTAGGAGGCGCGGGTGCGCGGGCCGACGACAAGGACATCGCGGCGGCCGTTCTCCTCGACCCGCACCACCATCTTCGTTGCCGCGTCCGGGACATGGGTGAACGGCTCGCGCAACTCGCCCTCGACGGACGTGAAGGCGGCGCCGACGAACCAGGGATGCAGCGCCCCGGGCAGCACCAGTCGCTCCGCGGTGAGACCGCTCGCACCGGACTTCGTCTCATACGGGGTGGTCACCCCTCCACGGTAGACGCGCCGAGGCGCCGGCCGGCCCCGGGAACCGTGCCGGAATTTCCTAGCGGCCGGCCGCACCGGCTCGACACCGTGGAGGACATGATCCTAGTGACCGGTGCCACGGGCACCATCGGCAGTGAACTTCTGCGACAGCTCGCGGCGCGCGGCGAGAAGGCCCGCGCGCTGACCCGGGACCCCGCCCGCGCTCAGGTGCCCGCCGGCGTCGAGGTGGTGCGCGGCGACTACCACGAGCCCGCGTCCGTCGAGGCCGCCATGTCCGGGGTCTCCGCCCTCTTCGCCGTGGGTGTTCTCGGCCCCGGTGACGCGGACGCCGACGCGGCACTGGTCGCGGCGGCGCGGGCGGCAGGCGTACGGCGGGTCGTGAAGCTCTCCTCCATAGGCACGGGCGACCCTGCCCTGGGCAACTGGCACCTCGGCGGTGAACAGGCCGTCCAGGCAAGCGACTTGGAGTGGACCGTGCTGCGCCCCTCGTCGTTCGCCTCCAACACGCTGAGCTGGGCGGAGGCGATCCACTCCGGCGACCCGGTGCCCAACATGACCGGGACGGGCACGCAGGGTGTCATCGATCCGCGTGACGTGTCCGAGGTAGCTGCCGAGACGTTGCTCGCGCCGGGGCACTCGGGCCGCACGTACACCCTGACCGGCCCCGAACTCCTCACCGCGCCCGACCAGGCCGCCACTCTCGCCGAGGTCCTCGGCCGCCCGGTCACCACCGTCGACGTACCCCCGGACGTGCTCCGCGCACAATTCCTTGAAGCCGGGATGTCCGAGATCCACACCCAAGGTGTCCTGGCGGGTACGGCGTACGTCCGCAGGGGCGGGAACGCGGTGCTGACCGAGGACGTACGCCGCGTACTGGGCCGTGCCCCGCGTACGTATGCGCAGTGGGCGCGTGATCACCGGGAGGCGTTCGCGCGGAGCTGACGCTCGGCCTTGGGTGTCCCCTCCTCCGTGCCCGCGGAGGAGGAGAGACGCGCCGGCCTCAGCAGCACCGCCGCCAGCACCAGCGCGGTCGCGGTGATCCCCATGGCGACCGTGAACGCCAGCCGGTAGCCGTCCGCCGTCGCCGCGACCAGCCGCTCACCCTCGCCGAGCAGCCGTTCAGTGCGGCTCGCCGCCACGGTGGTGAGGACCGCCAGGCCCAGGGAACCGCCCACCACCTGCGTGGTGTTGAAGAGGCCGGAGGCCAGTCCCGCGTCCTCCTCGCGGGCGCCCGACATGGCCAGTCCGGTGACCGCGGGCATCGCGGCGGCGAAGCCGGCGGCGAGGAGGAGCAGCGGAGGCAGTACGTGGGCGAGGTACTCACCGTCGGCCGGGGCCCGGCTGAGCAGCGCCATGCCCGCCGTGATGAGGACAAGCCCGGCGAGCAGTACCCGGTACGGGCCGAAGCGGGCGATCGTCCGCGCCGACAGGGTCAGCATCAGAACCCCGATGGCGATCGGCGCGGGCAGGAATGCCGTGCCGGTGAGCAACTCGCTGTAGCCCAGGACGCGTTGGAGGTAGAGCGCGCCGATGAACTGGAAGCCGAACATCCCCGCGATCATCAGGATCTGCACGCCGTTCGCACCCGTCAGGGCGCGGGAGCGGAAGAGCCGCAGTCGCAGCAGTGGGCGGGCGGCCCGCGCCTGCCGCACGGTGAAGCCGGTGAAGAGGGCGAGCGACAGGGCGGCGAGGGCGAGTGTGGCGCCCAGCGTGCGGTCGCCGGCACCGATGATCGCGTACACGGTCAGCATCAGCGCGCCCGTCACCAGCGCCGCTCCGGGATAGTCGGCGCCCTTGCCGAGGCCGACTCCCTGCTCGGGGGCGAGGATTCGGAGCGCCGCGAGCAACGCCACCGCCCCGATCGGCAGGTTGATCAGGAAGATCCAGTGCCAGCCGACCGCCTGCGTCAGCGCTCCGCCGAGGAAGGTGCCGAGCGCCCCGCCCCCCGCGCCGACCGCGCTGAACACCGCGATGGCGCGGGCCTGTTCGCGCGGCTCGGGGAACAGTGCGACCAGCATGCCGAGCACGACCGCCGAGGTCATCGCCCCGCCGACGCCCTGCAAGGCGCGGGCGGCGACCAGCAGGCCCTGGCCGGTGGCGACCCCGCACAGGACGGACGCGGCGGTGAACACGGCGAGCCCGGCGACGAACATCCGCTTGCGGCCCACCAGATCCCCGAGCCGGCCCACGAGCAGCAGCAGCCCGCCGAAGGGAATCAGATACGCGTTCACGACCCAGGCGAGACCCGGGCCCGAGAAGCCGAGGTCACTCTGGATCGCGGGCATCGCGACGGTGACGATGTTCCCGTCCAGGACCGTCATCAGGGTGCCCGCGCACAGCACGGCCAGCGAGGCCCAGCGCGAGTATGTTCGTGGTGTCGGTGACAGGGTGTGGGACTGCATGGCGATGACCTCGGCGTTCTCCATAGGTGCACGACTTGTAACGGGGTACATCGTGAGTGACCATGGAGACCGGCATAAGGAGGCACTTCGATGTCCCAGAGGAACACCGGTGTTACCGCGCAGGCAGTGCACGCGCAGGCCTGCCCCGTCCGCGAAGTTCTTGACAGGGTCGCCGGAAAATGGAGCGTGCTGATCATCGTGGCCGCCGCGCACGGGCCGATCCGCTTCACCGAACTGGAGCGCAGTGTGGAGGGCATCAGCCGCCGCATGCTCTCCCTCACCCTGCGCAATCTTGAGCGCGACGGACTGGTCACCCGCACCGTCCATGCGACCGTGCCGCCGAAGGTGGAGTACGAACTCACCTCGGTGGCGCATGAGTTGTACGAGACGCTGCTGTCCCTCACCGACTGGGCCGAGCGGCACCGCGGCACGATCGCCGAGTCGCGCGCGGCCTACGACGCCCAGCACCGGCCGGAACTGCTGGACGTGTAGGCCGCGTTCTCACGGTTTTGCGAGGCTCGGGTTCCCGCAGCGTCGCGAGATCCGCCTTCTCACGGCGTCGCGAGCGCCTCCGTAGGGGAGAGGCGTGACGCCCGGATCGCCGGGTAGAGGCCGGCCAGGCCGCCGATCACCAGGGTGGCCGCGATGCCGCCGGCCAGCGCCCAGGCCGGTACGGCGGTCGGCCAGCCCTGGTAGAGGGCGTACCCGGCGGTGACCGCCAGGCCCAGCAGGGCGCCCGCCGCGCCGCCGAGGGCGGACAGCAGCAGGGACTCCGCCAGGAACTGCGTACGGATCTGCCGCCGCGTCGCGCCCAGCGAGCGGCGCAGCCCGATCTCCGCCCGGCGCTCGAGAACCGAGATGACCATCGTGTTCGCCACCCCCACCCCGCCGACGAGCAGGGCGACCGCGCCAAGGCCGAGCAGCAGCCCGGTGAACGCCTCGCCCGCGGCCTGCTTGGCGGCGAGCGCGTCCGAGGGGCGGGAGACCTCGACCTCGCTCGGCGCCTCGGGGTTGGCGGTCGCGCCGAGGACCTCGCGGACCGTCGTCACGGACTCGTCGGCCGAGCGTGTGTAGACCGTGGTGGCATGCCCGTCGAACCCCAGCTCCGACTCGGCCACGGGCCAGCCGACCAGCGTCGCCGTGTCCAACTCCGGTGTCAGTTCCGAAGGCTGGAGAATCCCGACCACGGTGAACCAGGTGCCGCCGACCAGCACCTGCGTGTCCGCACCGGCGCGCCCGATCCCGAGCCGCTGGGCGGCCGTCGCACCGAGCACCGCCGCCGGGTAACTGCCCGTGCCCCCGTTCAGCCAGGTCCCGCTCGCCAACTCGGCGCCGATCGTGGCCCGTAGAGAGGTGCGGGCTGCGTACACCGCGATGCCGTTCGTCTGGGCCTCGGGAATCCGGTCGGTGCGGTAGACCTTCGCGTCCTCGGCCCGGCCGACCGCCGACACGGACTCCACGCCGTCGATGCGCGACACCATGTCCTCGGCGGTGGCGGGGAGTTCGGCCTCTCCACCGGTGAGGGTGGAGCCGGGTGACACCGTGAGCAGATTGGTACCGAGGGCCGCCAGCGCACGGTCGAGGTCGGCTCGGGAGGAGGACGAGATGCCGACGACCGCGACCATCGCCGCGATGCCGATCGCGATGCCGAGCGCCGAGAGGAAGGCCCGCAGCGGCCGGGTGCGCAGGCCGACGGCGCCGACTCTGACGACGTCGGCGGGGCCGAGATGCGCGGGGCGTAGTACATCCGCGGTCAGGGGCGGAGCATCCACGGTCATCGGACCACCTCCGGCGCCAGGCCCCGTACGCCCCGCTCCGTGGTGTCCTCGACCACCCGGCCGTCCCGCATCCGCACCCGCCGTGGCAGCGAGTCGGCGATCTCCCGGTCGTGGGTGATGATCACAACTGTGGTGCCGGTGCCGTGCAGTTCGCGCAGCAGCCGCATCACGCCCAGGCCCGACACGGAGTCCAGCGCCCCGGTCGGCTCGTCGGCGAGCAGCAGCGGAGGATCCCCGGCGACCGCGCGGGCCACGGCGACCCGCTGACGCTCGCCGCCGGACAACTCCTGCGGCTCGTGGTGCATTCGGTGCCCCAGGCCGACCCGGCGCAGCGCCTGCGCCGCGCGACGGCGCCGCTCGGCCGGCCGCAGCCCCGAGTAGAGCAGACCGTCCGCCACGTTCTCCAACGCCGTTGTACCGCCCGCCAGATGGAACCGCTGGAAGACGAAGCCGATCCGGCGCGCCCGCAGCGCCGACAGCCGCGCGTCCGACAGTGCGCCCGCGTCGTACCCCTCGACCCGGACACTGCCCGACGAGGGCCGGTCGAGTGTGCCGAGCATGTGCAGCATGGTCGACTTCCCCGAGCCCGACGGGCCCACGATGGCGACGAGTTCACCGCGCGCGATCGTCAGGGACACCCCGGCCAGCGCGGTGACGCCGCCCGGATAGACCTTGGTGACATCGGTCAGCGAGATCATGCCGGCATCCCCACCTTCGTGCCCTCGGCGATGCCCTCGCCGGTGATCTCCACCCGCCCGTTCGCGAACAGCCCCGTCTCGACAGCCACATACGCCGTGGTCGACCCCCGTACGACCTCGACGCCGAAACCGCCCTCCGGAAGCGCCACGAGCGCGGCGATCGGAACGGTGAGGACGTCCTTGCGCTCGCCGGCCGTGAAGAGGACGTCGACGGCGGCCAGTACGTAGGACGCGGCCGCCTTCTGCGCCTTGGCGCCGTCCAGTGCGACGGTCACCTCCACCTTGGTCGTCGGATCCTGCTGCCCGCCGTCGCCGGGATCGATCTCGGTGTAGACATCCTCGATCCGGCCCTCGACGCTCGTTCCGTCCGGCAGCGCGACGGTGACCTTCGTTCCCTTCTTCGCCAACCGCCGGTCGGCGGTGTCGAGTTCGAGCGTGACGACCTGTGCGGTGCCGGTGTATGACAGCACCTTCTGGCCAGGGCCCGTGGCGGCGCCCTCCTCGGCGTCCACCGCGTCCACCCGCACGGCAGCCGGCGCGAACACCACCCGGCCCAGCTCGACGGCCCCGGTCTCGTCCAGCCCCCGGTCCTCCTGCCACTCCCGCACCGCGTCGGCGGTCGCCTCGGTGTACTCGTCGTCGACCGTGAAGCCCGAGTAGCCCAGCGCGTCGAGGTTCCGCTCAAGCGCCTCGACGTCCGCGCCCTCGACGCCGGGCTTCAGGTCGCGGTACGCGGGAGTCCCCCCGTACATCAGGGTTACGGGCTTGTCGTCGACCTCGTACAGGGTCCTGCCCCGGGTGATCTTCTCGCCGGCGTCCGGGAGTTCGGTGACAGTGCCGGGGATGCGGGCGGTCGCGGTGGTCGCCGTTCCGTAGCCGAGCTCGCCGTCCTCGGACTGGCTGTCCTTGAGGGTCTGGCGGGTCACCTCGGCGGTGGCCGGGGGGAGTTGGGTGGCGGACGCGGCGCCCGATCCGTCGCGTCCGGCCAGGCCGAGCCCGGCGGCCGCCGCTCCGCCGACCGCAGCGAGGACGCCCACGGCGATGACGGCAGTGCGGCGGCGGCGCCGGTGGCGCCGCGGGCGATTCGGCTCGGCAGGTTCCGAGGGGGAGGTCCCGGTTTCGGGGTGGTCGACATCAGGCCGCGGCTCGAAGTGCGCCTGCTCGGAACGGCCTTCGGACAGCGCCCGGTCGTGCGACGCTTCGGACGGTGTGCGCTCGGGGGAGGTGTCGTCGGGCACGACCGCCGCCTCACTCATCGCCGGCCTTGTCGTTCGACGGGCCTTCGCCGCCGTCAGGGGCGTACTTGTCACACGTCTTCTGGGCCTGCTCGAAGTCGGGGTCCTCGGCGACGTCCTGGTTGATCTGAAGGCCCGCGCTGCCGGGCTCGGGGTCGGGGAAGTCCTCCACCCCGTTGTCACGCATGCACTGGGCGAGCTTGCGCACCCGCTCCTCCGCCTCTGGGTCGGCACTGGCGTCCCCGTTCTGCATGGGGTCGTACTTGCGGCAGGCCTCCATCGCCGCGTCGACCTCACCCTTGGGCAGCTGACCGGTGATCCGGAGCCCCTTGCCGGGCTCCGGGTCCTCCACGTCCACGCCGTGCTCGCGCAGACACTGCGCGAACTTCACCCCTTGGTCCTCCTGCGCGTTCTTGCTCGCTGCCGCATCGGTCTCCACCGTGTCGCCGCCGGCACCACATCCCGAAAGGGACAGGGCGAGTGCCAGGGCGAGTGCCGGCGGGAGGGCGGCGAGTGTGCCGCGGGTCCGCTTCCGCATCGCGTCGTCTCCTCGTGTCGGGACCGGAGGAGCTCTCCGGCCACTCGCCAGGAGGGAACAGGACCGGCTGTTTCCCCAGTGTTTCCACGGCACTTGAGTGCCTCGGGTGCGGCCCGTCGACGATCACGGACAGAGCGGCCTGTCGACGATCACTAACAGAAAGGAAACGCGGCACCCGGCACCCTTGCCCTGCGGAGCGCTCCGCCCAGAGAGAGGTGTGACCGGATGCGGGTACTGGTGGTCGAGGACGAACCGATGCTCGCCGACGCGATCGCGGAGTGGCTGCGCGGCCACGCCCACGCGGTCGACATCGCGTACGACGGAGCGGCGGCGCTGGAGCGTGCGACGGTCGTCGACTACGACGTGGTCGTCCTCGACCGCGATCTGCCGCTCGTGCACGGCGACGACGTGTGCCGGGAACTGGTCGCCTCCGAGTCGAGCACACGGGTGCTGATGCTCACGGCGGCCGCCGAGATCACCGACCGGGTCTTCGGCCTCGGCCTGGGCGCCGACGACTACCTCGTGAAACCCTTCGCTTTCCCCGAACTAACCGCCCGAGTCCTGGCGTTGGGGCGACGGGCGCGTCCCGCCGCGCCTCCTGTGCTGCGTCGCGCGGGGCTCACCCTCGACCCGGCCCGGGGCGAGGTGTTCCGGGGCAGCCGTTACGTCCCCCTGTCGAAGAAGGAGTTCGCCGTGCTGGCCGAACTGCTGCGCGCCGAGGGGGCCGCGGTCTCCGCCGAGCAGCTCCTGGAGAAGGCGTGGGACGAACACGCCGACCCGTTCACCGGGGCCGTCCGGCTCGCGGTGCTCAAGCTGCGCCGCAAGCTCGGAGACCCGGCGGTCGTGGAGACCGTCACCGGTGTCGGGTACCGGATCCAGTGAGCGATTCCGTGAGACATCCCGTGAGCGGGGCGGAGCCGCGGCCGAAGGTACGGTTCCGGTGGCCCCGCCGGTTGCTTCCGCGCAGGATCACCCTGCGCGCCCGCCTCACCATGATCTACGGCGGCCTCTTCTTCGCGGGCGGTGTGGTCCTGCTCGGTGTCACCTACGCCCTGCTCACCCAGCAGCTCGACCGCTCGGGGACGAAGATCCTCTCCTCGTCGCGGGCGGGCACGGGCACGCCTTCCGCGCAGCCGACCGGTGAGCAGCAGGGCGAGCGGACACTGGTCTCCGCCGGCGGCGCGACGCCTCCGCCGGACTTCAAGGACCTGGAGAAATGGATGGACGCCGAGAGCGACCGGCTCCGGGACGTCGCCACCAACTCCCTGCTCACCCAAGGAGGCTTCGCGCTGCTCGTGGTCGGCGGCGTCGCGGCCGGGTTCGGCTGGCTGATCGCGGGGCGCGTGCTGGCACCGCTGCACCGGGTCACGGACACCGCACACCGCATCGCCAGCTCGCCCGCCGCCGACCGGGGCCTGCATGAGCGCATCGCGCTGCGCGGCCCCGACGACGAGGTCAAGGATCTCGCCGACACCTTCGACACCATGGTCGAGCGGCTCGACCGCTCCTTCGACGGCCAGCGCCGCTTCGTCGCCAACGCCTCCCACGAACTGCGGACCCCGCTGACGCTGGGCCGCGCGCTCGTCGAGGTGGCCATGCACCGCAAGACGGCCTCCGAGGACGTCCGGCAACTCGGCGAGAACCTGCTGGAGATCAACAACCGGCACGAGCGGCTGATCACCGGCCTGCTGCTCCTCGCCCGCTCGGAGAACGAGATCGCCGAGCGGCTGCCCGTCGACCTCGCCGACGTGGTGACCCATGTGACGGACCAGATCACGGGGGAGGCGGAGCGCGCCGGAGTCACCGTAGAGGAGAAGGCCGGGGAGGCGCTCGTCCTCGGCGACGCGCTGCTCCTCGAACGCCTCGTCCACAACCTGGTCGAGAACGGCATCCGGCACAACACCGGCGCCGGGGGCTGGGTCCAGGTGGTCAGCCGTACGAACGACGAGGGCCGGGTGGAGGTGGAGGTCACCAACTCCGGTCCCGCCGTGCCGCCGTACGAACTCCCCGCTCTCTTCGAGCCCTTCCGGCGTCTCGGTGTCGACCGCGTGGTCACCTCGAAGGGCGCCGGCCTCGGCCTGTCCATCGTCCGCTCCATCGCCCGCGCCCACTCCGGAGAGGCCCTGGCCGGCCCACGCGAGGACGGCGGCCTTACGGTTACGGTGACCCTGCCGGGCTGCCCGCAGGACGCGCGCCCATGACACCGACGCGAGGGCCTTCAGGGGAAGGCATAACACCGGTGCGGCGGCCTTCAGGGTAAAGGCACAAAGCCGGTGTGGCGGCCTTCAGCGCAGGGCCGTGACACCGGCGCGACGGCTGTCAGAGTTGGGCACTGACACCGGGGCGACGGCCGTCAGGGCAAGGCCGGGCCGTTCAGAGGCCGAACCCCTGCGGGTCGGTTGCGAGTGCCCGGAAGTACTCCCGCGGGTCCGCGACCAGCCTGCGCTCCTTGAGGTCCAGCAGCCCGCCGACGCAGGTGAGTTCGGCGGACACCGTGCCGTCCGTCTTGCGTATGGTCTGCTCGATCCGGAAGGACTTTCCCGTCCCCCAGGCAAAGCCGCATGTCACCTCGACCTCGTCGCCCGCGCGCAGCTCCCGCAGATAGCGGATGGTCGTCTCCAGGACCACCGGGCCCACGCCCTTGCCCATCAGCTCCGTCTGGCTGATCCCGGCCGCGTGCATCAACGCCCAGCGGGCGTGCTCCGCGTACTGCAGATAGACGCTCTGGTTGAGGTGTCCCTGCACATCGGTCTCGTACCCGCGGACGGTGACCGGTACCGAAAACTGCTCTGCCACGACTTCCCCTTCAACGACGGTCAGGTCTGATCCAATCAGTCCAACTCCCTTCTACAGCAAGCCATTCCGGCGTGGTCACACCCGCCGGGGCGAAGCCAGCACATACCGGGCACCGGTGCGCGGCTCCGTGTGCTCGCCGACCTGCCAGCCCGCCTTCTCCAGCGTGGCCGCGCAGGCACGCAACGCGTCGGGGTCCGGCTCGCGCACGGCGACCGCCTCCGGCTGCGGTGTCGCGCGCACCCGATAACCGGCGCTCCCGGCATCCGCGTCCGCGGGCCGGTGGCCCGCCGCCTCCAGGGCGAGCGCCGCGGCCTGCACCAGATGCGTCCGCTCCCACGCGCAGGGACGGTCGGTGGCGCCGTCCGGATTGGTCATCCGGCGCATCTCCAGCAGCCCCTGCCAGGCGCTGTGCACCTCGCGTATCCGGGAGGGGCCGCTGTCGGCCGCCTGCTCGCCGCCGATCCGGGCGGCGAACACCCCTGCGCCGGCGGACACGGACGTCTCCGCGACCGGCTGGAGCTGGGGCTCGGGAGCCTCACGTATGCGATGCCCGGCGGGTGTCAGGAAGTGGTCGTGCGGCGGCCTGGGATGCCGGAAGGCGAGCCCGCGCTTCACCAGTGCGGCGAGCTGGGTCTCCGTACCCTTCAGCCGTCCGGTCACGGGGTCGGCGGCGTCGATGACACGCCGCTGTGCGGCGGTCGGCGGTCGTGTCACGGCGCGCTCCCTCCAGGCCGGTCAGTGCTCCTCGGGCCCCTGTCCCGGAGGGGAGAGCGGCTCATGAGAACAGTACGAGCCGGGTCTGACATTCCAGCCGGCCACCACATGCCGCCGGTGCTCCGTGCTCAGCCGGCTGATCGTCCCGGTGCCGAGCTGGAACAGGGCGCCGTCCCCGGCCGGCAGCCCCAGCCGCCGCGCGGTCAGTACCCGCAGGAAGTGCCCGTGCGACACGACCACCACACTGCCCTCCGCCTCGGCGAGCGCCGCGTCGATCTTGGCCAGCATCCGCTCCGCGCGCGCCCCGACCTCTTCCGGACTCTCCCCGGGGTGCTCGGGCGGTCCGGGCGTGACCCCGTCCGTGAACAGGAACCAGTCGGGCCGCTCCCGATGGATCTTGACGGTCGTGATCCCCTCGTACCCGCCGTAGTCCCACTCGGACAGGTCCGCGTCGACCCGTGCCCCGCCGATCCCGGCCAGCCGTGCCGTCTCCTTGGCCCGCTGCATCGGGCTGACGAACGCCGCCGCGATGTGGTGGCGGGCGATCAGCGGAGCGAGCCTGCGCGCCTGCTCCCGGCCGTTCTCCGTCAGCGGGACGTCGGTCGAGCCCGTGTGCCGCCCGGACAGCGACCACTCGGTCTCACCGTGCCGGACGAGGAGAAGGTCACCCATCGCGAAACCCTTTCTGTCCCGTCGTACGCGACTGTCCTTCGTACGCGACTGCCTTCGTACATGACTGTCTTCGTACGGTGGCACCGGCCGGCGTCCGTCGCAGCACCGGCTGCGCCGGTCGGCCCTGCCGCCGGCACGTGCTGCCGCCGGCACGTGCTGCCGCCGGCACCCCCTACTGCCGGTACCCGCTCAGGAACCGCCCGATCCGGCTGATCGCCGCGTCGAGGTCGTCGGCGTGGGGGAGGGTGAGGATGCGGAAGTGGTCGGGACGGGGCCAGTTGAAGCCGGTGCCCTGGACGACCTGGATCTTCTCGCGGAGAAGGAGGTCCAGGACGAACTTCTCGTCGTCGTGGATCTTGTGGACCGCGGGGTCGATGCGCGGAAAGGCGTACAGGGCGCCCTTCGGTTTCACGCACGAGACGCCGGGGATCTCGTTGAGCTTCTCCCAGGCGCGGTTGCGCTGTTCGTGCAGGCGGCCACCGGGGGCGGTCAGGTCGTGGATGGACTGGCGCCCGCCGAGCGCGGCCTGAATGGCGTACTGGGCGGGCGCGTTGGCACACAGCCGCATGGAGGCGAGCATCGTCAGGCCCTCCAGATAGCTGCGCGCGTGCTGCTTGGGGCCGGTGACGACCAGCCAGCCGGAGCGGAATCCCGCGACGCGGTAGGTCTTCGACAGGCCGCAGAAGGTGAGGACGACCAGATCGGGGGCGAGTGCGGCGGCCGAGTGGTGCACGGCGTCGTCGTACAGGATCTGGTCGTAGATCTCGTCGGCGAACACCATCAGGCCGTGGCGGCGGGCGAGGTCGAGGATGCCCTCGATGATCTCCTTGGGATACACCGCGCCCGTCGGGTTGTTGGGGTTGATGATGACGACGGCGCGCGTCCGGTCGGTGATCTTCGCGGCCATGTCGGCCAGGTCCGGGTACCAGTCGGACTGTTCGTCGCAGAGGTAGTGCACGGCCTTGCCGCCGGCCAGCGTGGTCACCGCCGTCCAGAGGGGGAAGTCCGGGGCGGGGATGAGGACTTCGTCGCCGTCCTCGACCAGCGCCTGTACGGCCATCGACACCAGTTCGGAGACGCCGTTGCCGAGGAAGACGTCGTCGACGCCGACCTCCAGCCCGCGGTCCTGGTAGCGCTGGGCCACCGCGCGGCGGGCGGAGAGGATGCCGCGTGAGTCCGTGTAGCCGTGTGCCTGCGGGAGCATCCGGATCATGTCCTGGAGGATCTCGTCCGGTGCCTCGAAACCGAAGAGCGCGGGGTTGCCGGTGTTGAGGCGCAGCACGCTGTGGCCCGCCGCCTCCAGCGCGTCGGCGTGCTCGATCACCGGGCCCCGGATCTCGTAACAGACCTCGCTGAGTTTGCTCGACTGCCGGAACTCCATGCGCTGTGCCCTCCGGTTCGTTGTGATGCTTGGTTTTACCAAGCAGGCGCTTGGAAAGTCCAACAACATGTCTAGACTGCGTCGCATGTCACCTCGCCGAAGCTACGACCAGTACTGTTCCGCTGCCCGGGCGCTCGACGCCGTCGGTGACCGCTGGACCCTCCTGATCGTCCGCGAACTCCTCGGCGGACCGCGCCGCTACACGGACCTGCACGCGGACCTGCCCGGCGTGAGCACGGACGTCCTCGCGTCCCGGCTCAAGGACATGGAGCGCGACGGGCTGACCACCCGGCGGCGCCTTCCGCCGCCCGGCGCGGCGTTCGTCTACGAACTCACCTCCCGCGGGCGGGAGTTGCTCCCCGTGTTGCAGGCGCTCGGGGACTGGGGTGCCGCCGAGCTCGGCGAGCGGCGGCCCACCGACGCCGTACGGGCGCACTGGTTCGCGTTGCCGCTGCTTCGGGGGCTGGAGGGTACGGGCCTTGTGGAAGTCCGCCTGGACGAGGGGGAGTTCCATGTGTGGCTGGGAGCGGAGGAGGGGCCCGTGTACGGGGACGGGCCCGCCCGGGAGGAGCCGGACGTCCGGCTGTCCCTCGACACGGGGACCTGCGAGGCCGTCAGCCGGGGGGAGTTGACCCTGCTCGACGCGGTGCGGGAGGGGCGGGTCGCGGTGGTGGGGGAGGGGGCGTTGGCGAAGGGGTTGCGGGAGGGGTGAGGGTGGGGTGTTTTTCGCCCCCTCCGCCCCTGCCCGTCCCTTGTTCCTGGGGGCTGCCGCCCCC
>NZ_JBHXWK010000007.1:293508-508477 GCF_042671685.1 Streptomyces sp. NPDC127595 | reverse complement strand
CCCGCCCGGCCCGGTGAGCCCGCCCGCGAGGAGTTCGAGTACCGCCGCCACGGCACCGCATCCCTGATCGCCGCCCTGGACGTGCTCACCGGCGAGGCCCTCACCGAGGTAATCGCCCGAAACGACGCGGTGACCTTCACTGCCTTCCTCGACCAGCTTGACGCCATCACCGCCCCCGGCCAGGAAATTCACACGGTTCTGGACAATGGGTCCTCCCACACCGCAAGCACACCAAGAAGTGGCTGGCAACCCACCCCCGATGGACCGTGCACTGGACCCCGCCGCACGCCTCCTGGCTGAACCAGATCGAGCTGTACTTCTCTGCCATGACCCGCCGCGTCCTCCGCCACGGCGACGTCTCCAGCCGCAACGACCTCATCGACAAACTGGACGTCTACGTCATCGGCCGCAACGAATCCGCGAAGCCGTACAAGTAGACCTACGACGGAACCCCGCTCAAGACCACGTGAACAGTCCTCACACCCCTCCACGGACTTGCGCGGAGCGGCACTAGGGTGACTCCGTCACGGCGCGAGTGAACTCTGTCCAGGCGACGGATCCGATCACGAGGACGGGGCCGTCCGGGACCTTGCTGTCGCGGATGGGGACGACGCCAGGGAATCCGTCGGCGACTTCGACGCACGACTCGCCGCCGTCGCCGCCGCTGTAACTGCTCTTGCGCCAGCGGGCGTTGCTCAGGTCGTACTCGGGCATCGTCTGAAGTCCTCCGCCGCCGACTCGATCAGGGCCAGGGCCGCCTCCGGCGACAACGCGGCGGCCCTGAGCAGATCGTAATGCGACCGCGCGCGGTTCACTACTGCCGGTTCGTCCAGCAGATTCCCCGAAAGCACCCCCTCCGTATAGACAGTTGGCGGGGCGTCCTCGAATCCCATCAGTGTCATCATCTTGCCCATCGCCGGGTGCGCCCCTGCTGAGAACGGGAGCACCTGCACCAACGCCTTGCGCTCGCGCACCATGGCTGCGATGTGTTCGAGCTGCTGGGCCATTGTGGCGGGGCCACCGACCGGGACGCGCAGTGCCGTCTCGTGCAGGACCGCCCAATACACGGGCCGTGTAGCGTCCTTGAGGAGCTGGGTGCGGTCCATGCGGAGCCTGACCATCTCCTCGATGGACTCGTCGGCGGCGAGTGGGTTGTTCGCCAGGTAGATCGCGTGTGCGTACTCGGCGGTCTGGAGCAGTCCGGGTACGACCGCCGGCGCGTACTCGCAGATCTCCGTGGCCAGCCCCTCAAGCTCCGCCGCGTGCGCGAAGTACTCCGCGTACCGCTCGTCCTTGATGAGCTTTCGCCATAGCCGCTCGAAAAAGCCTCCGGTTTGTAGGATCTCGTCGACCCTCTGTGCCACATCCAACTGCGGCTTGCGAATGGCCTGTTCGAATTGTCCAATGTAGCCGCCCGACACAAAGACGCGATGGCCCAACTCCGCCTGGGTTAACCCGGCGTTCTCCCGCTGCCGTTTCAACTCCGTCCCGAAGAACTCCCAAGCCGCTTGTCGCGAACCATTGGCCATGGCCAACCCCCCTGCACTGCCCTTCACTTGTAGAGGACAGACTCCTGCCGAGTGTAGGCGCGGAGCCTCATCCTGGAGATGTGAAGAGTGAAAGTCGAAAAGACAGGGGAGCAGGGTGAAGGCACAACACTCGGCGCGGTGCGTCGAAGAAGCGGAGGAAACGGTGAAGGAATTGCGGGCGGCGCTCACGAGCGCAGGAATTACGCTGCCGTCACTGCGGATCGACCAGGCGAGTTTGGCGCGGGAGGCGCCTTGCCCGCGGATCGAATTGGGCGGTTGTTCCGTCGAGTTGGCGGCCCGGCTCGCGGCGGCTCTGCGGTGAGGCCGGTGATCGGCTCGTACGCGATGGACATACGGACCGGAAGGGTGGGGATGGTCATGGGGTACGAGGGGCCGTACGTCCAGCTGAGACCGTACGGCGGCGGCAAGGAGTGGGACTGCGAACCGGACGCCGTCCGGGGAGCCACCGCGGCGGAGCGGCTCAGCGCGGCGACGGCGTATGCCAACGCACGCAGCCGCGGTGAGGTCCCTTGACGCGGGAGCGCCCTGAACCCCTGCGGAGCGGGGTGACATAGGGTGCTGCGCCATGGCGATATGGAACCGTCGTAAGCCGAAGGCGGCGAAAAAGTACCCCGTTCCTCTCACCGCGCACCAGTTGTGGATGGTGTCGCTCAGCGCGCCGGTGAACCGGGACCGGGACGCGTCGCGGACGACCCTGTACCCGTTCACCCGCATCGACGACGACAAGGCCAGGCGGTGGCTGGCCGACCAGTGGGAGATCACCTCGCGTGACGCTCTGGTCGGCCGGCTCGACGGTCTCGCGCGGACCGGGTACCGCACGCGGGCGCGGCTGCGGCTCGGCGTCGAACCGCTGGCGTGGGACGCCGGGCTGTACGTGGACATCTCCCGCAGGGGCTTCGCGTGCGGAATGCTGAGCGAGGCCGAGGCGTGGACCGCGCTCAAGAACATCGTGCCGGCGGTGGTGCGCTCGTACGCCTCCTGGAACGAGTACGCCGATCACTATCTGCTGGGCCGGATGGTCTGGCGGGACAACCTCCAGGGCACGCCGGACGCGAACTTCCCCGCCCCGCAGGCCGTGTCCGACGCGCACCTGAAGTCCCTCCTCGACCCGGCGAACCGGACGAGCCCCTGGAACATGGCGCCGTGGGAAGCGATCGGCCACCCCGACCACGCACGCTGACTCAGTACGCGAGAATGACCCCATGAGCCTGTTCCGCGACGACGGCATCGTGCTGCGCACCCAGAAGCTGGGTGAAGCGGACCGCATCATCACCCTGCTCACTCGTGGTCACGGACGGGTACGCGCCGTGGCGCGGGGGGTGCGGCGAACCAAGTCGAAGTTCGGGGCGCGGCTGGAGCCGTTCTCGCATGTGGACGTGCAGTTCTTCGCGCGGGGGAGCGAGCTGGTCGGGCGGGGGCTGCCGCTGTGTACGCAGAGCGAGACGATCGCTCCGTACGGTGGTGGGATCGTGACCGACTACGCGCGGTACACCTCCGGGACGGCCATGCTGGAGACCGCCGAGCGGTTCACCGACCACGAGGGGGAGCCGGCGGTGCAGCAGTATCTGCTGCTGGTCGGCGGCCTGCGAACGCTCGCCCGCGGTCAGCACGAGCCGCATCTCGTCCTCGACGCCTTCCTGCTGCGCTCCCTCGCCGTGAACGGTTACGCGCCCAGTTTCAGCGCCTGCGCCAAGTGCGGGATGCCGGGACCGAATCGGTTCTTCTCGGTCTCCGCGGGAGGTTCCGTCTGCGCCGACTGCCGGGTGCCCGGCAGCGTCGTACCCTCGGCGCAGGCACTCGAACTGCTCGCCGCGCTGCTGACGGGCGACTGGGAGACCGCGGACGCCGCCGAGCCGCGGCACGTCCGGGAGGGCAGCGGGCTGGTCTCGGCCTACCTCCACTGGCACCTGGAACGCGGCCTTCGCTCACTGCGTTACGTAGAGAAGTAGTAGAGAAGTAATTGCGCAGAAAAATCATTGCGTAGAGAAGAACCAAAGAACCAAAGAACCAAAGAACCAAGGAGACGAGAAACACATGGCTGTACGCGGGATCCTGGGGCGCCAGCGCCGCGAGTACAGGACGCCGGAACCGCACCCGTCCGGTGCCCGCGCGCCCAAACTCCCCGGTGAGCTCGTGCCGAACCATGTGGCGATCGTCATGGACGGCAACGGACGCTGGGCCAAGGACCGCGGGCTGCCGCGCACCGAGGGGCACAAGGTCGGCGCCGAGCGCGTCCTTGACGTACTGCAGGGCGCGATCGAGGTGGGAGTCGGTTCCATCTCGCTGTACGCCTTCTCCACCGAGAACTGGAAGCGCTCGCCCGACGAGGTGCGCTTCCTGATGAACTTCAACCGCGACTTCATCCGCAAGACCCGCGACCAGCTCGACGAACTCGGCATCCGGGTCCGCTGGGTGGGCCGGATGCCCAAGCTGTGGAAGTCGGTGGCCAAGGAGCTCCAGGTCGCCCAGGAGCAGACCAAGGACAACGACAAGCTGACGCTGTACTTCTGCATGAACTACGGCGGTCGCGCCGAGATCGCCGATGCCGCGCAGGCCATGGCGGAGGACATCAGGGCCGGCCGGCTCGACCCGTCGAAGGTCAGCGAGAAGACCTTCGCGAAGTACCTCTACTACCCGGACATGCCGGACGTGGACCTGTTCCTGCGGCCGAGCGGCGAGCAGCGCACCTCCAACTACCTTCTCTGGCAGAGCGCTTACGCCGAGATGGTCTTCCAGAACGTGCTGTGGCCGGACTTCGACCGGCGCGATCTGTGGCGCGCCTGCGTCGAGTTCGCCTCCCGCGACCGGCGCTTCGGCGGAGCCGTCCCGAACGAGCAACTGCTGGAGATGGAGCGGGACATGCAGGGCCGCACGGAAGCCTGAGGCAGCCGCCGTACGACATGACAGCGGCACCCGGCGCTCCCCACGCCGGATGCCGCTGTCTGTCGTACGGCCTACGGGCCCAAAGGCCCTACGGGATCAGTGTGTCGTGACCGCCGTGTCGTCGATGACGAAGCTCGTCTGGAGCGAGGAGTCCTCGACACCGGAGAACTTCAGCGCGACGGTGGTGCCCGCGTAGGCGGACAGGTTGAGGGACTTCGCGACGTATCCGCTCGCCGCGTTCAGGTTGGAGTAGGTGGCCAGAGTCGTCGACCCGGCGGTGACCGTCAGCTTGTCGTACTGCGTGCTGGTGGTGGTCTCGGCCGTGTCGATGTGCAGGTAGAAGGTGAACGTGGTGGCCGTGCAGCCGCTCGGGATCGTCACCGACTGGGACAGCGTGTCGGTGTGCGTCGCCCCGTAGCCGTCCAGCCAGGCCTTGTAGGTGCCGGTGCGGGCGGGCTGGCTGGTGGAGGTGGTGATGACGCCGCTGGTGGCCGTCCAGGTGGTGGCGCCCGACTCGAAGCCGGGGTTGCCGAGCAGTTGCGCCGAGGTGCAGGTGCCGCCGCCGCTTGAGCTGACCGTCCAGGTGAAGGACGCCGTACCGCTGGCACCCGTGCTGTCGGTCACCGTGACCGTGGTGCTGTAGGTGCCTGCCGTGGTCGGGGTGCCGGTGATGGCGCCCGTGGAGCCGCTGATCGAGAGGCCGGTCGGCAGACCGGTCGCCGCGTAGGTCAGCGTCCCGCCGTTCGTGCTGCTGGCCGCGACCTGGAGGCTCACCGCGGTGCCGACGGTGGAGGACTGGCTGCCCGGGTTGGTGACCGAGACGCCCGTGGACGGCACGGTGATGTGGCTGCCGACGTTGATGCCGGCGAAGGCGTTGCCGACCCCGGCGTACTGGGTGGAGCTGGTGCCGTAGAGCGCCGCGGCGGCGTTCAGCGCGGCGGTGCGGGCCTGGGCGTAGGTGGTGCTGGACGTCATGTACGTCGTCAGCGCCTTGTACCAGATCTGCAGGGCGGCGGCCCGGCCGATGCCCGCGACGGCGACACCGTCGGAGGTCGGGCTGTTGTAGGTGACGCCGTTGATGGTCTTGGAGCCGCTGCCCTCGGAGAGCAGGTAGAACATGTGGTTCGCCGGGCCCGAGGAGTAGTGGACGTCCAGGTTGCCGACGCCGGAGTACCAACTGTCGGCGGAGCCACCGTCCTTGTCGGGCTCGTCCATGTAACGCAGCGGCGTACCGTCGCCGTTGATGTCGATCTTCTCGCCGATGAGGTAGTCGCCGACGTCGGTGCTGTTGTTGGCGTAGAACTCCACGCCGGTGCCGAAGATGTCGGAGGTCGCCTCGTTCAGGCCGCCGGACTCACCGGAGTAGGTGAGGTTCGCGGTGTTGGAGGTGACGCCGTGGCTCATCTCGTGTCCGGCCACGTCCAGCGAGGTGAGCGCGTGGGTGCTGCTCGTGCCGTCGCCGTACGTCATGCAGAAGCAGGAGTCGTCCCAGAAGGCGTTGACGTACGCGGTGCTGTAGTGGACGCGCGAGTAGGCGGCGACCCCGTCGTTCTTGATGCCGCTGCGGCCGAAGGTGTTCTTGTAGAAGTCCCACGTCACCTGGGCGCCGTAGTGGGCGTCGACACCGGCGGTCTGGGTGTTGGAGCCTGCGCCGGTGCCCCAGACGTCGTCGGCGTCGGTCATCAGGGTGCCGGTGCCGGACGTGGCGTTGTTCAGGCTGTACGTCTTGTGGGTGCCGCGTGTGGTGTCGTTCAGCTGGTACGTCGAACCGGACAGCGTGGTGCCGATGGTGACCGTTCCGCTGTACTGGCTGTTGCCGGTACCGGTCTTGATGCCCTGGTAGCGGTACAGCTCCGCGCCGCTGGTCGCGTCGGTGATGACGTGCAGCTGGCTGGGCGTGCCGTCGTCCTGGAAGCCGCCGATCACCGTCTCCCAGGCGAGCTTCGGGGTGCCGCTGCCGGCCCAGATCACCTTGCGGGCGCTGTCGGTGGTGGCCTTCTCGGCGTCCAGTGCCTCGGCGGCGCCGAGTGCCTTGGTCTCGGCGGCCGACTTGCTGAAGGTCGGGGTGGTGGAGGCGACCTTGATGGTCTGCTTGGTGTTGAAAGTGCTGCTCACCGTGCCCGAGGCCTGCGAGGCGGGCGGAGTGTGCACGACGACGTCGCCGCCGAGCACCGGCAGACCGGCCCAGGTGCGCTCGTAACGGGTGTGCAGCGTGCCGTCGTTGTCCTTGACGACGTCCTTGACGACCAGCTTCTCCCGGGCGCCCAGGCCCAGGGTGTCGGCGGTCTGCGTGGTCTTCTCGGCCGCGCTCTTGATCAGCGCGGTGCGCTGGGCGGGGCTGAGCTCTGCCTCAAGTGCGCTGGTGCGCAAGGGGCTTGGGCCAGGGGGTGCGGGCTTCGCGGCGGCCGGAACCGTCTGGACCCCGACGGCCAGGAGCGCGGCGGCGGTGACCAGCGCGCCGGTCGCGGTCGCCCTGGAGGAGCTCCGGTTCGAGAGGCGGGTGGATCTGTGGGGGCTGTTGCGTCTCACTCGTACTCCTACTGCGACGGCCGCGTTTCGGCGGCCGGAGACAGACCCGGGCGGACGGGGGTGTGCGGCCCGGGACGAGCTGAGCAGTGCGCATCCCCCGTGCGGGGGCAGGGTGGGACAGGCGTGGGGGATGGCAGAAGGAAGAGTGGCACCCCTGATGAGGGCATGTCATCCGAAGCCGGGGAGGTCGAGGGTTATCCCTGTGCCCAGCGGCTGAGCATGCCGTTTGATGACCGAACGATGACTCTTCCATGACGCAGACGGCGGCCGGACGGCCCCGGCCGGCCCCGCCGCGTATGCCCACAGCCGGCGGATGGCACGGTCGGTTCGACCCGGCGCGACACCAGCCCGTCGCGGGTCAGAACAGCTATGGGCGCGCGCACTCCGCGCAGGTCCCGAAGATCTCCACCGTGTGCGCCACGTTCACATACCCGTGCTCCGCCGCGATCGCCTCGGCCCAGGTCTCGACGGCCGGGCCCTCGACCTCGACGGCCTTGCCGCAGACGCGGCAGACGAGGTGGTGGTGATGGTCGCCGGTGGAGCAGCGGCGGTAGACGGACTCACCGTCCGAGGTGCGCAGGACGTCGACCTCGCCGGCGTCGGCGAGGGACTGCAGTGTGCGGTACACGGTGGTCAGCCCGACGGAGTCGCCCTTGTGCTTGAGCATGTCGTGGAGTTCCTGCGCGCTGCGGAACTCGTCCACCTCGTCCAGCGCCGCCGCCACGGCGGTACGTTGCCGGGTGGAACGGCCCCGTACGGGCGATCCAGCGGTTGTCACCGTTGCCTCCTCCACGTCTGCACTTGCCCGGCCATTGTGCCAGTCCGGGCTGTCGGTAGTCAGACGCCGACTTTCCCGTCCGTCCCACGCGTGGCCGGAATCGCGCATTCCGCCGGGTCCCCGACAGCCTGCGCCGCCGCCAGCGCCCGGGCTCTGCGCCGTGCGAGCGGTGTCGCCAGCGCGGTGAGCACGATGAACGTGCCGATGGTCAGCAGCACGATTGTCGCTCCCGGCGGAACATCCTGGTAGTACGAGGTCACGGTGCCGCCGATCGTCACGCTCACGCCGATCGCCACCGCGATCGCGAAGGTGGCGGCGAAGCTCCGGCTGAGCTGCTGCGCAGCGGCGACCGGGACGACCATCAGGGCGGACACAAGGAGCAGGCCCACCACGCGCATCGCGACCGTCACCGTCACCGCCGCCGTGACGGCCGTGAGCAGGTTCAGGGCGCGCACCGGCAGGCCCGTCACGCGCGCGAACTCCTCGTCCTGGCTGACCGCGAAGAGCTGGCGGCGCAGGCCCACCGTGACCAGGACGACGAAGGCCGCCAGGACGCAGATCGCCGTCACGTCGGACTCCGAGACGGTGGACAGCGAGCCGAAGAGGTACGAGGTGAGGTTGGCGTTCGAGCCGGTCGGCGCGAGGTTGATGAACATCACGCCGCCCGCCATACCGCCGTAGAAGAGCATGGCGAGGGCGATGTCGCCGCGCGTCTTGCCGTACCAGCGGATCAGCTCCATGAGGACCGCGCCGACCACGGAGACGGCCGTCGCCATCCACACCGGGGACCAGGAGAGCAGGAAGCCGAGGCCGACGCCGGTCATCGCGACGTGGCCGATTCCGTCGCCCATCAGGGCTTGGCGGCGCTGCACGAGGTAGATGCCGACGGCGGGCGCGGTGATGCCGACCAGGACGGCGGCGAGCAGGGCCCGCTGCATGAAGGCGTAATCGAGGATGTCCATCAGCTCGCCAGCCCCATCCAGCTCTTCAGCCCCATCGGCTCCACCAGTTTCTCCGTTCCCATCAGCTCAGCAGCCCCGTCCGGATCGGTTCGGCGTCGTGAGCCGCGTGCGGGTGTACGTGGTCGTGGCCGGGCAGCGCGTGCTGGCCGAGCGCGGCCGGGGGCGGGCCGTCGTGCAGGACGCAGCCGTCGCGCAGCACGACCGCGCGGTCGATCAGCGGCTCCAGCGGGCCCAGTTCGTGCAGGACGAGGAGGACGGAGGTGCCCTGGGCGACCTGTTCGCGCAGGGTCGAGGCCAGCACCTCCTGGCTCGCCAGGTCGACGCCCGCCATCGGCTCGTCCATGATCAGCAGTTCGGGCTCGGAGGCCAGGGCGCGGGCGATCAGGACCCGCTGGTGCTGGCCGCCGGACAGCGCGTTCACGGAGTCCTTGGCGCGGTCCGCCAGGCCGACGAGCGCGATGGCCTTCCGCACGGCCTCGTGGTCGGCCTTGCGCAGCACGCCGAAGCGGGCGCGGGACAGCCGTCCGGAGGCGACGATCTCGGTCACCGTCGCGGGCACACCGCCCGCGGCCGTGGTGCGCTGCGGTACGTAGCCCACCCGCGCCCAGTCGTCGAAGCGGCGGCGCGGGGTGCCGAAGATCTCGATCTCGCCGCCGCTGACCGGGACTTGGCCGATGATGCTGCGTACGGCGGTGGACTTGCCGGAGCCGTTGGCGCCGAGCAGTGCGACGACCTCGCCGGGGTTCACGGTGAGGTCGATACCGCGCAGGACGGGGCGTGAGCCGAGTTCCGCGGTCACTCCGCGCAGGGATATGACGGGCTCGCTCTTCATTCCGCCGTCCTCCGTGTTCGTTGCGTCACTTCGTGGTGCGTTCTGTCACCGGGTGCCTGTCATTTCGCGCCCAGTGCCGTTTCCAGCGCCTTCAGGTTCGACTCCATGACCTGGAGGTAGTCGTCGCCCCTGGACTTGTCGGTGATGCCCTCGATGGGGTCGAGGACGTCGGTCTTCAGGCCCGCGTCGCTGGCGATGGTCTTGGCGGTCTTGTCGCTGACGAGCGTCTCGTAGAACACCGTCGTGACGCCGTCCGCCTTGGCCATGGTCTCAAGGTCCTTGACGCGGTTCGCGCTGGGCTCCGATTCCGGGTCCAGGCCGTTGATGGCCTCCTCGGTGAGGCCGTAGCGCTCGGCGAGGTAGCCGAAGGCCGCGTGGGTGGTGATGAAGACCTTGCTCGTGGTGTTCTTGAGCCCGTCCGCGTACTGGGTGTTGAGGGCGTCGAGCTTCTTGACCAGGGCGTCCGTGTTCGCCTTGTAGTCCGCGGCGTTGTCCGGGTCCTCCTTCTCGAAGGCCTTGCCCACGCCCTCGGCGACCTCGGCGTACTTCACCGGGTCAAGCCAGATGTGCGGGTCGGTGGCGCCGGTCTCCTCGCCCTCGGTGTCGTCGTGCTCGGCCGCGTGGCCGCCGACCTCGTTGCCGTGCTTCTCCAGGGTGGTCAGCGTCGCGGCGTCGATCTTGGTCTTGACCTCGGACTGTGCCACGGCGTCGTCGACGGCCGGCTGGAGGTTCTTCAGGTAGAGGACCGCGTCGGCCTCCTGGAGCTGCGCGGTCTGCTTGGCGCTGATCTCCAGGTCGTGCGGCTCCTGACCGGGCTCGGTCAGGTTCGTGACACTCACGTGGTTCCCGCCGATCTCCTGGGCGAGATACTGCAGGGGGTAGAACGACGCCACGACGTCGAGCTTCCCGCTGCTGTTGTCGGCGGCGGACGAGTCCGAGCACGCGGAGAGGGTGCCGAGACCGAGGACTGTGGCCGCGGTCACAGCAGTCCCGGATATAAGGCGTCGTCGTACGTTCATGACAGTCATTTTCAACAAATTTGGAAACGATTGTCAACAAGGGTTGAGTCAACCAACCGATTTGATACCGGGGTGGGCAGCGCCGGTAACCTAAGTCATTCGCTGCCGTCCGTTCGTAATGAAGAGAGCACCGTGGCCGCCGACAAGATCGACACCATCGTCAGCCTGAGCAAGCGCCGTGGCTTCGTCTACCCCTGTAGTGAGATCTACGGTGGGCAGAAGGCCGCCTGGGACTACGGCCCGCTCGGCGTCGAGCTCAAGGAGAACCTCAAGCGCCAGTGGTGGCGTTACATGGTCACCTCCCGTGAGGACGTCGTCGGTATCGACTCGTCCGTGATCCTGGCAACCGAGGTCTGGGTCGCCTCCGGCCACGTCGCCACGTTCACCGACCCCCTCACCGAGTGCACCTCCTGCCACAAGCGTTACCGCGCCGACCACCTGGAGGAGGCCTACGAGGCGAAGCACAAGCGCCTCCCGGAGAACGGCCTCGCAGACGTCAACTGCCCCAACTGCGGTAACAAGGGCCAGTTCACCGAGCCCAAGCAGTTCTCCGGCCTGCTCTCCACCCACCTCGGCGTGACGCAGGACAGCGGCTCCGTCGCCTATCTGCGCCCCGAGACCGCGCAGGGCATCTTCACCAACTTCGCCCAGGTCCAGCAGACTTCGCGCAAGAAGCCGCCGTTCGGAATCGCGCAGATGGGCAAGTCCTTCCGCAACGAGATCACGCCCGGCAACTTCATCTTCCGCACCCGCGAGTTCGAGCAGATGGAGATGGAGTTCTTCGTCAAGCCGGGCGAGGACGAGAAGTGGCAGGAGTACTGGATGCAGGAGCGCTGGAACTGGTACACCGGCCTCGGCATGCGCGAGGAGAACATGCGCTGGTTCGAGCACCCGGCCGAGAAGCTCTCGCACTACTCCAAGCGCACCGCCGACATCGAGTACCGCTTCCAGTTCGGCGGCAACGAATGGGGTGAGCTGGAGGGCGTCGCCAACCGCACCGACTACGACCTGAACGCGCACTCCAAGGCCTCCGGCCAGGACCTCTCCTACTTCGACCAGGAAGCCGGCGAGCGCTGGACTCCGTACGTCATCGAGCCCGCCGCCGGTGTCGGCCGCTCGATGCTCGCCTTCCTCCTCGACGCCTACATCGAGGACGAGGCGCCGAACGCCAAGGGCAAGATGGAGAAGCGCACGGTGCTGCGCCTCGACCCGCGCCTGGCGCCCGTCAAGGTCGCGGTCCTCCCGCTGTCCCGCAACCCGGAGCTCTCGCCGAAGGCCAAGGGCCTGGCCACCGCGCTCCGGCAGAACTGGAACATCGACTTCGACGACGCCGGCGCCATCGGCCGCCGCTACCGCCGCCAGGACGAGATCGGCACCCCGTTCTGCGTCACCGTCGACTTCGACACGCTCGACGACAACGCCGTGACCGTGCGCGAGCGCGACACGATGAAGCAGGAGCGCGTGTCCCTCGACCAGATCGAGGGCTACCTCGCCAGCCGGCTGATCGGCTGCTGAGCCGGGTTCGAGGACTGTCTCGCCGGCCGGCTGATCGGCTGCTGAGTCAGGTTGTACGTCACTGGTGCCGGGTCCCTTTCGCAGGGGCCCGGTACCGGTGCGTTCACGGGAGTTCAGAGGTCGAGGTCCGCGTGGAGAGCGCCGTGGTCGGAGGCCTGGGTGAGCTTCGACGTCACGGTGTCGAAGGAGTCGAAGGTCCTTGGCGCCCAGATCCCGCGGCGCTCCACGTCCACCTGCTGCACCCGCTCCCACAACTGGGGCGAGAACATGAGGTAGTCGAGCTTGTCGTCGGGCGAGGTGCCCTGCTCGTAGGTGCCGGGGTCGCCCTTGTAACTGGGGTGGCTCATCGCGTCCTGGAGGCCGGCGCCCTGCAGCGTCCTGATCGGGTCGGTGTCCAAGGGGGCGTTGAGGTCTCCGGCGACCACGACCCGGGCGGAGCGCTGGAGGGCGGCCCGGTAGATGTCCCTGGTCCGCTCCGCCTGGGCCTGGCGCAGGCCGCCGCCCCCGCCGCCCCGCTGGCTCTTGAAGTGGTTGCCCAGGACCCACAGAGGCGTCCCGAAGACGTCTATCTCGAACTCGGCGCAGTCCCGGCTGAAGAGCGGCCTGAAGGACGGCCCCGGGTCGAAGATGTGCGACCGCACGGACGTGACGGGGTGACGGCTGAGGATGCCGACATCGATGCCGCGGATGTCGTTGCCGTCGATCAGCATGCTGTACGGGTACGGCTGCTTCTTCAGCGCGTCACCCAGCACCTGTTCGTTGAAGCGGGCCAGGGTCAGGCGGTCCTCGACCTCGACCGTGAGCAGGATGTCGGCGTCGACCGCGGCGATCACCCGGGCGGTGTTCTCCACGGCGGCCCATTCGAGGTCGTCACGGACGAGTTCCGCCCAACCCGCCCATTTCGAACGGCCCTTGGCGACGATCTTGATGACCGGATTCGCCGGAGGACCGGACGCGGTGAAGAGCTTCGCGCCTCCCCGGACCTGGTTGACGTAGATCGGCCCCCGGGTGTCCGGATCGACGTCGAACGCGCGGTGCTTCCTGACCAGCTCGACGATCCGGTCCTTGTCCGCGTCCTGGTACGGGTCCCGGTCCAGCAGCGAGACCAGTTCGCTGAAGTCGTCCAGGATCTCCTTGCGCAGGCCTTCGTCCGGGAGCTCGAAGACCTTGGGCCGGCGGAACAGGTTCTCCGCGTTGTAGGTGGCGATACGGATGGTCATGGCGCCTCCTCGAGCGGCGCAGGCGTATCCGCGGGCCGGCGGCAGGCGCCGCCGAGGTGACCGCTCGCCGACAGTCCAAATTGTCCGAGACCAGGTCACCGGTGTCCAAGGGAACGGCACGGGAACTTTCGGCGACCACGTGAAGGGAGAGCGGCCCCGGGCGGTGGGGTCGCTCTCCCTTCACGCGCTCACGCTCAACGGCCTTGCAGCGCCTTGACGTTGTCGCCGAACGTCCAGTTCTTCGAGCCGTCCCAGTTGATGGACCAGGTCATCAGGCCCTTGAGGGAGGTGCCGTAGTTCCGCCATGCCTGGGAGACGAGGGTCGGGGTCATGTAGCCGCCGCCGGCGCCCGACTGGGCCGGGAGGCCGGGGACCTGCTTGTCGTACGGCACCTTGATGGTGGTGCCCTGGACGACAAGCCCCTTGTTCAGGCAGTCGGTCTGGGCGGTGAAGCCCTGGACGGTGCCCGCGGAGTAGGAGTCGGCGGAGCAGCCGTACATGCTGCCGTTGTAGTACTGCATGTTCAGCCACCACAGCCGACCGTTGTCCGCGTACTTCTTCACGATCGGCAGGTACGAGCCCCAGATCGAGCCGTACGCGACGCTGCCGCCGGTGACATAGGCCGTCTCCGGGGCCATGGTCAGCCCGAAGTTCGACGGCATCTGGGCCAGCACCCCGTCGATGATGCGGATCAGGTTGGCCTGTGAGGTGGAGAGCGTGTTGATGCTGCCGCTGCCGACCAGGCCGGTCTCGATGTCGATGTCGATACCGTCGAAGTTGTACTGCTTCAGGATCGGGACGATCGTCGCGACGAACTTGTCGGCCACGGTGGCGGAGCTGAGGTCGATCCCGGCCGCCGCCCCGCCGATGGACAGCAGGATCGTCTGCCCCGCCGCCTTCGCCGCGCACATCTCGGCGGGCGTCGCGACCTTCACGCCCGTGTCCATCCCGTCCGCCCACAGCGCCGTCCCGTCCGAACGGATCACCGGGAACGCCGCGTTGATCACGTTGTAACCGTGCTGCGCGATACGGGAGTCGGTGATCGGGGTCCAGCCGAAGGGCGGGTGCACGCCGTTGGACGAGCCGTCCCAGTTCTCCCAGTAACCCTGGAGGACCTTGCCGGACGGGCGGGACTTCACGGCGCAGGTATCGGCAGCGGATGCGCTCGGCGCGATGGCGATCGACAGTGGGCTGAGGACCACTGTCGCCAGCGCGACGGCGAGCAGGCGCAGCTTCCGACGGATCATGCGAGGCCTCCCGGTGGGGGGTGCGGTGAGGTGTCGTAGGCATGACAGTGCTCTTGGTCCAGACCAGTCGTCAAGAGGTCTGGACCAAATGTGATGGCGGTTGGCGGCCGATCGCGGGTGTGCGGCGGCTGACATATGACAGCTGACAGATATTGATATCTGTCAGCTGTCATGTCATGGTGGATGTACGACACCCGTCCGAGTACGCCCCCCGCCCGGAGAACCTCCAAGGAGCCCTCATGCAAACCCGCCCCCTCGGATCCACCGGCCCCCAGGTCTCCGCCCTCGGCCTCGGCTGTATGGGCATGTCCGCGCTGTACGGCGACGCGGACCGGGCCGAGTCCATCGCGACCATCCATGCCGCGCTCGAAGCGGGCGTGACCCTGCTCGACACCGGTGACTTCTACGCCATGGGTCACAACGAGCTACTGATCGGCGAGGCCTTGCGCAGTGCGCCTGTGGCTCGGCGGGAGCAGGCGCTGACGAGCGTCAAGTTCGGCGCGCTGCGCGACCCGGACGGCGTCTGGTTGGGGTACGACGGCCGTCCGGCGGCCGTGAAGAACTTCGCCGCGTACTCGTTGCGGCGGCTCGGCGTGGACCACATCGACGTGTACCGGATCGCCCGGGCCGACACCGATGTGCCGATCGAGGAGACGGTGGGCGCGATCGCGGAGCTGGTGGAGGCCGGGCACGTACGGCACATCGGGCTCAGCGAGGTGGGCGCCGGGACCATCCGCAGGGCCGCCGCCACCGCCCCCGTCTCGGACCTTCAGATCGAGTACTCGCTCATCTCGCGCGGCATCGAGGACGAGGTGCTGCCGACCACCCGTGAGCTGGGCATCGGCATCACCGCGTACGGCGTGCTGTCGCGCGGGCTGATCTCCGGGCACTTCACGCGGGACCGGCAGCTCGCGGCGAACGACTTCCGCGGGATGAGCCCCCGGTTCCAGGGTGACAACCTCCAGCACAACCTCGACCTGGTCGACGCGCTGCGGAAGGTCGCCGAGCAGAAGGGCGTCAGCGTCGCGCAGATCGCCATCGCCTGGGTGCTCTCGCGCGGCGAGGACATCGTGCCGCTGGTGGGCGCCCGGCGCCGCGACCGGCTGACGGAGGCGCTGGGTGCGCTGGACGTGACGCTCGGCGCCGATGACCTCGCCGCCATCGAGGAGGCCGTGCCGGACGGCGCCGCCGCGGGCGACCGCTACCCGCAGGCGCAGATGGCGCACCTCGGCACGGAGCGCTGACGGCACCGGCGGGTACCGTCCTCGTCATGGCACCGAGCACCGAAGCACTGACCGCCGAGCGCATCCTCGAAGCGACCGAGGAGGTGCTGCGCCGCCACGGGCCCGCCAAGGCCACCGTGGTGGACGTGGCCCGCGCGCTCGGCGTCAGTCACGGCAGCGTCTACCGCCACTTCGCCACGAAGGCGGCGCTGCGGGAGGCGGTCACGAAGCGCTGGCTGGACCGTACGTCACAGTCCCTCGCGGGCATCGTCGCCGAGGACCGCGACCCCGAGTCCCGGCTGCGCGACTGGTTCACGGCGCTCTTCGCCGCCAAGCGCCGCAAGGCGGGCGACGACCCCCAACTCTTCGCCACCTACATGGTGTTGCTGACCGGCGAGAACAGCGGTGTCGTCGACCGGCACATCGCCGACCTCACCGGCCAGCTCGTGGAGATCGTCGAGGACGGTGTGCGGCGCGGCGTCTTCGCGTCCGACGCCCCGGCCGTCACGGCCCGCGCCCTCTTCGACGCCACGAACCGTTTCCACGACCCCGGCTACTCCCGTGAGTGGGAACAGCCCGGCATCGACGGGGAGTTCGAGGCGCTCGTGGACCTGGTCGTACGAGGGGTGCGCGCCTGACCCGCGGCGATCCGGCGCCGTAAGGCTCCCGGACCGGCTACCCCTCCGTCGGGTCCACCGTCGCCTGATGCGCCTCCGCCAGGTGTTCCTCCGCCTTCAGCCAGGGCAGGAACTGTGCCGCCTTGCGCCACCCGCAGGTGTCGCATTTGATCGTGCGCTGTACGCCCGCCCGCTGAACGTGTACGACGTGCTCGCGGCCGTGCTGGTCCCAGCGGCTTACCTTGCTCGTGTTGATCTGCAGCATGCCACCTCCTGGTGATACCGCGTGATGCCGCGTATACCGCATTCCCTTGCGCAGCAAGGAGTGTGCAGCATGGCGAAGATCAACGGGGATTCTTTGTCGGTGAGTTGGCGGCGTGGCCGTCCCTCGTCACGATCTGTCCCGCCGAGGTGATGAAAGTCTCACCTGCGGTGCCCGTACGGGAGTTGGCGGCCAGGGGCCGGGCCGTCAGCTGATCGTGCGGGGCAGGCGCAGGCTCAGGCCCGTCGTCAGGATCCCGATGGCGAGCTGGACGAGCAGTGTGGTCACCAGCGCGTCCTGCATTCCGTGGCCCGGGACGAGGGACAGGAAGAGGGAGCCCAGGGTGGCCACGCCGAGGGCGAGGGCGGACTGCTGGGTGGTGATCATGACGCCGCTGCCCACGCCGCCGCGGGCGGGCGGGACCTCGGAGAGGATGATCCGGAAGAGAACGGGGAGTTGGAGGGCCTGGCCCGCGCCCGCTACCGCCGCGCCCGGCGCCAGTTCCCAGATACCCAGGTCCGGCCAGGACCGCCAGGCGGCCAGCGCCATGAGGCCCACGCCCACCGCCTGGATCACGCCGCCGGCGGTGACGACCCGGGTGCCGTACCGCGCGATCAGCCGCGGACCGCACAGCGAGACGACGAAGAAGGCCACCGCCATCGGCGCGAGGGCAAGACCCGCCTGGACCGGACCGAGCCCCGCACCCTCCTGAAGGGCCACCGCGATCACGAACATGAACCCGCTGAAGCCGATCGAGAACGGCACGATCATCACCAGCCCCCGGCGCAACGACGGCAGCGCGAACAGGCTCGGCGGCACCAGCGGCGTACGGCCCTTGCGGTCCTCCCGGCGCTCGACGAAGTAGAACGCCGCCGCCGCGACGGGGAACAGCGCGAGCGACAGCCAGGTCCACAGCGGCCAGCCCGCAGCCCTGCCCTCGGTCAGCGGCGCCAGCAGCGCGAGCAGTGCTATGGCGAGAAGTACCGTGCCGGGGCCGTCGATCGGCTCCGGGTGCTGCGAGCGCGTCTCGGGGACCGCCCGCGTGGCCAGCACCAGACCGAGGATCACCACGGGCACGTTGACGAGGAACACCGCACGCCAGCCGGTGCCCGCGATGTCCGCGGCGATGAGTACGCCGCCGAGGATCTGCCCGGCCACCATGGAGAGCCCGGCTGTCGCGCCGTACAGGCTCATCGCCTTGGCGCGGCGCGGCCCGGCGGTCGCAGACTGGATGGTGGCGAGCACCTGCGGCAGCATCGCCGCGGACGCCGCACCCTGCGCGACCCGCGCGGCCACCAGCATCCAGGCGCTGGGCGCGAGCCCGCACGCCAGCGAGGTCAGACCGAAGGCCGCCATGCCGACGAGGAAGAGCCGTCGCCGGCCGAAGAGGTCGCCGAGCCTGCCGCCGAGGACGAGGAGGACGGCGTACGAGACTCCGTACCCGGCGATGACGAGTTCGAGGACGGACGCGCTCGCGTGGAGGTCCTGTCCCATGGTCGGCAGCGCGACGTTCACAATGAAGAAGTCGATCAACGGCAGCGCCGCGCCGATCAGCACGGTGAAGAGTCCGAGGCCGCCGAGCACGGGTGGCGAGGCGGGGGATCGGACGGGGGTGGTGAGGGTTCCGGTTTCGGTCACGTGCTCCAGCCTGCTCCCGGTCCCAGACTGGTACCAGAGTTTACTTATCCTGGTAGAGGAACTACCTGGAAACAGGGTGAGATGTGCGGCAGGCTAGGAGCATGACAACGATGGCACAGGTGTATTCGGGGGCGTCGGCCAGGCGGCACGGCGGTCGCGAGGCGGATATCCGGCGGCACGAACTGGCCGCCTTCCTGCGCCATCGCCGCGAGCACGTCACCCCCGAACAGGTCGGTCTGCCGCGCGGCTCCCGGCGGCGTACTCCCGGCCTGCGTCGCGAGGAGGTCGCGCAGCTCGCCGCCGTCGGCGTCACCTGGTACACGTGGCTGGAACAGGCCCGCGACATCCATGTCTCCGTGCAGGTGCTCGACGCACTCGCCCGCACGCTGATGCTCGACCAGAGCGAGCGCGTCCACCTGTTCCAGCTGGCCGGAGCCGTCGACCCGGCGCCCCCCATGACCTGCCCGACGGTGTCCCCGGCCCTGCAGACCATCCTGGAGCAGCTCGAGCCGATGCCGGCCTGTGTCCAGAACAGCCGGTACGACATCCTCGCGTACAACCGCACGTACAGCCTGCTGCTCTGCGACCTCGACGCCGTACCGCCCGAGGACCGGAACTGCATGATCCTCGCCTACACGCACGAGGAGTGGCGCTCGTCGATCGTGCATCTGGAGGAGACCACCCGCCTCATGGCCGCCAAGTTCCGCGCCTCGATGGCCGGGCATCTCGCCTCGCCCGCCTGGAAGACGCTCCTCAAGCGGCTGCGCGCGGAGTCGCCGGACTTCTGCGAGGCCTGGGACCGCCACGAGGTGGTCGGCGCGAGCACCAAGCGCAAGGAGTTCCGCAACGCGTACGTCGGCCGCATCACCGTCGACCACACCGACCTGTGGCTCGGTCCTGACGTGGGGCCGCGCCTGGTGACGTACGTGCCCGCCGACGCGGAGTCGCGCGAGCGGCTGGAGAAGCTGCACGCGATCGCGGGGGAGCGCGGGGCAACGGTCATGGCCTGAGCCTCATTGGCTTGAGCTCATTGGCTTGAGCTCATTGGCTTGAGCTCATTGGCTTGAGCTCAATGGCTTGGGCCTCATTGGCTCGGGCTTCGTACGCTCGCGGCTCTCGGTGCCGGGTTCGTCCCGAGCCCGGGCTTCTCGAACCGGGCCGGCCGGCCGCGGTGCGGTGTTCTACCGGGAGATCACTTCCAGGAGGGCATGGCCGGATCCCGTCCCGTACTCGGCGTCGAACGAGTCGCGGCCGAGCTCCTCCACCAGCCGTTCACGGAGGGTCTGGTGCTCCTGGGCGTCATCGGGGTCCAGTTGATGCCCGATCCTGCGCAGTTCGCTGTCGACCGCCGCCAGGTACCGGGTCGCACGGCGGTGGTCGCCGTCGGCGGCCGCGATGACCGCTGTGCTCAGGGCCACCTGCGGGTACATGTTCGTCATCTCGCCCTCCACCACCTCGCGTCGGGCCGCGGAGAACAGCTCGCGGGCCTTGTGGACCTCGCCCGCGTGCAGTTCCAGATACGCCAGGTTGTGCCGTTCGTTCGCGACGCTTCCGCGCTCGCCCAGGGATTCGTTGAGAGCGATGCTCTCCGCGAGCAGGCGGCGAGCGGCGGGCACGTCACCGGCCATGCGCGCGGTGCCCGCCAGGATGTGCAGGGGGGTCCGCTCCAGGCGGCGGTCACTGCTTCGCCGTGCGAGCTCCCGTGCCTCCTCGGCCAGCCGCCTTGCCTCGGGCAGGTCACCGCCCACGATGGCGACACGTGCCAGACAGCCCACCGCTTCCACCTCGCCGGCGACATCACCGGCAGCCCGGGCGCGGGTGATCTCCTCCTCGCTCAGGCGCTGCACCACGTCCATTTCGCGACGCCGAAAGGCCTCGACGACCGCTTCGTAGAAGGTCATACCGGGAGAGGTTAGCCAGCCCGGGGCAGCCGGCCTGGGGCAGACGGCCTGGGTCCGCCGGCCCCGGTCGGCGAGCCCGGGTCAGCCGGCCAGGCTCGGCGAGCCCGGGTCAGCCGGCCCGGGCGCGGACGGGGTCGTGGCGTCAGGCCCGTACGCCCGTCGCGCCCCGGAGCTCCGGCTGTTCCGGCTCCTCCAGCCGGGCCGCCGTGCGCCTGGCCGTCTTTCGCGCCCAGGCTCCGCTGGTCAGGGCGCCCAGGACCAGGACCGCGAGGCCGCATCCGGCGATGATCCACCAGGCCGGGGCGGCGGCCGCCACGAAGGTGGCCTTGTACGCCGTCGTGCTCACTCCGGAGGCCAGCACCGCGCCGATCACCGCGACGCCGAGGGTGCCGCCGATCTGGCGGCTGGTGGAGGCGATGGCGGAGGCGACGCCGGCCTGGGTGCGGGGCATGCCGGAGACGGCGGTGTTGGTGATGGGCGCGTTCACGAAGCCGAAGCCGAGGCCGAAGAGGACGTAGCCGATGATCAGCGTGGTGTTCGAGGTCTCGCCCTCGAACGCGGCGAACAGCACCCCGCTCGCCGTCATCGCGACTCCGGCGATCAGCAGGGGCACGCGCGGGCCGCGGCTGCCGACCAGCCGGCCCGACAGTGGTGCGCAGATGAAGCACATGGCTGCCATCGGCAGCATCCACAGGCCCGCGTGCAGCGCGTCGAGGCCGCGCACGTTCTGCAGGTAGAGCGTCGAGAGGAACAGGAACCCGCTGAGCGCAGCGAATCCGCAGACGGCGATGACGGTGGCCCCGCTGAACGGCGCGGAGCGGAAGAAGCGCAGGTCGATGAGGGGTTCGTCGCGCCGGTGCTCGTAGCGGACGAAGGCGGTCAGCGAGGCGACGGCGACCGCGCCGAAGGCCACGATCTTGACGGCGCCCGAGGTGGGCGCCTCGATGATCGCGTAGGTGAGGGAGCCGAGGAGCGCGATGATGAGGATCTGGCCGACCGGGTCGGGGCGGCGGGCCTTGGGGGCGCGGGACTCGGGGACGAAGCGCAGGGTGAGCAGGAGCGCGGTCAGACCCACCGGGAGGTTGATCCAGAAGATCGAACGCCAGCCGACCGAGTCCACGAGCAGCCCGCCGACCAGGGGTCCCAGGGCCATCGATATGCCGACCACGCTGCCCCACGCACCGATCGCGCGGGCGCGCTCGCGCGGGTCGGTGAACGTGTTGGTGATGATCGACATCGCCACCGGGTTCAGCATCGAACCGCCGACCGCCTGCACCATGCGGAACGCCACGAGCGATTCGAGGTTCGGGGCGAGCGAGCACAGCAACGAGCCGAGCGTGAAGATGACCAGGCCCGCGATGAACACCTTCCGGCGGCCGATGCGGTCGGCGGTCGAGCCCGCCAGCATCAGCAGCGAGGCGAGGACCAGCGTGTAGGCGTCGATCGTCCACTGGAGGCCTGCCAGGCTCGCGTGCAGTTCCTTCTGCATGGAGGGCAGGGCGACGTTCAGAACCGTGTTGTCGAGGCTCACGATCAGGAGGCTCATGCAGCAGATCGCGAGCACCAACATGCGGTGGCGGGGGCTCAGCTCGGGCATTTCACCATCGTACGACGGTTTCGATAGTGCGTCTAACTAACGACTGTCGCCGCAGTCGCCGACGTACGTGACAATGGGGGAATGTCCACGCCCACCCTCGTGCCCGCGCCCCCGCTGTCGATCGGCCCGCACACCGTCCAGCCGCCCGTTGTCCTGGCCCCCATGGCCGGGATCACGAACGCGCCCTTCCGTACGCTGTGCCGGGAGTTCAGCGGCGGCAAGGGACTGTTCGTCAGCGAGATGATCACCACGCGGGCGCTGGTCGAGCGCAACGAGAAGACCATGCAGCTGATCCACTTCGACGCGACCGAGAAGCCGCGTTCGATCCAGCTCTACGGCGTGGACCCGGCGACCGTCGGCAAGGCCGTCCGCATGATCGCGGAGGAGGGCCTCGCCGACCATATCGACCTGAACTTCGGCTGCCCGGTCCCCAAGGTGACCCGCAAGGGCGGCGGATCCGCCCTCCCGTACAAGCGGAACCTGCTGCGGGCGATCCTCCGGGAGGCCGTGAGCGGAGCCGGTGATCTCCCCGTCACGATGAAGATGCGCAAGGGCATCGACGACGACCACATCACCTACCTGGACGCCGGGCGGATCGCGGTGGAGGAGGGCGTCACGGCGATCGCCCTGCACGGCCGGACCGCCGCCCAGCACTACGGCGGCACGGCCGACTGGGACGCCATCGCGCGCCTCAAGGAGCATGTGCCGGAGATCCCCGTCCTCGGCAACGGCGACATCTGGTCCGCCGACGACGCGGTGCGGATGGTGCGGGAGACCGGGTGTGACGGGGTGGTCGTCGGGCGCGGCTGCCTGGGCCGGCCCTGGCTGTTCGGCGACCTGGTGGCCGCCTTCGAGGGGCGTGAGGAGTACGCCCGTCCGACCCTGCGCGAGGTCGCGGCCGTCATGGTCCGCCACGCGACCCTGCTGGGCGAGTGGATCGGCGACGAGGCGCGCGGCGTTATCGACTTCCGCAAGCATGTCGCCTGGTACCTCAAGGGCTTCGCCGTCGGCTCCGACATGCGCAAGCGCCTCGCCATCACCTCGTCCATCGCCGAACTCTCCGAAGGGCTCGCCGAGTTGGACCTCGACCAGCCCTGGCCGCTCGGCGCGGACGGGCCTCGTGGCCGTACGTCGGGCAACAACAGGGTTGTCCTGCCGGAGGGTTGGCTCAAGGACCCGTACGACTGCTCGGGCATCGGCGTGGACGCGGAACTGGACACGTCCGGGGGGTAGTTGGGCTCGACAGGGGGAATCCGGTTCGCCGAGGATGTGCGGGTGGCGGACAGCGTGGTGTGGGTCGGGGTGTTCACCGGTGCGACCGCGGTGCTCGCCAGCTGGGTGACCACTGTGGGCAACGCCCGCGCGGCGAAGGTCCAGGCGGAGGCCTCGGCGCAGGCCCAGCAGCGCGGCCGAGTCAGGGAGATCCGGCGGGCCGCCTACCTGGACCTGATGGAACAGGCACACATCACGGGCCAGCTCTACTGGAGAGTCGGCGACGCGTTCTACCAACTCCCTGACCCCGCCGACCAACTGACCCGCATTCAGGAACTCCGCACCGAGCTGCGCAGCGCCTTCGACCCTCTCATGCGCTGCGTCCGGGTCATCGTGCTGGAGGGACCGGCACCGGCCGCCGAAGCGGCCGAGGTCCTCCTGGCGGCGGCAGCGGAGGCCAACGGTGCGCTGGCGGGGGTTTCGGACGACGACAACCCGCAATCCCGCGCTCGCTTCGAGGAGACCCACGGCGTGTTCCGCGACAGGCTGGAGCAGTTCATCGGGGAGGCGCGTACGGCCATGGTCGCCGCGTAGCGGGCGGAATGGGGAATCGCCTGCTCGGACGGTCGGTTGACGAGCTCGTACTCGAGATCTCCAGGGAGCCGCCATGTCCGACACAGAGGGAAAGCGCGTCGCCGAGGGAAAGCCCGGTGTTGAGGGAGAGTCCGTCGCCGAGGGGAAGCCCGGTGTTGAGGGAGAGTTCGTCGCTGAGGGGAAGCCCGGTGCCGACGAAATGCCCGGTGCCGGCGTAATGCCCGGCGTCGACGTAATGCCCGATGCCGACGACAAGTCCGCCGAACCCGCCGTCAGCGAACTCCGCCTTGTCGTCACGGCGGCCGACTACGACGTCGCGCTGCACTTCTACCGCGACGTCCTCGGCCTGACCGAGCGCGGGGCGTTCTCCTCGCCCGACGGGCGGGTCACCATTCTCGACGCCGGCCGGGCCACCCTGGAGCTGACCGACCCGAACCACGCCGCCTTCATCGACGAGCTCGAGGTCGGGCGGCGGGTGGCGGGCCATGTGCGGGTCGCCTTCCAGGTCGACGACTCCGCCGCCACCACGGCGAGGCTGGCCGCCGCCGGGGCCGAGGTGATCGCGGAGCCGACGCGTACCCCCTGGAACTCGCTGAACTCCCGGCTGGAAGCACCGGGAGCCCTTCAGCTGACCCTCTTCACCGAGCTCACCGAACCCGACGACTAGGGCTGTGGACCTATGCTCCCCCCACCGCCGTCAGCAGCGCCAGCGGTGCCGCCGCCGACCTCGACTCCCGTACGCACGCGTGCGGGTAGGGAACCGGCTCGCTGTAAGTGTCGCGGCCGTAGCCCGCGAGGACCTCGGGGAGGCGGTGGCCGGCGGCCGTGGCGGCGTCGACCAGAGCGTGGGCGACGGTGCGGGCCTCGTCGTGCAGGCCGTACCTCGCCAGGCCCAGGGTGATCAGGGCGTTGTCGTGCGGCCAGACCGAGCCGCGGTGGTACGAGAGCGGGTGGTACGCCTCCTGCCCGGAGGCGAGGGTACGGACGCCCCAGCCGGAGAAGAAGTCGGGTTCCAGGAGCCGCCGGCCGACCAGCTCGCCGTACTCCTTGTCGAGCAGGCCGGACCACAGCAGGTGGCCCGCGTCGGAGGCGAGGGCGTCCACATGGCGGCCGTCACCGTCCAACGCCAGGGCGGGGAAGGAGTGTTCGGGCATCCAGAAGTCCCGCTGGAAGCGGTCCCGGAGGTCACCGGCGGCCTGTTCGAGGAGGGCCGCGTAGACCTCGTCGTCCCAGACCGTGCGGGACAGGTGCGCGGTGCGGCGCAGCGCGTCGTACGCGTAGCCCTGCGCGCCCGCCGCCATCACCGGTCCTGAGGGGCGGCCGCCGTCGGCCGAGCAGATGGCGCCCGGGGAGTCCTTCCAGTTCTGGTTGGCGAGGCCGCCGCCGTCCGCGCGGTAGACGAGATAGCCGCGCGAGGTCAGCCCGCCGTGGTCCAGCATCCAGCCGATCGCCGCACGGGCGTTGGCCTCCAGGCGGCGGGCCAGGGATAGGTCGCCGGTCTGCTCGGTGTACGCGCCGAGCAGCACCAGGAACAGCGGCGTCGCATCCACCGAACCGTAGTAACGCCCGTACGGCACTTGCCCGAAGTGCGCCAGCTCCCCGTGCCGCACCTCGTGCACGATCTTGCCGGGCTGGCACACGGCCTCCGCGCCCACCTCGGTCGCCTGCGTCGCGGCGAGCGCGGGCAGTGTGGCGGCGGCGAGCTGGGGGCGGTAGGGGAGGGCGAAGAGTGAGGTCAGGAGCGCGTCACGGCCCAACAGGGCCAGGAACCACGGCACTCCGGCCGCCGGGACGCGCAGCTCCTCGCCGTCCGGGCCACGGGCCGGGACCTGGAGCGCGGCCAGGTCGGACAGACCTCGCGCGCAGGCCGCGGCCAGTTCGGGCCAGCCGGTCGGGAAGGGCACGCCTTCCGTGAACTCCCCTTCGAGCGCGAAAAGTTGGTCGTTCGCGGCTGCGGGGGAGAGCGGTACGTCGGGATCGTGCGTGGCGCCGTGCGGACGCGCCGCGACCCTGAGTGACAGCTCCGCGCTGCCGTGCGGTTCGAGTTCCAGGGTCCATACGAGGCGACGGGCGCCCGTGCCCGTCTCCTCCACGCCGTCCGGGGCGGGCTCGGAGGTGACCGTCGTACAGGACTGCCATTCACCGCGCTGATAGCCGAACCGCACACCGTCGTCGAGGACTTGGCGGGAGCGGACGACGCCCGTCTTGGCGTACGTACGGTAGTCGGAGCGCAGCTCGAACTGGTCCGTGAAGTCGGCGTCCGCGGTGACCGCGACGCGGACCGTCGTGGGCGCCGGGCGGTTGCTGGTGACGCGCAGCGCCTCCACGAAGGCGCCTTCGGCGACGGCCTGTTCACGGAAGACCGTGTACGCGGGCGGCTCGTTGCGGCCGCCGCGGGGTACGAGCACACAGCGCGCCGTGTCGCCGTCCGCGACCGGTGTCAGTGCCTCGGGCACCGCGCCGTCCAGGGTCAGCTGCCAGCGGCTCAAGTGCCGTGCGTCGCGCACGAATAAGCCGTCCGGGGAGCTGCCGCCCCGCACCCCGCTGATGTCCCCGCCGTCGCCCACGGCGGCGAACGTCCCACCGTGCACGAGCAGATGATGCCGGTCCGTCATCCCCGGTCCCCTCCCTTGGCGCCCGTCTCGAATGCGTATGCGCGCGCGTTCCCGAAGGTGCTCGCGCTGTGTGCCCTGTCGAACGTCTCGTGTCCCGGGTGGGACGCGAACTGGTCCGCTCCCGCCGGTGAGTGCAGCAGGTCCAGCGTCAGCGCGGCCGTCCAGCTGAAGCCGAGTGCTCCGCAGGCCTCGCGGGTGTACGGGTCCACGTACTCCGCGAACCCGGACTCGCCGGCCGTGTCGAGCAGCGCCGCCCGCAGGCCGTCCGCGCGCGTCTGCTCGCCGTGCAGCCGCAGGCCGCGCTCCAGCAGCCAGTTGGTGTTGAACCAGGCGGGACCGCGCCAGTAGCGGTGCGGGTCGAACGCGTCTCCGGTCAGGTCGTAACTCGGCGCGAGCCGAGTACTGTCCCCGAGCCCGAAGTGCGGCCCGCTCGCGGTGCGCACGAGGGTGGCGGCGATGTCGCGCGGCAGCGCGGGGAGGAGCAGCGGGATCAGGCCGGAGACACTGCGCTCGGCGATCAGCTCCCCGGCACCTCCGTTCCGCTCGGGGCCCCGGCCCTCACCACGGGCGTACACATCCCGGCAGAAGAACATCCCCTCCGCCGGGTCCCACAGTCGCTCCACCAGGGCCGCCGTGAGGCGCTCCGCGCGGGCGTGGCGGGCGGTTCCCGCCGCACCCAGTTCCTGGGCGATGTGGGCGAGGGCGTGCTCGGAGGCGATCAGCAGTGCGTTGAACGCGGGGTCCTCGACCGCGAACTCGCCGCCGCCGTCGGCGTACCCACCGTCCCGGTAGTCCGTCGCCAGCCGCACGTACCGCCCGTAGTCCAGATCCGTAGGCCGGTCCTCGGCGGCCCCGTGGTCGAGGTCGGCGCGGCGGAAGGAGCGGGGCGGGGCCGGGGTGATCCGGCTCAGCGGGGCGTCCCAGCAGGGGCTGTTGTCCATGCCCTGTTCCCAGGGGTGGACCACGGAGGCCAGACCGCCGCCGCCCAGGTCCCGGCGGTGCAGCAGATAGCGGTGCCAGGCCGCCAGCCGGGGATAGACGCGGGAGAGGAAACCGCGGGCCCGCGAGAGGCCCGGGTCGGCCTGGTGCACCAGCCACGCGGCGAGCGCGTGCACGGGTGGCTGCACGATGCCGGACGTCTGTACGGTGCGCGGGGCACCGGCGGCGGCCCCCGCGGCCGAGGAGCGCCAGAAGTCGGGGCTCGGGAAGTACGCGTCGAGCGGCACGGAGGGGTTGAAGACGATGTGCGGGATCCGGCCGTCGCCCCACTGCGCGCCGAGCAGCGTCTCCAGCTCCGTCTGCGCCCGCAGGGGGGACAGATGGCGCAGTCCGATGGAGATGAAGGCGGAGTCCCAGGACCACTGGTGCGGGTACAGACCGCGCGAGGGCACGGTGGACGTTCCTGTCCAGTTGCCGTTCAGAACCCGGGCCGCCCTGAGGTGCAGCGAACCCGCCGTCCCGGCAGGATCGTATACAAGTGTTCCGGTACGGGTTACCTCGGCCCGGCCGGGCGAGGAGGGTGGTCCCGAGGCGGCCAGGGGTGTGCCTGAGGTGCGCACGGAGGTGGTGATTTCCGTGCGCAAGGCGGTGAGCTGGGTTGTGCGGTCCACTCAGGTCTCCCGGAAGACATCCTGCCGACCAGTTCGGCTGTAGCTACCGTAGGGTTACGTCTATTTAACACGCAAAACTCAATATGTAATGCAGAGTTGAGGAACGCAAGAGGGTGGGCATGTCAGGAAGGGCGGACAGGACCGTGAGGGCAGGGAATCAGGCAACCGCCGGAGAGCTGCTCGAACTGGTGCGCAGCGGACGAGCCACGACACGCGGCGCGCTGCAACAGGCCACCGGGCTGTCCCGGGCCACGGTCGGCCAGCGCCTCGACCGGCTCTTCCGCGCGGGCTGGCTGCGCGAGGGCGCCGGCGGCCCGGTGGACTCACCGCTGGGCGGGCGCCCCTCCATCACCCTCGAGTTCGACGACGCCCACGCCGTCGTCCTCGCCGCCGACCTCGACACCCGGCACGGCCGGGCGGCCGTCCTCACCCTGACCGGCGAGATCCTGGCCGAACAGTCGGGGCTCCTGGTCATCGACGAGGGCCCGGAGGCGGTCCTCGGCGAACTCGGCCGCTGGTTCGCCGACCTGCTGGTGAAGGCCGGAACGCCTGCCGAGGCCGTGTGCGGCATCGGACTCGCCGTGCCGGGGCCGGTCGACATGGACACCGGCCGGGTCGTGCAGCCGCCGATCATGCCGGGCTGGGACGGTTACGACATAAGAGGCAGACTGGGCCGCGCGTTCGCCCACCACACGGGCACGGGCCCCGGCGTCCCGGTACTCGTCGACAACGACGCCAACCTCATGGCGTACGGGGAGCAGCGCACCGGCTACCCCGACTGTTCGGCGTTCGCGCTGGTCAAGGTCTCCACCGGTATCGGCGCGGGAATGGTCGTCGGCGGCACGATCTACCGCGGGATCGACGGCGGCGCCGGCGACATCGGGCACATCCGGGTGGGTGCCGACGTGCTGTGCCGGTGCGGATCGCGGGGCTGTCTGGCAGCCGTGGCCAGTGGCGGCGCGGTGGCGCGCAGGCTCGTCGAGTCCGGGGTGGCGGCCGCCTCTGGATCGGACGTGCGGGACCTGCTGACGTCCGGGCATCCGGAGGCGATGGCGCTCGCAAGGGAGGCGGGGCGCCAGGTGGGTGACGTACTGGCAACCGTGGTGACGCTGCTCAACCCCGGTGTCCTGATGATCGCCGGAGATTTGGCCGGAACTCCCTTCCTCACGGGCGTACGCGAGCTGCTGTACCAGCGGGCGCTGCCCCGCTCCACCGCTCATCTGGACGTGGTGACCTCGCGGCTCGGCGAGCGGGCCGGTCTGGTCGGGGCCGGGGCGCTGGTCGTGGAGTACCTGTACGCACCGGAGCGGGTCGAGGAGCGGCTGGCGGCGCTGGGGGTGTGACCCGCCCGCCGCATGACCGCACCGGAACCGGCTCGGGTAGTCGTGTGACATCCGTGTGACGTGTCCACATCGTGGTCCGCATGGTGAAATCCGGCCCCCGTCCCGGCGTGATTCTCGCCACGCCTGATAGGGAATAGGCTCAGATGAGCGGATCATGAGCGGCTGCACTTCTCCAAGGGGTGGCACTCAGTGCCACCCCTTGATCGTTCAGCAACTGAACTCAGGCGTGGCATGAGCCGCTCAGATGAGTGAATAAACCGGTCTGCGGGCGTCGGCCCGTTCAAGAAGTGAAAACATCGTCATCTCATCGCTTGCCAAGCCTTGACTTTCGATCTGGTGGCGGACGAGTGGTTACAGGCACATGACGCACAAGTGGACGTACCCAGACGCCTTCGATCTGGGTATGTTCCCCGTCGTCAGGGCAGCCACCGCGACGTCGAGGAGTCGAGACTCGTGTCGGAAAACAAAGATCCCCACGTAGCCGAGAGCGCGGTGGGGGGTGTGAAGTTCGTTTATGACTTCACTGAGGGCAACAAGGACCTCAAGGACCTCCTCGGCGGCAAGGGAGCGAACCTCGCCGAGATGACCAACCTGGGTCTTCCCGTCCCTCCGGGCTTCACGATCTCCACCGAGGCGTGCAAGACCTACCTCGACAGCGGCGAGGAGCCGGCGGCACTGCGTGACGAGGTGAGTGCACACCTCGACGCGCTGGAGCAGCGGATGGGCAAGACGCTCGGGCAGGCCGATAATCCCCTGCTCGTATCCGTCCGTTCCGGGGCGAAGTTCTCCATGCCCGGCATGATGGACACCGTCCTGAACATCGGGCTCTCCGACAAGTCGGTCCAGGGCCTCGCCAAGCAGGCCGGTGACGAACGCTTCGCGTGGGACTCGTACCGCCGGCTCATCCAGATGTTCGGCAAGACGGTCCTCGGCGTCGACGGCGACCTCTTCGAGGACGCGCTGGAGGCGGCGAAGGCGGCCAAGAAGGTCACCGTCGACACGGACCTCGAAGCGGCCGATCTGAAGAAGCTGGTCACGAAGTTCAAGAAGATCGTCAAGACCGAGGCCGGGCGGGACTTCCCGCAGGACCCGCGCGAGCAGATGGACCTCGCCATCCACGCGGTCTTCGACTCCTGGAACACCGACCGCGCCAAGCTCTACCGCCGCCAGGAGCGCATCCCGCACGACCTCGGTACGGCGGTCAACGTCTGCTCGATGGTCTTCGGCAACCTCGGCCCCGACTCGGGCACCGGAGTCGCCTTCACCCGTGACCCGGCCTCCGGTCACCAGGGCGTGTACGGCGACTACCTCCAGAACGCGCAGGGCGAGGACGTCGTCGCGGGTATCCGCAACACGGTCCCGCTCGCCGAGCTGGAGCAGATCGACAAGAAGTCGTACGACCAGCTCATGCAGATCATGAAGACCCTGGAGAACCACTACAAGGACCTCTGCGACATCGAGTTCACCATCGAGCGCGGTCAGCTGTGGATGCTCCAGACGCGGGTGGGCAAGCGCACGGCAGGCGCGGCCTTCCGGATCGCCACGCAGCTCGTCGACCAGGGACTGATCGACGAGGCGGAGGCGCTCCAGCGGGTGACGGGCGCGCAGCTCGCGCAGTTGATGTTCCCGCGCTTCGACGACCAGGCGAAGGTCGAGCAGATCGGCCGGGGTATCGCCGCCTCGCCGGGTGCGGCGGTCGGCAAGGCGGTCTTCGACTCGTACACCGCGATCAAGTGGTCGCGTTCGGGCGAGAAGGTCATCCTGATCCGCCGCGAGACGAACCCTGACGACCTCGACGGGATGATCGCGGCCGAGGGCATCCTGACCAGCCGTGGCGGCAAGACCTCCCACGCGGCCGTCGTCGCGCGCGGCATGGGCAAGACGTGTGTGTGCGGCGCCGAGGAGCTCGAAGTCGACACCAAGCGGCGGCGGTTGACCGCGCCGGGCGGGACCGTCATCGAGGAGGGCGACGTCGTCTCCATCGACGGCTCCACCGGCAAGGTGTACGTGGGTGAGGTCCCCGTCGTCCCGTCCCCGGTCGTCGAGTACTTCGAGGGCCGGATGCACGCGGGCGCCGACGACGCCGACGAACTGGTCGCCGCCGTGCACCGGATCATGGCGTACGCCGACCGGGTCCGTCGGCTGCGGGTGCGCGCCAACGCGGACAACGCCGAGGACGCGCTGCGGGCCCGTCGCTTTGGCGCCCAGGGCATCGGCCTGTGCCGCACCGAGCACATGTTCCTCGGCGACCGCCGCGAGCTCGTGGAGCGGCTGATCCTGGCCGACACGGACGCGGAGCGCGAGGAGTCGCTCAAGGAGCTGTTGCCGCTCCAGAAGCAGGACTTCATCGAGCTGTTCGAGGCGATGGACGGCCTGCCGGTGACGGTCCGCCTCCTCGACCCGCCGCTGCACGAGTTCCTGCCGGACATCACCGAGCTGTCGGTCCGGGTGGCCCTCGCGGAGTCCCGCAAGGACTCCAACGAGAACGACCTGCGCCTCCTCCAGGCCGTGCATCGTCTGCACGAGTCGAACCCGATGCTGGGGCTGCGCGGCGTACGCCTCGGCCTGGTCATCCCCGGCCTCTTCACCATGCAGGTACGGGCGATCGCCGAGGCGGCCGCCGAGCGGAAGAACGCCAAGGCCGACCCGCGCGCCGAGATCATGATCCCGCTCGTCGGCACCGTGCAGGAGCTGGAGATCGTCCGCGAGGAGGCCGACCAGGTCATCGCCGAGGTCCAGGCCGCGACGGGCACCGACCTCAAGCTCGCCATCGGCACGATGATCGAACTCCCGCGGGCCGCGCTGACGGCCGGGCAGATCGCCGAGGCGGCCGAGTTCTTCTCCTTCGGCACGAACGACCTCACCCAGACGGTCTGGGGCTTCTCCCGCGACGACGTGGAGGCCTCCTTCTTCACCGCCTACCTGGAGAAGGGCATCTTCGGCGTCTCCCCCTTCGAGACCATCGACCGCGACGGCGTCGGCAAGCTCGTACACGACGCCGTCATCGCCGGCCGTAAGACCCGCCCCGACCTGAAACTCGGCGTCTGCGGCGAACACGGCGGCGACCCCGAGTCGGTCCACTTCTTCCACGAGGTCGGACTCGACTACGTCTCCTGCTCGCCGTTCCGGATCCCGGTGGCCCGCCTGGAGGCAGGCCGCGCGGCGTCGTCGTCATCGGGCAGCGACCACCGCTGACCCCCTGAAACCCCCGGGACCACTGTCGGGTCACCCGACCCTCACCGGCTCGACGACGGTCCCGGCGCACGAAGGAGGGGCTGCACCCTGTGCGGGGGTGCAGCCCCTCCTTCATGTGTGGCCGGCGGGCGCTACGCGGCCGGGTGCAGACTTTCGCGGTCCGTCGGTTCGGGTGTCTCGACCGGTGGGGCCGGCGCCGGTGTCGCGGTGTGCCGCTGGGCGATCCGGAGGAGCGCCAGGAGGGCGAAGAAGCACATGCCGTAGACCGTGACCAGCGCCGAGGTCTCGTAGATGTCGGCGGTCTGCCAGGTGGTGCCCGACGCGTCGGTGACGGTCGTGTGCTCGCCGGTGAAGAGCCGGGTGAAGAAGGACACCGTGGTCAGCAGGTAGAGCAGCACTGCCTGGAGGTCACTGGTGGTGGTCTCGCGCGGGTCGGCGATGGGCAGCGGACCCCGGCTGCGCAGGTAGAGGGCGAAGACCTGCATGAAGAGCCAGACGGTGAAGGTCCAGCCCAGGAAGTTGCCCATGGGTACGCCGAAGTAGCCGCCGCCGTGCTCCCAGATCCACGTCTGCTTGATGGTCGCGGACCTGGGGTCGAGCGACAGGTCCCAGGCGGTCATCGCGAAGGCCGCGACGACCGGGGTGCCGATCGTGGTCAGCCAGGGCGAGTTGCGGCGTACGTCGCCGAGCAGCACGGTGGCGACGATCCAGGCGAGGTAGCCGGTGGCCAGGTAGGCCGGGCCGATGAACCAGGGCACCTGGAGGAGCTTGCCGCCGCCGGTGTAGTGGTAGTTGCCGAACGGGAAGCCGACCTTGATGGCGAGGTTTTCCAGGAAGTTGCTGATCAGGAGACCTGCGGCGACGAAGACCCAGATGGCGCGCCAGCCGTAGCGCCGGGCGCCGTGGAGCAGCGCGAAGACGACCTGGGGGACGATCACCAGCATCCCTACGCTGGGAATGACGCCGTTGGTGACCAGGCCGAGGCCGATGACGAGGGTGATGGCCCATAGTGTGGCCGCCGCGTTGAAGCGTGGGGGAGGGGTGGACATTGTCGACTCCGGCTTCTTGGCCGGTCGGCTGACCGGCCCGGGGGGTGCGGAATCTGGCGTCGGCCTGGAAATGGGGAGAGGGCCGATCCAAGCCCGCGTGGGTGGAATGCAAAGCCATTTTATCTTCCTGGGAAGAGGTTAGCCGGGAAGCTTTTTTCCAGCAAGATTCATGCCGGTCGGTACCATGAGGCATGGCATCCGTCGCGCCTCCACCCCAGCCCGAACTCCCGCCGAGTGTCCCCGGGGAGAGTCCGTCGTCCGAGGAACTCGTCGAGGCGTGGACCACGATCGTTCTCACGTACAACCGTGTGTCGCGGGACCTCACCGGCAAGGTCGAGGCGGCGACCGGGGTGCCGGGGCGTTCCTTCGACGTCCTTGTCCGGCTGCTACGGGCCGGCGATCAGCCCGTGTCGCTGACCAAGTTGTCCCGGACCATCTCGGTGTCCAGCGGGGGCTTCACCAAGCTCGCCGACCGCCTTGAGCAGGCCGGGCTCATCGAGCGGCAGCCCTCCGCGTCCGACCGGCGGGTCACCAACGCCGTGCTCACGCCGGCCGGCCGCGCACAGGCCGAACAGGGACTCGCCGTCTTCGTCGCCGAGTTCGACGCGCTCGTGGCCCGACGACTCGGCGCCGACGGCCTGCGGGCGCTGGCCGGGTACATGCGGGAACTCGGCGCCGACTACGCCTACGAGGGCTGACCGCCGACCTGCTCGGCCCGTGTGCGTTTCAGGAGTCGCCGTGGTGGGTCAGAGCGCGACCGCCACCGCGTTGAACGGAGTGTCCGGGGTTGTGGGCAGGCCCAGTTGGGCGTTGGCGACGTAGAGGAGACTGCCGAACACGGCGGCCGTGGTGGGGATGTTGAAGCGCGGGTCGGTGATCGTGCGGGTCAGGGTGGCGGTGGTGGCCTTGGCGTCGAGGGTGAGGACGCTGACCTGGTTGAGGCGGTTCTGGACGACGTACAGCGTGTGGTCGATCCGTAGGAGGCCGTCGCCGTTGGTGAGGGCGGTGGTGCCGCTCAGGGTGATCTCGGTGGCTGTGCCGGTCGCGAGCGGCACGTTGTAGAGCTTGCCGCCGTTGACGACGATCAGAGCCTTGCCGTCGGGGCTGTCGACGATGCCGTTGGCGCTGATTCCCGTGGCCGACTGGACCCAGGCGCCGCCGATCGGCAGCTCGCGGACGGTTCCCGTGCCGCCGCGCGGCACGCCGTAGAGGACGGCGCCGTAGGAGTCGGTGAACCAGGCGCGGTCGCCGAGCAGGACGACGTCGTTGATGAAGTGGCCGGTCGGGTCGGTCAGTTGGTACGTGGCGACCAGACTGCCGGTACGGGAGTCGACGACTCGCGCGGCGCCTCCGGCGGACCCCGACGAGAGGTACAGCAGGCCGTCACGGTCGTCCAGCTTCAGCCCGTTGGTGATCGTGCCGGTCGCGCCCGCGTAGAGGACGACGCCCTCGCCGGTGCGCAGGTCGGCGCGGTAGACGGCGCCGTTGGCGCGTGAGCCGAAGTAGGCGTACGGCTGGGCGCCGATGGCGACTCCCTCGGGGAGGAAGCCGTTCGGGAGCGGGATCTCGGTGGGATACGAGGAAGTCCGGGGCGCGGACGAGGCGTTCGCCGTTCCGGCGCCGGCCGCGAGTGCGAACGAAGCGAGAGCGGCACCGCCGAGGAACGAGCGGCGGGTGGGGGCGGGATGGTTCCGAGGCATGGCTCGAGGCCTCCGGGGAGAGAGCGGATGGGACATGGCGAGCACAGATAAGCAGCGCTCCCTGGGAACTTCATGAACTACGCCGAGGTCGCCATATGTCCCACCCGCACCTCTCTCGGGGTGGTTACGACCTGAAAGGCCCCGTCACCTCGTACGTGATCCCGCCCGAGGAACTCCCGCTGGTACCGCGCTGGCTGGAGAAGTACAGCCGCCTGCCGTCGGGCGAGAAGGCCGGCCCCGTGATCTCCGAGAGCGACTGGCCGCTGATGCGCAGGAACGGGGCGATCACGTCGCTGGGCGTGATCACGCAGATCTCCATGTTGCCGCCGTCCTCCGCGACGAAGAGGTCGCCGGAGGCGGTGCCGGTGATGTTGTCGACGCCCGTCAGCGGGGCGGTGCCGGACGTCACGAGCGAGTCGTCGTACGCCAACTCGTACGTGCTGCTTGCCAGGTTGAGCTGCCAGACGCGGTTGTCGCCCTTGGTGGTGAACCAGACCGTGTTGTCGGCGTAGTGGCAGCCCTCACCCCCGTTGAACTTCTTCGCCGCGGCGACCTGGGTGCGAGTGGTCGTCGGGGAGCCGTCCGGGTCGGGGATGTTGGTCCAGGTGAAGGAGCCGGAGGTGGCGGTCCCCGCGACGAGGACCTGGAGTGTGCCGGAGGACAGGTTGCCCCAGGTGGTCGGGACGAAGCGGTAGAGGCAGCCGTTGGTCTCGTCCTCGGTCAGATAGATCACCTGGCGCACCGGGTCGGCCGCGGCGGCCTCGTGCTTGAAGCGGCCGAGCGCGGCCCGCTGCACCGCCGCGTTCACGCCCCACGGGTCGGTCTCGTAGACATAGCCGAGGGACACCTCCTCGCAGGACAGCCAGGTGTTCCACGGGGTCTTGCCGCCCGCGCAGTTCGTCCGGGTGTTGGCGAGGATCCGGTACGCCGCGGTGATCGCGCCGGTGGACGAGAACTTCACCGCGCTCACCCCGCCCGACGGGCTGATCTCCGAGTTGGAGACATAGATCCAGCCCGTGCCGTCGGCGTAACAGGCGCCGCCGTCCGGGGCGCTGTGCCAGGTGTACGAGGTGCCGGGCACCGTCTGCCCGGAACGGGCGATCACCCGGCTGGTGAATCCGGCCGGCAGCTGGATGCCGTTGGCGTCGGCCGTGCCGAGCGCTCCGTAGGGGCCGGTGCCGGGCTGGGCGGGTGCCGCGTAGGCGGCGCCACGCCACAGGGTTCCGCCAAGCACGGCGGACGAACCACCGAGGACGGCTGCACGCAGAAGGGTACGACGTTCCACTCTCGCTCCAGAGGGCCGTGACCGCCCCGCCGCCGGGGTCGATGGCGGGGTCGCGCGCTGACGGATCCTAGACGCGCCGAGTTGACGTGTCATGGACAATCCGTGACGGGTGGGCGGACGGCTGGGTGGGGGCCGGTCGGGCCCTCACCCAGCCGGGGGCCGGTCAGGCCCCCGGCGACGGTGGCGCGGACGGCGGCACCGCGGGGGCGGACCGGGCCGCCTCGCGGCATACGCTGGAGTGTCCGCCACCGGCACACCCGGAGGGAGCTCAGTCATGACGGGCTGGAACACGAGCGACATCCCCGACCAGAGCGGCCGCACCGCCGTCGTCACCGGCGCCAACAGCGGTATCGGATACGTCACGGCACGGGAGCTGGCCCGCAAGGGTGCCCGGGTCGTCCTCGGCTGCCGCAGTGAGGCGCGGGGGGCCGAGGCGGAGGACCGGCTGGTCTCCGAAGTGCCGGGCGCGCTCGTCGAGTTCGTACGGCTGGATCTCGGGGACCTGGAATCGGTACGCGAGTTCGCGGTGACGTACGAGCGCGGTTACGACCGGCTCGACCTGCTCGTCAACAACGCCGGTGTGATGGCGCTGCCTTACGGCCGTACGGCGGACGGGTTCGAGACGCAGTTCGGCGTCAACCACCTCGGGCACTTCGCCCTCACCGGGCTGCTCCTGCCCACCCTGCTCGGCACGCCCGGCGCCCGCGTCGTGACCCTCTCCAGCTTCGTCCACGCGCTCGCCAACATCGACATCCGGGACCTCAACAGCGAGGGCAGGTACCGGCGTTGGATCGCCTACGGCCGTTCCAAGACCGCCAACCTGCTCTTCACGCACGAACTCGCCCGGCGCCTCGCCACCATCGGCTCCGAGGTCGTCGCGGCCGCCGCGCACCCCGGGTACGCCTCCACGAACCTCCAGACGGCCGGCCCGAAGCTGGCCGGACGCAAGAGCGCGGAGCGGGGTGCCGAGATCGCCAACCGGGTCTTCGGGCAGAGCGCCGAAGCCGGCGCGCTGCCCTCGCTGTACGCCGCCACCGCGCCCGGCGTACTGCCCGACTCCTTCACCGGGCCCTCGTTCGCGATGTGGCGGGGCTCGCCCGCGAAGTCCTGGCGGGCGGGGTGGACGCTCAACGACGTGGCGGGGGAGCGGCTCTGGGAGGCTTCGGAGGAGCTGACGGGCGTGACGTACGACGCGTTGAAGGTGTGACATTCGAGGCGAGCTGGAGATGTGAGTTCCGGGCGGTCCCACTGGACCGTCAGGCCGCGCGCACCTCGTACACCGCCACCCGCACCTCAGGATCGTCAAGGCACTGCCCCGACTCCAGGTCGAACCGCTGCTTCAGGAGCGGCGAGGCGACGAAGGCCCGGCCCTGGTGGGTGCCGGTGAGGCCGCGGGAGAGGACGGCCGCGCCGGTGAACGGGTCGCGGTTGTCGACGGCGTACGTGCGGCCCGCGCGGTCGCGGAACACCGCCACCTGGCGGCCGTCGGGGAGAAGCGCGGCGACTCCGCGGCCCGGGGTCAGCAGGCTCAGCTCGCAGACCGTGAACCAGCCTTTCGTCAGCAGGAGTTGGACCTTGAGCGCCGTTGTCTCGGGAGCAGGAGTCATCGCTGGGCGCTTCCTTCCAGGGGGCGGGTGCCGATGGTCAGCAGCGGCAGGTCGGGCTTGATCTGGTCGCGCTCGGGGACGAAACCGACGACCGGGTCGGGGGTGTCCGGGGCGTTCACGAAGGACACGAACCGGGCCAGTTTCTCCGGGTCGTTGATGGTCTCGGCCCACTCGTCGCGGTAGCCCGCCACATGCGCGGCCATCAGCGACTCCAGCTCCTCGCAGATGCCCAGCGAGTCCTCCACCACCACCTCGCGCACGTGCTCCAGGCCGCCCGGGATCCGCTCCAGCCAGGTGGAGGTGCGCTCCAGCCGGTCGGCGGTGCGGATGTAGAACATCAGGAACCGGTCGATGAGACGGATGAGTTCGGCGTCGGAGAGGTCCTGCGCGAGGAGGTCCGCGTGGCGCGGGGTGGCGCCGCCGTTGCCGCCGACGTACAGGTTCCAGCCGCCGGCGGTGGCGATGATGCCGAAGTCCTTGGACTGGGCCTCGGCGCACTCACGGGCGCACCCGGAGACGGCCGACTTGAGCTTGTGCGGGGAACGCAGCCCCCGGTAGCGCAGCTCCAGGTCGATGGCCATGCGGACGGAGTCCTGGACGCCGTAGCGGCACCAGGTCCGGCCCACACAGGACTTCACCGTGCGCAGCGACTTCCCGTACGCGTGCCCCGACTCGAAGCCCGCGTCCACCAACCGGGACCAGATCAGCGGGAGTTGCTCCACCCGCGCGCCGAACATGTCGATGCGCTGACCGCCGGTGATCTTGGTGTAGAGGCCGAAGTCCCGCGCCACCTCACCGATCACGATCAGTTTCTCCGGGGTGATCTCGCCGCCGGGGATGCGCGGCACGATCGAATAGGAGCCGTTCTTCTGGAGGTTGGCGAGGAAGTGGTCGTTGGTGTCCTGGAGTGCGGCCTGTTCGCCCGCCAGGACATAGCCATTGGCCCCGATCGTCGGGGCGAGGGAGGCGATGATGGAGGCGACGGTGGGCTTGCAGATCTCGCAGCCGTCGCCGCCCCGGGCGCCCTCGCGGCCGTAGCGGTCGAGCAGGACCTGGTGCGAGGTGATCCGGAGCGAGAGGACGATCTCGTACAGCTGCTCGCGGGTGTGCCCGAAGCAGCCGCACAGGCCGTGGTCGACCTCGACGCCGCTCGCCTCCAGTTCGTCGTTGACGAGCTGTCCGAGCACCTTCACGCAACTCCCGCAGCCCGTACCGGCCTTGGTGCACTTCTTGACCTCGGGCACGGTGGCGCAGGAGTGCTCGGTGACCGCGCCGCGGACCGTGCCCTTGCTGACGTTGTGGCAGGAGCAGATGACGGCGGAGTCGGGGAGCGCGGAAGGGCCGAGGGCGACCGGGGCGCCCGCGCCGGCCGGGAGGACCAACTGCTCGGGGGAGACCGGCGGGACCGAACCGGTGAAGGCGCGCAGGGTGCCGTACGCGTCCGCGTCGCCGACCAGGATCCCGCCGAGCAGCTCGCCGCCGCGGCCGATGACCAGCTTCTTGTACGTGCCCGAGCGTGAGTCGGAGTAGACGACGTCGAGGCAGTCCGCGGTCGCACCGTGCGCGTCGCCGAAGGACGCGACGTCGACGCCGAGGAGCTTGAGCTTGGTGGAGAGGTCGGCGCCGGTGAAGCTCGACTCGTCCGCGGCGATGGTGGCGGCGGCCGTCGCGGCCATCTCGTAGCCCGGCGCGACCAGCCCGTACACCCGGCCGTCCGACGCCAGCGCGCACTCGCCGATCGCGAACACCCGCGGGTCCGAGGTACGGCACTGCTCGTCGACCGTGATGCCGCCGCGCGCACCGACCGTGAGCCCGGTGTCGCGGGCCAGCTGGTCGCGCGGGCGCACGCCGGCCGAGAACACCACCAGATCGGCGGAGAGTTGGGATCCGTCGGACAGCTTCATGCCGGTGACGGCGCCGTCGTCGCCGACGACGATCTCCTGCGTGCCGGTGCCCGTGTGCACGGACAGGCCCATGTTCTCGATGGTGCGCAGCAGCGCCGCGCCACCGCCGTCGTCGACCTGCACCGGCATCAGGCGCGGCGCGAACTCCACGATGTGCGTGGCCAGTCCGAGCCCCTTGAGCGCGCCGGCCGCCTCAAGGCCGAGGAGCCCGCCGCCCACGACGGCGCCTGTGGTGGCGCGCGCCTTCGCGTACTCCTCGATGGCGAGCAGGTCCTCGATGGTGCGGTAGACGAAGCAGCCCTCCGCGTCCTTGCCCGGGACGGGAGGGACGAACGGGTAGGAGCCGGTGGCGAGGACGAGAGTGTCGTACGCAACCACCCGGCCGGAGCGGGCCGTTACCGTCCGCGCCTCCCGGTCGATCGTCTCGGCCGGGTCGCCGAGGTGCAGCTCGATGCCGTGCTCTTCGATGAACTCCCGGTCCGTGAGCGAGAGTTCGTCCGGCGTCCGGCCCGAGAAGTACGAGGTGAGCTGGACCCGGTCGTACGCCGGGCGGGGCTCCTCGCACAGCACGACCACCCGGTGCGTGCCGGTCAGCCCGCGCTCGGCGAGCGCTTCGAGGAAGCGCTGACCGACCATGCCGTGACCGACGAGCACGATGGTGTGCGCGGACGCGGACCCGTCGGCCGCCATCGCCGCCTTCGTGGTGTCCGTCTGCATCAGAAGCCTCCGTCGTCGGTGCCGAACTCGACCGGCCGCCGAGTGGGCCGTACGCCTGCGGGCCCGGCGCCGATCACCACCACACGCGTATTCGAGGTCATGACCGCAGCGTGCGGGGCCGGTGTTACCCGGCCGCATCCCGGCTGTTTCCCGGAGGGAACGCTGCGCTCAGCGGGGCCCGGGGCCGGATGTGAGGATGCGGGGGCCCGCGGGCCGAACCTCGGATGACCAGGCCGTACGGCAGCTCAGCGGGCCGGGCCTCAGGTCACCGGGTAGCCCGGGAGTACTCCACCGAACACCGGAAAACCCAGCTGCAGGGACGGCTCAGCCCGCCGGGCGGTAGAAACCCCGGCCACGTGGGCGGGTTGGGTGGGTGGCGGGCGGTAGAAGCCCCGGCCACGTGGGCGGGTTGGGTGGGTGGCGGCGGTGGGGGTCCTGGTCGCGTGGGCGGGTTGGGCGGGTGCCGGGCGGTGGATGTCCTGGTCGCCCCGGCGGGCTCGGCGTGTGCCGAGGCGCGGAAGTCCCGGCCGCATGGGTGGGTCCAGGCGGGTGGGAAGCCGCTGAAGTCCCGCCCGACCCGGCGGGCTCGGCGTGTGCCGAGGCGCGGAAGTCCCGGCCGCATGGGTGGGTCCAGGCGGGTGGGAAGCCGCTGAAGCCCCGCCCGCCCCGGCGGCCTCAGCGTGTGCCGAGGCGCGGAAGCCCCGGCCGCACGGGCGCGCCCAGCAGGCGCGAAGCCGCTGGAGTCCCGCCCGCCCCGGCGGCCTCAGCGTGTGCCGAGTCGCAGAAGCCCCGCCCGCAGGGGTGAGCCCAGCGGGTGCCAAGGCCCCGCCCGCCGCGGGCGGCCTCACCACGTGGCGAAGCTCAGAAGACCCTCAAGCTTCCCGAGACCCATGGACGGCACATCTATCTCGTCCATAGGGTCGCGATCATGCCCGACATATCACTGACCACGGTCGCCGTCCTCTGCCTCGCCTCACTCGCGGCCGGCTGGATCGACGCGGTGGTGGGCGGCGGCGGGCTGCTCCTGCTCCCGGCGATGCTGCTCGGGCTGCCGGGCGGCACCTCGGCCGCGTACGCGCTCGGGACGAACAAGGCGGTCGCCATCGTGGGGACGACGGGCGCGGCGGTGACGTACGCGCGCAAGGCGCCCGTGGACGTCGGCATGGCCGTACGGATCGGGCTCGGGGCGCTGGCGGGTTCCACGGCGGGGGCGTTCGTCGCGACGGGCATGAGTACCGACGTACTGAAGCCCGTGGTCATGGTCGTCCTGCTCGGCGTCGGAGCCTTCGTCCTCGTCAGGCCCGCCTTCGGCACGGCGCCGCCGACCACCCCGGTCTCGCCGCGCCGCGTCGTCGCCGCGATCGGACTCGCGGGCCTGGGCATCGGCTTCTACGACGGGCTCATCGGCCCCGGCACGGGTACGTTCCTCGTGCTCGCCCTCACCGCGCTCCTCCACCTCGACCTGGTGACCGCCTCGGCCACCGCCAAGATCGTCAACTGCTGCACCAACGCCGGCGCCCTCGCGACCTTCGCCTGGAAGGGCACGGTGTTCTGGCAACTGGCCGCGCTGATGGCCGTCTTCAACCTCGCGGGCGGGATGGTCGGGGCGCACACCGCGCTCAAGAAGGGGAGCGGGTTCGTACGGGTCGTGCTGCTGACGGTGGTGTTCGCGCTGGTGGCGAATCTGGCGTATCAGCAGTGGGTGGCGTAGCGGGAGTGCGCCCCTGCGACCGTGTCGCCAGTGGCTGGCGCAGGGGGAGTACGTCTCTGCCGTCGCGTCACTGCTTCAGGGTGACGTTGATCTGCCAGGGGTCGCCGAACGCGTATGGTGTCCCGTCGTCGTAGGTCCCGCTGTCCGTGTAGGCGCCGGTGACGCCGAGTTTCTCACCGGGCGTGGACGACTGAAGGATGTCGCAGACCTGCTGAACGGTGTTGACGGGACTGTCCTTGAGCTGGGTGATGACGTCACCGGGCACCAACTGTGCGTCGGCGGCCGGAGAGTTGCTGTCCACGGTCGACACGAAGAGGCCGTCGATGTTGTTGGCCAAGAGCCGTTTCTGCAGGGCCAGCGCGTCGGTCTGGGCGTCCTCGGAGAAGTAGGAGGCGAAGTCCGGGTCGGAGATCGAGATCAGCCCCTGCCATCCGGGATTGTCCTTGCTCTGTCCGTCAGCGAGTCCTTGGAGGAGGGGTTGGGCGTGGTTGCTGCTGATGGAGTAGTACTGGCCTTCTGTGCCCGAAAGACTGAAGGTGTTGATGCCGACGAGTTCCGCGTTCCCGTTGAGCAGCGGGCCGCCGGAATTGCCGCCGTTGAGCGTTGCCGAATGCTGCACGGTGGACGGCAGATCGGGGAAGATGCTGACGTTGCCCTCCATACCGACATCGGGCGACTGGACCACACCGCTGGTGAGTACGGCCTTCTCCTTGCTGATGTCGCCCGCTCCCACCGGATAACCGATCGCCGTCACCTCATCTCCCTGTTTCAGGTCGCCGCTGTTTCCGAACTCGACCTGATTCAGGTCCTTCTGCGGCGTCGCGAGCTTCACGACGGCGAGGTCCTCGCACGGGTCGCTGGCCATCAGCCGGACGGGCACGGGATCGCCGTCCGCGATGCGGACCTGGAGGGATGCATGACCGGCAACCACATGGGCGTTGGTGAGGATCAGGCCTTGCTCGGCGTCGTAGATGATCCCCGTACCGTTGCCCTCATTGGCGACCAGCACCTGCACGGTCGCGGGCGCCACCCGCTCGAAGATCTCGTTCGGCGACAGATCGTCCGCTCTCGCCTCGGTCGCCGTCGTCGCCGTGATGCCACCGCTCAGAGCAATGGCTGACGCGGCAGTGACGACCATTCTGGCTATCGGCCACATACGGGCCTCCTAGCTCCCGGCCGAGGCGTCAACACTCAAGCCAGGGAAAAGAATCTGCCCCTTTATCAAGGTAATCCCGCCGCTTTCAGCGTAATCCCGCGGCCGTTTTCTGTCGCGGCGAGTGACCAGCGCCGGTCAGCGGGCGCGGCTGCCGGTCAGATGGGCGAAGACGACCACGTTCCCCTGGTATCCCGTCGACTTCGAATACCCGCCGCCGCAGGTGATGACGCGCAGTTCGGGGCGGTGGGCGGCGCCGTAGACCTTCTCGTCGGGGAAGTCGTCGGCGTCGTACACCTCGATGGCGTCGACGGTGAAGACGGCCGTACTGCTGTCGCGGCGCTCCACTTCGATACGGCTGCCCTTCTTGAGGGCGCCGAGGTCGTAGAAGACGGCGGGGCCGTCGGCGTTGTCGACATGCCCGGCGACGATGGCGGTGCCCGTCTCGCCGGGGGTGGTGCCCGCCTCGTACCAGCCGGCGAGGTTCTTCTTCGCGGCGGGCGGGACGTTCAGGCTGCCCTGCGGGGTGAGGCCGAGGCCCATGAGGGGGGCGTTCACGTGGATCGAGGGGATGCGGATGCGGTCGGGCGGGGAGTGGGGCAGCGCCCGCGCCGCCGCCGACGTCCCGGCCGGCTCCTTGGCGCCCGCCTGCGCGGCCGACGGCTGGGGCGGCGCGTGCGTCTCGGCGCCGCTGCGCAGCAGCCAGGCGCCGGAGCAGAGGGCGACCGCGGTGACGGAAGCTATCGCGAGGTTGCTGACCCGGCGGCGCACGTGAGCTCCTCTCTCGGGGCCCGGCCTCTCCAGGGGCCGGGGTCCGGGGTTGGTGTTGGTCCCCTTCCCCTCCGGGCCGCGAGGGGCGTCGGGCCACGGAGGGGGAGGGGACTGCGGTACCGGTGGACGGACAGCGGAGGGTGTCCGTCAGATCCCGTCGCCTCTCGCCCGGCGATGCAGGAGCCAGGTACCGCCCGCGGCGGCGACGGCCAGAGCCGCCACTCCCGCCGTGGTCTGTACGGGGTCGGGGCCGAGTGCGCCGCCGACCCCCGTCTTCACATGTCCGCGCGGATGAATCTGCTGGCGCGTGGACGTCAGGGTCACCATCAGGTCGCCGGTGACCTGCCGGCCGCCGGGGCACTGCGCGACGATCTCGTACGTCCCCGGCTGCGCGCCCGGCGGCACCCGGAACTGCCCGATCGCGTCCTGCTCGTGCGCGCTGGGCGCCAGCGTGAACGAGCCCGCGCCCACCGCGCTGGCGTCACCCGTCGCGGTGCCCTCCTCGCCGCACGCCGCCGTGTTCACCGTGACGTCACCGCCGGGGACGACGGTGGACGGATAGATCTCCAGGCCGCCCGAGTCCCCGGCGTAGGCGGGCGCGGCGGCGAGGCCCGCGGCGGCGACGGCGAGTGCGGTACCGGTCACCAGACGGACAGTGCGTCCCATCGTTGCTTGCTCCTCCGAGGGGGCGCGGCCGGCGACACCCCCAAGTGCCGCTGCGTCGGTCGTACCCCTGCCCTTCCGAGGTAAGTGGCACATGACCGGACGCGCTTCCTGATGAAGCGTCAGAAATGATGTGAACGGGTGTCAGAAGAGTGGCCCGGAAGGGTTGGATCGCCGGCATTCCGGCAGGTCACCGGGGTGCGGGCGAGACCTCACGGAAAAGAACCGGATGGGGGTGGGGCGGGGGTGTGAACGGGTGACTGGGGGAGGCGGCTGTCGGGGGCGGGCGCCAGGTGCCGGGTGCCGGGTGCCGGACTGTCGTGCGGCGGGTACTGCCCGCGTCGCCGGTACTGCCCGCGTCGCCGGTGCTGCCTGCGTCGCTCACGTCGCCCGTGCTGCCTGCGCTGCCGTGTCGCCCGCGCTGCTCAGGCCGCCCGCGTCGCGCCCCCCGCGTCGCTGCTGTCGCCTTCGCGACCCCGGTGTCGCCTTGACCTCGACAAAGGTTGAGGTATGAGGCTGTGGCGCATGAAGACGACACCCACAGCTGATTCCACCGCCCCCGCCACCCTCACCGCCCCAGCCACCCTCACCGCCCCCGCCGCCACCCCTGCCCCCGTACCGGTCCCCCTCCCGGACCCCGAGCCCCCGGTACGGGTCACGGTTGTCGTGGCCAGCAACCGCGAGGGCCGCTTCGGTCCCGTCGTGGCCGACTGGCTGCTCGGCCGGATCGGCGAACGCGAGGACTTCGTTCCCGAGGTCGTCGACGTCGCCTCCGTCCACCTCCCCACGACGCTTTCCCCGACCCCCGAGACGGCCGCCGAACTGGCCAGGGTCAGCCCCGCCCTCGTCGCAGCCGACGCGTTCGTCGTCCTCACACCCGAGTACAACCACTCCTTCCCCGCAGGTCTGAAGAACCTGATCGACTGGCACTACACCGAGTGGCGCGCCAAGCCTGTAGCCCTCGTCTCCTACGGCGGCCTCGCCGGAGGCCTGCGCGCCGCCGAACATCTCCGCCAGGTGTTCGCCGAACTGCACGCCGTGACAGTGCGGGACACGGTGTCGTTCCACGGCGCGGGTGCCGTGTTCGACGCGGAGGGGCAGCCTCGGGACACGGCGGGACCGGCGGCCGCAGCCGATGTGATGCTGGATCAGTTGGCTTGGTGGGCAAGGGCGTTGAGGGAGGCGAAGGAGAAGCGCCCTTACTCCGGAAGCTAGCGCCCCTACACCGGAAGTGGCGCCCCTGCGCCGGAGGCTAACGGGCCGCGTCGGCGAGCAGTTTCAGGGCCAGCGCCTCGGTCTCGGCGCCGGCCTTCTCCGGGCTGCCGGTGTCGTACGGCGGGTCCGGGTCGTACTCGACCGCGAGCTGCATCGCCTGCGCCACCTTCTCGGTGGACAGGCGGGCAGCGAGATGGAGTCCCATGTCGATGCCGGCGGAGACCCCGGCGGCCGTGATGATCTTCCCGGTCTCGACGAAGCGGCCGAGGGTGTACGTCGCGCCGAGTTGCTCCAGGTACGGGCGCGAGGCCCAGTACGTCGTGGCCGGCAGCCCCCGCAACAGCCCGGCCGACCCCAGGATCAGGGACCCCGTGCACACCGAGGTCGTCCAGGTGGTGTGGCGATGGATCCGGCGGATCCAGTCCTGAACGCCGACGTCCTCCATCATTGCCACGGTCCCGCGCTGACCGCCGCCGGGCACCAGCAACACGTCGGCAGTGCGGACGTCGCGCATCGCGCTCTCCGCCACCAACTGCAGCTCGCCCGTGTCCGTGCGTACCGGCCCCGCCTCCTGGGCGACCATCGTCACCCGTACCTCCGGCACCCGGCACAGCACCTCGTACGGCCCCACCGCGTCCAGTGCCGTGAACCCGTCGTACAGCAGCACTGCCACCTGGACCCCTCCGGTGCCGGCCGCCTTCGCCTCGGCGGCCACGGCCGGGGCCCAGCCGCCCGCGCCGGCCGTGGCTGTCAGGCCTGCACCCAAGGCGCCCGCCACCGCGGTTCGCAGCACCCCGCGCCGGCTACTCCCCTGCTCAGCTTCCATTTCTCCTCAACACTCCTTCTTCTCAGGCCTGTTGTCGGAACCGGTACATCCCAGAAGTCGTCCCGCACGGCGGGTGAGTTCCCCGCGGTCGCGGGTGGGCGTCAACGGGCACCCGTCGTGATGAGGGGGGCGAGGGTCTCGCCCAGGACGGGGGCGAGGGACGCGGCGTACGTCTCGCTCATATGGCTCTTGTCGCGGTAGACGAGGGTGTTGCCGACGAGTACGGGGCAGGTGCCCGTCGGTGCGCACAGCCAGGGCGCCGGATCGATCACCGTGACGCCCTCCTGCCCGGCCGCGTCCCGGGTCAGGTCCCGACGGTTCTCGTCGACCGCCTCGGACAGCCGCCTCGCACAGCGGTCCAGCTCCAGCGGGTGGGACGCGGCGCACTCGACGGCGTCCCCCTTCGGCCAGGGGGTGTCGAGCGTGACGGCCACCTCGGCACCGGTGGCGCGAAGCCTCTGGAAGGTGTCCCGGTATCCGGCCGTCCACTGCTGTACCGAGTCGGCCGCCGGGTGTGCCAGGGGGCCCGAGTCCGAATTCGAGACGATGATCAGCGTGGGGTGGAGTGCGTCGATGACGTCGATCACGTTGTCCCGCCAGGTGTCACAGGCCGTGTACGGCTCACCGTCGAGGAGGGTGGTCGGGGAGGGGATCTTGCAGGACGCCTTGGTCAGGGACACCAGCTTCCAGTGGCTTTTCCGCGCGAGGAGGTCCAGCGCCGGAAACCACTGGGCCGCGTGGGAGTCGCCGAAGAGCACCACGACCGTGTCCGAGGACGGATCGCCGTACACGCAGTCCCCCGGTATCCGCGTCTCCTCGTAGCCCACGTGGCAGCCGTCGCGATAGACCGCCGACCGCTCCTTCTTGACGTCTGCCAGGGACGGCGTGAGATTGCCGGGCAACTGCGACCCGGCCTCGGACAAGAGCTCTTCGAGCTGCGCCTGATCGGGCGCGGCAGCCTCCGCCGCGCTCAGCTCGGGGGCGGCCCCGCTCGACGCGATCGGCGGCGCGCAGGCCGCCGCGGTCAGCACCAGCGACAAGGCGGTCGCCGACAGGCCGGCTCCCAGGCCAAGAGCGCGGGCCGGCCGTTCGCGGAGCGCCGCGTGGAACCGCACGGGATTCTCGACCAGGTGATACGTCAGCCAGGCCAACAGCAGTGCGAACGCGCTGAGTGCCAGCGCGAGCGGCACCGTGACCGGCCGGTCGAGGGCGCTCGGGGCTGTCAACAGGATGGGCCAGTGCCAGAGGTACCAGCCGTACGACAGCCCGCCCAGCCGTGCGAACGGGCCGGAGGCCAGCGGCCATTGGGCGCCGCGGGGAGCGGGCGCGCAGCTGCCGGCCAGCACGAGCGCGGTGCCCAGCACCGGCAGCAGTGCGTGATATCCGGGGAACGGGGTGTCCTGGTCGTAGCGGACCGCGGCAAATACGAGCGCGGCGAGGCCGATCCACGTCATTGGCGCAGCGGCCCCTGCCGGCAGACGTGCCAAGCGGCCGGTGTTCAGCGCGAGAAGCGAGCCGGCGCCGAGCTCCCACGCACGGGTGTGGAGGCCGAAGTAGGCCCAGGAGGGCGAGTGCGCGGTCGTGGCGACGCTGAGTGCGAACGACACCAGGCACACCAGGGCGAGCGGCACCACCGGTACGCCGCGTCCGGCCAGGCCCTCTCTTTCCGGCCCGCCTGTCGGCACCCCGCGTCCGCGTCGCACCAGCTGCCAGCTGAGCAGCAACAGCAGCGGCCACAGCAGATAGAACTGCTCCTCGACGGCCAGCGACCAGAGGTGCTGGAACGGCGACGGCGTGGTTCCTTCGGAGAGGTAGTCCGTGTCGGCGCTCGCCAACTGGAGGTTGAGCACATAGAGCAGACCGGCGAGTGCGTCGTCCGCGTACTCCTGGAAGCGGATCGGGGACAGGAACAGCCAGGCACCGCCCAGCGTGGTGACGGTGACGAGCGTGGCGGCGGGCAGCAGGCGCAGTGCGCGGCGGGCGTAGAACCTCCGGAGGGATATCCGGCCCGTGGCGGCGAGTTCGCGCGCCAGGAGCGAGGTGATCAGGAAGCCGGAGATCACGAAGAAGACGTCGACGCCGACGTACCCGCCCTGCAGTTGGCCCACCCCCGCGTGGGAGAGCACGACCATCAACACCGCGACACCGCGCAGCCCCTGGATACCGGGCCACCAGTCATGTCCCTCCGCCGCACTCCGTCGGCGCGGCGCCGCAGTCACGAGCCCGACACCGCCGGGTGCCGAGGTCACCACGGTCGCCCCCAAGAATCGCTGACAATCATCGCCGCACCCTCCTGTCCTTCAGCCCTTCGCCGGTGGTACCGGTTCACGACTGGGACGGGAGGGGCATCACTGGGCTATGTCAGTCCCGGGTATGGCGCAGCTCACTCTTGGTCATGGGCTGCGGTCCACCACAGGCATCCGGGGTGACTCGGCGTCTTGGATCCGCTTCATGACGTGTCCGTTGCCATCGAGCATCTGGACCAGCAGATCCTCTGGTATCGGGACCGGCTTGCGGGACGCGGCCGACGCCGAAGGGGGGTAGCGGTTGACGACCGCGTAGTACACGCCCCAGTCCGGCGTTTCCGGCAGCCTCAGCAGCCGCGCGTCGTAGGTCCGGCCGCTCTGGGTGACCGAGATCGAGGAGGGAGGCTTCCCGGTCGCGGTCCGCCAAGTCCCGCTGACAATTATCTCGTCCCCGATGACGGTGCGGGACGCGTTGAGCCGGTTGACGGAACCGTCCGACCTGACCAGGGGGTATACGGGAGATTTCGTGATGTCTGGGTCGAATACACCCGTGTAGTTGATGGTATAGCCCCTGTCCTCGGATCGCTGTTGGTCCGGCCCCCACAACCTGATCGAGAATTCCGGGTGAGACCCCACCTCGACCCCTTCGTACGGTTGCACCACCCGCACCGCGGCTGGGCCGTTGACCGCCTCTCCGTCCTGTGCGGCGACCGGGCCCCGGGCCAGGCCGGGGAAAGAGGTCGCGGCCCACGGCACGAGCAGGGTGGCGGCGAACACCGTAGTCACCATGAGCCGACGGCGCCGCCGGATCCGGCTCCCCTGGCGCATCACCGCGAGGACCGGTGGCCGACCCGGACCCAGGACATCGGTCGCTTCCCGCAGCCGGTCGCCGAGTTCTGCGGCCTCCGCGTCATGCTGGTCGTTCATGTACTTCCACCTCGTCCAAGAACCTCGGGAATGAAATCCTGCAAGGCACCGTCTGCGCGTAGCTTCGCCCGCGCGCGGGCGGCGTGGCTGCGCACCGTCCCGACCCCTACGCCGAGCAGTTCCGCCACCTCCGTCTCGGTGCGGTCCTCCGCGTAGCGCAGAACCACCACGGCCCGCTGCTGCGCCGGCAGCCGGCCCAGTGCGTCAAGGAGCGGGCCACGTGCCACGAGTTCCTCGGTGCGGTCCTCCGCCGGGCGCTCGGGCATGCGGTGGGTGAGCCACTCACGGATCTTCAGCCTGCGTAACCGGTCCACATTGATGTTGATCATGATGCGCCAGACGTACGCGTCCGGGCTGTCCGCCCGCCTCACCCGCGACCACCGGCTGTACGCGCGTGCCAGCGCGGTCTGCACCAGGTCCTCCGCGTCGTGCCGATTGCCGGTGAGGAGATACGCAGTACGCAGCAGCGCAGGCCACCGCGACACCATGAACGCCTGAAAGTCGTCTTCCACGTCCCCCGTCCAACCCCCTCAAAGCAGGCAGCCATCCGATACAGGTGCCGTTCCTTTGACGTGTGGTGCCGCAGGATCTATGTCCTCGGCAGCGACTTTTTTCGGTACGTCGACTGCGGCTGGGAATCCGCGCATCATCCGGCGTCGCGTCGCGTCGGCGCGGGCGGTGGGAAACCGTTCGACCTGGCCGGCAGGCACGGGCCATGATCCGCCCTTGTGACACCACCGAAGCAGCTCCTTGCCGAGACCGCCGCCCGCAACAACGCCGAGTGGTGCGCGGTGATGAGCCGATCGCACCGCGTGGTGGGCGAGTTCGGGGCGCAGGCCTGGGCCGCGCCCGTCCGTACGCCGCTGTACTACCCCGACGCGGTGACGCTGGCCCGCGGCGCCGACCCGGCCGCGCTGACAGCCCGGATCGACACCGCCGAGCCGGGCGCCTCCGTGAAGGACAGTTTCGCCGACCTCGACCTGACGGGGGCGGGCTTCCAGGTGCTGTTCGAGGCGGAGTGGATCCACCGCCCGGCGCGTCCGCCCGCCACCGCCTCGTACCTCGCCTGGGACGTGGTGGGCGACCCGGACACCCTGCGCGCCTGGGCGCTCGCCTGGGACGACGGGGGCGGCAGCGCGGACCTCTTCCGGCCCGAACTGCTCGACGACCAGGACACCTTTTTCATCGCCGCGCGGTCCCCCGGAGGTGGCGTGACTGCCGGAGCGGTGGCGAGCCGGAGTGCCCAAGTGGTCGGAATCTCCAATGTCTTCGCCCTGGACGGTGGCCCCGACGCGGCCTGGCCGGTCGTACTGGACGCCGTGCACCGGCTGCTCCCCACCCTGCCGGTGGTCGGCTACGAGCACGGGGCCGACCTGGCGGCAGCCCTCCGCCAGGGCTTCGAACCGGTCGGCCCGCTGCGGATCTGGCTGCACCCGCGCACAGGCGGATAGCTAGGATCACCTCCCCATGGAAGCGAGCGCAGGGCACGAGATGATCGCCATCCCGCCGGGCGAGGTCAGGCTGTCTGACCGGCGCACGCGGCGCGCCTGGTCGGTCGAGCTCGCGCCCTACCGGCTCGGGGCGTTCCCGGTGACGCGGATGCTGTACGAGCAGATCACCGGCCGGCCGCCGAGCGCCGCCGATGAGGACCGCCTCCCCGTCGAGGGCGTCTCCTGGTGGGACGCCGTCCGGTTCTGCAACGCCCTGTCCCGAAGCGAGGGCCTGATGCCTGCGTACCGAGGGGAGGACACCGAGGACATGGAATGGGACACCTCCGCAGACGGCTACCGACTGCCCACCGAGGCCGAGTGGGAACACGCCTGCCGCGCCGGTACGACCGGACCGCACTACGGCCCGCTGGACGAGATCGCCTGGTACCGCGCCAACTCCCACGACCGAATCCACCACGTGGGCGGCAAACGCCCCAACCCGTGGGGCCTTCACGACATGCTCGGCAACGTCTGGGAATGGTGCTGGGACACCTACGATCCAGAGGTCTACGGCACCTACCGCGTGCTCCGCGGCGGCGGCTGGTTCGACGAACACTGGAGCTGCCGCTCCTCCGTACGGCGCCGCAGCCACCCGACCTTCCAGGTCGACGACGTGGGTTTCCGCGTGGCGCGCTCCGGCACGCGCTGACTCGCGGGGTTCGTCGTCACCCACAGCCCGCCGCACGGAGCGGGAAGGCGCCCCGGCTGCGGGCCCGGTCGTGAACAGGCCTCACCCGGGCGTCTCCGTTCGGGCCTGGCGAGTTGCCGCTTCCCGAGCCGCACGCTCGAGCCGAAGTCGACGCTCCTCCCACAACGCCGCGTCGCGGGGCCCCATGTAGTCGTCCCCGGTCCGCAGCCCCACAGCCCCGTCGATGAGTTCCCGGATGATGTCGGCGTGCCCGGCGTGCCGGTCGGTCTCGGCGATCATGTGGACGAGCGATCGGTGGAGCGTGATCGTCATCCGCATCTCCTTCCGCATCTCCCCGGGCAGGTGGCCGATCGCGTCGAGGTCCAGCGCCTCGATCGTCGCGTCCGAGTGTGCGCAAGCCCGGCGGTACCGCCCGACGATCTCCTCACGGGTCTCCTCGGCGGTCGCCCAGAGGTCCGAGTCCGGCTCGGCGTCGCTGCCGGGGACCCAGGGCGGGGGCGGCCCGCCGAACGGCCTGTCGTACGTGTCCCCGAGGTACACGGCCTCGGCACCGGTCATGTGCTTGACCAGCCCCAGCAGGTTGGTGCCGGTCGGAGTCATCGGACGGCGGATGTCGTACTCCGACAGCCCTTCGAGCTTCCAGAGCAGAGTGTCGCGAGCGTCCTGAAGATGGACACGGAGGTCGTCCTTGGGGTCTGATCCGATCATGCGGTCAGTCTGCCGCTCGGGCGATCCGCGGTCACCACCTTTGTCGGTGCCTCGAACTGGGCCCGCTCGGCGTGCTGTTGGCGCTCTGCCCACCGGACGGCGAGTGGTGCCGCCAGGCCGGTGAGGGCGAACAGCGCTCCGACGACGTACCAGCCGGGGCGGCCCCAGGTGATGCAGAGCGAGATGAGCAGGACTGGTCCGAGGGCTTCGGCCAGGCCCGCGCCCAGGCCGAACACGCCGAGGTACTGGCCGGTGGCGCGCTCCGGGGCGAGGGCGAAGGAGACCTCGAAACCGGCGGCGGAGTGCCACAGTTCGCCGATCGCGTGGATCACCACCGCGGACATGAGCAGCGCGGCGGCGGCCCACGCCGGGATTCCCGCGGACAGGGAGATCAGTGAGCAGGAGGCGAGGAAGGCCACGCCCGACCGGCGGTAGGCGTCTCCGCCGGCCGTGGGGGAGTCGATGCCGCGGCTGGCCCGTACCTGGAACGCGATGACGATCACGGTGTTGACGAGCATGGTGCCCGAGATGAGCCAGTACGAAGCAGGCCGTCGCCACCGCCCGGACGACGAGCGTGACCGCGTACACGCCACGCGCTCCGTATCTGTCCGCGAGGTGCCCCGCGCCGATGCCCAGCGCGAGCGAGACGAATCCGGCGATGCCGAGTCCCAGTCCCACCTGGGCCGCCGGGAGGTGCACCGCCTGGGTGAAGTACAGGACCCCCGCGGTCAGGTAGAGACCGCTTCCGATGGTGTAGACGAAGTTCGAGGCGGCGAGAACACGCTGAGGTCCCGCATCCGGCAGCAATTCGGGCATGAAGTGGCTCCGCGTCCAACACAGACGGTAAGGACCACTAAGCTTGTTGCATATTACTCGCAAGAACAAGAAGCACTCGGCAGAAGGAGACCGACGCGTGAGGCACCCCTTCTTCGTCTACGGCACCCTGCGCCCCGGCGAGCACAATCACGACCTCTTCCTCCGGGGCCGTACGGCGTCCGAGGAGCCGGGAAGGATGCGGGGGATCGTGCTGTACGAGGGCCCCGGCTACCCGTACGCCGTCGAAGAACCCGGCGGAGCGGTGAGCGGGGAAGTCGTGGCCGCGCTTCCCGAGGCCTACGACGAACTGCTCGCCGCCCTCGACCAGTTGGAGGAGTACACACCGGGCGACCCCCACAACCTGTACGAACGCGTCCTGCGGAACGCGACACGCGGGGACGGAACCGAAGTGCCCGCCTGGGTCTACGTGGCCGCCCCCGCCGTAGCCGGCCGACTACGAACGGACGGCAAGCTCATCGAGGACGGGAACTGGCACTGACCGGCGGGGGCTTGTGCAGGGCGGGCCGGCCGTGCGCTACTGACGGTTCAGTGAGCGCGTGACGCCCGCCGCGATCGTCGTCGCCAGGATCCAACCCATGGCGATCAGCAGATAGGCCAGCCACTGGTACCAGCCGTGCGGCGAGAAGGCCTCTTCCTGCCCGAAGCTGATGATGGGCAGCAGCAGATCGAGGGTGTAGAAGACGGGAATGAAGTCCGGGGCCTCGTCGGGCTTCAGCGCCTGCGGATGGTTCAGTGTGAAGGCGAGAGCTCCGGCGAGCAGCAGGATCAGCAGCCAGCCGGCCGCGCGCATCGGGCGGAAGCCGTAGCCGACGGTCGCGTCCTGCAGATGGCCCCAGAACCGGGCGTAGCGGGGCAGGGTGCTGCGATGCCGACGGAGTTTGGCCAGCTGGACGGTGCGTGCCGCGGCGTCGTCACCCGCGGTGCGGTACGCGGTGGCCAACTGCTCGTAGCCGTACGGGAGATAGCCGCCCTCCTCCCTTTCAAGCAGCGGCAGTCGCTCCCTGGCGGGGAGATGAGGGGCGAGGCTGCGGTAGTTGAGGCCGTCGATCCTGACGCGAGCGGGCCACACCTCCGGAGGGACGTGCAGAAGGTCCAGCTGGGAACGGCGCAGGTTCACGGCGCCCTCGATCGGGGCGGCCTCGCGCAGCCACAGCTCACCGATGACGCAGCTGCTGGCGCGCAGGGCCTGCCCCTCGGGGTGGGACAGCCGGGCGTGGGTGAGGTTGAGCTGGTGCGGAATCCGGGCGCCGCTCAGGTTGACCCGGCCGTGGGCGCGCAGCCGCATGGCCCGCAGGTCGGTGCCGACGGAGAGGGCCTCGGCGTGAAGGGCGGTGCCGCCGGGGGCGTGCAGTTCGGCGTTGTCGAGGTTCACCTGGCCGCCGACCGTGGCCCCGTTCAGCCGGACCTGGCCGTGGGCGACGAGGCCGACGGCCCACAGGTCGGTGCCGATGTCCGCGTGGTTGAGCTGGAGGGCCGCTTCTTCGGGGGCGTCGGAGTCGGGGGTGTCCGGTGTCGTCGGGAGGCCCAGGCGGGCCCCGTTCGCGAACACGGCGCCGGAGATTTTCGCCCCCTTGAGCCGCACCGGGCCGGTGATACGGCAGCAGCTGATCCGCAGCGCCCCGTCGACGCGCAGGTTTCCCGCGGTGAGCCCGGGCAGCACCGAGTCGCTCAGCACCAGGGCCCGGATCTCCGCCCCGTAGAGCGTGGGGGTCTGCTCGAAGTGACAGGACCGCAGCCGCACGGCGTGCTGGACCGTCCCGTACGTGAGATCCAGCTGCCCGGTGATGCGCGCGCCCGTCAGGTTCAGGCCGGCGATCTCACCGTCGTGGGCCGGTCCGTCGATCAGCAGCGCCCGCAGCACCTCGGCGCGTACGGTCCGCTCGGGGCCCCATGAGGAGCCGGCCGAGGAGTCCTCGTCCGCGCTCTCACGGAAGTCGATCCCCTCGCCGAGCGGAAAGGCTTCCCAGACGCGGCTTTCCGCGGGAGTGAGGTCGGTGACCGCCATCATTCTCCCGCCGCCGCCAATGCCTGCCCGATCCCCGACTCCTTGGGCCCCAGGAACCGCGGATCCGGCTGGAACACCGCGTCCAGTGCGGCCTTCCCCGCTGCCAGGATCTCCCGGGCGCCCCCGTAGTACCAGGTCGCGTCATGCCTGGCGTCGACCCCGACGCCGTACGAATCGACGCCTGCCTCCTGGCACAGCGCGACGGCGCGGCGGATGTGGAAGCTCTGGCTGATCAGGACGGCACGGTCGACGCCGAAGATCTTCTTGGCCCGTACGCACGAGTCCCAGGTGTCGAAGCCGGCGTAGTCGCTGACGATGTGTCCGTCGGGGACGCCGTGCTCGCTCAGATACGTGCGCATCGCGTCCGGTTCGTCGTAGTCCTCGCGGCTGTTGTCGCCGGTGACGAGGACGACCTCGACACGGCCCGCGCGGTACAGCTCGGCCGCCGCGTCGAGGCGGTTGGCGAGGTACGGGGACGGCTCGCCGTTCCACAGCCCGGCGCCGAAGACCACGGCCACCTCTGTGCGCGGGGCGTCCGCCGTCGTACGCAGCCGGTCGCCCGTCACGACGTACATCCATGTCGACGGAAGCAGCGCCAGCACGCAGAGCAGTACGAACCCCTGTACGGCCCGCCGTTGCCCGGCACGAGTGCGCGGCAGACGTGGCAAACGCGGCAGGCGCGGCAGGCGCAGTCTGCGTGGCTTCGGCAGCTTCAGATGGCGCATCGGGCGGTCCCCTCCCCAGGTGGCCTCGACCATGGAGGACGCGTCGAACAGTGATCCGGTTCGCTTTCTTGGCGTTCCGTGGCGTGACCAGCTTCACTCGGTGCGTCGCAGGTGCAGGTCACGGCCGCTCACACACCGCCGCACCGCACGGTGAACCCCCGGAAAACACCCGTCATACCCGCGCAACGGCGCGGCAACCTCGTACCGTCAGGATCGGCGCCATGACGGCGTCGAACCCCGCACACGACGAGTCCTCGCCCAGCCCCGGTGGCCCCAGGCCGCTCGTCGGCGCCCACCTCGACAGTACGGCGCAACTCATGAACGCGATCACCAGCAGGCTCGGCAGTCAGCTCAGTCTTGTCTCGCTCAACGGCGCACGCCGCCCCGTACCTCCGGCGCTCGTCCTCGCCGCGCACGGCAGCCGCGACCCGCGCGCGCTGCACACCGTACGCATCCTGATCGAGCGGGTCCGAGAGCTCCGCCCGCACCTGCCCGTCCACCTCGGACACATCGAACTGAACGAGCCCCTGCTGCCCGACACGCTCGCCGCGCTGCACGGCGACGGTACCGACGAGGCCGTCCTCGTCCCTCTGCTGCTCAGCCGCGGCTACCACGTCAAGCGGGACATCCCCGAAGCCGCGGCCACCGCCCCCGCGCCGCTCCGCACTCGCGTCGCCGCGCCGCTCGGCCCGCACCCCCTGCTCGTGGAGACGCTGTACGCGCGGCTCGTCGAGGCCGGCTGGCGGACGGGCATGAGCGACTCGGCGCGCCGGTCGAGCGCCATCGTCCTGGCCGCCGCCGGGTCCCGCGATCCCGACGCGGCCGTCGACACCCGCCGCACCGCCCAGCTGCTCGCCGAGCGCCTGGGCGTTCCCGTCGTCCCGGCGTACGCGTCCGCCGCCGCGCCCACCGTCGCCGCCGCCGTACGCGCCATGGCCGCCCGCGGCCGTCACCGCATCGCCGTCGCCTCGTACTTCACCGCACCGGGCCGCTTCGCCACCGAGTGCGCCGCGGCCGCCCCCTGGATCGCCGCCGAGCCCCTGGGCGACCACCCGGCGATGGCCCGCCTGGTCCTGCACCGCTACGACCAGGCCCTCGCGACCCCCGAGCCCGCCCCGGAACGCGCCCTGGCCACGGCCTGAAGCGCCGTCCCGAGCGGACGGGCATGCCCCGTTTGTCACTGGCTGCGTTTACTGTCGGGGCATGGAAGGCACCGCACCGAAGTCCGAAAGCACCGAGCACGGGGCAACCGACCAGACCAAGCACGAGGCAACCGAGCAGACCGGGCACGAGACGCACGAGGCATACGAAGACAGCGCGACGTGGAGTGGATACGACGACACCTCCACCGAGCGCTGGGCCGTCGAGCCCGACAAACGTCCCGGCCGCACCGCCTTCCAGCGCGACCGCGCACGCGTACTGCACTCGGCCTCCCTGCGCCGCCTCGCGGGCAAGACCCAGGTCGTCACCCCCGGCACCAGCAGCCAGATCTGGGACGCCAGCCCCCGCACCCGCCTGACCCACTCCCTGGAGTGCGCCCAGGTCGGCCGCGAACTGGGCGCGGCCCTCGGCTGCGACCCCGACCTCGTCGAGGCGTGCTGCCTCTCGCACGACCTGGGACACCCGCCCTTCGGGCACAACGGCGAGCAGGCGCTCAATGAATTCGCCGCGGACTGCGGCGGCTTCGAGGGCAACGCCCAGTCGCTTCGCCTGCTCACCCGCATCGAGCCGAAGCACTTCGTACGCTCCAGGACGACCGGCGAACTCGTCAGCGTCGGCCTCAACCTCACCCGCGCCGCCCTCGACGCCGCCACCAAGTACCCCTGGCCGCGCGGCGATCACCCCACCGACCCCGCCTCACGAAAATTCGGGGTCTACGAGGACGACCGGCCCGTCTTCGACTGGATCCGCAAGGGCGCCCCCGGCACCCGTACATGCTTCGAGGCCCAGGTCATGGACTGGTCGGACGACGTGGCGTACTCGGTGCACGACGTCGAGGACGGACTGCACGCGGGCCACATCGACCCCAACTGCCTGCACGCCGAGCCGGAACGGCAGGCGGTCTTCGCGGTGGCCATCGGGCGGTACGTGCCCGCCGACACCGACCCCGAAGAACTCGCCGAGGCCCTCGACCGGCTCCTCGAACAGGAGTGGTGGCCGCACGGGTACGACGGTTCGGCCGTCGCACAGGCCCGGCTGAAGGACGCGACCAGTCAGCTCATCGGGCGGTTCTGCCTGGCCGCGGAGGGCGCCACGCGCGCGAGGTACGGCACCGGACGGCTCACGCGGTACGCGGCGGAACTGGTCGTCCCGCGCGCCGCACGCCTGGAGTGCGCCGTCCTCAAGGCGGTCGCCGACCGGTACGTCATGCAGCGCGCCGAACAGGAGCGGCTCCGCGCCGACCAGCGGATCGTCGTCGCCGAGCTGGCCCAGGCGCTCACCGACCGCGCCCCGGACGGCCTGGACCCGCAGTTCCGCGCCCTGTTCGACGAGGCCCCGGACGACAGAGCACGCAAGCGCGTGATCGTCGACCACATCTCCTCACTCACCGACGCCTCGGCGCGTTCCCTGCACCTCAGGCTCACCAGAAGGTCCCATGGGGCCCGCGAAGGGTGACCCTGCGTGGCCTGATCGGGCCTCTCCCTCTTCCCGCATCACGCTGCGTGCGGGACGCTCGCATATGGCGACATCCTTACGAGGAGGCATCAAGTGGTCGACGCGGATCAGACATTCGTCATCGTCGGAGGCGGACTGGCCGGAGCGAAAGCGGCCGAGACGCTCCGAGCGGAGGGGTTCACCGGGCGGGTGATACTGATCTGTGACGAGCGCGACCACCCCTACGAACGCCCGCCGCTCTCCAAGGGCTACCTCCTCGGCAAGGAGGAACGCGACAGCGTCTTCGTCCACGAACCCGCCTGGTACGCGCGCAACGACATCGAGCTGCACCTCGGCCAGACCGTCGACGCGATCGACCGGAGCGCGAAGACGGTCCGCTTCGGCGACGACGGCACCCTCGTGCACTACGACAAGCTCCTCATCGCGACCGGCGCCGAGCCCCGCCGCCTGGACGTCCCGGGCACGGACCTCGCCGGCGTCCACCACCTGCGCCGCCTCGCCCACGCCGAACGCCTCAAGGGCGTCCTCACCGCGCTGGGCCGGGACAACGGCCACATCGTGATCGCGGGCGCCGGCTGGATCGGCCTGGAGGTCGCCGCGGCGGCCCGGGAGTACGGCGCCGAGGTCACCGTCGTCGAACCTGAGGCGACCCCGCTGCACGCGGTCCTCGGCCCCGAGCTCGGCCAGATCTTCGCCGAACTGCACCGCGAGCACGGCGTCCGCTTCCACTTCGGCGCCCGCCTCACCGAGATCGTCGGCCAGGACGGCATGGTGCTCGCCGCCCGCACCGACGACGGCGAGGAACACCCCGCGCACGACGTGCTCGCCGCGATCGGCGCCGCCCCGCGCACCGCCCTCGCCGAGGCCGCGGGCCTGGAGATGGCCGACCGCGCGCACGGCGGGGGCATCGCGGTCGACGAGCGGCTGCGCACCTCCGACCCCGACATCCACGCGGCCGGCGACGTCGCCTCCTTCCACCACACGCTCTTCGACACCCGGCTGCGCGTCGAGCACTGGGCCAATGCCCTCAACGGCGGCCCGGCGGCAGCCCGCGCGATGCTGGGCCGCGAGCTGACGTACGACCGCGTGCCCTATTTCTTCTCCGACCAGTACGACATCGGGCTCGAGTACTCGGGCTGGGCGCCCCCGGGGACGTACGACCAAGTGGTGATCCGTGGCGACGCGGGCAAGCGGGAGTTCATCGCCTTCTGGCTGAAGGAGGGACGGGTGCTGGCCGGGATGAACGTGAATGTGTGGGACGTCACGGAGCCCATCCAGCAGCTGATCCGATCCCGGGCCCGGGTGGACACCGAGGCGCTCGCCGACCCGCACGTTCCGCTGGACAGTCTGGTCCCGTGACCGACGACGGCGCTCGACTGTCACACCCTCACCGTAGAATCCATGCGTGGCCGGAAGGATCAACGACGAGGACGTGAAGGCGGTTCGGGACGCGGTCCCGATCGACGCCGTGGTGTCCGAGTACCTCCAGCTGCGCAACGCGGGCGGCGGAAACCTGAAAGGTCTCTGCCCCTTCCACGACGAGAAGTCACCGTCCTTCCAGGTCAGCCCGAGCAAGGGGCTCTTCCACTGCTTCGGCTGCCAGGAGGGCGGCGACACCATCGCGTTCGTGATGAAGGTCGACCACCTCACCTTCTCCGAGGTGGTCGAGCGCCTCGCCGCCCAGGCGGGCATCACGCTGCGGTACGAGGAGGGTGGGTACAACCCCGCCCACCAGCGCGGCGAGCGCATCCGCCTGGTCGAGGCCCACAAGGCCGCCGCCCAGTTCTACGTCGAGCAGCTCGACACCAGCTCCGAGGCCGACACGGGCCGCAAGTTCCTCGCCGAGCGCGGCTTCGACCAGTCGGCCGCCGCCCACTTCGGCGTCGGCTACAGCCCCCAGGGCTGGGACCACCTCACCCGCTACCTCCGCGGCAAGGGCTTCACCGACAAGGAACTGCTCCTCTCCGGCCTCTCCCAGGAAGGCCGCCGCGGCCCCATCGACCGCTTCCGCGGCCGCCTGATGTGGCCGATCCGCGACATCGGCGGCGAGGTCGTCGGCTTCGGAGCGAGGAAGCTGTACGAGTCGGACAACGGCCCGAAGTACCTGAACACGCCCGACACGGCGATCTACCGCAAATCGCAGGTCCTGTACGGCATCGACCTCGCCAAGAAGGACATCGCCAAGGCCAGCCGCGCGGTCGTCGTCGAGGGGTACACCGACGTCATGGCCTGCCACCTGGCCGGTGTGACGACGGCGATCGCGACCTGCGGCACGGCCTTCGGCACCGACCACATCAAGATCCTCCGCCGGTTGCTCATGGACAACGGCTCGGCCCGCGTGATCTTCACCTTCGACGGCGACGCGGCAGGCCAGAAGGCCGCCCTGCGCGCCTTCGAGGACGACCAGAAGTTCGCGGCCGAGACGTACATCGCGATCGCCCCGGACGGCATGGACCCCTGCGAGCTGCGCCTCGCCAAGGGCGACGCGGCGGTCGCCGACCTCGCCGAACCCCGCACGCCGCTCTTCGAGTTCGCGCTGCGCCAGATCGTCCTGCGGTACGACCTCGAAACGCCCGCGGGCCGCGCCGGCGCCCTCGACGAGGCGGCGCCCATCGTCGCCCGCATCAAGAACAGCGGCGCACAGCACGAGGTCGCCGTGCAGCTCGCGGGCATGCTCGGCATCCTCGACACCCAGTTCGTCGTCAAGCGGGTGGCCCAGCTGGCCCGTTGGTCCCGCGACCGCGGCGGCAAGGGCCCCGCGCCGGACCGGCAGCGCCCCCAGCAGACGTACGCCGCCGGGGCCGCCCAGGCACCCACCGGCGGCCCCGCCCTGACCCTGCGCAACCCGGTCTTCGCCACCGAGCGCGAACTCCTCAAACTCGCTCTCCAGCGCCCGGAGCTGGTCTCCCCGGCCTTCGACGCGTACGGGATCGACGAGTTCACCGCCCCGCCGTACGCCGCCGTACGCCAGGTGATCATGGAAGCGGGCGGCGCGGAGTACGGCGTCCAGGACCCCCAGGAGTATCTGGTGAGGGTCCGTGAAGCCGCCCCGGACGACGCGGCCCGCGCCATGGTCACCGAGCTGGCCGTCGAGGCGATCATGCGCAAGACGGTCGACGAGACCTACGCGGGCGACCAGCTCGTCATGGTCCGCCGCCGCGCCGTGGACCGCCGCATCCGGGACGTCCAGGGCAGCCTGGCCCGGCAGAGCGCCAACGGTGATCCGGCCCAGCTGGCCGCCGTACAGAACGAGTTGTGGGTCCTCCAGCAGTACGAGCAGGCGCTGCGGGAGCGGGGCGCGGAGGCGCTCTGACGTCTCGCGCCCCCCGCCTACTGCCCCGCGCCGGGTTCTCATCCGGTTTGGAGCCCCCTAAAAAGCGCACTCGTGCATGAAAGTAACCGTGCGGTCACGGACCGGACGCAAAAAGTCACCGCACGCCCCTCGTGGCGGCGATGTGTCGTACTCCACACTGGGTTGCGGTGCCTGAGTCCTCGGAGCGCGGCCGACCCGAACGCGACGGGTCCCCGATCCCCGCAGTTCCGCCAAACGACTACGGGATGGACAGCGGCGAGGCCGTCGACCCCATCCCCGACGTAACGCTGCCGCATGCCCACGCAGCGACATTCCTGGAGGTCGCCCCCGTGCAGACCCAGACCCTCGCACAGACCGAGAACACCACGGATACGGACGCGGACGCCGAGACCGACGTCGCCGGGGCGGTACCCCCGCAGAGCCGTGCCGCGCACCACCCCGAATCGGAGCCGGAGAGCCCGCCCGAGCTGGACGAGCCGCCCGCGGGCGCCGCCGAGAGCGTCGAGGTGGAAGCCGAGTCCGAGGTTCCCGAGCCCGTCGAACTGCCCCGGGGCCGCGCCGCCGACACCGGTGGACCCTCCTCCGACCTGTTCCGCCAGTACCTGCGCGAGATCGGCCGGATCCCCCTGCTCACCGCGGCCGAGGAGGTCGAACTCGCCCGCCGTGTCGAGGCCGGCCTCTTCGCCGAGGAGAAGCTCCGGCTCGCGTCCGACCTGGACAGCCAGCTCGCCCTCGACCTGGACAAGCTGGTCGTCATGGGCCGCATGGCCAAGCGCCGCCTCATCGAGGCGAACCTGCGGCTCGTCGTCTCCGTCGCCAAGCGGTACGTGGGCCGCGGCCTGACCATGCTCGACCTGGTCCAGGAGGGAAACCTCGGCCTGATCAGGGCCGTTGAGAAGTTCGACTACGCCCGCGGGTACAAGTTCTCGACGTACGCGACCTGGTGGATCCGTCAGGCCATGTCCCGGGCCCTCGCCGACCAGGCCCGGACCATCCGAGTCCCGGTCCATGTCGTCGAGTTGATCAACCGGGTGGTGCGGGTGCAGCGGCGCATGCTCCAGGAGCGCGGCTACGAGCCGACTCCCGAGGAGGTCGCAGCGCACCTCGACCTGCCGAGCGAGCGGGTCAGCGAAGTCCTGCGGCTGGCGCAGGAACCGGTGTCCCTGCACGCGCCCGTCGGCGAGGAGGACGATGTCGCGCTCGGCGACCTCATCGAGGACGGCGACGCTACGTCTCCCGTGGAGTCCGCCGCGTTCCTGCTGCTCCGGGAGCATCTGGAGGCGGTCCTGTCCACGCTCGGCGAGCGGGAGCGGAAGGTCGTCCAGCTCCGGTACGGGCTGGCCGATGGCCGTCCCCGCACCCTGGAGGAGATCGGCCGCATCTTCGGCGTCACCCGCGAGCGCATCCGCCAGATCGAGTCCAAGACGCTGAACAAGCTGCGGGACCATGCGTTCGCGGACCAGCTGCGGGGCTACTTGGACTGAGGCGGACCTCGGCGTCCTCCGCACCGGGATTCTCAGCCCGTCCGGCGTTTGAGGACGAGGCCGTTGAGGCCGACAGCGGGGGTCTGGGGGCGGCAGCCCCCCGGAGCAAGGGACGGGCAGGGGCGGAGGGGGCGACTACATCCATCAGCGGCTCCGCCACGGGCCACCCCCACCCCCACCCCCGCCACCCGTCAGTCCACCTCGGCCACCGCCTGCGCGAACTGCGCCTTGTAGAGGCGTGCGTACGCGCCGTCGGCGGCGAGCAGCTCCGCATGCGCGCCCTGCTCGACGATCGCCCCGTTCTCCATCACCAGAATGGTGTCGGCATCCCGGATCGTCGACAGCCGGTGCGCGATCACGAACGACGTACGCCCGTGCGCGAGCTTCGCCATCGCCTTCTGGATCAGGACCTCGGTCCGGGTGTCCACCGACGACGTCGCCTCGTCGAGCACGAGGATCACCGGGTCGGACAGGAAGGCTCGCGCGATGGTGATGAGCTGCTTCTCACCCGCGCTCACCCCCGTTCCCTCGTCGTCGATGACGGTGTCGTACCCGTCAGGCAGCGTACGAATGAACCGGTCGGCGTGCGCGGCCCGCGCGGCCTCCTCGATCTCCCCGCGTGTGACCTCCCGCGAAGCCCCGTACGCGATGTTCTCCGCGATCGACCCCCCGAACAGCCAGGTGTCCTGGAGCACCATCCCGATCCCGTCCCGGAGTTCGTCCCGGGACATGGCGGCGATGTCGACCCCGTCGAGGGTGATCCGGCCCCCGGTGACCTCGTAGAACCGCATGAGCAGGTTGACCAGAGTGGTCTTGCCCGCCCCTGTCGGTCCCACGATCGCGACCGTGTGACCGGGTTCCACCTTCAGCGAGAGATCCTCGATGAGCGGCTTCTCCGGGTCGTACCGGAAGGACACGTTCTCCAGCGCCACCCGGCCCCGCAGCTCGTCGGGACGGATCGCGGGTACCGGATCGGCCTCCTGTTCCTCCGCGTCGAGGAGTTCGAAGATCCGCTCGGCGGAGGCGACGCCGGACTGCACCAGGTTGGCCATCGAGGCGACCTGCGTCAGCGGCATCGAGAACTGCCGCGAGTACTGGATGAAGGCCTGCACGTCACCGATGGACAGCGAGCCGGAAGCGACCCGCAGACCGCCGACCACGGCGACCAGCACATAGTTCAGGTTCGACACGAACATCATCAGCGGCTGCATGATCCCGCTGTTGAACTGCGCCTTGAAACCGGCCTCGTACAGCTTCTCGTTCTGCTCGGCGAACTGCGCCGCCGACTCCTCCTGGCGCCCGAACACCTTCACCAGGTTGTGCCCGGTGTACATCTCCTCGACGTGCGCGTTGAGCTTGCCGGTGGTCCGCCACTGCTGGACGAAGTGCGGCTGCGAGCGCTTGCCGACCCGGGTGGCGATGAAGAAGGACAGCGGCACGGTGACCAGCGCCACCAGGGCAAGGAGCGGCGAGACCCAGAACATCATCGCCAGCACACCGATGATGGTCAGCAGCGAGTTGATGAGCTGCCCCATCGACTGCTGGAGCGTCTGCCCGAGGTTGTCGAGGTCGTTGGTCGCCCGGCTGAGCACCTCACCGCGCTGCCGCTTGTCGAAGTACGACAGCGGAAGCCGCGACAGTTTCGCCTGAAGGTCCTCGCGCATCCGGTACACGGTCCTGTTGACCGACCGGTTGACCAGCCGCGTCGCCACCGCCATCAGCAGGCCCGCCAGCAGGAACACCACGAGTGCGAGCCCCAGCACCTCGCCGACCGCGTTGAAGTCGATGCCCTGGCCGGGGGTGAAGTCGGTCCCGGAGAGCATGTCGGCCGTGCCGCCGTCGCCGCGCGCCCGCATGGCCGCGAGGACCTCGGCCTTCGTCTGGCCGGCCGGCATCTCCCGCCCGATGATGCCGGAGAAGACCAGGTCGGTGGCCCGGCCCAGGATCTTCGGACCCACCACCGAGAAGCCCACGCTCAGCACCACGGCGACGAGCATCCCGTAGATGGTGGCGCGCTCGGGCTTGAACTGTGCAAGGAGCCGTTTGCCCGACCCCTTGAAATCCATCGAGCGCTGATCGGGGCCGCCCCCGGCCATCATCCGCCCCATAGGCCCGGCCATCAGGCAGCCTCCGCTTCCGTGAGCTGGGAGAGCACGATCTCCCGGTAGGTCTCGTTGCCCGCCATCAGTTCGTGATGGCGTCCGGTGCCGACGACCCGGCCCTCGTCGAGGACCACGATCCGGTCGGCGTCCCGGATGGTCGACACCCGCTGGGCGACGATCACCACGGTGGCCTCGGCGGTCTCCGCGGCGAGCGCCGCGCGCAGCATGGCGTCGGTCTTGTAGTCGAGCGCCGAGAACGAGTCGTCGAAGAGGTAGATCTCCGGCCGTTGTACGAGGGTGCGGGCGATCGCCAGGCGCTGGCGCTGACCCCCCGACACATTGGTGCCGCCCTGGGCGATGGGGGAGTCGAGCCCGTTCTCCAGCCCCTCCACGAAGCCCTTGGCCTGCGCCACCTCCAGCGCGTGCCACAGCTCCTCGTCGGTCGCGTCCGGATTGCCGTACCGCAGGTTCGTCGCCACCGTGCCCGCGAAGAGGTACGGCTTCTGCGGCACCAGGCCGACCGTCTTGGCCAGCAGCCTCGGCTCGATGGTCGAGACGTCCACGCCGTCGACGAGAACCTCGCCGGCGGTGGCGTCGAACAGCCGGGGGACGAGCCCGAGAAGCGTCGACTTGCCACTGCCCGTCGACCCGATCACGGCGGTCGTCTCGCCGGGGCGCGCCACCAGGTCGACGGCCCGCAGCACCGGCTCCTCGGCACCCGGGTAGTGGAACCCGCCGCCGCGGATCTCCAGATGGCCGTGGCGCCGCAGCTCCACGACGGGCGCGGTCGGCGGCACCACGCTGCTCGCGGTGTCCAGTACCTCTTCGATGCGCTCGGCGCAGACCTCCGCGCGCGGCACCATCATGAACATGAAGGTGGCCATCATCACGGACATCACGATCTGCATGAGGTAGGCGAGGAACGCGGTCAGATCACCGATCTGCATGCCCCCGCTGTCGATCCGGTGCGCGCCGAACCACACCACGGCGATCGACGACAGGTTCACGACGGTCATGACGATCGGGAACATCAGTGCCAGCAGCCGTCCGGTGCCCAGCGACACCTCGGTCAGATCGGTGTTCGCCTTCCGGAAGCGCTCCTTCTCGTATTCGTCCCGTACGAAGGCGCGGATCACGCGGTTGCCGGTGATCTGTTCGCGCAGCACCCGGTTCACGGTGTCCAGGCGGACCTGCATGGTGCGGAACAGCGGCCGCAGCCGCCGGATGATCAGCGTCACGGAGATGCCGAGGACCGGCACCACGGCGACCAGCACGCCGGACAGCGGCACGTCCAGGCCGAGGGCCAGGATGATGCCGCCCACACACATGATCGGCGCCGACACCAGCAGGGTGAACGTCATCAGGGCCAGCATCTGCACCTGCTGGACGTCATTGGTGGTGCGGGTGATCAGCGAGGGCGCCCCGAACTGGCCGACCTCACGCGCGGAGAAGGACTGGACGCGGTCGAAGACGGCGCCCCGGATGTCCCGGCCGACGGCAGACGCCGTGCGGGCTCCGTAGTAGACGGCCCCGATGTTGCAGACGACCTGCGCCAGCGAGATCGCGATCATCACGCCGCCGAAGGACAGGATGTAGCCCGTGTCGCCCTTCACGACACCGTTGTCAATGATGTGCGCGTTCAGTGTGGGCAGGTAGAGCGTGGCGCAGGTCTGCAGGAACTGCAGCAGCACCAGCAGGGCGATGGGTTTCTTGTACGGACGGAGGTACGTCCGAAGAAGTCGTATGAGCACGCGGGTCTCTCGGGTCGTCGGCGGCAGGAGGATCGGCGGTCGGTCGGCAAGAGGATCGGCGGTCGGTCGGTGGCTGACCAATGGGCGGGCGGTGGTGCCTCACCCCCTATCGTCGAACACTCCACCCGTGTTACCTCAACCGATTAACCCAAGTGCAGGCCAAAAACCGACCCGGCCTCAGACTTCGGACCTACTTCCGTGCCGCACAGGACAGGGCCTGGCCGGCCCTAGCCCCGGAACGCCCCCGGATGCGCCTGCTCCCGTACGGCCACGTACTGCTGTCGTACGGCCTGCCCCATGGCCAGTTCCTCACCGGGCTCCAGGACCTGCGCGACCGGACCCTGCCAGGCGGGTGGTGTGCGGGGGTCGAGCGTGCCCTGCGAGACGCCGAGTGCCCAGGCCGCCTGCCGTGCCGCGCCGAAGGCCGCGTAGTCCGCGGGCTGCGGCACCACGACCTGCACGCCGAACAGCGCGGGCGCCACGGCCTGTACGGCGGTCAGCTCGGCGGCCTGTCCCAGCAGGAAGATCCGGCGTACGTCGACACCCCGGCCGCGCAGCACGTCGAGCGCGTCCGCGAGCCCGCACAGCATGCCTTCGAAAGCGGCCCGCGCCAGATGCTCGGGCCGCATCGACTCCCGCCGCAGCCCGGCCAGCATGCCCGCCGTGTGCGGCAGGTTCGGCGTCCGCTCGCCCTCCAGATAGGGCAGCATCACGAGCCCGTGGGAACCGGGCGTCGACTTCATCGCCAGGTCGGACAGGCTCTCCAGGTCGGGCAGCCCGAGGAGTTCGGCCGCGCCGCGCAGGACCCGTACGGCATTGAGCGTGCTGACGACCGGCAGATGCATCCCGGTCGCGTCGGCCAGCGAGGTGATCATGCCGGAGGAGTCGATGAGCGGCTCGCGGTGTACGGCCATCACGGACCCGGAGGCTCCCAGTGACACGACCGCGTCGCCGAGCCCGACGCCGAGACCGAACGCCGCCGCCATGGTCTCGCCGGTCCCGGACGAGATGAGGAGCCCCTCCGGGGTGGTACCCGCCGCGTCGGACGGGCCGAGCACCTCGGGCAGCCCGACCTGGTGCCCGAGCGCCAGTTCGACAAGATCCGGCCGATAGCCGCCGGTCGCCGCCGACCAGTACCCGGTCCCGGAGGCCCCGCCCCGGTCGGTGGTCCTGCGCGCCGGCCGCCCGAGCAGCTGCCACACCAGCCAGTCGTGCGCCTGCATCAGGAACGCGGTGCGCCGCGCGGCGTCGGGTTCGGTCCTGTTCAGCCAGCGGAGTTTGGTCACCGGCTGGCCGGCCTGTGGGACACAGCCCACGGCCTGGGCCCAGGCCTCGCGCCCGCCGAGCGCGTCGACGATGTCGGCGGCCGCGACCTGCGCCCGCTTGTCACTGCCGATGAGCGCGGGCCGCACCGTGTTCCCCTGCGCGTCCAGGGGAACGAGCCCGTTCTGCTGCGCGGACACGCCGATGGCCTGCACACCTTCGAGCAGCCCGCCGCCGGCCGCCTCTCCCAGGGACAGCAGCCAGGCCTGCGGATCGACATCGGAAGGACGTCCGCCGCCCTCCGCGGGCTCGACCGGATGTGGCGCATAGCCCTGCTTGAGCACGGTGCCCGTGTCTGCATCGCAGACGACGATACGAGTGAAATCGGGCGAACTGTCCAACCCGGCGACTATCCCCATGGCGCAAATTCTGCCGTACTGCGAGAGGAGAGCGCGCCGGACGGGCTACGTCCATGCCCGATCACTAGGTGTTGGGGGGTGCCCCACTAGGTGTTGGAGGTTCCCCAGTCGTCCTCGCCGCGGCCGTTCGTGTTGCGCTCGCGCAGAGAGCGCACCCGGTCGGTCACCGAGCTGGGGACGTGGTCGCCCACCTTCTCGCTCACCGTGTGGTACGCCTTGCCCGCGAACACGCGGCCCTGCTGGGCGGCGCTCTCGGCGGTGTTGCGCACCGCCGGGTTCTGCGAGATCTGGCGGGCGGACTTCTTCAACTGCTCGTAGCGTTCGCGCCCGGCGCGTGTGCCCAGCACGTAACCCAGAGCCAGTCCGGCGACGAATGTGAGCCGGTAGCGCATGACGGCCACCCTTCCCTTGCGTCGGCATCGGTGTGGGGGCGGAACCGATTGGCGGAGCACCCCCCTGCTTGCGCTAATGTATGTGTCGCAGCGAGCGCACGCTGCCTGGCGAATACCCAGGTAGGTGCGTTCGATGCAACGAAGCGATCCCCTGTAGCTCAATTGGCAGAGCAGCCGGCTGTTAACCGGCAGGTTACTGGTTCGAGTCCAGTCGGGGGAGCTCGATCTCCTGTAGCTCAATTGGCAGAGCAGCCGGCTGTTAACCGGCAGGTTACTGGTTCGAGTCCAGTCGGGAGAGCAGCGGAAGAGGACCCCTCAGGGGTCCTTTTTCATGTCCGCCGGAACCGCGCGAGCCGCGCCGAAGTCCTCATGGTCATGCGTTGCCGACCATCCGAAGCAGGAGATCGTATGAGCGGCTATGCTGCGGCAGACGGCGCGCACAAATGTGCGCGACGCGCCGTAGATGGGGCGGTAGCTCAGCCGGTTAGAGCAGCGGACTCATAATCCGTCGGCCGTGGGTTCGAGTCCCACCCGCCCCACTCTCGCCCCTTCGATGCAGGAACGTTTTCACCTGCTGATAGCTGGTCAGCCTCTCGGAAGCCGAGGGGCTTCTTTCGTCTCCGGTGATCGCTAGCTGGCCCGCTGCTGGCCCGAGAGGCAGACGATCACGACATGGGTCGGCCCCGGCTGGATCGGCGTCCGGCCGCGGCCTGGTCCCGCCCGCCCCCTGGGCGCGGGGTACGGGACGGGCGGGAGTCTCAGTGGCGCGGGATCACAGGCGCCGTCTGAAGCTGCGCGCTCTTGCACAGCTCCTTGTGGACATGGATCGTCACGCCGCCCGCCGAAGCGGACACGTGATCGAACGACTCGTAAGGCTGGCCGGGATGGATCGGCTCGTCGCAGCGTGCGCAAATCATCGGCGGACCCCCTTCCGGGAGCGGGCTGCACGCCCGGCCGCGGACCACTGGCGGCGCAGGACCCCGGCACGCGGGCACTCGCGCTCCGGGACCTCACGGCACGACGTGCATCCGGTGCAGTGGCGCAGGAGTTCGCTGTACTCGGCGGGCGCAATAGGCCGGATCATGTCGCGTCGACCCCCGCCTCGGGCATCATCGGCTGGTCGGCGAGGGGGACCAGGTCGTAGGCCTGACGGCAGGGGCGGCAGGCGAACACGCCGCCGCCCGGGCCGGAGCCCTGCTCGTGCACCCGGATCAGCCGGACTCCTGAGGCGGTTGCTTCGTGCCACGAGCAAAAGCCGTAGGAGGTGGGGGTGGTTGTGGTGCTCGCGGTTTGCGTAGGCTCGGCCATGTCGACTCCAGTCAGTCGGCCAGCCCCGGGACCGTTCACGCGGTTGCCGGGGCACTCATGATCTGGCCAGCATGTTGTGACGCTTGGTGCCGGGGCGATCCCCCACCGGTAATCTCACCGTGGGATGTTTTCCTATCCCGTTCGCGATACCGGGGGCTGCGCCATGACGATGACGCTAGGGCCGATCGAACTTCCCGACTGGGCATGGGAGCGCGCCGAGGTGCGCCAGGCCCTGCGTGCGCGGGACATGGGCGCGGTGTTCCGTCACGTGCAGCAGTACGCGGGTGCCAGCCAGGCCCGCATCGCGGGCGCGGCCGGGATGACGCAGGCCCGCGTCGACGAGATCATCAACGGGCGCCGGGAGGTGTCCCGCCTCGATGTGTACGAGCGGATCGCCGACGGCCTGCGCATGCCCGACGACGCCCGGCACCTACTCGGCCTCGCCTCGAGCCGTGAGAAGCGCACGGGTGGCGCCGCATTCGACCTGGCCGCGTTCCCCGAAGTCGTCCGCGTGTACGCCGCACAGAACTCCGCAGCAGAAGAGATCCAGCAGCAGGCCCGCGAAGCACAGGAGCTGGACGTCCTCGCGGTGCGCGGCCTCGGCCTCATCGGACTGAACGACTCGCTCCTGCGCGCCTGCCTGCCGCGCGACCAGGGCGGCAAAGGGCTCAGGGTGCGGGTGCTGCTCCTCGACCCGGACAGCGACGCCCTCGCTCAACGGGCCGCCGAGATCGGGGAGTCCGCCGAGTCCCTGGCCAGCGGGGTGCGTCTTGCAGAGGCACGGCTACGGGAGCTGCTCGCCGACTCGTGTGACGTCCAGGTGTACCGGTATGGGATGTTGCCCACTTGGCGTCTCATCCGCACGGACTCCACCATGTTCGTCAGCGCCTTCGACTCGGGGTGGGAAGGGCACGAGTCGGCGCTGTACAAGGTGATGGAGACGCCGCACGGGCCCCTCTTCCGGGGGTTCCGGCGAATGTTCGATGCGCTCGTCGACGGCGCGCAGCGAACGATCTGAAACGGAGAAGGGAACCACAGGTGATCGAGGCGGAACTGAAGGCGCGGGTACACGCCCCTGAGGCGGTTATGCGGCGACTCGACCAGCTGGCCGAGGCCCGCGTCGAGATCTACCAGGACTCGTACTACGACCGGCCGGACGGCTCGCTGGACAAGTCGGATGAGGAACTGCGGGTGCGTACCGTCCACGGCTCGGATGGAACCCGGACCGTGATGACGTTCAAGGGCGCTGTGGTCGACGAGGCGTCCGGGTCGAAGCCCGAGCACGAGACCCGAGTTGAAGACTCCGAGGCAGCGCACGCGATTCTGCAGGGCCTGGGCTACGCGCCGTTCATCGTGTTCAACAAGCGGTGTCGCAACTACGACTTCGAGGCCCGCGGCCGGCAGATGCTCGCCACCCTCGTGCGCGTCCCCGAGATCGACGGCACGTTCCTTGAGGTCGAGACGATCGTTGACGAGGACGACGTAACGGCCGCACTGGACGACATCCGCTCTGTGCTCGCCGAACTCGGCATCGAGCCTGAGGACCTGACGCGCGAGCTGTACACCGACGCCGTGCGCGCGCAGCGAAGCTCAACCCGGGCATGACGAAGCGCCCCCTACACGGCCGTCATGACCGTGCAGGGGGCGTGTAGTTCAGCGCATGAGGAACTGGGCGACGATCCCGGCACCCGCACCCAGGACGGCAGCGCCGCCGGCGGCACGCCACATGGTGTGTTCCAGGGTGCGGATGCGGGACTCGTGGTCGGCGACGTCCTTGCCGACCTCGGTGAGGCCCTGGCCGATGGTGTCGAGCTTGGTTTCTACCCGGGTCACGCCATCGCTCAGGGATCTCAACTCCTGGTACATCTGGCCCGAGCTGATGTACACCCCGGGGTCTTGTGGCGTCGCCACCTACACCCCTCGGGCGAGGGACGCCGAGTTGGTGACGTCCTTCCAGCGGGCGACGAGGCCCTTCAGTAGCGACAGGGCCGCGCCGACCCCTCCGGCCCCTGCGGCGTACCACATGGAGCCGTCGAGGGGCTGGGTGACGACGATGCCCGCGATGCCGGCCTGGAGGAACGTCGTGAGGACGCGCTCCAGGAGGTCGCGGCCGTAGGTGGCCGCGGTCTTCACGACGGTCTCGGCGTCGGGAAGGCTGATGTTCGACATGATCGGTTCTCCTTAGTTGGCGAGGCGGGTGGCGAGCTTGGCGGCGACGCGTTCGGCGATGTTCTCGGCGAGTGCCGGGCTTGCGGCGATGGCCTGGATCTGTGCGTCGGTCAGCGCGACGGGCTTGGCCGCGACGGCAGCCGCCACCCGGGTCACGTCGGAGGCCTCCAGCACGCCGCCACCGGCGATGAGCTTGACCGCGACCGCGGTCGCGATCTTGTTGATGTCGTCGGTTGTCAGGGCCACGTCGTCCTCCTCGTTCGGGGTGCCGGTCGCGCGGGCGACGATGCCCGGGAACACAACGGTCTTGAACTGGGTGATGCGGGCCGGCCCCGGGCAGGCGTGCGCGTTGGGGTTCCACGCGGTGTACTGCTTGTGCCAGCCGAAGCCCGGGTCGGTTGCGGAGCGGCACAGGCGGAGCGGGATGCCGTGGGTCTTGTGCATCCACACGCCGAGCTTGATGAGCTCCTCGACCTGTGCGGCCGTCCACACGTCGGTGGCCGCGAGGTTGGATGCGGTCTCGACCGACACGGCGCCGGTGCCGTCGGCCCGCAGGTTCGCGGCGGCGTTGGCGTCGGCCTTCGTCTGGGTGCCGATGTACTGGCCGAGGTCGCCCTCATAGCCGAGCCCGAAGTGGGACTCCAGGTTCGTGCTGTCGCGCCAGTACTCGTAGGTACGGCGGGCCGTCCACGGGGCGGCCAGCGAGTGGACGATGAACTGCGTCGGCTTGATCGCAGACTGCGCGTCCGACTCCGGCTGCAGCTCCATCTTGACCGCGCCGGGATACCAGGCCATGAGGTCTCCAGACATGCAGAAAGCCCCGCACCTGATCGAGTGCGGGGCTGACGGGTGGGCGGGTGCTCAGTGCAGCGGCGGCAGGGCCTTCGCTGCGTGATCGATGACGTTGCCGTTGGAGCAGTTGTTCTTGTGGTCGCCCACCCAGTCGCCGAGGACTGGCACGACGGCGACCTCTTGCAGGCACACGGCCGCCGCGGTGAAGTTCCAGTTGTTCGCTGCGTTCACGCCCTGCCCAAAGTTGCTGTCGTTGTCGGCGTGGGCGGGAGCCGCCAGGGCGATGCTGCCGAGGACGAGCCCGGCAACTGCGGTGATCTTCTTCATGGGCTGTCAACGAAGATCACGTGACGGCGTTACTAGAGCTTGACGCGGGATATTGAGATGCCACGGGCAACGGCGCGAGGCGATGGGGAGGGCAGGGGTGATCTGGGCCCAAATGGGAGGGCTTCCCTCTGTGGGCGCCCTATCCGGGCAGTTCGTAGTACCGCTCCTGGTACTGGGCTGTGGTCATCACCTCCAGGTAACCCGCGCCCGGGTAACCGATGGCGATCGCTCGGCCTCCGCCAGCGTCCGCACGAACAAGGCGGCCTCCAGCTCCCGCCCCATGTCCTCCCACGCCACAGCCTGCGGCTTGACCCACAGGTCATCCCACAGATCCAGCTCACGGTCAGCGGCCTCGGTGAGCGGCCACTCAGGCGGCTCGCCCTCGCGCCCTTCCGCCGGCAGCGTCCGCCAACCACCCTTGTCGATGGCCTTCGTACTGCGCAGCGATCTCGGGTCCGGCGGCGGCCCAGAGACCGCGCGCGCTCCTCCACGGGGCATAGTCGATCACTCCTCATCGCTGCGTTGCGCAGCACAGAGAGACATCACCTTGCGTGACATCTGGGACCCTCTGAACCCGGCGCACCCCTTCGCGCCCTCCCCCGCGTCGTCCACCCCCGGGTCGGCTGGGGGTACCCCCTGGGTCCGGTCACGTTCGGTGACTCAGATTCCCCAGGTTTCCGCCGCGGTTTTGCGGGAGTGGTGCGGCTTGCTCATGGCCTGCCAGTTATCCGGGTCGTAGCCGCGGGGGCCGAGCGGTCCGAGTCCGTCGATGTGGTCGACCTCGGTCGCCAGGTCGCGCTGTAGGGGTGGCAGGGCCGAGCACTCGGGGCACTCGCAGTACGGGTGGTCGCGCAGGTACATGGTGCTGGCGTCTCGCCATCGGCGGCCGCGGCCTGCGTCCTTGTGCCGTGGCCTGTCGGCTGTGGCCTGGGCCTGGCAGTCGGCGCACCGTCCACTCGGGGTGAGGGCCGGGCATCCGGGTGTGGGGCAGACCTGCACGGCCTTGCGGGGCATGCTCGCCTCCCTGCGGAAGCTGATCGGCGCCCTGTTGCCTAGGACAGGGCGCCGTCACGGTCCTTGCGGATACCGCATCCCTCGATTGCTGCCGGGTGCACCACATTGCACGTGAGTGGCAGCCCCGTGCGGGACCTCCCTTGGCTCAGACGCAGAGGCTCGCCATGAGCGCGGCGTTGATGGCCAGGGCCTCGGCTTCTGTCACCTCGTGCTCGGCGGTGGAGAACCGGGCTTTGGCGGTCTGGTCGGCGTTGCCGCCGCCCATGATGGTGGAGCACTGGTTCCGGACGTTGTCGATTGCCTTGTCCTCATCGGCGACGAGGACGGGGTTGATGGCCTTGAGGACCTCGATGAGCGCGGTGCGTGCTGCGGAGTCAGGCTCGGGCGGGATGCCGGCGGCCTCCTCCGCGTCGCTGTTGTCCGCGGTCGCCGTGACAGTCGGTGTGGTCTTGGCGGTGTCGCTGCTGTCGTCGCTGCTGCAGCCGACGAGGGTGATGGCGAGCGCGGCCGTGGCTACGGCGATGGTCGTGCGGATGCGCATGGTCCCCCCTGGACTGATGTCGCTGAGGAGCCATCATGGGCCGCGGGCGGGACCTGTGAGGGTGCGGTGACGGTGCTGTGACATGACGATGCCCCAGCCGAGACGTTGGCTGGGGCTTCGTCAAGCTTCCTGGTCAGCGGTATGTGGGCACGCTGAACATGGGTCGAGTGTTATACCCGTTCGCCTAACGGGTCAAGCAGCCCGTTTGCCGGGCTGGTCTTGGAGTTCGTGCAGGTCGATGAGGGCTCGGCCTGCCTTGTCGTGGCCGTGGTGGGTGAGCTTGCCGCGGTGGAGCCAGACGCGGATGGTGCCGGGCGGTATGCCGGTGGCTGCGTGGGCGGCGTAGGCGTCGACGAGGAGCGGCTGGGTCATGGCTCCATGATGCGGGAGTGAGTGAGGCTGCGGTGGGCGTCAGCGAGGCCGTTTCCGGGGGCACTTGGGGGTCCCTGGAAGCGGCCTCACTGCCTCACTAGATCGATGTTTGCGCTGATCAACGCCAGTGGGGTGATCCAGTGACCCCGTTAGTGGAAAATCACTGCCCACTGTCGGGTCACTGAGCCTCGGTGAGTTCCTCCGCGCGCCGCTCCAGGGCCCGCTCGACGCTCTCCAGACGCACGACGGGGTAGCCGTCGTAGGTGCCCGGCTCTTCGTCGTACTCGGCGAGCAGCGCCTTCAGCCGTCCGCCGGTCCAGTGCTCGTACACGGCGTGGTTGCGGGCTTTAAGGCGGTGGATGACTTCGGTGGTGCGCACGCGCTTCTCGTTGCCGACGACGGCCGCGAGGTCGGCGAGGTGGTCGGCTGTCTGGACGACTTCGAGTTTGTGGACGGTGGCGACGCCTTCTCGGCGGGCCTTGGCGCGCTGGGTGAGCTCGGCCGCCTCGTCGCCGTCGATGTAGTGCGTGCGGACGGTGACGGCCGACTGTCCGGCTTCCAGCTCAAGGCCGTCTCCGGCGACGACGAGCGTGCCCTTGTCGAGGCCCTGGCGGAGCTTGTGCGGTGCGGCGCCTGCGTCGACGGGCGCCTCGCCGAGCGCCATCTTCGCCTGGGACTCGGTGCCGAGGACGAGGGAGCCGCGGACGTGGTTGCCCTCGCGGGACCGCTCGGGAAGGTTCTCGTCGGTGGGGTCCTGGGTGCCCTCCCAGATGGTGACGTTCACGGCGCGGCCCTGGTCGTGGATCGCCTTGACGGCCCGGAAGTAGCGGGATGTGGCCTTGGACCCGCCGTAGGGCCGCTTGTCGTCGCCCTTGGCGCCGGAGCCGTAGGCGACCTGGGCCTCGTCGACGATGAACACGATGGGCTTGAACCGCTCGTCGGTACGGGCCATGTCGCGGGTGATGCCCTCGGTGGAGCCGGACTGTTCGACGAGGGCGATGCGCTTCTGCATCTCCTCGACCCCGTACTCGACCATGTGTGTTGCGGCCATGACGTGCTCGTCGGTGGTCCTTGGATGAGGACCTGGGCGAGACCGTCGAAGCATCGCCAGTCGCCGACACCCTTGAGGTCGGCGATGTAGAAGTCGACGGTCACGTCGAAGGCCAGCCAGAGGGCGATGGCCCGCAGGGCTGCGGGTTTGCCCTGGTTGGAGAGGCCGGTGAGCAGGATGTGCCGCTGTTTGACGGCGAGTCCGGCGGCGTCGCCTCGCAGGTTCTGCCCCCAGGGGGCACGGCCGGTGTAGTAGTCCGCGGTGGGCTCTTCGTCGAGGACGAGCGGGGAGGCACCGATGGGCTCGTCGAGGGCGCCGCTGTCGGCGATCCACAGGCGGACGGTGCGGGGCTGCGGCGGGATGGTGATGAACACTTCGTGTTCGTGCCGGTTGAGGTTTTCGGCGAGCTTGCGGCGACGGTTCTGGATCTCTTCGGTGGAGACGCCGGAGGGCAGGTGGACGTCGAGCGCTACGCCGCAGCCCGCGATCTTGATGGGGGAGAGCATGGCGGCCTCGACGTCGCCCATGGCTTCGATTGCCTTGCGGAGGGGGGAGATGCCCAGGTCACGGAAGGCGGTGACGACGATGGACGGCGTGATGGGCCCGCCGAGGTCGCGGGCCTGGATGGGCAGCGCCCATTGGGGCCTGGCCTGGGTACGGGCGTCGACCTTATCGGTCTTGACCTTCGCCTCGGCGATTGCCCGGGTCTTGCCCGGATTGCGGATCGCCACCCGGACCACGTACGGCTCCAACCGAAGCGGTCGAACAGCGGGCCCACCCGCAGCGCCGGGTCGGCGTTCAGCCACTCGGTCTCCCCGGACACCGTCCCGGGCCGGGAGTCGGTCTCCATCCAGAGGTAGTGGTGGTCGGCCTCCCGGTTCGGCAGTTGCGCGGCGAGGCCGTCGGTTGACCGGGGCCTCCGCGAGGGGCCGATAGGCCGGGCCCACCTCCGCCAGGACCTTCCGCGCGAGGGCTACCGCGTCCCTCTGATCGCCCCCGATCGCGAGCCAGTCCCGCCCGCCCCCTGGACTGGCGACGGTCACCGCCGGGAGTGGAAGTGTCTCGTCCGAATTGATCGGCAATGCCTTTGACGAATTCGACGAGATCATGATTTTCATCATTCCCGAAGCGGTCGCGCGACGATATCGATTCCCACGGTGCGCCAACCTCGCCTCCGTCCCCCGAGCCCAATGCCTTCGCAATTTCTGCGGGCGTGTGCCCCCTGTCGGCGCTATCGCTGTCAGGCGGACTCCTCAACCGTGCTTTGGAACGGCATCATTTCCAAGCTGCCACATTTCATAGTTCCCGCATTCTGCCGTGATCTCGGCCGTCGCCTGAGCCGCGGTGATGAAGTCATCGACCACTGCCGAGGCGCGTGATGCCGCCACCGCGAGGCACACCTGGTCGGGAGCCAGATCCGGGATGGGTACATAGACGACATCGGGATGTGTGTAGAACACGGCCGCCGAACGGGCCAGGAACGAGATGCCCCGGCCGGCCGCGACATGCTCGAGCGTCTCGTCCACCCCGCGCACCAGGTACCCGGCGTTAGGGTGCGGGCGCCTGGTGGGCTGCGTGCTCGGGTCGGCATGCCAGACCAGCGGCTCGCCGGCCAGGTCGGCCTCGGTGAGCTCCTCCTTGCCGGCCAACCGGTGGCCGGTGGGCAGCACCGCCACCCGCGGCTCGGTGTACAGCGGGGTGACGCGCAAGCCGGCCTCGTCGATGGGCAGCCGCACATAGCCGACGTCGATGCGGCCGTCGAGCAGCATCGGGGCCTGGTCGTCCCCTTCGATCCGCTGCACGTCCACGACCACGTCCGGGTGCCGGGCCTCGAACGCCCGCGCCGCCGGGATGACCGGGATGCCGGCCCGGAAACCGACCATCAGCCGCTGGCTTCCGCGGGCGGCCACGGACACCCGGCCGCGGACCGCGTGCGCGGAGGCGAGCAGCGGACCGGCGTCGGCCAGCAACTGTCGGCCCGCGTCGGTCAGCGCTACGCCGTGGCGATCCCTGGTGAACAACAAGGCGCCGAGATCCTGCTCGAGCGCGCGGATCTGCCGGCTGAGCACCGGCTGCGCGATATGCAGCTCTTCGGCGGCGCGGCCGAAGTGCAACCGGTCGGCCACGGCGGCGAAGTAACGCAATTTACGCAGGTCCAGATCCATGGCGTCTCCCAGTCCGGTGATGCCTTCAGGGTATCACCGCGACTAAAAGAGGTCTTGGACACCCGCTCAGGCCAATGGCAGCCTGAATAGGTACCTATTGGGGCCGAAGAGAATTCGGAACAAGGATTCGACATCGGAACTTGATAGCAGGGCCCAGGCCCAGAATGAGCACTGTTTCGGATACCTATCAATTCAACGGAGTGATCGTGGGAAAGCTCGATGGCAAGGTAGTGGTGATCACCGGCGGATCCACCGGCATGGCACTGGCCGGCGCCAAACTGTTCGTCGAGGAAGGAGCGCACGTCTTCATCCAGGCCCGGCGGCAGGAAGCACTGGACGACGCCGTCAAGCTGATCGGCCGCAACGTCACCGCCGTCCAGGGTGACGCGGCCGAACTGGACGACCTGGACCGCTTGTACGACACCGTCAAGCGGGAAAAGGGCTCGATCGACGTGCTGTGGGCCAGCGCCGGGATGGGCGAACCCGCCGTCCTCGGTGAGATCACCGAGGAACAGTTCCACCGCGCCTTCTGGCTCAATGCGCGCGGCACCCTTTTCACCGTGCAGAAGGCACTGCCGCTGATCAACGACAACGGCTCGATCTTCATGACCGGATCCAACGCCTCCCTCGGCGCCTTCCCCGGCTGGAGCCTCTACGCGGGAAGCAAAGCCGTCCAGCAGGCTTGGGCCCGCGTCTGGCTCAACGAACTGCGCGACCGCAGGATCCGGGTCAACGTCCTGACCCCCGGCCAGGTCGCCACCGCCAAGCAGGAAGAACTGTTCGACGAGGCAACCATGGCCGCATTCGAGTCGCTCATCCCCCGCGGAAAGATGGGCCGCCCCGAAGAAATCGCCACCGTCGCCCTGTTCCTCGCCTCCGACGACTCCAGCTACGTCAACGGGCTGGAACTGGTCACCGACGGCGGCACCACCGCCATCTGAACCGCACACCAGGAATGCCGTGGGCACACCCCACACCAACCCAGTCGCCACAACGAACTGATCTCGAATGCGGCCATCCGCAACACGCCGGTGTTGGGCGGGCGCCGCCTTCGCGTGCTGACGAGCCGGAGGTGCCGGGAAAGGCGCGGCAGTTGGCCCGGCAACGTCGCGGCCGACGCCCTGCGCCTGACCCGGCACGAACGAGACAGAGCGACACCTCCAGAACAGGAAGAGAGCGCACCTCATGAGCAGCATCACTCTCATCGGTACGGGGAACATGGCCCGTACCATCGGCACGCTCGCGGTGGCGGGCGGCAACACCGTCGAGGTCATGGGACGCGATCAGTCCAAGGCCGATGACCTGGCCAAGGCTCTGGGCGGCGGCGCGACGACGGGCAGGTGGGGCGCCGTCCCGGCCGGAGACATCGTCATTACGGCCCTGTTGTACGACGGTGTCCTTCCGGTCGTCGCCGAGTACGGAGACGCCCTCGCGGGCAAGGTCGTCGTCGACATCAGCAACCCGTTCAACGCCACATTCGACGGACTGGCCCACAGCGAGGAGACCTCGATCGCGCAGGAAGTCGCCAAGGTGGCCCCGGCCGGCGCCAGCGTGGTGAAGGCGTTCAACACCATCTTCCGTAATGTCCTGGAGAAGGGCCGGCCCGACGTCTTCATCGCTGGCGACAATACGCAGGCCAAGGCGGGCGTGGCGGCATTCATCGAGAGCCTCGGGCTGCGCCCGCTGGACGTCGGCGGCCTGAAAATGGCGCACTGGCTGGAAGGAATGGGCCTGGTCACTATGGGCCTCGCCGGCAACGGGGTTGGCCACTGGGACTTCGCCCTCGGCGTCAACGAATTCACGGGCTGAGCCCTCGGGGCCGAGCAGCCGGCGTTCGTCGCCGGCGACGACGCGCAGGCAAAGACACGCGTGTCGGCGTTCATAGAGAGCCTGGGACTACGCCCGATGGACATCGGGGAGCTGGCAATGGCGCGAACGCTGGAGAACGTCGCCCTGTTGGAGCTGGGCCTCGTTGCCCAGTCCGTCAAGCACACCGACTTCTTCCTCGGCGTCAGCATCCTCGGCTGAGCGCACCCGCACCACCACTTCTCGCGTTACATCACGTCAGTCGATCTACGGCACGAGAAGACCAGCCCCTCCACTTCATCTCACAAGGACAGTCGCATGCGCGTTTTCGTCACTGGCGGGACCGGCCATTCCGGTTCGTACATCATCCCCGAGCTCATCACCGCCGGACATGAGGTCACCGGCCTGGCCCGGTCGGACACGGCCGCGGCGGCGCTGTCCGCGCTCGGCGCGAAGGTCCGTCGTGGCGACCTTGAGGATCTCGACGGGCTCAAGGAGGCGGCCACGGACTCCGACGGCGTCATTCACGTCGCGCACAGGCAGGACCTGCTTCCCTCTGGCGGGATCGACGCCGTGGCCGCCGCGGAACTCCCGATCATGCTCGCGTACGGCGAGGCACTGGCGGGAACCGGAAAGCCGCTGGTCGCGGCGGGGAGCATAGGCTCGCCAGGGAACCTGGGCCGGCCGGCCACCGAGGAGGACCCGGCCCTTCCGGGCGGCGATGAGTACAAGGGCACGCTGCGGGTTCGCAACGTCGTGGAAACCGCCGTGATCGGCCTAGCTGAGCAGGGAGTGCGGTCTTCGGTCGTGCGGATTGCCAACATCGCGCACAGCACGACCGATCGTGCCGGCTTCCTCGTGCAGCTGATCGCGCTCGCGAAGGAGAAGGGTTTCGTCGGCTACCCCGGAGACGGCGCGAACCTGTGGAATGCCGTGCACGTCCGCGATGTCGCCCCCTTGTTCCGCTTGGCGCTGGAGAAGGGGCCGGCCGGCAAATACTGGCACGCGGTCGGGGACGGGGCCATCCCGCTCCGCGAGATCGCCGAGGCCATTGGCAGCCGTCTGGGCCTCCCCGTCGTGAGCGTTCCCGCGGATGTACTGATGGTGCCGGGATACTTCGGGTTCCTCGCGAACATAGTCACGCAGAGCTACCCGGCGTCCAACCTCATCACCCGCCGGATCCTCGGCTGGGAACCCGCTCAGCCCGGCCTGCTCGCCGATTTGGACAACGGCCATTACTTCTCCGCCAGCTGACGGCAGGAACCCGAATCGCAACGAGTCCGAACAAACGGCAAGGGTTCGGCTCTTCTGAAGGGACGCCGAGAATATGACGACTGTCGGATTCATCGGAAGCGGATACATCGGCCGTACCCTCTCGCGGCTCGCCATCGAGGCCGGGCACCAGGTCGTGCTCAGCAACTCGCGCGGTTCCGAAACGCTCACGGACACGGTCGCGGAACTGGGGCCGCGGGCGTCCGCGGCGACGAGCGGGGAGGCCGCGGCGGCCGGTGACATCGTCGTGGTCACGGTGCCGGTCAAGGCGTTCCCCGACTTGCCCGCCGCGCCACTGGCCGGGAAGACGGTCATCGACACGTGCAACTACGCCCCCGAGCGTGACGGGCACATCCCCGAGCTCGACAGCGAGTCGCTCACCTCGAGCGAACTGCTGCTGCGGCACATCCCGGACGCCGTGGTCGTGAAAGCGTTCAACAACATCTTCTTCAAGCACCTGCTGTCCCTCGTCCGCCCGGCGGGGGCGGCCGACCGCTCCTACCTGCCGATCGCCGGGGACTCCGCGCCGGCGAAGGTGGCGGTGACCGAATTCATCGAATCCATCGGGTACAGCGTCGTGGATGCGGGACCGCTGGCCGAAAGCTGGCGGCAGGCGACGGGCACGCGGGTGTGGGGGACCCCATATGGGCCGTACTCGGACGAGAGGGGTCAACCGGTCGGCGAGGACGCCATCCGCGCGGCAATTGTCACCGCAATGCGGTAGCCGCAAGTTGGCGTGGACTGCGGTACAGCCAGCCCCACCGTGTCATGGCCCCGTCCGGTAGGCGCCGGGCGTGGCCATTACGCAGAACTTGTTGCCGTCCGGATCCGCCCGGATGTGCCATGCCCTGCTGACTTCTGCAAGGGACTCCGCTGTGTGAGGGTTCCATCGCCTTGGCTGAACTGGACGGACGCGGCTGCCGCTGTGGTAGGCGTCCAACTCATTGACCCCCAGGGGCCATTGAGGGGCCACAAGGACAGGGCTCACCTGCTGGCCACCTCGTCGGGGATGCCCGTCGCCGTCCCGGACGGTCACATCTTGCTGGTGCCACGGCACCCGCGGACGGGGAACCCGTGGCAGCCCTCCGGCACCGCGCAGGTCGTACCCCTGCCCGCCGATGTGTGGACGTACCTGGCCTTCCCCGGCGAACGGATGCCGATCCCCGCGACAGGCGTACTGCCTGACGACGTACTGCGCGACGACCCGTTGCCGATGCGTCCGGGGAGGCTGTTCCGGCCGGATTGGGAGGTCTTCCTCGACAGTCTTGCGAGGCTTCCGGCCGTCCGGCAGCCGTGGTTGCGCAGAATCTATGACCGGGTGCACGACCGCCCGTACGATCGCCCCTTCTAGTGCCGCACGGGGCTGGTTCGCTGAGAGGCGGAGCCGCCTCCGTTCGTCCGGCGACCACTTCGTAGACTCCGAGCCGTACGTGCAGGGCGGCAGGGTGACCCCGGACGGTTCCTTCGACCAGCGGAAGAAGCAGGCGACTGACGATGACTGTGCGGCGCCGTGCCGGCTCCGTGGTGCTGGGCCTGTTGGTGGCCCTGGCCACGGTGCTGGGTGTGGCGTGCCTGTGTACGCACGGGCCTGCCGTACAGCCGGTCGCCGCCATGTCGTCCGCGTACCAAGGGCCGGACGACGACGACCGCGAGCACGTCTGCGCGGACCCGGCCCAGGACCAGTGCGGCGCCCAGTGGGTGCTGGAGACCCCCACGACCGGCCCCGGACCGCACCCGCAGCCTCAGAGCCTGCCCGTCCAGGTGGACGCCCGGCCCGCCCGTGTCCCGGCACGGACCACGGCGTACGGGGTCGCCCCGCGCCCGCCGAACCTGCACGTCCTTCAAGTCCTGCGGACCTAGACCGGATGCCCGTCCCACCCGATTCACCGGCATCCGTCAATTTCCGCTGCACGAAAAGGACTTCACCATGGGCTCCGCCAACTCCAAGACCAAGAACAAGGCCGCGGTCCGCCGCGCCCGAATAGAAGAGCAGCGCCGCGCCGAAAAGGCCCGCGAGCGCCGCAGCCGGATCATCACCATCGCCGTGTCCACCGCCATCCTCGTCGGCGTGGTGGGCGGTGGCTGGTACCTGGTCGATACCGCCAACGAGAAAGAGCAGGCGCAGGCCGCGCCCGTATCCGGCGAGAAGACCTGGTCGAAACTGACCCAGAACCACGTCGACAAGGACGTGACCTACCCCATGACACCGCCCGCCGGCGGCGACCACGACCCCGTCTGGCAGAACTGCAACGGCGACGTCTACACCGGCGAACTGCGCGACGAGAACGCCGTGCACTCCCTGGAGCACGGCGCGGTCTGGGTCACCTACAACGACAAGGCCGCCGACGCCGACGTCGAGGCGCTCGCCGCCACCGTGGCCAAGACGCCGTACACCCTGATGAGCCCGTACAAGACGCAGTCCTCGCCGATCTCGCTGACGGCCTGGGGCCACCAGCTGAACGTGACGAAGGAGTCCGACGCGCGGGTCGCCGAGTTCCTCGAGAAGTACGTACAGGGCCCGCAGAGCCCGGAGCCGGGTGCCGCCTGCACGGGGGGTAAGTCCTCGTGAGTGACGAGGAGACGCGGGAGCCGGCGGAGGACACGGGTGCCCGGCGCGTCAGGAGGCTGTCGAGGCTGCTGATCGGCGGGTCGCTCGCCGCGGTGCTCGCGGCCGTCACGGTGTTCGCGGCGCTCATGTGGCCGTCGAGCAGCGCCGCGGCCGTACCACGCAAGGACTCGGTGGACGCGGGCTTCGCACGGGACATGGCGGTGCATCACCAGCAGGCGGTGGAGCTGTCGTTCATCGTGCGCGACCGCACCGATGACGAGGAGGTGCGACGGCTCGCGTACGACGTCATCAACACCCAGGCCAACCAGCGCGGGATGCTGCTCGGCTGGCTGGACGTGTGGGGACTGCCGAAGTCGTCGCAGCAGCCGTACATGGCCTGGATGGACCAGGACATGAGCGGCATGGAGGGCATGGACGGAATGAAGGGCATGGACTACGAGGCGCACGACGGCTCCCTGATGCCCGGCATGGCCACCAACCGGCAGCTGGACCAACTGCGCGGGGCCAAGGGCAAGGCCGCGGAGATCCTTTACCTTCAGCTGCTCACCGCGCACCACAAGGGCGGCATCGCGATGTCCGAGGCAGCGGTCGAGATGGCGAAGACCGAGGAGGTGCGGCGGCTGGCCCGGAGCATGGTGGCGGGTCAGGAGGCCGAGATCCAGCTCATGGCCGACATGCTCAAGGCGCGTGGCGCGAAGGCGTGATGTGTCCGGACGTACGCGTACTCATGCACGACGGCCGTCGGACGGGAGCGTCCGGCGGGCCGTCGTGCACGAGTCGGCCGGTGTCGGCGGAGCTCGTGGACCGCTGGGTGCCACCGGACTCAGTGATGTCCGTATCCGGCCGTGCCGCCAACCTGCCATGTGGCCACCCGCGACCCCGTCGAGCTCGCAGCCGGCGGCAACCGGCCGGAGTTGCGAGCGTGTTGGCCCCCGCGTTCAGCGGGCGGAACAACCGGCGGAAGGCTCGCGGGAGTTGAGGGCGCGGGCCATGCTGGCCCTCAACTCCACCGCTTAAGGGGGCACTCCATGACAAAAGATCAGCCGGCCTTAGCGCGCTCACCCCGGACCGTCCGACGGACCGTCCTCACCGGCCTGACCGTCCTCGCGCTCGGCACCACACCATTGGCCGCGACCGCGACCACCTCCGCCGCAAGCAACGCTGTACGCACCGCGAACCCCCAGGTCATCACCGACTGGAACGCCACGGCGGTGGCCACGATCAACGGCGACGCCAAACGCCCGTCGGTGGAACCGTTCATCTGGCAGGGCTTCGCCTCGGCCGCCATGTACAACGCGGTGGTCGGCATCGAGGGCCGCTACACCCCGTACAAGTGGCACGCGCGCGGCCCGCGTACCGCCTCGTCCGAGGCAGCCGCCGCGGCCGCTGCCCACCGCGTCCTGTCGACGTACTTCCCTGCCTCGCAGGCCCGGCTCGACGCCGCCCTCACCGCCTCGCTGGCGACGATCCCCGACGGCAGGTCCGAGGAGCAGGGCGTGGTCTTCGGGAAGCGCGCCGCCGACCACATCATCAAGCTGCGTGAGAACGACGGCCGGGGCGCCGCTGTGCCGTACGGCAGGGAGCCCGCACCCGGTGTCTGGCGGCCCACCGCGCCGGCGAACGCCCCCTTCTTCGGCACCTGGCTGGCCAGGCTGCGGCCGTTGGTACTCGACGCGCCGGACCAGTTCCGCCCCGGTCCGCCGCCCGCGCTGACCTCGCGGCGGTACGCGGCGGACTTCGCGGAGGTGAAGCTGCTCGGGGCGAAGGCCGGCTCGTCCCGCACCGCAGAGCAGACGGAGACCGCCCTGTTCTTCTCCGACAACCTGACGGTGCAGTTCCAGGGCGCCTTCCGTGACTTCGCCACCCGGCATCAGCTGGACATCGCCGACTCGGCCCGGCTGTTCGCCGCGGGGAACACAGCGGCAGCGGACGCGGCCGTCACCGCATGGGACTCCAAGCTGGAGTACGCCTTCTGGCGGCCGATCACCGCGATCCAGCTCGCGGACACCGACGGCAACCCCGCGACCACGGCCGATCCGTCCTGGCTGCCGCTGACCGACACCCCTCCCTACCCCGACCACATCAGCGGCCACACCACCATTGACGGCGCTGTCATGAAGGTCCTCAGCGGTCTGACCGGCGGCCGGATCGATCTGCGGATGAGTTCCGCCGTCACCGGCACCACCAGGCAGTACGCGTCCGCCGACCAGTACAACCGCGACGTCGTCGACGCACGGGTCTGGGAGGGCATCCACTTCCGCACCGCCGACGTGGCCGGCAGCAAAGCCGGCACGCGCGTCGGAGCCTGGACCCTGGCCCACTACTTCAAACCGCTCCACTGAGCGGGCGATCGGTCCCGGCAGGACGTACACGAGCGGCGCGTCGGCCGTCAGAGGAACGTGGCCAGGCCTTCGAGGAGCCTGTCCACGTCGTCGGTGTTGTTGTAGGGCGCCAGTCCGACCCGAAGGGCGGGGTCGTCCAACTTCAGTGCGGCGAAGGCCTCGTGGGCGTAGAACGACCCGGCGGGGGCGACGACCTTCTGGGCGGCCAGATGCGCCTGCGCCTCGCGCGCGTCACGGCCGTCGAAGGTCAACAGCAGGGTCGGGGTACGGTCGTTCGCCTTCGAGTGGACGGTGACGGTGTCGCCCAGCGCGCGCAGCCCCTCCTCCAGCCTGCCGCGCAACGCGCTCTCGTGGTCATGAACGGAGTGCAGGGAGTGTGTGAGCCGCTCCCTCCGTGAGGAGGCTTCCCCGGGGTCGATCCCGGCGAGGAAGTCCACCGCGGCGGTGGCGCCGGCCAGCATCTCGTAGGGCAGCGTTCCGAGTTCGAAGCGCTCCGGAACGGTGTCGGGAGACGGCAGCAGCTTGTCCGGATCGAGGGACTCGAGCAGCTCGGGTGCTCCGGCGAGGACACCGCAGTGCGGTCCGAGGAACTTGTACGGCGAGCAGACGAACAGGTCCGCCCCCAGCGCGGGCACGTCGACCAGGGAGTGCGCGGCGTAGTGCACTCCGTCCACGTACACCAGGGCGCCGACGCTGTGCGCCTGGTCCGCGAGGTGACGGACGGGCGGCCTGGTGCCGAGCACGTTCGACGCGGCCGTGACCGCGACCAGCCGCGTCCGCGAGGAGAGTGCCCGCTCGAACGAACGGAGGTCCAGCTCCGATGTCTCGCTGTCGATCTCGATCCAGCGGACCGTCACCCCGGCGCGCCGGGCCGCCTGGATCCAGGGACGGACGTTGGAGTCGTGATCGAGGCGGCTGAGGACGATCTCGTCGCCCGGCTGCCAGCTCTTGGCGAGGTGGCGGGAGAAGTCGTAGGTGAGCTGGGTGGCGCTGCGGCCGTGGACGATGCCGCTCGCGGACACGTTGAGCAGGTCGGCGTAGGCGGCGCGGAAGTCCGTGACCGCCTTCTCCGCGTTGAGTTCGGACAGTGTGCTGCTTCCCCGGTTGGACAGCGGGCCGGTCAGCGTAGCGACGATGGCATCGGCGACGGGGCGGGGCGTCTGCGTTCCGCCCGGGCCGTCGAAGTGGGCCAGACCGTGGGTGAGGGACGGGAAGTGGTCTCGTAGAGCGGTGACTTCGACGGCCATGGCACCGGCTTTCTGAAGGGGAGGGAGAGGGCGGAGAGGGCGGAGAAAGCGGAAAGGACGCACAGGTCGGAGAGATAGACGGTCACCGGCAGGTGATCGCCATCGTGGACGCTCCTCAAACTCCCATTCCGCAGCATCCGCCGGAAGTGATCGCCGCCCCCGAGGCAGGCTTCTTGACGGCTGCCTCGACATCGGCCAGCATCCGCCGCCGCGCCTGCGGGGAGATCAGCCGGCCGCGGGTGACGACCGAATGGATCCGGCGGGTGTTGCGGATGTCGTCCAGCGGGTCGGCGTCCAGGACCACCAGATCGGCGATCCTGCCCGGTTCGACCGAGCCAAGGACCTCGCCGAGGCCGAAGAAGCGGGCGGGTTCCACGGTCGCCGCCCGCAGGGCCTGCTGGGGCGTCGCGCCGGCTCCGACGAGCAGTTCCAGCTCGTCGTGCAGCGCGAACCCCGGCACCGAGTACGGCGTACCGGTGTCGGTTCCGGCCAGGATCGGCACGTCATGGGCGAGCAGTTCGCGGACGAAACGCTGCCGGTAGTCCCACATCTGCCGCTGGCGGGCGATCTCCTCGGCGGGGCGGTTGGCCTTGTAGAGGTTCTCCAGTACGTACTCGAAGACGCCGAGCGTGTCCTCACTGAGGTACTTCAGCGTCGCCGGATCCGGCGCGGTGTGATCGGGCATGTCCAGCACGCGGTGCATCGCCAGGGTGGGGGTGACCCGGGTGTTCCGGTGCCGCAGCCGGCCCAGGACATCGGCCGCGCGCTCGCTGCTGAAGGTGTTGGCCGTGAGCCATTCGATCGGGTGGAGCTGCCGGAACCAGCCGTTGTAGTCGCCCGTCCGCAGGCTGATGGCCCGCAACTGACGGCGTACCTCCGCCTCCTGGCCGGACACCGACAGCGCGACGGCATGGAGGTGCTCGATGCTGCGCTGCCCGGCGTCGGCGACGGCCGGGATCGAAACCTGGTCGGGCGCGTGCCCGGCGACGGTCACCCCCTGCCGCCGCGCCTCGTCGAGGATCGCCCGGTACGCCGTGGGGCTCAGGCGTGAGTAGACCTTCACGAAGTCGGCGCCCTCGGCCTTGACCTGCCGTACGGCGGCCCGCGCGGTGGCCTCGTCCCGTACCACCAGGACGGACATCAGGTCCGGGTCCCACAGGGTCGGGTCGCCGTCGATGATCTGACTGGCGACCACCATCCGCGGGCCGAGCAGGGTCCCGGCGTCGATCCGGTCACGCCAGTCGTAGGTCTGCGGGTCGCCGGACATGATCCGGACGGTGGTGACGCCGTTGGCCAGGTGCAGTGGCGGGTCGACCTCGTCGGTGGAGAGGGCGTGCACGTGCATGTCGGCCAGGCCCGGGATGACGAACCTGCCGGTCAGGTCGATCGTGGTCGTGCCGCGGGGGACCGGCAGGTTCCGGCCGACGGCGACGATCCGGTCGTCGCCGATCAGCACCGTCTGCTGCCCGTTCCGGCGGCCGGTCGCGACATCGATCACGGTGACGTTGGTGAGGGCGGTGGTCCGGGTGGTGGTCCCGGCGGGGCGGCTGATCAGCGCGGCGGCCGGTCCGGCGGCGAAGGAGCCGCCGGCGATCACCGCGGCGCCGACGGTCGTACGGGCGAGGAACTGACGTCGTGAGGTGTCCATGCCTTGAAATTAGGCGGCGGGCGCGGTCCGGTCAGTGGTGGCGGCCGCCCTCTTCCGGGTGGTGACAGGTCCACCCTCCACTCCGTCTGCCCGCTGCTCTAGGAGCGGGTGCAGCGGCCCGTCGGTGCGCCGGCCGGTGGGTGGCACTGGAGGTCGTAGTCCTCCGAACTCGTGCTCAGGTAGCGGCCGATGCAGGTGTTCGCGGCGGTCAGGCCGTGCTCGCCGCAGTACGACAGGGCGGCGCCGCCGTCGGTGAAGGGGCCCGGCGCGTAGATCACCCAGTAGCCGGCGCCCAGCGAGGCGTAGTCGTCGCTGCGCAGGTAGACCGCCTCGGGTACGGACTTCCTGACCTCGGCGAGGCGTGTGTCCCGGGCGGCGGTTCCGGAGCTGACGGGTTCGGAGAAGAGCTGGGCGATCCAGCGGCCCGATGCGGGTTCGCTCGACGTGGCCGACGTGGCCGACGTGGCCGACGGGGTGGGGGTGGGCGGCGCGGATGTCCCGCCCGCCGGGGAGCCCGAACTGCCGCCCTCGCTCACGTCCTTGGTATCGCCCGCGTCGTCGCGCAGGCTCACGAACAGCGCGCCCGCCGCGGCGACGGCCAGCACGGCGGTCACGGCGACGGCGATCCTCGTACGGTTCCGCGGTCGGGGGTTCTGAACACCTCCGTCGGCCCGGCCCGGGGTCGAGGTGTCCGGCGGCCGCGGGTTGTCGAGCTGGGTGGGTGTGCGGCCGACGGGCGGCCTGGGGAGGACGGTCGTCGGCGTCCGGTGCGCCCACTGCGCGCCTGTGCCCGACTCGACCTCGGTGAGCATCGCGTCCAGCCGGGCCGCGTCGGGGCGGGCCGCCGGATCCCGTACGAGCAGCGCCTCCAGGACGGGAGCGAGCGGTCCGGAACGGAGCGGGGGCGGCACCGCGTCGTCGATGACCGCGGCCAGGGTGGCGAGTGAGGTCGCGCGGCGCAGCGGGCTGACGCCCTCGGCGCAGACGTACAGGACGAGTCCCAGGGACCAGAGGTCGGAGGCCGGATTGTCGTCCTGGCCGCGGATCCGCTCCGGGGCCATGTACTCGGGCGAGCCGATCAGTTCGCCGGTGACCGTCAGGGCGGTCGCGTCGTGCAGGGCCGCGATGCCGAAGTCGGTGAGGACCGCGGTGCCGTCGGGGCGCAGCAGGATGTTGGGGGGTTTGACGTCGCGGTGCTGGATGCCGGCGGTGTGCGCGGCGTGCAGGGCGGAGAGCACCTGGCGGCCGAGGCGGGCCGCCTCCACGGGCGTCAGGGGGCCTTTGTCGAGTCTGTCCTGGAGCGAGACGCCGGGCACCAGCTCCATCACGATCCACGGGTGGGGTGCCACGTCCACTATGTGGTGAACCGTGACCACATGCGGGTGGCTGAGCCGGGCCAGTGCCCTGGCCTCGCGCAGCACCCGCTCCCGTACCGCCTCGGACGCCGCCGCGTCCGGCCGTACGGCCTTGAGGGCGACATCGCGGTGCAGCACGGTGTCGCGGGCGCGCCACACCGTGCCCATTCCTCCGCTGCCGAGCCGCTCGATCAGCTCGAACCGTCCGTCGACGATGTCCCCCGGTGCGTTCATGCGCGCCAGAGTAGAACAGCGCCGGGCCCGGCTTTCGCGCGGGCGAAGGGTGCAGGCTGTGCGGCGGGCGGGACCGTCTGGGGAGGTTCGGCGGTGCGGTGGTTGCCGGAGGGGCCCAAGTGCCTTGATATGAGGCTCTGTTGACTTGCGGAATCGTTTCGTGGCGAAGGCGCGTGGGCAGGGTTCGGGCAGCGTTTGTCCCGGTCCGTCCGGACCGAGGGAGGGGGGAGCGCGGTGCATGACCATGTGCGGACGCCGGACGGCCGGCTTCTGCGGGTCGAGATCTCGGGCGACCCGCGCGGGCGCCCGGTGTTCCTGCTGCACGGCATGCCCGGCAGCCGGGTCGGGCCCCGGCCGCGGACCATGTTCCTCTACCAGTGCGGTACGCGACTGATCAGCTACGACCGCCCGGGGTACGGCGGCTCCGACCGCAAGCCGGGGCGTCGCGTCGTCGATGTCGCCCAGGACGTGGCCACCGTCGCCGACGCGCTCGGCCTCGACCGGTTCGCGGTGGCCGGCCGCTCCGGGGGCGCTCCGCACGCGTTGGCCTGCGCCGCTCTGATGCCGGAGCGGGTGACCCGGGCCGCCGCGCTGGTCGGACTCGCGCCGCGGGACGCCGAGGGGCTCGACTGGTTCGCCGGGATGGCGCCGTCGAACGTCAACGAGTTCAAGACCGCGTTCACCGACCCCGAGCGCTTTGTGGCCCGGCTGATTCCGCGGTCCGCCGCGATCCGGAGCGATCCCGCGTGGCTGCTGGAGGAGCTGCGGCAGGAGCTCACCGACGACGACCGGCGGATCGTCTCGGACAACACCATCCGGTCGATGCTGTTGCGCAACTACCTCGAGGCGTTGCGGCAGTCGCCGTACGGGTGGATCGACGACGTGCTCGCGCTGACCGGGGACTGGGGGTTCGATCCGGCGGACATCCAGGTGCCGGTGATGCTGTGGCACGGGGCGAAGGACGTCTTCTCACCGGCGTCCCACGGGTCCTGGCTGGCCGCGCGGATTCCCCGGGCGACGGCGGTTTTCGAACCGACCGGCGCCCACTTCGCCGCGCTGCGGGCCCTGCCGAAGGTGTTTCGCTGGCTGCTCGCGGACACACCCGACTGAGCGCGGCCCTCACCGGAGGCCCGGGACGGGGCCGAGGGTCAGTCGTCACACCGGAGGCCCGGGACGGGGCCGAGGGTCAGTCGTCACACCGGAGGCCCGGGACCGGGCCGAGGGTCAGTCGTCACACCGGAAGCCCGGCACGGGGCCGAGGGTCAGTCGTCACACCGGAAGCCCGGCACAGGGCCGAGGGTCAGTCGTCACACCGCCAGCGGCTCCAGGTCCCGGTAGATGCGCCGTCCGGCGGTCGCGATCCTTGTCATCCCGTTCTCGTCGCCCAGGAGCGTGCGCAGTTCACCGAGGGCCTCCTCGCCCAGACGGCGCGCCTCGTCCTTGCGGCCCAGCGCGGAGAGTGTCAGGGCGGAGTTGGTGACGATGGCCAGGGTCTCGGGGTGATGCTGCCCGAGCACGGTACCGAGGGTGTCCACCGCCTTCCTCTCCAGCTCCCGGGCCTCCTCGAAGCGCCCCTGGTCGGCGAGTACGTTGGCGTAGTTGATGCCCGTGAACAGCGTGTGCGGGTGCTGCTCGCCGAGTACCTCGCCCATACGGCGCAGCACCTGACGGAAGACCGCCTCGGCCTCCTCCGCGTCTCCGCAGCCCCAGTGGAAGATCCCGAGATTGTTGAGCGCGGCCTGGGTGTACGGGTGCGCCTCGCCTGGGACCTTCATGTACTCGGCCAGCGCCTCCTTGGCCACCTCGCGAGCGGCCTCCCGCTCATCGGCGGCGAACAGGTCGGCGGCCATGTTCAGGTCGCAGGCCAGGGAGTCGGGCGTGTGCGCGTCGTACTGCGCCCGGTACTGCGCGCGGGTCGCCGTCGTGAGCCGGCGGGCGTCCTCGAACTGGCCCGCCCTGCGCAGCGACACCGCGAGGGACTTGGCGCAGCTCAGCGTGCCGGGGAACTCCTTGCCGAGGATGCGCTTGTGGGACTCGTACGCGCGGGACAGGAGTGACACGGACTCCGTGTAGCGGCCGACCTCCCGCAGGTCGCGGCCCAGGTGCCCCGCCGAGGACAGGGTGTACGGATGGTCGCTGCCCAGGACCTCCGTACGCCGGTCGAAGGTCTCCTGGTCGAGGACCCGTGCCTCGCCGTAGCGGCCCACCATGCGCAGCGCGAGGGCGAGGTTGTTGGCCGCGCTCAGCGTCCTGCGATGCGACTCGTGGAAGATCTGGCGGAAACCCTCGTGCGCCTCGCGGGCGAACTCCACCGCCGACCCGTACACGCCGAGTGCCGCCAGGTCGCTGGCGAGACTGGACATGGTGACGTACGTGTGCGGGTGCGAGCGTCCGAGCACCCGCTGCTGGCGCTCCAGCAGTTCGGTGTTGATCTCGCGGGACTCGACGTAAAGGCCCTGCGAGCGCAGGATGTTGCCGAGTTGGGAGCGTAGGTACAGGTACTGCACGTCGTCCTCGCCGAGGATCGGCTTCCAGTCCGCGAGGAGGGTCTCGGCGCGCTGCTGGGCGTTGGGGAAGTCGCCGCGCTTCCAGAAGTAGCGGACGCGGTCGATGAGGAGACGGCGGGTGCCGGCATCCGTGCAGTTGCGGGCGTCGGAGGCCGTCAGGTGCGGCCAGATGACGCCGAACCGCGGCCAGTTCTCCGGGTCGTCGATGGGCTCGTCGCCGTCCGGCCGGCAGCCCGCGAGCACCGTGTGCACCACGTGCCGGGCCTCCCGCTGTTCCTCCTCGGTCAGCTGTGAGCGGATCACGGCCTGCACCAGACGGTGGACCTGGATGCTGTTGCTGACCTGGTCGACCTTGGCGAGCGCGAACCGGCCGATCTCGCGGATCACCCGGCCCAGCAGCAGACTCTCCTGGAGGGCGGCGTCGTACGGCCTGAGGGCGTCGATCATCTCCTTGCTGTAGAGCAGGTCGGAGGAGATCGGCTCGGCGGCCAGGAACGCGCAGAGCTGCAGCAGTCGTACGGAGGCAGGGGAACGTTCCTTCAGGCGCGCTATGGAGATGTTCCAGGTCGCGGCCACCGTCTTGGGGTAGTCCGGGGGCTGGTTGAGGTCCAGTACCTCGGTGGTCTGCTCGGCGAGCTGCCGCAGATAGTCCTTGATGGGCGTCGCCGTCTCGGCCAGCCAGGCCCCCGCCTGCTCCACCGCGAGCGGCAGATCGCCGACCGCGCTCGCCACCTGGTCGGCCTCCTCGGCACTGAGCCCCGAGGCGCGCCCGGTGAGGTGCTCCACGCTCTCCTCGCGCAGGAACACGTCGATGGGCAGGGACACGCCCTGCTGCGCCCAGGCCTGGTTGCGCGAGGTGACGAGGATGTGGCCGCCGCCACCCTTGGGGAAGTAGCGGGTGAGCTCGGACGGGTCGTCGGCGTTGTCGAAGACCAGGATCCAGCGCTTGGTGGGTGCCCCGCGCGCCAGCATCTGGACGGCTTCCTGGCCGGCCAGGTTGATGTCGTCGCGGCTCGGCGCGCCGATACGGGCCCCGAGGTCGGCGAGCGAGGCGACGACGTTGCCGGTGTCCTCGGCGGAGATCCACCACACCAGGTCGTAGTCGGCCATGAACCGGTGCACGTACTCCAGCGCCACCTGCGTCTTGCCGACGCCGCCGAGTCCGAACAGCGCCTGCGGCTGCGGCAGCACGATGGACATGCCGCCGCCGATCTGGTCGCGGACCCGGTCCAGGATGGCGTTGCGGCCGGTGAAGGTGTTGTTGCGCTGAGGGGCGTTCCAGATCGCCGGGGCGATGCCGGGGAAGCGGGGTCCCGACTCGCCGTCGTCGGTGAGCAGGCCCGGCAGTTCCAGGGCGCCCAGCAGCGCGCTGACGCACTGGGTCTCGTCGAGCCGGTGCAGGTCGACCGGGTTGTGGTCGAGGTAGCTCTCGGGCAGCCGGATCTCGTCGACCCGCAGCGGGACCAGCAGGGCTCCCGGGACCCCGGGGGCGCCCGTGCCGGACTCTATGAGCGCCCGCCAGACGGTGTCGGCGTACCGGGACTTCCTGAAGGCGTTCGACAGCAGCACGAGGGTGCGCGTGGCGGGGTCCAGGTGCTCGACGGGCCCGGCGGCGATGTCATGGGGGGTGACATGGCAGCCGGCGCGCACGAGGAGCGACTCGACCCAGTCGGCCCACATGCGGTTCTCCGCCGCGTACGCGATGACGACATCGGTCGCGGTCGTCAGCGGCCGCCTCCGCAGGAAGGCGTCACGGCAGCGCAGCCGCACCGGCTCCGGTACCGGCGGCAGCGAGGTGACCTCGCCGTCCGAGATGACGGCGGTGAGCCGTTCGAAGGCGGACAGCAGCGAGTTGGCGAGCCCGCTCTCGTCGCCGACGGTGGCGAGCGTCTCCTCGTACGCGTAGTACGGGCGGTAGGGGATCTCGACGTTCCCCCAGTACGCGGTCAGGTCCTCGGAGCCGAGCTCCTCGCCGCCGAGTCCCTTGGGCAGCCCGTCGAACTTCAGCCGGGCGAGCGCCCGTCCGGCGTCGACCTTCTCCTTCTCGCCCTCGTCGATGCGCATCGGCACGGGCAGCACCCTGATCTTCCGCTTGCCGTATCCGGCCTCGACGCTGCGGGCCACGGCCGCCGCGCCGTCCAGCGACTGGTCGCTGAGCGTGAAGCAGTCCACGAGCACGTCCGGCATCTGGATGGTGCAGATGTCGGCGCTGTCGGAAAGGCCGGTGCGCGAGTCGATCAGGACATAGTCGTACGACGCCTTCATGTCGTCGCGCAGGGCGTCGAAGAACAGTCCGCCGCCCAGGCGTTCGTAGAAGTTGTCCCACTCGAAGGACGACACCGTCGCGGAGTACGAGCGGTCCTGGCGTCCGGCGGAGAGGAAGTCGAGCGAGCCGCCGTCCGGGAAGCGCAGCCCGAGCCGCTCGGGGGTCAGCGAGACGGCGTGCTGTTCCACGTGCGCGTAGTCCAGGTGCCAGGGGCCGGTGCGCTGGGTCCGGGTGGTCGCGGCCCAGGCGTACTCGCTGATGATGTCGATGACGCCGGTGGTCGCCGCGAGCGCGTCGGGGAGGAAGGGGTGGAAGAAGCGGTGCAGCCCCGGAGCCTCCAGGTCCCAGTCGACGGTCAGGACGCGCTTGCCGTTGGCGGCCAGGATCCAGGCGGTGTTGGCCAGGGCCATCGTGCGGCCCGTGCCCCCCTTGTACGAGTAGAAGGTGATGATGCGTCCGTCCTGCACGGCCGTCATGCTTCTCCTCCGTGATCGGATCCGCTGTCGAACTGCGGCGGGTGGGTGGGGCCCGTCAGCCGGGGCCTGCGGAGCGGCGGGCCCGGGGGCGGATGGGCCTCGGCGTGCTTGAGGTACTGCCGGGTCGCGTGCGCGACGACGGCCGGCAGCACGTCGGTGAAGGACTTGAGTGTCGGTACGCCGTTGACGGCGACCCGGGAGTCGGTGCGCCGGCCCCGGTCCAGGATCACCGGCAGCGTCCGCTCCAGCTCCTCCGCGAGCTGCCGGCCCTCCTCGCCGTGGCACTGGATGTCGGCCCGGTTCCAGGGCACGATCGCGCTGACCCAGGGGCGGGCGTTCGCGTCGAACGCCTTGAGCCTGCGCCGCCGTTCCTCGTCGCTGAGCGCCCAGCGGTCGATGAGCAGGATCCCGGGGTGGCTCGGCGCCGTCTTGTCGGAGTCGTCCGTCACCAGGTCCTCGCCGGGGTCCTCGTCGTCGAAGGACGACACCGTGATCCGGTAGTCGAGTGAGCGGATCAGCTCCTCGGCGAGCGCGGGCAGCGGCCGGGTCGACTCCGAGTGGTACGGGTTCCAGTCCTGGGCGTCCTCGCCGTACGGGCGGGTGTCACGGTGCTCGGGGATGCTGTGCCGGGTGGGCGCCGCCACGGTCAGATGGATGTGCCGGGGCCCCTCGCCGCGCGGTTTGAACGCGCTCGGCGTCCGCTCGTAGGGGCGGGGCCTGCTGGACGGCAGCGGTGACTCGTGGGCGACCCGCACGATCCGCTGGGCCAGCCCCAGCACGGTCTCCTCGTACTCGTCGCGCAGCCGGTTGAGCTTGATGAGCCCGTAGATCCCGTTGGCCGCGTACCGGTCACCGAACTGGGCGTGGTCCACATGGATATGCCGTACGGAATCCGGGAGTTGGGCGTAATCGATATACGTCCACAGCGCGGGCACGATGGTGGGTGAGGCACCGGAACCGGTGGCCCGCGCCCGCAGAATACGCTCGTTGAACGCGAACCATTCCCGTCCGCAACTCTCGCTCGTGAAGTAGCGCGGCGAGAACAGCGGTACGAACACCCGGCAGTTGGCGAGATTCTCACTGAGTTTTTCCGGCCAGCCGTCCCCCGAGCGCATCTCCCGGTCCATGAATCCGGCGGGCGCACCGGCCGGCAGGTCCGTGAGCGCCATGATGTGGTCGCAGAGATCCGTGAAGAGCACCTGCACCCAGTGATCGGGGTCGCCGCCGCCCGGCCCCCAGGGCGGTGTGTGGGCGTAACTCAGAAAGAAATAAGGCCTGTTGTCCGAGACCCGTTCCCGTTCCAGGTCCCGATCAGGTATCTCCACGCGCCCCCCTGCCTGTGGACGGGCGGCCTCTACGGGACGTCAGCCGACCGGAGCCCACAATCTTCCCGACCGCCGGCCTGTACGGGTCGCCTCTTTCACGTCAATCCCTGGCGATATCCAGACATCTGGGCCACCGCCCGGTCGACAGGATCCCCGTGTCCCGCAGTGCAGCACCGCTTTCCCCGCCATTTCCCGTTCCGTCGCGAGATCACGCGGCAGCCGGGCCCCGATCAGCTTCGCGGCACGGCCTGCCCGGCCCACTCGGCCCGCAGCACTTGTGCCAACACCACGCCGGTTTCGGTGAGTTCACGCTCGGGGAGGGCGGCCAGCCGGTCCAGGGCGTGGTCCGCCCGTGCCAGCGCGGCGGCCCGCGCCGCCGGCTCGCCCCGGTGATACGCGGCGTCGCCGAGCCCGCCACTCGCCTCGGTGAGCAGCCGTCCGGCCTGGTTGCCCGGCACGTTCAGATCGGCCGTCTCGCGCAGCGCGGTGAGCCTGGCCAGGCGCCCGGTGCGCGGCAGTTCACGTACGAACTCCGCCGGTTCGAAGTCGACGGCCACCCCGAGCGCGCCCAGGCCATGGGCGCCGAGCCGCACCCCCGAGCCTGCCACGAGCGGGGTGACCGTGGTGGTGAGGAGGGCGTTGACGTCGTCGCGCCAGGCGGGATCCCGCGCGTCCATCAACTCGTGTGCCGTCCGCAGCCGTTCGGCGAACAGGGCGAGATCGCCGGGGCTCAGCGGAGCGGCGACGGGCACGGGGTAGCAGTCGCGGAGGGGGTCGGCGTCGTCGAGGAGCAGGGGAGCGCCGGCGCCGAGGTGCACGGATCGCAGCGGGCGCCAGGTGGCCGGGGTCTCCTCGGGCGAGTACTCCGTGCCGTCCTCGGTACGTACGTGCAGGCGGCCCGAGTTGACCGTTACCTCGACCCGGCCGGCCCTCGGGAGCGTCAGGGTTCCCAGGGTCGGGAGGTGCAGCCCGGGGTCGCTCCGGTCCCAGGCGAGCTTGACGTCGGCCCCCGCGCGGACGGCGACGGCGGTGATCGCCGAACCGAGCGGCGCCGGGGTGGTGACTCGGTCGTGCAGACAGTTCTTCAGAGTGGTGTAGAGGTAGGGGTGGGCGAGGATCTCGTCGACGTACGGCGTGACATCCGCCATGCCGTCCAGGTTCAGGAAGGCCCGCCACACCTCGTCCCAGTCCGGCTCGCCCGCATGCCGGGCGGCGACCCGGGAGAGCAGATGCCGGACCGACTCGCCCTGGGCGAACCGGAGTTCCTCGTCACCGCGGACGGCCGGGCTGAGCGCGTGCTCGGTGATCCGCTCGGCGACGCCGTCGACGAAGGCGCGCAGGTCCGAGCAGAAGGCGGACGGATTGTCGAAGCCGCGGCCACTGCTGTACCGGTGCGCGTAGAGCCCTCCGCCGCACGACTCGATCACCGGGCAGCTGCGGCAGGTCTCGCTGACACCCGCGAGGCCGAGCTGGCGTGCGCGTACGCCGGGATGCTGCGCGAACTCCTCGAAGCTGTGATGGAAGGCGTCATAGCCGGTCGCGGGAGCCCCGTCGTACGCGGTCTTCAGCGAATCCGCCTGCTCGAAGGTGCCGTCGGTCTCCACGACCGCGAGGTCGCTCGGCGCGAGCCCCATCGCCTCCGTCAGGCTCGGTCCGCCCCGCAGCGTGCTCAGGACCGATTCGAAGGTCCGCACGGAGACGGTACGGCCCTGCCGGTCCCACCGGTCGAAGATCTTGAGCAGCCAGTCGGCGTACGCGGCGGGTGAGCCGGCGGGCCGGGGTGGCGGGCTGTCCCAGGTGGAGTGCGGCAGCAGATAGTCGATGCGAGGCGGACGCAGGGACACGAGGGCGTCGTGCACCGCGACGGGATCGTTGGCCACGTCCACCGTGCACAGCAGTCCGCTGTAGAGGTGCCGGTACTCGGGGGTGCGCAACAGGTTGATCCCGCGCACCACCCGGTCGTAGCTGCTGCGCCGCCTGCGGTCGCGCCGGTGCCGGTCGTTGGCGACGCGGTCGCCGTCGAGCGAGACGCTGACCTTGACGCCGAATTCCTTGAACACTTCGAGATGGCGGATGTTGAGCTGTACCGCATTGGTGTGGATATGAAGATTCAGTTCGGTGACCGGGGTGATGACGCGGGTGAGTTCCGCGCAAATGCTTCTCATGCGGGCCGGGCCCACAAGAAGGGGTTCACCACCGTGAAGGATCACGGAAACAGAAGGCAGTTTATGTGATTGGGCATATGCCGCGAATCGCTGGGCGACTTTCCCGAGCGTTTCCTCGGAAATGACGGTGGGGCGCCCTCGCCAGCTCTGATCGGCATGCTCGTACACATAGCAGTGGTCGCAGGCGAGGTCGCATCTGCTATGGATCTTGAGGACGAGTTGCTGCAGCTTCACCCGGGGAACGATAGTGGCGCGGAGGGGTCGCGTGTACCACGAACTCCGCTACACCTCAAGGTCGTTGAGGGCTCCGGCGCGTGACAAAGGCGCACCGGGCAGGCAGGTGAACCGCCGGATGCGCCTGTGTCGAAGTCTGGGTGCCTCTAGAGTGCCGAGTTGAAAGTGTTCGGCCCGACGGGACGTCGTCCGGGGATGTCGGTCACTCGTCCGGCAGACCTCACGGCGGCGGTCCCTAGCGGGTCGATGGCCGACAGGGGGGTGTGCGACCGGCGCATGGACCGAGGGGCGGCGGAGTGTTGCGCCGCCGGCGTCACCGAGAGGTTCATTTGATGGCTTTCGTTGATGGGTAAGCTCAGAGGAACCCGAGAGTAGCAGTTGATCTAGGCGTGAGTTGCCACCTTCTCGAATTCAGTTTGACCGGTCCCGCGGCTTTCGCAATCGGAGCGCCGCCAACAGGCTGAATCCGTTTCCCGCGCCCTGTGTCCTGTGCGGTTCCTGTGCTCTGTGTCCTGTGCGGCTGCCCGGTCGGAGACGTGAGTTCGGCGGGTGCCACTTGCTCACAGCGGTGACCGCCAGGTGACTGTCGTACCGGCGCCCTCCCCCTCATCCCTGGCGCCGTCGTCGTACACCGTCAGGCGGAGACCGGCGCGGCCGTCCGGCAGCGTGGCCGTCGAATCCACCGTGACCTCGATGCGGGAGACCCCGGCGCGGTGTGCGGCGGCGGTCAGCTTGCGGTGCAGGGCGGTGAGCAGGTGACCGGCGACGGGCTCGGTGACGCGGTTCTCCACGGGGCCGGTGAAATGGACGGACGGCTGGAAGCCCAGGGCGGCCGCCACACCCGCCGTCTCGCGCAGCACCTTGCCGCGGAAGGTGGTGGGGGCGTCGGCGGGCGGCTGCTGAAGGGCGAAGATCGCGGTGCGGACCTCCTGGATGGTGGACTGCAGCTCGTCCACGGCGCGGCCGAGGATGGCGTGCACCTCGTCGCCGTCGGCGGCGGTGCTGCGGCGCTGGGTGGACTCCAGCATCATGCCGGTGGCGAAGAGCCTTTGGACGACCAGGTCGTGCAGGTCGCGGGCGATCCGGTCACGGTCCTCGTACACCGCGAGCCGCTCGCGGTGGTGCTGGGTGTCCGCGAGGACCAGCGCGAGCGCGGCCTGCGAGGCGAACTGCGTGGCGAGGAGCTGTTCCACCGGGGTGTACGGCCGGTCGCCGCGCCGGCGGGGGAGGGCGAGCGTGCCGATGAGGCGGCCGTCGGCCTGGAGGGGGAGCATCATGCTCGGCCCGAACCGGGACCGTACATGCGTGGTCATCCTCGGGTCGGTCGCCGAGTCGTCGATGAACACCGGCTCCCCGCCGAGGAGTTGTTGGAGGACGGGGCTGCCAGGCTCGATGACCGTGCCGACGATGTCCCCGGGGTCGTCGAGGGTGGAGGCGGTCACGATCTCCATGCCGCCCTCCGGCGTGGCCTGGAGGACGACGCCCGCGGCCGCGTCGGCGAGGACCCTGGCCCGCTCGGCGACGGTCATCAGTGCCTGGGCCGCACTCTCGCCCGTGAGCAGCGCCGTCGTGACGGCCGCCGCGCCCTCGATCCAGCGCTCGCGCTGCCGGGCCGCCTCGTACAGCCGGGAGTTGCCGATCGCGATGCCTGCCTGGGTGGCCAGCAGCCGCAGCAGCCGCTCGTCCCCGGCGGTGAACGGGCCACCCTCCTTGTCGGCGAGATGAAGGGTGCCGAACACCTCCTCGTCGACGCGGATGGGAACGCCGAGGGAGCTGCCGGAGCGGGGCTGCCCCGTCCCGCCGGCGCACGGGCCCGCCGTACGGATCTCCACGAGTCCGTCGTGTCCGGGGCCCGAGCCGGCCATCTCCAGCGCCGCATACCGGGCGCCGGTCAGCTCGGCGGCACCGTCCACGATGTGCTGGAGCGTTACCCGCAGTTCGAGATCGGTGCCGACACTGAGGACGGCTTCCAGGAGGGGCGGGAGGCGGGGGAGGGGATCGGTCATACGGGGCCTCGGGGGCTGGCGGTACGGAATCGGTCATCGGGGCCTTCGGTGAAGGCTCCCGCCGGCGCCGGGCCGTCAGTCCGCCAGCGGGTCCAGGACCAGGGGCTCGATCCTGCCCTCCAGCATGTAGCCGAGGCCCTGGACGGCACAGACGTCGGGCCGTTCCGCGATGTGCACCGGCATACCCGTCGCGTGCCGCAGCATCTGGTCCAGTCCGGGGAGGAGGGCGCTGCCGCCGACCATCATGATCCCGCGGTCGGCGAGGTCGGCCACCAGATCGGGCGGGCAGGCGCGCAGCACCTTGCCGATGCCGTCGAGTACGGCGGTCAGCGGGGTCTGGATGGCATCGCGTACGGCGGCGGTGTCGACCTGCACGGAGCGCGCGAGGCCGGTCGCCACGTCCCGTCCGTGGATCTCCGTCGACGCGGGGCCGTGCGGGGTGAGCCCGTTCCCGGAGAGGGCGAGCTGCAGGGGGCGTACGGCCTGACTCGGCAGCATCAGCTCGTGCTGGTGGCGCAGGTGCTGCACGATCGCGTGGTCGACGGCCTCACCGCCCACCGGGATGCGCTCGGCGGTGACGATCGAGCCCAGCGACAGCACGGCGAGCTGGGTCGCGGCGGCTCCGCACACCATGACCATGGTGGCCTCGGGCTGCTCCACGGGCAGCCCGCACCCGACGGCGGCGGCGATCAGCGTGTCGACGAGTTCGACCCGTCGCGCTCCCAGACCCACGAGCGTCTCGATCGTGGCACGCTGCGCCAGCGGGTCCGCGTCGTGCGGGGTGCAGGCGGCCGCCCGCAGCCGGGGCTTGCGGCGCAGCGTGCGGCGGACCTTGTCACCGATGAGCTGACGCAGCATCCGCTGCGCCATCTCGATGTCGACGACCGTGCCGCCGGACACCGGCCGTACGACACGGATGTAGTCGGGCGTACGCCCCGTCATCTTCTCCGCGAACTCGCCGACCGCGATCAGCGCGCCCGTCTTCGTGTTGATCGCGGCGACACTCGGCTGGTCGACGACCAGCCCCGCGCCCTTCACATACACACGGGTCCTCGCCGCGCCCAGATCGACGGCGAAGTGGCAGCGGCGCAACTGCTCCAGACTGTCGGTCATGGCAGATCCTCCCGAGAGCGCAGACGGTGGGACTCCGCCGGGCGGCGGTCCTCTCTCGCATCGTGCGGTCGCTGACGGAGTGTCGCCTTCTGTGGGGGGCCGGGTGGGGTGCCGCTGGACGGGTGGTCTTGGTGGGCGCGATCTCCGCGAGGCGAGAGAACCGAGGGCCGAGGGCAGCGGTAGGGGGACGACGCCAAAGGCGCCGTCCCCCGGGTGCGGGTGGGGTTGTGGGGGCAGGGCTCGGAGTTCAGCGCCTGTAGCGCACTTGCTGGCGTACCGCGTGCATGACGTCGATCTCGCGTGCGACATCCACATGGAGGTCGTCGACGTATGTGAGTTGGACCCGCGAGCCGTACCTGCCGTACGCGTAGGCGATCGTGGTCGGCGCCCCGCTCTGCATGTACCCGGCGATATTGGGCTCGGCCCGGATGTCCTGGACCTCCGTCCAGTCCAGCCGCGTCCGTCGGACGAAGGCACGTACCTGGATGCCGTGAACGTCAACGACGGTTCCGATCCGTTTGACCGCCAGGTACAGCCAGCCGAAGAAGGGGACGACGACGGCCCAGATCAGTACCTTCACCCACCCCGGTATGTCCTCGTCCATCAGGGGCAGGAGCGGGGCGACGACCCCCAGGAACCCCGTTCCGACGATGAAGCCCGCCGGTAGTCCCGATCTTCGGTACACGCGCCGCAGTTGTTCCTGGCTCATACGCACTCCCCCTCATCCACCGACTCCGTCGGCTCCGGCTCCCCGCCGGACACAGCAGTCTAGGTGTCGGGCCACATATCGAACAGTAGTGCTCTGAGTGCGTACGGCGACATCGCCGAGGCCGGTCTCCCGGCCGGGTCCCTGTGACGCACTGTCCCGGTTTCCGTGGCTCGTGCCTGTCTGTTCTGCTCGTACCTGTCTGTTCTGGCGGGAAGCCGCCAGGGCGCCTTCCCGCCAGGTTCCGTCAACTCCGGGGCGGCGCAAGCGCCCCGACACTCTTCGCAGCACCAGGGCATGCCGCCGGCGAAGAGAGGGCGATGATGACCAGAGGACCAGCGAGACGAGGGGCGGCGCTGTTGTCGGCCGGTCTCGTGATCGCCCTGCTGCCCGCGGGGCAGTCGACGGCGGCCGTATCGGAGACCGCGCCCCGGGCGGTGAGCGCCGCCCGCACGGTCACTCTCGTCACCGGCGACAAGGTGACCGTCACCGACCTCGGCGGCGGCAGGAAGACGGTCACCGTCGAGCGCCCCAAGGGTGCCACCGGCGCGGTGCGCACCCAGGTGGCGAACGGCGCCGTCACCGTCGTACCGGACGAGGCGCTGCCGTATCTGCGGGCGGGCACCCTGGACCGGCGGCTGTTCGACGTGAGTGAGCTGATACGGCAGGGGCTGACCGACCGGCAGACGGACGCGCTGCCGCTGATCGTGACGTACGAGAAGAAGGCGCGGTCGCTCACCCCGCGCGGCGCCGAGCGGACGCGTGCGCTGCCGAGTATCGACGGCGCGGCCGTCGACGCGGACAAGGGCCGGACCTTCTGGCGGGCGCTGACCGCCCAGGACGGCATCGACAAGGTGTGGCTCGACGGGCGCGTCACGGCCGACATGGCCGAGAGCAACGCGCAGATCGGTACGCCGGCGGCGTGGCAGGCCGGGCTCACCGGGAAGGGGGTCACGGTCGCCGTCCTCGACACGGGGGTCGACGCCGGGCATCCCGACCTCGCCGGACGGGTCTCGGCGACCAGGAGCTTCATCGAGGGCCAGGAGGTCGCCGACCGCAACGGGCATGGCACGCACGTCACTTCAACCGTGGGCGGAAGCGGCGCCGCCTCCGAAGGGCTGGAGAGGGGTGTCGCGCCCGGGGCCACGCTCGCCGTCGGCAAGGTGCTCAGCGACGAGGGGTCGGGGAGTGAGTCGCAGATCATCGCCGGCATGGAGTGGGCCGCGCGTGACGTGCGCGCCGATGTGATCTCCATGAGCCTCGGCTCGACCGAGGCGAGCGACGGTACCGACCCCATGGCCGAGGCGGTCGACACCCTCTCGGCGGAGACCGGCGCCCTCTTCGTCATCGCCGCCGGCAACACCGGCGCCCCGTCGTCCATCGGCTCACCCGGCGCCACCGGCTCCGCGCTGACCATCGGCGCGGTGGACTCCGCCGATCAGGCCGCCTACTTCACCAGCGCGGGCCCGCGCTTCGGCGACAACGCCCTCAAGCCCGACCTCTCCGCGCCGGGCGTCGACATCCTCGCCGCACGCTCCCAACTCGCGGACGGCGAAGGCTATTACACGAGCATGAGCGGTACGTCGATGGCGACGCCCCATGTTGCGGGGGTGGCCGCCCTGCTCGCCGAGAAGCACCCCGACTGGACCGGCGCGGAACTCAAGGACGCGCTGATGTCCACGTCCGTGCAACTCGACACATCCGCCTATCTGCTGGGCTCCGGACGGGTGAGCGTGCCGGACGCGATCGGCGCGGCGGTCACCGCCACCGGCAGCGCGGACCTCGGCTCCTACAACTGGCCGTACGAGGCGAACGAGCCCGTCACGAAGACGGTGACGTACACCAACTCCTCTGATGCGGCAGTTGACTTGAGCCTTGCCGTGCAGGGCGCTTCTGACGGCGTCGCGACCCTCGGCGACTCCACGCTCAGCGTGCCGGCGCACGGGACGGCGGCCACGACGGTGACGGGCGACGGCGGCAAGGCGGCCGTGGGCAACACCTCCGGGCAGATCGTCGCGTCCGTGGCCAGCGCGCCCGTCGCGCACACCGTGTTCGGGCTGGTCAAGGAGGAGGAGCGGTACACGCTCACCGTGCACGTCAAGGACCGGGACGGGGCCGCGACGGCCGCCGATCTGGTGGTGCAGCAGCTCACGGCGGGCGTCGACCCGACCTGGGAGCCGGTCGGCGACTCCGGCACCGTGAAGCTCCGCCTGAGGCCGGGGACGTACAGCCTGAACACCTTCCTCGACGTGCGCGGTGGCAATGGCACGGACTCCCTCGGGCTCGGCTTCCTCGCGGCGCCTGAGGTGACTCTCGACCAGGACCGCGAAGTCACCCTCGATGGACGGAAGTTGAGGGAGATCGAGGCGAAAGTCGACCGGCGGACGGAGACCCGGCAGCTGCTGATGGAGTACGACCGGCAGGCGGGTGGGGCCGACCTGTTCGGTGCCGTCCAGGTGCCGGTGAAGTACGACAGTGTCTTCGCCGCGCCCACCGCCGAGGTCACGCAGGGCAGCTTCGAGTACCGGACCGTGTGGCGGCTGGGGAAGCCGCTCCTCGAGGTCAAGGGCGTCCGTGAGGCGGTCGCCCAGCCGGGCGCCACGCTGATCGAGGGGCGCAGCAGACTGCCGTTGGTCGATGTCGGCGAAGGTCCCTTCACCGGGGTCCGGGGCAAGGCCGTCCTCGCGCGGCTCGGCGACGGCGTCGAGCCCGCCGCGCTCGCCCAGGCGGCCCAGGACGCGGGCGCCAAGGCGCTGTTCGTGTCCGATGACTCGGCGGGCCGCCTCAACGCCTGGTTCGGGACGGACGACTACGCCGACCGGCCGTTGCAGGTCGCCACGGTGAATGCCGCGGACGCCGCCAGGCTGCGGGCGGCCCGGAGCGCCGACATGACGGGAACCCTCAACACGCCTTATGTGTACGACCTTTCGGAGGGGCATGCGGGGGCGATCCCGAGCGGGGATCTGACGTATGAGCCCGGTGCCCGTGAACTCGCCGTGCTGGACACCAGGTTCCACGCCGACAAGGCCGCCGCGGGCGGCGAGTTCCGCTACTCGATCACCGACAGCTTCCCCATCGGGATCGGCTTCAAGGAGCGGATCGACTACCCCGCCGAGCGGACCGACTATGTGTCCACCGGCGCCGGGCAGTTGTGGCATGAGTCCGTGGACCTCGGGGACAGCGCGCTGGAGGAACGCAGCGGGCTCGTCCGCTACCGCGGGGGCACGCGTCCCGGCCTCGACTGGTTCAAGCCCGTCTGGCATCCATGGCTCGGTACCGGGCTCGGCTGGGGACAGCAACGCCAGGGAAACCAGATCCAGTTGAACACCCCCGGCTGGGGAGACTCCGGGCCCGACCACACCGGCTTCGGCGACGTGTGGAGCGGGGGCAACGGCATGACCCAGTCCACGGCGGTGTACCAGGACGGTTCGCCGGTCGACCGGCGAACGGGCTCCGGCGCGTACGTCTGGGACGCGCCCGCCGACGAGCACACCTACCAGGTCGTCACGGACACGACGCTGGACGCGGAGCGCTGGAAGCTGTCCACCGAGGGCCACTCCGAGTGGACGTTCAGGTCGGCGGCCACACCCGGGGACCGCTGGACCTTCCTGCCGCTCATCAACCTCGGCTACGACGTCGACACCGACCTCGCGATGTGCGCGGGGGCAGCCGGGTGCCGGTGGGGGTCTACGCCGAGTACGTGAAGGGCGCGGCGGGCACGGGCGATATCCGGGGCGGGAAGCTCGAAGTGTCCTACGACGACGGGAAGACGTGGCGCGCCGTGCCGCTGACCGGCCGGGGCGCTTCCTGGAAAGGGACGCTGACCGTGCCGCGTGACGCCGGGTTCGTGTCGCTGCGGGCGTCCGCGAGGGACGACCGGGGTGGGTCGGTGAAGCAGGAGATCATCCGGGCGGTGGGGGTGCGGTAGCCGGCCCTGGGGGCTTCTGTGCGCCGAGGGCCCCCTTTGTGCAGGCGGCCCCTTGTGCAGGCGGCCCCTTGTGCCGGCGGCGCTGGCTCCCCTTGGGAGGGGGGAGCCGGCGTCGTCCTATTCGCTGACGATGCCCCGGACGACCCCGAGGTCCAGCAAGTCCTGCGGGCGGATGCGGAGTTGGTCCGCCGTGGCCCGCACCTCACCTGCCGGGCGCTTGAGGATCGCGGCCGCGAGCTCCGGCGCGATGACCGAGAAGTAACTGTCCGGCGTGGCCCAGGTGTTGCCGGGCGCGGCCAGTGCGAGCGCGCCGCCCGAACCGCCCTCGCCGATCACCAGCGTGGTGACCGGCGTACGGGCCGTCGCGACCGCGGCGAACAGGTCCGCGATCGCCGAGCCCGCGCCCTGCCGCTCCGCTTCGGCGTCGTTCGCGGCGCCCGGGGTGTCCACCAGCGTCAGCACGGGGATGCCGAGTCGGCCCGCCAAGCGGATCAGGCGGGCGGCGGTGCGATAACCGGCGGGGCGGGTGGCCGTCCCGCACTGGGCGGCGTACGCGATGGTCCGCCCCTCGTGCGAGCCGAAGCCGCACAGCATGCCGGCGTCGGTGCCGCCGCAGCGGTCTCCGCTGATGGTGGTGCGGTGGGTGAAATAGGCGTCCAAGTAGGCGGAGGCGCGCGGGCGTTGAGGGGAGCGGGCGCGGTGGACGGCGTCCCAGCCGGTGGTGGGGAGGTCGGGGGGAGGGGCTGCAGTCGCCGCCGGGGGGCCGGTGGCGGGGAGGTCGAGAGCGGCGGGGGTAGTCGCTGGGCTGGTGGTGGGGAGGTCGGGGGCGGCGGGAGTGGTCGCTGGGCTGGTGGTGGGGAGGTCGAGCATGCCGAGGGCGGCTGGAGGGGGTGCGGGGTCCGTCGAGGGGCTGGTGAGCAGCTCCAGCCAGCGGGCCAGCGTCTGACGTAGGTCTTCCGGCGGTACGACGGCGTCCACGGCGCCCGCCGTCACCTGGGCCTCGGCGGTGTACGCCGCCGGGTCCGCGTCGGGCGGCCGGACCCGGGAGCCCGCGAAGCCCACCTGGGCGCCGGGCAGCGCGAGGGTCACGTCGGCGCCCGCGCCGAGCGTGGCCCAGCCGCCGCCCGTCGTCGGGTCGCGCAGTACGGCGATCTGTGCCGTCCCCGCTTCCCGGGTGAGCGCCGACTGCCGTGCCACGCGCTGGAGTTGGGTGAGCGCGAGCATGCCCTCCTGCATCCGGCTGCCGCCGGTCGCGACGAGGGAGACGAGCGGGAGACGGTGCTCGCGCGCGTAGGTGTACGCCGCCTCCAGCCGGTCGCCGGTGCGCTCGCCGAGCGAACCGCCGAGGAAGGCGAACTCGAAGGCGATCAGTACGGCGGGGGTGGAGCCGATGGTGGCGCGGCCGCAGACGACGGACTCGTCCTCGCCGGTACGGGTGGCGGCGCGGGCGCGCGAGTCGTCGTACCCCTGCCAGGACAGTGGGCCGTCGGGCTTGAAGTCGCCGACGGGGGAGGCCAGTTCGCTGAACTCGCCGTCCGTGACGAGCGCGATGGCCTCGCGGGCCGTGAGGCGTTCAGTCATTGCTCTTCCTCAGGGCCCGCTTCAGGATCTTGCCCATGTCGTTGCGGGGCAGGGCGTCCAGGAAGTGGACGACGCGCGGGCGCTTGTGCGGGGCGAGGCGGCGGGCCACGTGGTCGGAGAGTTCCGGGCCGAGGGCCGCGGGGGCGGGGGTGCTGAGCGGCACCACCCAGGCGACGATCCGCTCGCCGAGATCGTCGTCGGGTTCACCCGTGACGGCCGCCTCGCGCACGGCGGGGTGTTCAAGGAGCGCGTTCTCGATCTCACCGGCACCGATCTTGTAACCGCCGCTCTTGATCAGGTCGGTGGCCTTGCGGCCGACGATGCGTACGTAGCCGTCGGCGTCGAGGGTCGCCATGTCGCCGGTGCGGAACCAGCCGTCCTCGGTGAACGCGGCGGCGGTGGCGTCGGGGCGGTTCAGGTACTCCGTGAAGAGGTTCGGGCCGCGGACCTGGATCTCGCCGACGCGGTCACCGTCGGTCGCGCCGGTCGGTGCGCCGTCGGTGTCGTACGCGGCGATCGTCGACCCGTCCTCCTCGACGAGGCGCAGGTCGACGCCGGGCAGCGGTACGCCGACGGTGCCGGGCCGGGGGTCACCGTCCACCCGGACACTCGTGTTCATCAGAGTTTCCGTCATGCCGTACCGCTCGATGACCCGGCGCCCGGTCGCGGCGGTGATGCGCCGGTGGTCGTGCACGGGCAGCGCGGCGGAGCCGGACACCAGGAGCCGCGCCCGGCCGAGCGACTTGGCCAACTCCACGTCCTCGTCCAGGGCTTCCGCGAGCCGGTGGTACATCGTCGGCACCCCGAACAGCATCGTGGCACCGTCGTTCAGCTCCCGGGCCACGCCCTCCGCACTGAACCGCCCCAGATGCCGCAGCGCCCCGCCGCGCCGCAGCGGACCCAGCACTCCCAGGATCAGCCCGTGCACATGGAACAGCGGCAGCCCGTGCACGAGGACGTCGTCACCGGTCCACTGCCAGGCGTCGGCCAGCGCGTCGAGGGTGGCGGCGATCGCCCGGCGCGGGATGACGGCGCCCTTGGGCGGGCCGGTGGTACCGGAGGTGTAGACGACGAGGGCGGCGGAGTCCTCCGGGACCTCGCGGACGTCCGCCGCCGCACCGCCACCCCCTGGGGTCACCACGACGTCGATCCGTTCCAACTCCCGCAGTGAGTCGGGCAGTTCCACGCCCACTGCGGTCAGCACAACAGACGGCCGGCTGTCGGCCAGGATGTGCCCCAGCTCGCCCTCCCCAGACTTCGGGTTGAGCGGCACGGCGGGCACCCCGGCTAGCAGCGCGCCCACCACACCGACAGCCGTCTCCAGGCTCGACGTCGCCCATACCGCGACCCGCCCGGCCCCACCGAGCCGCCCCGCAAGCACCCCCGCCGCCTCGGCGAGTTCCCCGTACGACAGCGACCGATCACCGAACCGCACCGCAGGCCGCTCCGCGACCGAGCCGCCCACCAGGGCCGGAAAGAGGTGAGACACGCGTACTCCTTGTCAGAGGGACTGCGCAGGGACTTTCTGAGGGGGACCTTCTGGACTGTTCCTACACGATGACGCTCCTGAAGTGGGTGGAGAGTCAGCCGTCCGCGTCCAGGACGTGGAACGCCAGCGCGGGTGGCAGGTCCAGATGGACATGGTCCTGCGGGTGGGCGCGGTGTTCCCACAGGAGGCGGGTGGTGGAGACGACACCCGGCGCCACGAGGAGGGGGGAGCACCGCCAGCGGACGGTCCGGCCTGCCGACCACATGGCCCCTGCCGAGCCGGGCGAGCCCTACCCCTGGCTCCGGGAGTCGTCCAAGGGCGGGGCGAGCGCGCGCAGCGAACTGCTGGAAGTGGCTGAGGTGACTCCTCCCGCGGATGTCGCCGAAGCGGTGCACCTGCCAACGGGCGGCTCGGCACTGCTGCGCGCCCAGTTGCTGCTGATCGACGACGAACCGGCGGAACTGGCGCATTCCTACTACCCGTTGGAGATCGCCCGCGGCACGGCGATGACCAACCGCCGCAAGATCAGGGGCGGTACACCCGCGCTCCTCGCGGACCTCGGGTACCCGCCGCGCTTGAGCGTGGACAGGGTGTCGGCCCGTATCCCCACACAGGAGCAGTACAGGCTCCTGCAACTCCCCGGCGACCTGCCAGTGTTGCGCACGCTCCGCGTCGTACACAGCGACGGTGACCGGCCCATCGAAGCGTCGGTGCTGGTCAAGGCGGGGCATTTGTACGAGCTGCGGTACGAGTTCACCGCCGAGTGAACGTGTGCCGGACTTCTGCGCGACCGTGACGCCAGCGTCGTACACCTGTGGGGCCCGTCGAGGGCGGTCGGCTCAGCTCAGTAGCAGCAACACGGCCAGCGCGATCAGCAGTGAGTCGATTCGGTCGAGGAGGCCGCCCGAACCGGGTAGCCAGCCGGCGGCGTCCTTGGTGTCTGCGCCTCGCTTGATCATCGATTCGAGCAGGTCGCCGGCCGGGCCGCCGACTGCCACCGCGAGCGCCATCGGCCAGGTCGGTACGGAGAGCACCGCGAGTGTGCCGAGGCCGGCCGCGGCGCCGGTGACGGTTCCGCTCCACCGCTTGGCCGGGGAGAGGGGGGACAGTCGCGGGCCGCCGAGCTTTTGGCCGGCGAAGTACGCCACGATGTCGGCGACCGAGACGGCCACGAAGAGCGCGAGTGCGGTCGCCCCCAGCGGCACCAGCGCGGCGGGCAGACTGAGCCAGGCAAGCCCCAGCAGTCCGGCGCCGAGCCGGCGCAGACCGTGTTCGGCGTCGCCCGACAGCAGCGGCACGGCGGCCACCGCGAGTGCCCCGGCCGCGAGCACCCGGGGTACCTGTCCGGGCGCCAGCCAGGCGGCTGCCACCACGGCGACCACCGCCGTGGCCAGCATCGCCCGGTCCGGCCATCCGAGCCGCAGCATCCCGCCGTACTCCAGCACCCCGATGACCCCGACCACGGCGGCGATGACGGCGATGCCCGGGCGGCCCAGCCAGAACGCCCCGACGACCAGTGGCATCCCGAGCGCCCATGCGCACCACCGCACCATCAGCTCACGCCGACGGGAGGCCGCCGCGGCAACTCCCCCCAGTACCAGCGCCCCACCGAGGTAGGGCGCCAGTGCGGCAACGGTGGTCACCGGGTGATCACGTCGGTGTGCACGCGCGGCGACACCGGCCCGAGCGCGGCCCCACCGGATCGCAGCACAGCGGATCGCAGCACATCAAGGGCGGTGCGGTACGCGGACACGATGCGCGCGTTCTCCGTGCTGTCCTTGACGGCGATGCGCAGGGTGCGTCCTTCGTATGCCGTCGACATCGGTGACAGGTCGCGCAGGTACACGTCGCCGCGGCGGCATGCGTGCACGAGCCGGGCGGCGCTCGGCCCGTCGGGCGGCAGTGTCACGGTGAGGAAGTTCGCCACCGACTCCTCGATGGTGGCGGAGCCGTCCACCGCGGCGAGGTCGACGGCCAGTTGACGGCGCAGCGTGTGTGTCTGTGCCCAGCGGTCGGCGTAGTACGACGGATCGCGCAGCGCCGCCACCGCCGCCAGCTGCGCGGGCAGGCCGACCGCCCAGGGCGGGGTCCACCGGCGCAGCTGTGCGGTGACGGCCGGCTCGGCGACCAGGTACGCGGCCCGTACGCCGGACAGCGCGTACATCTTGGACAGCGAGCTGCAGACCACCACCCGAGGGTCGACGCAGGCGAGGTCGGCCAGCGACTCGGACAGGCCGACATAGCCCAGGTAGGCCTCGTCGATCCACCAACGCGTCTTCTTCGGTGAGGCGGTGATCACCGCGCGCAGCTCCGCGGCCGGCAGGTGGCGGCCGGTCGGGTTGTTGGGGTTCACCACGACCACCAGGTCGTAGCGGCCGGACCGGGTGGCAGCGGCCAGCCGCGCCGGGTCGATCCGCCAGCCGTCCGCGCGGCGCAGCGGCAGCCGGTCCACCCGGCACCCGATCACCTCCTGGGTGACATGGGCGTACTCGCCGTAGCTCGGGTCGAGCAGCAGCACGCGGCTCTCCGGGGTCAGCCACCGTCCGAAGGCCCGGAAGATCAGGTCGGACGAGCCGGCGCCGACGGACAGTGCCTCCTCCGGAAGCGCCCGCGCCGTGGCGATCTCGGCCAACAGGCCCTCGGCGCCGGTCGGTGGCGACGTCCGGGCCGTCCAGGCAGGGTCCTCCGCGAGTACCGCCGTTACCTCGGGGGCCGGCGGGAACCAGGCGTCCAGCACATCGGCCGCGACCACCTGACGGCGTCGGTGCAGGCTGCGGAAGTCCGTACCGATGGCGGCGAACGAAGCACCGCCGTGCTCGCAGCCGTCCGCGCGCGGGAGGAACGGCATGTCCAACTGCCAGTCGACACCGGCTCGCAGACGCTCCACCGCGTCGGCGTAGCGGCTCATCGCGGTCCTCATCAGTTCGATGACGGCGCCGGTGAGCACCTCGAACGACAGCGCGCCGGAGTGAACGGAGTGACCGGTCGGCCGCAGTCCGACTGCCTGATACATGTCGAGCAGTTCCCTGCGGCCCATCACCACCACCCGGCGGCCGCCCCGGGAGGCGATCCAGCGCAGTGCGCCGAACATCAGCAGCGGAGCGGCCATGGTGGACCGCCGGCGCGGCTCGACCGTGAGGATGCGTATCTCGAACAGGGCGTCCTCGGTGAGCAGTGGCAGTTCGTGGCGTGTCAGATAGCGTTCGAGCGCGTACCGGCCCGTCCACGGCGGTGTGATGCTGACGAAGCCCAGCCGGTCCGCGCCCCGAGCAACGACCAGGTAGACGCTGTCGCCCTCCAGCGCGTCGCGCAGCCGTCCCGTGGGATCCGGGGCGTGCTGCCCCAACTCCTTTGCGTACACCCGGTGGCGCAGTTCGTGGATCCAGTCGAGATCATCGGGGACCGCACGACGCAACTGCAAGGCATGAGCCACGGAACGCCACCTCTTCGACTTGGGGCTCGGGCCCTCAGTGTGGTTTCGGCGGACCGGGCGCACCTGAGCGATCCGACCCGGGGCGGAGTGAGTACGGGTACTCATTCGCGGTACGAGTTCACCGCCCCGCGAATCTGATCGTTACTGTGCCCCTGTGCTGCCTGACATCGAGTTGACGCCCCCGGAGCGACGGGTATGGGACGCCTTTGCCGAAGGGCGGTGGGTCGACCTGCGGAGTGGCGAGGCTGAGGCCGATGATCCGGTGCGGGGCGGGAGTTGGGGGCCCGAGCGCACCGTCCGGGCGGCTGTGCTGGTCGCGTTGCTGGTGGGCGGTGACGCCGGGCCCTCCGGTGCCGTCGCCGGTCTGCGGCTCGCCGGTGCGCGGATCACCGGGCAACTCGGCCTCGACGGCGCGGAGATCGGCCATGTGCTCTGGCTGGAGCACTGCCGGCTCGAGGAGGCGGTGAGTCTCTACGGGGCGTCGGCTCGGACAGTCCACATCAGGGACAGCTGGGTTCCTGGCGTGGAGGCCGGGCTGGCCCGGGTCCAAGGGCACCTCGACCTGAAGCGTTCGGTGCTGGACGGGGACCGGCTTTCGCTCGTCAACGCTCACATAGCCGGGGAGCTGAACCTCAACGGGACGCGGATCTCCACCCCCGGGGAGTGGGCCGTCTTCGCGGGCGGCCTCGTCATGGAGGGCGGCGTCTTCTGCAAGAACCTCACCACGCGGGGCGGGGTGCGGTTGTTGGGCGCTCAGTTGTCCGGTGGACTGTTCATGCAGGGGGCGCGGCTCAGCAGTCCCGACGGTGTGGCGCTGGCCGCGGACAGCGTGACCGCCGGGACGCTGGATCTGTCGAAGGGGTTCACCGCGGAGGGCACCGTACGCCTCCGCGGGGCCCGGATCTCCGACAACGTGACCTTCGAGGGGGCGACCCTGAAGGGTGCGCGGGGTGGGGAGGAGCCCTCCGTGGTCTGCCTTCTGATGCAGGCCACCGACTTCGACTTCACCGTGGCCGAGACGCCCGAGGGGGCCGTCGACCTGCGGGGCGCCCAGGTCTCGTACCTCTATGAGGGCGAGCACAGTTGGCCGGCCGTGGTGGAGCTGGACGGATTCGTCTATGGGTCCATCAAGATGGTCGAGGGCGGGCGGGCGCGTGAGGCGGTGGGCCGGCCGGAGGCCGTGGTGCGCCGGGTGGGCTGGGTTCGGCGGAGTCCTGGCTACAGCCCGCAGCCGTACGAGCAACTGGCGAGCTGCTACCGGAAGGTCGGCCACGACGACGACGCCCGCCGGGTGCTGCTGGCGAAACAGCGCCATCGACGCCGTACGCTCGGCCCGGCCGGACGCGCCTGGGGACACGTGCTGGATGCCACCGTCGGATACGGATACCGGCCGTGGCTGGCCGGCGTCTGGCTCCTCGGGCTGATCCTGCTCGGCACGCTGGTCTTCGCGGCCGATGATCCGGTGCCGGTCAAGGAGGGCGAGGGAGCCCCGTTCCAGCCCTTCGTCTACACCCTCGACCTGCTGATTCCCATCGGCGGGCTGGGCCAGCGCGCCAACTGGTACTGGGCGGACGGCGGCGCCCAGTGGCTGGCGTACGCCCTGATCGCCGCCGGCTGGGTGCTCACCACGGCGGTACTCGCGGGCGTCACCCGCACCCTGAACAGGAGTTAGCGCCGGGGGAACAGGCGTCCGCGGCGGGCGAACCCGAAAGTCATGGCGCGGCCCGACCGGGGCACGTAGGGTCGGCGGAAGCTGACAATTTGATGAGTTAACTTCCGGGAGCCCCTTGGTGAGTGAGTCCCCGACTCTTGCCGAGACACCCGCGCGTCCCGACGCGCGGACCGCCGAGAAGAGCCTGCACCGAGGCGCAGCGCTCGGCGTACGGGTGCTGCCCGCGGCGTATCTCGCGGAGAGCGGGAAGCCGCTCTCCGAGTTCCCCCACGGGGAGCGGCGATGAGGATTGCCCGTAGGTTGCGCGAGTTCGTGGCGGGGCTGCGGCCGGCCGGAACCGACTCCGAGATGCGGCGTCTCGCGGTGGAGCTGAGCCGTGTGCTGCGCAAGCGGATCGACAGGACCCCGGTGGATGTCCGGGAGTTGGCGCAGGCGCTGTGCGAGGAGATGAGCGGGCGCCGGGACGGGCGGCCCGTACGGCTCCGCTTCGAGCGCTTCCCCGACGAGTTCGAGGTCACAGGGCTGTGGATGGAGTTCCACGACTTCGACCTCGTCGTCATCGAGGAGCGTGCCGAGGCCGTGCAGCAACTCGTCATCCTCGGCCATGAGTTGTGGCACATGAGGCAGGGACACCACAACCACCACGTCGACGGGGCGGCCGCCGCGGCCCGCACCCTGTCGGACGGCACCGGCTGGCAGGAGATCGCCCTCACCGTCGCCGCCCGCCACGGATCCCACGCGGCCGACGAGGCAGAGGCCGAGGATTTCGGGCTGCGGCTGGCGAGCGTCTTCCGCTCGTGGGTGACCGGTTCCGGCGCGCGACCCGGGCCTGCCGACCCGGTCGGACGGGCCATCCAGGCGTCACTTGGCTACCGCGGGCCGCAGGACTGACCGGCGATGAGTCCTTCCAGCTTCTTCGACGACCTCTACATCTCCTTCTGGATACCGACAGCGGTCCTGACCGTCGCCCTCGCGATCAAACTGCCCAGCATCGTCAAGCTCTGGAAGGACCCACTGCTCAGAGCGGTGGGCGGGCTGCTCGTCCTCGCCTGCGGCGTGTTCGTCTTCGCGGCGCCGCCGACCATCGCCTGGACCAACCGGGTCACCGGCGTACCGAACATCTCCGCCCCCCTGGTCTACAGCCTCCTCACCGCGTTCTGCGGTTCCTGCCTGCTGCTGATCGCCGCCTGGCGGAACGGCATCTCCGACCGGTCCGAGGAGACCCGCCGCGTCACCCGGTGGGTCGTCATCGTCTACTCGGGCGTGATCGTCGCTCTGTGGGTGCTGTTCGCGCTCGCCGACGTCCACGAGGAGCGGCGGCGGGACCTCGACACGTACTACGCCACCACCGCCTTCATGCGCGAGGAGATCCTGCTCTATCTGCTCGCGCACACCGTGGCGTGTCTGATCACCGCCAAGCTGATCTGGAACTGGGTCCGCACCGACGGTCTCGACGTATGGCTGCGCGGCGGCCTGAAGTGCCTGGGCGTCGGATACGCGATGAACCTGATCTTCGACGGCGCGAAACTCACGGCCGTCGTCGCCCGGTGGACCGGCCACGACCTCGACTGGCTGAGCACCAACCTCGCGCCACCCGTCGCCTGCCTCTCCGCCATCCTGATCGCGGTGGGCTTCATCCTGCCCCACGGCGGCCAGTACCTGCGCCGCCGTGCCCGCACCCGGCTCAGCCACTGGCGCCTCCGGTCCCTCTACCTGCTGACGCGCGCAGTCGGCGGCGACCGCGTCCCCTTCGAGCTGAGGGCCACACCCGAACTGCGCCTGACACGCCGCGAGACCTTCATCCGGGACGAGCTGCTCCACCTCGCGCGTTACATCGACGAGGACCTGAGCCGACGGGCGTACGACAGCGCGGTCGGCCTGGGACACGAGGCCGGCCGGGCGAAGTCGCTCGCCCATGTCGTGACGATCCAGGACGCCATCGAGACCAAGAGACAATCCCGGAAGGACGCCGCCTCGGCCCCTCTCAACAGCCCGGACATCGAGGACCTGCTGGGGGAGATCGAGGCCGTGTCCCGAGCCCTCCGCCACACGGACGACATCAGGGCGGTCCGCGAACTCGCGGCCGCAGCAGCAGAGAGTGTGCCCGCCGCATGAGTGCCAGCCCCCGGAACGCCGATTCCCGGAGCGCCGATTCCCGGAGCGCCGATCCCCGGAGCACCCGTCGCCGGAGAGAACGACCTTCCAGCGCACGGCCCATGAGATCCGCCGTCGTCCTCGGCGGCAGCATGGCCGGAATGCTCGCGGCGCGCGCCCTGACCGAGTTCGCGGACGTCGTCACGGTCGTCGAGCGCGACGTCCTGCCCGAGGGCCCCGAGCCCCGCAGGAACCTGCCCCAGGCCCAGCACGTCCATCTGCTCTGGTCGGGCGGTGCCTCGGCGATGGAGGAACTCGTCCCCGGCATCACCGCCCTGCTCACGAACGCCGGCGCCAACCGCCTTCCGCTGACCACGGACATGGTCGCGCTGTCGCCCCAGGGCTGGTTCCGCCGCTGGAGCGAGTCCCACTACATGGTGCTCAGCAGCCGTGACCTCCTCGACGCGACCCTCCGCGCGCGGGTCCTCGACGACGACCGGATCAGCCTCGTCGAACGCACCGAGGCGCTCGGCCTCCGAGGCACCGCCGACGCCGTCACCGGAGTCCGCGTCCGCGGCCACGACGGCGCCGAGCGCACGCTCCCCGCCGACCTGGTCGTCGACGCCACCGGACGAGGCTCCCGCGCGCCGGAGTGGCTCGCGGCCCTCGGCCTCCCCGCACCGCGACAGCGGCAGGTCAACTCGGGCCTCGCGTACGCCAGTCGCCTCTACCGTGCCCCGGACACGGCCCGGCGCGGCTTCCCCGTCCTCAATGTGCAGGCTGCCCCGCGCGGCGGCGGCCCCGGCAGGGCGGGCATCCTGATGCCCATCGAGGAAGGACGGTGGCTGGTCACCCTCACCGGCACCCGAGGCGGCGAACCCACCCCCCACGAAAGCGACTTCGAGCGCTTCGCCACCGAGGAACTGCGCCACCCCGTCATCGGCGAGTTCATCGCGGGCGCCGAGCCGCTGTCCGGCGTCGCGTTCACCCGGTCCACCTCCAACCGCCGCTCCTACTACGAGCGTTCGCGTCCCTGGCCCGACGGTTTCACGGTGCTGGGCGACGCGCTCGCGGCGTACAACCCGATCTACGGGCACGGCATGTCGGTCGCGGCGCAGAGTGCCGTCGCCCTGCGCGACACGATCCGCGCCCGCGGCTGGGGCAGCCCCGGGCTGGCCCGCGCCCTGCAGAAGGCGGTGGCCAAGCCGGTCAACGCGGCGTGGGACCTCGCCACCGGCCAGGACGTCTTCTACCCGGGCGCGACGGAGAACGGCCCCACGCTCAGGGACCGGATCCTGGCCGCGTACGTCAACCGCCTCCTGCTCACCGCCACCGGCAACGGCCGCATAGCCCGCCGCTTCACCGACGTGTCTTCGCTGGAGCGCGGCGCCCACGTCCTGCTCACGCCCAGCGTGCTCCTCGCCGCCGTGGCCGGCCCGCTCAAGCCGCAGCTCACGGGGCCGCCCCTCACGGCCGAGGAGTGGAAGGCCGCCGTCCCCCTCGGGTGAGCCGCCCGTCAGGTGAAACCGCCTGGCCCGGCCCCGCAAGGCATTGTTAGCCTGCGGAAAGATCACCAGGAGTTGCCTGCCGTACGAGGATGGAGTCCACCGTGGCCCGCAGTGCCGCACGTGCCCGTATCGCGCTCGCCACCTATCTCCCGGGTGAGGAGTCGCCCAGGGACCGGGACCTGCCCGTGCTGGCGGCCGCGCTGGAGGAGGCGGGGGCCGAGGCCGCTGTCGCGCGCTGGGACGATCCGGAGGTCGACTGGGCGGGTTTCGACCTCGTCGTCATCCGGTCCACCTGGGACTACAGCTGGCGGGTCGCGGAGTTCGTGGCGTGGGCGGAGCGGTGCGGGCGGGCGACCCGGCTGGTCAATCCGGTGGGCCTGGTGCGGTGGAACGCCGACAAGAGGTATGTCGGCGATCTGGCACGGGCCGGGGTTCCGGTGGTGCCGACCCGGTATGTCGCGCCCGGCGATCCCGTCGAGCTTCCCGAGGACCGCGAGTTCGTGGTGAAGCCCACGGCCGGCGCGGGCGCGCGGTATGCCGCCCGGTACGCCCCCGAGGAGCGGGAGACGGCCGTACGGCATCTCGCGCGGATGCACGCGGAGGGGCTCACCGCGATGGTGCAGCCGTACGTGAAGAACATCGACGCCGGTGGCGAGCGGGCCCTCCAGTTCTTCGGCGGGCGGCTCCTGCATGCCAGCCGGAAGGGCGCCGTCCTGGAGTCCGGGACGGCGTACGACGAGAACAAGGTCGCGCATCCCCGGCTGGAGCGCTGGGAGCCGACCCCGGCCGAACTCTCCGTCGCGGAGCGCGCGTTGGCCGCCGTACCGGACGCGGGTGAGGTGCTCTACGCGCGCGTGGACCTTGTCGACGGCGACGACGGGGAGCCCTGCGTCATGGAGCTGGAACTGATCGAGCCCAATCTCTTCCTCTGGCTGCACCCGGAGTCGGTGCCCGCGGTCGCGGAGGCGATCATCACGGCTGCCCAGCTCCGGTAGCGGTCACGGCTGCCCTGCTCCGGGTAGCGGTCACGGTTGCCCCTTGACGCCCACCCGCTGCAACAGCCCCCAGGTGAACTCCGCCGCGCACTCCTGCCGTACGCCCGACGCGTCCGGGGCCGTGAACGCCAGCCCCCAGCGGGTCGGGGCCGTGCCCTCCAGGGGGCGGGCGGGGGCGAAGGCGCGGGCCGCCTCGTCGACCGTGCAGGACCAGGGGGTGAGGTCGTCGAGGGTTTCGAGGGCCGGGCTCGGGGCGCCTGGCTCACGTACCAGCCACTCGTTCCAGGCCACCCCGTTCGGGGCGACCAGGACTTCGAAGCGGAGGTCGGGCCAGAGCGGGACCGGCCAGAGCAGGGCCTCGCAGGCCAGGTCGCCGATCTGGCGCGGGGTGACGGACTCCGGGGTGCCGAGGATCGAGCGGTAGCGCGAGGTGGCCGCCCGGGTGCGCGGGGCGTGCAGCATCGCCTGCCAGCGGCGGTTGGCCTCGCGCATGTCGGCGATGGAGACGCCCAGCTCATGGCGGGCGTCCTCGACGAGGTCAGGATTGTGGTCCGCCATGCGGCGCAGCAGGACCAGCTGGAAGTCGAGAGGCGTGAAAGGAGTCGTGGGGCGTTTCGCGGGCGGCATGGGGTCCATCGTCGCGTACGCGCGCGGCGCCCGGACGGCGGCCGTCCGGGAGGAAGAGGACCGAGTTCACATAGCGGGGGCCGCGCGGCGGAAGCACCCTGCGCAGCAGTCCCTGAGAGACGACGTACGAGGTATTGGCCTGGTGGGCTTCCAGGGGGAAGGACGCGAGGGGCAGCCAGGCGTCGCCGGGCAGCACCCAGCCCGCGTAACCCTGCTGGGCGAGGTGCGCGATGACGGGGGCGACCGGCTGGATACGGGCTTCCAGCTCGATGAAGAGAGCAGGGCGGTCGCGGGCGATGAGGGCGCTCGCGCCGCGCAGGACCGCCATTTCGTTGCCGTCCACGTCGATCTTGATGAAGTCGACGTCGTGGAGGTCCAGGCTGTCCAGGGTCAGGCACGGCACGTCCAGGGCGCGGGCGTGGATGTCCCTGCGGACGAGGGAGGACACCCCTCGGTCACCGGCGTCGTCCGGGGGGAGCCACAGGTGGGCCGTGCCCCGGCGGTCGGAGGCGGCGGCGTGGATCACGCGGACGTTCGCGGGGGCCGCGGAGGAGAGGAGCCGGGCCAGGTGCGGGACCGGTTCGACGGTCACCACACGGTCGGCCCGGGTGGCCAGCCGGTGCGTCCAGGGGCCGTACCAGCCGCCCACGTCCACCGCCGTGCCGCAGCCGGGCGGGCAGAGGTCGGAGAGCCGGGCCAGCTCGGGTTCGAAGCGCGGGTAGACGAGGCGGGCGGTCGCCGCGACCAGCCGCGTGGGGAGGAAGCGGGCGAGACGGGCGGTCAGAGTCCTCGGCGCAGGGCTGCTCGCAGGGTCGTTCGTGGGATTGCTCATGGGGCCATCCGCTTGAGGAGTTCCTCGTGTTCGTCGTCGCCGACCTGCTCGCCCGAGGACGGCAGCAGCTGCGGAATGCCGTCCACGATCGGATAACGGCGTTGCAGACGCGGGTTGTACAGCGCCGCTTCCGAACCCACCGACTCATCGGGTACGAGAAGGTGGAGCGGGCCCTTGTCCAGCGGGCAGGCCAGGATCTTCAGCAACGGGTCGTCGGGGTTCACGGGGGAGTCAACTCCTTGGGGGCAACGGGGGGTTGGGGCGCGGTGTCGTGCTTGGGCATGGCGAGCAGGACGGAGACCGCGAGAGCGGTGCCCGCCAGGCGCAGCGCGAGCCGCACGGGTTCGTGCGGCAGCGCCTCGCCGAACGCGAGCGTGCCGAGCACCGCCGTGAACAGACACGTCACCGTCGTGCAGACCGGCACGATCAGCGAGGCCCGGCAGCGCTGCAGCGCCGCCTGCGACATGACCAGGCCGAACGCGCCGGTGAAGAGCAGGAGATAGGGGTACGGGGAGCGCAGCAGGTCAACCACCGCGCCGCCGAGTCCACTTGTTGTCAGATAGCTGGACACACCCTTGATGGCGAGCGAGCTCACCCCGTACAACAGGCCCACCGCCACGCCGTATTCGACGCCGGTGGTCGGCTGCCGGTGGCGGTGCCGGGAGCGGCGCTCGGCGGCCCCGTACAGCCAGATGCCCGCCGCCAGGGACGGCAGGCAGACGGTGAGGATCAGCGGCGCCGGGGCGCTGCGGCTGACGGTGTCCGAGTCCTCGCTCAGGGACAGCACCACCATCAGCAGGGCGGCGAGGATCGCGCCGAGTGCGTACCGCTCGCGGCTCGTTGTCCGCTCGCCGAGCAGCCGGGAGGAGAGCAGGACGAGCAGGACGAGACCGGAGACGAAGATGCCCTGGGCGGCGGCGATGGGAAGCGTGCGGTAGACGGCGAGCTGGGCGCCGAACCCGGCGGCGAGGGACAGCGAGCCGCCGATCCACAGCGGGCTGCCGAGGACCAGCCGCAACAGCCGCGCGGGGCGGCGGATGTCGACCTCCGGCATGGCCGCCAACGCGCGTTTCTCCAGCACGAATCCGGTGCTGTACAGGACGTTCGCCAGCAGGGCCGCGGCCACCCCCCACCACATCGCCTACGTCCTTCGGGCGTGCAGGAGCAGGATGGAGGACGCCGACGGGACCGCGCAGGCCAGCCGGTCCAGCGGACGCAGCGGACGCGGTACGCCGTGGAAGGGCGCCCCCTTCAGCCCTACGACCTCGAATCCGGAGGCGGCCACGAACTCCCTTAGCGCGCGGGCCGTGTAGAGCCGCAGATGGCCCACGACCTCCTTGCCGGGGCGGCCGTGGATCGCGCGCAGGCTCACCTCCGAGAACACCGGCTGCACGCCGGCCAGCAGCAGGGCGCGGTTGTACCAGGCGGCGAGGTTCGGGGTGGAGAGCATCAGGTGGCCTCCGGGGCGCAGCACCCGGCGGAGCTCGTCGAGCGCGGAGTCCGGGTCGACGAGGTGCTCGATCACCTCGCTGAACAGCACCGCGTCGGCCGCTCCCGTCGCGAACGGCAGCCCGCCGTCGGTGAGTTCACCGCGGATCGCGTACGGCACATGGGCGTGCGCCCGGCGGAGCGCGTCCTGCGACCAGTCGACGCCGACCAGGCGGTGACCCGCGAGGAGAGGTGCCGCGGTCGCGGCCGCGCTGCCGTCTCCGCAGCCGACGTCCAGGACGGTCTTCGCGCCCGCCGTCGCCGGGCCGAGCGCGGCGGCCAGCATCCGGGCCTGGCGCAGACTGCGCGCGCTGCCGGACGCGACGGGGACGCGCGGATCCTCGTAGAAGTCGCGAAGTCCCCTACGTACGAAGCCTGTTGTCCGCTCGGCCGCGGGAGCCTTTGTCGTCATGGGCCGTTCTCCTCCGTCGCGTGCAGATAGTGCTCGAAGAGGTCGCGGAGGTGGGCGCCGTCACCGTGGCTGAGCAGAGTGCGCGACCAGCGCAGGGCGACATGCAGCCGGCCCGCGGTGGAGGCGGTGGTGACGGTCAGGCCGCGGGGCATCCGGGCGGGCGCCGAGAACCAGACCGCGGTGGCGCGGCCCGCCGCCTCATCGAAGTCCAGCGGGTACGGGATGCGGCCGATGTTGCTCAGCAGGGTGGTCGAGGTCCAGGGCGCGGCGGCCCTGCGCAGGCCCCGGGTGACGGCGGCGCGCCAGGACACCGGGACCACGGGAGCGGTCAACAGCGCCGCGCCATGGCCGAGTTGCGGGCGGTCCAGCGACTTCAGGGCCTGGGTGCGCAGCGCGGTGCGGCGCAGCAGTTCGCCCATCCTCTCCACGTCCACCTCCTCCGGCGCGAAGGTGACTTCGACGAGTCGCGTGCCGTTCCCGATGGGCATGCCCATGTCCCTGGGCCGGTCGTCGACCGGCATGGTGATCCGCAGCGGGCGGGGACGGGCGCCGTGTTCCCTGTTCCAGTGGGCGAGCATCAGGGCGGTCGTGACCATGAGCTGGTCGTTCACCGTGTACGGGGAGCCCTTGGGACGGCGCGGCACGCTCAGCTCGGTGACGAGCATGCCGTTGCCCGGGGAGGGTTCGGGGGTGCCGTGGGCCACGCGGGCGGGCGGCGCCCAGGTGGACGGGGTGTCCACCCGCTCGGCCTCGGGGGCGCCGGGTGTGCGTACGGGGGGTGCGGCGGGGGAGTTGTCCCGCCCGCCGTACAACTCCGCCGCCGTGGCCAGGATGCGGAGGCAGGCGGGGCCGTCGAGTGCCGTGTGGTTCATGGTGAGGAAGAGGACGGTGCCGTCGGACGCGCCGTCCTCGTCGACGACTTCCAGGCGTACCGGCGGCGCCGCCGACAGGGGCGGGGCGTCGTCCAGCGCCCGGTCGCGGGCGTGCTTGAGGGCGTCCCGGTCCGGCGGCGGGAACGTCACGACCTCCACGTCAGGGCTGTCCGTGAGCTCCCACTCGTACCGCAGCCGGTACCAGGGCCCCGGCGCCTCCCGCATCAGGATCCGCGGATGCCGGCGCAGCGCCTCGGTGAAGGCCGCCCGTATCCGGGCGGGGTCCAGCCGCCCCGGCACGTGCACCTCGATGTGCACCGTCTCCGGCTCCGCCTCCTGGAGGCAGTGCCGGGAGACCTCGTCGACGACGGGGAAGGGGACCCGCGCGGGGGGCCGGACCGGCCCGCCCGCGCCGTTCCGTGCCGGGTGCTCGACCGCGGTCATGTGGCCTTGTCCCTCCCTGCGTCGACTGAGTGGGCGGCCCCGGACCCGGGCCCACGAGCGGAGATCGTCGGCCCGGACTCCGGCCGGGCCCGGTCGCTCGCGGGCGCCGGCCCCGACCGGGGAAGCTCCAGCCCCGTCCGGGGAGAATTCAGCCCCTCCGGCGTTTGAGGAGCGGGGTCCGGGGCGGAGCCCCGGGAAGGGACGGGTAGGGGCGGAGGGGGCGAATCAACGTCGGTACCGGGCCCGGACCGCGCAGCCGACGAACCGGGATGGGCGCCGGATTTCTGCCCGGCGGGCTCGGTTCGGGCGCGGGGTTTCTCCTCGGCGGGCTCGGCTTCGGTGCCGGGCTTCTCCCCGGCAACCTCGGTTCCGGTGCCGGGTTTCTCGTCGGCGGGCTCGGTTCCGGTGCCGGGTTTCTCGTCGGCGGGCTCGGTTCCGGTGCCGGGCTTGCGCCCAGTCGGCCCGGCTTCGGTGCCGGGCTTCCCCTCGGCCGACCCGGCCCCCGCGCCGGGCTTCCCCTCGGCAGGCCCGCCCCCCGCACGGGGATCGACCCCCGGCCCGGGGTTCTCCCCCCGCACCCGCTGCGGCAACGGCGCCGTCGGTGCCTCGGACCCGGCCGAGTCCGGTGACGACGACCACCGCCAAGGCGGCGGACCGCCGGGAGCGGACGCCCCGACCGTCACCAACCCCGCGAACAGCCCGATCAGCGCCAGCAGTTGAGCCACCGCAGAGAACGCACCGGCGTCCGCGGACACCGCCTCCCCGGCCCCCGTCGCGGCAGCGACCCCCGCCCCGGCGAGCGCGAGGAACGCGATCGGCACAAGGAGCGTGTGCCGTTTCCACGCGAGCAGCGCCAGCGCCGGGACCAGCAGCGCGAAGAACCCGGCGATCACGATCGCGACCAGCGTGAGCGCGACCAGGCCCAGCAGCACCCCGGGCCCCGGCGGCACCGGCTGCGGCTCGTCGGGGTTGGGCTCGTGGCGGCGCCACAGGACGAGGCCGACGAGAGCGGCGACGCCGGCCCCGCCGCCGATCAGCCCGGCCTCGTACGTCGTCGAGGGCTCGTACGACAGCTTGACCGTGCCGCCCGCGCCGGACGGGATCTGCCAGCCCTGCTGCCAGCCGTCGAGCCGTACCGGCGTGAGCTCCTTGCCGTCGAGCGTCGCCTTCCAGCCGTCGTTGAAGTTCTCGTACGTCGTCAGGTACGAGGCCGCCCCCGAGCCGACCGTCACCTCGCGGCGGTCGCCGAGCCAGTCGCGTATCCTCAGCTCACGCCCGGCGGTGGCCCCCTCCGCGACCGTCCCGCGGGTCAGCGTGACGTCGGTGACGGTGAGCGGTCCGGCGTCCCCCGCCTCGATCCGGTGCGCGCCGGTACCGAGGTCCAACTCGGCGTCCGCACGCCCTTCCTGGCAGAGCGTCAGGTCGATGGCCCGGCGTTCCACCAGGTCCTCCACCGTCCCGGTCGCGCTCGTCTCGTACAGCTTCCCGTCGACCGCGACCACCGGCCCCTTCCCGCAGGCGAGCGAGAACTCGCGGGTGCCCGCGGGCTGCGGGGTGCGGTACTGGTCGAGCGCCGGGATGTACGCCTCGGTGAGTCCGACCGGGAGTTGCAGGTCGGTGTCGGCGACCGGGTTGTGGACGGTCAGCGGCGCGGTCTCGGTGACGGTGATGTCGAGCTGGTCGGTGGTGATGGGCTCGAAGCGGGCCCAGCCGTTCTCGTCCACGCCGACGATCGCCGCCCCGTCCGGGGAGCTGATGGCGATCTTCGTGGGCCGGGTGGAGAGACCGCCCGCCGGGGCCAGGACGATCGAGGAGACCGGCTGCTTGTCCGGCCAGCTCAGGTGGATCGTCGGGTTGTCGCCCGCGATCCACGCCGTCGTCAGGTCGCCGTCCGTGAGATTGCGCGCCGATAGACCCGCGCCGAGCTGAGCCGTCGAGTCGGCCGTCGCGACGATCCGGCTCTGCTGCTCGGGCGCCACCTCGTAGAGCAGCTTGTCGAGTTCCTCGCCCGGGACCGGGACCGCGCTCGCCTTGATCTCGTACGTCCCCGCCGTCGACGTCGAGAAGGTGCGGTGCAGGCCCGCCTCCGTGCCCGTCGGGGACAGCCCGGTCGGGTCGGCCGAGCGGTGCAGGGAGACGATCTCGGCGCCGGCGTCCGAGTCGGCGGCGTCCGTCGGGAGCTTCAGCAGACGGGTCACCTGGACATCCGGGATGTCGATCTCGGAGAACCCGGCACCGGTGAGGCCGGCGTGCTGCTCCGTGGAGTCGACGATCGTGATCTTCAGCCAACTCGTCGAGCCCGACGGCGACTTGATTCTCTGCGTCATTCCGTTCGGCTGGAGATAGCTCGTGGCGGAACCCCTCTCCGTCTCCACCCGGACCCGTGTCGCCGCCGAGCGCACACCGTCCTGCGGCAGCGGAGTCACCTTGAACGACGAGGGCATGTCCACCGACCCGGTGAAGCCGATCCGCAGCCACTGCCCGTCCGCCGAGCCCGCCGCGCCCTCCGCCCACGCGGTGTCCGGGTTGCCGTCGAAGGCGTTCACGGGGTCGTACTGCGGGAGATAGAACAGCCAGTTGCCGGTCGAGGAGGCCGTCACCGAGCGGGCGCCGCGCAGTTCGGCGACCGTCTGGTGCTCGACGCCGCTGGTCGGCAGGATCTGGTGCGGTTTCGCGCCCGGGTCCTGCGCACTGTCACTGTCGTTGCGCTGGTCGGCCGTGTACGTGTACGAGGTGTTGGCGTTGACAAGACCGAAGCGGGTGTCGGCCCGCCGCAGCCCGTCGCCGACCACCTGGACGGCCGGGGTGCCGAGGCCGGGATGGTTGTCGCCGGTGAGCACGGCGGCGCGGTCCCGCATCGTCGGGTCGGCGGAGAGCGGGAGGAGCGCCTCGGGGCCGCCGGAGACGACGGCGGTGTCGGCGATCGGCTTGAGCCCGGCCTGCCCCGGCCGTGCCACGTCCTCGCTCGCCGGTTCGTAGATCTCCACGGCCCGCTGGCGCGGATACAGGCCCTCGACCTGCAAGGGGGTGTTCTCGGCGATCCGACCGCCGGTCATCTCGGGGCCGAAGCCCGTCACCCGCTGGTAGCCCGACTGTTCCAGGGTCCGCTTCACGGTCGTGGTCGGGACATAGCCGAGCTGGTCGGGGTCCAGGTCGTTGCGTACGACGACGTAGTAGAGGCCGGCCCGGCTCAAGTAGTCGGCCAGGCCCGGGACTTCGGCGCCCGTCATCAGCGACTGCTCGACCGCGTCCATGGCGCGCCGGTTGCCCGCGGTGCCGAAGGGGACGTAGTCGCGTTGCGCCCAGCGGGACTCGGCCAGCACGTCGAGGGGCTGGTCGATGGTGGAGCCCCAGGTGTAGATCCCGTGCGCGGTGGCGGGCACGACGAGGGCGCGGGAGTCGGGGGAGTACTTCTCCAGCCAATCCGCGGTGCTCTGCCAGTATTTGGGGAGCTCCTGGAACGAACCCGGGCTCAGGATCGACCCGTTGAGATACGGCCAGGCGAGACCGGGCAGGACCAGGACCGCCGCGATCAGCGGGGCGTAACGGCGACCGCGGACCCGCCTGGCCCCCCGCTGCTCCGAGGCGATCCCGACCAGATGGGCCAGCCCGAACACGAGGGCAAGGGCCAGCCCCACCTGGAACTTGTAGATGTTGCGGAAGGGGACGAGCCCGCCGTTCAGCCAGTCCTGGACCACGCCGTGGAAGGGGGCGCCGAACGAACCGCCGTACCCGGCAAGGGTGATGAGCACGACCGACAGCACGGTGAGCACCAGCCAGCGCCGCTCGGGCAGGTCGCGGCGGGCGAGCCCGGAAAGGCCGAGGCCAGCTGCGAGCGCCGAGCAGACGATCACGACCACCGAGGCCACGACCGTCCAGCCGGCCGGCAGCCAGGCCTCGCCGAAGTGCAGGTATGCGACCCAGTTGCCCGCGCCGCGCAGGGTCTCCGTCGCCGACATGGTGGCCGTCGTGGTCCCCGAAGTCTCCACGTACGGAAGGAAGTTCTCGCCGTAGATGCCCAGCATCAGCAGCGGGACCACCCACCAGGCGGTCGCCAGGATCACGCCCGGCACCCACCAGGCGATCAGTCTGCGCTGCCGGGGGCCACTTGGGCGGGAGAGGAGGTACAGACCGACGGGGAGCAGCGCGGCGAGTGTCGAGGCCGCGTTCACGCCGCCCATGAAGGGGATGACCAGCGCCGAGCGGAGCGCCGCGACACGGGCGCTGTAACGCTCGTTGGTGAGCGGGAGCAAAACCCAGGGGAGGAACGCGCCGGGGAGCGCGGCCGCCGAGGTCGAGCCGACGACGATCGTGAACACCGGCCACAGCGCGTACGCGACGGCGGCGAGCAGCCGGGACGCGGGCGTGCCGATGCGCAGCCGCTCGGCCAGCCGCAGCGCGCCCCAGAACGCGACCGACACGATGAGCGACATCCACAGCCGCTCCGCCAGCCACACCGGCAGGCTGATCAGCTTGCACAGGCCGTAGAACGGCAGCATCGGCCAGACGTACCCGACGTACTGGTCCTGGATGCCGCCGAAGCCGCCCCGGTCGTGCCACAACTGGCCCAGATCGGAGAGGAACTGCCATGGATCGAGCGCGACACCGAGCTTGGTGTCGAAGGTCGTGCGCCCGGGGTGCACGACCAGGAACAGCACGAACAGCACGGCCCAGAACCCCAGCAGCCACCGCCGCGACCGCGGCCCCTCCGGGGGGCCCGAGGTGGTCGCGGTGGGGCGGACGGCTGCCGGGGGTGGAGCCTGGACCGTGCTCGTCATGGTGAGGACCGCCGGAGGATGAGAAGGAGATTCCAGGTGGCGAACTCGCGCAGCCCCGGCGCCTTCGCGACGGCTCCCGCGAGGAACGGCCAGTAGCGGGAGCGCGCCGAGACGACCCTGACGTCGTCGCGGGAGCGCACCTGCCGCAGGGTGGTTCCGATGTGCACGGCGAAGAGGTTCTCGCCGAGGGTGTGCTTGGCGGGCTTTCCGGTACGGCGGCGGTAGCGGGCCCGCGCCCGCTCCGCGCCGAAGTAGTGCCAGGGCGCCCACTCGTGACCGCCCCACGGGGAGAGCCAGTTGGTGAACGACACGTAGATCAGCCCGTCGGGCCGGGTCACCCGCACCATCTCGCTGATGAACGTCTGCGGATCGGCCACGTGCTCAAGGACGTTGGACGAGAAACAGACGTCCGCGACCCCGTCCGCCAGCGGCAGCAGATAACCGTCCGCCACGACCGACGAGCCGGGCGGCTCCGGCCCCAGCTCCGCCATGTCCGGTTCGAAGAGATACGCGTGCGCCCCGCGGCGCCGGAACTCCTCGGTGAAGTACCCGCTGCCCCCGCCGACGTCCACGACGGTACGGCCCTCGACGGCGCCGTCGTACGCCTCGACCTGGTCGGCGGCGTCACGGGCCAGCAGTGAGTAGCAGGCCTCCGGGTCCTCCTGCTCGCGCAGGAAGGCCCGGAAGAGGGTGACGGACCGGCGTATGGAGGGGTCCTTCATGCGTGGGGTGGGGGCACTCTTGGTGGCTGGTGCCGGCTGCTCGCCACCTCCGAGGCCGTCCTTGGCGGCCGACTCCCCGCCGCCTGCGCGGCCGTTCACGGTGCCCGGCCCCTCGCTGCCTCCATGGCGGTTCTTGGTGGCCGGCCCCTCGGCATCTCCGTGGCCGCCCTTGATGCCTGGCTCCTTGCCGTCTGCGTGGCCGATGGCTGTGCCTGGCTCCTTGCCGTCTGCGTGGCCGATGGCTGTGCCTGGCTCCTTGCCGTCTGCGTGGCCGATGGCTGTGCCTGGCTCCTTGCCGCCTGCGTGGCCGATCGCCGTGCCCGGCTCCTTGCCGCCTGCGCGGCTGCTCATGGTGCCTGCCCCTTCGCTGCCTCCGGGGCTGGTCTTGGCAGTTGGTCCGTCGCCGCCTGCGTGGCCGTTCACGGTGTCCGCCCCTTTGCTGCCTCCGGGGCTGGTCTTGGCAGCTGGTCCGTCGTTGCCTGCGCGGCTGCTCACGGTGCCCGACCCCTCGCCGTCTGCGCGGCCGCTCACGGTGCCCAGCCCCTCACCGCCTCCGCGGCCACCGCCCTGAACCGGCGGACCGTGTGGTTCCAGCGGTAGCGCGCGGCACGGTCGCGGGCCGCCTTGCCCATCAGGGTGCGGCGGTGGGCGGACAGGGCGAGGGTGCACCAGGCCGCGGCGAAGGAGGACTCGCCGCGGGCCAGTACGCCCGTCTCGCCGTCCACCACCGAGTCGCGCAGACCGGGTACGTCGAAGGCGACCGCCGGGGTCTCGCGGACCGCCGCCTCCGTGACCACCAGGCCCCATCCCTCGACCGCCGAGGGATGCAGCAGCAGCCACGCGGCACACAGCAGCCGGTGCTTCTCGGCCTCGGAGACATGGCCGGCGAACTCCACGCCGGGGCCCGCGAGTTGCTCCAGGCGCTCCCGCTCGGGGCCGTCTCCGACGATCACCAGACGGCCGCCGGTGACCGGGCGCACCCGCTCCCAGAGCCGCAGCAGCAGATCGATGCGCTTGTACTCGACGAGCCGCCCCATCGCCACGAACAGCGGCTCCGGTGAGCGCGAGCCCTGGGGGCCCGGCTCCTCGACCCCGTTGTGCACGACCCGGATACGGTCCCGCTCGACCCCGATCGCGTGCAGCGCGTGTGCCGTCGAGGGGGAGACGGCGACCAGCAGGTTGCGGCGCTGTGCGGCGCCGGCCAGCGCCCAGTGTTCGAGTCTTCGGCCGATCCGGGCGGCGGGCGCGAGCGGTCCGCCGAACCGCATCCGCCACAGGTCGGTGTGGACGTGGTTGACCAGACAGAGCGTGGGGCCGCGGTGCCACAACGGCGCCAGGTACGGCATACCGTTGGACACCTCGACGAGCAGGTCGCAGTCGCCGACCTGGCGGTGGAACGTGTCGCGCGCCCGCAGGTAGTGGCCGAGGTCGCCGCCGGCCGAGACCACACGGTAGTCGCGGTAGGCCGCGGGCCCGCCGCACAGCAGGGTGACCTGGTGGCCTAGCTGGGTCAGCCCCTCGGCGAGGCGGTCGACCAGCAGCTCGGAGCCGCCGGCCGCCGGGTTGCCGAGATCCCGGCGGGCAAGGAAGACGATTCGGCGCGGCGGCTGGGGAAGCGCCGGAAGGTGCTGCGCGGAGCGCGGGAACGCCGTGCGCAGCGAGGACGGTACGTGCTGGGGCATGGGTGCTCCAACTCGTCTCAGGGTGCGGAACTCAGCGTGGGGGGCTCGGACGGTTGTTCATCGAGCAGGGTGCAGGGTGCGGATCTTGCGGTCGGTCGGTCCTGCGGATGTGGGGGTCGGTCGGTCCTGCGGGTGTGCCGTTCTGTGGGGTTCGTGGGCCTTGGCTGTATCGGGGGTGTGAACGGACTGTGCTCGGGTGGGGGTGGATAGTTTTCGCCCAGCGGTTCGATGCTGCTACTCACCTAGGTGACAATTTTTCAGCTTTGTGAGCTGACGCCTCATCACATCGTGGGCGCAGGCTGGGAGGACTCGGGCGTATCGGGATGCGGGCGGCCGCGTACGACCAAAACGACTCCCACCGCGGCGAGTACCAGTCCCAGCGCACCCGCCCCGATCGGCAAGGTCTGCCCCACCGCGCGCAGTTGGCCGCTCTCCTGTTCGGCCTTGTCCACCGCGAACTTCTGGGTGGCCGTGGTGAAGGCGAGCTTCTCGGCGTCCAGCAGCACCGCGGCGTCCTCCGTGCCGCCCGGCGCCCGCAGCGTCTTACGGGGTCCGACCTGCGCATACAGCACGCGTCCCGTCCGCTGGTCGACGACGAGTTCGACGAGATGGTTGGCGTACCACTCCTCGGCGAGCACCTGGCTGCGCTCGGGCTCACCGACGATCGCGCCCGGCACCAGCCGCGTCCCGGTCTGCGTCGCCGGGACCGTGCCGGTGAACCGGTAACCCTCGTACCCCTGGATCTTCTTGGTACCCCGGTAATTCAAAGTCACCGTCGCGCCAAGGGAGTTGTCCCACCAGCGGTACGCGCGTTTCTGCACGTCGAAGGGGAACTTGAGGTACGCCTCGCCCTGGATGTACGGCTTCTCCTGGCAGCAGTGCACCGGCTCATTGGTCGTCCGGTCCATGACCCAGCGGTGCGGGGTGAACTCCAGCGCGTCGTGCGGGTCGGCCGCGGGCAGCGACTTGTCCGTGTCGACCGTGGTCGTCACGTCCCAGACCCCGTTTCCGCTGGTCTCGCTGGCGGCGACGTCACCGCGCACCTTCTGGGTGACGGTGATCTTCTGGTCGGGCACGGTCTCGACCTTGTCGACGTCGAAGACGCTGCCCGTGCCGGTGTAGACGGCGGTCTGGTCGATGTCGATCGGATTCACGGCGGCATGTGGTTTCACGTACCACGCGAGCAGCGGGGCCAGCACGAGGAGAAAGGTCCCGAGGCCCAGCAGAATGAGGGAGACGGGCGAGGCTTTCCGGTGCATCCGGGCACTCCAGGGGGCGTGAGACGGCTCGACACGCGGGTCGTGCGGGCGGGTCGACACCGTGGGGAAAGTGCACCTGCGGTATGGGCCGGGAACCGTAGGCGCACCCTTGACGGAGTGTCAATGCATTGTCGAGACTGTGGACTTGCCGGACGAGACCGGCGAACATCGGGAACGCACCACGGGGAACGGGCAGGGGTCGCCGACCGCACGACCGTGGGACGACCACGGCCGCGGACGAGTGGCCGGGGTGGGGACGACCTCCGACAGAGAGGCTGACCCGCGATGTCCAGACTGCTCGCCGCCGCACTGACCGTCCTCGGCGCCACCGCACTCGCGGTGGGCGCCGCGCTCGGCATCGTCGCCCTGCTCGAAGCGACCCCCGACCAGCCGAACACCCCGCTCATCACGTACGAGAACGCCGGGCAGGAGCGCTGACATGCCGCCCCGCCCGTCGCGTACGGGTAGGCCGACGGTGACCTCGCTCGGCCCGTTACTTGCCGGAGCGCCGACGGTGACCACACCCGGCCCGTCACCCATCCGAACGCCGAGGGTGACCGCCGGAGCCCTGACGGCGCCCGCACGTCCGTCGCCCTCAGGAGCCCCGACGTGACCCCCCGCCCGGGAACCGTCACCACGCGCTCGGCCTGGCGCGACGTCCCCCGCCTCCAGGTGCGCCAGTTCGCGGCGCTCGCGATGGCCGAGGCGCCGGTGCTCGCCGAGGAGATCCTCCAGGAGATCCGCCACGAGTACCCGACGCTGCCCGTCTTCCTCGACGACTCGGGCGAGCCCATGGCGCTGATCGGCATCCGCCGCGCGATCGAGGTCTTCGTTCAGCACCTGGAGACCGCCGAGGGCCGGCCCCGCGTCCACCCGGAGGTCTTCCAGGAGTTCGGCCGCGGCGAGGGCCTCAACGGCCGCAGCCTCGACTCGCTCCAGGCGATCTACCGGCTCGGGGTCCGACTCGCCTGGCGCCGGTTCGCCGAGATCGGGCAGCGGGTCGAGATCCCGCCACCGGCGATGTACGAACTCGTCGACGCAGGATACGAATACCTGGACGGTTTGGTGGACCAGTCCGTACGCGGCTACGCGGAGGCCGCCGCCCGGCAGGCCGGTGAACGCCTGCGCCTCCAGCGCCGCCTGATGGAGCTCCTGCTCTCCGAACACCACCACCGGGGCGACCCGGCCGAGGCACTCACCGAACGCGCCGCCCGCATCGGCTGGCAACTGCCCGACAAGGTCGCCGTCGGGGTCCTGCTGCGCCCCGCCCGCGAGGCCGTCGCGCCCGCCGTGAGCCAGGGCGTACTGCTCGACATGGAGTACGAGCAGCCACGCATGGTCGTCCCCGAACCGGCCGCCGCCGGCCGCCCCGAACTGCTGCACCGCGCGCTGACCGGCTGGTCCGGCGCCATCGGCCCCCCGGTACCGCTCGCCGACGCCGCGAAGTCGCTGCGCTGGGCGGAGGCAGCCGTACGGCTCATGGAGCGGCGCCTGCTCCCCGCCGGTGAGGTCCTGCACTGCACGGAACACACCGAGGCCCTGGTCCTCCTCCAGCCCGAGGAACTCATCGACGACCTCGCCCTGCGCTGCCTCGCGCCCCTCGCCCACTGCGGCCCGACCCACGGCCGGCGCCTCGCCGAAACCCTGCTCGCCTGGCTGGAAACACGCGGCGGCGCCCCCGAGGTCGCGGCCCGTCTCGGCGTCCACCCGCAGACCGTCCGCTACCGCCTGCGCCAGATAAGGGAGCTGTGGGGCGACGAGGTCGACGACCCCGACCGCCGCTTCGAACTGGAGCTGGTACTCAGGGCGCAACGCCTGCGCGGGGAACTGGGCGATCCCAGAGCCCGGCGGTAGCCACGTACCGCGCACGCCTCTGTGCTCCCGTACCCCGCACGCCCCAGCGGTCACGCACAGCGCACACCCATTGCCCCCGCAAGACCACTATGAGTAACCTGTGTTCGCCATGCCGATCGGCTGTTGACATTTCGAACGCAAGGAGGGGGCCGGTTGTGGGACGTCTTGTACCTGCCGTGACCCGAGCTCTGGACATACTCGAGCTCTTCCTCGACGGGGACGGCACGCTCTCCGCCCCCGACATCGTGCGCAGGCTCCAGCTTCCGCGCACGACCGTGCACGAGCTGGTCACCACACTCGCCGCCCGCTCGTACATCGTCCAGGTGCCCAGCCAGCCAGGACGTTACCGGCTCGGTGTGCGGCCGTATCAGCTGGGCAGCCGGTACGCCGAGCAGCTCGACCTCGCCGCCGAGGGCCAGCAGGTCGCCCGCTCGGTCGCCGAGACCTGTGACGAGACGGTGCACGTCGCCATCCTTGAGGGCACCGACGTCATCTACATCGCGAAGGTGGACTCCACGCACGCCGTGCGCATGGTGTCCGCGGCGGGCCGCCGGCTGCCCGCCCACTGCACCTCCGTCGGCAAGATGCTGCTCGCCTCGCTCCCCGATCAGGAGCTGACCTCCCGCCTGCCGGACGACGCCGAGCTGGTCGCGATGACGCCCAACAGCATCACCGAGCCGGCCGCCCTGCGCGAGGCCCTCGCCGAGATCCGCGGCCGGGGCATCGCCGTGGAGAGCCGCGAGTCCAACCCGGACGTGAGCTGCGTCGCCGCCCCGGTGCGCGACCGCACGGGCCAGGTCGTCGCCGCCCTCTCCATCTCCGTACCGATGATCCGCTGGAGCGACGAGCGCCGCGCCGAACTGGAGCAGCTCGCCGCGAAGGGCGCCGCCGAGCTGTCCGAGCGGCTCGGCCACCGGAGCGTGGGATGACGGCGGTCGAGGTCGCCGTCCACGAGCACGCGACCCTGGGGGAGGGGCCCACCTGGGACTCCCGGGAGCAGCGGCTGATCTGGGTCGACATCCTCGGTTCACGGATCCACACCTACGACCCCGGCACCGGCCGTCGCACGGTCATGGTCACCGAGCAGCACGTGGGCGCCGCGAAGCCGCGCGAGGGCGGCGGCCTGGTGGTCAACCTCCGTGACGGCGTGGGGATTTACGACGGCATCGACGGCTTCCGCTGGCTGCACCGGGAGCTCGTCCCGGGCCGCCGTGGCAACGACGCGGGGGTCGCACCCGACGGCGCCCTGTGGTTCGGCACCATGCGCTACGACGAGGCAGCGGGCGGCGGCACCCTGTCCCGGCTCGCCCCCGACGGCACCGCGCGGACCGTCCTGGACTCCGTCGCCGTCAGCAACGGCATCGGCTGGAGCCCCGACGGCCGGCTGATGTACTACATCGACTCGCCGACCCGAAGCATCGACGTCTTCGACCTCGGCGAGAACCAACTGCCGGTTGACAGGCGGCAGTTGGCGGCGGTGGGCGAGGGCTTCCCCGACGGACTCACCGTCGACGCCGACGGCTGCGTCTGGGTGGCCGTCTGGGACGGCGCCGCCGTCCACCGCTACACCCCGGCCGGGCACCTCGACCGCGTGATCGGGCTGCCCGTACTCCGCCCCACCGCCTGCGCGTTCGGCGGCGCCGACCTCACCGACCTGTACATCACCACAGCGCGTACGGGCCTTGCGGCGCCGCATCCGATGTCGGGCTCGGTACTGGTGGTACCCGGCGCCGGCAAGGGCCTACCGCAGCCCGCGTTCGCCGGTTAGCGACGACCGGCCGCTCGGCTACGGCTGGAGGGCGGACGCGCGCCCGGGAGAGTCCACCACCGTCACCGGTACTCCTCCGGCCGCACTGCCCAGCAGGGTCAGTTCCACCTCGCCCGGTCCTGAGGGTGTCGTCCCGTCGGACAGGACGGCGAGGGCCAGTGTGTTCTCGCCACGTGTGCGCAGCACCCCGTTCGGCAGGACGAAGGTGTGCTGGGGGCCTACGTCGTTGATGTACTGGCCCATGTTCCAGCCGTTCAGGAAGATCTGGACGCGGTAGGCGCGGGCCGGGTCGTCGGTGAGCGTGAGCCCGATCGAGGCGTCGACGCCGGGGTCGACGGAGAGCCGGAACCCGGTGCGGTACCAGACGACACCCTGCCGCCGCTCTGCCCGAGGGAAGCCGGCCGCCTGCCAGCCGCCGTCCGCGAACCCGGGCAGATGCCAGCCCGCGCGTTCCCCGTACAGCCCGCCGTGGTTGAGCGGCCCGCGTACCGGGTCGGCGGCCGCAGCGCCCTGGATCCGCCAAGTGACAGCGGGGGAAGCCCCGTCGAAGGTCACGGCGGTCAGCCCGCGGGCCGCCTTGTGGGTGTCGTCCGCCTTCGCGTCCTGGTCGTGCTGCATCCGACGGACGAGGACGGAGAGGACGTGCGGCCCCTCGTCGGAGGGGAGGGGAAAGACCGCTGTGCCCTCCCAAGTCCCCTGCCTGACCGTCTTCTTGTCCGGCACCGGCATCCGGTGTGTCCCCAGCGGCTGCCCGTCCAGCCAGGCCATCAGCACCCCCTGCGTGCCCGTGGTGAAGGCCAGGGACACGGACTCCGCCGCACCCTCGAAGTGCCCCCGGTACCAGACGTCTCCGTAGTGGAAGCCGTAGTCGTCGGCGAACAGCACGGGCTGCCCGGCCGGTACGGGGGTGCTGCTGTACGAGGACGTCCTGTCCGCGACCGTCCACCCCGAGTCGTCGAAGTCCGCGGCGGACTCCGGGTTCTCCTCGGCCTGCCGCCAGCCGGCCAGCACGGGGAGCCGGACCTCCGGCACGCCGGGCAGCCGTCGCTCGGCCAGCAGACTCCCGGAGGCCGTGGCCTGCGCCCTCAACCCGCCCTGGTTCCAGATGACTTCGCTCACCCCGCGCGGTCCCCACACCTCCAGATCGGAAGCCTCCACGGTGTCGCCGGTGAGCTGGACGGCCGAGCCGCGCAGGACGGCGGTGCGCAGCAGCGCGGGGCCGCGCACCAGTACGGGGCCCGACGGGGTGTCGTACCGCCACAGCCGTCCGGAGGTCTCGTCGTCCGCGAGAAGCAGCAGCAGCGGCGCCGGGGTACCGCCGCCCTCCACCAACACCCGAGTGAGTCCGCCGAGTTGAGCCGAGACCCGAAGCACACCGCTCTCGTACGCACATACCGCGGCCCCCTCAAGCACGGTCACCGTCGGCTCACTCGCGCACTCCAGCGCGGTCTCGGTCGTCTCTCCCCCGCGTCCGGTGAGCACGGCGATGTCCTGCCGACCGGCCGAGAGCCACAGCATCGGCTGCGCGGTGGAGTAGGCCAGCTTCCGCCGCCCGAGGGCGATTCCGGTGGCCAGGAGCCGGGCGTCGAGGCCGGGCACGGTGAGCGGAAGCTCCGAGAAGGGGAGCGGCGTCGTCACCTCCGCCGCGGTGTCGTTGCGTACGACGTAGAAGCGCGCGCCGGTGTCCGGGTTGACCAGCGGATACACCTTGACCTGCGGGTCCGTGCCGGTCACCGGCTCGGCCCGGTCCAGCTTGGCGAGGTCGGGCACGGAGTGCAGCAACTGCCCGATCTGGTGCATCGGGACCAGCTTGGGAGTCGGCCGGCGGGCCTCGTCGAGGGCGGCACCGTAGTCGTACGACGTGTAGACGATCGGCGCCGGCAGCCAGCCCCAGGAGGTGCCGCCGAAGGTCATGTAGACGTTGTGGACCTTGATGCCGTTGGCGAGGTTGGTGAGATAGAAACGCCGTTCGTACGCCGCGTCACGCGTCCTGGCCGACTCCGCGTACCCCTTGCCGGCGAACTCGACCCCGCCCCACGGATCGAACCAGCCGCCCCCGAACTCGGGCACGAACCCCGGGGTCCGAGGACTCGCCGTCGAGCCCCCCTTCGCACCGCCGACCCCGAAGTAGCCCCAGTCCGGCGGGGGTTTGAAGGGTGAGGGATACCCGTCGAAGCCGTACAGCCAACGCCCGCTCTCCCCGCCCGTGTCGAAGGTACCCGGGGCCCAATAGCCGTTCCTGCCCTTGTCGTTGTGGAACAGCGGCACGTCGATGCCGTCGGCGCGGACCTTGGCGTACAGGTGGGCCATGTAGTCACGGCCGAGCGGGCTGTTGACGTGGTCCGCGTACTCGTTCTCGAGCTGGTAGAGGACGACCGTGCCGCCGCCGGCCGTGTAGAGGTGCCGGGCGACGATCCGGTCGACGGCGGTCAGCCACTCGTCGACGTGCTTCAGATAGGTCGGGTCCGAGGTCCTCGCCACGCCCTCGGTGGCGGTCAGCCAGCCGGGGAAACCGCCCGCGTCGACCTCGGCGTTGATGTACGGGCCCGGTCGCAGGATCACGTACAGACCGGACTCGGCGGCCATGCGCAGGAAGAGGTCGAGGTCGCGGACACCGGTGAAGTCGTACTTCCCGGGCGCGGGTGAGTGGTAGTTCCAGGACACGTAGATGCTGATCGCGTTGTAGCCATGGGCGCGCAGCTTCTGCAGGACATCCCGCCACAGGGACGGGCTCGGGAGCCGGAAGGGGTGGACCTCGCCGGACCACAGGACGACGCGCCTGCCGTCGATCAGCATCGAGTACTCGTCGAAGCCGACGGTGTGCCGGTCGCCGTCGGCGCCCGGCGGTGCGGGCGCGGGTCCCGTGGGCGCGGTGTCGACGGCGTACGCCTCGCCGCTCCCACTGCCGCTCAGGGAGAAGCCGAGGGCGGTGGTCGTGGCGAGTGCGCCGAAGGTACGTCTGCTCAACACCATGAGGTTCTCCCCTGGACAGCGGCGGCTCGGGTGCGGCCATTGTCCACAGCAATTCGTCCCAAATGGTGGTATGAGGATCTCGGCGCGGGCGGATTAGGCGGTACGGGCGCTCCTGGAGCCGGCCGGGCGCTCCTGGAGCCGGCCGCCCGGCGGGGCGAGGGCCCACCGGTGAAGGCGGACACCATCGCCACCGTGCAGGTCGTTCCGTACAAGTCCCTGGACGGAATCCTCGCGGTCTCCGGCGTGGCGGTGGCCGGCGGCCCGGGGGAACCCCTGACCGCCGTTGTTCAGTTGCCGCAGCCCGTGGAGACGCGGGCCTTGCTGGACCAGGTGTTGGTGGCCACGTCGAGGGCCATCAGCGTCGAGTTCTTCGCGTAGCCGTAGGCGGTGCAGTCCAGCAGACCGGTCGTGAAGTCGAAGCCCCCGCCGTGGCGCCCGGAGACGGAGCGTGCGGTGGTGGTCTTGTACCAGCTCGGAACGCCCGGCACCCCACCGTCCTTGAAGAGGGCCATCTTCACCTGGCCGCCCACGGTGAAGCTCTGGCCGCGCAGGACGAGGCCGTAGACGCCGATCGTGCTCGGCGCGCGGGTGGCCCAGACGTACGGCTTGTATCCGTACGCCTTGCCCTCCACCGCGCCGAGCCCGTCGGCCTTCGGAGCGGCCGGCTTGGCGGCGGTCGTACGGTCCGCCGTGTCCGAGTTCCCGCCGCATCCGGTGGTGGCCACGGCCGCCGCCGCGAACAGGACCGCGAGTCCGAGTGCGGTGACGCGGCGGCCGGAGCCGGCCTTGGACGCGTTGTCCGTGACGCCGCGAGTGGTGTGGTGAGTGATGTCGCGAGTGGTGATTCGAGTGATGCTGCGCATGGTGTTCTCCCCCTGGAAATCGTCGGCCGCGACCCCGTGGGCGGCCGGCGTGCAGAGGGACACAGGTCCGCGTACGGCGGTTGCGGCAGCGTGTGCGACGAGACGGTCACAGAGCTCGGCGGGCGGTCGACGGTTCAGGGAAGTCGCAGGTCACAGGCGCTTTCCGCGAATGGTCCGGCGACCGGGGGCGTAGCCGCGAATGTGCCTGCGAGCGGAGGGCCGTACGCGATGGGGGATGAGCCGGACCGGTCCCTCTGCGGTAGCCGGGGGAGTGAGAGCCTCCGACGGACGACCGGGTTCCGTCTGCGAAGCGTCTGGAGTCGACGGCTATTTGCCCGCGGTCACGGCCTTGAGCTCGTCCAGCGACTCCCGCATGATCCGTGCGAGCTGTCGCTGGTTGGCCGCGTCGACCCAGCGGTCGAACGCGATCTTGAAGACGGCGATCCCCGCCTCGGCGGCCAGGCTCGCGGCCGGGTCCGCGACGCCGCGCTGACGCAGCGCGTCGGCGAGTGCCGCGGACAGCGACGCGAGCTTGATCAGCTCGCGCTCTCGCAGCTCCGCGTTCGCGGCGATGACCGTCTGGCGCTTCCGTGAGTGTTCGAGGCGCTCCTCGAAGACGGCCGCGGCGGCGTCGAGGGCGGCGGCCACCGCGTCGATCGGGGCCGCGGACTCGGGTGCGGCGCTGAGGGCGCCCACGAGGAGCTCCTCCAGCGAGCTCGCGCCCTCGAACAGGACCTCGCGCTTGTCGGCGTAGTGCCGGAAGAAGGTCCGCTCCGTGAGCCCCGCCCGCCTGGCGATCTCGGTCACGGTGGTCTGTTCGTATCCGCGCTCGCTGTAGAGCTCCAGTGCGGCTTGCGCCAGCCTGCCGCGCGCGTTCGGCTCCCATCGACCCATGCCGTGGATTCTATGTGATGACAGTGACTGGCATCAGGTGTAAGTTGATGACAGTCGCTGACATCGGAGCCTCGTCGCAGGGCGAGCCGCCGAAATAACTCAGGAGGTCTCTCATGCGCGTATTCATGACAGGTGCGTCCGGCTGGATCGGATCCGCCGTCGTCCCCGAACTCATCGGCGCCGGCCATCAGGTCACCGGGCTCGCCCGCTCCGACGCGGCAGCCGCCGCCCTCACCGCGGCCGGAGTGGAGGTGTACCGCGGCACGCTCGACGACCTCGACGCTCTGCGCGAGGCAGCCGCCGCGTCGGACGGTGTGATCCACCTCGCCTTCAAGCACGACATCGCCTTCTCGGGCGGCTTCGGGAGCGCCGCCGAGGCGGATCGCCGTGCCGTCGAGACGTTCGGCGAGGTGCTCGCGGGTTCCGGCCGGCCGCTGCTCATCGCCTCCGGGACCCTCGGGCTCACCTCCGGGCGGGTGGGGACCGAAGAGGACGGGCATGGTGCCGCCGCGGACGGTTCTGCTTGGAGCGAGGGCCCGCGGGCCCGGCTGGCCACCGCCGAGCTGACGCTCTCCCTCGCGTCACGCGGAGTCCGCTCCTCCGTCGTGCGGCTCGCTCCGACCAATCACGGGGAAGGAGACAACGGCTTCATGAAGGCCCTGGTCGGCATCGCCCGCGGCAAGGGCGTCTCCGGTTACATCGGCGACGGGTCCAACCGCTGGCCCGCCGCGCACCGGCTCGATTCCGCGCACCTCATCGCCCTCGCGCTGGACAAGGCACCGGCGGGCTCGACGCTGCACGCCGTCGCCGAGGAAGGTGTGCCGATCCGTGACGTCGCCGAAGTGATCGGACGCCATCTCGACATCCCCGTGGCTTCCATCGCTCCCGAGGACGCGGGAGAGCACTTCGGCTGGCTGGCCGGCCCCTTGGGGGTCGACAGTCCGGTATCGAGCGCGCTGACCCGGGAGTTGCTCGGGTGGCAGCCGGCCCAGCCCGGGCTTCTGAAGGACCTCGACAAGGGCCACTACTTCCACCCGGCCTCGGACTGAGGGCGAGGGAGGGCATGCGGTTCTTCCCGGGCCGGTGAGGCAGGATGAGGTCTCCGATCGGGGCGGGAGGCCACAAGTGGGTTATGAACTGCAGGCAGTGATCGCCGGAGAAGAGCTGCTGCGAGCTGCGTCGCAGGACCTCGCCGACGCCACAGTCGTACCTCTTGGGCAGGGCCTGTCGCTGCTGCCGATGACAGACGACCTCTTCGAAGCCGGCACGGACGGCGGGGCGGTCGGGCCGCTGGGTTTCTGGCGGCTGCCGGGCGGCTTCGACGGACTGCTCGCACGGTGGTCCGCCGCGGGGCCGGTGGCCTATGCGGAGGCCGAGTACTTCGGTGGCGTCGGCGAACAGCGCGCCGTCGTCTGGACCGACGGGGCCGTGGTGCTCGGGCCGCTGCACGTCTCGGAGGGCCTGCCGTTCCCTGCTGCCGGCAGCCCGATCGCCCAGGCCCTTCGCCGACTTGGCGCGAGGGCCGGTGGAGCCGAGGACGAATTCGAGGCCGTGGGCCTCGGCCGCCATCGGCACAACGAGGACTGGATCCCGGCCCGTTAGGCCCGGTTCAGTGCTTGGCGTCCAGCCTGCTGAACGCGCTGGTCAGGCCCTGCTTGAGTTTCCGGGCCAGCGGTACTTCGACGAAGCGGTGGACGAGCCAGCTCAGCGCGAGCATCGCGACGACGACCGCGGGGACCAGCAGACGGGCGTCGATGTGGTCGTGCAGGTGGTAGATCAGCGTGGTGCCGATGCCGTAGTGCAGGAGGTAGAAGGGATAGGTGAGTGATCCCGCGGTGGTCAGCCACTTCCACTGGATCCGGTCGGTGAGGCCGAGCGCGATGCCCACCATGAGGAGCAGGAAGAGCGTGTAGAGGATCAGTGAGCCGGACCAGCTCGACACCTTTTCCACGCTGATCCGGGCCGGTAGCTGGTTCTGGGACATCACCCAGGCCAGGCCCAGGATGCCCCACAGCAGCAGGTCCTGGCCGAAGCGGTGCATGAGGTACAGGGCGAGGCCGGCGATGAAGAACCACGCGGCTTCGGGGTTGGCGACCGTCACCAGCAGCGGAATCCCGGAGTTGTGCGCGACGGCCGCGAGCGCGCCCCAGACGCAGCAGAACATCACGACCTTGCGGTACGTCAGTCCGGTCGCCACCACCAGCATGAAGATGACGTAGAAGCGCAGTTCGGACCAGAGCGTCCAGTACACGCCGTCCACCGCCGGCGCTCCCTCGCCCTGCTGGAGCATGGAGAGGTTGAGGATGACCTTCACGGAGGGGATGGCGGTGAACTCCGCCGGCCACAGCGTGAGCACCGCGGTGGTGAACAGCACCGCGAACCAGTACGCCGGGTAGAGGCGGATGACACGCGAGACGAAGAAGTCCCTGGCCCGCCGGCCCCAGCTCGACATGCAGATGACGAAGCCGCTGATGACGAAGAAGAACTCCACGCCGATCCAGCCGTAGGTGGCGGCCGGGAAGAGGCTGGGGAAGATCTCCGAGACCGGACGGTCCCAGATGAGGTTGCCGGGCTGGTTGGCCCGGTATGTGCCGATGTAGTGGTGCAGTGCCACCATCAGCGCGGCCATCAGCCGCAGTCCGTCGATCACGTACAGCCGTGGCCTGCGCGGCGCGCCCCCGGCAGCGGACGGCGGCTTCCCCCGCGTCGGCGGGAGCGTGTCCTGTTCGAGGGGCTGGTGCTGCTGCCGGTGCTCGGCGGCGACGCTTCCGGCCTGTATCACCTGTTCATTCCGCCTGTCCGGCCCGTGCGGGAGCCATCGTCCGAATGATCGATACCTGCCGGTGCGACGCACAGCGGATCCGGCTCACCCGCACCGGCGCGTGAACGGCAGCCCAACGGGATCGCACACCGGCTCTCACAGGGGTCCCGCGCCGCCCGGCTCGGACCGTACCCGCACAGCCTGGGAGGCGCCTGGGCAGCCACCGCCCCCGCCCTACGCCAGACCGCCCTGACCAGGGACGATCCGCCCCGGGAGAGATATCTCATCCCGCTCGGCTGCCCACGGGTGCAGGGAGTACACCCACCCGAACGGGTACGGCATGGGACGACACCGGGGCGCGCCGACCGGCCCACCGGAGGACACGCCGCAACGGAGTCGAAGAAGAACGCCTGCCTATGCCTTGCGGGCGAGTAGTTGGATCTCTCGGAACTGCCGCCTGTCGGTGGGCTCGGGTTCGCGGGTCAGTCGGGCCACCTCGGACAGGCCGTGCTCGCGGAGCAGTGTGGCGAGGTGGTCGGGCCACCAGCGGTAGGCCGGGGCGACGGTGTGGTCGAAGAGCTGCGTCGGGTGGGACGGGTCCTCGCTTGCCGAGAAGCCGAGCAGGAGGTGGCCGCCGGGGGCCAGCACGCGGTGAAACTCCGCGAGGATGATGGGGAGTTCGGGCGGCGGGGTGTGGATGACGGACCAGCGTGAGAGTACGCCGCCCAGCGCGCCGTCGGCGATGTTCAGCGCGGCCATCGAGCCCACGTCGAATCGCAGGCCCGGACAGGCCTGCCGAGCCAGCTCGATCATCGCGGGAGAGGCGTCGACACCGAACGCCGCCAACCCCAACTCGTCGAGATGGGCGGTGATGTGCCCCGGTCCACAACCCAGGTCCGCGACCTGACCGTTCCCACTCGCGCGCACGAGTTCGGCGAAGGCACTCAGGATCGCGCGGTCCAGGGGCCTGTCCCGCAGCGTGTCGCGGAACAGCTCCGCATAGGTGGGAGCGGCAGCGTCGTACCCCTCGCGGGTGGCACTGAAGGCATCGTGTTCGACCATGCCCGCGACGGTAGTTCGTGGCCTTGCGCCCCGCCCGCCGGCCCCGGGGATTATCGGGGAAGCTCCGCCCGGATGGTCTTGCCCATGGGACCCGTGTTCACGGTGACCGAGCTGGCCAGGTTCTGGACCATCGGCCAGCCGAAACCGCCGGTTCCGCCGGTGAGGTCGGGAGCGCGCTCCCGCGGCGGCCGTGGGTCCGCGTCGGTGACGGCGACGGTGATGGCGCCGGGGCGCGCCCACAGCCGCAGTGAGCAGGACGTGCCCTGCGCGTGCCGTACGGCGTTGGTGACGAGTTCGGACACCACGAGGGCGACGCTCGACGCGGTCAGGGCGTCCACCGCCGGCGCGAGGCTGTTCATAAAGGCGTGCGCGAGGTCCCGCGCGTCCGCGATGGCCTCGGGCCGGGCGTCGAAGATCGCGTGGGTCAATGGGCGGCCGTCCACTCGCGGGTGTCGCGTGCGCATAAGCCCTCCTCGTACGGGGTGGCCTTTGTTCCGGATGAACGCCTGCCCCTGATGCGCGGGCTGTAACGCATTCCCGGGCGGACCTTGAGCCGCCTTCCGTCACACAGGCCCGGTCACGGGGAGGACTTCACACATTGGTACGTGCCGAGAGGAGTGAGGTCGCGATGCGCGGGTAGACGGCGGACACGCTTCTGTCGGGGGATGGCAGAGGGCCGACGGACCAGGGAGGGCAACGATGACGACGATGGCGACCACGACGACGGCAGTCCGGACACACACGGACACCGGGTTCGCAGGGCTGCCGGAGATCGTCGACCCGCAGACGATCGCGCCCAAGGACGCGCGCGACCTGTCGACGCGGTTCTTCGCTCAACTCGCCGTACTGGAAGAGGGAACACCCGAGTACCAGTACGCGCGCAACACCCTCATCGAGATGAACATGTCGCTGGTCCGCTACGCGGCGGGCCGGTTCCGTCACCGCGGTGACGACATGGAGGACATCGTCCAGGTCGGCATGATCGGCCTCATCAAGGCCATCGACCGCTTCGAGCTCACCCGGGAGACCCAGTTCGCCACGTTCGCCGTGCCGTACATAGTCGGTGAGATCAAGCGGTTCTTCCGTGACACTTCCTGGGCCGTGCACGTTCCGCGCCGCCTTCAGGAGGCCCGCGTCGAACTCGCCAAGGCCACCGAGGAACTGAGCACCCGGCTCGGGCGCGCCCCCAAGGTCGGTGAACTGTCCGCTCTGATGGACCTCACCGAGGACGAGGTCATAGAAGCCCGGATGGCCTCCAACGGCTACAACTCCACCTCCCTCGACGCCGCCATCCACGGCGACGGAGACGAGGGCGAGACCGCGCTCGCCAGCTTCATCGGCGAGGAGGACCCCGCGATGGAGCTGGTGGAGGACTTCCACGCCCTCGCCCCGCTCATCGCCGAACTCGACGACCGTGACCGCCACATCCTTCAGATGCGCTTCGTCGACGAGCTCACCCAGTCGCAGATCGGCGAGCGCCTCGGCGTGTCCCAGATGCATGTCTCCCGCCTCCTGACGCGCACCCTGGCGCGTCTGCGGGAAGGAATGCTCACCACCCGCTGACCCCGGTCGTGTACGACGCTTCTGCGTACCACGGCTTGTGTACGACGGCTTGTGTACGACGGTTCTGCGTACGGCAGGTTCAGCGTGCGGCGTGCGGCGTGAAATGGCAGGTGCGTGACGGGAGTCGGGGAGGGGCACAGCCTCCTTCGCGGCTCCCGTCCGGCTAAACCGCCTGGTTGTAGACGGCTCCCGCGGCAGGCCAGCCCATGGCCTGAGGTTGTGGGGGAGGTTCTGGCTGTGTACGGCCGCGGACCTGCGCGGCCGTCAGCCCGCTGGGGTGGGCGCCCGGCACCGGAGCCATGACGGGCTGGGGGGCCTGCGCGGGGGCCATCACACCGGGCTGGGGCGCCTGCATGGCCGCCGCCATGCCGGGCATGCCGGTCTGGGTGTAGGCGGGCAGTCCGGCGGCCGGGACCGGGGCGTACCCGGGCATCGGGGCCGCCGGCGGCGGCATCACGGCGGCAGGCGCCGCGGCCGGCGCCAGCCCCGGCATGGCTCCGGGGACCTGCGCGGGGGCGGGGGCAGGTGCCGGCCAGCCGCCGGTCTGCGGGCCCGCGAAATTCTGTGCGCCCGCGAAATTCTGCGTCCCCGCGATACTCGGCATTGCCGCGGCCTGCGCCGCCAGCCCCGGCATGCCCGCTCCGTTCGTGGCGCCGACGAGTCTGTCCACCGCCGCCGTACCCGAGCTGTAGTTGGTCCCGTTGACCATCTCGGGTACGGCGGCTCCCCTCCTGCTGGTCCCGTAGAGCACGCCTTCCAGGCCGGACACCAGGCGACGCACGTCCACCTGGGGGCGCACCACGAGTCGCAGGAAGCGGCTCGACGAACCGATCTTGTTGCCGCACTCGCGGACCAGGATGCGGTGTTCGGTGAGCAGCCGGTCCCGGACCACGGTGCCTTCGGCGCCCACGGGGAGGCGTACGAAGAGGAAGTTGCCCTGTGACGGATAGATCGTCAGACCGGGCAGATGGGAGAGCTGCTGGGCCATGTCGAGGCGGTCGCGGCGGACCATGTGCAGGCTCTGCATGTACTCCTGGCCGTGGTTCTTGAGCATGAACACCACGGTCTCCGCGAAGGAGTTGAGATTCCACTTGGGCAGCATCGAGCGGACCTTGCCGGCGAGTGCCGGGTTGGCGACGAGGTAGCCGAAGCGGATGCCGTGCAGGCCGAAGTTCTTGCCCAGGCTGCGCAGCACGATGACGTTGGGCCGCATCACGGCGTCCTCGACGACACTCGGCTCGTGCTCCGCGTCGGCGAACTCCAGGAACGACTCGTCGATGATGATGAGGTCCAGGTCCGCCATCGCGTCCATGAACTGGACGAGCGCCTGACGGGGTATGAAGCCGCCGTCGGGGTTGTTCGGGTTGCAGATGACGGCGACCCTGGTGCCGCGGGCGCGGATGAACTCGGCGTACTTGGCGAGGTCGAGGGCGAACCCGCTGGACTCCTGCAGCGGGAACATGTCGACGCGCTTGCCGGTCTCCATCGGCTGGTCCGTCCAGCGGCCGAAGGTGGGCACGGGTATCGCGAGGGACTCCCGGACCAGCAAGTGGTCGATCCAGGTGATGAGTTCGGTCGACCCGTTGCCCATCGCGACGCACTGCGGCGGGAGTTGGAGCAGGTTGCAGAGTTCGGCCGTGATGGTGTCGGCGCTGCTCGGGTAGTACGTGATGATCTCGCGCAGCCGGCTCGCCAGATCGTCGAACATGGCGGGCGTCGGGAAGTAGGGGTTGCACGGGATACAGAAGTCGACCGGACCGGCCCCTTCGCCGCCCTCACGGGTGAGCGCTGCCATTGAGGGGCTGTGCGCCGCCGTGCTGCGGAACAGCGAGGTGACGTTGTCGGCCATGGAACCTCCGTAGGGGGCGGGCCCGGTGGGGAGGACGGGCCCTCCGTCTGTGGGTGGCCCGCGCGGGGGAGCGCGGGCCACCCAAAGGTACGGATACAGAGGGGGCGCTGTTCAACTCGTGTGAATTTGGTGAGAGTTAATGATCACAGGCAACCGAAGGAACCCGGAAGCCCTCAGGGAACCCTCAGAGGCTCCACAGGGACCTCAGGCGCCGAACGTGTGCACTGTGCTCGTACGGTACGTCTGCCCAGGTCGCAGCACGGTCGAGGGGAACGACGCGTGGTTGGGGGAGTCCGGGAAGTGCTGGGTCTCCAGGCACAGTGCGTCGCCCTGCCGGTAGATGTGCCCGCCGGTGCCTACCAGCGTGCCGTCCAGGAAGTTGCCGGAGTAGAACTGCAGGCCCGGTTCGGTGGTGGCGATCTTCAGGGTGCGGCCGGAGGACGGGTCCCGCAGGGTCGCCGCGTGCTCGGGCTTCGCCGTGATCCCCTTGTCCAGAGCCCAGTTGTGGTCGAGGCCCTTCCCGTACAGCAGTTGCTGGTGCGCGACCCGAATGTCCTCGCCGACCGTCTTCGTACGCCGGAAGTCGAAGGGGGTGCCCGCGACCTTCGCCAGCTCGCCGGTGGGGATCAGGCCCGAGTCGACCGGTGTGTAGCGGGCGGCGGCGATCTTCAGTTCGTGGTCGTAGACCGAGCCGCTGCCCTCGCCCGCCAGGTTCCAGTAGACGTGGCTCGTGAGGTTGACGACGGTCGCCCTGTCGGTGGTGGCCTCGTAGTCGATGCGCCAGTCGCCGTGCCTGGTCAGCGTGTACGTGACCTTGACCTTGAGCGTGCCGGGGTAGCCCTGCTCGCCGTCGACGCTCGTGTAGTGCAGGTACAGGCCCACGTCGGAGCCCTTGGTGAAGGGCTCGACTTCCCACACCCGCTTGTCGAAGCCCTTGGCGCCGCCGTGCAGGCTGTTCACGCCGTCGTTGACGGAGAGCTGGTAGCTCTTGCCGTCGAGGGTGAACTGCCCCTTGGCTATGCGGTTTCCGTACCGTCCGATCAGTGCGCCGAAGTACGGGCTGGAGGTGACGTAGTCCTCGATGTTGTCGAAGCCCAGCGACACGTTCCGGTATGTGCCGTGCCGGTCGGGGATCTCCAGGGACTGGACGATCCCGCCGTACGACAGGACCTTGAGCTTCGTTCCGCCGTTGGCCAGGGACCAGCGGTAGACCTTGGTGCCGTCGGCGAGCTTGCCGAAGAGCGACTTGACGGGGGTCCGACTTCCGGTGGCGTGTGCGGTGCCGCCGAGGGCGGTGGCGGCTACTCCTGCTGCTGCGGCTCCTGCGATGACCGTACGTCTGTTCAGTTCCATTTTGCGGCTCCTGCAAATGGAGGGGCCACGCCTTCCGGCGGGACCCGGCTGACTTACGAACCGACCTTGCGCTTGTTCCACACGTCGAAGCCGACCGCCGCCAGCAGGGCCAGGCCCTTGATGACCTGTTGCCAGTCGGAGCCGACGCTGAGGAGGTTCATGCCGTTGTTCAGCACACCGAGGACGAGACCGCCGATGATCGCGCCGAGGACGGTTCCGACGCCGCCGCTCATGGACGCGCCACCGATGAACGCCGAGGCGATCGCCTCCAGTTCGTAGTTCAGGCCCGCCTTCGGTGAGGCCGCGTTGAGGCGGGCGGCGATCGCCATACCCGCCAGGGCCGCGAGCGCGCCCATGTTCAGGAAGACCAGGAAGGTGACCTTCTTGTCCCGGACGCCGGACAGCTTCGCCGCCGGAAGGTTGCCGCCGATCGCGTAGATGTGGCGGCCGAAGACGGCGTTGCGCATGACGTAGCCGTAGCCGACCACCAGCACGCCGAGGACCAGCAGGATGATCGGCGCGCCCTTGTAGCTGGCGAGCAGCATGGTGACGACGAGGATCGCGGCGCTGATGGCGACGAGCTTGAGCAGGAAGAGGTTCCTGGGCACCACGTCGAGCGAGAACTCCTGCTGGCGCTTGCGGTCGCGGACCTCCTGGAGGACGGCGAAGACGATCAGGGCGAGGCCCAACAGCAGGGTGATGTTGTGGTAGTTGGTGTCCGGACCGGTCTCCGGCAGGAAGCCGTTGCCGAGGTCCTGCAGCCCGTTCGGGAAGGGGCCGAGGGTCTGGCCCTCCAGCAGGATCTCCGTCAGACCGCGGAAGATCAGCATGCCGGCGAGGGTGACGATGAACGACGGTATGCCGCCGTACGCGATGAAGAAGCCCTGCACCGCGCCCGCCAGCGCGCCCATCATCAGGCAGAGCACCACGGCGACCGGCCACGGCACATCGTGCTGCACGGTCAGTACGGCCGCGAACGCGCCCACGAACGCGGTCAACGAGCCGACGGACAGGTCGATATGGCCCGCGATGATCACCAGCATCATGCCGATCGCGAGGATCAGGATGTAGCTGTTCTGCAGGACCAGGTTGGAGACGTTGCGCGGCAGCAGCAGGTCGCCGTCGGTCCACACCGCGAACAGCGCCACGATCAGACCGAGGGCGATCAGCATGCCGTACTGGCGCATGTTGCGGCGCAGACCGGCCAGCACCAGCTGGAGCAGGCCGCCGCCCGCCGCCGATCCGCTCTTTCCGGGCGGCGCGGGGGCCGGCGTCTTGGCGGTCAGATCCGTGCTCATCGCGTTACCTCTTTGTCCTTTGTCATCTGACGCATCAGCGTTTCCTGCGAGGCCTCCGCCCGAGAGAACTCACCGGTCAGCCGCCCCGCGGCCATCGTGTAGACGCGGTCGCACATCCCCAGCAGCTCCGGCAGCTCGGAGGAGATGAAGACGACCGCCTTGCCCTCGGCGGCCAGCTTGTCGATGACCGTGTAGATCTCGAACTTGGCGCCCACGTCGATGCCCCGGGTCGGCTCGTCCAGGAGCAGCACCTCCGGGCCCGCGAAGATCCACTTGCTGAGGACGACCTTCTGCTGGTTGCCGCCCGACAGCTTGCCCACCGGCTCGAAGACGGTCGGCGCCTTGATGTTCATGGACTTGCGGAAGCCCTCGGAGACCTGCCGCTCCTCGTGCTCGTCGACGACGCCGTGCCGGGAGACCTTGCCCAGGGCACTGAGCGAGATGTTGCGGTTGATGGTGTCGATGAGGTTGAGGCCGTAGTGCTTGCGGTCCTCGGTGACATAGGCGATCCCGTGTCCGACCGCCTCGGGCACGGACTTCGTCCGGATCTCCTTGCCGTCCCGGAGGACCGTGCCGCCCGCGTACCGGCCGTAGGAGCGCCCGAAGACGCTCATCGCGAGCTCGGTGCGGCCGGCGCCCATCAGGCCCGCGATGCCGACGATCTCGCCGCGCCTGACGCTGATCGACACGTCGTCGACCACCTTGCGCTGCTGGTCGATCGGGTGGTGCACGGTCCAGTTGCGGATCTCCAGGGCCGGGGCGGCGCCCAACTCCCCCTCGTACGGGGTGCGTTCGGGGAAACGGTGGTCGAGGTCGCGGCCGACCATGCCGCTGATGATCCGGTCCTCGGTGGTCTCGGGCGCCTTCACGTCGAGGGTCTCGATGGACTTTCCGTCGCGCAGGATCGTCACCGAGTCGGCGACCCTGCGGATCTCGTTGAGCTTGTGGGAGATGATGATCGAGGTGATGCCCTGCTTCTTCAACTCCAGGATGAGATCGAGGAGTTTGCCGCTGTCCTCGTCGTTCAGCGCGGCGGTCGGCTCATCCAGGATGAGCAGTTTCACCTTCTTCGACAGCGCCTTGGCGATCTCCACGAGCTGCTGCTTGCCCACGCCGATGTCGGTGACGCGGGTCTCCGGGTGGTCGCCCAGACCGACCCGGCGCAGCAGTTCGGAGGCGTGTCGCAGGGTCTCGTTCCAGTTGATGAGCCCGCGCGTGGCGTGTTCGTTGCCGAGGAAGATGTTCTCCGCGATGGAGAGGTACGGCACCAGGGCCAGCTCCTGATGGATGATCACGATGCCGTGCTGCTCGCTGGCCCTGATGTCCCTGAAGGAGCAGATCTCGCCCTCGAAGAGGACGTCTCCCTCGTAACTCCCGTGCGGATGGACGCCGGAGAGGACTTTCATCAAGGTCGACTTGCCGGCGCCGTTCTCCCCGCAGATGGCGTGGACCTCGCCCTGACGGACGGTCAGTGTGACGTCCGACAGCGCCTTGACGCCGGGAAAGGTCTTGACGATCGAGCGCATTTCCAGGACGGGTCCCGCCATGGTCGTGCCTTCCAATCCCTAGAGTGCGGCGGTTGCCTGAGCTCGCTGCCGCTACTTGAAGCCGCCTACTTGAAGCCGCCTACTTGAGGTCGCTCTCCTTGATGTAGCCGGAGTCGACGACGACCTTCTGGTAGTTGGCCTTGTCCACGCTCACCGGCACCAGCAGGTACGCGGGCACGACCTTCGAGCCGTTGTCGTACGTCTTGGTGTCGTTGGTCTCGGGCTTCTTGTCGTTGAGAACCGCGTCGACCATGTTCGAGGCCACCTTGGCGAGTTCACGGGTGTCCTTGTAGACGGTCATCGACTGCTCGCCCGCGATGATCGACTTCACCGAGGCGACCTCGGCGTCCTGCCCGGTGACGACCGGCAGCGGCTTGCTCGCACTGCCGTAACCGTCCGACTTCAGCGCCGAGATGATGCCGATGGAGATGCCGTCGTACGGCGAGAGCACGGCGTCGACCCGGCCGCTCTTGTACGAGGCCGTGAGGATGTCGTCCATGCGCCGCTGCGCGGTGGCGCCGTCCCAGCGCAGGGTGGTGACCTGGGTCAGCTCCGTCTGGCCGGACTTGACGACAAGCTTGCCCGAGTCGATGTACGGCTGGAGGACGGTCATCGCGCCCTGGAAGAAGTACCGGGTGTTGTTGTCGTCGTTCGAGCCCGCGAACAGTTCGAGGTTGAAGGGGCCCTTCTCGCCGCCGTCCTTCAGGCCGAGCTGCTCGACGATGTAGGAGCCCTGGAGTTCGCCGACCTTCTCGTTGTCGAACGACGCGTAGTAGTCGACGTTCTCGGTGCCGAGGATCAGGCGGTCGTAGGAGATCACCGGGATGTCGGCGTCCTTGGCCTGCTGGAGCACGTTGTTGAGCGACTTGTTGTCGATCGCGGCGACGATCAGCGCGTCCACGCCCTGCGTGATCATGTTCTCGATCTGCGAGACCTGCTGGTCCGGCTCGTCCTCGCCGTATACCAGCTTGGTCTTGAAGCCCTTGGCCTCCAGGTTCTTGACGACGTTGGCGCCGTCGGCGATCCAGCGCTCGGAGGACTTGGTGGGCATGGAGATGCCGATGGTGGCGTCACCGGCATCGGTCGCCTTGTCCTCACTGCCGCCCTCGCTGCTCTGCCCGCAGGCGGAGAGGGTGAGGGCGAGGGAAGCGGCTCCGGCTATGGCGGCGAGTGCGGCTCTGCGGTTACGCATGATCATCATCCTTGATGTGTGGGCCGGTTCGGTCTGGCGGTGCGGGGACGCTTCCGATGGGGAGTGGGAGGTGGGACCACGAACAGGTGTGTGGGATTGTGTGCGGCTGCGTCGCCTTTTGTGAAGGGGGTTGGCGTGGAATTATGAGGGCGTTTCGAATCGCCGCAGCACGCCCGGTAGTCGGGAACCGAGCGGCGCCATGTCACCGTCGGCTCCGTGCCGCGCGAGCAGGTCCAGAGCGAGCCGGCCGCGTCGCACCCGTTCCCGGGCGGTGCTCAGGGTCAGCTCCCGCAGATGGTGCCCGTAGGGGTAGATGCCGGGCGCCTTGGAGAGGCCGAACTTCAGATAGAGCGGTGCGCCGCGCCGGATCAGCTCGGCGACCTCGTACATCCGCACATACCCGCCGAGGTCGTCGGGGGCCTCGATGTACATGTCCATGGGGGCGGCGGAAACCCGCCGTATCTCGGTGAGGTGAGCGAGCGTCAGATCGCTGGGCACGTTGAGGGAGTCCGCGCCGAGGTTCTCGTACACGGCGTACGAGGCCGGGTTGACCGGGCCCACCAGCGCCGAGAGCTTGAGGGTCGTGTCGGCCGGGATGATCCCGGCGACGCGCGCCCGGTGCAGCGTCCACAGCACACCCTCGTCGGCGACGAGCAGGCACTGGACGCCCAACTCCGTTGCCCGGAGCGCGTCTTCGACGCATCCGGCGACTCCGTCGTAGCCCCGGGCGCGGGGCCCGCCGCCCTGCGAGTCGGAGCGCACCGAGCCGCCGATGTCCCAGGTACCGCGCGGCCCGGTGAACAGACAGAGCTCGATGGCGTGTTCGGCGGTCGCCTCGGCCATCTCGGTGATCTCGGAGTCGGTCAGCATCCAGACACCGCTGCCCTGGCTGATCCGGTGGATCGGCACATCGAGCCGCGAGGACTCCTTGAGGACCACGGCAAGGGCCTCGGGCCCCTCGACGGACGGGACCTCGGTACGCCAGCGGCCGCCGCCCGGGAAGCTGTGCGGCGAGGCGTCGGCGGGGGAGAGGGGCGGCGCGCCCAGGCCGAGCGCGGCGAGCGCCTGCTCGCCGGGTCGACGGGCTGCCGGAGGCGGGGCGTCGGTCACAAGCTGTCCTTCGCGTTCGTTGGACTGAGGTGCGTTCGATATTCCGGACGCGGTGCGTGTCGAGGGGTGTACGCCGGCACGGAGTGGTCACACCCCGCACCGGCGTCCTGCTCAGGGGAGCGGAAGGGGAAGGAGAAGGAGACAGCTCATGGGATGGGATCGACCTGGTTCATGGGCGGAGCAGGACCTTTCCGGCCTTCGGATCGCCGGACCCCACCAGCTCGATGGCGGCCGGGAACTCGGCGAGCGGCAGTTCGTGCGTGACCAGTGGCAGGGGGTCGAGAAGCCCGGCGCCGAACACCCGCACCGTATGCGCCCAGGCATCCGGCGGCGCCCCGAACACGGTGTGCACCTCAAGCTGCCGTACGACGAGATCGGTGGGGTCGAGACCCTCCGCGCCCGGCGCCGGAATGCCCGTGAGGACCAGGCGTCCGCCGCGCCTGAGCAGGGAGGCGGCGGTGCGCGCGGCGGACGCGGACCCCGCGGTCTCGACGACCACGTCGAAGCCGGCGGGCAGTTCGGTGTTCTCTGCGTTCTGTGCGTTCTTCGAGTTCCTCGTGCGGAAATCGGTGGCGCCGAACTTCCTGGACAGCTCCGCGCGGTCGGGGCGGGAGCCGACCACGAGCAGCTCGGCCGGGGAGCCCGCCTTCAGGAACTGCACGGCGAACATCCCGAGCGTCCCCGTGCCCACGACCGCGACCCGCTCCCCTGGCAGCGCACCGGCCTTGAGTACGGCTGCCGCGATGCAGGCGGCGGGCTCCAGCAGCGCCGCCGCCGTCAAGTCGGCGTCGTACGGGAGGACATGGAGCAGGCGGGCGGGCAGGGTGAGGGTGGTGGCCATCGCGCCGGGCTGGGTGAAGCCGGTCTCCTCGTACCCCGCCGTGCACAGCGTGGTCTCGCCCGCGTGACAGCGGTCGCAGACCTGGCAGTTGCGGAAGCCCTCGCCGACGACCTTCCGCCCGAGGAGCGTCGCGGGCACCCCGGCGCCGATCGCCTCCACCGTCCCGGACCACTCGTGACCGGGGGTGAGGGGGTAACGGACGTACCCCTCGGGCCGGTTGCCCTGATAGACCTCGCGGTCGCTGCCGCAGATGCCGACGGCGTGCACGCGCACGAGCGCCTCGCCGGCATCCGGCCGCCTGGGCTCATGGCCGGTCAGCCGGTGCTCGCCCGGAGCGGTGACGAGGACCGCCGTCCCCGCACTCACCGGACGCCCTTCGGCCTGCGCTGCTCCCAGCCGTCCGCCCACAGGTCGAACCGGGCCTGCTGCTGCGGGAATTCGCCCGCCGCGTCGACATCCAGCTCGACACCGAGACCGGGTGCGTCGGAGAGGTGGAAGTAGCCGTCGACGACCTCCGGGGCCCCCTTCACGACCTTCTTGATCTCCGCGTCCGCGAAGTCGTTGAAGTGCTCCAGGATCTTGAAGTTCGGTGAGGTGAAGCCGACTTGGAGGGAGGCGGCGGTCAGGACGGGACCGCCCACGTTGTGCGGCGCGACCAGGACGTAGTGCGCCTCCGCGGTGGCGGCCAGCTTCCGGGTCTCCCAGACGCCCCCGATATGGCCGACGTCGGGCTGGATGATGTCGACGGCCTGGCTCTCGAACAGCTCGCGGAACTCGACGCGGTCGTGGATGCGTTCACCGGTGGCGAGCGGGATGTCCACCTTGCCGGCGACCTTCTCCAGGGCCTTGAGGTTCTCCGGTGGCACCGGCTCCTCCAGCCAGGCGGGCTTGAAGGGCGCGAGTTCGTGGGCCAGCCGGACGGCGGTCGAGGGCGAGAAGCGGCCGTGCATCTCCAGCATCAGCTCGGTCCCGGGGCCGATCGCGTCGCGCACCGCCTCGATCAGTGAGACGGAGTAGAGGGTGGCCTCGTGGTCGAGCTCGAAGTGCCCGGTGCCGAAGGGGTCGATCTTGAGGGCCTGGTATCCGCGCGCGACGACCTCCTGGGCGGCCTTGTGGTAGGCCTCCGGGGTCCGCTCGGTGGTGTACCAACCGTTGGCGTACGCCTTTACCTTGTCGGTGACCTTGCCGCCGAGCAGCTGCCAGACGGGCACGCCGAGCGCCTTGCCCTTGATGTCCCAGCAGGCCGTCTCGACGACGGCGATACCGGACATCACGATCTCGCCCGCCCGCCCGTAGTCGCCGTACTTCATCCGCCGGACAAGATCCTCGACAGCGAAGGGGTCCGAACCGAGAATGTGGTTGGCCTCCGCCTCCCGCAGATAGCCGATCAGCGCGTCGGTGTGGCCCAGCATGCGGGTCTCGCCGACTCCGGTGAGCCCTTCGTCGGTGTGCACCTGGACGTACGTCAGGTTCCGCCAGGGCGTCCCGACCACGTGTGTGCTGATTCCCGTGATGCGCACGGCAGTTGCCCCCTGAGCTCTTCGACTCTGTTCGAAATTTCGTCACTCGTTCGAAATGCTGGCGTGACAGTAAGGAGGCGGCCCGGGGGGTGTCAATGGGGCGAACACATAACGGTTTCGATGTGATGCGCGCGGGATGCCTGAGGATGGCGGGGAATGTTCGGTGGCGTCCCCAACTCGGCACATTGAAAGGGATGGTTCACCACACAACATTCACAGCTCCGACTATGAACGTGACCTATGGGGAACTTAGTCTTCCGGCGTCATGGACTACTGCCTCCCGTGCCACAGGCACCTCAATGGCGCCCTCGCATGCCCGGGGTGCGGCACACCAGCCGAAAAGGTCCGCGAACACGCGGACGCCGTCGAGTCGCGTCCGAAAGCGGACGACGATGTCGACGACGGGCACGAGGACGACGACACCCGTCCCCGTGGGCGGCGTAAGGGTTCGGGCCCGGGTGGGGGCAGCCGACGGGACCGGAAGGCCGCCGCGCACCGGCGAAGACGCCGCGGGGCCCTGATAGTCGGCGCCGGCCTGTTCCTCGCCGCGGGCGGTCTGAGCCTCGCCGAACTCGGTGTGGACGCGCCGGGAGCCAACCCGCGGGCCGCGACGGCCGACGAGTCGCCCGAGGGCGGCACCAGCACCCCGGCCGAGACCGCCCTCCCTCTAGAGGACCAGGCAGGCTCCACCGACGCCTCGGCCGACGCCTCGCCGTCCGCCTCCGAGTCACCCTCGCCTTCCGCGTCCGTATCCGCCTCGGAGTCCGCCGAGGGCGAGGACGACGAAGAGGCGTCGGCCTCAACGATCACAACGCCCCAGACCTCGGCCCCCACGTCCACCATCCCCACCGAAACCTCCCAGCCCCCCAGCCCCGACCCGACCTCGTCCGACCCGACCCCGGACCCTTCGCCTTCGGAGTCGTGCGACCAGTTCTTGTGGTGGTGCACCTAAGGGGTTTTCAGCCCGTCCGGGGGCGGAGATCTTTCAGCCCATCCGGGGCTAGAGGTTTTCAGCCTGTCCGGCGTTTGAGGACGAGCGCGTTCAGCGCGAAGCGGGGGTCTGGGGGCGGCAGCCCCCAGGAAGCAAGGGACGGGCAGGGGCGGAGGGGGCGAACAAACCCCACCCCACCCCCTACGTGGCGAGCATCCGCTGAAGCATCCCCCGCAGGGACACCCGCTCCTCCCGGGACAGCCCGGCCAACGGCTCCCGCGCAAAGCGAAGTGAATCCCGCAGACTGCGAGCAACCCGCAGCCCCTCCTCCGTCGCCGCCGCCAGCTTGACCCGCCGGTCCGAAGGGTCCAGCCGCCGCTCGACCAGCCCTCGCGCCTCCAGCCGGTCCACGATCCCGGTGACGTTCGACGGTTCACACCTCAGCTTCTGCGCGAGCCGCCGCATCGGCAGCGGCTCCAGCGACAGCAGGCTCAGCAGCCGCGCCTGCGCGCCCGTCAGCGCGTGCTCGCCGGCGGCCTCCTCGTACTCCTCGTGATATCGCGCCACCACCGTGGCGATGAGGTCGACGACCTCCAGCGTCAGCGGGTCGATACGGGGAGTCTTCTGCGTGGCCATGCACTCCAGAGTACCCGGTTACTTGACATCATGAAATATTCAGGAGCATGGTTGTTTCAGGTGCTGAAGTATCCGAACAGTCAGAGCCGCAGGCAGCACCACCCGCAACCCGCAGGAAAGGCGCCCCCTCATGACCGACTCCCCCCAGCTCCCCGCCGTCAGCCGCGAATGGCACCTGCTCAGCCGCCCGGAAGGCTGGCCCAAGCCCGAGGACTTCGCTCTGGTCGAGGCCGAGGTGCAGCAGCCGGGTGAGGGCCAGGTGCTGGTACGGAACAAGTACCTCTCCGTCGACCCGTACATGCGCGGCCGCATGAGCGCCGCCAAGTCTTACGTCGCCCCCTTCGAGCTGGGCAAGGTCATGCAGGGTGGCGCGGTCGGCGAGGTCGTCGCCTCGAAGGCCGAGGGCATCGCGGTCGGCGACCATGTGCTGCACTTCTTCGGCTGGCGCGAGTACGCCGTGGTCGACGCCAAGCAGGCGGTCAAGGTGGACCCGGAGGCCGCGCCGCTGAGCACGTACCTCGGTGTGCTGGGCATGACAGGCCTCACCGCCTACGCCGGTCTCCTGCGCACCGCCTCCTTCAAGGAGGGCGACTCGGTGTTCGTGTCGGGCGCCGCCGGCGCGGTCGGCAGCCAGGTCGGCCAGATCGCCAAGCTCAAGGGCGCCTCGCGCGTCATCGGCTCGGCGGGCTCCGACGAGAAGGTCAAGCTGCTGGTCGAGGAGTACGGCTTCGACGCCGCGTTCAACTACAAGAACGGCCCGGTGAACGCACAGCTTCGCGAGGCCGCGCCCGACGGCGTCGACGTCTACTTCGACAACGTCGGCGGTGAGCACCTGGAGGCGGCCATCGGGCAGCTCAACCGGGACGGCCGCATCGCGATCTGCGGCGCGATCTCCGTCTACAACAGCACCGAGCCCGTCCCCGGCCCGAAGAACCTCGCCCGCCTGATCCAGACCCGCGGCCGTATCGAGGGCTTCCTCGTCGGCGACCACTACGACCTGCAGTCGCAGTTCGTCCAGGAGGTCGGCCCCTGGGTCGCCTCGGGCGCGCTCAAGTACCGCGAGACGGTCGTCGAGGGCATCGAGAACAACCTGGAGGCGTTCCTCGGGGTCCTGCGCGGCGACAACACCGGAAAGATGATCGTCAAGCTCTAGAGGTCATCGGGGGTTCTGCTGGACTTCCGACATGCGGTAACTTCTTTCCAAAATCGTCGCGATCGTGGGCGCGAGTCGCGGCGGACCAAGGAGGAACGCACGTATGTCCATCCAGCAGTCCGACGTCCTGTACACCGCCGTCGCCACCGCCGAGAACGGCCGCGACGGCCGAGTAGCCACCGATGACGGCAAGGTCGACGTCGTCGTCAATCCGCCCAAGGAGATGGGCGGCAGCGGCGCCGGCACCAACCCGGAGCAGCTGTTCGCCGCCGGGTACAGCGCCTGCTTCCAGGGCGCCCTCGGCGTCGTGGCCCGTCAGGAGAAGGCCGACATCTCCGGCTCGACCGTCACCGCGAAGGTCGGCATAGGCAAGAACGAGGACGGGTTCGGGCTCATCGTCGAGATCTCCGCCACCATCCCGAACGTGGATACGGCGACGGCCACGGCGTTGCTCGAGAAGGCTCACCAGGTCTGCCCCTACTCGAAGGCGACGCGCGGCAACATCACCGTGACGCTCGCCTGACCGCAGTCGTTGCACACGGCGGAGGCCGCACCCCAAGGACGTGGGGTGCGGCCTCTGTCGTACGGGTCCCGCTACCGCGGAAGCGTGAGCAACGCCCGTGCCACCTGCGGGAATTCACCCTTGGGATGGTCACGGAAGAGCGGCTCGGTGCCGAAGAGGACGGCGTGCGGACCACTGACCACAGAGGCCTGGCCGCCCGCCGCCGTGGGCCCGGCCGTGCCGTCGGCCAGCGGGCGCCAGTGCCCGGAGACCAGCGGATCACCCGTCGCGTACGACTGTTCAACGCGGACCCCGGAGCCGAGTTCGGTGAACCAGAGCGGGGCGTAGACGAAGCTGTGGTCGGGGGCGCCCGAGGTGAGCGCACCCGAATTCACCACCCGCACAACGCCGTTGGCGTCCCCGTCGCCCGCCACCGGCTTGAGCGCGAGCAGCCCCGTGGCGGCGTTGAGCGTCGCGCCGGTGGCTCCGCGCCCCACCAGGCCATGGGTGCCCAGGAAGGCGCCGAGAGAGGCCCGTGCGGACGCGTTGAGGCCCGTGTAGCTGAGCCCCGACGACACGAACAGCACATCGGCGCCGGACCAGTCGAAGCCCGCGTTGAGGACGGCCGTCGACACCGGGACCACGTCGAAGTTCATCTCACGCAGTGCGAACAGCTCGCCCGGGGTGACGGCGGCGGCGACCCGTGTGAGGCGGAGGGGAGTGCCACCGGTCACCTTCGTCGAGTCGAAGGCGACGTCGTACTCACGGGCGAGGGCGACGGCCTTCGCCCGGGCGGAGGCCGGCACGATCGCGCTGCCGTCGGCGGCCTGCCGTACCGAAACCCCCTGCTTCAGCAGGGAGTTGAGGGCCGTGATCTCCTGCGGATCGTCGAGGCGGAGCCGCAGGTCCCCGCGCGGGGCGACGTACCCGACGTCCGTGGCCGCGCCGACCGTGCGCAGCGGGACGGCCGCCAGACTGGTGCCGCCGCGCACGGGCGTGACCGTCGCGCCCCACAGCCGGCCCAGGCTCCACCCCGAGATGTCGTACATCACCGACACCTTGTCGCTGATGTCCGTCCCGTCCGCCAGCAGCACATTGGCCATCCCGCGCTTGGGCTGACGCAGGTCGACGACGTAACTGCCCTTCGCGTACGACCGTCCCGCGAGCCGGAATCCGGCGGTCGCGCGGGTGACGCGTACGTCGTTGGCGATGAGGTGGTCGACGAGGCGGGCGGCGGCGGTCGCGGAGCGCTGTGCGGCGCCGGCCGGAATGACGTACGCGCGGGGGAAGTCGGTCGTGTAGACGTCCTCGGGGCCGATGCCCGGGACGCCGGGGACCGTCTCGGCGGAGACCGGCACCTGCGCGGCGCCGGTCACGCCCCGCCGGAAGACCTCGATCTGATCGGCGATGAGCGAAGTCCGGTGCGACTGGGCGAAGTTGAGGGTCGCGCGCATGGCCGCGCCCGCGACATCGACGTTGATCGCGGCGCGTCGCCTCAACTCCTCGACCGGCAGCGAGTCGTAGACGGCGTTGTTCACCTGCATCGGGATCTCGACGGTGTGCGCGGCGACCGTGCCGTGGAACGCCGCGTACTGCGGTGTGAAGATCGGGGGCCAGTCGTCCCAGCCCTCCTCCTGGTCGCGGAAGGGGATCTGGGCGGGCTCCACGCCGTCGGCGGCGGGTGTGTAGCCGAGACCGTTGACGGCGGCCTCCATGCCGAGCGCGTTGGCGTAGGTGTTCTTGAGGAAGAGGTCGTACTCGTAGTTCTCGCCGTGCGGCGGGGTCGTCGGCTCGATCAGCGTGCCGTTGACGTAGCCGTGCAGGTCGACCATGACCGCGGGCTGCTTGTCGATGCCGATCTGGCGGATCGCGCGGGCCTCGGGCTGCGAGGCGGTGATGAAGTCCCGGTTCAGGTCGAACCCGTTGGCGTTGGCGCGGGTGCCGGCGATACGGCCGTCGGGGTTCGCGGTGATGTTGAAGTACAGGCGGCTGTGCGCCAGAAGGCCGGCGGTCTTGCTGTCCTTGGCCGTCGCGAGCTGCTCGATGAGCCCGAGGGCGGCGTCCGTGCCCTCCCACTCGTTGCCGTGGATGTTGTTGTTGAAGAACACCGGCGTCTTGTAGGTCTTCTTCAACGCCGGGTCCTTGGCCGCCGACTGCGGCGCGTTCTCGATGAGTTCACGCATCCGCTCCTGGGCGCGCGTCTCGCGGGCCGACTCGGGCGCGGTGACGGTGACGAGGTAGAGGCGGTGGCCCCCGGCCGACTCGCCCGCGACCTCCACGCTGACACGGTCACCCAGCTCCTGAAGGGAGTTCAGCTTCGGGGCGATCGCGTGGTACGGGGTGAGGCCGAGCTTGATGGACTTGTCGGCGGGGTTCACCGGGTCCGGGGTGAGGACCTGCTCGCGGGGGTAGCCGGCGGAGGCGCCGGAGAGATCGGTGACGGGGGTGGCGAGGGCGTTGAGGGCGGCGCCGGCGGAGTTCCTGGCGGCGCTGCTCCCCGCGGCGCCTTCGCGCACCGGCGGTTTGCGGTCCGCGGTGGCGCTGTGCGGGGCGAGCAGGAGTGAGCCGGTCGCCGTGGCGATGACAGTGGCGGTCAGGACGGGTCTCGGTAGGCGCACGCGTCGTACCTCCTGGGTGATGCCTGGGATCGGTACAGGGTCGGTACGGCGAGGTGTACCTGTTCGACTCTCCCGCAACAAGAGGGCGTTGCCGTCACACACGCCGTCATGGATGCCTCCGATGGCGCATTCCGGGCGGGGCAGACTCGATCCTGCGGTTTCGGCACGCTCGGGGTCCCGTGTGGCTCTGGGTCCTGTGCAGCTCGGGGTCCTGTGCGGCTCTGGGTGCGGCCGCTTCGGGGCATGCTGAGGGCAACGGCCGAGTGGTACACGCGTGGCGAGGAGAGCCCCCATGTCCCCGATTCCGTCGCTCCCCAGCAGGGAGGACGTGCTGCGCATGGCACGCAGCACGACCGACATCACCGGCCAACTCCTCGACACGGCCGGGAACATCACCAAGATCGCCGTCAACACCTTTGACCCGCGGGACGGTTCGGGCGCGGAGGCGCTGCGTGTCCTGCGCGAGACCACGGCCGAGCTGGCCGAGGCGAGCGCGTCGCCGCAGGCGCAGGAGGCCTTCTACCGGCTGGTGGACACACTGACCCGGCTCGGCACCAGCGGGGCGCCGCTGGCGGCACATCCCGTGAGCGAACCCGCCCAGGTCCTGTTCGCCGCGCTGGGCGACAGCCTGCTGCCGGTCCTCGACGCGGTGGCGCCCGCGGTCGAGGAGGCCGCCGACGCGATCGGTGAACTGGTCGAGGCGGGCTCACCGCTGCTGCCCGCGGCGGCGGGGGTCGCCGCGGGCCTGCTCCTCGTACTGACTCCGGTGGTACGGGCCGCCGCGGACGTCCTGCGCGACACCTCCCCCGAACTCCGGCGCATCACCGACGCGTTGACAGCCGCGCTGGCCCCGCTCCTCCCGCTCCAGGTTGCCCTGGCGGAACGGGCCGCCACGGTGGGGGCAGGGGTCGTACGCGCTTCCCTGCCGCCCCTGGCCGACCTCACGGAGACGGCCGCGGCTGTCACGAAGGCGGCCCGCCCGCTCGTCATCGCGGGCGAGGAGTTCTTCGTCTCCCGCCTGGAGCACCTCCAGCCGCTCCTCCTGGCCACCTCCTCCCGCGCAGGCCGCGTGGCCCGCTCGGTCGCGGTCCGCGTATCGGCGGCGGTGGCGCCCGCGGCGGAGCGGGGGGTTGTGGTGGCGGTGACGCCGGTGTGACTCGTGATGTCACGTGGTGGGCGAGAGGGGTTGGGGGAGACCCAGCTGGTGTAGCGGGTGGGCTGGGCCTTGGGGTTCAGGAGAGCCAGTCGGTGTAGCGGGTGCGGGCGGTGGGTTCAGGAGAGCCAGTCGGTGTAGCGGGTGGTGGCGAGGTGGGCGTCCTTGTCCGTGAGGACGTCACCCTTGACGGCGCCGAACATCCCGGCGGTGGGATCGGTGACCACGGTGCGCCCGTCGGGCTTGCGGGACAGGGTGATCCGGCCCAGCTCGTCCAGGGTGAAGATCTCGGGGCCGGCGATGTCGCGGATGCCTCCCAGGGGGGCGCCCGCGGCGACCTCCGCCACCGCGGCGGCCACATCCTTGGCGGCGATCGGCTGGATCGGCGTGGCGGGCAGCCGGACGGTGTCGCCGTCGGTGGTCCACGACAGCACCGCGTCGACGAACTCCATGAACTGCGTCGCGCGGACGATCGAGTAGGGGATCGGACCGGCCGCGAGGATCTCCTCCTGGAGGGCTTTGGCCCGGTAGTAGTCCAGCTCGGGGACCTGGTCCACGCCGACGATCGAGAGAATGACGAAGTGACCGACGCCGCCCTTCTGCCCCGCGGCCAGCAGGTTGTCCATCGAGGTCTGGAAGAAGGCCGGGGAGGCTTCGTCGAAGGTCGGGGAGTTCGTCAGGTTGACGATGACGTCCGCCCCCGCCACCGCCTCGACCAGGCCCTTACCGGTGATGACGTCGATCCCGGTGGACTGCGACTGCGGCACCGCTTCGTGCCCGGCGGCGTTCAGATTCCTGACGACCTGCGACCCGATCAGCCCGGTACCGCCGATGACCGCGATCTTCATGACATGCCTTTCAGTTGGGTGTTATGTCCGCAAATGTGGCACATGGGATCGCGCGGATGCCACGCGCACCAAACCCGGACACCTTCTATCCGGGAATATACTCGGACAGGTGCTGTCCGAGTCAAGTGGGTCTGGTTAGAGTGATCGAGTGAAGATGTCCGGCGGAGTCGAGTGGGCCCTGCACTGCTGCGTGGTGCTCACCTCGGTCGACGAGCCCGTCCCCGCGACCCGCCTGGCGGAGCTGCACGACGTCTCGGCGAGCTATCTGGCCAAGCAGCTGCAGTCGCTTTCGCGTGCCGGACTGGTGCGTTCGGTGCAGGGCAAGGCGGGCGGCTATGTACTCACCCGGGAACCGGACTCGATCACGGTCCTCGACGTGGTCGAGGCCGTCGACGGTCCCGCCCAGGCGTTCGTCTGCACAGAGATCCGCCAGCGCGGCCCCCTGGCCACCCCACCCGAGGCATGCACCGTCCCCTGCGCGATCTCCCGCGCCATGAACGGAGCGGACGCGGCCTGGCGAGCGTCCCTGCGCGCCGTCTCGATCGCCGACCTCGTCCAAAGCGTCGGCTCGGACTACGGGCCTGGCGCGATGGCGGGCATCGGGGCGTGGCTGACGACGCCGGAGGCGTGAGGGCCGACCTGCACGACACCCAGGCCGGTCCAGCAGGCAGGTCCAGATCGGAGGCCGCGGCCACTACCGCTGCCGTCCCGGTGCTGGAGGGGCGCACTTCCGCCCGGGGGAGTCGGGGCGGAAGAGGAGGGAACCAGATACGCAATCAGGCCGTGTTGATGCGCCAGGCGATCATGCCGGTCGAGCCGGGTTTCCCCCGGACGTCGAGGCGGAGCGAGTCCTCGGCGGTGAACCGCTCGAAGACCACGGACCGGTCACACGGGACCGGCTTGTTCGAGCTCACGCCGGCCGGGGTGAACTCGAGCTGTCTGCCTTCGTGACGGCGTCGAGTGCCGACTGGGCCTGAGCTGTGAGCTTCTGCTCGGCCTGTTCTGCACCAGTGCTTTGGTGAGTGGCGGAGGGCGCGGCCTCGCGATCGGGTGTCGAGTCATGGTCCGAGGCGCAGCCCGTGAGGAAGAGGGCAGCCACCAGAGCGCAGCCGGGGAGCCGCCAGGGCCGGGTCCTCATGAAGAGGTTTCCCAGAACTTCCAGCCGGTCTCCTTAGCGGGAAGCGTTGCCGTACCGCTGTCGACCAGGGTCCCGCCGTTACACCCGTTCCCCCTGCGCCGGTACTTCTCCCACGACACTCTGTAGCCCACGAACCGTATGGGAGATGACCGTACTTATTCCGGGCGATGTTGTGCGAGAAGGTGTGGCCAGTCGTGACTGTGGAGAAACCCGCAAGGTGGCTGAGCACGCCCCGGTCTGGGACCCCCTGGGCACCCGGCTGCCGACAGGCGGGATCTCTTGTCCATCCGGGCGGAAACCCAGCCCCGCCCAGGAAACCTCAGCTCATCAGTGACGCTAAGGTTCCCCCATGCGTGACTTCGGGGTGGGGTTCAACTACTTGGTGCAGGGCCAGCGGTGGGTGGGGAGGCATGGGAAGCAGTACGGGTTCGGGCTGCTTCCGGGGCTGATCACGCTCGTGTTGTACGCGGCGGCGCTCGTCGCCCTGGCGGTGTACGGCGACGACTTCATCGGCTGGGCCACGCCGTTCGCCGACGACTGGAGCAGCCCCTGGCAGGGCCTCTTCCGCGGTTTCCTGACCGCCGTACTGTTCGCCCTCGCGCTCCTCCTCTCCGTGGTCACCTTCACCGCGGTCACGCTCCTCATCGGCCAGCCCTTCTACGAGAACCTCTCGGAGAAGGTCGACCGGGACGTCTCCAGGGACGGCACGGCCCCGGAGTCGGGACTGCCGCTGTGGCGGGAGTTGTGGATCTCGGCCCGAGACAGCCTCCGTATCGTCGTACGGGCCGCCCTCTGGGGCGTGCTGCTCTTCGCCCTCGGCTTCATCCCGTTCGTCGGACAGACGGCCGTACCGGTGATCGGGTTCTTCGTCACCGGCTTCTTCCTCACGGAGGAGCTGACCGCGGTGGCGATGCAACGCCGCCGCGTCGACCTCCGCCACCGCCTCACCCTCCTCCGCTCCCGCAAGACCCTGATCTGGGGCTTCGGCACCCCCCTCGCCGTCTCCTTCCTGGTCCCGTTCGTCGCTGTCTTCCTGATGCCCGGCGCGGTCGCGGGCGCCACGCTGATGGCCCGCGACCTGCTGGGCGAGGAAACGGTGACGGACGGCGACCGGGACAGGAACGGCGCGGACAGCCAGGAGCGGGCGTCCACGGGCTGAACCCGTCCACGGGCTGACCCCCATCCCCCTGGCCAGGAACCGGCGCCCGCCACCACGCTCAGGCCCCCGCCTCCACCGCCACCGTCAAAATCGCCCGCACCTGGGCAATGATGTCCAGCCGGTTCTGTACGAACTCCGCGTCCGTGATCACCCCGGTCGCCGGGTCCGTGTTCCCCGTGCCGAACTGCAGCACAGGCGTGTGCACATGACCGCCGGGCAGACTGTCGTGCAGGCCGAGACGGTCGCGCAGCAGCGTCGCGCGGTAGGCGATCTCGTTGGAGAGGTAGTCACCGCCGCCCCCGGCACGGGCCGTCGAACCCGGGGTCGGGCCGGTGGGACGTACGACCGCGGTGGTGCCGCCCGCCGGGATCTCGGTCACCGACGTGTTGTCGTACACCGGGAAGCGCCCGGTGTTCGCGGCCACGATGTCCGTGTACGGAAGGGTCGTTGACGTCCACTGCGGCTGCGAGGCCGGGTCGGTGACCGGGACGGTCTCGGCGACCCCGGTGTTCAGGTTGTCACCGAAGCCGCCCCGCCAGGCCCCGTTGGTCCGCTCCACGTCGAACCGGCCCACGCGGCCCTGGCTGACGGTGGTGAACAGATCGACCTGCGGCAGGGACGACCGCAGCGCCCGCTCGACCATGCCGTCGGTGAAGTCGTCCCAGCGGACCGGGAACATGGCCGTCTCGATGCGCGCCGGACCGTCCGCCGTCTGGATCGTCGTACCGTCCAGGGCGAGGGCGTTGGCTCCGGACGGGTTGGAGATCCGGATGTCACGGTCCAGCGTGAACGGGTCGAATCCGGTGACCAGGATCCGCTTCACGCCCTTGGCCCGGGGATAACGAATGGCGTCCTGACCGCGCGAGGACACCTCCAACTTGCTCAGCAGCTTGTCCCGTTGGGCATCCGTGAGCGCGAAGTCCGGCTCCCACTCGCGCACTTCACGCGTCATACCGAGCCGGGCCCAGTACAGCGGCCGGTCGTCGTCCCGGCTCAGGTCCCCGCCCGCCGGACCCCGGCCCTGCGCCCGGTCCACGGCCCGCTGCCAAAGCCGCGCACCCTGCTGTACGGTGGCACGCTCGGCCTGCGCGTACGAGCCGGCCTTCTCCAGCGCCCGCTCGAACTCCGGTGCCACGGTGTCGAATCCGGAACGCCGCAGGATCTCCTGGGGCGCGGCCTTGTCGAGCCGCAGCTCCTCCACGGTGGGCGTCCCGGCGGTGGACGGGGCGGCGGACGCGGTGGGCGCCACCGCAAGCCCCGCCATCAGGGTCAGTCCGAGTACGCCGATCCGAGTACGTATGTGATTCAAGGGAGTTCTGGCCTTCCGCCGCTGTGGGGTGCTGCCGAATGGCGGCAGTATCCCGTGGCGCATGGGGCGTACGCCATGGGATGTAGCGGGCGTAAGCCGTGGGATGTGGCAAGTAGCCGCGGCGACCGCTGGACCAACTGGCCAACTCAGTGAATCTTGCGCGCTCGTACGACAGAATCCTCAACGGAACGCCGGCTCGTCGTCCGTTGAAAGGACTCCCCCCATGCACAACGTGCTCCGTACCGGGTTCGCGGGAACCGCGGCCCTCTGCCTGTCGCTCGTCGCAGGACCCGCCCACGCGACGCCTCCCGGCCCGGGAGTCACCGGCGTCGTGCTCGCGCAGAGGACCGTCGGCGACACGGACTACATCCTGCGGGAGATCACCGTCCCCGCAGGACAGAGCACCGGCTGGCACTACCACGACGGAACGCTGTACGGCTTCGTCAAGGAAGGCACTCTGAGCCACTTCGACTCGGACTGTGCTTCCGACGGTGTCTACCCGGCCGGCGCCACCCTCACCGAGCCGTCCGGTTCCGACCACGTGCACATCGGCCGCAATCTCGGGACCACCCCACTGGTCCTGGACGTGCTCTACGTCCTGCCGCACGGCGCCCCCCTGTCCGAGGACGCCCCGAACCCGGGCTGCGACTTCCAGTGACCGTGAGCGCCAAGACCGGGCAGACCTCGCCGGACCGGGCGCGCGAGGCGGTCGTCGAGGCGGCGCTCGGCAGCCTCGGCATCGACGCGAAGGCGAGGCTGCTGTCCGGGCAGGGCATGTGGTCGCTGCCCGCGCTCCCGGAGATCGGGCTGAAGTCCCTGGTCATGTCCGACGGCCCGATCGGCGTACGAGGCGTCCGCTGGACCGCCGCCGACCCCTCCATCGCCCTCCCGTCCCCGACCGCGCTCGCCGCCACCTGGGACCCGGCCCTCGCCTTCCGCGCCGGCGCGCTCCTCGCCCAGGAAGCCCGCCGCAAGAGCGTCCACGTCCTGCTCGCGCCCACGGTCAACCTGCACCGCTCCCCGCTCGGAGGCCGCCACTTCGAGGCGTACAGCGAGGACCCGTACCTGACCGGACGGATCGGCTCGGGCTATGTGAACGGCGTCCAGTCCGGCGGCGTCGCCACCACGGTCAAGCACTTCGTCGCCAACGACGCCGAGACCGACCGCTTCACGGTGAACAACATGGTCACCGAACGCGCCCTGCGCGAGCTCTACTTGGCCCCCTTCGAGGCCATCGTCGAGAACGCCCGCCCCTGGGGCATCATGACCGCCTACAACTCGGTCAACGGCACGACGATGACCGAACACCGCCACCTCGTGAACGACATCCTGCGCGGTGAGTGGGGCTTCGACGGCTTCAACGTCTCCGACTGGATGGCCGCCCGCTCCACGACCGCCGCCATCGAGGGAGGCCTCGACGTCGCCATGCCGGGCCCGCGGACGGTGTACGGCGAGCCGCTCGCGCGGGCCGTACGAGCCGGTCGCGTCGAGGAGTCGGCGGTCGACGACGCCGTACGCAACGTGCTGCGCCTCGCCGCCCGCGTGGGCATCCTGGACGGCGCCGAACCGGTCGTGACCGAGCCGCCCGCCACCATCGACGGCGAAGCCCTGGCCCGCGACATCGCCCGCCGCGCCTTCGTGCTCGTACGCAACGAAGTGCGCAGCGAAGTGGGCAACGACGTACGTAACGACGGGCGCAGCGAAGTACGCAACGAACGCCCAGCCCTCCCGCTCCGGCCCGGCACCGTCGCGCTCATCGGCGCCGCCGCCCGCGACGCCCGTGTCCTCGGCGGCGGCTCAGCCACCGTCTTCCCCTCCCATGTCGTCTCGCCCCTCGACGGCCTCACCGCGGCCCTCCCCGAGGGCAGCCTGACCTACGCCGTCGGAGCCGACCCGAACGAGGAACTCGCCGTCGCCGACAAGGGGTTCGAGCTGCGCGCCATCTGCCGCGACGCGGCCGGCGAGGTCATCGGCGGCGGCTCCGCGCCCAGCGGCCAGATCCAGTGGATGGGCGACGACCTCCCGCCCGGCGTCACCCACGCGGCCCTCCACACCGTCGAGTTGACGGGCACCTTCACCCCGCGCGACAGCGGCCCGCACACTTTCGGTATCAAGGGCCTCGGCGCCTTCACGCTCACCATCGACGGCACGACGTACTTCGACGAAGTCCAGCGCGCCGCGAAGGACGACCCGTTCGTCACCTTCTTCGGCACTCCGATGCCCCGCGCCCAGGTCGAACTGACCTCGGGCGAACCGGTGACCGTCTCCCTCACCCACGTTGTCGATCTCCCCGAGAGCATCCCCCTGAAGGTGATCGGCTTCACGCTCGCCCACCAGGAGCCGCGGCGCGACGCCGACGAACTGATCGCGGAGGCGGTCGAGTCGGCCCGCGCCGCCGACACCGCCGTCGTCGTGGTCGCGACCACCGAGCGCGTCGAGTCCGAGGGCTTCGACCGAAGGGATCTCCGACTCCCGGGCCGCCAGGACGATCTGGTGCGCGCCGTCGCCGCCGCCAACCCGAACACCGTCGTGATCGTCAACTCCGGCTCCCCGGTGGAGCTTCCGTGGCGCGAGGAGGTCGCGGCCGTCCTGCTGAGCTGGTTCCCCGGCCAGGAGGGCGGCGCCGCCCTCGCCGACGTCCTCACCGGCGCCCACGAGCCGGGCGGCCGCCTGCCGACCACCTGGGGCTCACTGAGCGACGCCCCGGTCACCCGGGTGGCTCCGGCCGACGGCGAACTCCCTTACACAGAGGGCGTGTTCATCGGCTACCGCGCCTGGGACAAGGCCGGCGCCACCCCCTCGTACGCCTTCGGACACGGCCTCGGCTACACCGACTGGACGTACGAGTCGATCGAGGTCGACGGCAGGACCGCCACGATCCGCGTCCGCAACTCCGGCGAGCGCGCCGGGCGTGAGGTCGTCCAGGTCTATCTGGCGCCCACCGAGCAGGACTCCGCCCGCCCGGCCCGGTGGCTCGCCGGTTTCGCGGGGGTGGAGGCAGGACCCGGCGAGAGCGTCGAGGCCGTCGTCGAACTCCCGCGCCGCGCCTTCGAGGTCTGGGACGAGACGGCGAACTCGTGGGCGTTTGTGAAGGGTTCGTACGAGATCCAGGCAGGACGCTCGATCGCGGACCGTCGCCTCGCGTCGGGCATTACCGTCTGACCCAGGACGAGCCGCCCTCCTGAACAGTCCCGGTCCGGAACCTGACAGACCGGGCCGGGGCTCGGGAAGGACAGAGCGCTCAGAGTCCGGGTACCACTGGCCTTCCGCGGACGGCCGGGCGATAAGCGGTTGTCCGGGGGTACGGAGCCGGTGCAGGATCGGGCCATGACTCTTCAGCTTGTACGGAACGGCGGCCTCCGCCCCGGCCGTTGACCGGCCCCACCGCCGACGCGCGGCCCACCTTCTTCGCCCATGCGCTCGCGCTGAGCGCCCTGCACGGCACCGGCCCCTGGCCGGACGACGGGCGGCCCTATCCCGATGAGCCCCCGGGCGGCGAGCAGGTCCTCATGCCGAGTGTCGTCCTCGACTCCGTCCGGGCCAAGCACTTCGGGATCGGCCAGGACAGCGACGCCGTCGCAGGACTCGCCCGCCGCGTCGCGGATCTCGCCGCCGCCCCCGGCCTCGACCTCACCACCGGCCTCGAATCCGATCTCGGCGCTGCCCAGGAACTGCACGACTGGCTCGCCGGGGGCGGCGCCGACGCGTTGCGCACCGCCGACCGCATCGGCCCGGCACTCAAGGAGCTCGGGGTCAGGCGCGGCCCCGTCGGAGCGATCGGGCGGTGGCTCGCCGAGACCGGCACCCACCGGGCCGCCGTGAAGACCGGGATCGTCCTGGTCGGCCTGGCCGGTGACACCCGCGACCGCGAACTCCTGCTGCTGCTCGGCTCGCTCGACGAGTTCACGCTGTACGCCGCGGTCGCGCTGCGCCGCACCCTGGACGAGCCCGACCAGGCCCTGCACGCCCTGGCCCGCAGCGTCACCGGCTGGGGCAGGATCCACGCGGTCGAGCGCCTGCAAGGCACCCAGGACCCGGTGATCCGGGGTTGGCTCCTGCGCGACGGCTTCCGCAACGGCGTCATGAACGAGTACCTGGCCCCGCTCGCCGCCACCACCGGCGGCCTGCTCGACGCGCTCCTGGAACCCGCCGACCGTATCGACGAAGCCCTTCTCGAAGGCGCCGGGGACATCCTCGCCACCCTGGCCGACGGCGAGGGCGGCCCCACCACCGGGCTGCGCGATTACCCGGACGCCGTCTCCGCCCTCGGCCGCTACGCCGAACTCGCGGCGACCGCACCCCGCACCCTCACCCGGCTGCGGGCCCTGCTCAGCATTGAGCGGTACCTGCGCCTCGACGCCCCGGACGGCGACTGGGAGCCGGCCGCCGTCACCGAACTCGTGCGCAGATACGCCGCGTTGCTGGCCCTGCCCGGCTGGGACGAGGTGGTCCTCACCCACCTCTCGGACCCGGTCCGCCCCGACTTCGGCCTGGGCATCCGGGCAGCGGCCAGGCGGGGGCTGCGGCCGGTGCGCCAGATTCTGGACCACTTGGAGCACGAGCCGTTCGACGCCCATGCCTGGCACCACCTCCTGCGGGACGCCCGCCCGTCGGACCTGCCCCCGATCCTCGCCGCGGCCGAGCGTCTGCTCCCGCTGGCGGAGCTGGCGAACGGCCCCGGTGACGACCTCGGCCTCGGCCGTGACCGCATCGCCGACCGTGTCCTCGAACCGATCGTCCAGTCACTCGCCCACCATCCGGGCCACGGCTGGCCCGTACTGCGCGCCGCCCTCCTGAACCGGGTCACACGCAACCGCCGGGCGGCCCGGCGCGCCCTGCGGGCCTGGCCGCCCGGCTTCCTGCATCCGGAGGCGGTGGACCTGCTGGCCGCACCGGACTGTGTGCCGGAACCGGAAGAGCAACAGGAATAGCCGCGCGGGACCTCGGGTTGGTGCGGGCATGACGATCAGCGACGCCCCATCCGTGCCGCCCGAGGTCCTTCGCTACACCGCCTTCTCCACCGACCCGGCCGGCGGCAACCCCGCAGGAGTGGTCCTCGACGCCGCCGCCCTGGACGGAGCCGCGATGCTCGCGATCGCCGCCGAGGTGGGGTACAGCGAGTCCGCCTTCGTCAGCCCGCCGCCCCCGGAGCTCGCCGACCGCCCCGGCCGCGCCTACAGCATCCGGTACTTCAGCCCCAAGGCCGAGGTGCCGTTCTGCGGTCACGCCACCGTCGCCACGGCCATCGCCCTCGCCGAGGCGGGCGAGATCTCCCCGTCCGGCACCGGCGACCTGGTGTTCGCCACCCGGGCGGGCATCGTCCCGGTGACCGTCGCCCGGGTCGACGGGCAGCTGCGGGCCACGCTCACCAGCGTCGAGCCCGCGGTCGAAGAAGCCGGTGCGGCCGATGTCGCGGAGGCGCTGGCCGCGCTCGGCTGGACGGCCGCCGAACTGGACCCGGCCAGTGAGCCCCGTATCGCCTTCGCGGGAGCCCGCCATCTCGTACTCGTGGCCGCGACCCGATCCCGGCTCGCCGACCTCGACTACGACTTCGCGCGGCTCGAAGCCCTGATGCACCGGCTCGACCTCACCACCGTCCAACTGGTGTGGCGGGAGTCGGATTCCGTCTTCCACGTCCGCGACCCGTTCCCGGTGGGCGGCGTGGTCGAGGACCCGGCCACCGGGGCCGCGGCCCTCGCCTTCGGTGCGTACGCGCGCGAGCTGGGCCTTGTCCCGGACGCGGCCGTCCTCACCCTCCACCAGGGTGCGGACCTGGGCCGCCCCGGCCTGCTGACGGTGGAGCTCAGGGCGGGCGACCCGCGCGTACGGGTGTCCGGCGCGGGGGCCCGGATCCCCGACCAGGCGTGACCAGGGGCACGACGGTCATCCACGGGCGGGGGACCGCGGGCGCCGGCTAGTCCCGCACCCCGAAGCGATACACGGTCTCCGACCTGTACACCCCGCCCGGCCGCAGCTCGGTGCTCGGGAATCCGGGCCGGTTCGGGGAGTCCGGGAAGTGCTGTGTCTCCAGCGCGATGCCGTCGCCGGGTGCGAAGGGCCCCGACTCGTCGAGGTGGTCGGCGGTGTAGAGCTGGAGACCGGGCTCGGTGGTCGCCACGGTCAGTACGCGCCCGGACGCCGGATCGTGCAGCTCGGCGACCTCGACGGGCGCCTCGGTCAGCCCCTTGTCGAGCACGAAGTTGTGGTCGTACCCGGCGCCCGTCTTCCGCGCCTCCCGGAAGTCGAAGCGGGTGCCCGCCACGTCCAGGAACTCGCCGGTCGGGATGAGGTCCGCGTCCACCGGCGTCAACCGCGATGCGGCGATGCGGATTTCGTGTCCGCCCGCGTTCCCCGAGCCGCCGCCGCTCAGATTCCAGTACGTGTGGTTCGTCAGGTTCACCACGGTCGGCGCGTCCGTGACCGCCTCGTACGCGATCCGCAGCGCGCCGCCCTCATCCAGCGAGTACGTCGCCGACACCTCCAGGCGCCCCGGGAAGCCCTCCTCGCCGTGCGGAGCGGCCCGCGACAGCCGGACCCCGTGTTCGACCGCCTGGGCGTCCCACACGGGCTTGTCGAAGCCGCGCTCGCCGCCATGGAGGGAGTTGGTGCCGTTGTTCTGGGCCAGGTGATACGTCCGGCCGTCGAGCGGGAAACGGCCGCCCGCGATCCGGTTCGCGTACCGCCCGACCAGCGCCCCGAAGTACGGCTGTGGATGCGCGAGATACCCCGCCAGGTCGGGGAAGCCCAGCACCACGTCCGCGGTCCGCCCCGCCCCGTCCGGCACCTCGACCGACTGCACGATCCCGCCGTACGTCAGGACCCGCACCCGCACACCGGAGCGCTCCAGCGTCCAGCGGTGAACCGGGGTGCCGTCCGGAAGGGTGCCGAAGAGTTCGTCGTACATGATCGGAAGCCTAGGTCAACCGGTCGCGAACGGGTCGTCGGCGCAGCCCTACGGCCTGATCATGCCCGCATCGACAGTGGGCCGCATACTTCGGCGGGTTCCGCGTGCAGCGGCCCCGTGCCGGCTCGAAGAGGCGTGGCCGGGCGGCCATGGCGTACCGCGACCACTTCGGCGGCGATGGACAGGGCGGTCTCCTCCGGGCCGAGCCCGCCGAGGTCGAGGCCGACAGGAGCCCGCAGACGGGCGAGCTGGTGCTCCGTCACACCTGCGGCGACCAGCGACCTGCTCCGCTCGGCGCACGTACGACGTGACCCGATGGCCCCCACATAGGCGAGCGGACGGCGAAGTGCTTCACACAACAGCGGGATATCGAACTTGGGGTCGTGTGTCAGCGATACCACGACCGTGTCGCGGTCGGTTTCCACACTGTGCAGATGGCGCGCCGGCTGATTGACGACGACTTCATGGGCGTACGGGAACCGTTCGGGAACGGCGAATACCGCACGCGCGTCGCAGACGGTCACGTGATATCCCAGAAATGCGCCGATCTGAGAGAGCGCCCGGGTGAAATCAACGGCCCCGTACAACAGCATCCTGGGCGGCGCGGATATCTCGTGAAGGAAAAATGAGGTTTTCTCATCGGAGTCGTTCTTCATATTCAGAACACCGGAATCGCCGACGGCCCACAGGCGCAGGAATTCACGGTCCCACTCGCCGGCGCCGAGTGTGCCGTGGACCGATTCAGGAGTGATGACCAGGGTCGAGCCGAGGCGCTCGGGGTGGACGGTGCCGACGGTCAGGGCGAGCGTGACTGAGGCCCCGCGGGCGAGTGACGCCAGGGCCGCCGCGAAGGCCTCGTCCGTGCCCGGGTCGACGCGCCGCACAAGGACTTCCATGCTTCCCCCGCGCAGCAGGCCGGGCTCGAACAGGTCGTCCGACCCGCTGTCGAACCGCGCCACCTGGGCGCGGCCGTCGGCCAGTACCTCGCCCGCCAGCTCATAGAGCGTGGCGTCCAGGCATCCACCCGAGATCCCGCCGAGCGCCTGCCCTTCCGGGCCGCGGACGAACATGGCGCCGGGGCGTTGCGGCGCGCTTCCTTCCACCGCGGTCACCAGGGCGACGGCGAACGCCTTGTTTTCGCCGAACCACTCATTGAGAGCCGGGAGCAGATCACGCATATATTCCTCCGTCTTGAACAGTATTGATGTACCAGATTCCGTCCGAGCGCGTCCATGCGTCTCATCGAAGCTTCATGATGCCTTCATATCGGGAATAGCGGCGTTTTCGCTGTTACGATAACCGGGCGCATTTCCTCGACAGAGCTTTCCGTGGGGGAATGCCGGAGCGCGTCTGGCCGATCTCTCTCGAAGAGTTCGGTGAGTACGGTCCCATCGCTCTCGGATACCGGAAGGCATGGCATATGTCAGATACGTTCGACGAAGCATCCACCCTCAATCGGCGCAGTTTCGTGGTGGCGTCCACGGCGGTCGTGAGCGCGCCCCTGCTGAGCACGGCGTTCACGTCCGACAGCGCTCAGGGGCAGCCGGCGGCCGCCGCGGTGCAGGAGTCCGAGGTCAGGCTGACGGTCAACGGCCGGCAGCGGTCGGCGTCGGTGGACACCCGGACCTCGCTGCTCGATCTCCTGCGGGAGCACCTGGACCTTCCCGGCACCAAGAAGGGCTGTGACCAGGGCGCCTGCGGAGCCTGCACGGTCCTGGTGAACGACCGCCGGGTCAACTCCTGCCTCACCCTCGCCGTCATGCACGACGGCGAGCGGGTCACCACGATCGAGGGGCTCGCCGACGGCGGCGAACTGCACCCTCTCCAGCAGGCCTTCATCGATCACGACGGCCTCCAGTGCGGCTACTGCACGCCCGGGCAGATCCTCTCCGGGGTGGCCTGCATCGAGGAGGGGCACACCGGCTCCCCGGCGGAGATCCGCGAGTGGATGAGCGGCAACATCTGCCGGTGCGGCGCCTACACCAACATCGTCTCGGCCATCCAGCAGACCGCCAAGGAGAGGTGAACTTGCCGTGCATCCCTTTGCCTTCAGCAAGCCCGGCACCGAAAAAGCCGCGCTGACAGCCGGTGCCGCCGGCGGCCGGTACATCGCCGGCGGCACCACGCTCGTGGACCTGATGCGGGAGACCGTCGAACGCCCGCCGCGCGTGGTGGACATCAACGGCCTCCCCTACAAGGACATCTCGGTGTCCTCCTCGGGAGTCCAGGTCGGTTCCCTGGTACGGATGAGTGAACTCGCCGCACATCCGCGTGTGCGCTCGCTGTACCCCGTCATCGCGCAGTCGCTGGAGCTGGGCGCCTCGGCGCAGCTGCGGAACATGGCGTCCATCGGCGGCAACATCATGCAGCGCCCGCGGTGTCCCTACTTCCGGGACGTCCACTCGGCCTGCAACCGGCGTACCCCGGGCGCTGGGTGCGACGCCCGCGACGGCGACAACCGTATGCAGGCGATCCTGGGGGCCAGCGAACAGTGCGTGGCCACCCACCCCTCGGACTTCTCCGTCGCGCTCGTGGCCCTCGACGCCGTCGTCCACGTGCGCGGCGTGGACGGCGCCCGGGCCATCCCCGTCCAGGAGTTCTTCCTGCGCCCCGGGAACACCCCGCAGCGCGAGCAGAGCCTGAAGCCGGGTGAGCTCATCACCTCCGTGGAGATCCCGGCCGGTCCGCACACGCGGCGGTCCGGCTACCTCAAGGTGCGCGACCGCCAGTCCTACGAGTTCGCCCTCGCGTCGGCGGCCGTCGCGCTGGACATCAGGGGCGGCGTCATCCGCGGTGCCCGCGTGGCGGTCGGCGGAGTCGCGACCGTGCCGTGGCGGCTGCCGAAGGTGGAGCGCGCGCTGGTCGGCAAGCGTCCCGGGCGCAAGACCTGGACGGACGCGGCCTCCCACGCCGCCGACGGCGCGACCGCGCTGTCCGAGAACGAGTTCAAGATCGCGCTCATCGAACGCACGGTGCGCCGTCAGCTCATGACCATCGGAGGGCAGTGATGGCCGACGCCGTTGTGGGGCAGGCGCTCTCCCGTGTCGACGCCCGGCTCAAAGTGACCGGCGCCGCCACCTACGCCGCTGAACACCGGTTCCAGGGGCTGCTGTACGGCGTCATCGTGAACAGCACGGCGGCCCGGGGCACGGTGTCCGCCATCGACGTGGACGCGGCCCGCGCCCACCCCGGCGTGGTGCGCGTGCTGACCGACTTCAGCAGCCTGACGCTCGCCCACTCGACGAGCGAGGTGGTGTTCTACGGCCAGCCGATCGCCCTTGTCCTCGCCGACACCCTGGAGGCGGCGACGCATGGAGCCTCCCTCGTCGAAGCGACGTACAACCGGCAGGAGGTCATGACCGACTTCAACAGCTCCACGGCCACCTCCGTGACGGCTCCCTCGAACCCCGACTACAGCCGCGGAGACCCGGACGCCGCCTTCAACTCGGCGCCCCACAAGGTGGATCTCGACTTCACCGTCAGCCGGGAGAACCACAACCCCATCGAGCTGCCGTCGACCATCGCCCGCTGGGAGGGCGACCGGCTCACGCTCTGGGACAAGTCCCAGTGGGTCCAGGGCGCCGCCCGTACCGTCGCGGGCGCGCTCGGCATCCCGGTGGGCAACGTCCGCGTCCTCAGTGAGTTCGTCGGCGGCGGATTCGGCAGCGCCATCCGCGCCTACGACCACGTAACCCTGGCCGCCTTCGCCGCCCGCGAGGCCGGCAAACCCGTCAAGGTCGTCCTGACCAGGCGCCAGTTCTACTACGGCACCGGCTACCGGCCCGCCAGCCGGCAGCGCCTCGCACTCGGCGCCAACGCCGCCGGACGCGTCGACAGCCTCCTCTATGAGGTACGCACCGAGACCTGCCGCTACGACGAGTACGAGGAGGGCATGACCGACCTGCCGAAGTTCCTCTACGGCGTCCCCAACACCGGCACCAAGTACCGGATCACCGCCATCGACGCCCAGTCACCGTCCTCGATGCGCGGCCCGGGTGTCGTCACCAGCGCCTTCGCCCTGGAGACGGCGATGGACCAACTGGCGCACGATCTGCGCGTCGACCCGATCGAGCTGCGGCTGCGCAACGAACCCACCAGGGACGAGGTGACCAAGCTTCCGTTCTCCACCCGCAAACTCCGCGAATGCTTCGACACCGGGGCGCGCCGCTTCGGCTGGTCGCAGCGCGACGCCACCCCGCGCAGCCGCACCGAGGGCGATCTGCTGATCGGCATGGGGATGGCCACCGCCTGCTACCACAACAACCGCCGCGACGTCGGCTCGCGCGCGCGGATCGACGCGGACGGGACGGCGACGGTGGCCACGGCCACCAGCGACATGGGCCCGGGCACCACCACGTCCGTCATGCAGGTCGCCGCCGACGCGCTGGGCCTGCCCGCCGGGAAAGTCACCTTCAGACTGGGCGACTCCGCCTACCCCACCGCGCCCCCGCACGCGGGCGCCACCACCATGGCCAGCGTGGGCTCCGCCACCTTCACCTCCTGCAACGCCCTGCGGAACAAGTTCATCACCATGGCGGTCGCGGACACCGCCTCACCCCTGCACGGCGCCGACCCCGCCCAAGTGACCGCCGGCGAGGGTTATCTCCGGGTGGGCGACGACGACAGCACCAGGGACAGCTACCGCGAGATCCTGAGCCGAGCCGACCTTCCGAGCCTGGAAGCCACGGCCACCTGGGGGCCGGGCACCATCGACACCAGGGTCTCCACCTACGGCTACGGCGCCGTCTTCGCCGAGGTGTCGGTCGATCCCCTGCTCGGCCTCGTCCGCATCCGCCGTATCTTCGCCGCCTACGACGTGGGCCGGGTCATCAGCCCCAAGCTGGCCCACAGCCAGGCCATCGGAGGCATGGTCGGCGGTATCGGAATTGCCCTGCTGGAAGTGACGTACACGGACCACCGCGACGGTCGGATCGTCAACGCGAGCCTGGCCGACTATCTGGTCCCGGTCAACGCCGACGTTCCCGAACTCGACGCCACCTTCATCAACACCGAGGACCCTCAGGCGGACCCCATCGGCGTCAAGGGGCTGGGCGAGATCACCATCGTCGGCGTCCCGGCGGCCATCGGCAACGCGGTCTTCAACGCCACCGGCAAACGCCTCACCGACCTCCCCATCCTCCTGGAGGCCCTGCTCTGAGAAGTCCTACGGCGAGTTGATGCCATCCGGTCGCTGCCGGTCCGTACGGCGGCGACCGGCGGTCCGTGTCATGCCACCGGATCCTTCGACGTCACCACGTGATAGGCCATCTCCGCGAGCTGCGCCTGGCCGTTCTTGCTCGGGTGGAACCAGTCCCAGTGGCTCAACTGGTCGGTCCCGAAGCGGTAGTCGAAGACCGCACCGCCGTCGAAGCGGCAGTACTTGTCCTTGGCGCAGACCTCCTCCAGAACCCTGTTGTACGCCTCCACCCGGTCCTGCACCGTGTCGCGCCGCAGCGTCGCCGCCGCGCTGAGGGAGTCCGCGTCACCCAGCATCGAAGGGCAGATACCCAGCTTCCAGATCTGCTTGCCGACCGGGTTGGTACGGCCCTCGGACCAGAGCCGCTTCAGGTCCGGCACGCTCGACACGTACACCTGGGTCTTGGGCAGCGTGGCACGCAGGGTGCCCAACGCGTCCTCGAAGTCGGCCTGGAACTCGGCGACGGACGTCATCGCCGAGACGGACGCGCGGCAGGCGTCGTTGGCACCCGCCATCACCGCCACCAACTCCGGCTTCTCCGTGACGGCCTGTGCCATCTGCCCGGGCAGATCCGCCATCCGCGCCCCGGTCACCGCGTAGTTCCAGCTGCGCTCGGCCGCCCCGGCCGTCCCCAGCAGCCGTACGGCGAGACTGTTGACCTCCTTGTCGCTGCCGGTCGCCCAGGACGCCTCCGGGCAGTCCGACAGCACGGTGCACGCGTCGAAGCCGCGCGTGATGGAGTCGCCGATCGCGGCCACGGACTCGGGGCTGCGATCCCAGGCGGGCGTGGGCTTCGGGGACGGCCGGCCCGCCGTGGTGCCCTTCGGCGCCGGGGAGTTGCCACCCGTGGCGTCGCAACCGGCGACGCCCAGCAGGGCCGCCGCCACGACGGCGAGAACGGCCCGCGAACGGTGGCTACGGTTCCGCATCCCCTGGTCCCCTCGATCGTTGTGCAGGGTCGGTCACTACCCCGACGGACACGGTCGGTCAACACCGCGTCCCCTTGGGTGAAACCTCAATGTTTCTGCGCGCTGGGACCGACGGTACGTCACACTCCTTGCGCCGCCGCACGGTAGCCTCGCCACGTGGCAGCCCTGCCACCGCTGTCCCGCTAAGTTACAAGATGCGTCGCTCTGTCCGGAGGCCCCAGTGACGACACGTGGAGTTCTCTACGTGCACTCCGCGCCCCGCGCGCTGTGCCCGCACGTCGAGTGGGCCGTCGCGGGGGTGCTCGGCACACGCGTCAGTCTCGACTGGATCCGGCAGCCCGCCTCGCCGGGCACCTGGAGAGCAGAGTTCTCCTGGAAGGGCGAGGTCTCCGCCGCATCCAAGCTCGCCTCCGCGCTGCGCGGCTGGCAGATGCTGCGCTTCGAGGTCACCGCCGAGCCCTGCGCCACGGCCGAGGGCGAGCGCTACAGCTGCACACCCGAGCTGGGCATCTACCACGCCGTCACCGGAATCCACGGCGACATCCTGATCCCCGAGGACCGCCTGCGCGCCGCGCTGCTGCGCTCCCAGCGTGGCGAGACCGACCTCGAAGCCGAACTCGCCAAGCTCCTCGGCAAGCCCTGGGACGACGAACTGGAGCCCTTCCGGTACGCGGGCGAGGGCGCCCCGGTGCGCTGGCTCCACCAGGTCGTCTAGGGGCGCGGGGCTGTGACATTACGCGGCTCCGCCGCGTGGGCGCGACCAGCCCCCACCGGCGGCCGGCCGACGAAACGACATGTGGCCCGAACCCTCCGAGGGGTTCGGGCCACACACCGTTCAGTACAACCAGGTCCGAGATCAGACCGTGCGGAACGCCAACACCACGTTGTGCCCACCGAACCCGAACGAGTCGTTGAGCGCGGCAATCCGTCCCTCGACGGGCAGCTTCCGCGCCTCACCGCGAACGACGTCGGCGGCAGCCTCCGCCTCGGGGTCGAGGTTCTCGACGTTGATGGTCGGCGGCGCCACCCGGTGGTACAGGGCGAGCACCGAGGCGACCGACTCCACGCCGCCCGCGCCACCGAGGAGGTGACCGGTCATCGACTTGGTGGCGGAGACCGCCATGTGGTCGGTGTCGTCGCCGAAGACCGAGCGCAGCGCCTTCAGTTCGGCGACGTCGCCGGCCGGGGTCGAGGTGGCGTGCGCGTTCACGTGCACGATCTCGGCCGGGTCCAGGTCGGAGTTGTTGAGCAGGTTCTGCAGCGCGTGCGCGATGCCACGGCCCTCGGGCTCCGGCTGCACGATGTCGTGGGCGTCGGAGGAGATGCCCTGGCCGACCGCCTCCGCGTAGACGCGGACCCCGCGCTTGGCGGCGTGCTCGGCCGACTCCAGGACGAGGACGCCGGCGCCCTCACCGAGGACGAAGCCGTCACGCGCGATGTCGTAGGGGCGCGAGGCACCCTGCGGGTCGTCGTTGTTCTTGGACATCGCCATCATGTTGCCGAACGCGGCGATGGGCAGCGGGTGGATGGCCGCCTCCGTACCACCGGCGACGACGACGTCGGCACGGCCGGTACGGATCATCTCGATCGCGTAGCCGATGGCCTCGGCGCCCGACGCGCAGGCGGAGACGGGGGTGTGTACACCGGCGCGGGCGCCGACGGCCAGGCCCACGTTGGCGGACGGACCGTTCGGCATCAGCATCGGGACGGTGTGCGGGGAGACGCGGCGTACGCCCTTCTCCTTCAGCACGTCGTACTGCTCGAGGAGGGTGGTGACGCCGCCGATGCCGGAGGCGATGACCGCGCCGAGCCGGTCGGGGTCGACGTTCGTGTCCTCGCCCGCCTTGTCGGTGAAACCGGCGTCGGCCCACGCCTCCTTGGCCGCGATCAGCGCGAACTGCGCCGAGCGGTCCAGTCGGCGGGCCTGCGGGCGCGGAATGACCTCGCTCGGCTCCACGGCGATCTGCGCCGCGATACGGACCGCCTGCTCGGCGGCCCAGTCCTGTTCCAGGGCGCGGACACCGGAACGTCCGGCGACCAGGCCCTCCCAGGTCGAGGCTGCGTCGCCACCCAGCGGTGTGGTTGCGCCGATACCGGTGACGACCACGGTGCGATTGGTCGGGCTCACGGGAATTCTTTCTCCAACGGATACGAGGATTCAGCGGCGCCACCGCCGGGTGGCGGGGCAGTCAGCCCAGGGATCGGGCAGTCAGCCCAAAGTTGACCGGAACGATCAGCCCTGGTTCTTGAGGATGTAGTCGGTGGCGTCGCCGACGGTCTTGAGGTTCTTGACGTCGTCGTCCGGGATCTTCACGTCGAAGCGCTCTTCGGCGGCGACGACGACCTCGACCATGGACAGCGAGTCGACGTCCAGGTCGTCGGTGAAGGACTTGTCCAGCTGGACGTCCTCGGTGGGGATCCCGGCGATCTCGTTAACGATCTCGGCGAGACCTTCGACGATCTCTTCCTGAGTGGCGGCCATGTCAGGCGCTCCTTCGGTATGTATCCAGAGGGGTGGCGGTACTCCGGCCGGAAAGATCCGGACGGTGTGTCTAGGGGAGGGTAACGACCGTGGCGGCGTACACGAGACCCGCCCCGAAGCCGATGACGAGCGCGGTGTCGCCGCTCTTCGCCTCGCCGGTCGCCAGAAGCCGCTCCATCGCGAGCGGAATCGAGGCGGCCGACGTGTTGCCGGTGGTGCGTACGTCGCGGGCGACCGTGACGTGCTCCGGCAGTTTCAGTGTCTTCACCATCGAGTCGATGATCCGCTCGTTGGCCTGGTGAGGGATGAAGACGTCCAGGTCGGCCGAGGTGATCCCGGCCGCGTCCAGGGCCTGCTGGGCCACCTTCGCCATCTCGTACACGGCCCAGCGGAACACCGCCTGGCCCTCCTGCGTGATGGCGGGGAACTTGATCTCGCCCTTGGAGTCGCGCGGCAGGGCGGACAGGTCCGAGGCGCGGAACTCGTCCCACGGCACGGTCTGCTTGATCGTGTTGGACTTGTCGCCTTCGCTGCCCCAGACCGTCGGGCCGATGTGCGGCTCCTGGGAGGGGCCCACGACGACCGCTCCCGCGCCGTCACCGAAGAGGAAGGCCGTCGCGCGGTCCTCCAGGTCGGTGAGGTCGGAGAGACGCTCGACGCCGATGACGAGGACGTACTCCGCGGAGCCCTCGACGACGATGCCCTTGGCGAGGGTCAGGCCGTAGCCGAAGCCCGCGCAGCCGGCCGAGATGTCGAAGGCCGCGGCCTTGTCCGTGCCGAGCTTGTCGGCGATCTCGGTGGCGATGGCGGGGGTCTGGCTGAAGTGCGACACGGTGGAGACGACGACCGCGCCGATCTGCTCGACGCGGATCCCGGCGTCGGCGATCGCCTTGCCGGACGCCTCGATGGACATCGCGGCGACGGTCTCCTCGTCGTTCGCCCAGTGCCGGGTCTCGATGCCGGAGCGCGAACGGATCCACTCGTCGGACGAGTCGATCGTCTCGAGGATCACCTCGTTGGGCACGACCCGGACGGGACGGTAGCCGCCCACGCCGAGGATGCGCGCGTACGGGGCGCCCTTGCTGGGCTTGATCTTCGACATGCTCTCAAGCTCCTTGTCAGGCACTGTGCTCGGCGATGAGCTCGCGAGCCGCGTCGAGGTCGTCAGGGGTCTTCAGCGCCAGCGTCTTGACGCCGGGCAGGGCACGCTTGGCAAGACCGGTCAGGGTGCCACCGGGGCACACCTCGAGGAGCGCGGTCACGCCGAGCTCCTTGAAGGTCTCCATGCACAGGTCCCAGCGGACCGGGTTGGCGACCTGGCCGACCAGCCGCGCGACGACCTCGTCGCCGCCGGCCACGGCAAGGCCGTCCTTGTTCGAGACGTATGTCAATTTCGGGTCCGCGGGAGCCAGCTCCTCGGCCGCCTTGGCCAACGCGTCGACGGCGGACGCCATATGACGGGTGTGGAAGGCACCGGCCACCTTCAGCGCGATGACCTTGCGGACGCCCTCGGGCTTGTCCTCGGCGAGCTCGGCGAGCTGCTCCAGCGTGCCGGCCGCCACGATCTGGCCCGCGCCGTTCACGTTCGCCGCCGTCAGACCGAGCTTCTCCAGGTGCGCGACCGTCGTCTCGGGGTCGCCGCCCAGCAGGGCGGACATCCCGGTCTGTGTGACGGCGGCGGCCTCGGCCATCGCCAGGCCCCGCTTGCGTACGAGTTGGAGCGCGGCGGTGTCGTCCAGCACTCCCGCGAACGCGGCGGCGGTGATCTCACCGACGCTGTGGCCCGCGACGGCGCCCGGGGTCACCTCGCCCAGCGCGGCGGCGGACAGCAGTCCTGCCGCGACGAGCAGCGGCTGCGCCACGGCCGTGTCGCGGATCGCGTCCGCGTCGGCCTGGGTGCCGTAGTGGGCAAGGTCGAGCCCGATGGCGTCCGACCAGCCGGCGAGGCGGTCGGCCGCGCCGGGAAGGTCGAGCCAAGGAGTGAGGAAGCCGGGCGTCTGGGCACCCTGGCCGGGAGCGACGAGTACGAGCACTCTCACACTCTCTCTTGTGGACGGCCAGGACCGCCCGTGGGGACAGGGACGAAGAACACGAAGGGGAATTGTAGGGCCCCGACAAAAGCCTAGGTTTGTGGATCTCCGCCCGCCAAACGCCCCAGGATCAGTGCGATGCGCAGCGTGAACGCGGAGCGTACATCCGAAGGCGACCAACCGGTGACGTCAGTCACACGTCGGAGCCGGTAGCGCACGGTGTTGGGATGGACGAACAGCATCCGGGCCGCGCCTTCGAGACTGCTCGCCTGTTCCAGATAGACGGCGAGTGTCTCCAGAAGCGCGGAACCGGCCTCCTCCAGCGGTCTGTAGATCTCCTCCACCAGCTGGTCGCGGGCGGCGGGGTCACCGGCGATCGCGCGCTCCGGCAGCAGATCGTCCGCGAGTACCGGCCGCGGCGCGTCCTGCCAGGCGAAACACGCCTTCAGCCCGGCGGCGGCGGCCTGCGCGGAGCGGGTGGCGGCCAGCAGGTCGGGTACGACGGGCCCCGCGACGACGGCGCCGGCCGCATAAGGTCCGATCAGCGACTTGGCGACGGCGAGCGGGTTGTTGCTGCCGCCCGCGATGACGACGAGCCGGTCCCCGAGCACCCCGGTCAGGACCTGGAGCTTGGCGTGCCGGGCGGCCCGCCGGATCGCCTCGACCGTCAGCTCGCTGTCACCGTCGGGCGCGGTACCCAGCACCACGCAGACATGTTCGGGTGAGTTCCAGCCCAGCGCCGAGGCCCGGCTGACGGCGCCCTCGTCGGCCTCGCCGGACAGCACGGCGTTCACGACGAGCGATTCCAGGCGGGCGTCCCAGGCACCCCGCGCCTCCGCCGCCTGCGCATACACCTGGGCGGTCGCGAAGGCGATCTCGCGGGCGTAGACGAGGAGCGCCTCACGGAGCACGGACTCGTCCCCGGGCGCCGCGACCTCGTCGATCGCGCTCTCCATGACCTCGATCGTCGTCCGCACCATCTCGACGGTCTGCCGCAGGGTGATCGCCCTGGTCAGTTCGCGGGGCGCGGTCCCGAACACATCGGTGGAGATGGCCTGCGGAGCATCCGGACGCCGGAACCACTCGGTGAAGGCCGCGATGCCGGCCTGGGCGACCAGACCGATCCAGGAACGGTTCTCCGGGGGCATGGCCCGGTACCAGGGCAGCGTCTCGTCCATCCGCGCGATGGCCTGCGCGGCGAGACTCCCGGCCGACTTCTCCAGCCGCTTCAGGGTCGCCGCGTGCGCGCGGGCGTCGAGCGGTGGGCGTGCGGTGTTGCTGGTTTCGGGTTCGGGCACGGGACAAGACTGCCTTATCCGGACGGAGGTGTGCGGCGGCGGGTCGCGAGTAACGACCTGGGTGCGATTGCGAGTGGGTCAAGGAGCGGCGCCCGTGCGGTCGATCGCAAGGCGCCGGAAGGTCCTCGTAGCGGAGCTACTAGAACGTTTCGGCTACGCCGCGAGCGGCCGTGCCGGGCGTCGCGACGCCACTCCCCATCGCGCCCCAGGTCGTAAGCGCCGGGAGAGCGCGGGGGCGGGGCTACGGTGGGGCTGTGATGGATGTCCGCCGCGCCGACGAGCGCTACAGCGGAGGGGACCCGGCGACCGGGATCTCCTCGCTCCACGCCTTCTCCTTCGGCCCCCACTACGAGCCGGACAACCTCCGCTTCGGCGCGGTGATCGCCTGCAACGAGGAGCGGCTCGCCCCCGGCGCCGGCTTCGACGAGCACCCGCACAGCCACACCGAGATCGTCACCTGGGTGGTGGAGGGCGAGCTGACCCACCGCGACTCCACCGGCCACGAGTCGGTGGTCCGCCCCGGTGACGTGCAGCGCCTGAGCGCCGGGGGCGGCGTGCGCCATGTGGAACGCAACGACGGCACACAGCCGCTGACCTTCGTCCAGGTGTGGCTGGCCCCGCTGGAGCCCGGCGGCGAGCCCGCCTACGAGATCGTCCACGGCATCGCGGACTCCACGCCGTACGCCGTCCCGGAGGCGGGCGCCATGCTCCATGTACGCCGCCTGACGGCGGGGGAGCGGACCGCGATTCCGGACGCGGCGTACGCGTACGTCCATGTCGTACGCGGTGAAGTGCGCCTGGACGGCGAGGAGCTGGGCCCCGGCGACGCGGCCCGGATCACCGACGCGAAGGACCTGGAGGCGGTGGCGGGGTCTCCGGCGGAGCTACTGGTGTGGGAGATGACGGCATGAGGGTGGCCCGGCCGTCGGACGGCCGGGCGCAACCGTCGTGCGACGGGGCTAGTCGGAGGTGGGTTCTTCCGCGTTCCGCCACACCGTGATGTCCACCGACACGTAGTCGCTGGGGTCGCCGCTCGGGGCCGAGCCCTGGAAGGTCACCAGGCCGATGTGGCCGGACGCGGTGTGGACGCACATCTGGGTGCCCTTGGAGAGCTGGCCGAGGGTCACGGTCTCCGCGAACCGGGTCTCGGCGCGGCAGACGTCGAGGGAGCCCTTCTGGGAGTTGTTCAGCAGGACCATTTTGTCGCTGCTGCTGCCCACGTGCTTCTCGGTGAGCTGGAGGCTGTCCACGTAGTAGTAGAGGTCCCCGTCGGCCTCGTACGGACCGTCGCCGTCGACCGGCGTGGGCGGCGAGTCGGCGAAGCGTACGTAGTAGCCGCCGGGGATGTTGATGCCCTTGTAAGTGGCCGGCTTGGGGTCGGGGAGTGCCTTGGAGTTGCTGGAGTCCGAGCTTCCGCTGGTGCCGGAGGTGGAGCTCGTGCCGGCGTTGCTGGTCGTGTCGTCCAAGTTGCCGAGGAGCGAGACACATCCGCCGACCATCACCACGAGCGCCCCCGCGATGATCGCGAGGACCTTGCCCGCGTTGCTCTTGGGCGGCGGGAGGGGCTGGGAGTACGGGTACGGGTACTTCTGGGCCGGCGGCTGCGGCTGCCAGGTGTTCTGCGGCGGGTACGGCGCCGTCGGATGCGTGGGGTACGTCTGGTGCGCGGGTTGCTGTACGTACGGCGGCGGGGTGGGCGGAGGCGTCGGGACGTGGGCCGCGTGCACCGTGTGCGCGGCCGGGTCGACGCCCGGAGCGCTGAGCTGGGTGACCGGAGCGGTCGGCGGCGGAGGCACCGCGTCGGCCGGGGCGGCCGGTTTCGCCGGGGCGTCGGCGCGGGCCGCGAGCAGTTCCGCAGACGCCGAGACGCGCCGGGTGATCTGCTCGCCGATCGGGTCCGGCAGCCAGGACCCGGACTGGCGCAGCGGGGTGGGCGAGGCCTCCTGGCACAGGGCGATGACCTCGGCCGGTGAGGGCCGGTCGGCCGGGTTCTTGGCCAGCAGGCGTGTGATGAAGCCGAGTTCGTCCGGGAGGCCCGTGAGGTCCGGCTCCTCGTGGACGATGCGGTACAGCACGGCGTGCGAGGGCCCGTCCCCGTACGCCGAGCTGCCCCGTGCCGCGAAGGCGGCGACCTGGCCGAGGGCGAAGATGTCCGACGCGGGGGCGAGCTCACCCCGCCCCGAGGCCTGCTCGGGTGACATGAAGGCCGGGGTGCCGATGGAGACACCGGTGTTGGTCAGGGCGGTGGCGTCGGCGGCGCGGGCGATGCCGAAGTCGATGACCCGGGGGCCGTCGGCGGCGAGCAGCACGTTCGAGGGCTTCAGGTCGCGGTGGACGATGCCCGCGCCATGGATGACCGACAGCGCCTCCGCGATCCCCGCGACCAGCAGCAGGACGGTCGGCACCGGCAGCGGGCCGTGCTCGGTGACCGCCGAGGCCAGCGAGGGGCCGGGTACGTAGGCGGTGGCCAGCCAGGGCTGGGTGGCGCTCTCGGTGTCGTGGTCGAGGACCGGCGCGGTGTAGAGGCCCTGGACGCGCTGGGCGGCCTGGACCTCCTGCTTGAACCTGCGGCGGAACTCGGGGTCCTCGCTCAGCTCCGGCCGGATCGTCTTCAGCGCGATCGGGTGCCCGCCCGGCGTGTACGTCAGGTAGACCGTGCCCATGCCGCCCGAGCCCAGCCGTGCGGCGAGCCGGTAGCCCGCCACGACCGTCGGGTCGCCGTCCTCCAACGGGCGGAAATGTCCGCCCTGTTGTGTCTCGCCCATTGTTCTCCCCCGAAATATGTGAGGCATGTGTGCAGGGGGAGGCTAGTCGAACGGGTCGGTGACCGTCTCAGGTGGAGCCCTCAACTCCAGCTTCGTTCACCACTTCTTGACGTCTTCGAGCACCGCGTCCGTGAACGGCGGCCACACCTCGACGGCCCACGGCCCGAACGCCCGGTCGGTGAGAGCCACGCAGGCCACCTCCGCGACGGGGTCGATCCACAGGAACGTACCCGACTGCCCGAAGTGCCCGAAGGTCCGCGGCGAGGATGAACTCCCCGTCCAGTGGGGCGACTTGGAGTCGCGGATCTCGAAGCCGAGCCCCCAGTCGTTGGGGTTGCGGTGTCCGTACCCCGGCAGGACGCCCTTCGTGCCCGGGAACTGGACGGTCATCGCCTCCGCGACCGTACGGGGATCCAGGAGCCGCGGAGCCTGGACCTCGGCCGCGAAGCGCACCAGGTCGTCCACCGTGGACACCCCGTCCTTCGCGGGCGACCCGTCGAGCGTGGTCGACGCCATCCCCAGCGGATCCAGCACCGCCTGGCGCAGATACTCCCCGAAGGGAATGTCCGTCGCCTTGGCGATGTGCTCCCCGAGCACCTCGAACCCGGCGTTGGAGTACAGCCGTCGCTCCCCGGGCGCGGACGTCACCCGGTGCTCGTCGTAGGCGAGTCCGGAGGTGTGCGCGAGGAGATGACGGACGGTCGAGCCCTCGGGCCCGGCGGGTTCGTCGAGCTCGATCGCGCCTTCCTCGTACGCGACGAGGGCGGCGTACGCGGCAAGCGGCTTGGTCACCGAGGCGAGCGGGAAGGGCCGCGCACCGGGCCCATGGCTCCCGAGAAGCGTGCCGTCCGCGCGGACGACGGCCGCCGCGGCGGTGGGAACGGGCCAGTTCTCGATCAGCGCAAGGCTCTGCAGGGACATGCCTACGAGCCTAAGCGGCTCAGAGCCGGAGCCGCATCGAGGGGTCCGGCTTGCGCACGAAACCGAGCGAGGCGTACAGCGGCTCGGCCTCCACGGAGGCGTTGAGGTCGATCTGCCGTACGCCCCGTTCGCGGAACCAGTCGAGAAGCGCCTCCATGGCCGCGCGGGCGTAGCCGCGGCGCCGCGCGTCCGGATCGGTGGCGACGCTGAATACGTGCCCGATCGCGCCGTGCGGATTGGCCGCGTTCCCGATGCGGTAGTCGATCGTCCCGGCGACGAGCGCCGCCAGCGCCTCCGGCCGGTCCGGATGGTCGATGACGAAGGCCGCGAAGTCCCCGTCGGGGTCGGCGAGCCTGCGCCGTAGGGTGGGAAGCGATTCGACGTGCCAGGTACCGGGCGAATCGGTGCGGTGTACCGAGTCGAGCATCACCTGGCGCAGCCGCAGTACTTCCTCGGCGTCCGCGGGCACGGCACGGCGTACAAGAGTCATGATCCGCAACGTAGACACCGTGAGCGGGCGACGTCACGGGATTTTCATGGTTCCACTTGCTTGGAGTGCACTCCAAGGTTTTAGCGTGGGGGTCATGACGGTGATGGAGACCACGGCCGAGGCCACCGAGACCGGTAGCAGTCCCGATCTCTGCGTCGCGCCCCCTGAGCGGGAGTTGCGGCGCCCGGACGGCCAGGACAACTACACGATCAGCGAGGTCGTCGCCTACACCGGCCTGACGGCGCACACCCTGCGCTGGTACGAGCGGATCGGGCTGATGCCGCACATCGACCGCTCGCACACCGGCCAGCGCCGCTACACCAACCGCGACCTCGACTGGCTGGGCCTCGTCGGCAAGCTGCGGCTCACCGGGATGCCGGTCGCCGACATGGTGCGGTACGCCGAGCTGGTGCGCGCGGGCGACCACACCTACATCGAGCGTTACGAACTCCTGGAAGCGACCCGCAGGGACGTACAGTCCCGGATCGCCGAACTCCAGGACACCCTCGCGGTACTCGACCGCAAAATCACTTTCTACGCGGACGCCGGGCGTGCCCTGGCGTCGGAGAGGTCCTGATGACGGACAGCAAGATCGCGAAGGTGCAGCTCGGAACCGACGGCCCCGAGGTCGGGGTACAGGGCCTGGGCTGCATGGGCATGAGCTTCGCGTACGGCCCCGCCGACGCCGACGAGTCGCGGGCCGCCCTGGAGCGGGCGCTGGAACTCGGCGTCACGCTCTTCGACACCGCGGACGCCTACGGTCAGGGTGAGAACGAGAAGTTCCTCTCGCCGTTCTTCAAGGCGCACCGCGACGAACTCGTCATCGCGACGAAGTTCGCCATGACGATCCCGCCGGACGACCCGACCAAGCGGATCATCCGCAACGACGCGCCCTACATCCGGCAGGCCGTCGAGGCCAGCCTGCGGCGGCTGGACGTCGACGTGATCGACCTCTACTACATGCACCGGCGTGACGTGAACATCCCGATCGAGGAGACCGTCGGGACCATGGCCGAGCTGGTGCGCGAGGGCAAGGTCAAGCACCTCGGGCTGAGCGAGGTGACGGGCGGGGAGCTGCGTGCGGCGCAGGGCGTCCATCCGATCGCCGCCGTGCAGTCGGAGTGGTCGCTGTTCAGCCGTGACATCGAGGCCGGGGTGGTTCCGGTGGCGCGTGAGCTGGGTGTGGCGCTCGTGCCGTACTCGCCGCTCGGGCGCGGGTTCCTCACGGGGTCCTTCGCGGACGCCGGGAAGGATCTGGCGGCGAGCGACTTCCGGCGTCAGCAGCCCCGCTTCAACGGTGACAACGCGGCCGCCAACCTCGCGCTCCTCGAGTCGGTACGTACCGTCGCCGACGCCCATGGGGCCTCGCTCGGTCAGGTCGCGCTGGCCTGGGCGCAGCAGCGGGCCGCCGTGTACGGGTTCGCCGTCGTGCCGATTCCCGGCACCACCAAGGCGAAGCGCGTCGAGGAGAACACGGCCGCGACCCACATCGTCCTCACCGATGCCGAACTGGCCCTCCTGGAGCCCATCGCCGCCAAGGTAGCGGGCGACCGCTACGCGGACATGGGCTTCACTTCGGCGGGCCGGGAGTAGCGGGGGTTGGGGTGGAGTGGGTTTTTCGCCCCCTCCGCCCCTGCCCTTCCTGCTCCTCAAACGCCGGAGGGGCTGGTTTTCAGCCCGTCCGGCGTCTGAGGACGAGCGCGTTCAGCGCGAAGCGGGGGTCTGGGGGCGGCAGCCCCCAGGTACGGGACGGGTAGGGGCGGAGGGGGCGAATCCAACTCTTCCGCCCCGGCGTCACAGCTCCGCCAGGAGCTCCGCCTTCTTCGTCGAGAACTCCTCGTCCGTCACGAGGCCGGCGTCGCGGAGCTCACCGAGGTGCCGGATGCGCTCGGCGATATCGGCGGGATCGCGCCGGGACGCGGGCGGGGAGAGGGCCGGTACGGGCGCCCCGCCCGAGCCACGAACCGCGGCCAGCACAGCCGCAGCGAACGGCAACGACTCATGGACCGGCCCGTACCCCAGCCCGAACACCACCGCCGCCGGATCTTGATCGGCCTGCACGGGCTGGGCGTCCGCCGGCTCACGGCGCAGCAGCCGCAGATGCCCCTCGAAGACCTCGGGGGAGCGCCATTCGACGCCGCTGATCGCGGCGACGGGGAAGGTCTGGTCGCCGGCCTTCCACTTCGCCGACGAGGCGCCCGTCCAGAACCACCGGAAGGACACCGACCTGCCGTCGAAGGACGCCTTGCCGTCGTACGCCTTGAAGTGCAACGGCGCCTCGGGCGCCCCGACGAGAAACCGCTCGGCGGGTTCGTCGTCCTTCGTGAGCTGCGCGCGCAGCTCGTCCGCGTAGTACTCGGCGAGCGTCTCGCGCTCGGCGGGCAGCACCAGGCGATAGGGGTCGCACCCCTCCTTGAGCTGTCCCGCCGCCGCCTCGATGAGGGGATCGGCGCCCGGTCTGGGAACCGCCCGCAGCACGACCGTGCCGCGCTTCCCCGGCGTCAGTGTCACCGCCGCGATCGCGTCGAGCGGGATACGGCGTTCGCCGAGCGCCTGGAACAGCTTCGGCGTGCGGATTCCGCGTTCGAAGCGGATGAGCACGGAGTCGGACTCGAACTCCCAGGCGGCATGAAATCCGGCCAGTACGTCACCCATGCGGGCCATCGTATGCGGCACACAGGCCCGCGTCGCCTCCCTTGGCGGACCGCGGTTCCTTTCGCTTCTACGCGCGTCAGGCTGACGACCCGCCGGACAAACCCGTCCGGCACGCGTCATCCGTGTGCGCGCACTCCACCGAGCCGTACGCGCCGATGCCGATCTCCGCGAAGTTGTGGAGGCTGTCGGTGCCCGGCTCGAAGTAGCCGGTGTGGCCCTTCGCGTCCCGCGCGGACAGGACCCGCGCCCCGAACGCCGTCGACACCGGATCGGCGCCGTGCCCGAGCCCGCCGACCTCCAGATGCGGTACGTCCCGGATCCAGTCGTCGGAGTCCCGCATCGCCCAGACCTGGGCCGTGGTGTGCAGTCCCGCGACCGTGTCGGCCCGCATACCGGGGCTGCCCGCGACCGCTATGTCGGAGACCCGGGTGGGCAGTTCCTTGGCGGCGACCCCGCACAGCACGGAGCCGTAGCTGTGGCAGTACAGCGCCACCGACGAGCTTCCCGGCAGCGCCCGCACCAGGGCGTTCAGCCGGACCGCGCCCTCCTCGGCGCGCATCGCGGTGGCCGAGTCGATGCCGAGCCCGCTGGGTGCGGTGTAGTCGGCCCAGGCGATCACGGCCGTACGCGTGGTGGGGCTCGCCTTGCGTTCCGCCGAGTACAGGGACTGCGCCATGCCGACGGGCGCCGTGTACTTCTTGGCCGTGCGCTGGAAGGTGAGCAGGTTGGTGTCGACGCCGGGGACCACGACCGAGACGCGCTCCGCCGTGTCGAGGTCTCCGACGACCTCGGCGATCCGGCCCGCGCCCATCGGGTCGAAGGCGAGGATCTTGCGGCCCTTCCCGAGCAGCGCCTCGTAGCGGTGCATGCGGCGGCCCGCCTCGTGCTGCCCGAGTGGCGAGAGCCGGGTGTCGTGCATGCGTTTGAGCTCGACCTTGCGCTGTTTCTCCAGGGCGAGGCGGTTCGCCCGGTAGCGCAGGGTCACGGGCGCGCCGTTCATGTTGCCGACCGCGAGCGAGTAGCGGCGGACGAGACTGTCGCGCTGGCCGGCGTCGAGCGAGGCGAAGAAGCGGGCCACGACGCTCGGCGCCGAGTCGGTGTCCGGGAGCGGGCGACCGGCGAGGGTGCCCTGCTCCCACGCGGAGCGCGAGGCTGCGAGGGCCGACGACCCCCGATGGCCGTGCACCGCGGTCCAGCCACCGGTGGCCAGCATCACGAACACAACGGCCAGCGCGAGCAGTGCGCGCCAGACGTTCAGTTGGGGGGAAGCGTCGAAGGAAGTCACTGGGAGGACACACTAGGAGAACAAACGGGTCTCGCGTTAGCCGAGTGAGCCGGATCACGTTTCTGGTGGGGTAATTGGGGCAAAGCGTGTTCAGTTTGAGCTAAATCCTCACGCTGGGTAAGGAAAGTCAAGACCCGGTGGGCGATCCGTCACTCTGCGTGCGGAGTGGGCGGTATGGGGCACGCCGATCGGACCTCTCGCCGTGCGGCAGGAGTTATTCCGTACGCCATGTTTCCGCCAATGCGGGCCCCACATGGCTGAGATAAGAGGCGGTCAGTTCGCGGATTCCCTCGACGCCGATGTCCTCGCCCTGGCCCCACAGGCGGCTCGTCACGCGCATCACCCCGCCGAAGACGGCGACCGCGATACGGGGGCGCGGGTCCGCGTCCACGTCGAGCCCCTCGCGCTCGGCGATCACCTGCGCGATCTCCTCCTCCAGCTCCACGGAGCGGCGCAGACTGACGGCGAGCAGCGTGGGTGTCGACTCGATCAACCGGAGGGTGCGCATGTGCAGTTCGATCGGGATGACGGCCTCGATCGCCTCGCCGATGGTGTCCCAGCTCTCCAGGACGGAGCGCCGCAGGACCTCCAACGGGGCTTCGTGGGGCGGGCGTTCGCGCACGGCGGCGAGGAAGTGCGACTCCGTGAGCCGCTGGGTGAAGAGGGCGGCTTCCTCCTTGCCCGCGAAATAGCGGAAGAAGGTGCGCTGTGAGACGTCGACGGCCTCGGTGATCTCGTCGACGGTCGTCCGCTCGTACCCCTGGGTGGTGAACAGTTCGAGGGCGGCGTGCAGGAGCGCGTCCCGGGTGCGCTGTTTCTTGAGCTCCCGCAGTCCGGGTCGTGGCGCCGGGCCGGTAAGGTCCGCCGTGTCCATGGTCCCTCTTCTCTGGTTTCCCGCCTCCGGATCGTCCGCATCCTGTGAACCGTCTGACCGGTTCAGGGTATTCGCGAGTGACGTGACAGTTACCGACTTGTGAATTGGTTTGTCAACTGTCAGCGGCTGACACTAGCCTCGAAAACATGACTAGTCAGACCACCGTCGACGCGACGGGACCGGCCGACAAGGCCCCGGCACCCGTCTCCGGACCGACGCCGTCCTCGGGGCTGCGCGGCCACCCCTGGTTCACCCTGTTCTCCGTCGCCTTCGGCGTCATGATGGTCGCCCTGGACGGCACCATCGTGGCCATCGCCAACCCGGCCATCCAGAAGGACCTCGGCGCGAGCTTCGCCGACGTCCAGTGGATCACCAACGGCTACTTCCTCGCGCTCGCGGTCACCCTGATCACCGCGGGCAAGCTCGGCGACCGGTTCGGCCACCGGCAGACCTTCCTCATCGGCGTGATCGGCTTCGCCGGGGCCTCCGGGGCCATCGGGTTCTCCCACAGCATCGCCCTGGTGGTCACCTTCCGTGTCCTGCAGGGCCTGTTCGGCGCGCTGCTCATGCCGGCCGCGCTCGGTCTGCTGCGGGCCACCTTCCCGGCCGAGAAGCTGAACATGGCGATCGGCATCTGGGGCATGGTCATCGGCGCGTCCACCGCGGGCGGCCCGATCCTCGGCGGTCTGCTTGTCCAGCACGTCAGCTGGCAGTCGGTGTTCTTCATCAACGTGCCGATCGGCGTCATCGTGCTGGTCCTCGGCTCGCTGATCCTGACCGACCACCGCGCGGAGAACGCGCCCCGCTCCTTCGACGTCCTTGGCATAGCCCTGCTCTCCGGCGCCATGTTCTGTCTGGTCTGGGCCCTCATCAAGGCCCCGACCTGGGGCTGGGGCGACGGCCTGACCTGGGCCTTCCTGGGCGCCTCGGTGCTCGGCTTCGCGGTCTTCGCCTTCTGGGAGAAGCGGGTGAAGGAACCGCTGATCCCCTTGGGGCTGTTCCGCTCAGTGCCGCTGTCGGCAGGCGTGGTCCTGATGGTCCTGATGGCCATCGCCTTCCTGGGCGGCCTGTTCTTCGTCACCTTCTACCTGCAGAACGTGCACGGGATGAGCCCGGTCGACGCGGGCCTGCACCTTCTCCCGCTGACCGGAATGATGATCGTGGGCTCGCCGCTGGCCGGTTTCCTGATCACCAAGACCGGCCCGCGCATCCCGCTCGCCGGCGGTATGGCCCTCACCGCGATCTCCATGTACGGCATGTCCACGCTGGACACGAACACCGGCAGCTTCGTCATGTCGCTCTGGTTCGCCGGTCTCGGCCTCGGACTCGCGCCGGTCATGGTCGGCGCCACCGAGGTCATCGTGGGCAACGCACCGATGGAGCTCTCCGGTGTCGCAGGCGGTCTCCAGCAGGCCGCGATGCAGATCGGCGGCAGCCTCGGTACGGCGGTCCTGGGCGCCGTGATGGCCTCCAAGGTCGACGGCGACCTCGCGGGCAACTGGGCCGATGCCACGCTGCCCCCGCTCACCCCGGAGCAGCTGGACGCGGCCTCCGAGGCGGTCCAGGTCGGCGCCGCGCCGGTCGCCCCGGACACGCCCGCCGCCCTCGCCGCGCAGATCACGACCGTCGCCCACGACACCTTCATCTCCGGAATGAGCCTGGCCTGCCTGGTCGCGTCCGGGGTCGCCGTCGTGGCGGTCTTCGTCGCACTGCTCACCAAGCGGGGCGACAACGCGGAGGCGGGCGTCGGCGCCGGCCACATCTAGGGCGCCGACCACATCCAGGGCCTGTCCCTGTCCAGGACCTGTCCCCGGGCCCGCTCCAGGGGCCGTTTCCCCTATCAGGGTGACAAGGCTAAAGATCCCTCGCACCCGGCACGCGCCGCACGTCACAGTGGGTCAAGTCCTCCGTACGACCTGGAGGACGACCGGACTTGCGGCGCGCTGCCGGAGGGGGGCAGCGCGCCGCCAGGTCCGTCGCGACCGGCGCGCTTCTAGCGCGAGTGCTCCTCCGCCGCGAAGGGCGTGTCCTCGGGCGTCCTACCCCGTGACAGCGCGGCCACCTCCGCCCGCAGGGCGCGTACCTCCTCCGTGAGGGCGGTGATCGCGGCCGTCTGCCGGCGTTCCTCGACGTCGTCCATCTCGAAGCGGGAGATGAACCAGGCGGCGATGTTCGCGGTGACGACACCGAGCAGGGCGATGCCGGAGAGCATCAGGCCGACCGCGAGCACGCGGCCCAGGCCGGTGGTCGGGGCGTGATCCCCGTACCCCACCGTGGTCATCGTCGTGAACGACCACCACACCGCGTCGCCCAGCGTCTTGATGTTCCCGTTCGGCGACTCCCGCTCCACGGAGAGGACCGCGAGCGAGCCGAACATCAACAGGCCCACCACCGAGCCCGCGACATACGTCGTGAGCTGTATCTGGGAGGCGATCCGGGCCCGTTGCCCGACGAGCAGTAGCGTGGAGACGAGCCGCAGCAGCCGCATCGGCTGGACCAGCGGCAGCACCACCGCGATCAGGTCCAGCCAGTGCGTCCGTACGAACTCCTTGCGCTGTTGGGCCAGTACGAGCCGGGCGGCGTAGTCCGCCGCGAACGCGCCCCACACCACCCACTCCACCGCCGTGCACACGGACGCCACCTCGTGACCCGCGGCGGGCCACACGATCGGCACGGCGTAGGCGACGGCGAACGCCAGGGCGAACCCCAGCAGCGGCCGCTGCGTGCGCCGCTCCCAGCGGACCTGTGCCGACTGCTCCTTCATGCCCGCATCGTAAATAAGAAGACAGCAATAAGAAGACAGCGGAAGGGGCGGCGAGGCCCGTGGCCCCACCGCCCCTCGACGGACGTACGAACTACGTGTCGCCGCCCGCGGCCCCCGGGTCGGCCGCCTGCACGTCGAGCAGTTGGTAGCGGTCGATCGCCTGCTTCAGGACCGACCGGTCCACCTTGCCCTCGCGCGCCAGCTCGGTCAGCACCGCGACCACGATCGACTGCGCGTCGATGTGGAAGAACCGCCGGGCCGCGCCGCGCGTGTCCGCGAAGCCGAAGCCGTCGGCGCCCAGGGACTGGTAGGTCCCCGGCACCCAGCGGGAGATCTGGTCGGGTACGGACCGCATCCAGTCGGAGACGGCGACGAACGGGCCCTCGGCCCCCGCCAGCTTCTGCGTCACGTACGGGACGCGCTGCTCCTCCTCGGGGTGCAGCAGATTGTGCCGCTCCACCTCGACGGCCTCGCGCCGCAGCTCGTTCCAGGAGGTCGCCGACCAGACGTCCGCCTTCACGTTCCAGTCGGCGGCCAGGATCCGCTGCGCCTCGACCGCCCACGGCACCGCGACACCGGAGGCCATGATCTGCGCCGGAATGACGCCCTGGTCACCGGACTTGAGGCGGTAGATGCCCTTCAGAATGCCGTCCACGTCCACGCTCTCCGGTTCTGCCGGATGCTGGATCGGCTCGTTGTAGACGGTCAGGTAATAGAAGACGTCCGCGTCCTTTGCCCCGGCGTCCTGGCCGTACATCCGGCGCAGCCCGTCCTTGACGATGTACGCGATCTCGTACCCGTACGCCGGGTCGTACGCGACACACCCCGGGTTCGTCGAGGCGAGCAGCTGCGAGTGGCCGTCCGCGTGCTGGAGACCCTCACCGGTCAGAGTCGTACGTCCGGCGGTCGCGCCCAGGACGAAACCGCGCGCCAACTGGTCGGCCATCTGCCAGAACTGGTCGCCGGTGCGCTGGAAACCGAACATCGAGTAGAAGACATAGACGGGGATCAGCGGCTCGCCGTGCGTGGCGTACGCCGAACCCGCGGCGATCAGCGACGCCGTACAGCCCGCCTCCGAGATGCCGTCGTGCAGCATCTGGCCCGTCGGGGACTCCTTGTACGCGAGCAGCAGATCGCGGTCCACGGACTCGTACTGCTGGCCGAGCGGGTTGTAGATCTTCGCGCTCGGGAAGAACGAGTCCATGCCGAAGGTGCGGTACTCGTCGGGCGCGATCAGCACGAACCGCCTGCCGATCTCCTTGTCCCGCATCAGGTCCTTGAGCAGCCGGACGAACGCCATGGTCGTGGCGATCGCCTGGTGACCCGACCCCTTCTTCACACTCGCGTACGTCTTGTCCTCGGGGAGCACGAGGGGCTTCGACCGCACGACGCGCGTCGGGACGTACCCGCCGAGCCCCTTGCGGCGGTCGTGCATGTACTGGATCTCCTCCGAGTCACGGCCCGGGTGGTAGTACGGCGGCGCGCCGCCCTCCAGCTGCTGGTCCGTGATCGGGATGTGCAGCCGGTCGCGGAAACCCTTGAGGTCCGCGGTCGTCAGCTTCTTCATCTGGTGGGTCGCGTTGCGGCCCTCGAAGTTCGGGCCGAGCGTCCAGCCCTTGACGGTCTGCGCAAGCACCACCGTCGGCTGGCCCTTGTGCGCCTTGGCCGCCGCGAAGGCCGCGTACACCTTCTTGTGGTCGTGGCCGCCGCGCCCCAGGTGCAGGATCTGGTCGTCCGTCATGTTCTCGACCATCGCGCGCAGCCGGTGGTCGTGCCCGAAGAAGTGCTCGCGGATGTACGCGCCGGTCTCGGTGGCGTACGTCTGGAACTGGCCGTCCGGTGTGGTGTTGAGCTGGTTGACCAGCACGCCGTCGCGGTCCTGCGCCAGCAGCGGGTCCCAGGTGCGGTCCCAGACCAGCTTGATGACGTTCCAGCCGGCGCCCCGGAACTGCGACTCCAGCTCCTGGATGATCTTGCCGTTGCCGCGCACCGGGCCGTCGAGCCGCTGGAGGTTGCAGTTGACGACGAAGGTCAGGTTGTCCAGGCCCTCGCGCGCCGCGATCGACAGCTGGCCGAGCGACTCCGGCTCGTCCATCTCGCCGTCACCAAGGAACGCCCAGACACGCGACTTGGAGGTGTCGGCGATCTCACGCGCCTCCATGTAGCGGTTCATCCGCGCCTGGAAGATCGCGCCGAGCGGGCCGAGGCCCATGGAGACGGTCGGGAACTCCCAGAAGTCCGGCATCAGCCGCGGGTGCGGGTACGAGGACAGTCCGTACGGCGCCTTCGACTTCTCCTGCCGGAACGCGTCGAGCTGCTGCTCGCTCAGCCGGTCCAGGAGGAACGCGCGGGCGTAGATGCCCGGCGAGGCGTGCCCCTGGAAGAAGATCTGGTCGCCGCCGTCGCCCTCGTCCTTGCCGCGGAAGAAGTGGTTGAAGCCCACGTCGTAAAGCGAGGCGGAGGACGCGAAGGTGGCGATGTGACCGCCGACGCCGATACCCGGGCGCTGGGCTCTGGACACCATCACCGCGGCGTTCCAGCGGGTCGCGTTCAGGACCTTGCGCTCGATCTCCTCGTTGCCGGGGAAGAACGGCTCGTCCTTGGTGGCGATCGTGTTGACGTAGTCCGTGCTGCGCATCTCGGGCACGGCCACGCGCTTCTCGCGGGCCCGCTCGATGAGCCGCAGCATCAGATAGCGGGCGCGCTCCCGGCCTCGCTCGTCGACGGCGGCGTCAAGGGAGTCGAGCCACTCCTGAGTCTCCTCAGGGTCGAAGTCCGGGACCTGGCTGGGAAGGCCGCCAATGATGATCGGGTTGCGATCGGATCCGGAAGCCACGCTGTTCCTTCGCTGTCAGAGGGGGCTGTACTGCTCTGTGTTCACACCGTTCCCCATCGTGTACCCGGCGAACGGAATCGTCACCTCTACTGAGAGGTAACCGGGACGTTCACGCAGTACGTCGGGACGTGCCGGGCCAAAACGCAACGATACGCTCAGTCCGTGACGCGTTCCGCAAAGTCGTTCGGGTCTCGTACCCTTCAAGGGCTGTGAAATTCACAAACAGGACAGAAGGGTGTGGTGCGCGTCACTGGGTGCCGCGATTCCATGCCTGGAGTTGCGTCGACACCGCCAGGATCGTCACCGTTTCGGCGGTCTCGACGGCCGGGTACTTGCGCGATCCGCCCCGTCCGTGTGGACTACGGCCAATGCTTCGCGCACGCGCGTGGCCAGAAGACTCCCCAAGCTCCGACAAAGCCGGGGGAGACCCCAACCAGAAACATGATCAGGAGGCAACCCGTGAGCGCGACCGCGGACCACGCGGAGGAGAGGACGAACCCTGCCGCAAGGCTGGGGTTCCAGCCCGAGCAGGTGGTCCAGGAGATCGGCTACGACGACGACGTCGACCAGGAGCTCCGCGAGGCCATTGAGGAAGTCATCGGCAGCGAGCTCGTGGACGAGGAGTACGACGACGTCGCCGATGCCGTGGTGCTGTGGTTCCGCGACGAGGACGGCGACCTGACCGACGTACTGGTGGACGCCACCACGTACATCGAAGACGGCGGCACCATCCTTCTGCTGACGCCGAAGACGGGCCGTGAGGGCTACGTGGAGCCGAGCGACATCGCCGAAGCGGCGACGACCGCGGGTCTGTCTGCGACCAAGAGCGCCAGCGTGGGCAAGGACTGGAGCGGCAGCCGGCTGGCCACCCCCAAGGGGGCCAAGTCCGGCAAGCGCTGATACTCCGCCGGGCCGATCCGGGCAACCACTCCGGCGGTTTCCGCCGCCGGACCCCCGGACATGCGGCCTGAAGGACCTCGTCCCCGAACGCCGGACCCGCTGAGACGCTCAGCCGGTCCGGCGTTCTGCCGTGCCGGCCTTCCCCGGGGTCGCGATGACCGCTGCGTAGGGTGGACTCACCCGAACAGCCCCCTGGAAGGAAAGCGTGTGACTATGGCGATCGCGGTCGGCACCAAGGCGCCGGACTTCGAGCTCAAGGACAACCACGGCGCCACCGTGCGGCTGTCCGACTTCCGCGGCGAGAAGAACGTGGTGCTGCTCTTCTACCCGTTCGCTTTCACGGGCGTGTGCACCGGCGAGCTGTGCTCCCTGCGAGACAACCTGCCGCAGTTCACCGACCGTGACACCCAGCTCCTGGCCGTCTCCAACGACTCCATCCACACCCTGCGCGTCTTCGCCGAGCAGGAGGGCCTGGACTACCCGCTGCTCTCCGATTTCTGGCCGCACGGCACCACTTCGCGCGCGTACGGCGTCTTCGACGAGGACAAGGGCTGCGCGGTGCGCGGCACGTTCATCATCGACAAGGAGGGCGTGGTCCGCTGGACCGTCGTCAACGCCCTGCCGGACGCGCGGGACCTGAACGAGTACGTCAAGGCACTCGACACCCTGTGATTGTTCGGTCCCAAGCCCTGCAGGGTGCGGGAACCCGTCACTAGGATCGACACGTTGATCCGATACCGAACGCAGTCGGGGCATCCCGCCCCTGAACACCAATGGAGGACTCGTGGGAGTCAGCCTCAGCAAGGGCGGCAACGTATCGCTTTCGAAGGAGGCCCCGGGACTGACCGCGGTCATCATCGGTCTGGGGTGGGACATCCGCACCACCACCGGTACCGACTTCGACCTCGACGCCAGCGCCATCCTCACGAACCCGGACGGCAAGGTCAGCAGTGACGCCAACTTCGTGTTCTTCAACAACCTGAAGAGCCCGGACGGCTCGGTCGAGCACACCGGGGACAACACCACCGGTGAGGGCGAGGGCGACGACGAGCAGATCAAGGTCAACCTCGCCGGCGTCCCGGCCGACATCGAGAAGATCGTCTTCCCGGTCTCGATCTACGACGCCGAGAACCGCCAGCAGTCCTTCGGCCAGGTCCGCAACGCGTTCATCCGCGTGGTGAACCAGGCGGGCGGAGCGGAGATCGCCCGCTACGACCTGTCCGAGGACGCCTCGACGGAGACCGCCATGGTCTTCGGCGAGCTCTACCGGCACGGCGCGGAGTGGAAGTTCCGTGCCATCGGCCAGGGCTACGCCTCGGGCCTGCGCGGCATCGCGCAGGACTTCGGCGTCAACGTCTGAGTAAAAGCCCTTTGGCTCATCCGTCCGGCGCCGCACACTTCACGTGCGGCGCCGGACGCGCTCGGCAACTGAACGTATGACCTCGGGGAGGACCAGATCATGGGCGTCACGCTCGCCAAGGGAGGCAATGTCTCCCTCTCGAAGGCCGCACCCAACCTCACGCAGGTGTTGATCGGGCTCGGCTGGGACGCACGCTCCACCACGGGAGCCGACTTCGACCTGGACGCCAGCGCGCTGCTGTGCAACTCCGGCCGGGTGCTCGGCGACGAGTGGTTCGTTTTCTACAACCAGCTCAAGAGCCCCGACGGCTCGGTGGAGCACACCGGTGACAACCTCACGGGTGAGGGCGACGGCGACGACGAGTCGATCCTGATCGATCTCTCCAAGGTTCCGGCCAATGTGGACAAGATCGTCTTCCCGGTCTCGATCCACGACGCCGACAACCGCGGCCAGACCTTCGGCCAGGTCAGCAATGCTTTCATCCGCGTCGTCAACCAGGCCGACGGGCAGGAACTCGCCCGCTACGACCTGTCCGAAGACGCCTCCACGGAAACGGCAATGATCTTCGGCGAGGTTTACCGCTACGGAGCGGAATGGAAGTTCCGCGCAGTGGGACAGGGGTACGCGTCGGGCTTGCGGGGCATCGCTCTAGACTTCGGAGTCAACGTTTCGTAAAGCCGGGTACGGCGGGGGGAAACCCTCTCCGGACTTCGTCCGGGGGTAGCCCCCCAACACACGATGGGGTAACCAGTGGTCCTGAAAACCTTCGGCTGGTCGTTCGCGGTCACCGCGATCGGCCTGGTCGCGGCGGTGTTGATCGACGGATGGACGGCGTTCGGGATCGTCCTGATCCTTTCCATCCTCGAGATCTCGCTGTCCTTCGACAACGCGGTGGTCAACGCCGGAATCCTGAAGAAGATGAGCCCGTTCTGGCAAAAGATCTTCCTCACGGTCGGTGTTCTGATCGCCGTCTTCGGAATGCGGCTGGTCTTCCCCGTCGTGATCGTGGCGATCACCGCGTCGCTCAACCCCATCGACGCCGTCGACCTGGCACTGAACGACGCGGACCGCTACCAGCAACTGGTCACCGACGCGCACCCGGCGATCGCGGCCTTCGGCGGCATGTTCCTGTTGATGATCTTCCTCGACTTCATTTTCGAGGACCGTGACATCAAGTGGCTCGGCTGGATCGAGCGCCCGCTGGCCAAGCTCGGCAAGGTCGACATGCTGTCGGTCTGCATCGCGCTGATCGTCCTGCTGCTCTCCGCGCTGTACTTCGCCTCTAACGCCCACCAGCACGGCGGCATCCACGTCGACAAGGCCGAGACGGTCCTGCTCTCCGGCGTCGGCGGTCTCATCACGTACCTGATCGTCGGCGGCCTCTCCAGCTTCTTCGAGAACCGTCTCGAAGAAGAAGAGGAGCGCGAGCACGAGGCCGAGGAAGAGGCCAGGCGAGAGGGCAAGCCGGTCTCCGCGGTTGCCCTCGCCGGCAAGGCCGCGTTCTTCATGTTCCTCTACCTCGAGGTACTGGACGCGTCCTTCTCCTTCGACGGTGTCATCGGCGCCTTCGCCGTCACGAACGACATCATCCTGATGGCGCTCGGCCTCGGCATCGGCGCCATGTACGTCCGGTCGCTCACCGTCTACCTGGTCCGCCAGGGCACCCTTGACGACTACGTCTACCTGGAGCACGGCGCGCACTACGCGATCGGCGCCCTCGCGGCGATCCTGCTCGTCACCATCCGTTTCGAGATCAACGAGTTCATCACCGGCCTCACCGGTGTCGTCCTGATCGCCTGGTCCTTCTGGTCCTCAGTGCGCCGCAACAACAAGCTGGCGGCGGAAGAGGGAAAAGGTGAGAGCTCGGACGACAAGGCCGAGGTCACGTCCGGGGTCTGACCCCGGTCCGGGTTCCGGGGTGTGACCCGGGCCTGGTTGAGGAACGCTCTGAACGGGGCGGCCGCGAGGACGAGTCCTCGCGGCCGCCCCGCAGGCATACAGAGGGAACGTGGGGGCGGAATGGGCATCTGGCAGGACCTGTGGCGCGGGCGATCGGCGGACTTCGATTCGGGCAGCGCGGCCACCAACTCCATCGAGCTGACCAAGCGGAACCGCACGGTCTCGCTCACCAAGCAGGGCGCGGCCACCGGCAACCTGCGCATCAACCTGTCCTGGCGCATGCGCACCTCCGACATAGGCGGGCCGCAACGCGGCAGCCTGCTGCGCCACCCCTTCCGCACGTTCAAGCCGGAAGTGGTCCAGGCGCACACCCAGAGCATGGTCAACGTCGACCTCGACCTCGGCGTCATGTACGAACTCAAGGACGGCTCCAAGGGCGTCGTCCAGCCGCTGGGCAGCTTCTTCGGCGAACTCAACGGCCCGCCGTACGTCAAGCTCAGCGGCGACGACCGCTTCGGCTCGGCCTCCGGCGAGACGATCTACGTCAACCTCGACCACCGCGACGACATCCAGCGGCTCCTGGTCTTCGTCTACATCTACGACCAGACCCCGGCCTTCGACCGTACGCACGCCATCGTCACGCTCTTCCCGAGCAACGGCCCACGCGTCGAGATCAGCCTCGACGAACGCCATCCGCAGGCCCGCTCCTGCGCCGTCGTGATGATCGAGAACGTCAAGGGCGAGCTGATCGTGCGCCGCGAGGTGCGCTTCGTGTACGGATTCCAGGCCGAGCTCGACCGGCTGTACGGCTGGGGGCTGCAGTGGGGCCGGGGGTACAAGTCCAAGGCCGGCCGCTGAGCGGTGGCCGCGCAGCGGCACCCCGGACGTCAGCGCCCGATGAACTGCGGCCCCTGCGGCGGCAGTTTGAAGTCCGGGTCCGGCAGGGTGCCGACCGCCTGCGGGAAGCCGTAGGCGGGCGCCGCGGCCGGCGCGGTCTGGGGCCCCGGGTAGCCGTAGGCGGGCTGGCTGGACGGCTGTGGATAGCCGTAGGAGGGCTGGGCCGGTGCCGGTGCCGCCTGGGGGCCGGGATAGCCGTACGCGGGCTGCTGCGGCACCGGGGCGGGCTGCTCGGGCGGCAGCGGTACGGAGGTCTCGGGGGCCGGGGCGGGCGCGGACCACGCAGGGGCGGGCGGCGCGGGGTCCGTCAGCGGGACGGCGGTCTCCGATTCGTCCACCGAGATCCCGTAGTCGCCCGCCAGCCCCTGCAAACCGTTGGGGTAGCCCTCGCCGAGCGCCCGGAACTTCCAGCCCCCGCCGCGCCGGTACAGTTCGCCGCAGATCAGCGCCGTCTCGGCGCCGGTCTCCGGCTTGACGTCGAAGTACGCCAGCGGTTCGCCGCCCGTGACGGACGCGTCGTACAGCAGGATGCGCAAGCCCCGTACGCGGTCGAAGGTGACGTCGTCCGCCGATGCGACCAGCAGAATCTGTCCGACAGCGGACTCGACACCCGTCAGATCTGTCTGGATCGTGTCGGTAAGACCCTCGGCACCGCGTTTCTTGCCGAGCAGCCTGACCTTGCCCGAGGGATGGCGGGGCTGGTTGTAGAAGACGAAGTCCTCGTCGGATCGCACACGACCGTCGGGCCCGAGGAGCAGCGCCGAGGCATCCACATCCGGGACACCCTGTCCAGGTGTCCAGCGCAGCACAGCGCGCACCGCTGTGGCGTCCAGCGGGACGTTCGACCCCTTCAGCATCGCGTGCGTCATGCGGTCATCCTGCCCTCTGGGGCCTGGTCGGGACAACGCGGGGGTGAATATCCCCGGCCGGGACAGGACAACAGTCGACATGGCTGAGTTACCAGAACTTCATGCCCGGTGGGAACCCTTGACATTGATCCATACGTACTATTACCGGCCACATCAGATCTGGCCGCCTAGCCGCGACGGGGAGTTTCATGCGTCATTTCGGTCATATCGCCCCGGAAGAGCGGCAGCGTCTCTTCTACCGGGAGCCGAGCCTCTTCACCGCCGATTCGCCGGCGCACGTGCTCGCGGCGGCCCTGGGAGCCACCCTCTACAGCCCCGCGACCAGGCCCCAGCTCGCCGACGACATCATCAAGCAGGCCGGGCGCGGCGTGGTCTCCATGGTGCTGTGCCTGGAGGACTCGATCGACGACGCCGAGGTCGTGGGCGCCGAGGAGAACCTGGTCAGGCAGTTCGCCGACCTCGCGCAGCGGCCGCACCTCTCCGAGCTGCCCCTGCTCTTCGTACGGGTCCGTGAACCCGAGCAGATCCCGGACCTCGTCCAGCGGCTCGGCCCGGCGGTACGGCTGCTCTCCGGATTCGTACTGCCGAAGTTCACCGAGGAGCGGGGCGTCCCGTTCCTCGAGGCGCTCACAGTGGCCGAGAACACGAGCGGGCGGCGCCTCTTCGCCATGCCGGTCCTCGAATCGCCCGGCCTGCTGCACCTGGAGTCCCGCAGGGAGACCCTGGAGGGCATCCACCGCACGGTCACCAAGTACCGCGACCGCGTCCTCGCGCTGCGCCTCGGCGTCACCGACTTCTGCTCGGCGTACGGACTGCGCAGGGCGCCCGACATGACCGCCTACGACGTCCAGATCGTCGCCTCCGTGATCGCCGACGTGGTGAACGTACTCGGGCGGGCCGACGGCACCGGCTTCACCGTGACCGGGCCGGTGTGGGAGTACTTCCGGGTCCAGGAGCGCATGTTCAAGCCGCAGCTGCGCCGCAGCCCCTTCCAGGCCGGTGAGGTCGAGGAACTGCGCCAGACACTCATCGAACACGATCTGGACGGGCTGCTGCGCGAGATCGCCCTCGACCGCGCCAACGGCCTGCTCGGCAAGACCTGCATCCACCCCTCGCACGTGCCGGCCGTCCACGCGTTGTCCGTGGTCAGCCACGAGGAGTACAGCGACGCACAGGACATCCTGCGGCCCGAGCGCTGCGGCGGGGGTGTGCTGCGGTCGTCGTACACGAACAAGATGAACGAGGTGAAGCCGCACCGCGCCTGGGCCGAGCGCACCCTTCAGCGCGCCGAGGTCTTCGGCGTCGCCAACGAGGACATCGGCTTCGTGGAGCTGCTGGCCGCGGGGCTTCCCGACTGAGGCCGGATTCCCGACCGAGGCCGGGATTCTCCACCGAGGCCGGAATGCCCGACCGAGGCGCGGGTTCCCGGCCGAGACCCAAGCGGCCCGACCAGCCGCAGTGACCTCCAACCGATCAGCAGTGACCTCTTACCGATTAAGGGATTGATGAGCAACGTGGTGTGGACGGGGACCTGGGTCGCCGAGCGGCTCGGCGTCGAGCTGGTCGGGGACGAGAAGCTGAGCGACCTGCTGGGGCTCGCGCTGCGGCGCAACCCCAAGCGGGCGCATCTGCTCGTGTCGAACGTGCTGGGCAAGCATGTGCCGCAGTCGCCGTCCGTGGTGTACGGACACGGGTTCGCGCTCGGCCGGCGCGTGCGGGATCTGCTGGGCGCCGATGAGTGCCGTGCCGCGGTGGTCCTCGGCTATGCCGAGACGGCCACCGGGCTCGGCCACTGCGTCGCGGACGGGGTGGGCCTCGCGCCCTATCTGCACTCCACCCGCCGGCCCGTTCCCGGCGTCGCCAGCGCGGGCGGCTTCGAGGAGTCCCACTCGCACGCCACCTCGCATCTGCTCCTCCCCGAGAACCCTGACCTGCTGGCCGGCCCCGGCCCGCTGGTCCTCGTCGACGACGAGTTCTCCACCGGCAACACGATCCTCAACACCATCCGTGACCTGCACGCCCGCTACCCGCGCGAGCGGTACGTCGTCGTCGCCCTGGTCGACATGCGGTCCGCCGCCGACATGGGGCGCCTGGACGAGTTCGCGCGGGAGATCGGCGCGCGGGTCGACCTGGTGACGGCGGCGTCGGGGACGGTGAGGCTCCCCGAAGGGGTGCTGCAGAAGGGGCAGGCGCTGGTCGCCGAGCAGGAGGCGGCGGCGCTCTCGGCGCCCGCGGGCCCCGCGGTACTCGCGGCGCGTGCCCGGGCCCGGGTACGCGCCGCGAGGGTCACCCGCGTCGAGCTCGGCTGGCCGCGCGGCGTTCCCGACGGCGGCCGGCACGGCTTCACACCCGGCCAGCGAATACGGCTTGACGGCGCCCTGCCCGCCCTGACCGCGCGGATCGCCGAAGCTCTGCCCGACGACGCCCGGCGCGTGCTCGTACTCGGCTTCGAGGAGCTGATGTACGCACCGCTGCGGCTGGCCCGCGAGCTGGAGCAGGTGGTGGCCGCCGAGGTGCGCTACTCCACGACCACCCGCTCCCCGGTACTCGCCCTCGACGACCCCGGCTACGCGATACGCAGCCGGCTCGTCTTCCCCGCCCACGACAACCCGGGCGACGGCCCCGGCGAGCGCTACGCCTACAACGTCGCCGGCGCCGGCTTCGACGCCGTCATCGCCGTCGTCGACTCGACCGCCGACACCCCCGAACTGCACGCCGTGGACGGCCTGTTGGCGCAGCTCGCCGCCCACACACGGACCGTCCTGCTCGCCGTCGTCCCCTCGTACGTCCCCGGGCGCCCGTCCACCGAAAGGCCCTCCATGCTCCCCGAGCCCCTCCGCGGCCCAGCCTTCTCCTCGTACGCGCCGGAGGACGTCGGCTGGCTGCTGCAGGACCTCTCGGACGTGACGCTGGAGGCGCCGACCGAGGAACGCGAGGAGGCCATCCAGAGCGGCGGCGCGCACTACGCGGAGTCGCTGCCGGTCGAGTACCAGCCGAGCGCCCACTACCAGGAGCTGTTCCACGCCGCGCTCGACACCTCCGCCGCCCGGATCGCCCAGGCCGTCGGCGCGGTCACCGAGCTGGTGCTCGCAGAGCGTTCACCGCGCCCGGTGCTCGTGTCGCTGGCCCGCGCGGGCACCCCGGTAGGCGTCCTGATGCGCCGCTGGGCCCAGTACCGGCACGGCCTCGACCTCCCGCACTACGCCGTCTCCATCGTCCGGGGCCGCGGCATCGACGCCAACGCGCTGCGCTGGCTGGCCGCCCACCACGACCCCGCCGACGTCGTGTTCGTCGACGGCTGGACCGGCAAAGGCGCCATCACCCGCGAACTCGCCGATGCCATACGGGAGTTCGAGGAGGCCGAGGGCGTCACCGGCTTCGACCCGGAGATCGCGGTGCTCGCCGACCCGGGCTCGTGCGTACGGACGTACGGCACCCGCGAGGACTTCCTGATCCCCTCCGCCTGCCTCAACTCGACGGTGTCCGGCCTGATCTCACGCACGGTCCTGCGCTCCGACCTCGTCGGCGAACACGACTTCCACGGCGCGAAGTTCTACCGCGAGCTCGCCGGCTCGGATGTCTCCGTCGACTTCCTGGACGCCGTCGCGGCCCGGTTCCCCGACGTCGCCGACGCGGCCTGCGCCCAGGCCAAGGAGCTGCTCGCCGCCGACCGCACGCCCACCTGGGAGGGCTGGGGGGCCGTCGAGCGGATCAGCGAGGAGTACGGGATCCACGACGTGAACCTCGTCAAGCCGGGCGTCGGCGAGACCACCCGGGTGCTGCTGCGCCGCGTCCCCTGGAAGATCCTGGCCCGCGCCGGAGCGGGCGCCGACCTCGACCACGTACGGCTGCTCGCCGAACAGCGCGGGGTGCCCGTCGAGGAGGTCGCCGAACTTCCGTACACCTGCGTGGGTTTGATCCACCCGAAGTACACGCGCGGTGCGACGGGTGCCGACGGCAAGTCGGTGACGGTCTGATGTCCGAGTCTTCCAGAGCTTCCAGGGCGTCCAGGGCTTCTACGGCTTCCGCGACGGCCTCGGCGGTGTCGATCGCCTCGGCGGCTTCCACGGCCTCGTTCGCTTCGGCGGCTGCGGTTGCTTCGGCGGCCTCGCCCAAGGTGCTCGTCGCCAGCGACCTCGACCGCACGCTCATCTACTCCGCCGCCGCCCTCGCGCTGACCATGCCGGACGCGGTGGCGCCCCGGCTGCTCTGCGTCGAGGTGCACGAGAGCAGGCCGCTGTCATACATGACGGAGACCGCGGCCGCCCTCCTGGCCGAACTCGGCGAGGTGGCGGACTTCGTCCCCACCACGACCCGCACCCGTAAGCAGTACCAGCGCATCAGCCTGCCGGGCCCCGCCCCGAAGTACGCGATCTGCGCCAACGGCGGGCACCTGCTCGTCGACGGGGTGTCCGACGCCGACTGGCACGCGCGGGTCACCGCACGGCTGGCGAGTGAGTGCGCCTCCCTCACCGAGGTGCGCGAGCACATGGAGGCCACCGCCGACCCGGCCTGGGTCCGCAAACACCGCGTCGCCGAGGACCTGTTCGTCTATCTCGTCGTCGAGCGCGAACTGCTCCCCGAGGACTGGGTCAAGGAACTCGCCGTCTGGGCCGAGAACCGCGGCTGGACCGTGTCCCTCCAGGGCCGCAAGATCTACGCCGTACCGAAGCCGCTCACCAAGAGCGCGGCGATGTACGAGGTCGCGCGGCGCACGGGGGCTGCCCTGACGCTGGCCGCCGGGGACTCTCTCCTCGACGCCGACCTCCTGCTCGCCGCCGACCGGGGATGGCGCCCGGGACACGGAGAACTCGCGGAGGCCGGTTGGACAGCGCCCACGGTCACGGCGCTTCCGGAGCTCGGGGTCGCGGCGGGGGAGCGGATACTGCGTGAGCTGTTGAGTGGGTGCGGACGCCCCTCCTAGGGGCGCGGGGAACTGCGCGACAGGCCCCCACCGGCCCGCGGCCGAAAGGCAACCCCATGGGGTCTGGGGCGCAGCCCCAGAGATGGGATGGGTGTGGGC
>NZ_JBHXWK010000007.1:16710-293408 GCF_042671685.1 Streptomyces sp. NPDC127595 | reverse complement strand
GGCGGGGGCGATTGGGGGCGCGGGGAACTGCGCGACAGGCCCCCACCGGCCCGCGGTCGAAAGGCAACCCCATGGGGTCTGGGGCGGAGCCCCAGGGATGGGATGGGTGTGGGCGGCGGGGGCGATTGGGGGCGCGGGGAACTGCGCGACAGGCCCCCACCGGCCCGCGGTCGAAAGGCAACCCCATGGGGTCTGGGGCGGAGCCCCAGAGATGGGACGGGTAGGGGCGGCGGGGGCGAAACACTCGTCGGTCAGCCGCAGCAGCCCCCACCGCAGCAGCCGCCACCGCCCCCGCCACCCGGGGCGGGTGCGGGCGCCGAGGCCGAACCGCCCACCGCGACCGTTGACAGCAGCTTCACCGTGTCGTCGTGGCCGGCGGGGCAGGCCGCGGGGGCGGCGGACTCCGCCATCGGGCGGCTCTTTTCGAACGTGTCGCCGCAGGTCCGGCAGCGGTACTCATAGCGAGGCATGCGGCACAGGCTAGCGGGTGCCCCGCGCCGCGACGAGATTCACCTGCGCAGCTCACGCCCGCTCGCCCGCTGGAGGGCGAGTGCGTGCGCCTTGGCCCGCAGCCGCTGCTCGTGTTCCTGCCGCTCGGGATGGCGGGCCTTCCAGTACGGGTTGTCGTGGGGCAGGGCCGAACCGACCCTTCCGTACATCCCGAAGAACATCAGCATGACGCCCACCACAAAGCTGAACAGCACGTTCTGGATGCGGAAGGCGAGGAAGTTGGCGCCGGTGTCGAGCAGCGCCAGGTTCACGAAGCCGCTCAGGATGAAGAGGACGCCGAGGACCATGTTCAGGGTGGAGGCGAAGTTCCCGCCGATCACCATCCCCGCGAACAGCAGCAGCCCGACGCAGATCGACAGCACGCTGAGCGCGCCGTTGGTGCTCAGCCCCGCGACCTGGTCCCCACGGGTGTCGAAGAAGCCGACCTTGTCGATGAGCCCCAGGATGCCGAACGCGAGCAGTACCAGGCCCATCAGGCCCGCGCCGATCCGGTAGAAGGTGCTGAGGCGGTGATCGACGGGCAGATGCTCGTCGAAGCTGATCCGCCGCCGTCTGGTTCCCGGGCGAATTGCGTGTGTGGCCATGTCCGCCTCCTCACGCTCACGCATTTAGCGGAGGCCGTACGCACCTTCAGGATCCGCCCGGGACACGTGGACCGCCACCCCCGGGGCGTACGGAGTGGTCAGGCCCCTCCGTACGCCCGGCGCGAGCGTGGGAGCCGTACCCGGTTGTCCGGGCCCCTCCGTCCGCCCGGCGCGAGCGTGGGAGCCGTACCCGGTTGTTCGGGCCCTTCCGTCCCCCGAGCGTCGGAGCTGTACCCGGTTGTTCGGACCTCTCCGTCCCCCGAGCCTCGGAGCCGTACCCGGTGTTCAGGCCCTTCCGTCCCCGAGCCTCGGAGCCGTACCCGGCTTGTTCAGGCCCCGCCGCCCCGCTCCTCGCGGATCTGTGAGACCACCCGCGCCACCGTCTGCCGTACCGCCTCGGTCTCGGTCAGGAAGTGCCAGTAGTCGGGGTGGCGGCCCTCCAGCGAGGTGATGGCACGCTCCAGGCGGGCCACCGCCTCGTCGAGGGGGCGGGCCTGGCGCGGGTCGGGGGTGTTGCGGCCCGCCATGGCCAGGCGCTGGGCGTCACGGATGGCGAAGCGGGTGCGGTCGATCTCCTGCTGCGGATCCTTCGCCACGGCGTTCAGCCGCCGCAGCCGGTCGCCCGCCGCCGAGACCGCCTCGTCCGTGTTGTTGAGCAGCGCGCGGACGGTGGACAGCAGGGAGGTCGCGTCCGGCCAGCGCTGCTCGTCACGCGCGGTCCGCGCCTCCTTCAGCTTCAGCTCGGCCTGCCGTACGCTCTCCGCGGCCTGCTCGGGTACGTGCTGAAGGTCCTGCCAGCAGGCCGCCGAGAACCGGCGCCGCAGCTCGCTCAGTACCGGCTCCACCTGCCCGGATCGCGTGGTCAGCGCCTGCGCGCGGGTCCGCAGCGAGACCAGCCGGTGGTCGATCTCGGCGGCCCGCTCGGGAAGCCGCTCCGCCTCCGCCCGTACCGCCTCGGCCTCCTTCGAGACCCGCTCGGCGCGCTCCAGCGTCTCCGGCACGCCGTGCTGCCCGGCGCCCTGGTTGAGCTTGGTCAGCTCGGGCCCGAGGGCGGCCAGCCGGGCGGCGAGGTCGTCGGCCTTGAGTCCCGACCCCCGTACGCCGTCCAGCGCGTTCGAGGCGGCCAGCAGGGCCTGGCGGGCGCGCTCCACGGACGGGGCGAGCCGGGCGAGCTGCGTCTCGGCCTTGCCGAGCAGCGGCCCGAGCCCCTGCTCGAACCGGTCCAGCTCCGTCTTGACCCGGCCCAGCTCGTCCTTGGCGGCGCTGAGCTCGGTGCGGGCCCGTGTGGCGACCGAGGCCTCCAGCTCGTCCCGGTCGAGGTCGTGGGCGTCGACGGCGGTGATGTACTGCTGGCTGGCCTCGTCGATGCGCCGCCCCAGCGCCTCGAAGTCGGAGACGGCGCGGCGGGCCGCCGGGGAGGCGTCGACGGCCGTGATGGTCTCTATCGAGATCCGCAGATCGCGCTGGGCGGTGTCCAGTTCGTAGAAGGCGGCCGCGGCGGCGTCCTTCGCGGCCTGCGCCTCGGCCCGCTGACCCTCGGCGCGCCCGCCGAACCAGCGCCGGGTGCCGCCGCCGGCGAAGGCCGCGGGCAGCGCGAGCGCGACGAGCAGCGGCAGGGCCATAAGGGTCAGCGCGTCACGAACGGCGTAGGAAACCGCGTACGGAACGCCGGATGTGCGGCGTGCCCCGGAGCCCGGCGGGCGGGGACCACCTTCTGCCTGCGCGCATGGCACAGACGCCGTGTACGGCTGTGAAGGTGTCGCCGTCACATCCCTCTCCCGTGTGGTCATCCGCCCTGCCCGGTGTCATTCTCCCACCCGTTAAGGACGAACACACGGGCTGGTTAGTTCGCGGTTCGCACCGTGATCTTCCCATCGCCGGTGTGGGCGGACACCACATGCGAACTGGCGTCGCTCCGGGGCACCGACACATCCACCGAGCCGTCACCGGTCTCGGTCGTCACCCGGTACGTCTCCTGAGGCAGCGCGATCGTGACGGAGCCGTCCCCGGTGCGGGATTCCACGAGGTCCGGTACGGCGTCGAGTTCGAGCCGTACGGAGCCGTCCTGCGTACGCGCCTGGACGCGCCGTGAGTCGACGCCGCTCGCGTGGATGGATCCGTCGCCGGTACGCAGCTCCAGAGTCCCGGAGGAGTCCTTCACCCGTACGGATCCGTCCGCCGTACGGATGCTGAGCGGCCCGGAGGAGCCCGTCACCCGGGCCGAACCGTCCCCCGTACGAATGCTCAGCGGCTCCTTGAACCCCTGCGCGTTCACGCTTCCGTCCCCGTCCTTCACGGTGACGGCGACGCCGCGCGGCACCACGATCCGGTGCCTGGCCGAGCAGTCGGCGACCACACCCGAGCACTTCATCCGCAGCACCAGCCGGTCGCCGTCCATCTTCCAGGTCACCTTCGGGTCCCCGCCGATGACGACGCTGCCCTCGAACCAGCGGGTCACCTCGACCTTGTCGGCCTCGTCCGAGTCCGCCACGACGAGGTCGAGCGCGGAGTCGTCGGAGTCGACGGTGAGCGTACGGCCGCTCAGGGCGAAGGACCGGTGCTCGGGTTCCGTGTCGTCCCCGGCACTGGCACCGCATCCGACGGCGAGCAGAGCGACGACGGCCACGGCGCCGGTGACGGCGACGGCGCGGGTACGCGTCGAGCGGATCCGGCTCGAGCTGGTCAGGTTCGAGCGGGTCCGGGTCCGTGCTGTGCGAGTACGTGCTGTGCGAGCCATGAAGATCTCCCCCTGCGAAGTACGGCGACGTGCGCCGGGCCTCTCGGGCACCTGCTCTTCCGACGCTCTTCGAACCTACGGATCCGCGGGCCGCGGGGGGATCCGGACCGCTCCCGGATAAGGGGTGGGGAAAACCCCCGAACCGATCGCGGGCTGGTCCCCGGCCGCTCCCGAACCTGGCCCCCGGATACGGGTTTGCGGGGCATCCCCCCTGGCAATGTAGGCTGTCGACTCGTCCTGGGCGCGTAGCTCAGTGGTAGAGCGCCGCCCTTACAAGGCGGATGTCGGCGGTTCGAAACCGTCCGCGCCCACCAGGTTCGGGACATGAACGAGGCCCAGGTCAGCGGGGTATGACCCCGGAGATTTGGGCCTTAGTCATGTCCCGCCTCACTATCCTGTCGCGGTGACGACTCCCGACCCTCTCCTGCTGCGGGCCCTCCACGACAGTGGCGAACCGCCCTTGCGCCCGCTGCCGGACCGAGTGGCGGAACTCCTGGAGAGTCTCGACGCCCCTCCGCGCCTCGCGGCCCACCTGCGAGCCGTTCACGATGTTGCGCACCAACTCGTCGACTGGGTGGAGGAGCGGCAGCCGGCGCTGCGGTTCGACCGTGAGGCCGTGCTCTTCGGGGCGGCCACGCATGACATAGGGAAGACGGTGCACGTCGGTGAGCTGTCCGGGCTCGGCTCCGCGCACGAGGAGGCCGGACGCGAACTGCTGTTGGCCAACGGCTTCAGTGCGGGGCTGGCCCGGTTCGCGGGGACTCATGCGGCGTGGGGCGGACCGGACATCGGGATCGGCGATCTGCTGGTGAGCGTGGCCGACAAGGTCTGGAAGAACAAGCGGGTCGCTGAGTTGGCAGACCTCGTGGTCGGGCGGCTGAGTGAGGCGAGTGGCAGGACGACCTGGGAGGAGTTCCTGGCTCTCGATGATTTCCTCGTGGCCGTTGGTGAGGGCGCGGATCGGCGGCTGGCCTTTCAGGCGGCCTATCCGGTCGGCCGGCACCGTTGAAAACCGGTGTTCTCCGGGCCGCCCGGTTCGAGATCATGGCTGTACGGGGGGGGAGAGAGGGGCGACAGACATTATGGCGACCGAGGCGGCGGCTCCAGGTACCGCGGGACCGGACTACGCACGTATCCCCGAGACCGTGGCCGGGGGCACCGTGATTCTCCTCAACGGCACGTCCAGTTCGGGGAAGAGCAGCATCGCCCGGGAGCTCCTTGACGTACTCGACGGGACCTGGTTCCACATGCCGGTGCACGCCTTCCATTCGATGCGCGGCGGTGGAGAGATACCCGACGAGGATCTTCAGGCGGAGATCGACCGCACGGCCAAGGGATTCCACCGTGCGGTCGCGGGTATGGCGGCCGGTGGCAACAACCTCGTCGTCGATCATCCGCTGAGCCGGCGTTGGCGGCTTCTCGACCTTCTCGGCCTGCTCGTGCCCGAGGACACGGTGCTGGTCGGGGTCAGATGCCCGCTGCCCGAGCTGGAGCGCCGGGAGAGCGAACGCGGGGACCGGCAGGCGGGGCTGGCCGCCATGCAGTACGGCGAGGTGCACTCCCATGAACTGCACGATCTCGACGTCGACAGCAGCCTTCTCAGCCCGCGGGAGTGCGCTCTTCGCGTACGGGACTTCCTGGCGGACCGTCGGCGGCCCACCGCCTTCGAGACGCTCCGGCGGACCCTCCTTCGCACGCCTCAGGCTCCTCGGACCTCGCCGAAGGCGGGCTGAGCCGGCGCGTTCACGCCGGGTCCTCGTGGGCGTGCTTGAGGCTCGCGCGCGCGTCGACCGTATCCCCGGGGGTGACCTCCGACCAGAAGCGGTGGCAGGTCACGAACACGGCGAGCTCGCGCTCCCGCTGACGGAGCTTTTCGACCTCGGCCTGTTCGTCGGCGGTCCAGCCGGGGGAGGCGGGGCGTTCCACCTTGCGCCAGCCGTTGGCGTCGCTGAAGCCGTCCAGCGGTTCGACCGACCAGGGGAGTCGCTTCAGCAGGGCCAGTAGCTCGGCCCGGACCTGATGCAGCTCCTCCTGACCGGCCAGGAGGTCACTCGGAAAGTCATAGGTCGCAGCCACGCGGCAATGGTACGCCTGTTCGATTTTGGGATGCGAGTTCCTTCGGGGACTTCACGCGAACGGGTGGGACCGGTGTCCTGTGCCACGGAACTCTGCGTGCGTGCCGTCGAACCTCGACTCAGTACGATGCGCCGGTGATCCCGCACAGAGCCGGCAGCCCGCGGCGGTTACTCGTCATCGTCTGCGCAGCCGTTGCCCTGGGCACCGCGACGCTGGGTTGGTATGCGGCACAGACCGTGCGCCCCGATTGCATCGTCGCGTTCTCCAGACTCACCGACGGCCACGGGCACGATCTCCCCGACGCGAACGGCCGAGTGCTGTCGGACAAGGAACGCGCCGACCTTGCTTACCAACAGGCCGTTGACTCGGGCCGCTGCTATCCGCCCCGTGCCCGCTGGAGGCATTGGCTCGACTGACAGTCCTGGGCTTGTCGGTTCCCGTGGCTAGGGTGGGCGCGGATGGAGGGGCCACTTGTGCCTGTGGGGAGGGCGTCATGGCTGACGGTATTCAGTGGCTGGTGGACCAGGGCGACTGGCGGCATGGCGTGGTGTTCGCGCGCGGCGTCGCGCCGGAGGAGCTGGGCGTGCGGATGGGGGGCGTGCCGGGATCGGTCGTGCAACCGATCACTGACACAGAGGCATGGCACATGGTCCTGGACCTGGCGACGGATGACGATGACGTTGTGCGGGTCGGTGCGTGCGGTGGTTGGGCATTCGCCGTTGAGTACGGGCTGGGTGACGGGGGCCGCCGGCTGGCTGAGATCTCCCGAAGCGGTGTGGAGGCGATCCATCTGGATCCTTCCCCGGACCATCCGCCGGCGATGTTCTCCTACGCGAGGGACGGGAAGGACGTCTGCGGGTTCGGAATCGGCGAAGAAGTATGGCGTTGGGGGGATCAACCGAACCTGTTGCTGCCGGAGCTGGTCGCCGCCGGCGTGCTGCACCCGGATGGTGAGTACGCACGATCAGAAGACGAGCCCTACCGCGACCGGGACCGCCATACCTTGTCGCTCATAGAGGCGCGATTCGGTCTCTTCCTTCCACGCGGCGAAGTGGAGACACAACGTCTGCCAGCTTCATCATCGGTTGAACTGGCCGCTGACCGTGGCTCGGCAAGCGAAAACGCATGGGGATATCCGGATCCTTCCACCCTGCGCCGACGGTGACCTCATGGCTCGTCGGCTCGGCTCCTCGGACCCACCCGCGCTGATCTGGAAGCGAGCGTCAGCAGAAGCGCACGTGTGGGCTCACGGTTCGATGACAAGGCGTTCGACGAGGTTGTCTCGGAGTGTGAATCGGTAGTGGAGGTCGACCGTGCCGCCGGGGAAGTCGCCTTCGAGGTGCTGGGTGGCTGTGTAGTGGGACGCGTCGGTCCGGTGGGCGCCGATGAGTTGGGTGGTGAAGGTGAATTCGGTCGCTGTTCGGCTCAGCCAGTGCTCGATGGAGGCGGCGCCCTCGTGGGTCTCGCCGTCGTCGGTCACGGTGGCGTTGTCGGTGAACGCGGTGATGGCGGTGGCGGTGTCGCGAGCGCGGTGGGCTGTGAGGTAGCGGGTGACGACCTCGGGCAGGGCGTCGGGGTTGATGGCCTGGGGTTCGTTGCGGGGCATGGGGTCCTCAATGTGGTGGCGGTGTTATAGCGGGATGGTTTGACGGGTTCAGACCGTCGGGGTGGTGCCGCCGTCGATGACGTGTTCGGCGCCGACGATGGCTGAGGCGCGGTCGGAGACGAGGAAGGCGACGAGTTCGGCCACTTCCTCGGGCCGGTTGGGGCGGCCGAGTGGGATGCCGCCCAGGGAGTCCATGAGCCGGCCCAGCGCCGCTTCCTCGGTGATGTCGGCGTCCTGGGCGATCCTGGCGACCAGGCGGTCGGCGGCGGCGGTCTGTACGAAGCCCGGGGAGACGGTGTTGACGCGGACACCGTGCCGGGCGACCTCGTTGGCCAGGCCCTTGCTGTAGGTGGTCAGGGCGGCCTTGGCGGCGGCGTACGCCAGGGTCGCGTTCCACAGCGGCATGCGCCGCTGGATCGAGGTGACGTGCACGATGGCGCCCTTGCCGGCCTCGATCATGCCGGGGAGCAGGCCCCGGTCGAGGCGGACGGCGGCCAGCAGGTTGGTGTTCAGTTCCCGCGCCCAGTCGTCCTCGCCGAGCGCCGCGAATCCTCCGGCGGGTGCCTCGGAGCCGCCGAGGGTGTTGACCAGGATGTCGACCCCTCCGAGGCGGGCCTCCACCTCGGAGACCACATGGGCCGCGCCCTGGGCTGCGGACAGGTCGGCCGCGATGAACGTCTTCTCCTCGATGCCACCGGGGCTGCTGCGGGCGGTGACGAGCACAGTCGCTCCGGCCTCGGCGAGGCGTCGGGCGATCGCGGCTCCGCTGCCCTGGGTGCCGCCGGTGACGAGGGCACGGCGCCCTTCGAGGGATTCGCTGAGGGATGTGGTCACGATGTGCTCCGTCCCGGGCGCGGGCATGCCTGGCACCGCCCACGTTGCTGCTAAAATGAGAGCTACTAACTTCGACTTTAGCAGTAACTGAGGGGATGGTCGCCGTGGCGAGCCGGATCAGGCTGGAGGACCGGGAGTGCCCGCTGTCCACGACGGTGGAACACGTCGGCGAGTGGTGGACACTGCTCCTGCTGCACGATGCCTTCGACGGCTACAGCCGCTTCGACCAGTTCCAGGAGAACTTGGGCATCTCCTCCAGCATGCTCACCGCCCGGCTGAAGACCCTGGTCGCGGACGGACTGCTCGAGCGCCGGCCTTACCAGACCAACCCCGTACGCCACGAGTACGTACTCACCCCAACGGGGCGCTCACTGCGCCCGGTGATCGTCGCCCTGGCCGCGTGGGGCAACTCCCGCCTCGCGCCGGGGGAGCGCAGCATGATCCTCGTGGATGCGGACAGCGGTGAAGAGGTCGAGCCCGTCGTCGTCGATGCCCGGACCGGACGTCGGCTCGACGACAGCGACACCTTCGTCTTCACGGCGGGACCGGCCGCCAGCAGGGCCATGCGCGACCGCTACAAGGACTCGGCGGAGGATGCGTAAGGAGGGTACGAAGCCCCACGTTCGCGCCGAAGCGATGACGGGCACAGCTTCGCGGCCCGCTCCGCCGCTCAGCCCGCGCGGGTGATCGTCACCTTGACGTGCTTCATGAGGGGCTGGTCGCTCTGGGTGCTGTAGTCGCCGATTGCGCAGAGGACGTTCATTTCCGGCATGTAGCCGGCTGCGCAGCCGTGCGGGATGTCGTACGGGATGGCGAGGTAGCCGTCGAGGTGGCGGTGGGTGCCGTCCTTGGCGGTGCTGGTGATGTCGACCGGGTCGAACTCGGAGATGCCGCGCTCGCGCATGTCGTCCGTGTTCATGAAGACGAGCGTGCGGAGGTTCTTGATGCCGCGGTAGCGGTCGTTGTCGGAGTAGATGGTGGTGTTCCACTGGTCGTGGGAGCGCAGGGTGGCCAGCGCGAGGGTGCCGGGGGCGGGGACCACGTCGGGCAGCGGTGCGGCGGAGAACTCGGCGCGGCCCGACGGCGTGAGGAAGACCAGTTCGCGGGCGGGCTGCTTGATCCGGAAGCCGAGCGGCAGGCGTACCCGGCGGTTGAAGTCCTCGAAACCGTCCAGGACTTGGGCCATGGTGTCGCGGATGCGGTCGTAGTCCTCGACGTACCACTCCCACGGCGTGGAGCCGTCCGGCAGGGCGGCGCGGGCGATCCCCGCGATGATGGCAGGCTCGGACAGCAGTTGCCGCGAGGCCGGACGCCGCATGCCGACGGACAGGTGGACCATGCTCATCGAGTCCTCGACCGAGGTGCTCTGGACGCCTCGGCGCTGCTGGTCCTTCTCGGTACGGCCCAGGCACGGCAGGATGAGCGCCCGGGCGCCGTGGACGAGATGGCTGCGGTTGAGCTTGGTGCTCACCTGGACGGTGAGCTCGCACTTGCGCAGTGCCTCGTAGGTGTACGGGGTGTCGGGCGCCGCGAGCGCGAAGTTGCCGCCCATGCCGACGAACACCTTGACGTCCCCGTCGTGCATCGCGTGGATGGTGCCGACGGTGTCCAGACCGTGCGCGGCCGGCGGGTCGATGTCGCAGACGTCGGCGAGTCGCGCCAGGAACTCCTCGGTGGGCCGGTGGTCGATGCCGCAGGTCCGGTTGCCCTGGACGTTGCTGTGCCCGCGTACGGGGGACGGTCCCGCGCCCTCGCGGCCCAGATTGCCGCGTAGCAGAAGGACGTTGACGATCTCCCGGACGGTGTCGACGCCGTGTTCGTGCTGGCTGATCCCCAGACACCAGCTGAAGATGCTCCGGTCGGCGTCGCGGTAGACGCGCGCCGTCTTGAGGATGCCGTCCCGCCCGACCCCGGACTGGCGCTCGATCTCCTCCCAGGAGGTCTCCTCGCACCGGGCCCGGTACTCGTCGAAGCCCGTGGTGTGTCGGTCGATGAACTCCTGGTCCAGCGACTTGGGGTCGGTCCTGGCCTGCTCCAGGATCGCCTTGGCGATACCGCGCATGAGCGCCATGTCGCCGCCGATCCGCGGCTGCAGGTTCAGGGTGCTGGTCCGCGTCGACTTGTTCAGCGCCATGTCCGTGAAGTCGTGCGGCACGATGGTCCGGGTGGCGGCCGCCTCGACCAGGGGGTTGATGTGCACGATCTGGGCGCCACGGCGGTACGCCTCGGCCAGCGCCGTCAGCATCCTGGGCGCGTTGGAGGCCGCGTTGACACCCATGATGAACAGGGCGTCGGTGGCCTCCCAGTCCTTGAGGTCGACGGTCCCCTTGCCGGTCCCCAGCGACGCCCGCAGCGCGCGGCCGCTCGCCTCGTGGCACATGTTCGAACAGTCGGGCAGGTTGTTCGTGCCCAGTTCGCGGGCCATCAACTGGTAGAGGAACGTGGCCTCGTTGCCGAGGCGGCCTGAGGTGTAGAACGACGCCTGGTTCGGGCTGTCGAGTGCGCGCAGGGCGCCGCCGATCAGCTCGAACGCGTCGGCCCAGCCGATCGGGACGTAGTGGTCCGACTCGGGGTCGTAGACCATCGGCTCGGTCAGCCGGCCCGCGTCCTCCAGTGCGAAGTCGCTCCAGCCGGACAACTCGGTGACGGAATGGGCGGCGAAGAACTCCCGGCCGACCCGCTTGTGGGTCATCTCCCAGGTGACGTGCTTGATGCCGTTCTCGCAGATGTCCAGGTGCAGGCCCTTGGTGTCGTCGGGCCAGGCACAGCCGGGACAGTCGAAGCCACGGTTCTCGTGGTTCATGCGCATGATCGCCCGCGGCCCGTCCACGAGAGCACGCTCGTGCACCAGGACCTTGCTCACGCTCCTGGCCGCACCCCAGCCCGCGGCGGGGTGGTGGTAGGGGTGGAAAGACGGATCGCCCTCGGCTTCGGGCCCCACTCGGGGCTCCCGCGTGTCCTGGGGCTTCACCGCGTCGTGCGGCTCCGGCGCGTCCTGGGGCTCCGGCCCCGCCTGGTCGTCATGGGAGGCAGTCAAAACTCTCACCCTCTCACCGGCCGGGCGTGGACCGGTCCCCGGCACTTCTCCTCAGGCTATGCCGGGGGCTCGGACGCTGCCACGCCACGCGATCAGGCGTCGGGAACAGGCGACGGGAACAGGCGACGCGATCAGACGACGGGATCACGTGACGCGATCAGACGACGGGATCAGACGAAGGGAACAGGTGACGCGATCAGGTGACGCGATCAGACGACGCCTTCGCCGGGAGCCGCGGGAAGGTCGGGAAGGTCGTCGAGAAAGGTCTCCGTCGGCACGTGGAAGAGGCATCCGGTGAGCGCGGTCGAGAAGTCGAGGATGCGGTCGTGCACGCCCGGCCGGTCACCGAGGAACATGTTCCTCAGCATCCGTTCGGTCACCCGCGGGGTACGTGCGTATCCGATGAAGTACGTGCCGAACTCGCCGTCGCCGACAGTGCCGAAGGGCATGTTCTCCCGCACGATCTTGAGTTCGTTGCCTTCCTCGTCGGTGATGACGTTGAGCGCCACGTGCGAGTCGACGGGCTTGACCTCGTCGGGGAGTTCGATGTTGTCGGGCTTCGTCCGCCCGATGACGTTCTCCTGCTCGTTCGACGGCAGGGCGTTCCACGCCGTCATGTCGTGCAGGTACTTCTGGATGATCACGTAGCTGCCGCCCTTGAAGGCGTGGTCCTCGTCGCCGATGAACACGGCTTCGGCCGCCAGCTGTCCTTCGGGGTTCTCGCTGCCGTCGACGAAGCCGAGCAGGTCGCGCTCGTCGAAGTACTGGAAGGCATGCACTTCGTCGATGACCGTGACCGCGCCGCTGAGCCGTTCCGCGATCAGCCGGGCCAGCTCGAAGCAGAGGTCCATACGGCGGCCCCGCACATGGAACAGCAGGTCGCCCGGCGTGGACGGGGCCCGGTGTCGCTCACCGGCCAACTCCACGAACGGATGCAGTTCCCGTGGACGCGGCCCGCTGAACAGCCGGTCCCACGCAGTCGATCCGATGCCGACGACACAGGTGAGCTCGTCGTCGGGTGCGCGGTAGGCGACCGAACGCCGGAGTCCCGAGAGGTCTTCCAGCAGATCGCGGACCGTGTCCTCCTGGCCCGGCGTAAGGGTGGCCACCAGAAACACGGTGGCCCTGGCCGGTGGCACGATCACGGCCTGCGACTCAACCACGAGCCGGCCTCCTCATGAGGTGCGGAAGTATCTGCCCTGGGCCCTACCGCCGGTCCCACTGGCCATCCTGATCGGTCCGGCAGAAATCCGCGCGGGAGCGAGCCCCGACGGTGTCCGTCACCACTCCTCCCCGGGGTTCTCGCCGGGCGTACGAGTGCCGTCGAGCAGTCCCGCCGCTCTACATGCCCCGCCAGATGTTGTCGAAGGCCGCGTCCTCGACGCGTTTGCGTTGACGTACGGATTCCAGTTCTGTGATGGCGTCGTTCACGGCGGCCAGTACGGTGGCGATCGCGTCGTCGGTGATGCGTGTGGCCTCTTCGGGGCGCTCGTCCTGGACGCCGACGGCGGCTGCGAGGGCGGCGAGGACGGGTTCGCCGGAGGCGAGGCGGTCGGTCGCGTGGCGACGGGCCGGTGAGTCCGGCAGTTCGGGTCGGTCGGTCCGGCCGGGAAGCCAGCGGTGGCGTCGCGGATTGAGGTGGGCCCCGGCTCCCAGGTCGGTCAGATAGGCCGCGGACAGATCACGACCCCGGCGCCACAGCCGGTCCTCGACCGACTCGTACGGCTGCTCCCGGACGAGCGAGGACGCGGCCTCTTCCAGCAGGTGATCGTCCAGGGTCCCCTGCGGGCCGGGCACGATGCGGTCGTCGTCCAGGGTGAGGGCCTGGGCGCCCAGGAGGTCGACCAGTTCGGCTCCCGCGAGGGCCAGGGACAGGTCGCCCTGCTCGACGGGACGGCTGGACGAGACATCCATGGTGATGATCAACAGGTCCCGCGGTGTGGTCATTTTGGCTCCATGTCTGAGACATCGGTGACGATACGTCGCCGAGGGGTCGGCGTGCATCCGGATCTGCGGGGGAGTTCCTCAGGCAAGGCTGTTCAGTCCAGACTGGACAGTCTGGACTGAAGGAATTAGCTTGGGCGCATGGACGAGGACGAGATCGAGGACGAGATCGACGGCGGCGAGGGCATCTCCGGGTCCGCCGCCCGTGCCGCCCGTGATCTGCGCGTGGCGTTCAGCCGGCTGCGGCGGCGGATCAGGGAGGTCTCCGAGGCGGAGGACCTCACGCCTTCGCAGGTGTCCGCGCTCACGCTGGTCAGCAAGAGCGGGGCCGCCACGGCCAGTGCGCTGGCGACGGCCGAGGGGGTCCGCCCGCAGTCGATGGCCGCCACGCTCGCCGCGCTCGACGAGCAGGGGTTCGTCGAACGCAACCCGGACCCCTCGGACGGCCGGCGTCAGCTCGTCACGCTGACCGCCGCCGGTCGCGAGCGCGTCGAGGGCACCCGGCAGGCCCGCGAGGAATGGCTGGCCCGGGCCTTCCAGGACCGCTGCACGGAGGCCGAGCGGCAGACCGTCGTCGAGGCGATGGCCGTACTGGAACGGCTCACCCGCCCGTGAACCTCCTGGAACGGCGGCTCACCCGCCCGTGATACCGAAACTCGCCCGCTCCAGCCGGCCGCCCCGTACCGCACCCGCCGGCTTCGACCGGCGGCTGATCGCCCCGATGGTCCTCGGGTCCATCCTCAACCCGGTCAACTCCTCGATGATCGCGGTGGCGTTGGTGCCGATCGGGGCCGCCTTCGGGGCGCCGGCGTCGGAGACGGCGTGGCTCGTCTCCGCGCTCTACCTCGCGACCGCCGTCGGCCAGCCCGTCATCGGACGGCTGGTCGACACGTACGGACCCCGTCGCCTTTACCTCATCGGTACGGCGCTGGTGGGTGCCGCCGGACTGCTGGGCGCCCTCGCCCCGTCCCTCGGCGTGCTGATCGCCGCCCGGGTGCTGCTCGGATTCGGTACGTCGGCCGCGTACCCCGCGTCGATGTCCCTCACCCGGAGCGAGGCCGAGCGCACCGGGCAGGACAGCCCGGCCGGTGTGCTGACCGCGCTGTCGGTCGCCAACCAGACCGTTGTCGCCATCGGGCCCACCCTGGGCGGACTGTTCATCGGTGCGGGGGGCTGGCGCGTCATCTTCACCGTCAACGTCCCGCTGTCGCTGGCCTGTCTGGTGCTCGGGGCGCTGCGACTGCCCAGGCACCGGCTCCAAGTACCGCGTACGAAGCGGGCGGTGGACCTCGTGGGCATGGTCCTGTTTGCCGCGATGCTCGTCTCGCTGATGGTGTTCCTGATGAAGCCGGGGATCGCCGGGCTGTATCTGCTCGGGGTGACGGCCGCCGCGGGGACCGGGCTCGTCCTGCGGGAACTGCGCGTCGCGGAGCCCTTCATCGATCTGCGGGTGCTCGGCGGCAACCTGCCCATGCTGACCACCTTCCTGCGCCAGTTCCTGAGCTTCACCGCCGTCTACGCATTCCTGTACGGCTTTCCGCAGTGGCTGGAGGAGGGCGGCGGGCTGCACGCCTCCGCGGCCGGACTGCTCCTGCTGCCGCTGTCGTTGAGCGCGCTGGCCGTCGCCGCCGCCACCGGACGGCGGGAGGCAGTCCGCGCCAAGCTCGTCGTCGGCGCTCTCGTACAGATCGCCGCCTGTTCGCTGCTGCTGGTGGTGGGCTCCGGCAGCCCCGTCTGGCTGCTCGCCGCCGTCGGCGTCCTCATGGGCGTACCCCAGGGCCTCCTCGGCCTCGCCAACCAGAACGCCCTCTACCGGCAGGCAGACCCCGACCGCATCGGCTCCGCCGCCGGACTGCTGCGCACCTTCACCTACCTCGGCGCGATGGGCGCCTCGGCCGCCACCGCGACGTTCTTCGCCCACGGCGCCGACGCCCACGGGCTGCACGACCTGGCCCTCTTCATGCTCGCCGGAGCAGTGCTGCTCCTGGCGGTGACCCTGCTCGACCGTTCCCTCCGCACCATCACACCCGTTCCCGGAAAGGCCTGACCATGGCCCTCAGCACCCTCGACCCCCGTACCGCGCTCGTCCTCATCGACCTCCAGAACGGGATCGTCGGAAACCCGGCCCTGACCCCGTACCCCGCCGCCGAGGTGGTGGAGCGCGCGGTCCAACTGGCCGACGCCTTCCGCGGCCACGGCCTCCCGGTCATCCTCGTACGGGTCACATTCGCCGCCGACGGGGCGGACGCCGCGCCCGGTCGCACGGACGGCGGCAGCCAGTCCCGTACCTGGCCGGAGGGCTGGGACCGCATAGCCGACGAGCTGGCCGGGCACCCCGAGGACATCACCGTCACCAAGCGGAACTGGGGTGCTTTCCACGGCACCGACCTCGATGTGCAGTTGCGCCGCCGGGGGATCACCCAGATCGTGCTGGGCGGCATCGCCACCAGCATCGGCGTGGAGTCCAGCGCCCGCGCCGCCCACGAACACGGCTACCACGTCACCCTCGCCACCGACGCCATGTCCGACCTCGACGCCGACACCCACCGCAACAGCGTCGAGCGGATCTTCCCCCGCCTCGGCGAGACGGGGACGACGGCCGAGATCGTCGAGCTGCTGGCGAAGACCCGCCCCTGACGAGGCCCGGGGGTCAGTGGCCCGCCGTCGCGGCCAACTCCCGCACCAGCCCGCTCGCCACCGGCACAGGCACCCCGTACCGCTCGGCGGCCCGCAGCAACGCCCCGCCGATCGCGTCCAGTTCGAGCGGGCGGCCCGCCTCCGCGTCGCGCTGCATGGAGGACTTCGTGGCGGCCGGGAAGTCGTCGTAGCGGGCCAGGGCGGCCGCCGGGTCGGCCGGCGCACCGCACGCCGCGCTGACGGCCGCCGTCTCCGCGACCAGCGCCGCCAACTCCTCGCGGTGGAGGGTGCGTACGTCGCCCAGGGGGAGCCCGTACCGGGTGGTCAGCAGAGCGAACGGCGCGAGGAAGGACATCTTCGCCCACAGCGCCGCCGCCTCGCCGGGCTGGACGCGGGTGCCGAGCCCTGCCCCCGCCAGCGCCCCCGCGAGAGCGTCCAGCCGCTCCCGCTTCACCGTCTCGCCGGTCAGGTCGACGTCCGCGAAGGGGCTGCCGTGTTCGATCAGCCCCGGGGCGACGCGAGCCGACTCCACGCGGATCACCGCGGGGGCCACCCGGCCCGGGCCGTAGCGCTCGCGCAGGATCGCAGGGTGTTCGACACCGTTCAGGAACGGTACGAGCAGGCCGTCGCCCGTCGCCTTCGCCGGGACGCGCTCCAGGGCCGCGTCGAGCGCCGTGGCCTTGACCGCGACCAGGCACGCGTCGACGGGCTCACGCAGTTCGGTGTCCGCCTCGACCCGCGCCGTGAAGTCGCCGAAGTGCCCGCTGCGTACGCGGATGCCGTCCGCGCCCAGCGTCCGCGCGGTCTCGTCGCCCGCCAGGCAGATCACCCGGTGCCCGGCGCGGGCCAGCAGCGCGGCGAGCAGTCCGCCGACGCCGCCGGGGCCCAGTACCGCGACGGTCATGGGCGTGACTTGTGCTGTCTCCATGGTCGTTCGATCCTCTCGCCGGTCGGCCCCCGGGAAGGGTGGCCGCCTCGGAACGGATCATCGCAGCCGGTACGGAGGTACCGATACCCCGGGCGCCGGACACAGCCCCGTTGTACGCGCGACACTGGACGTATGTGCCGCAGCATCAAGACACTCCGTCCGCCCGTGATCCCCGAAGAGGCCACCGAGGAGGAGATCCGCGCCGCCGCTCTCCAGTACGTCCGCAAGGTGTCCGGCTTCCGCGCCCCCGCCGCCCACAACCGTGAGGTCTTCGACCAGGCGGTCGAGGCGATCGCGGCGGCCACGGCCGAACTCCTGGACGGCCTCGAAGTACGCGGGGCGGCAGCCCACAGCGCTTAGGCGCTGCTCCCCGACTCCTCGGGTGCGGGCCGCCGCATCAGGTACGCCGCCCCCGCCCCCGCGCCGAACAGCGCCACGAGCGAGACCCCCGTGGCGAGCCACGTCGTGCCCAGCCACTGGCCGCCGAAATAGCCGAGGGCGACGCTGTACACGGCCCAGGACAGGCCCGCGAGGATCGACCAGGGCAGGAACTCACGGACCCGGCGGTGGGCGGCGCCCGCGCCGAGCGAGACGACCGAGCGGCCGGCCGGGGCGAAGCGGGCGATCACGACCAGCGGGCCGCCGCCTCGCGCGAGGGCCGCGCCGAGACGTTCCTGCGCACTGGTCAGGCGGCGGGAGCGGGCGATGGCCCGGTCCAGGCGCTCGCCGCCGCGCCAGGCCAGGCGGTACGCCACCAGGTCGCCCAGGACGGAGGCGGTGGCCGCGGACAGGGTGAGGAACAGGATGTCGGGCACCGCCTGCGGGACATCGCCGGTCGCGGAACCCGCCGCAGCGGCGGTCGCGGCCATGATGACCAGCACGCCGCTCGGCAGCACCGGCAGGAAGACGTCGAGCAGGACCGAGGTGGCCACCGCCACGTAGATCCATGGGCTGCCTGTCAGCAGCCCCACACTCTCCAGCACCCGAAACACTCCCCTGTACTTCCCCCCGTAGGCACAACCACGCCGCGGCGTAGCGGGGAGCGGCAAGGCGGCCTGTGACAGCCATACAGCGTACGCCGCGGATGTGACAGGAGTTCCACGGGGGGCTCGTGGGTCTCTCGCCCCACGTTCACCCGGCTGCCGTCTCCGCACGGCGCACCGCGCCGACTTCCCGTACCAACGGAAGGGGGATCGATTCGGCGGGGGTGCGCACAAGCCCAAGAGGAGTTGGACAGCGATGGTGGCAGGGATATTCGTCGGCGCTCTGGCGTCGGCCGTACTGGCGACGGGCGGCAGCGGTACGGCCGCGCCCGACGGCTACTGGATGAAGACGGACGCGCGGTTCGCGCCGCCCACCGCCCTCGTCCCGTCGGCGGCACTGACGTACGACACGAACCTCGTGCCCGCGGCCGCCCGGATCGAGGTGAGCCAGCGCACCGAGGCGAGTGGCGCCACGACCGTACGGCTGAAGGTGGAGGGCCTGACGCCAGGGCACGCGTACGGCGTGCATGTGCACCAGAAGCCGTGCGGCGCCGATCCCGCCGCCGCGGGCGGGCACTACCAGCACCGCAAGGACCCCGTGCAGCCGCCGACGGACCCCGCCTACGCCAACGCCGACAACGAGGTCTGGCTCGACTTCACCGCCGACGGCCGCGGCGACGGCGGGGCGAGCGCCCGGCACGACTGGAACTTCAGGCGCGGCGAGGCTTCCTCCGTGGTCCTGCACTCCGCGCCGGGTATGGCCGGCTCCAGGGTGGCCTGCTTCACGGTCCCGTTCGGGTGGGTTGCCGGGACGGGCTGAGCGGTTACGACGGCGCCCGCCCCCTCCGTACGAGGGAGGGGTCGGGCGTGTTCGCTCGAACTCTCCGTGCGAGGGAGGGACCGGGCGCCGTCGCGCGAGCGGTCAGGCCGTGACGGGCTCCGAGGTCCGCTCGTCCGCGGACTCCGTCGAGTCCGAGCCCGAGGACGTGCGGGAGGCGAGGAAGCGGTCGAGGCCGAAGGCGCCGGAGCCGGTGAAGACCAGCAGCAGGAAGGCCCAGCTGAACATCGCCGCGGCCTCACCGCCGTTCTGGATGGGCCACAGGGCACCCGACTGGTGCACGTCGAAGTACGCGTACGCCATCGAGCCCGAGGCGATGAACGCGGCGGCGCGGGTGCCGAGGCCGAGCAGTACCAGGATGCCGCCGACGAACTGGATGACGGCCGCGTACCAGCCGGGCCAGGTGCCGGCGTCGATGCTGCCGCCGCCCACCGCGCCCCCGAGGACTCCGAAGAGCGAGGCGGCGCCGTGGCAGGCGAAGAGGAGGCCGACGACGATGCGGAACAGGGCGATGGCATAGGGCTGGGCGCTGTTGAGGCGTCCGGACAGGCCGGGTCTCATAAGTGACTCCTTCGGTCGGGCCGGTCCGGTGGGACGGACCGGTCGTGGGGACGGAACCGAGTGAGCCATTTACGGTAGGTGCGCCTAATCGATGCTTGCAAGTTCAACATTCGGCCACGGATCCGCTTCCTTTCGCGCTTCCGTTTGCGTTTCCGTGTCGGTCGTCGCCGCACGTGGTGCGCCCCGTCGTGCGACCCGTAGCACCTCCCGCGCCACCGCGTCGGCGTCCGAAAGCATCACCGAATCCACGCCCGGCCTGGCCCCGGCCGCGGTCACCCAGTGCACCCCTTCCGTGGGCACGCCGAACGCGAACCGCCGTGTGTGCGAGCGGCCCTGACGGTCGATCAGACGGTAAGGGCGCGGTGTTACGTCCAGGCCTCCGGTTTCGTAACCGTCGACGGTGTGCGGACGGCACCGGCCGGTCTTCAGCAGCCGCCCGAGCAGCTCGTCTGCGGTCCGCCGCACATCCGCGTCCGGCAGCCGCGCCTCGATGAGTGTGGTCGCCCGTACGGCCGAACCCGGCACGTCGGGGGAGTGCGCGACCCAGGCCCCGTCTTCCGCCCGCACGCCGAGGCGGGGTCCCAGAACGGTCAGCGCACCCGCCTCGATCAGCGCCGCCATCTCCTCGACGCGCTGCCGGGGCGGCCCGATGGAGAGGAACGCGTTGAGCGGCGTATACCAACGGTCCAGGTGTTCCCGGCGTGAAACCCCCGAGAGCCCTCCGTGGTCCACGATCCGGCGCAGTTCGTTGCGCAGGTCGCGCAGCACGTCCAGGGCGGCCTTGAGCGGGCCCTCGACATTGCCGCGCGCGGCCTCCTCGGCGTCCTCGCGCAGATGTCCGAGGAGCCAGTTCCGCCAGGCGCCCGGGCCCGCGAAGACCTGTCCGGCGTAGGGGCGAGAAATGCGGTCCCAGGACCAGCGGTTGGCGGAAGTGATGCGGAACTCGGCCAGAATCAGACCCTCTTGGAGGCTCCGATGGGGCGCGGCGAGGAACCGGGTCCTGAACTTCCCCAACTCCTGCCTCTCCAACAGCCCCTCGTAATAGACCGTTTCCACCTCTTTCGCCACCAAAGGCCATATCTCGCGCAGGAAGTCCGGCGCGTCACCGGAGTCCGCGCGCTTGCGGAAGGAGGCGATCACGTTGTCGGTGAGCACGAGGGGCAGATGCCGGCCGTAGGGGCCCTTCGCGTTGTCGCCGCGGGCCTGGTGCGGGACGCCGCGCCGGGAGCCGGCGTACAGCCGGGGCTCCTCGCCCGAGGGGAGATAGCGCAGGCCGCCCTCGCGGGTGCGGGTGAAGCGGCCGCCGCGGCCCGTGGTCAACAGGGCCATGTGGTCGAAGAAGTTGAGGCCGAGACCGCGCAGCAGGACCGGCTCGCCGGGGGCCAGCGGGGAGAGGTCGACGTCGGCCGGATTGGCGGGCGGGACGCGGCGCAGACCGTGCCGTTCGGCGTATGAGGTGAGGTGCTGCTCCGCGGGGTCCGCGAGGACCGGCAGATGGCCCTGCGCGAGGATCACGGCGGCGAGCCCCGACAGGGTGCGGCCGGTGGAGAGGGTGAGCGTCTGGCGGCCGTCGCGTGCGTCGTCGAGCCGGGTCGCACGGGCGGTGTGCACCTCGACCCGCACCTCGGGCGGCGCCTCCCGCACCACCTCGCCGAAGACCCACTCCAGGTAGTGGCCGTACTGGGCGCGGGTCGGATAGTCGTTCGGGCCGAGCGCGCCGTCCGCCCAGTCGTGCAGGCTCGGCCCCGGGCGCACCGGCCCCGAGCAGTCCACGCTCTCGTCGGTGAAGAGGGTCACCTGCGAGGCCACGGTGTTCATGAGCAGATGCGGTGACTGCCTGGTGCGCCAGACGCGGCCGGGTCCCGGTGGGGCGGGATCGACGACGTGGACCGTCAGGCGCACACCGGGGGCGAGGAGTTCCGGCACGGAGGCGCAGAGGCGCTCCAGGACGCTGGTGCCGCGTGGCCCGGCACCGACGAGGGCGACGGAGACATGGCGGTTTCCGGTGGGCGCGGCGGGCGGTGCGGGCGGTACGGACAAGAAGGTGACTCCCGGCATGTGGGGGTGCAAGGCGGCGGACCGCCCACCGGAAGCGGACGGTCCGCCTCATCATGCCGTCGTACGGTGCGGGGGCCGAGACCCGGGGCAGACCCTCGGCGCCGCATGTGGGATGCCTCACGAGCATCAGGGACAACGCGCACAACAACCGTACGAAATACGCATATCAGGGGGTGAGCACCGACTCGTCCACCGTCTCCAGGCGGACGTCCCCACTGCGTTCGACCTGTGCCTGATCCAGGCGCAGGGAAGCGGAACGCCCGCGCAGCGTCAGGGTCATCAGCTGGTTGCCGAACCAGGGGCCGCCGGTCCTGCCCCAGTCGACGGGCGGGTGCGGGCAGCGGCCGTGCCGGCGGAGCCGGTGTCCGATTTTGCGCCCCAGCCGGCTCCAGCCGAAACGGAAGCCGAACTTTATGTAGCGGGGGATGGAGTTGTGCACGGGGGAGCAGGTCAACTGCAGGACCCGGGAGTCGGGTTGCGGGCCGTCGACCCAGGACGGCTCGGCGATGTACGCGTGGTGTACGTCCCCGGACAGCACGCACACCGTGGCCGGGGCGTCGTCCCCCGATCCCACCTCGGCGATGAATTCGGTGAGCGCCGTGAACGACGACGGGAACGCCGCCCAGTGCTCCAGATCGGCCGCCCTGCGCACCTTCTCCCCGAACCGCGCCCACCGCTCGCCCCGTTCACCCACGCACAGCGCCGCGTTCCAGGCCTCGGCGTCGTGTATGAGCGGGGGAAGCAGCCAGGGCAGGGAGGTGCCGATGAGGAGATGGTCGTACGATCCGGGGTCTTCCAGCGCCTGTTCGCGCAGCCACTGTGCCTCGCCGGGGTCGATCATCCGGCGGTTCTGCTCGTCCAGGACGCGGGCCGCGCGGCTGTCGAGCATGACGACGCGGACGGGGCCGAAGTCGCGGCGGTAGCTCCAGCGGACGGAGGCGGGGTCGGCGTCCGCCTGCGCGGCGAAGGCGCGCAGCACGTCGGTGCCGTCCGGGGTCTCCCGGACAGCGGCGTACAGGGGGTCCTCGGCGAGCTCGCGCGGCGAGAGGTTGCCGAGGTGCTGATGGACCCAGTACGACGTGAGCCCGCTCAGGATGCGCTCACGCCACCACGGCGTCTCGCGCATGTCGGAGACCCAGGCGGCGCTGGTGTTCCAGTCGTCGATGACATCGTGGTCGTCGAAGATCATGCAGCTCGGCACGGTGGACAGCAGCCAGCGGATCTCGGGGTCGAGCCAGGACTCGTAGTAGAGGCGGGTGTACTCCTCGTAGTCGGCGACCTGCTGGCCCGGCGGGTCGTCGAGGCTGCGACGGGCCGCGATCCAGCTCAGCGTGGCCGGGGAGACCTCGTCCGCGTACACCTGGTCGCCCAGCAGCAGGAGAACGTCCGGGCGTTCGCCTTCCGGTGCTCTGGCGATGCGGGCCGCCAGGGTGTCCAGCGCGTCCGGGCCCGCCGGGTCCTTCTCGTTGTCGGGCGGCGCGGCCCAGCGACAGGAGCCGAAGGTGACCCGGACGGTCTCGCCGTCGGGGGTGCTGACGACCGAGGGCGGGAAGGCGGAGTCGGGCAGCGGCCACACGGGTACGTCGTCCAGCCGCACCTCGTACGCCGTCTTCGTACCCGGGGTCAGTCCGCTCACCTGCACCAACGCGTAGTGGTGTCCGGCGATCTGGAAGGTCCGGGCCTCGCCGCTGCTGCCGTCGGCGCAGCGCACTTCGGCGGTGCACGGACGGCTCGTCTCGACCCAGAAGGTCGCGGACGAGCCGTCGACGTACCTCAGCAGGGGTCCCAGGCGCAGTTCCGCCAAGTTGATCAGCCTCCTCCGTCGCCCCGTACGGTACGGAACGACGGAGGCCGGCGGGGAGGTTCCGGGATCCGACCTGCTAACAATCGCGCCGGATCAGCAGCCGCTGAGGACCGAGGTCAGCTTGGTCTTCTCCGCGGTGTCGACCGAGAGGTCGTAGTAGTACTTCACCTGGACCCAGGCGCGGACATATGTGCAGGCGTAGGCGGTGCGCGACGGCATCCAGGTGGCCGGGTCCTGGTCGCCCTTGGCCTGGTTCACGTTGTCCGTGACCGCGATGAGCTGCGGGCGGGTCAGGTCGTTGGCGAAGTTCTGGCGCTGGGTGCTGGTCCAGCTGTCGGCGCCGGAGTCCCAGGCCTCGGCCAGCGGCACGAGGTGGTCGATGTCGAGGTCGGAGGCGGCGGTCCAGGTGGCGCCGTCGTAGACGGAGTACCAACTGCCGCTGGTGGACGCACAGGCGGAGTCGGTGACGACGCCGGAGCCGTCCCGCTTGAGGACCGTCTCGCGGGTGTTGCAGGTGCCGGAGATCGTGATCCAGTGGTTGAACAGGTCACGGTCGTAGCCGGTGCGGTCCTCGGTGGCGACGGTGAGGGAGGCGAGGTAGGTGCGGGCGGTGGCGGCGCTGACCGGGGTGGGCAGCGCGGCGGAGGCGGTCGGGCCGTTGAATATCCCGACCATGGCTATCAGACCGGTGACTGCTGCGAGTATGCTCAGCCGTCGACGCGCGTAGACCTTGGGCATGCGAACTCCATTGGGGCGGGGGGACGTTGGGGGCGAGCGAGCACATGCTTGCGGCGGCGTGTTTCCAGCAGGTGTGTGCCAGGTGAGAAGCTAGTGACGTGCGCATGACACATCAACGGTTCTGACGTACGAGAACTGCTACGCCTGTGGTGGGACCTGGGGCCCTGCGGCGCCCGTGCGGCCATTCCGGACGAAGGGCCCTACGGAGTCCGTGCGGCCGTCCCGGGCGGAGGGCCTACGGAGTCCGTGTCGCCGTCCCGGGCGAGGACCCTGCGGAGCCCGTGCGGCCATCCCGTACGATGGATGGCGCAGAAGGGGAGTAGCTCTTCGCCGGACCGTCGACATACTGCTCAGCTTGTCTGAGCCGGCGCCCGGAGGCAGGCCTCGTCACACGGGGCCGGCCAGCGAGACCTTCGGCAAGCAGTGCACCGCCTGTGCCTTTCGGCCCGGGCTCCTTGTGCGCTGCCATGCCGAGGTGTCGCAGCGCAGCACAGACTCTCGGTGGGGCAGCCCGACCGATTGAGGAATTTTGATCAGCTTCAGTGTGATGGCGCTCGTCTTCGGCGTCGTCTTCCTGGCCGAACTCCCCGACAAGACGGCCCTCGCCGGACTCGTCCTCGGCACCCGCTACCGCGCCTCGTACGTCTTCGCCGGCGTCGCCGCCGCCTTCGCCCTCCATGTCGCCCTCGCCGTGGCGGCGGGCAGCGTCCTGACCCTGCTGCCGCAGCAGATCCTGCACGCGCTCACCGGTGTGCTCTTCCTCGGTGGCGCCGCGGTGCTGCTGCTGAAGAAGGACGAGGACGAGACGGAGGTCCGAAAGCCCGAGAACCAGGGCTTCTGGAGAGTCTCCGGGGCGGGTTTCATGCTCATTCTGGTCGCCGAGTTCGGTGACCTCACCCAGATCATGACGGCGAACCTCGCGGCCCGCTACGACGATCCGCTCTCCGTCGGCCTCGGTGCGGTCCTCGCGCTGTGGGCGGTCGCCGGGCTCGGCATCGTCGGGGGCAAGGCGCTGATGAAGCGGGTGCCGCTGAGCCTGGTGACCAAGGTGGCGGCGGTGCTGATGCTGGGGCTGGGGGTTTGGAGTCTGTTCGAGGCGGTGACGGGCTGAGGTGGGTGGTCTGGCTTCCGCCTTCGTGCCCGGCTGTCCCCGTGGTGTCCTGGTGATGTCCCCCCACCGTCCGGAAGGTGACCGTACGCGGGCGGGGTGACTGAATGCCTGGTCGGAGGCGGTGGCGCCGGAGTCTCCCATTTTGTATGGTTGGGGAACAAAGTGACTCCCGTCCGCACTCCCTGACCGGCGGGCGGGGTCACCTTGTCCCCTGGGGGGCGGTAGCCGGTCCCCTTAACTGGGTTTACTGGGTTTCGACGTTCCTTACCCCGTTCCTTATCCACGTTCCGTTTTCACGTCTCTCGCGCTCTGGAGCATGCCGATGACGGCTCCCACCGTTCTGACCGCCCGCGCCCTCCTGCTGGACATGGACGGCACTCTCGTCAACTCGGATGCCGTCGTCGAGCGCTGCTGGCGCCGCTGGGCCGACCGGCACGGGCTGGACGGGGACGAGGTCATGAAGGTCGTCCACGGCAGGCAGGGGTACGCCTCCATGGCGGTGCTGCTGCCGGACCGGCCGATGGAGCAGAACTACGCCGACAACGCGCGGATGCTTGCCGAGGAGACCGCCGACATGGACGGCGTCTTCGCGATCCCGGGCGCTTCGGAGTTTCTTGCCTCCCTCGTCGCCGCGGGGCTGGCGCACGCGCTCGTGACGTCCGCGGACGTGGGGCTGTCCACGGCGAGGATGGCTGCGGCGGGGCTCGCCCTTCCTGATGTGCGGGTCACCGCCGAGTCCGTCGGGGCGAGCAAGCCGGATCCCGAGGGGTTTCTGAAGGGTGCCGCCGAGCTTGGCGTCGCGCCTGAGGACTGTGTCGTTTTCGAGGACTCCGGGGCGGGGATCTCGGCGGGGCGTGCCGCCGGGATGCGTGTCGTCGGGGTCGGCCCTCGGGCGGGCGTTCACCGGCCCGACGTCCTCGTCCGGGACCTGACCGAGGTGCGGGTGGAGGCCATGTGGGGTGGGGGGATCCGGCTGCATGTGGGGTGACGGGGCGGTGTGGGCCATGGGTTTTTTCGCCCCCTCCGCCCCTACCCGTCCCTTGTTCCTGGGGGCTGCCGCCCCCAGACCCCCCGCATCGGCCTGGACGGCCTCGTCCTCAAACGCCGGACGGGCTGAAAATCTCTCCCCCGGCCGGGGTTGAAGGGTGCAGCCCCCGTGGGTGGGTGGGGGATCGGGAAGGCAAGATGTTGCCACCGCCACCGCCACCGCCACCCGCAGCCGCAAGACGGCGGAAGGGGGCGTGTCAGTACGTCCAGATGCCCGTCGCGTACGTTCGCGTCACCGGACCCGCACTCCACTGTCCGACGTCTGATCCGGCGGCGACGGGCGGGACGTACCGGCGCGCCCCCGACCCCCGCTCAGCCGGACGCGCTCACGGCTCCGTCGTCTCCGCTTCCAGGCTCGTGCGGGTCGTCCGGCCGTACACGCCCAGCTCGTCGGCCGTGAGCCCCCGGGCCAACTGGTAGCGGGTCACGGCCTCCTCCACCTGACTGTCGTAGTCACCGTTGGCTTCGCCGATGTAGAGGGCCAACTCGGTGAGGCGTAGCTGGAGTTCGGTGACTTCGGGGCCCTGGTCGCCGCGGCGCAGGCTCTGGGCCTCGAGCTCGTCGCCCGGGGCGACGCCGGTGGCCTCCACCGCGTCGTCGGCGTTCTCCGTCGTGGTCGTCCGCGTCGGGGTGGCTGAGGAGGACGGGATTGCGACGGGACTCGACCGGGGTGGCGCCGTGGGGGAGTGGCTCGTGCTGGGCGAGGGGGCCGGGGCGGCCGGCACCGGCGCCGCCGACGACTCGCTCGCGGACGGTGACGCGGAGGCGGACGAGGGCGGCGCGTCCGGCACGCTCGCCCGTATGAGGTCCGGCGCGGCCTCGTCCCGAGAGGGAGACTCGTACATGAAAAACCCGCTCGCGAACCCCGCAGCGGCCAACACCGTGACCGCGGCCCCGCCAACGCCCAGGAACACGAACCGGCGCCGCCGACGCGGAGGCGTCGCATCCAGACGCACCCCGACCCCGGCCTCGGCCTCAACCCCAACCCCGACCACGGCCCCACCCGGCACCGCGGCGAGCCGCATCGTCGCCGCCGAGGCCCCCTCGGAAAGCTCCGGCGCGGTGACAGGCACCGGCGCGTACTTCGGCACGAGAGCAGTGGTGCCGGTACCCACCTCCCCCGCCTCCAACTCCACGTAAGGCCGAATCCGCAGCGGATCGAAGTCCTCCGCCGCAGCCGCCTCCGCCGTACGCACATCCCGCAGCGCGTCCGACGCCCGCTGGGTGCAGTCGCACGTCGGGGTGCCCTGCCGTGTGCGGGGTGCCGTGCACTCGGGGCAGACATGCCTGTCCGGTTCAGTCACGGGTGGGTCCCTCCCCTCTCCTCCCCCTGAGGCCATCTCCTCCCCTGAGGAACTCAAGAGATTATCCGTAAGTCCTACGCAATCTCCCCGGAGCCCCCGGAATCTCACCTTCCGCAGGAGCAGACAGGACTCACAGAGCTCACGGCACTCACAGGGCTCACAGGACTCACAGGGCTATCGGGACTCAACAGGCCATAATTGGTCACACCGATCAGGATGGGGGATGACCGAGACGCGGGGACCGGCGGGAGGTCCGCATGACCGAGGACGGGCACGGCACGGACGGCGGGCAGCCCGGGCCGCAGGGTGGGAATCCGGCACCGCTGGGACAGAGTGGCAACCTCGCACCGCTGGGACAGAGCGGGAACCCCGCACCGCTGGGACAGAGCGGGAACCCCGCACCGCTGGGACAGAGCGGGAACCCCGCACCGCTGGGACAAGGTGGGAGCCACGCCCCCCGGGGCGTGAACGAGAGCGCCGACCGGCGGCGCGACGCGGCCGCCACCGACGCCGGTGAAACCGCGCACGGCAGCGTCATCGTCTCGATCGGCGCACTGCTGCTCGGCATGCTGCTCGCCTCCCTCGACCAGACGATCGTGTCGACCGCGCTGCCGACCATCGTCAGCGACCTGGGCGGCATGGAGCACCTGTCATGGGTGGTTACCGCGTACCTGCTGGCGTCGACCGCGGCGACCCCGCTGTGGGGCAAGCTCGGTGACCAGTACGGACGGAAGAGGCTTTTCCAGACCGCGATCGTGATCTTCCTGATCGGCTCGGCGCTGTGCGGCCTCGCGCAGAACATGCCGCAGCTGATCGCCTTCCGGGCGTTGCAGGGCCTGGGCGGCGGCGGACTCATCGTGCTGTCGATGGCGATCGTCGGAGACATCGTCTCGCCGCGCGAACGCGGCAAGTACCAGGGCCTGTTCGGCGCGGTCTTCGGTATGTCGAGCGTGCTCGGCCCGCTCCTCGGCGGGCTCTTCACCGAACACCTCAGCTGGCGCTGGGTCTTCTACATCAACCTGCCCATCGGCATCGTCGCGCTGACCGTGATCGCGACCGTCCTGCACATCCCGGTCCGCACCAAGAAGCACGTCATCGACTACCTCGGCACCTTCCTCATCGCCGCGGTCGCCACCTGCCTGATCATGGTGGCCTCGCTCGGCGGCACCACCTGGGGCTGGAGTTCCCCGCAGATCATCGGCCTGGCGGTGCTGGGCGTCGTCCTGGCCGTCGTCTTCGTCAACGTGGAACGCCGGGCGGCCGAACCCGTCCTCCCGCTCAAGCTCTTCCGCATCCGCACCTTCGTCCTCGCCGCCGTCATCAGCTTCATCGTCGGCTTCGGGATGTTCGGCGCGATGACCTATCTGCCGACGTTCCTCCAGGTCGTCCAGGGTGTGACGCCGACGATGTCCGGCGTGCACATGCTGCCGATGGTGTTCGGCCTGCTCATCGCCTCCACCGGCGCCGGGCAGATCGTCAGCCGTACCGGCCGCTGGAAGGTGTTCCCCATCGCCGGTACGGGGGTCATGGCACTCGGCCTGCTGCTGCTCCACCAGCTCGACGAGTTCAGCAGCACCTGGGAGATGAGCGCGTACTTCTTCGTCTTCGGACTGGGCCTCGGTCTGGTCATGCAGGTGCTGGTGCTGATCGTGCAGAACTCGGTCTCGTACGAGGATCTGGGCGTCGCCACCTCCGGCGCCACTTTCTTCCGCTCGATCGGCGCCTCGTTCGGCGTGGCCATCTTCGGCTCGATCTTCGCGAGCCGCCTCGGGGAGAAACTGACGAGCGCGCTGAGCGGACAGCAGCTCCCGACGGGCATCAGCGTGAACACGCTGAAGGCCGACCCGAAGGGCATCGCAGACCTGCCGCCCGCGCTGCGACCGCCCGTCGTGCACGCGTACGCCTCCTCCATCACCGATGTCTTCCTGTACGCCGCCCCGGTCGCCCTGCTGGGCTTCGTACTGGCCTGGTTCCTGCGCGAGGACAAGCTGCGCGGGTCGGTCACGGCGCCGGACGCCACCCAGACGCTCGCGAGCAACCCGGTGCAGCGTTCGTCGTACGACGAGGTGTGCCGGGCGCTGTCCGTGCTCGGCACCCGGGAGGGGCGGCGGGAGATCTACGAGAAGATCACCGCGCGGGCCGGGTACGACCTGCTGCCGGCCGCGAGCTGGCTGCTGCTGCGGATCAGGAAGTACGGGTGGGCCGAGCCCGCCCGACTGGCCGAGGGCAGCGCCGTACCACTGCCCGTGGTGATGGCCGCGGCCCGGCAGATCGAGGAGCGCCGGCTCGCCGTCCGCGAGGGACTCGACCTCGTGCTGACGGACGAGGGCCGGGCGGCCGCCGGGAAGCTGTCCCAGGCGCGTGAGGAGTCCCTGGCCGAGCTGCTCGGCGACTGGTGGGGCCCGGAACGCCCGGCCGATCTGGCAGGCCTGGTCAAGGAGTTGAACGCGGAGCTGTGCGGCTCGGACGGAGAGCGCCCCCACAACGGCACGGTGGCACGCCCCACCACCTGACCCTCACCCGCCCGATACCCCCAACCGCTTCTCGAACCAGTGCTCGGCGTAGACGTCGTCGTTGTGCGCCGCGGTCTCCACGTAACCGTGCCGTGCGTAGAGTGCTCGCGCCTCCACCAGGTCACCGCGGGTGTCGAGAACCAGCCGCTCGGCGCCGAGGCCGCGCGCCGCCTCCTCGGCCGCCGCGAGGAGCAGCGGAGCGCCGCCCTTGCCGCGCAGGTCCTCGCGCACGAAGACCCGCTTCAGTTCACCGGTGCTCGCGTCGAGCATCCGCACGCCCGCAGTGCCGCCGGGCGCACCGTCGTACCGCGCGACCAGCAGCACCCCGCCCGGCGGCACGAAACAGTCCCCGGTGTCGGCGGCGACCTCCCGCTCCAGCTCCTCGGGATCCGTCGGGTGCCCTTTGTACAGCAGGTACCAGCGGTCGCTGACCTCCGTGTAGTACGCCCGCCAGAGCGCGGCGGCGGCCGGGGAGTCGAAGGGTTCGGGGGCGATGGTCCAGGAAGGTGGCGTGCGGGGAACAGACATGGCGGTCATTGTCGTGGGGTGTTGGGCCGGGCGGGCAAGCGGATTTCGGTGGGCGGCCCTGTGGCGCGCACTGTTTGAGAGGCGCTGTGCGGGCAACCCGGTGGGTGAACCGGTCCGGCGTTGGGCCGGGAATACCTTGGAAGGCACCCATGTCCACAGGCGTGATCATCGCTCTGATCGTGATCGTGGCGGCCGTTGTCGTTGTCGCGGCCGCCGTGACCCTCCTCGCTCGAAGGCCGCAGGGCGGGCGCAGCCTGCAGCGGCGCTTCGGGCCCGAATACGACCGGGCCGTCGCCCGGCACGACGGTGACGTGAAGGCCGCGGAGCAGGACCTCGCGGAACGCGTGAGCCGGCACGGTTCGCTGCGGGAGCGGGCGCTCGAGCCCGCGGTCCGTGAGCAGTACGCGGCCCGCTGGGCGGCCGCCCAGGAACGTTTCGTCGAGTCGCCGCGCGAAGCCGTGGCGGAGGCCGACCAGCTGCTCGGCGAAGTGGCCGGCGCCCGGGGGTTCCCCGACGGCGGCCAGTACGACGAGCAGTACGCGGCACTCTCCGTCCACCACGGCCCCCACGTCCATGGCTACCGCCGGGTGCACCGGGCCGCGCAGGCCCGCGTCCCGGACGGTCATGGCAGTACCGAAGAGCTGCGCGAGGCCATGATCGAGGCCCGTGTCCTCTTCGAGGAACTGGTGACCCCCGGCGGCCAGGACGCCCCCCGTCACCGGACGGACGCGGACGAGAAGTCGTCCATCGACCGGACCACAGCCACCCGCCCCGAGGGCTCCGCTCCCGAGGGCCGATCCCACCTGCCCTGGTCGTTCAACAAGCGCCAGGCGAAGGGGAGTTGAGAAACGTGAAGGACATATCGGACGACGGCACCAAGGACCCGACCCGCAGCGAGGAGTCACGCCGCGAGGAGTCACGTCCCGACGGGACCCGCCTCGACGCGACCCGGCCCGATGGGGGCCGCTCGGACACGGCTCGCTCGGACGCGGCCCGGTCGGACACGGCTCGCTCGGACGCGACCCGTTCGGATCCGACCCGCTCCGACCCGACCCCCTCGGACCCCATGAAGGGCCGCGTGCCCCCGATGTCCGGTGAGACCGCGTCGGCCCGCGAGGTTCCGGCGGGCCAGAAGTCCCCGCTGGGCGAGGACACGAGCGCACGCCGGACGGACCCGCTCCGCCCCGCCGCCACCCCCGGCACGGGCTCCCGCGAGGGCGCCCTCGACCGCGAGACCGGCGACAGCGCGACACGCGAGAGCGCCGCACGGGAGAGCGCGACACGGGAGAGCGCGACCCGCGAGGGCAAGGGCGCCACGACCTCGGGCGCCCACGCACGGCCCACCGCGCAGGAAACCCGGCAGCTCCCGGACCACGATCGCGAGCAGCACCACGACCACGACACCCGCCTCCTCCCGCAGGACGAGTGCGACAAGTTCGAGCTGCGGATGCGGCACGCGGTCGGTGGGTTCGTCGACGGCCCCCGGGACTCCGTGGCGGAGGCCGACCAGGTGCTGGAGGAGCTCGCCGCACGCTTCTCGGACGCCGTCACCCGGCGGCGCAGCACGCTGCGTACGGCCTGGCAGCAGAAGACCGGCGAGAAGAAGGCCGACGAGAAGACCGGCAACGGCGCCGACACCGAGCAGCTCCGGATCGCCCTGCGGGACTACCGCGAGGTGACGGAACGCCTGCTCCGCTTCTGACCCCGGCGACGCACGCACCCACGCGAAGCCCCCGACGTACGGACGCACAACAGGCACCAGTGAGGCCGCACCCCGGACCATGTCCCGGGGCGCGGCCTCAGTCGTCACCGGGCGGCGGCGGCCGGACCTTCCCGGCGCTCGCGCCACTCCCGGACGATCGCCTCGACGTCGTACGGCTTGAGCCCGAGGGGAGGGCCCGGCGGTGGCTTGAACATGACCTCGCGGATCTTGGCGTTGATGTCCTCGACGATGCGGCGCACGACCCGCTCCGAGGGCGCCGCGGAAGCCGCCGCGAGCGCGTCCTCGGCCTCCTTGCGCAGGGCCAGCGTGGGAGGCAGCACGGACAGGCCCTCGCGGACCATCTTCCGCTTGATCCACCACAGTTCGTCGTACGACGTGTCCGTGATCTCGGGCATCGGCTTGCCCGCACCGGGGAGATCCGCGAACTCCCCGCGCGCCTCCGCTTCACGGATCTGCCTGTCGACCCACGTCTCGAAGCTGACACCGGGTGGCTTGCGCTCGGTCATGGGTCCATTGTGCCGGAGGCTGCGCGCAGGGGCGACGGGGCGAACTATCATTCGGCGGCGGCGCGTCAAGGACGCTCCGCAGGTGGACAATTGGACCGGCAGGAACCGAAGGAGCGCACGTGCTCGAACTCACCATGGCATCGGTCACCGGGGCGGACGCGGGTGCGACGGCCGGGATGCTGATGGCGGATGCGCCGAGCGATCCCGGCGCCCTGCTGCGGGTGGGCCGGGACAAGGCCGTGTGCCGTCTCGTGACCCCGGACGACTGGCTGTTCGTGTCCAGGGTGCACCTGGAGTTCCTGTGCGGCCCGGACGGTTCCTGGCAGGTCACCTGGCTGCAGGGCTCCCAGCCCGAGCCCTCCTCCGAGGTGCGGCTGACCCTGGCGGGCCAGGTGACCCAGCCCCTCCCGTACGGCGGTACGGCCAGGCTTCCCGCGGGCAGCTCCGGCGAGATCGTCATCCTGGACCGCACCGGCCCGTACAGCGTGAACGTGGGCTTCTACCACGAGGTGTGACTGGTGCCTTCAGGCCAGTACGCGTGCCAGCGCGAACCCGTCGTACCCCTTGCTTCCGACCGTCTGGAAGGCCGTACCGCTCAACTTCGGGTGCGCGGCGATCAGTTCGAGGGCGGCCCGGGTGCCCCGCACGCTCGGGTCGGTGCTGCCGGCGTCGGCGACCGCGCCACCCCGGACGACGTTGTCGACGATGATCAGGCTGCCCGGCCGGGTGAGCTTGACGGCCCACTCGACGTAGTGCGGGTTGTTCACCTTGTCCGCGTCGATGAAGACGAGGTCGAACGGCTCCGGGTTCTCCTCGGCCAGCTTCGGGAGTGACTCCAGGGCGGGCCCGACCCGTACCTCCGCGATCTTGTCGAGGCCCGCGCGGGCGAGGTTGCCACGGGCGACCTCGGCGTGTGTGGGGTCGTACTCGAAGGTGATCAGGCGGCCGTCGGCCGGGAGGGCGCGGCCCAGCCAGATCGTGCTGTAGCCGCCGAGGGTGCCGATCTCCAGGATGCGGCGGGCGCCCTGGATCTGGGCGAGGAGCTGAAGCAGCTTGCCCTGGTTCGGGGCGACGTTGATGGGGGGCAGTCCGGCCGCGTCGCTGTCGCGGAGTGCGGCGGTCAGGGTCTCGTCGGCGGGGGCGAGGAGGGTGGTGAAGTAGTCGTCGACGTCGTTCCAGAGCTGCGACTCGGTCATGCACCATGCCTTTCGTATGCCTAGTTAGATGCGCTAACTAGTCCCTGGGGGAATCTAGTCGCGGAAGCCGGGGGTTGTCAGCGGGTTTCGCCGGGTTCACGCCCGGAACCCGGTCGGGTGGCAGCGGTTTCGAGCCAGGCCCAGGCGGTGTTGGGCGGCTCTCTGTGATCCGCGTCGCGGACCCGGGGCGGGAGTGAACCGTTCGCCCACTATCGTCATCCGGACAAAAGATGGAAGGACGTCAGGTGAAGAGGGGGTTGCCTGCGTCTTTCACCGGAGGCGGTGCGAACCTCATGGGGACCGGGACAGGAATCCGCGCATGGGACGCGTGGGACGAGCGGGGCGGGAGGGCCGGCGCGGCGTGGCGAATGTGGAGCACGGCGGAAGAGCGGGTAATGCCTTCGGGGCGGGGGCGGCCGAGCGGGCGAAGACGCGGCTGAGGGCTGTCCGTATCGGGCTGTGGGTGATCGCCGCGGTCCTCGCGATACGACAGCTCGCCGCGGTCCTGAGCACCCCGAAAGGGGAGCGGCTGACGGATCTGGAGACCTGGGTCGGCGCGAACGGCGTGCTGCATGTGAAGGGGTCGCTGTACGACTCGACGCAGTTCACCGGCACCCCCTTCGGGGGACTCGTCCTCAAGCCTCTCACCCGTTCGGCGGAACAGGCCCTCGGCTGGGGCTGGACCTTCGGCACCCTGCTGCTGGTCGTCGCGCTGGGCCTGGTCGCCGCGCGCGCCCTGCCCAAGCCCGTGACCCGGCGGGCGTCCCTGCTCGCCGCGCCCGTCACGATCAGCCTGCTGATGCTGTCGCTGCCGGTGCGCAACACCCTCTACCTCGGCCAGACCAGCATCATCCCGGTGCTGCTCGTCCTGCTCGGCTGCTTCGCCGTACGCGGGCAGCGGGCCAGCGGCGTCCTGATCGGCCTCGCCGCCGCCCTCCAGCCCACCGTGCTGCTCTTCGCACCGCTGCTCTGGTTCACCGGCCGCAGACGCGCGGCCGTGTCCGTGGGGGTCTCCTTCGCCGCCTGTACCGCGGTCGCGTGGGCCGCGATGGCACAGGACTCGTACACCTATTGGGTGCACCACCTGGCGGGCGTCGGCCTCGGCGGCGAAGCCGACGGTCTGGCGAACCAGTCGCTGCACGGCGCACTGCTCCGGTTCGGCCTCCAAGGCCCGCTGGAGATCGGCCTGTTCCTGCTGCTCGGCGCGGCCGTCGCGGTCCTCGGCCTGCGCCGCGCCGTACGGTACGCGCGCGACGGACAGCTGCTCCTCGCCGTCGCGATCACCGGCTGTGTCGCGGTCGCCGTCTCACCGACGAGCTGGCAGCACCAGCTGCTGTGGGTGCTGCTCGCGGTGGTGGGGCGGGTCGGCAGGAAGACCTCGGACCGTTACATGTGGCCCGTGGTCATCATCCTCGTCATGACACTGCCCGCGAAGATGCTGCTGCCGAACATGCCGGCGCTGTACCCGCTGCGCGACAACGTGGTGCTGCTGGCGGCCCTCGCCGCCGCGTGCGCCGTGCCGTTCCTTTCGCTGCAGTCGCCCTACTTCCGGGCACCCGACGCCACGCTGTACGCGCCCGCCCGCCCCGCCAGATTCGCCCGCGTACCGCTGCTCCCGTCCTGGCGCAGAGCCCTCACCCGGCCCAGCCTGCTGCTCGAACTGCTCCTCATCCGCGTGTTCTACGCCGCCTACTCCTCCGTGCGGCTCGCGGCGGGCGGCGGCCGTCCCGCCGCCGAGGAACACGGCCATCAGATCCACACGCTGGAGAAGGCGCTCTTCATCGACGTCGAGCACACCATCAACCACGCGGTCGCGGGTATTCCGTGGCTCGTGAACTTCTTCAACTTCTACTACACGTCGTTCCACTTCGTGGTGCCCCTGGCCATCCTGGGGGTCCTCTACGCCCGCCGCCCGGCCGACTACCGCTGGGCCCGCGCCACGCTCGGACTCGGCACCCTGCTCGCCCTGTTCGGCTTCTGGCTGTACCCCCTTGCGCCGCCCCGCCTGATGCCGGGCCTCGGCTTCATCGACACGGTGCACGGCACGCAGGACCTCAACAACCCCGACTTCGGCGCCCTGACCGCCGTCACCAACCAGTACGCGGCCATGCCCTCGCTGCACTTCGGCTGGGCCCTGTGGTGCGGCATCATCATCGTCGTCATGGCCCCGAAGCGGTGGATGAAGGCGCTGGGCCTGCTGCATCCGCTCTTCACCCTGTCCGCGATCGTCGCGACCGGCAACCACTGGGTGCTGGACGCGGTGGGCGGGGCGGTTGTGATCGGGGCCGGGTTCGGGCTGGTTTATGTGTTGTCGGGGCCGCGTGCGGCCGGTGTCGCGGTCGTCAAGGACGAGTACCCGCCCGATGCCCGAGTGGTGCACACCATGGAGCGTTCGTACACGGGAGGTTGACCGACCCCTTTTTCCGGAGGAAATCATCACGCAGTACTTGGACACCGCAGAGACACCTCCGCGTGACAGCGGCTTCCGGCCCGCCGTGCCCGGGACCCGGCGGTGGAGCAGGACGGGACGGGTCGTGCCGACGGCTGTCCCGGCCGCGGCGGCGCTGGCCCTGGGGCTGTGGGGGATCGGCCGGCAGGACAGCATGTGGCGCGACGAGTCGGTCACTTACCAGGTGGCTCATCGGTCACTGGGCGAACTCTGGGGACTGCTGGGTCAGATCGACGCCGTGCACGGCGTGTACTACCTCCTCATGCACGCGGTGTTCGCCGTATGGGACGGCGGGCTCCTGGCCCTGCGGCTGCCTTCGACGGTGGCGACTGCCGTGGCGGCGGCGGGAGTCGGGGCGATCGGCGCAAGGCTGGCGGGACGCCGGACAGGCACGCTCGCGGGGCTCGTCCTGGTCCTGTTGCCGGTCACGCAGCAGTACGCGCAGGAGGGCCGCTCGTACGCGCTGGTCACCGCGGGTGTCACATGGGCGACGTATTTCTTCGTGCGCGGCACCGGCGAATCCCGAGGCCGCTGGTGGACGGCGTACGCCCTCACACTCGGCCTCGCCTGCTGGCTGCACGAGTTCGCGGCCCTGGCTCTGGTTGCGCACGGTTTGACCTTGTGGTGGTCACGCGTGCCTCGGCAGGTCTGGCGGAGCTGGGGGATCGCGGCAGCCTGTGTGGCGGCGAGCCTGCTGCCCCTGGCGGTGGCGAGCGCGGCGCAGGCGGAACAGCAACTGGGCTGGCTCGGGCGGCCCAGTGTGACCGCGTGGCTGCAGTTCGCGGTGATCTCGGGAATCGGCGTGTTGCTCTGCAGGCTCCTCGTGCGCGGGCTCGCGGGCACGGCCTCCGCCGAGGCCGTCGCCCTGGTCCGGCTGTCCGTCCCCCTGCTGATCGCCCCGGCAGGCCTGCTGATGGTGATCTCGCTCGTCAAGCCGTGGTACGTCGACCGGTACGTGCTGTACAGCTTCACGGGACTGGCGTTGCCGGCCGGGGCAGCGCTGGGGTGGGTGATCGGCCAACGGCACCGACTCGCCCCCGCCGCCCGTGTCCTGACCGCCTGCCTGCTGGCCGCGACGGCGGTCGCGGTCCTGTTGCCGTGGTCGCTGATGGTGCGCTCGCCCGAGAGCCGTAAGGACGACGTCGTTGCGGTCGCGCACGCCGTGGAGAATTCCGCGCGAGAGGGCGATGGCGTTCTGTTCATGCCTGCCCGGCGCCGCGAGTGGCTGCTGTCGTACCCATCCGTGTACGGGCGTGTGGACGACCTCGCCCTCGCTGAGTCCCCGGCGGCCTCGCGCACCCTCCAGGGGACCGAACTCTCCGCCGAGGCGATCCGGCAGCGCATCCTGTCTGAGGATCGGGTCATCGCGCTGACCGATCCCCCGGGGCAGCCGCTCGACCCCTTCGCACAGGAGGTGGTCAAACGGCAGACGCTGAAGGCGTACTTCGAGGTCTGCGAGCGCACCCAGGTGTTGGGCGCACAGATCGTCGTCTACGCCCGCCCGGGGCACTGTGCGCGGTGATGGCGAGGCGTCAGCTGTACGAGGCACCCGCAGACCCTGGCGGAACCCCTAAAGCCTGGCCGCCGGCTCCGACGTTTCCCGGGTCCGCGCGGTTCGCCACAGCGCCGCCGAGAGCCGGATCAGGACGGCGCCGACCAGGACGTGCAGGGCGATGGTGAGCAGGGAGTCGGGCAGCGAGGTCAGGAAGCCGAAGAGGGGGAGGACGGCGGCGTAGCCCCAGGAGGGGAGCCTCGGGAACACCCGGGCGCGGACCAGCGTCGCCCCGAACAGGGCGCAGCCGAGGGCGAATATCGTCGCGGAGCCGATGAGTACGGGGACCGTGGGGCCGTCGGCCAGGCACTTGTCGATGACGTCCCCGTCGAAGTGGAAGAGGACCAGGTTCGCGGCGAACGCGGCGCCGCCGAACAGGCCCAGACCGATGAGGTTCACCGTGTGGGCCACGTCCCCGAAGCGGCCCGTGGCCGGGCTCTGCCGGCGGTGCAGCGCGGTGAGCTCCGCTCGAACTGCGCCCGGACGTCGTCCTCATGGACGTACGCATGCCCGTGATGGACGGCGTCGAGGCGGTGGCCGTGCTGCGCGGCCGGCGCCGGAGAGCCGGGTCGTGATGCTGACGACGTTCGACGACGAGGAGTACGTCGTCCAGGCCCTGCGCGCCGGAGCCCACGGCTACCTACTCAAGGACCTGCCCGCCGAGGAACTCGCCCAGGCGGTACGCCTGGCCCACGCGGGCGTCACCCAGCTCGACTCCACCGTCGCCCCCCACCTCACCGCGGCCCTGCCGGCCGCCGCGACCCCCACCGTCCCGCTGAGCCCGCGCGAGACGGACATCCTGCGACTGCTGGCCCACGGCCACACCAACCGCGAGATCGCCGCCCGCCTGTACCTCAGTGAGGGCACGGTGAAGAACCACGTCTCGCGGATCCTCAGCCGGCTGGCGCTGCGGGACCGTACGCAGGCGGCGTTGCGGGCGCGGGAACTCGGGTTGTTGTGAGCGCCGAGAGGGTGTGCGGCTCAGCTCAGCGCAGGGTGAGCGGGGTCTCGGACTGGACGCGGGTCAGCTTCTCCGGGTTGCGGACGTAGTAGAGGCTGGTGACGTGTGCGTCCTCGACACGGATCGCCATGATGCCGTCGATCTCGCCGTCCAGGTGTACGAGGAGCGCCGGGTTGCCGTTGACCAGGGTGGGAACGACGGTGATCGAGTGTGGGTGCTTGGCGAGACCACCGGCCATGAAGCGGATCACCTTGTCCGCGCCGGTGATCGGCCGCAGCGCCGCCTGCTTGATGCCGCCGCCGTCGCTCATCAGGACGACCTCCGGGGCGAGCACATCGAGGAGGCCCTGCGGGTCCCCGGTTTCCATTGCCCGCTGGAACGACTCCAGAGCCGCCCGGGTCCTGCTCGGCGAGACCGTCTCGCGAGGACGGCGGGCATCGACGTGCAGGCGTGCGCGGTGGGCGATCTGGCGGACGGCCGCGGGGCTCTTGTCGACCGCGGCCGCGATCTCCTCGTAGCCGACATCGAAGACCTCGCGCAGCACGAAGACGGCGCGCTCGGTGGGCGCCAGTGTTTCGAGGACGAGCATGAGCGCCATCGACAGACTCTCGGCGAGTTCGACGTCCTCGGCCACGTCAGGCGTGGTGAGCAGCGGTTCGGGCAGCCAGGGGCCGACGTACGCCTCCTTCCGGCGGTTCATCGTGCGCAGCCGGTTGAGCGCCTGCCGGGTCGTGATCCGGACCAGGTAGGCGCGCTGGTCGCGCACCTGCTCCAAATCGACCTTGACCCACCGCAGCCAGGTTTCCTGGAGTACGTCCTCGGCGTCGGCCGCCGATCCGAGCATCTCGTAGGCGACGGTGAAGAGCAGGTTGCGGTGGGCGACGAACGTCTCGGTCGCCGGGTCGGTGACGTGGTCGCTCATGTCCTGTCCCCTCTCGTAGGCAGCCGTTCATGTCTTTTGAAGGCAGCGGTTCACATCTTCGTCAGCCGGTGAAGGGCTCAGGGCCGAAGCGGCCCCACGCGATGAAGACCGCGAGTGCGAGATAGACCAGGTTCAGCATCACGAGCCTGAACTGACCGAAGCGGCCATGAGTGATCATCGCACCGACCATGAGCAGAGCCCAGCAGACGGCGGTCGCCGGCACCATGACCGGTGCGATGTCGAGCACGGCGGGCAGGATCAGGCCTGCCGCCGCCAGGAGTTCGACGATCCCGAGGCTCTTGACGAAGCCGGTACCGGCCTGCTCGGTCCATTCCCCGCCGTGCTGCGCGGCCAGCCTCTCCGTGGGCACCAACGCCTTGCTGATGCCGCCGGCCAGGGCCACCGCGGCCAGCAGTCCGGTCGTGATCCAGAGAGTGAGGTTCATCGGGGCTCCCTTTGCCTCGTGAGGTGATTCGGGTGTCGTGCGTGGCCTAGGCCACGCGTTCAGCGGCGACCGGTGCCTCGCCGCGCTCGGCCCCCAGCAGTTGCCGGCGCTTGGCGCCTCCTGAGACGTGGTGCAAGCTGTACGCACCGGGTTTGCCCGCCTCGTCGGCCAGGTGCTTGACGATGCTCGTGCACACGAACTCCTTGAGCTTCGCGCCGGGGCGACCGGCGATGTGGAACCACACGGCGACGTCGTACCTGTGGGCGAACTGGAAGATGCCCGCGCGTCGGCCCAGGCTGATGCACTGGCCGGCGAACACCTGGTTGAGGGCCGAGGGCTCCTCACCCGCGATCCGGCTGACCACCGTGTCGGCGGCCCGAGCGCCGAGAGGCATCGCGGCCTGGCAGCTCATCCGCAGCGCCAGACCCGACGGCGCCGCAGAATCTCCGGCCGCCACGACGCGTACGTCGTCCACGCTCGTCAACGTCTCGTCCGTGAGCAGGCGCCCAAGGGCATCGGTGCTCAGCCCACTGCGCACGGCAAGGTCCGGCACGCCGAATCCGGCGGTCCAGATGGTCACCTCGCTCGGCAGCTCGCGGCCGTCAGCGAGCCGTACGGCATCGCGGGTCACCGCCGTCACCTTCGTGTCGGGGCCGTCGAGCACGGTCACACCGAGCCTGGCCAGCCGCTTGGTGACCGAGCGTCGCCCCCGAGGGTGCAGATACGGGCCTAGCACTCCTCCGCAGACCAGGGTCACCGCGCGGCCCGCCTCCGCCAGTTCGGCGGCGGTCTCGATGCCGGTCGGACCGGCTCCGACCACCGTCACCGGGGCCGTCGCGGACGCGGCGCCGAGGACCGGCCGCAGTCGCTCCGCCTCCTCCAGGCCGGCGATCGGGTAGGCGAACTCGGCCGCTCCGGGCACTCTTGGGTCGGCGCTGCCACTGCCCACCGCGTAGATCAGGTAGTCGTAGCCGACCGTGCCGCCCGACGCCAGGGTCACATCGCGCCCGGCCACGTCGATCCGTGTCACGGTGTCGACCATCAGCCGGACCCCGTCGGCCAGGATCTTCCTGTAGTCCACGACCGCGTCATGGGTCCCGCCCACCAGTTGGTGCAGGCGGATCCGCTCGACGAAGGTCGGGCGCGGATTGATCAGGGTCACGGTCACGTCGTCGCGCCGCGTCAGACGATTGGCCGCCATCACGCCGGCGTATCCGCCGCCGATCACGACCACATCGGTGTTCTCAGTCATGATGTCTCCTTCGTCTCAAGGGGTTCGGCCTCAAGACACCGCGTGACCGACCGCTGTGACAGCATGTGAGCCAGATCACTCCATGACGCTCGTCGGTCGCGTGGCGTCACACCTTCATGTCCGCACCGCACTCGAACCACACCGTCTTGCCGTCGCCGGTCGGTTCCACCCCCCCACTCGTCGGCCATCGCCTCGACCAGGACGAGGCCACGGCCGCCCTCCGAGACGTCGTCGGGGGCCGCGACGGTCGGGAGTTCAGCCGAGTTGTCCGACACCTCGACGCGGACGCCGTACGGCTGCCGCAGGACCAGCAACTCGCAGCGGCGGTCCGGGACATGACGCAGCACGTTGGAGAGCGCTCGGTGATCGCCAGGCCGGTGGGGTCGGTCAGTTCCGGCATCTCAGTGAGCGGGCGGACGCGGCGCTGGGGACCGGGGGGTTGTTGTCGCGGTTGGTGGGGCTGGTGTTGCGGAGTCAGTTGCCGGGGTGGTTTCAGCAGGTGGCGGAGCTTGAGGCGCGGGCGGCAGAGATCTTGGTGTTCCAGCCGCAGTTGGTGCATGGCCTGTTGCAGACCGAGGCGTACGCGCGGGCCGTGTTCGGGGCGGTGGACGACAGCGACCTGGATAATCGGACCGCCGCGCGTCTGGCACGACAACGGATCTTCGAAAAGGGCAAGCCGCCTGTGTTCTGGGCGGTGTTCAGCGAGACGGTGCTCTACCAGGAGATCGGCGGCCAGGAGGTCATGCGGAACCAACTCCTGCGGCTGTTGTCCCTTGAGAAGAACCCGCGCGTGAACGTCCAGGTGTTGCCGTTCTCGGTGGGCACCCACGCAGGATTCCCTGGGTCGTTCGACCTCTTCCGCTTCTCGAACGACCCAGCCATCGTCTACAGCGAGGACTACGAGACGGGGCATGCGACCGCCAATCCTGATGCGGTCGAGTCTCGTTCGCTCCGTTACGATCATTTGCAGTCCGCTGCTCTGTCCATCAAGGACACAGCGAAGCTGATCCGGCATGTGATGGAGGAACGCTATGGGCAGCAACTCTCATCTGACCGGCGTCCGGTGGCGTAAGTCGAGCTACAGCACCGACACGGGCGGCTCGTGCGTCGAGTGCGCCCCGCTCGGCCCCCTGGCCTGGCGCAAGTCGACGTACAGCGGTGACCAGGACGCTAGCTGCGTAGAGATCGCCCCAACCCCCTGCGCCACCATCGCCGTTCGCGACTCCAAGGTTCCCGACGGTCCCGCTCTCACCCTGACCCCGGCCGCCTTCGCCGCTTTCGTCACCCGGCTCTAGCCCCCCGGGGATACGGCCTACCGGGTCTTCTCACCCATGATCCATCGTGATTTCTCAATGGCGTCATGGACGTCGGGCTCCGGCCCCCTGCCGTATTTCACGGTGAAATGGGAAACGGGGTGGCTGGACAGCTCCCACCCGGTCCGGCGCAGTGCTTCCGCGGAGTCGGGGCGGGCGTCGGAGTTGAACAGTGAGCTGAGGTGTACGCCCATTTTCTCTTTGGTTTCGGCGTAGATCTCGCTGGCGCGCAGCTCTTCCTTGTCCTGGTCGACAAGGATCTCGTAGCCGAGCCGGCTTCCTGGGGCCGATGCCGCGCTGATCGCCGCGAACATGCGCGTCTCGGTGTCCGCGGACAGATACGGGACGACACCTTCGATGGACCATACGGTTTTGCTGTTCCGGTCGAACCCCGACGTCAGCAGAGCGTCTTCCCAGGCTTCTTCCAGGTCTGCGGGTACGTAGTGGTGATCAACGACCGTGCTTGCGTCGGTCTCCGCGAGAACGCTTCGCTTGAAGCGGTGCACGGCGGGCCGGTCGATTTCATGGAGAGCGGTGCCCGGTTTCCAGTCGAGCCTGGCAACCCTCATGTCCAGCCCTGCGCCCAGTAGCACCACCTGTTGAATTCCGTCGTGATTCGCCTTGAGAAGGAAATCGTCGAACGCGCGGCAGCGCAGTCCGAAGTACCTTCCGCCACGTCCCCAGACGGGATCGTCGTCGCCTTGCTCAACGTCTTCAATGCGCAGGGGAAGCTGGTGTGTCGCGTCGGCGGCCTTTACGAAGCGCTCCGCGTAGGGGTCGCTGATCAGGCCGTTGACGTGGTGCGTCTCGATGGACCGCGCCGCGGCGACCACAAGTGCGGTCCAGCCGAGCTCGTCGACAACGGGGGATTGCGGGGGTTCGCTCATCGTCTCTCCTGTGGGGGTGAGTGCACGGACAAACGTTAAGCAGGCCTACTGTGCGTTTGCTAATGACTTGCTATGCGGAGAAGGCTGCGGACACCAGCGCCTCCGCCGTCACCACCTGGGCGAAGCCTCCGCCGTGCAATGTCACGGCCGTCGCTCGGGACAGTTCGTCGGCCGTCAGGTTCCAGCCGAACGGGCCCGCCTGGTCGAAGGTGTACGTGGCGTCGAAGGCGAACAGGACGTCATAGCCGAGGTTGCCGCCCATGCGGGCCGTGGTCTCCGCGCACATGTTGGTCTGGATGCCGGCGATGGCGATCTGGGTGATGCCCTTCGCCTTGAGCCAGGCGTCCAGGTCGGGTGTGCCGTAGAACGCCGAGTTCACCGTCTTGGTGATGAACAGCTCCGGGCCCTTGCCGAGCCCGCGGCGCTGCTCGACGTACCCCTTGAGGTCGTTGCCGGGCTGTCCGGGCCGCAGCGGCGAGTCCGGCTTGGTCGAGTCGTGCCGTACGAAGACGACCGGGCGGCCGGTGTCCTGCCAGGCGGCGATGAGGGAGGCGATGTTCTCGTCGGCGGCGGGGTTGTTGCGCGGGCCCCAGGACTCGAGGTCGTCGAAGCCCTGCTGTACGTCCACCACTACCAGCGCTGCGTTCTCTGTGATCTCCATGGGGACCATCGTGCCGACCTTGATGAGCTCGCCCCAGGAGGCAGGAAGTCAGCGTTCGATGGTTTACTGCCAGAGTGACTCAGTCGACGACAGGCGTTCACCGCATCGCCCTTCTCGCCTTCCCCGGCGTCCGGGCCTTCGACATCAGCGTGATCACCGAGGTGTGGGGCGTGGACCGTACCGACCGCGGCGCACCCGCCTTCGAGTTGCGGCGGGTTGCCGCCGACCCCGCTCCCGTGGCGATGCGCGGCGGACTGGCGGTCACCCCGGACCGGACGCCGGCGTGGCTGGCGAGGGCCGAGCTGATCGTCGTTCCGGGGCTGGATGATCACGTCACACCCGCGCCGGGACCCGTACTGGAGGCGCTGCGGCATGCCCATGCCCGGGGGACGACCATCGCCGCGCTGTGCGGCGGCGCCTTCACGCTGGCGCAGGCGGGGCTGCTGGAAGGCCGGCGCGCGGTGACGCACTGGAACCTGGTCGACCTGCTGCGGGAACGGCATCCGGGGGTGCGGGTCGAGCCTGACGCGTTGTTCGTCGAGGACGGCAACATCTGGACGGCGGCGGGGACGGCCGCCGGGATCGACCTGTGCCTGCATCTCATCCGTACCGCTCATGGTGCGCAGGCAGCGGCTGCGGTGGCTCGTTCGATGGTGACGGCGCCCTTCCGGACCGGCACCCAGGCGCAGTTCATCGAGCATCCGGCCGCACCGGCCGACCCGGACGCGGACGCGCTGGCCGCCGTACGGGAGTACGCGCTCGGGCATCTCCACGAGCCGCTCACCGTGCCGCGGCTCGCCGCGCGCGCCGGGATGTCGCCGCGGTCGTTCGCGCGGCACTTCGTGGCGGCCACCGGGTCAACTCCGGTGCGGTGGTTGCTGGATCAGCGGGTCGCGGCCGCGCAGCGGCTGCTGGAGGGGACCGGCCTGGCCATGCCCGAGGTCGCGCGCCGGGCGGGTTTCGGGAGCGAGATCACCATGCGGCAGCACTTCGCGGCGCGGCTCGCGACGAGCCCGCGTGCGTACCGTGCGGCGTTCGCAGGTGGTCACGCGGGTCGTGCAGGTGCTGGCGGGGGAGGCAGGGGCGGGGCGTAGGGGTGGTGGGTGCTCCTGCCTCCCACGGGACGGGCCGACGGTGCCGGGAGGTCGTCGGCCCGAGCGCGGATGTGCGCGTTACGTAGGGCTGACCTGGAGTTCCTTGACGCCGTTGAGCCAGGCGGAGCGGAGGCGGCGGGGGTCGCCGGCGAGGCGGAGGTTCGGCATGGCGTCGGCGATGGCGTTGAAGATGAGGTCGATTTCGAGGGTGGCGAGGGACTTGCCGAGGCAGAAGTGCGGGCCTCCGCCGCCGAAGCCGAGGTGGGGGGTTAGGGTCGCGGGTGATGTCGAAGAGTTCCGGCCGGTCGAAGAAACAGTTCCGGCCTCCTCGCGCCCCTCTGCGTGGCGGAAATCCGCAAGCTCCTGGCAGCTTGCACCTGACCAGCAGGAATAGCGAAACGCTGCTGGAGCACTAGTACTCCAGCAGCACTTTGACGTTTTCCCTGTTCAGGGGCGTTTTGGGCGAGTGTAGTGGGCCGGTTGACGGTCCGTTTCCTCTTTCCCGGACCGCCCCTCGATCGTGTGCAGCCGCCGCTGATGGTGGCAACGGCGGGCGACGGCTTGACGTCGTCTGCGCCAGTGTGACCATCTCAGGGCGCGTGCACTGGTGAGGTGTTGGTGAACGGCGAGGGATGAGTGGCCAGTTGCCAGGAGCCGCCGAACTTCTGCCACGGTGAGGGGCGCGAGGCAGGAACCGTTTCTGCTGCCCCTTTTGCCGCAGCGTCGGCGGCCATCACGGCCAGGAACGCGTGAGCCAGTATGGCCAGGGTGATGTGCCGCATCCAGCCGGTGTAGCGGCGGACTTCGTACTGGTCGAGGCCGCACTCGTTCTTCGCGGCCTGGAAAGCTTCCTCGATGGCCCAGCGCATCCCGGCGACACGGACCAGGTGCTCGACCGCGGTGCCGAGCGGCGCGTAACAGAGGTAGTAGGCGATCTCCCCGGGTTTGCTGATGCTGCGGCGTGCCAGCGCCCACCGCTGGTGGGTGGGCATCTCGCCGTCGAAGTCCTCGATGGAGGTGATCTGCAGGGCGGCCCAGTGGTAGACGCGCGGACCCTTCGCGCCGTCACCGCACGAACGTTGCTCCCACGCTTCGTCGGGGGCCTGGGAGAAGAGGTGATCGATGCGTCCGAAGTGCGGCACCTGCTGGGACTTGGGGACCGCGAGCACATACCCCAGGCCGGTCTCCTCCAGCATGCGGCGCAGCCGCCACTCCTGGCCGTAGGCGGAGTCTGCGGTCACCCAGGCGATCGGCAGTGGTGAGGTGATCGCACGCAGCACCATGGTCTTGGCCAGGTCGGGCTTGGTGGCGAAGGCCCGCTCGTCCGGAATGTGGGCGGCGCGGCAGCGGTCGCGGTCGTCGGTCCAGGACTTGGGCAGATACAACTCCCGGTCTACCAGGGCGCGTCCGCGTGTGGTGGCGTAGGCGGCGAACACGCCGATCTGGCAGTTCTCGGTGCGGCCGGCGGTGCCGGAGTACTGGCGCTGCACGCCGGCCGAGGTGGTGCCTTTCTTGAGGAAGCCGGTGTCGTCGAGGATGAGGATCCCATCGGGCTCGCCGAGCCGTTCGGCAACGTAGTGCTGCAGGTCGTCGCGGAGGTCGTCGGCGTTCCAGCGGGCGCCGTTGAGGAGCCGCTGGAGGCGGTCGGGTGTGCGGTGTCCGGCGTACTCGGCCAGCTGCCAGCCGTTCTTGCGGCCGACCGGGCCCAGCAGTCCACGGATGTAGTCACGCATCCTGCGACGCGGCTCGACGCGCCTGAAGCGGTGGCCGGTACGCAGGAACGGTTCCTCGAGCTCGTCGTTCCAGATCTCAACTGCACGCTCGTCGATCACGCCAGGAGGCTGCCCCGCCGTTGCCACCATCAGCGGCGGCTGCACACGATCGAGGGGCGGTCCGGGAAAGAGGAAACGGACCGTCAACCGGCCCACTACACTCGCCCAAAACGCCCCTGAACAGGGAAAACGTCAAAGTGCTGCTGGAGTACTAGCCCCCGGGGGTATGGCCTGCAGGCATGGGAGGGCGCCTTCGGTGATCCACACGGTTTTCTCGCTCCGGTCGAACCCTGCGGCCGGCAAAGCGTCTTCCCAGTCTTCTCGCAGACCGGCGGGTACGTAGTGCGCACGCTGTGAGTTTGGTAAGAATTCGGGAACTCGGGGGAGGCCGGGTCGGGCGAAGGCGGATGCCCAGCTCCAGCCCCGAATAGCGGGGTCGCCGGGGCGCAGGACGACTCCCAAGGGTCTCGAAATACCGGTCGAACGGGCCCTTCGAGCCGATGGTTTACGTGGCGACCTCCTGCGCACGCACCTACGATCATGAGATGAGCGATCAGAAGAGTCACACGGAAACCGTCGGAATCTTCTTTGATGATCTCGACGCTTTCGGCATGCTTTACCACGGCAAGTATGCGGCGATCCTCGAACGTGCCATTACTTCCTACTTCACCGGAGTGGGGCTCACTTATGGGCATGAGGATATCAACGTCGTCGTTCGTGAGCTGGCCGTGACATTTGAACAATCCATTAGGGGAGTCGGTCCGGTTGAGATCACATTCTGGATCGAAAACCTGGGCAGGACCAGCGCGACGTTCGCCTTCCGGTTTCATTCCGAAGAAACCGTGCACGCCCATGGTCGCCGCGTGATTGTCAAACTCGATCCGCGCACGTGGAAACCCGCGCCGTGGACCGATTCGACCCGGAGCCTCCTCGAAGAGGAGCTTCTGGTGAAGCAGTGATCAGACGGGGGTGCCTCTGCCTCCGGTGAGACGGGCCGACGGTGCCGGGAGGCCGTCGGCCCGAGCGTGGGTGGGCGTTTTATGGGTGGCTGACCTGGCGTTCCCTAATGCGACGTTACGTGGGGCTGACCTGGAGTTCCTTGACGCCGTTGAGCCAGGCGGAACGGAGGCGGCGGGGGTCGCCGGCGAGGCGGAGGTTCGGCATGGCGTCGGCGATGGCGTTGAAGATGAGGTCGATTTCCAGGGTGGCGAGGGATTTGCCGAGGCAGAAGTGCGGGCCTCCGCCGCCGAAGCCGAGGTGAGGGTTGGGGTCGCGGGTGATGTCGAAGAGTTCCGGCCGGTCGAAGACCTCGGGGTCGTTGTTGGCGGAGGAGTAGAAGATGCCGACGCGTTGGCCCTTCTGGATCTGCTGCCCGCCCAGTTCGGTGTCCTGGGTCGCGGTGCGCTGGAAGGAGACGACGGGGGTCGCCCAGCGGACGATCTCCTCGGCGGTGGTCTTCGGGCGTTCACGCTTGTAGAGGTCCCACTGGTCGGGGTGGGTGAGGAAGGCGTGCATGCCGTGGGTGATGGCGTTGCGGGTCGTCTCGTTGCCGGCGACGGCCAACAGCAGGACGAAGAAGCCGAATTCGTCGGAGGCCAGGTTGCCCTCGTCCTCCGCCGCCACCAGCGTGCTGACGATGTCCTTGGCCGGGCACTGCTTGCGGTCGGCGGCGAGATTCATGGCGTACGAGATGAGTTCGGTGGCCGACTCGGCGCCGACCTCCTCGGTGATCGCGTACTCCGGATCGTCGTACGCCACCATCTTGTTGGACCAGTCGAAGATCTTGGCGCGGTCGTCCTGCGGGACGCCGATGAGCTCCGCGATGGCCTGGAGGGGCAGTTCACTTGCGACCTGGGTGACGAAGTCGAAGGCGCCGTCGGGGCCGGCGCCCGCGAGCGCGCTCTCGACGATCGAAGCGGCCCTGGTGCGCAGGGCGTTCTCCAGTGAGCGGATCGCGCGCGGGGTGAAGCCGCGCTGCACGATCTGGCGGACCCGGGTGTGCTCGGGCGGGTCCATGTTGAGCATGATCAGGCGCTGGACCTCTATCGATTCGCGCTTCATGTGCTCGTTGAAGCGGATGACGGCGGCGTTGAGGAACGAGGAGAAGAGTTCGGGGTGTGTGGAGACGTACTTGACGTCCGCGTGCCGCGTCACAGCCCAGTAGCCGTCGTCCTGGAAGCCGGCTATTCCGTGCCGTTGGGCGATCCAGTGGACCGGTTCGGTCGCGCGCACCTCGGCGAACTCCGGGAGGGGCACCCGGTGGTGCAGCAGATCGGGGTCGGTGAAATCGAACCCGTCGGGCAGCGCTGGACAGGGCATCGGCAACTCCCGCCGTTCAGACGGCCTTCTGGTTTCTTCTCGGTGTCCCCGACGGTTCCGACAGTTCTGACGGCCCATCAGGGACTGGAGGCTGCCGTGAAGGTAGTAACGGGTTCTACAACTCGCAAGGGGCACGGCAGCCCGAATCGTGTGCGGGATTCGTACGGAACGCGACTTCCACGGCTGCACGACCCTTGCGGCGCCGGGGGTTTGCTCAGCAGACTGCAGACAGAACTAGAACGCGTACTAGTTCGGCGCGGCGGGTGGCCGGGACGCCCGCGCCGCGCGGGTGGACAGGCCCAAGGAGAGGACGAGCCCCCATGGTCGCGGAACCCGTCATCGTCGAAGCCGTACGCACCCCCATTGGCAAGCGCGGCGGCGCGCTCGCCAATCTGCACCCCGCCTACCTGCTGGGCGAGACCTATCGTGAACTCCTGGGCCGCACCGGGATCCAGGCCGACTGCGTCGAGCAGATCGTCGGCGGCACGGTGACCCACGCCGGCGAACAGTCCATGAACCCCGCCCGTATCGCCTGGCTCACCATGGGCCTGCCGTACGAGACCGCCGCGACGACGGTCGACTGTCAGTGCGGCTCCTCGCAGCAGGCCTCGCACATGGTCGCCAACATGGTCGCGGCGGGCGTCATCGATGTCGGGATCTCCTGCGGAGTCGAGGCGATGTCGCGGGTGCCGCTGGGGTCGGGGTCCAAGCACGGGCCGGGCAAGCCGTTCCCCGACGAGTGGAACGTCGACCTGCCGAACCAGTTCGAGGCGGCGGAGCGCATAGCACGCAATCGGGGTCTGACCCGCGAGAACGTGGACTCGCTCGGGCTGATCTCGCAGGAGCGTGCCGCCAACGCCTGGTCCGAGGAACGCTTCAAGCGCGAGACCTTCGCGGTGCAGGTGCCGACGACGGAGGAGGAACAGCGGGCCGGGCAGGGCATGTGGCGGCTCGTCGATCGTGACGAGGGTCTGCGTGACACGTCCATGGAGGCATTGGCCCGCCTGAAGCCGGTCATGCCCACCGCCGTCCACACGGCCGGCAACTCCTCCCAGATCTCGGACGGCGCCTCCGCGATCATGTGGGCGTCCAAGCGGATGGCCCGCGCGCTGAAGCTCCGCCCGCGCGCCCGGATCGTCGCCCAGGCTCTGGTCGGCGCCGACCCGCACTTCCACCTCGACGGCCCGATCGACGCGACACGCGCGGTGCTCGGCAAGGCCGGCATGTCCCTGAAGGACATCGACCTCGTCGAGATCAACGAGGCCTTCGCGTCAGTGGTGTTGAGCTGGACCCAGGTCTTCGAACAAGACCTGGAGAAGGTCAACGTCAACGGCGGCGGGATCGCCCTCGGACATCCGGTGGGGGCGACCGGGGCGCGGTTGATCACCACGGCCCTGCATGAACTGGAGCGACGGGACAAGGAGTTCGCGCTGGTGACTATGTGTGCGGGTGGGGGGCTGGCTACGGGGACGATCATTCAGCGGCTGTAGTCGTCCTTTGGTCGACGGGAAGGAGGCCGGGGCCGTCGGCGGTTGCGGCAGGAACCCGAAGCTCAAGGCCGGCGATGCCCCCCGGGCCCGCCCCACTACGGTGTCGGAGCCCGGGCACGAGCCGGCTCCAGGGGTCGATGGGCCCCCTACAGCCCGTCGAAGGTCGACAAGGGGGGAGGGAACCGGGAGTTTCGCAAGCCCACGATCGACTACGGGGCCGCTGCCCTTGGCCACACGAAGCGGATTCCCGCGCAGAAGGCGCCGTTCCACTCCAGGGTGGAGACGTGTTCTTCACCTTCTTCTTCACCTTCTTCAACGGGAAGAACCACAGCACGCGTGACAACAGCGGTCACAATGTGACGGAGTGCTGGAGGACGTTCAACCGCAGAGGACTGCGCATGGTTCTGAGGCGCGGTCTCAACTGATGAACGGGATATGGGTGAGCGAGCGCCGAGATCAGCCGGGCGCGAAGTGCCGTAGAGCCTGGCTGTGGGTGGCTTTGCGGCAGGTGGCGATACCCGCCGTGGCGGTCCTGCTGGTGTCCAGCTGCTACGTGTCGACAGACTATGGGCGGTATCCGGAGGGGAAACTGGTCCAGAGCGGCTCCCTGGTGCGTAACTGGACAGGCGAGGCAGCCGAGTTGGCGTTGAAGGAGGACAAGGGCTTCTCAGCGACTGGCCTCAATCTGAAGTACTTCTCCTGCCCCTTGGACGGACTCCGGATGAAGTCGGGTGACGGCACGTGGAGTTCCATCGACGACGGTGACTCCACCTCCGTACTGCTCCGCTTCGAGGACGGCTGCACGGCCACCATGTGGACCGGCGAATCCGGAGGGAAGACCGTCCTGTGGGCCACGCAGGAGGACGAGAACCAGGTGCTGACCCTTCAGTGACGACGTGATTCGGTGGTTCGTGTCGGCTGCATCACTGGGACGGGTAGGTTCGGTTTCCGATGGAAACGACGGACTGGACTCTGGCGTGAACCCTTTGGACCTCCTCGCCGATCTGGACGGATGCCCTTGCCGGGGCGCCGTGGGATCGGTGTCGGTGTGTGGCTCAACCGGGAAGGCGAGTCGCCGGGCATGGATGTGACCATCCGGGCAACCATCGACGAACAGGCGCCCGTCGCGCGCGGCGAGGTTCTCGTCTCCTGGTACCGGTCGGCGATCGGCCACTTCTTCTCCGACGGGAGGGAGGAGACCAGCGGATCCTACGCGCTCATCACCGAGTCGATGAGCGGTGGGAGGGACTTCCGTCTGAAGGACGTACGCGAGAATTTGCCGGCGTTGAGCGACCAACTGCGACGGCATCCGTTCTACGCCAGTGTCGGCTTCCATTCCTCGCTGCCGGACGAGGACGAAGAGGACGACTGGACCGAGGACTTCGGGCGGGTGGCCAGCTCGCACGAAGGGCGCGGAGGTTCTCATACGGGGCTTGCCGTGGATCTCACGGCCGGTGACCGGATCGGTGATCCGGCCCTCTGCTCAGGCGTTGTCGACTTCCTGGCCGAGGCGCTCGACGGGGGCAACCCGGTCTTCGCTCGCGTGGAGCACGGGAACTTCTCGTACACCACCGACCTCGAAGCGGGTCTGCGGCGCAGCCGCAGAAAGTCCTTGCGGGAGGCCCGCTCGTATCTGCGGGGCTATTCATGGGTCACCGGTGTGCCGAGCGAGCTGGCCGCTCGGCAGGGGCTGGCCGCGACCGGGGCGTTCCACCGGGTGGAGGAGCTGAGGAGCGGCGGGCTGCTGCTGCAGGCGTCGGAGACTCTGGCGGGATACTCGGACCACGCGATGCGCGGGGCCTTCACGGCACTCGCACCCGTGCTGCCGCCCGGCATTCCTCGCGAGGACCCCGCCCATCCGGATATGCGCCTGGTCTTCGAGGACGCGAGCGGCGTCTGAGACCGACGAATAATTCCGGTTCCGATGACAACGGTGATCTCGGCGGTGTGGAAACTGTGGTGGCAATGGACAGAAGTCGGTGTGAGACGCTCGAACACATTCGCCTTGATTATCTGGTCGATCGTGGCGAGTCCGGACTGCGAATCGGTTGGGGAGAGGTGATCAGAGACGCTTGGTGGGGGATTTTGGTGTGGCTGGTCGCCTGCCTGGTCTTCCTTTTCGTGGGTGGCCTCGAGTGGGTTTTCGTTCCTGTGGGGGTCTGGACCTTTTTGTTTGCCTTGACGGCCGTCATTCGGTTGTCCAGTGGGCACAGAATCAAATGTTCACTTATGTATGGCGCCTACTTGCCTTTCCAGATTGGCGAGCAGGTTTGACCGCGCAATTCTCTTATTTCACGCCGGGATGCTGGCGATCAGCTTGCCCGGCGTAGGCCCGCGATGAGGAGTTCGACCAGGTGGCGGGCGTCGTAGTGGGGGTCGTTGTGGGCGCCTACGCAGAGGTTGCCGACGCCTCGCATGAGTTCGTAGGCCTGGATGTCGGGGCGGATCTCGCCGGAAGTGGCTGCTGCGTCGAGGAGTTGGGCGCAGACGGGCAGGAGACGGTCGAGGAAGTAGGCGTGCAGGGTTTCGAAGCCGGCGCTGTCGGACTGGAGTGCGGCGGCGAGGCCGTGTTTGGTGACCAGGAAGTCGACGAAGAGGTTGATCCACTGGCCCAGTGCGGCGTGCGGGGTTGCGCTGGTCGCCAGGAGGGCTGGACCGGCCTCGGCGCAGGCTTCGACCTGGTGCCGGTAGACCGCGATGATGAGGTCCGCGCGGGTCGGGAAGTGGCGGTAGATCGTGCCGAGGCCGACGCCGGCCTCGGCCGCGATGTCGCGTACCGGTGCCTCCACGCCCGAGGTGACGAAGACCGCGGCGGCCGCGGCGAGCAGGGTCTCGTTGTTGCGCCGGGCGTCCTTGCGCTTGGACGGGGCGGCTGCGTGGCCGGCTCCTTCTTCGCTGTCGTTCACGGTGCCGCCGCTCCTTAGTTTTTCTCTGTCCTCGCCCGCCGTCGCTAACGGAACTTGGTTCCGTTTGCTCATGATGCCACGGTGCCTGCCGATCTTCTCAGGCCGGTGACAGCTTCAGGTGTGAGCATGGGCGTCGCCCCGGCGGGAGTGTTCCCGGCGGCGGCCGTATTGCCTTTAAGTGGAGGTTCTTATGCGTTCCTACCGAGCTGTGTCCCTGCTGACCACCGTCCTGGCGGCCGGAATGGCGACGACGCTCGCGGTAGCCCCCGCGTTCGCGGTCACCGCACCGCTGACCAACCCGACGGTGGTCGCGCACTTCGACGTCGCCACCAAGCAGCAGCCCGAGAACATCACCGTGGAGCCGAACGGTTCCGCCGACGTCACCTTCGCCCGGGCCCGGCAGATCGCCCACATCGACAAGGACGGCAAGGTCACGGTCCTGGCGACGCTGCCCGCGGCCACCACGGGGTCGGCGTCGGCGTCGGGCATCGTCCGCACCTCCGACGGCACGCTGTACGTCAACTACAACGCCGGTGCGAACTCCGGCATCTACCGGCTGCAGCCGGGCGGCACGCCCGAGCTGATCGCGCCCCTTCCCGAGGTCGGTGCCCTCAACGGACTCGCGCTCGACCAGAAGACGGGGACCCTGTACGCCACCGACTCCAAGAAGGGCGGAGTCTGGCGGGTCTCGCTGAAGACCGACGCAGTCGAGCTCTGGGCCTCGGGTGAGCAGTTCGATCCGGGCGCCGCCGGAGTCGCCTCCAACGGCATCAAGGTGCACAACGGTGCGGTGTGGGTCGGCAACACCGACCAGGGCACTCTGACCCGTATTCCCATCCGCGCCGACGGCAGCGCCGGCACCTTCACGACCGAGGCCACCGGGCTGTCCGGCATGGACGACTTCGCGTTCACCGGCAAGGGCGACACCATACTGGCGGCGGTCAACGTCGCGAGCGAGGTCTACCTGGTGAAGCCCGACGGCACCCACACGACGGTGCTCACCAGCGCCGACGGCCTGTCCAACCCGACCTCGGTCGCGGTACGGGGGAACACCGCGTACGTCACCAGCGGGGCGTACTTCACGGCGACGGACCCGAACCTGTTGGAGGCGCAGATCGCTCACTGACCAGATCTCGGGCCGACCGGGTCTCGGGCTGACCGGGTGTCCTACCGGTCGGTCACCGCTCCCGGCCCGACGAGGTCACCGCAAGCACCCCCACCGCCACAGCGGCGATGAGGAGCGGAATCCCCAGACCGTGGTGGAGCACCAGCCACGCGCCGAGCAGCGCTCCCGCGAGCAGCGCGAGCACCGAAGCGGCTCGGCGCGTGGCCCGGGTGTTCTTGCCGCCGGTCAGATGGGAGTCCGAGACCAGGCCGGTCAGGGTCATCGTCATGACGGTGGTCGTCAGGTCGGGTACGCCGATCTTGCGTACCGTCGCGTTGCGCAGGCCCATCGCGAGGGCGACGAGGGCGATGACCGCGTACGTCATGCCGTTCGCGTCCGGGGCCGCGAAGGCCACCGCCGACGCCACGCCCACCAGCACCGCCTCCACGGCGAGCGTCACCCGGGCCCAGGTCCGCAGCGAACCGCCGCTGAACCACGTCGCGACCTGCCCTCCGGCCACCGCACCCACCAGGAAAGCGCCCAGCGAGGTCGCCGTATGGGGCACCGAGAAACCAGGCGCCCCGGCGGCGGCGAACCCGAGCACGACCACGTTGCCGGTCATGTTCGCCGTGAACACATGGTGCAGCCCCAGATAGCTCACCGCGTCGATCAGCCCACTGACCACAGTCAGTACAAGCAGCACGACAACGAGCGGCAGGCCGCGAGCTTCGGGATCACGGATGGGTGGCTCATTGCTCACCGGTCCAGTTGACCATGGTCGTGGCGCTCGGGCATGTACTGGTGCGAGGATCGCCACCTCGTGAAACACGGTCTTGGGTGGGGGTGGGGGCAGGTGCCGTTCAGAATTCTGGGCGTGACTCCGAAGCGGGAACGCTTCGTCGAGGAAGTCGAGGAAGTCGAGGAAGCCGAGGAAGCCGAGGAAGCCGCTGAAGCCGAGGAAGCCGAGGAACTCGTACCGATCGACATCGCATGAATGTCTCCGTGGATCTGCAGGTGTTTCTGCGGGTCGGCAACGACAGGGCGCTGAGCAGGGTCGTTTCCCGGATCCGGCAAGCCTGTCCGCTGGAGCTCGGCGACGCGGTCGCCGGGCGGTACTGGAAGGATCCGGGGCTGCAAAACGTCCGCTTCACTGTCGCCGTTCCGCCGGGATCGACCGCGGACATGGTCTTTGAGGTCCTCCGGGCGGCCTGGGAGCTGGGCGGACCCTGGGGCGTATCGAGCATCGGGCAGCCGGACACTCCGGGATGGGAGTTCGTGGCGATCGCCGACCGGGGCAGCGCTCACTTCGGTGTGCCGGGCCTGGAATGGGCGCGGATCAGTCTTCTGAGCGGGTGAGACCCGCGTGGGGCCGTGCGAGGGTGCACGAAGGCGGCGGTCCCGGGGTTCGGGGCCGCCGCCTTTTCTGCTGCGCGTGCGTGTGGTGGCTCAGTACCAGCCGTTGGCCTGCCAGAAGTTCCAGGCGCCGACCGGGCTGCCGTAGCGGTCGTTCATGTAGTTGAGGCCCCACTCGATCTGGGTCTCGGGGTTGGTCTTCCAGTCGGAGCCCGCGGAGGCCATCTTGGAGCCGGGGAGGGCCTGGACCAGGCCGTAGGCGCCGGAGGAGGAGTTGGTGGCGTCGACGTCCCAACCGCTCTCGTGCTCGACGATCTTGCTGAACGCGTTGTACTGCGCGGCGTCCGGGATCATCTTGTGCGCGATCGTCTTGGCGGAGGAGGCCGAGGTCGTCGCAGCCTGCGCCGGAGCGGCGGTCGCGGTCAGCACCATGCCGGTCGTAGCGGCGGCCAGGGCGACAGCGGTGAGGGCCTTCTTCGGGGAAGCGATGCGACGGATGACGGAGACGGACACGGAGAACCTTTTTCTTCGGGGACAAGGAGTCGTCGTACGCATGCCGGAGCCACGCGGTGCGTGGTGGGAATGCGTCGGCGCCGAGGCCCGGGTGGGCTCGTCGGCGCCTGGCGACTGCTCCAGAGAAACAGGCTGGAAGCCCGTCCGCAATGACCCCTTTTACTAGTGGTGGTCGCATGCGAGTAGAAAGTGCCTTGTGTGATGTGGCTCTCAAGTCCCAGGTCAGAGGGGGTGCGGGCGCGTACATGTCATGACTTTCGGCTACTACCGCGCTTCGTATGTGACCAAGGTCCTGTGGGACGGCTCACCCCTCGTGTGACGGACGGCGTGCACCTGTGTACGGGGTGCTGCCGGACGCTGTGACGGGCGCCACGGGTCACCCGGGTTCGAACGTGACCGGGGTCTCGAAAGCGGCCCGCCGCGTGGCCCGGCGCAGCGCCTTGAGGAGGGTCGCGCCGAGCGTGAGGGTCAGCGCGACGGTGACGACGGCCCGGCCCAGGTCCCAGCCGAGGGAAGTGGCCACGCAGTACGCGACGAAGCGGGCCAGGTTGGCCGGGAGGGTGCTCTGCGGGTCGAAGGCCACGTTCGAGGCCTGCGCGTCCATGAAGGGCCAGCCGGCGAGGTTCATGACGGTGCCGTACGCGAAGGCCGCGAGGAACCCGTACGCGGCGAGCATCGCCAGCTCGGTGCGCCCGCGCAGCCGGTCCGGGCCCGGCAGCAGCCCGGCGCCCATCGTGAACCAGCCCATGGCCAGCATCTGGAACGGCATCCAGGGCCCCACCCCGCCCGTGAGCAGCGCCGACGCGAACATCGTCACGGACCCGAGCACGAACCCGAACCCCGGCCCGAGCACCCGCCCGCTCAGCACCAGCAGGAAGAACATCGGCTCGATCCCGGCCGTCCCGGCCCCGATCGGCCGCAGCGCGGCGCCGGTCGCCGCCAGCACGCCGAGCATCGCCACGGCCTTCGGGCCGAGCCCCGACTCCGAGATCGTCGCGGCGACGACTCCGACGAGCAGGACCAGGAGGCCCGCGAAGAGCCAGGGCGCGTCCTGCGCGTGCGCGCTCGCCTGGGAGGTCGGGTCGGCGAGGAGCGGCCAGCCGAAGGCGGCGACGCCGATGGCGCTCGTGAGGGCGAGGGCGAGGACGGAGCGGGGGCCGAGGCGGATGGCCCGCGCCTGGCGCTGGGTTCGGCGGGAGCGGTGGCTCTGGCGTTCGGTTCGGTGCTGGGACTGGTCGGCCGTCATGCGAGCGCCTCCCTCACCTGGGCGACGGTCAGCCACGGCTGCGGGGCCAGGATCTTCGTGACCTGCGGGGCGAAGGACGGGGACGCGACGACCACCTCGGCGGTGGGACCGTCGGCGACGACCTCACCGTCCGCGAGGATGACCACACGGTGGGCGAGCTCGGCGGCGAGTTCCACGTCGTGGGTGGCCAGGATGATCGCGTGGCCCTCGGCGGCCAGCGCGCGGAGAAGCGCGACCAGGCGGGCCTTCGCCGCGTAGTCCAGGCCGCGGGTCGGCTCGTCGAGGAGCAGCAGCGGGGGCCGCGCCGTCAGCACGACGGCCAGCGCGAGCGCCAGCCGCTGGCCCTCCGACAGATCACGCGGATGCGTGCCGTCGCCGATGCCCGGCAGCAGCTCGGACACCAGCGCCCGGCAGCTACCGGGCTCGGCGCCCGCGTCCACGTCGGCCGCCGCGCACTCGGCGGCGACCGTGTCGGCGTACAGCAGATCCCGTGGTTCCTGCGGTACGAGGCCCACGCGGCGTACGAGGTCTCGCGGGGCGGTGCGATGCGGGACCGCTCCGCCGACCCGCACGGAGCCGGCCGCCGGTTCGACCAGCCCGACCAGCGCCGCGAGGAGCGTGGACTTCCCGGCGCCGTTCCGTCCCATCAGCGCGATCGTCTCGCCGGGGGCGGCGCTGAGATCGACCCGGCGGAGCGCCTCGATGCGACCGCGGCGGACGGCGAGGGCTTCGACTGCGGCCGGGGGGTGGGGTGTTGGGGTCCCCGAGGTGTGCCTGCGGAGGAAGCGGGTGCGGAGGATCGGCCTCGCGACGGGGGTGGGTGCCGGTACGGGGGTTGGGGGCGTCGGGGCGGTGAGGCGTTCGCGCAGCTCGCCCGCCCTTCGCCGGGCGTCGCGCACCGTCAGGGGCAGCGGGGACCAGCCGGCCAGGCGGCCCAGGCCGACGACCGGCGGGTACACCGGGGAGACCGCCATCACCTCGGACGGCGGGCCGAGCAGCGGAGCGGCTCCCAGGGAGCGGAGGAGGACGACCTGGTCGGCGTACTGGATGACGCGTTCGAGGCGGTGCTCGGCCATGAGGACCGTGGTGCCGAGGTCGTGGACGAGGCGTTGCAGGACGGCGAGGACCTCCTCCGCGGCGGCGGGGTCCAGGGCCGACGTGGGCTCGTCGAGGACCAGGACCTTCGGGTGCGGGGTCAGCACCGAGCCGATGGCGACGCGTTGTTGCTGGCCGCCGGAGAGCGTCGCGATCGGGCGGTCACGGAGTTCGGCGAGGCCCAGGAGGTCGAGGGTTTCCTCCACACGGCGGCGCATCACGTCCGGGGCGAGGCCCAACGACTCCATGCCGTACGCGAGTTCGTCCTCGACCGTGTCCGTGACGAAGTGGGACAGCGGGTCCTGGCCCACCGTGCCCACCACGTCGGCGAGTTCGCGGGGCTTGTGTGTGCGGGTGTCCCGGCCCGCGACCGTGACCCGGCCGCGCAGGGTGCCGCCCGTGAAGTGCGGGACGAGACCGCTGACGGCACCCAGGATCGTCGACTTGCCTACCCCCGACGGGCCGACCAGCAGCACGAGTTCACCCTCGGGGACCTCGAAGTCCACGCCCTGGACGGTGGGTTCGGCCGCCCCGTCGTACGTCACGGAGACATCCTCGAAGCGGATCATGACGGCTGCTTCCTGGAAGTCGAGTTGGGGGCCAGGGTGATGAAGGCGGGCAGGAGGCCCAGCAGGACCGCCGCCGCGGGCCAAAGGGGGAGGGTGGGGGCCATCAGGGGTACGACGCCCGGGCGCAGCGCCTGCGGATCGTACGAGGCGGAGACGATCAGCAGCGCGGCGACGGCGGCGCCGGAACCCGCGACCAGCCACGCCCGTACGCCCCACGCGTCCGGCCGGTACCGCGTCCGCAGTGAACGACGGCCGCCCAGCCGCAGTCCGCCGAGCGCCGCGGCCAGCCCGGCGAGCAGCAGGGGCAGACCGTAGGTCCCGCCCTCGGCGGTCAGCAGTCCGTACGTCCCCGCGCAGACGCCGAGCAGGCCGCCCAGCGTGAGTGCGGCCGTGGTGCGGCGGACAGCGGGCGGTACCTCGGCGGTACGGCCGTAGCCGCGTGCGTCCATCGCCGCCGCCAGCGCGACCGAGCGCTCCAACGCGCCCTCCAGAACCGGGAGTCCGACATGCAGCAGACCGCGCAGGCCTCGGTCGGAGCGGCCCCGCAGGCGGCGGGCGGCGCGCAACCGCTGGGCGTCGACGATCAGGTTCGGCGCGAAGGTCAGCGCGACGACGACCGCCACGCCGGCCTCGTACAGGGCGCCAGGCAGCGACTTCAGCAGGCGCGCCGGGTTCGCCAGGGCGTTCGCCGCGCCTACGCAGATGAGGAGGGCGGCCAGTTTCAGGCCGTCGTACAGCGCGAAGACCAGGCCCTCGGCGGTGACCCGGCCGCCTATGCGGACGCCCTGGGCCCAGTGGGGGAGGGGGAGTTCGGGGAGCGTGACGATGACGTGCGTGCCGGGGATGGGGGAGCCGAGGACTACGGCGAACGCCAGGCGGATGCCGAGGACGGCGATGCCGAGCTTGAGGAACGCGCCGTATGAGCGGGCCCAGGGGGCGTCGCTGCGGCGGGCCGCCACTACGTATCCGGCCACGCCGATGAGGAGGGTGAGGAGGAGGGGGTTTGTGGTGCGGGTCGCTGCGGTGCCGAAGCCGAGGGCCCAGATCCACCAGGCGCCGGGGTGCAGGGCGTTGGTTCGGTTCGTCTTCGGCGTGAGGTTACGGCGCCGGAGGCGGGCCCTGGTTTTGTCGGCACCCGGCGTTGGTGGCTGTGCCCACCCTCCCCCACTCTCGGCTGCGCTCGAGCCGGGGGACCCCCATCGCCCTGCGGGACGATTGCCCACAGCAGTGTCACCTCTCCTCACGTCAGTTCCTGCGGCGACGGGTCTGCCAGATTGCCGCCGCCGCCAGTGCGGCGACGGCAGCTGCTCCGGCGAGGAGGCTCAGTGACGGGCCGGGGTCGGCGGAAGGGGGCTGGGGGCGGGTGGCGGTGGAGACCGGGTCGCCGCAGCCTGTCTGTGGGTAGGACGCTATGGCGCAGAGGAGGGCGTTGGTGTCGTAGCGGAGGGGTTTGGCGACCGAGGCCAGGGCTTCCGCGGAGGTCGCGTCGGAGGGGACGCGGGCGCAGGCCGTGCGCGGGGACGGTGGGGTCTCGCCGGACGGCGCGTCCGTGGACGTACCGAAGTCGATGACGAGAGCCACGCGCTTCTTGCCCTGCTGGGCGGGTGACTTGGCGCAGATGGACGCGAAGTCGGCGTCGCCGCGGGGCTTCGTCGCGTGCTGGGAGTCCTCGCTCACCGCGAAGCGGAAACCCTGGACGTCGCCGTCGGAGGGGCGCGTGGTCGAGGGGCCCTGTGTCGCGTACGTCCACTGGCCGCCGGTCAGGTCCCAGAAGGACCAGTAGCGGTAGCCGACGGCCTGGGCCTGCCCCGCGGAACCGAGTCCCAGGGCGAGCAGGAGCAGGGCCAGGACGAGGGGAGTCGTACGACGTCGGCTCACAGCCGTTGCCTCTTGTTGCGGCCGCTGATCAGGAAACCGATGCCGATACCGGCGACGAGACCGACGCCGACGATCCACCAGACGCCCAGGCCGGCGTCGTCGCTTTTCTCCTCCTGCGCCTTGTCGCTGGGGGCGGTGGAGGTGTCGGACACCGCCTGCGCCGCCGGGCCCGTCCCGCCCAGCTGCTTGACGAGGTCCTGGCCGCCGAAGTCGCGCGGGTCGACCCCGTTCGCGTGCGCGGCGAGGATCAGCTGCGCGTACGCGGCCGGTCCGCTCTGCTCGGCCCACTGGGCGGAGTGTCCCTCCAGCCAGCGCACCGTGTCGGCCGCGTCGTCGGCGTGGCCGGCGGTGGCGAGGGCCACGACCGCGTCCGCGGTGTTGCCGTAGTCGGGCTGGTCCTCGGCTCCGGGCAGCGCCGACTTGAGGTACTTGTCCTTGGCGAGGGACTCGACGAGGTACGCGGCGCCGTTCTGCGCGGCACGCTCGGGGTCGACGCCGTCCGCGGCCTCGCAGGAGACGCCGTCGCTCGTCGGCTTCACGTCGGCGCCGGTGAAGCCCTGGCCGAGCGCGCCGGTCACGGCCGCCGCGGTGGCGTCCGCGTTCGCCGCGAGCTTGCCCTTCTTGTCGGGCTGGTAGGCGAAGGCGCCGCCGCCGTCCGCGTCGCAGGGGATCGACAGTGCCGCGAGGGCGTCGTACGGAGACCTGCCGCCCTTGGACGTCACGTCCACGGGCTTCTCGCCCGTCGCGGCCAGCGCCCCGGCGACGACGGACGTGGAGTTCGCGTCGCTCGCCCCGCCGGCGACGTATCCCCATCCGCCGTCCTTGTTCTGTACGGACTTCAGCCACGCGACGGCCTTGCCCGCCTCGGAGTCGTGCCCGCCGAGGGCCGCGAGGGCCTGCACGGCGGCCGCGGTGCTGTTGGTGTCGACCATCGTCTTGGCGTCGCACTTCGCGGTGGCGTCGGCGCGGTAGGGAGCGAACGACCCGTCGGCGCACTGCTGCCCGGTCAGCCAGTCGACGGCCTTGGCCGCGGGCGTCACGCCCACCGTGTGCTGGGCCAGCAGCGCGAGCGACTGGCGCCAGACGCCGTCGTAGGTGGGGTCGGCGGAGCCGTACAGACCGGAGGGGAGCGCGAGGGAAGGAGAAGGAGAGGGGGACGCGTCGTCGGTCGCGGCCGCGGCGGTCGGCGTGAACGCCGTACCGGCCACGGCGATCGCGGCCAACAGCGCTGCCGGCCTCGTGACGTGAACCGCTGCGTGTACCGCTGCGTGAACCGCGGCGCTGCGGCGAACGATCATGACTCTCCCCTGTGGGGGAGCCGGGCAGCACCGGGCACGCTGGTATCCGGGCGGCTCCGGCTCCGTATGCCTCGACGGTGCCGGCCACCGGCGGACTGCCGATGGCGCGAGCCGGTCACGTCCCGGGCGGGGCAATCCGGCTCACCACCTGTTCACGTGGCTCACGGTTGCGGGTCAGCGCCGGATTTGCACCGGCTTCCCCCCGTACGGGTGTGATGACGACTGGTTCACTCTACCGGCCCATTGGCCGGCCGCTGAGGGCCGCCTGTGAGCCCCGGGTAGGTTCGGCTCATGAGGTCAACGGGGAGACTGCTCGGCTCGGGGCGTTCGGCGGACGTCTACGAGATAGACGAGGCGTGGGTACTGCGCCGGATCCGCGGGGGATGGGGAGACGCCACCGCCGAAGCGGCGGTGATGGCACACGTACGAGATCACGGTTTTCCGGCGCCGGGTGTGCGGCTCGCGACCCGCACCGACCTGGTGATGGAGCGGCTGTCCGGGCCGACCATGCTGGAGGCGTTCGTCGCGGGGGAGCTCGGCCCCCAGGAGGCCGGCGTCACCCTCGCCCGACTGCTCCGCACCCTGCACGCCGTGCCTGCCCGGCTCTCCGCCGACCCCGCAGTCCGCGTCCTGCACCTGGACCTGCACCCCGACAACGTGATGCTCACCCCGGAAGGCCCCAAGGTCATCGACTGGGCCAACGCCGAGGAGGGTCCGCCCGGACTCGACTGGGGCATGTCCGCCGTGATCCTCGCCCAGGTCGCCGTCGCCGGTGAAGCCCACGCTCAGGTGGCCCGCGAGACGCTGGTCGCGATGCTCGGCGACGGCGCACCCGGCGTGACCGAGGCCGGACTCAGTGAGGCGAGGCAGCGACGGGCGGTCAACCCGACGATGAGTGAGACCGAGGTCCAGATCCTGGGCGAGGCCGAGGAGTTGGTCCGTACGCTGCTGCCGCCCTCTTCGGGATCTGCTCGTCCCTGAACCCAGAAGACTCGTCCCTGAACCTCAGAAGATGCGTGCCGGGATCGTCGCTGCCGTGGGCTGCAACAGGACGAGGGCCAGGTCGTCGGTGGGTTCGGTGCCGGTGTGGGCGGTCAGGCGGGAGTAGAGGGTGTCGAGGGCCTCCTCGGGGAGGGGTTCACGCAGGGCCAGGGCGGCTTCGCCGAGGAGGGGGAAGGGGGTGCCCTCGGTGTCGCGGGCCTCGGTCAGGCCGTCGGTGTAGAGGAGCAGGCGGTCGCCGGGCTGGAGGCGTACGCGGTACTGGCGCGGTTCCGGGCGAAGCCCCAACGGCGGTGTGGGGACGGCGGGTTCGAGGAACTCGACTCGATGTCCGGAGCGCAACGGCGGCGGGTGGCCGCAGTTGACGAGCCGCACCTCGCCGGGCGCGAACTCGGCGAACACGGCGGTGACGAAGTCCTCGGGGCCCAGCTCCGGGGCGAGCCGCGTGTCGAGGGCGCTGACCAGGACGGTCAACGTCGGAGCGGTGTAGGCGAGTTCACGGAAGGCCGCGATCGTGTCGGCGGTCAGCCGGACGGCGTCCAGGCCGTGGCCGCGTACGTCGCCGATGAGGACACGCAGTCCGTACGGCGTCACCGCGACGTCGTAGAGATCGCCGCCGACGGTCGATTCGCGGGCGGCGCTGTGGTACCGGGTGCAGACCTGAGTGCCGTCCAGCGTGCGGGAGATGGGCCGCAGAATCGCCTCCTGGGTGATCCGGGCCACCTCGCGGGCCTGGGCGAGTGTCATGGTGAGGCGCTCGCGCTGCCGGGCCGCGTACACGGTGAGGGCGCAGCCGAGCAGCAGTCCGATCCAGCGCAGGCCGAACTCGAAGCCGGGCACCGCGCCGTCGCCGATGCCCATCGCCAGGCCCAGCGCCGCCGACCAACAGCAGACCACCACGGTGTGCCGCACCCCGAACCTGACGCACGCCAGCAGCGGCCCGATCAGCAACAGCGTGATGAGCGGCGGTACCTGGGAGACGAGCAGGTCCGGCAGGGCGATCAGCAGACAGGCGACCAGCGGGGTGAGCAGCAGCCGGCGGGCCCGCCACTCCGCCCCGAGCGGCACCCGCACCGGTACCGGCGTCGGCTCTGGTCGCCGCGTGCGTCTTCCGATGCCCGGCGGGGGCGCCAACAGTCGTGCAGGTTCCTCGGTGTGCTGGGCCGGCGGTCGTCGCGTCAGCCTCTCGGCGCCCCCGGACCGCCTCTTGATGCCCCCACCGCCTCCGCCTGTGGCGGCCATCCGTTCCCCAGCTCCCTCTCGTCCGTCCCTCACTCACCCGACAATCACCGAATATCGGCCTCCGCGCCGTCACCAACGGGGAGTTGATCGCATCTCGTCGAAAGGTGTCCGGAATTGACGGAGCTACGTCGTCTTTCTGTCCGAGTTGTCGGACCTCGGCAACGGGTGGGTGTGATCGGGTCAGACTGGTCGATGTGTCCGACGGGACGAACATCGGTGTGTCCGACGAGACGAGACGGCATGAGCGCGAGCCCGAATCCGAGCCCGGCGAGGGACGAACCTGAGAAGAGCGAGAGCGAGAGCGGTGGCCGGGCCACCGCCCAATCCGGTCGTCCCGGCAATCTGCTCCCGGAGACCCGGGGCTTTGTCGGGCGGGCTGAGGAACTCGCCTGGCTGGACGAGGAGTTGAACCCCGGGATCGGCGTCGGCCGGCTGGTGAGTCTTGTCGGAGCCGGCGGGGTCGGCAAGACGCGGCTCGCGACCCGGGCGGCTGCCCGGGTCCGGGACGCGTACCCCGACGGCGTCTGGCTGGTGGAGCTCTCCGCGCTGCACACCGCGGGCCTGGTGGGCCTGGCTGTCGTGGAGGCGCTGCGGCTCGCGGACCAGTCGACGGGCCCGGTCACCGAGGTGGTGGCCGAATGGGCCATGGGCAAGCGGCTGTTGCTGATCCTCGACTCCTGCGAACACGTCCTCGCGGACTGCGTGGCGCTCGCCGAGACCCTGCTGCCCACCCTGCCGGGGCTGCGCATCCTCGTCACCAGCCGGGAGCAGCTCCGCCTGCCGGGTGAACGCGTGCTCCAGGTCGATCCGCTGCCGGTCGCCGACGACGCGGTGGCTCTGTTCGCCGAGCGCGCGGCCGCCACGGGATTCACGCTCGACGACACCAACCGGCCCGCGGTGGAGGCCGTCTGCCGCCACCTCGACGGCATCCCGCTCGCCATCGAACTCGCGGCCGTCCGCCTCTCGGAACTCTCCCTCGCCGAACTGCACGGCCGCCTCGGCGAACACCTGGCATCCCGCCTCGACGTGCTCGTGCCGCGGGGCGATGAACCGCGACACGGTGATGTGCCGGGCGGTGGTGCGCGGGGCAGTGACGTGCAGGGGGGCGGTGGACGGGATCGCGGAGGACCGTCCCACGGCGGACGGGACCGCGAAGGACCGTCCCAGGACGGTCGGGAGGGCGGAGGACCGTCCGGCGGAGGATGGGACGGTGGAGGGGTGTCCCGTGGCGGGTGGGACGGTGGAGGAGCGTCCCGCGGGGGACGGGATCGCGGAGGTCCGTCCCACGGCGGTCGGGAGGGCGGAGGGTCGTCCGGCGGAGGATGGGACGGTGGAGGGGCGTCCCGTGGCGGGTGGGACGGTGGAGGAGCGTCCCGCGGGGGACGGGATCGCGGAGGTCCGTCCCAGGACGGTCGGGAGGGCAGGGGGTCGTCCGGCGGAGGATGGGACGGTGGAGGGGCGTCCCGTGGCGGGCGGGACGGTGGAGGAGCGTCCCGCGGGGGACGGGACCGCGAAGGCTCACCCCGCGACGGATGGGACCCCGACGCACAGGACCGCGAAGCCCCGCCCCGCGAACGACCGCGTTCCGAAGGGCCGCGCTCCGCAGCCCCGCGCCGCGAACAACCACGCTCCCAAGGCTCGCCCTCCGAAGGGCCGCCCCGCGAAAGCCCACGCTCCCAAGGCTCGCCCTCCGAAGGCCCGCCCCGCGAAGGCCCACGCTCCGAAGGCCCACGCTCCGAAGGGCTGCCCTCCGAACCCCCGCCCCGCGAAGGACCACCCCGTCACCACACCCTCCGTACGGCCATCGGCTGGAGCCATGAGCTGTGCGAACCGCTGGAGCGGCTGCTGTGGGCCCGTCTCTCGGTGTTCACCGACGGCTTCTGTGTGGGTGCCGCCGAGGAGGTCTGCTCGGGTGGCCCGCTGCCCGCCCGGCGGATCGCCGGGCTGCTCGGCCGGCTCGTCGAGCAGTCCATCGTGCGACGCCACCGCACCGACCCGGCCCGCTTCCAGTTCCTCGACACGGTGCGGGAGTTCGGCGCCGACTGGCTGCGCGCCCTCGGTGAGGAGCGCGCCGTACGCCTGCGCCATCGTGACTACTACCGAGGCCTGGCCCGCGAGGGCTGCGCCGAGTGGAACACCGGACGCCAGGTCGCCTGGTGCGAACGCGTCCTCATCGAACACGCCAACCTGCGCGCCGCCGTGGACTGCGCGCTCACCGAACCCGACAGCCGCGTCGCCCTCGAAATGGCGGCCGACGTTGGTTTCCTCTGGCGGCACTGCGGCTATCTGCGCGACGCCCAGCACTGCCTGGACGTGGCGCTCGCCACCGATCCGGCCCCCGGACCCGACCGCACCCGCGCCCTGTGGGTGCGCGGCGCGGTCGCCATGTTCCAGGGCGACCTCAAGGTCGCGGCCAACTGGGCGGTGCGCTGCGCGGACGCGGCTCAGGAGCAGGGCGACCCGGTCGCGATGGTCGCCGCCGCGTATCTGACGGGCGGTCAAATCGCCTTGAGCGGACGCCTGTCGGAAGCGGTCGACGTCCTGGCCTCGACTCCCCGACTGCCCATCGGGGCGGACGCGTTCGGGGCCGCCCAGCTCCAGGTCCGCGTCGCGCTCTCGTTCACGCACCTGCTGGGCGGCGACTACGAACGCGCGCGCACCGTGGCCGACGAGGCGCGCGAGGCCAGTGCGGAGTGCGGCGAGTCCTGGGCGGGTGCCTTCGCCGACGGAATCGTCGCGCACGCGGACCTCGCGACCGGCAACGTCCACGCGGCGGTCCGCAACGCCCGTACGGCACTGGCCGGGCACGTCCTGATGCACAACACCGTCGGCGCCGCCGTCGCCCTGGACGTCCTCGCCGCCGCCGTCGTCGCGGCCGGCGACGGCCCCCGCGCCGCCCGCCTCCTCGGCATAGCCGCCCGTGTCTGGGATCTCACCGGCCGCGCCCAGATGGACTCACCCGACCTCATCGCCACCCGCCGCTCGCACGAACTCCGGGTCCGCGACGAGATCGGCGAAACGGCGTACAAGAAGGCGTACGAGGAGGGTCGCACCATGCGGTACGAGGAGGGGCTGGACTATGCGGTCCACGGCCGCTGACACAGGACCGGCGGTGGCTGAACAGCCACGTACGTCACCGGATCGGTCCCCGTCACCGCTTCCGCCCGCCCCAGTTTCACCAGCCGCCGTACATGCGCCTCCGCCTCCGAGACGGCGATGTTCCGTGATCCGTAAGGGATTTGGTCCCAGGGCCGGTTCCACTCCATGCGTTCGGCGAGCTGCCAGGGAGTGAGCGGAGCCGCGAGGAGTGTGTGGAGGCCGGTCAGGCGGTCCTCGTGGTGGTCGAGCAACTCCCGTACGCGGGCGGGGGCGTCGGCGAACGCGTGCTGGTGGGCCGGGAGGACCTCCGCGGGGGCCAATCGCCCGACGCGCTCCAGGGAGTCGAGGTAGTCGCCGAGGGGGTCGGTGACGGTGGCGTCGTCCGGATCCTCGTACAGGCCGATGTGCGGAGTGATCTCAGGGAGCAGGTGATCGCCGGAGAACAGGCGGCCGTTGCCCGGGAGTTGGGCGGGGTGGGTCTCCTCCAGGTGGAGGCAGACATGGCCGGGGGTGTGCCCGGGGGTCCAGATCGCGCGGAGGCGGCGGCCGGCCAGATCGAGGAGTTCGCCGGGGACGATCTCACGGTCGGGAAGTGCTGGGGAGAAGCCGGGCAGGGCGCCCGGGCGGGCCCTGCGCAGGGGTGCCAGGTGCTCCTCGGGCGCGCCCGCGGCCGTCAGCTTCGCCGTCATGTACGCGTACCACCGCTCGGGCCGGTTCTCCCGGGTGCGCCGGACGACCGAGGCGTCCGCCTCGTGCATCGCGAGCCACGCGCCGGACGCCTCGCGCACCTTGCCCGAGAGGCCGTGGTGGTCGGGGTGGTGGTGGGTGATGACGACGCCGTGCACCTCGGCGACGGAGGTGCCGCAGGCGGTGAGCCCCTCGGCGAGGGTGTCCCAGGAGGCGGGGTCGTCCCAGCCGGTGTCGATCAGGACGGCGCCGCGGTCGGTGTCGAGGACGTACACGAGTGTGTGACCGAGGGGGTTGTCCGGGATGGGGACCCGGATCGACCGTACGCCGCCGCTGTGATCGGTCACCTGCGTCATGGGCTTCCACCAATCGCCGCGTCCCGGGTACCGGCCAACTATAACTAGAACCAGTTCCAATGGGAGCCCGAGACGACCGTCTGCCCGAAGAGCGCCCGAAGAGCCCGAAGATCCCGAAGGGTTCGAGACGACTGTGTGCCCAAGGTGCCCGAAGAGTCCGACCCGTGGACTCCACTCACCGGAACTGGTATCAGTTCTAGTCATCTGATGCATCGTCAGAGAAAGTCGGTGCTCGTCGCCGGGGAGGCAGTCGGCCATGACCGAACTCACTGAACACGGACAGCTGTTCATAGGCGGGGAGTTGACGGACCCCCTGGGCAAGGACGTCATCGAGGTGATCTCACCGCACACGGAGGAGATCATCGGGCGGGTGCCGCACGCCTCGACGGCGGACGTCGACCGGGCCGTCACGGTCGCGCGGCAGGCGTTCGACGAGGGGCCCTGGCCACGGATGAGCCTCGACGAGCGGATCGAGGTGGTGAACCGGATCAAGGACGGGATCGCCCTACGGCACGAGGAGATCGCCCGCGTCATCTCCTCCGAGAACGGCTCCCCGTACTCCTGGAGCATCCTCGCGCAGGCCCTCGGCGCGATGATGGTGTGGGACGCGGCGATCACGGTCGCCCGCGGCTTCACGTACGAGGAGACACGCGACGGAGTCCTCGGGAAGATCCTCGTCCGGCGCGAGCCGGTGGGGGTCGTGGCGGCCGTGGTGCCGTGGAACGTGCCGCAGTTCGTGGCCGCCGCCAAGCTCGCGCCCGCGCTGCTGACCGGCTGCACCGTCATCCTGAAGCCGTCGCCCGAATCGCCCCTGGACGCCTACCTGTTGGGGGAGATCGCGAAGGATGCCGGACTGCCGGAGGGTGTCCTGTCGATCCTTCCGGCGGACCGCGAGGTGAGCGAGTACCTGGTCGGGCACCCCGGGATCGACAAGGTGTCCTTCACCGGGTCCGTCGCGGCGGGCCGGCGGGTGATGGAGGTCGCCTCGCGCAATCTCACCCGCGTGACACTGGAGTTGGGCGGCAAGTCGGCGGCGGTGGTCCTGCCGGACGCGGACCTCGCGACATCCGTCCCCGGCATCGTCTCGGCGGCCTGGATGAACAACGGCCAGGCCTGCGTCGCCCAGACCCGCATCCTGCTTCCGCGCTCGCGCTACGACGAGTTCGCTGACGCCTTCGCGACGGCCGCGAGCGCGCTGGTCGTCGGGGACCCGCTGGACCCGGCGACCCAGGTCGGGCCGCTGGTCGCCAGGCGGCAGCAGCAGCGCAGCCTCGACTACATCCGCATCGGGCAGGAGGAGGGCGCCAAAATCCTTACCGGCGGCGGCCGTCCGCCCGGCGTGGACCGCGGCTGGTACGTCGAGCCGACCCTCTTCGGCGACGTCGACAACTCCATGCGGATCGCCCGCGAGGAGATCTTCGGCCCGGTGATCTGCCTCCTGCCCTACGGCGACGAGGCCGAGGCGCTGAAGATCGCCAACGACTCCGACTACGGGCTGAGTGGCAGCGTCTGGACGGCGGACGTCGCGCATGGCATCGACATCGCACGCCAGGTCCGTACCGGCACCTACTCCGTCAACACCTTCAGCCTCGACATGCTCGGCCCGTTCGGCGGCTACAAGAACTCAGGTCTGGGGCGGGAGTTCGGCCCCGAGGGCTTCGGCGAGTTCCTGGAGCACAAGATGATCCACCTGCCGGCCGGCTGGGAGGCCTAGGGATGGGTGACCGCTGGCAGGTCGAGGTCGACCGCTCCGTCTGCATCGGCTCCGCCCAGTGCGTGCACCTCGCCCCGGACGCGTTCCGCCTCGACACCGGCAGGCAGTCCCACCCGGCCGACCCGGAGCCCGACGCCAACGAGAAGATCCTGGAGGCGGCCGAGGGGTGCCCGGTGGAGGCGATCATGATCACGCTGCTGGGGAGCGCGGAACCGGTGTTCCCGCCCGAGGAGTAGCCCGTCCTTCGGTGCTCCGAGGGATAGCCGTATCGCGTGAATCAGCCCTTCTCGCCCGGATCCGTCAGGTCGATCAGCCGGCAGACCGTCTCGATGTCGATCTTCACCTGGGCGATCGAGGCGCGGCCGGAGAGCCAGGTGATGAGGGCCGAGTGCCAGGTGTGCTCGATGACGCGGACCGCGGAGAGCTGGGCGGGCGTGGGGTCGTCCAGGCCCATCGCGTCCAGGATGATCACCGTGGTCATCCGGGAGACCTGGTCGACCTCGGGGCTGACGCTGCGGTCCGCGAAGGTGAGCGCGCGGACCATGGCGTCGGCGAGGTGCGGCTCGCGCTGCAGGGCGCGGAAGGCCCGCATCAGGGTCTCCGCGACGCGCTCGGCCGCCGTGTCCCCGGACGGCGGCTTCTTCCGCAGGGTGCCGTGCATGTGCTCCAACTGGTCCTGCATCGTGGCGACCAGCAGATGGACCTTCGACGGGAAGTAGCGGTAGAGCGTGCCCAGGGCGACCTGCGAGGACTCCGCGACCTCACGCATCTGCACCGCGTCGAAACCGCCCCGGCTGGCCAGCTGCGCGCTCGCGTGCAGGATCCGGCGGCGGCGCGCCTCCTGCCGCTCGGTGAGCGGAGCGGAGGCGGGGAGGGCGGTGGAGTACGAGAGGGGGCGAGGGGGGTGCTGCGCGGCGGAGGGCGAGTCCGGACGCGGGTTTGTTCGCGAGTCCGGTTGCGAGTCCGGACCCGACCCTGTTCGCGAGTCCGGTTGCGAGTCCGGACCCGACCCTGTTCGCGAGTCCGGTTGCGAGTCCGCACCCGACCCTGCTCGCGAGTCCGGTGGTCGTGCGTCTGTTCGCGCGCTGTTCGTGTCCGCCTTGGCTTCCGCAGGCATGGGTCCCGTTCCGTGACATTCCGTGACATCAGCGAGAGGAGTGACGAGTCGGTACGGCAGGGCTTGCCGCCGTCGCGCGGACCAGGTGACCGCGCCACGCGGTCGTGGCGTGAATCACCTGATCCACCGCTCACAGCCGGGCTACCTGCCGGTAGATTCAAAGCTCCGTGAACGATCAAGTCTGAAACTTGTTCTAGATTAGCGTCCCGGCGTAATCTCGCGGGAAAGTGCAGGGAGAAGGGGGCCGAGAGTGACCGCTGAGGCCATGGAGGCGGGCCCCGGCGAGGGCGCGGCCGCCGACGGCGAACGACCGTTGCGCATCGCGCTTCTCACCTACAAGGGGAACCCGTTCTGCGGCGGCCAGGGTGTGTACGTACGACACCTCTCGCGTGAGCTCGCCCGACTCGGACACCATGTCGAGGTCATCGGCTCCCAGCCGTATCCGGTGCTGGACGAAGGCCTTCCCGCCCTGCGTCTCACCGAGTTGCCCAGCCTCGACCTGTACCGCCAGCCGGACCCCTTTCGCACCCCCAGGCGCGGTGAGTACCGCGACTGGGTCGACGCGCTGGAGGTCGGCACGATGTGGACCGGCGGCTTTCCCGAGCCGCTGACCTTCTCGCTGCGCGCCCGCCACCATCTGCGGGCCCGGCGCGGCGAGTTCGACGTCATCCACGACAACCAGACACTGGGGTACGGGCTGTTGGGGGATGTCGGTGCCCCGCTGGTCACCACCATCCACCACCCCATCACCGTCGACCGGCAGTTGGAGATCGACGCCGCCGAGGGCTGGAAGCGACGGATGTCCGTGCGCCGCTGGTACGCCTTCACGCGCATGCAGAAGCGCGTCGCGCGCCGCCTGCCCTCCGTGCTCACCGTCTCCGGTACGTCACGCCAGGAGATCGTCGAGCACCTCGGCGTACGCGACGACCGCATCCATGTCGTGCACATCGGCGCGGACACCGACCTTTTCTCGCCGGATCCCGCAGTGCCTCAGGTGCCGGGCCGGATCGTCACCACGTCCAGCGCGGACGTGCCGCTCAAGGGGCTCGTCTTCCTCGTCGAGGCGCTCGCGAAGGTACGTACCGAGCACCCCGGCGCGCACCTCGTCGTCGTCGGCAGGCGCGCCGAGGACGGGCCCGTCGCCCAGGCCATCGAGCGGTACGGCCTCGAAGGCGCCGTCGAGTTCGTCAAGGGGATCTCCGACGCCGAACTCGTCGACCTCGTACGGTCGGCCGAAGTCGCCTGCGTGCCCTCCCTGTACGAGGGGTTCTCGCTGCCCGCTGCCGAGGCGATGGCGACGGGGACGCCGCTCGTGGCCACCACCGGCGGTGCGATCCCGGAGGTCGCCGGGCCCGACGGAGAGACCTGCCTCGCCGTACCCCCCGGTGACTCGGGAGCGCTGGCCGCCGCACTGAGCCGCGTCCTGGGCAACCCCGAACTCCGGGCCCGCCTCGGCTCCGCCGGACGCGCGCGCGTACTGACCCGCTTCACCTGGGCCCGAGCCGCCGAGGGCACGGTGACCCACTACCGCGAGGCCATGACCCGCTCCGCGGGCACTTCCCCCAGCGGCCCCACGGCCAGGTCCACGGCCGACCTTGCGCCCGGAGCCGTAGGCCGCTCCGCGCCCGAACCCCCCAGCCGCTCCGCGCCAGGCCCTCACCGCTCCGCGCCCCAGCCTCCCGGCCGCTCCGCGGCCACCACAGACCCCGCCCCCGACGCGGGCGCCCCCGCGGCCGGCACCCCTGACCGCGCGACCGAAACGGGCGCCCCCGTGACCGGCACTCCCGACCCCGCGACCGAAACGGGCGCCCCCGCGACCGGCACCCCCGACCCCGCGACCGCAACGGGCGCCCCCGCGACCGGCACCCCCGCCCCCGCGACCGCAACGGGCGCCCCCGCACCCCCCACCCCCGACCGCGAAAGCAGGGCCACGTGCTGACCGTCGACTTCTCCCGGTTCCCGCTCGCCCCGGGCGACCGCGTACTGGACCTCGGATGCGGTGCCGGCCGGCACGCGTTCGAGTGTTACCGGCGTGGTGCCCAGGTGGTCGCGCTGGACCAGAACGGCGAGGAGATCCGCGAGGTCGCCAAGTGGTTCGCGGCGATGAAGGAGGCGGGCGAGGCGCCCGCAGGGGCCACCGCGACGGCCATGGAGGGCGACGCCCTGGCGCTGCCCTTCCCCGATGAGTCCTTCGACGTCGTGATCATCTCCGAGGTCATGGAGCACATCCCGGACGACAAGGGCGTACTCGCCGAGATGGTCCGGGTGCTCAGGCCCGGCGGCCGCATCGCGATCACCGTCCCGCGCTACGGGCCCGAGAAGGTCTGCTGGACACTGTCCGACGCGTACCACGAGGTCGAGGGCGGCCACATCCGCATCTACAAGGCGGACGAACTCCTCGCCAAGATCAGGGAAGCCGGGCTCCGGCCGTACGGCACCCATCACGCGCACGCCCTGCACTCGCCCTACTGGTGGCTGAAGTGCGCGTTCGGCGTCGACAACGAGAAGGCGCTGCCCGTGCGGGCGTACCACAAGCTCCTGGTCTGGGACATCATGAAGAAACCGCTCGCCACCCGGGTCGCGGAGAACGCGCTGAACCCGCTGATCGGCAAGAGCTTCGTGGCGTACGCGACCAAGCCGCACCTGCCGGTCGAGTCCGCGGAGTCAGCCGAATCCGCAGACGTCGCGGTCGAGTCCGCAGACGTCGCGCAGCCGGCCGAGTCCGTCGAGGTGGCCGGCCGGTGACGACTCCCCGGACAGAACACCTCGTCCTGCCCGGGGTCCTCACCGCCGAGGAGGCTGCCGCCACGGTGCGCGGGATCCTCGAGGTGCAGCGCCCGGACGGTGCCATCCCGTGGTTCCGCGGGCATCACCTGGACCCGTGGGACCACACCGAGGCGGCCATGGCGCTGGACGCGGCGGGGGAGCACGAGGCGGCGGAGCGCGCCTATGTGTGGCTCGCGCGCCATCAGAACCAGGACGGGTCCTGGTACGCGGCGTACGCCGACGGGGACTTCGCGGACGTCACCGACCGTGGTCTGGAGACCAACTTCTGCGCGTATGTCGCGGTGGGCGTCTGGCACCACTATCTCGCGACGGGCGACGACGCGTTCCTGGACCGGATGTGGCCGACCGTCTACGCGGCGATGGAGTTCGTGCTCCGGCTCCAGCAGCCCGGCGGGCAGATCGGCTGGAAGCGCGAGGAGGACGGGCGGGCCGTCAACGACGCGCTGCTGACCGGGAGTTCGTCGATCCATCACGCCTTGCGCTGTGCACTCGCCATCGCCGAGCAGCGTGAAGAACCGCAGCCCGACTGGGAGTTGGCGGTGGGCGCGCTGCGGCACGCGATCGGCGGGCACCCCGAGCGGTTCCTCGACAAGGGCCGCTACTCGATGGACTGGTACTACCCGGTGCTCGGCGGCGCGTTGACCGGCGCCCAGGCCAAGTCCCGTATCGAGGAGGGCTGGGACCGGTTCGTGGTCCCCGGGGTCGGCGTCCGCTGTGTGGTCCCCAACCCGTGGGTGACCGGCGGTGAATCGGCGGAACTGGCCCTGGCGCTCTGGGCCGTGGGCGAGTCCGACCGCGCCCTGGAGATCCTCCAGTCCATCCAGCACCTGCGCGACCCGAAGACCGGGCTGTACTGGACCGGCTACGTCTACGAGGACCAGGCCATCTGGCCGGAGGAACTCACCAGTTGGACGGCCGGGTCGCTGCTGCTGGCCGTCGCCGCGCTGGGCGGCGACGAGCCCACCTGCGCCGTCTTCAGCGGCGAGCGGCTCCCGACGGGCCTGGACCCCGACTGCTGCCGGTAGCAGATTCAGCCGGGGTCTCAGGACGCGTCAGGTGCGCAAGTGCTCAGTGCCGGTGCATACGGTTGGCGATGGCGTGGCCGATGAAGAGGTAGACGACGGCTGCGAGCCCGTAGCCCGCGACGACGCGCGCCCACTCCTTGTCGAAGGTGAACAGGTCACGTGACCAGCCCGCCAGCCACGCGGCCACGTCGTGGATGAACTGCACCAGGTCGTTGGCGCGGTTCGCGTCCAATAGGTACATCAGGATCCAGAGACCGAGGATGAGCGCCATCACGTCGGCGACGATCGCGATGACCCTGCCCGCCTGGTTGGAACCGTTGCGGTTTCGAGAGGACATGACCCCCGTGTTGCCCGAGAACGGTGGGTGAAACCCGAACGGGTTCCCTCAAGTGGCGCAACGGGGGGGGGAGGGGAGCCGGGCGACGCTGCCGGCAGAGCCGTGTTCTCCCGGAACCGGGGAGAGCCGTTCCCTTCCGGAGGTTCCCGTGCCCGTACCGATACGGCGCCTGATCGTGGCGCTCACCCTGCGCCGACGGACGCAGGCTCAGCGGTGGCTGAGAGCCGAGGCTAGGTGTTGAGCTCGGCCAGGACGCGCAGGGTGTGCGGGTCGGGGGAGAGCACGAGCAGGTCGGTCACCGGGCCCTTGCGCCACAACTCCAGGCGTTCGGCGATGCGTTCACGCGGGCCGACGAGGGAGATCTCGTCGGCGAAGGCGTCGGGCACGGCGAGTACGGCCTCCTCGCGGCGCCCGGCGAGGAACAGCTCCTGGACGCGCCGGGCCTCCTCCTCGAAGCCCATCCGTGCCATCAGGTCGGCGTGGAAGTTGCGTGCCGAGTGCCCCATCCCGCCGATGTAGAAGCCGAGCATGGCCTTGACGGGCAGCAGCCCTTCGGCGAGATCGTCGCAGACGTGGGCGCGGGCCATCGGGGCGATGAGGAAGCCGTCACGCAGGTCGGTCAGCGAGGCCTCGTACGCCTGCGGACGGGTCGGCGACCAGTACAGCGGCAGCCAGCCGTCCGCGATGCGGGTCGTCTGCGCGATGTTCTTCGGGCCCTCGGCGCCGAGCAGGACGGGCAGTTCGGCGCGCAGCGGATGCGTGATGGACTTGAGCGCCTTGCCGAGGCCGGTGCCGTCGGCGCCGCGGTACGGGTGCGAGTGGAAGCGCCCGTCCAGCTCGACGGGGGCCTCGCGCCTGAGGACTTGGCGTACGACATCGACGTACTCCCGGGTCGCGGTCAGCGGCGACTTCGGGAACGGGCGCCCGTACCAGCCCTCGACGACCTGCGGCCCGGAAAGACCGAGGCCGAGCATCATGCGCCCGCCCGAGAGATGGTCGAGCGTGAGCGCGTGCATCGCCGTGGTGGTGGGGGAGCGGGCGGCCATCTGCGCGACGGCCGTGCCGAGCCGGATGCGGGAGGTCTGCGCGGCGATCCAGGTCAGCGGGGTGAAGGCGTCGGAGCCCCAGGACTCGGCCGTCCACACGGAGTGGTAGCCGAGGCGTTCCGCCTCCTGCGCGAGCGGTATGTGGTCGGCGGAGGGGCCCCGGCCCCAGTAGCCGAGTGCGAGACCGAGTCGCATGTGCCCTCCAGACGCCCTGTTCTGACGAGGTGTCAGCTGTCGGCCGGGTGAGCGTACGACAACGGCCCCCCGCCCGGAAGGGCGAGGGGCCGCACGGGAGCGTGCCGCGCGTCAGCCGCGCTGGATCCCCGACGTGTCCTGCAGAACACCACGACGGCCGTCCTGTGTCTGCGCCACCAGGCTCGGGCCGCGCTGCTCGACGGCCAGGTACCAGGTGCCCGGCGCCAGTTCGGCGATCGGCGTCGGCGAACCGTCCTCCGCGTACAGCGGACGCGGCACCGGCACCGCGAACCAGAACGGGGAGAAGTCCCCGGCCGGCTGCTGCACCTGCGGAGCCGGCGCCTGCTGCGGCTGGCTGGGCTGGGCACCGAACGGCTGGCCCGCCTGCGGCTGCGCGCCGTAGGGCTGACCGGGCTGCTGGGCGCCCGGGTAGCCGTATCCGCCCTGGGGCTGGCCGCCGTAGGGCTGGGGGGCGGCCGGCTTGGGGGCGGGGAGCAGCGCGACCTTCAGGGCCGGGACGAGGGGGGTGGCGATGGCGGCGCCGGCGAGGATCAGGGTCGCGACCAGGCCGAGGATGGCGCCGGTACCGGCGTCGGGGCCACTGCCGCTGAGGCCACCCAGGTTGTTGTAGCCGCCCGCCGGGTCGAAGACGTTCCCGAGCGCGCTCCAGGCGGCGAAGACCGTGAAGGCGACGCCGAACTGGCCGAGGTCGAGGCCGACGACCTTGGGCACCTGCGGCAGACCGTGGGAGACAACGATCAGCGCGGCGCCGATGATGCCGGCCAGGAAGACGCTCATGAGCAGCGGCGCGCTTCCCCAGGCACTGGGGAGGTCGACGCCTTCGGCACCGTCAGCGGAGTAGATGGCGAAGAACGAGGCGATGAACAGCAACACCGCTGCTCCGATCACCACGCCGTCGCCTCGAGTGAGGGAGCGGATATTCACTTCAGTCGGTCCTTCGCAGGTCGTCTCGTCGTCGGTCGGGAGGCGTCGCCGTCACCTTGTCCCCGTAAGGCCGTGGTGTGAAGCGCGGGGGTGGCCCCTCATCGTAAGGACGACACTATCTCCCGTCCCACCAGGGTGTCCGCCGGGTTGAGGGCACTGATCGTCACCCGCGCAGGAAACTCACGATTCCCTCAGAGATCCCCCGTGCCGCCCGCTGCCGCCAGGCGTCGCTGGTCAGCAGTGCCGCGTCCTTGCTGTCACGCATGTTGCCGCACTCGATGAACACCTTGGGAACCGTTGACAGATTGAGACCGCCGAGGTCCGTCCGGACGTCGAGACCGGTGCCGTCGCCGATGTAGTTGGAGGGCGCGGTGCCCGTCTCGCGGGCGAAGTCGTCGGCGACGCGCTCGCCGAGTTCGCGGGACGGGGCGACGATCGGGCGGGTGTCGGCGGCGCCGTCGTGGACGGGCCCGGGAAGGATCACATGGAAACCGCGCTGGCCGGCGCCCGCGCCGTCCGCGTGGATCGAGACGGCCGCGTCGGCGTGCGCAGTGTTGCCGATCTCGGCCCGCTCGTCGATGCACGGACCCCAGGAACGGTCCCCGTCCTGGGTGAACTTCACCGTGGCGCCCTGCTGTTGCAGGATCGTACGCAGCCGCCGCGCGACGTCGAGGGTGAACTGCGCCTCCGGGTAACCCGCGTTGGTCGCCGTGCCCGTCGTATCGCATTCCTTCGAGTTCGTGCCGATGTCCACCTTGCGGCTGATCTCGGCCGTGTGCTGGAAGTTGCCGGGGTTGTGCCCCGGGTCGATGACGACGACCTTGCCCTTGAGGGGGGTCGCTGCGGCGGGAGCGGACGCCGAGGGGCTCGGTTCCTTGCCGTCGCCGGTGCTCGGCGCCTCCGCGGACCCGGCCGCGGAGGGGGCGGTACCGCGCGCCTGCTGCGGAGCGCCCTTATCCCCGGAGTCGTCACCCACCGCCTGCCACACCAGCCACCCGGCCAGCGCACCCGGCACCAGCGCGGCGACCGCCACGGTCAACGGCCCGCGCCGGGAACGGCGCGGCTGGGAAGGAGAGAATTCAGGGCCCAGATACGACACGGGAGCCACCCTACGGGTCGGCGCGCCACGTGGTCCGCGGGGTGCCGCGAGCGCCGTGCTCTGCCGTCCGTGCTCTGCCTTGCTCTGCCGTGTTCCGCCGTCCGTGCTCTGCCGTGCTCCGCCGGGCGGAACTACTCCTTTCGGCCCGTCGCCGCGACCGTCACACCGAGGCCGATCATCGTGAGCCCGCCGACTCCGCCGATCAGGGCGAGCCGCCGCGGCGAACCGGCGAACCAGTCGCGCGTGGTGGCCGCGACCAGCCCCCAGACGCTGTCGCACACCACCGCGATGACGTTGAAGACCAGACCGAGCAGCAGCATCTGAGCCGTGACGTGCCCCTGGCTCCGGTCGACGAACTGCGGCAGTACGGCGGCGAAGAACACGATGGTCTTGGGGTTGGCGACTCCGACAGCGAACCCCTCCCACAGCGTCCGCAGTCCGCCGTGCGCGGGACCGTCACCGGTGAACGCGGCGTGCAGCGAACGGCGTTGGCGCACCGCCTTGACGCCGAGGTACACCAGGTAGGCGGCGCCCACCAGCTTCAGCGCCGTGAACACGAGGACCGAGCGCTCCACGACGGCCCCGACCCCGAGAGCGACCGCCACGACGAGGACGTACGCCCCGAGGGTGTTCCCCGCGACCGTCGTCAGCGCGGCACGGCGCCCCTGCGCCAGCGCCCGTCCGATCACGAACAGCACGCTTGGGCCGGGTATCACGATCAGCAGCAACGACATGGCCGCGAAGGCCAGCAGTCGGTCGGCGGACATCATGCGGCCCATGGGAGCACGGAGGGCGGGCATGGTTCCAGGCGTTTTCCGCCCAGGGAGTCCCGGCTCAGATCCCCGGCCCCGTACGCCGCAGCACCCGCAGCGAGTCCGTCACCGAGACCTCCGTGAACGCGCCGGACTCCAGGGCCCGCAGGTAGACGCGGTACGGGGCCTGACCGGTGAACTCGTCGGCCGGGTCAGGGAACACGTCGTGGATCAGCAGCAGCCCGCCCTCGGCGACATGCGGCGCCCAGCCCTCGTAGTCGCCGGAGGCGTGCTCGTCGGTGTGGCCGCCGTCGATGAAGACCAGGCCGAGAGGGGACCTCCAGAACGCGGCGATCTGCGGCGAGCGGCCGACCACCGCGACCACGTGGTCCTCCAGACCCGCCTTGTGGAGGGTGCGGCGGAAGGTGGGGAGGGTGTCCATGAGGCCGAGCTCGGGGTCGACCGTGGACGGGTCGTGGTACTCCCAGCCCGGCTGCTGCTCCTCGCTGCCCCGGTGGTGGTCGACCGTGATCGCCGTGACTCCGGCCTGGCGCGCCGCGTCGGCGAGCAGAACGGTGGAGCGCCCGCAGTACGTGCCGACCTCAAGCAGCGGCAGCCCCAGCCGTCCGGCCTCGACGGCGGCCTCGTACAGCGCGAGCCCCTCGCCCATGGGCATGAACCCCTTGGCGGCCTCGAAGGCGGCGAGGATCTCCGGCTTGGGTGCCGCGGGCATGGGGGTCCTCCAGTTTGTACGTGTCTGTGGGCGCCCCATGGTGCACCACACCCCCGGCGCCCGGGGCTACGGGGGTGGGGTGGACGGCGTACGACAGGTCAGGCCCGGACGGTCTTCCCCGGCAGCGCCAGGTCCACGTCGACCGTGCGGTCGTCCCCGGCGTGGGTCGCCGAGGAGGCGAGCGGGCCGTGTCCGGTGGCCTTGGCGGCCAGGACGTAGGGGCCCTCGGCGGGTACGGCGAGCGCGTAGCTGCCGTCCTCGGCGGAGAGCGTGGCGCCCGCCTGGCGGCCGCGCCGGTCGATGAGGGTGACCTTGGCGCGGGCGACGGGGTCGCCGCCTGCGTCGAGGACCCGGCCGCGGAAGCCGCCGAGCAGTTCCTGGGCCCGCTCCAGGGCGGCGTCCTCCTGGCTGCTGGCGCGCAGCCGCGGTGCGGTCACCGGGCGGCCGCGGGGGAGGAAGAGGGCCATCAGCAGGCCGACGGCCACCGCTCCCGTGGCGATCATGAAGGAGACCCGGAAGCCGTGCATGGTGGGCACGGCGACGCCCCCGACGTTGTCGGCCGTGTTCGCCAGGACCATGCCGATGACGGCGCTCGACACCGACGTACCGATCGAACGCATCAGGGTGTTGAGGCCGTTCGCCGCGCCGGTCTCCGAGGCGGGGACCGCGCCGACGATCAGCGCGGGGAGCGAGGAGTACGCGAGGCCGATACCGGCGCCCAGGACCACCGCGATGATGATGGTCTGCCAGGCGGCGCTCATCAGGCCGAGGCCCGCGCCGTAGCCGATGGCGATGATCAGCATGCCGAGGATCAGGGTGACCTTGGGGCCGTACTTGGCGGAGATCCTGGCGTACACCGGCGCCGTGAACATCATCGTCAGGCCCAGCGGCGCCACGCACAGGCCCGCGACGACCATCGACTGGCCGAGGCCGTAGCCGGTGGACTTCGGGAGCTGGAGCAGTTGCGGCAGGACGAGCGAGACGGCGTAGAAGGCGACACCGACCATGATCGAGGCGAGGTTGGTGAACAGCACCGCGCGGCGGGCGGTGGTGCGCAGGTCGACCAGCGGGGCCTTCACGCGCAGCTCCATCACGCCCCACAGGAGCAGGACGACGGCCGCCGCGGCGAACAGGCCGAGCGTGGTGACCGAGGTCCAGCCCCAGTCGCTGCCCTTGGTGATCGGCAGCAGGAAGAGGATGAGGCCGGCGGAGAGTCCTATCGCGCCGAGGACGTCGAAGGTGCCCTTCGCGCGCATCGGGGACTCCGGTACGGCGACGAGGGTGAGGCCGATGGAGAGGACGCCGAGGCCCGCGGCGAGGAAGAAGAGGGCGTGCCAGTCGGCGTGCTGCGCGACCAGGGCCGCGAGCGGCAGTGCGAGTCCGCCGCCGACGCCGATCGAGGAGCTCATCAGGGCCATCGCCTTGCCGAGCTTCTCGCGGGGCAGCATGTCGCGCATCAGGCCGATGCCCAGCGGGATCGCACCCATGGCGAAGCCCTGGAGGGAACGGCCGACGATCATCACAAGGAGCTGGCTGGTGAAGCCGGCGATCAGTGAGCCCACGACCATCACGGACAGGCTCAGGAGCAGCATGCGCCGCTTGCCGTACAGGTCACCGAGCCGGCCCATGATCGGCGTGGCCACGGCTCCCGCGAGCAGGGTCGAGGTCAGAACCCAGGTGGCGTTGCTGGGCGTGGTGCCGAGCAGCTCCGGCAGGTCCTTGATGACCGGCACCAGCAGGGTCTGCATCACCGCGACCACGATGCCCGCGAAGGCCAGCACCGGCACGATCGCGCCGCTCGGCCTCCGGGTGGGCTGTTCGGTCGTCGTGTGCGTCATTACGTGGGGCCTCCAGGCCGGAAGAGAGAGCAACGGGGGTGGACGATCCGTGCGGGATACGTGCAAGGTGAACCCGGTGTGCCCGGGCAACTATTCCGATACTTCGGCGCGCTAACGAATTCTTGACCTACGCATGAAGATCTGACCCGGCATCAGAATAAAACCTACGTTCGAGAATCTTCCGCCGACCGGTGCCTCAGGACGGGTTGCGCAGGTCCTGCCCGAGGTCGGGGAACACGGTGCGCAGACGGTCGGCGGTCGGCCGGTCGAGGGCGGTGTACCGCAGGTCGGCCGCTTCGAGGTGCTGGAGCCGGAAGAACGACTCGGGCAGGGTGCTGAGCTCGTTGAAGGACAGGTCGATGCGGCGCAGCCCCGGCATACGGGAGAACGCGTCGTCGGGCAGCGCGGTGAAGGGGGTGCGTACGACATGGTCGCCGACGGTCTGCTTGCCCCAGTGGCCGATCTCCAGGTGTTCCAGGGTCGTGATCTGCCAGATGCCGGAGAGGAGCTCGCGGCCGGGTGCGGGCTGGAAGGACCAGGGGGTGTTGCCGGGCAGCCGCAGGACCCGCAGGCGGGGCAGTTTCGCGAGGTCGGGCAGGCGCGGGAGCAGGGCGGACAGGGAGCCGCGCAGATCCAGTTCCTCCAGGGCGGTCAGCGCCAGCAGCTCGTCCGGGAGTGTCTCCAGGAAGACGTGCGAGAGGTTGAGGGAGCGCAGGGCGGTCAGCCCGGTCACGGGCATCGGGAAGGCGACCAGGGAGTCGTACTCGCCGGGTTGCAGGTTCGACAGGTCCAGCTCGCGCAGGGTGCCGAGGCGGGCGACGGTGTCGGGGACCGGGCAGCTCAGGTGGGCGGCGCGGAGCACTTCGAGCCGGGGCAGGTCGCCGAGCCGCTCGGGCAGCGCCGTGAAGTCGTTGCCCGAGATGTTCAGGACGCGCAGGTTGCGCAGCCGCCCGGTGGACTCGGGCAGGCCGGTCAGCCCCATCCCGGAGAGGTCGAGCTCTTCCAGGGCGGTCAGGTCACCGATGCGCTCGTCGAGGCCGGCGAGGCTGCCGGTGGCGTCGTTGCCGGCGAGGGATAGTACGCGCAGGTGGGGGAATGCGTAGAGCTGCTCGGGGAGTTGGCGGAGTTTACGGCCGGAGAGGTCGAGCTCGGTGATCTCCTCGGCGCGCGGCAGCAGGGCGTCGAGTTCGTCCAGCGCCGCCAGATGGCTGGGGCGGATGCCGGGGCGCAGGACCGGCTGTCCCGCACGCAGTGCGGCGCTGATCGCGTGCTCGTCGGCGGTGTCGTCCTTGTCGAGGAGCCCGGGCAGGACGAGGTCGTCCAGCTCTTCGTCGGTGAAGTCGACGGGCCGGTTGGTGCGGTGGGGGTCGGCGATGAGCAGCGCATCCAGCTGCCCTGTGAAGTGCATGTTGAAGTAGAGGGTGCTGATGACGGTCCCGGCGCGGGTGTCGCCGGCCACGGCGAGGTATCCGCCGTCGTCGCCGTAGCTGCCCTGGACGGTGCCGGACGCGGTCAGGTCGCCCCGCACCACCACGTCGGGGCAGCCGGACAGCAGCACATTGCGGGCCCGCAGACTGCCGGTGACCAGCAGGAAGTTGCCGCTCGCCGAGTCCCACCACTCCAGGTCGCCGCCGACCGTCAGATCTCCGGCCACGATCGTGTTGTACGGCACCCAGTCGCCGTCCGCTTCCGCCGCCAGGCTGCCCGCGACCGCCAGCCCGCCCTCGTACAGCCGTATCTCCTGCTCGTCCGCGAAGTCCTGGAACGGATGGCTGACGTCGGCGGACAGGCCGAACAGCTCCTCCGCTTCGGTGGCGGTGATGACGCGGTAGCCCGTCGGCGAGTCTGAGGTCATGCTCCGGGATGTTAACGAGCGCCACTGACAGCCCAAGGTCGGAGTTACGGCCATGGCGGAGTTACGTCCGTGGCGGCGTTATGGCCCCGGTGGAGTATGGCCCCGGTGGAGTCACAGCCACCCCTGCTGTCGTGCCTCGCGCATCGCCTCCATGCGGTTGCGCGTGCTCGTCTTGCCGATGGCGGAGGAGAGGTAGTTGCGGACGGTCGACTCGGAGAGGTGGAGCTTGGCCGCGATGTCGGCGACGGTGGCGCCGTCCACCGAGGCGTTCAGTACGTCGCACTCGCGGGCGGTGAGCGGATTGGGCCCGGCGCTCAGCGCGACCGCGGCGAGCGCCGGATCGATGACGCTCTCGCCGGTCAGCACCCGGCGGATCGCCTGGGCGAGTTCCTCCACCGGCCCGTCCTTGACGAGGAACCCCGCCGCCCCCGCCTCCATGGCCCGCCGCAGATACCCGGGGCGCCCGAAGGTCGTGAGGATCAGTACCCGGCAGTCGGGCACCTCGTCCCGCAGTGCGGCCGCCGCGTCCAGTCCGCTCATCCCCGGCAACTCGATGTCCAGCAGCGCCACATCGGGCCGGTAGGTCAACGCCGCGTCCACGATCGCGTCGCCCGCCGACACCTGCGACACCACCTCGATGTCCGCCTCCATGCCAAGCAGCAGAGCGAGCGCGCCCCGCATCATCCCCTGGTCCTCGGCGAGCAGGACGCGGATGGACTTGGCGGGCCGATGGTCCCGGGGCATCTCGTTCACGGGGTCAGAGTATGGCTCGGGGGCTTCCGCAGGAGCTTCGCGGCCAGGGCGAGGACACCGGAACACCGTCACGGCGCCCGGCCGGCGCATCGTGCTACCCCCGGTGGCTGACCAACTGAGGTTCCCCGGGCTCTCTCGAGTCCACTGCATCCGCCGCATCCGCCACGCCCATCGGATCCGGCGGCTCCACAGGAAGTTCGGCCGACACCGTGAACCCGCCGCGCGAACCGGGCCCCGCCTCCAGTGAGCCGCCCGCCGCGGCGAGGCGTTCGGTGAGGCCCTTGATGCCGGTACCGGTACCGGGTTCCTGGGAGATGGCGGGGGCGGTGCCGTCGTCGGTGACGGTCAGGCGGACGCGTTCGGCGGTGCTGTCGACGGTGATGTCGCAGTGCGTGGCGCCACTGTGCCGTACGACATTGGTGACGGCCTCGCGGACCACCCAGCCGATAAGGGCCTCGGTCTGGGGCGCGAGAGGTGTGCCCGAACGGCGGACGGCCGGCTCGACTCCGGCCGCGGCGAGCGCCGAGCGGGCGCCGTCCAGTTCCGTGTCGAGGCTGCCCTCGCGATAGCCGGTGACCGCCTCGCGGATCTCGGTGAGGGCCTGGCGGCCGACCGACTCGATGTCCGAGACCTGGACGAGGGCCGCGCCCAGGTCGCGGTGGGCCAGCCTGCGGGCCGCCTCCGACTTCACCACGATCACCGAGAGCGTGTGGCCGAGCAGGTCGTGCAGGTCGCGGGAGAAACGCAGCCGCTCTTTCTCGACCGCGCGGCGCGCCAACTCCTCGCGGGCGGCGCGCAGTTCACGTACCGCGTCGGAGAGGGACAGGATCGCGGCGGTCACCGCGGTGGACAGGAGGGTGCCGTACGCGATGTTCACCGCCGCCCAGCCCTCGTGGAACCAGGCGATGGCACCCGCGAGGACGCTCAGGCCGACCGCGACCCGGCCGAGGGGCTTGCCCCTGACCACCGAGCCCACGGCCAGGCCGAGGAGCGGGAAGAACCACAGCCAGGTGTCGCCGTACCCGATGGCGAGACCGCAGGTCAGCAGTGCCATCAGGATGAGAGCCACCCGGGTGGAGCGGGCCTCCCGCCACTCCTTCGCGAAGGCGCGGAACACCACGTGGATGTAGAGGGAGTTGAAGGCGACCAGGCCAAGGCCGCCGATCCAGGGGTTCGGCGTCTTGCCCTGGACGAGGTTGGAGAACGCGCCCATGCCCATCAGCAGCCAGGGCAGCAGCGCGAGGCCGCTGGGCGGGTGGCCCATGTCGTCGTGCCGCGACTCCCCGGACTTCCCGAGCGTGGTGCTGCGACAGTCCCTCTTCCCCTTCCTCGTCCTTGTCGTCGTCGTCTTCTTCCTCATCCTCGTCTTCGTCTTCGTCCCGGCCATCGCGTTTCCCCCTCGTCGAATGCGATAAGGGCGACGCTACGGACCGGTGGCGCCGTTCGGCAGAGGTGTTTGTAAGGAGTTGGGCGGGACAAATGTCATGGCTCGTCGATCCCGGCCCTATCTGACATGGTGTCAGGAGTCTTCACAACTACCGGGTGCTGGGCTATACAAGGGGTCGCCGGACTGGAACGCGTTCTAGAAGAGGCGGGTTCCACGGCCCAGCGTCGACCTCGGTGCGGCCGCCGGTGCGGACGGCCGCACCGAGGTTTTCACAGGCGATCAGAGAGACCAACGACCGATTGCCGGCGATCTCGAGTGACCAGGAGCCCCATGCCCATCGATGCCGCCAAGGCCCTCGCCGCCGAGCCCCGGACGGGAGAGATCGTCTGGGGTCACAAGGACGTCCAGCTCTACCACCTCGGCCTCGGCGCGGGCGCGAATCCCGACAAGGAGAGCCCCGCGACCGACCCGGACGAGCTGCGCTACACCCTGGAGTCCAGGCTGCACGTCCTGCCGAGCTTCGCGACCGTCGCGGGCGCGGGCCGCCCGGGCGTGATCGGCGGCCTCTCCATGCCCGGCGTCGAGGTCGACCTCGCCCGCGTCCTGCACGGCGGTCAGAGCCTGACCCTGCACCGCCCGATCCCGGTCGAGGGCAGGGCGACGGCCACCTCGCGGATCGCCGCGGTGTACGACAAGGGCAAGGCCGCGATCCTCGTCATGCGCACCGAAGTCACCGACACCGAGGGCCCGTTGTGGACGAACGACGCCCAGATCTTCGTACGGGGCGAAGGCGGCTGGGGCGGCGACCGCGGTCCCTCCGCCCGCCTCGAAGCGCCAACAGGGCCACCGGACAAGGAAGTCGAACGCCCCGTCCGCGAGGACCAGGCCCTCCTCTACCGGCTCTCCGGCGACTGGAACCCGCTGCACGCCGACCCCGAGTTCGCCAAGCTCGCCGGGTTCGACCGGCCGATCCTGCACGGGCTGTGCACGTACGGGATGACGCTCAAGGCGGTCGTCGACACGCTGCTCGGCGGGGACGTGGCCCGCGTCCGCTCGTACACGACCCGCTTCGCCGGTGTCGTCCATCCCGGCGAGACCCTCCGCATCCGGATGTGGCGGCGCCCCGGCGGAGTACAGGTGGCGGTGAGCGCGGTGGAGCGGGACGACGCTCCGGTCCTCGCCGACACGGTCGTTGAGCACGCCTGACTGCCGTAGGTACTTCCGTGACGTACCTCCGTGACTATCTCCGTGACGTCCTTCCCGACGTCCTTCCTGAGGGGAGCCGCACCATGCGCGCAGCCGTACAGCACGAGATAGGCCAGGACAAGCTGGAAGTCCTCGACGACATCGAGGCGGTGGGCTTCGGTCCCGGCCGGGTGAGGATCCGGGTGCGGGCCACGGGGCTGTGCCACTCGGACCTGTCGGCGATGAGCGGCATACTGCCGCAGCCCGCGCCGTTCGTGCCCGGACATGAGGGCGCCGGCGAGGTCGTCGAGGTCGGCGAGGGCGTCACGAACGTCAAAGCCGGTGACCGGGTCGTCGTCTGCTGGCTGCCTGCCTGCGGGATCTGTCCCGCCTGCAAGCGCGGCCAGACCGAACTGTGTCTGGCCGGGTTCATGAACGCGGGCACCCCCAACTTCAAGCGCCCCGGCGGCGATGTGTTCGGCTTCGCCGGCACCGGCACCTTCGCCGAGGAGGTCGTCGTAGACGCCGGATGCGCCGTGCCGATCCCCGACGACGTGCCCTTCGACATCGCCGCCCTCATCGGCTGCGGGGTCACCACCGGACTCGGCGCGGCCCTCAACACCGCGGACGTGGAAGCCGGTTCGTCGGTCGCCGTCATCGGCTGCGGCGGCGTCGGCATCTCCGCGATCCAGGGCGCGCGGCTCAAGGGCGCCGCCGAGATCGTCGCCGTCGACCCGGTCGCCTCCCGCCGCGAGGCCGCGCTGAGGTTCGGCGCCACCCAAGCCGTCTCCCCGGACGAACTCCCCGACGCCAAGCAGCGGATCACCGCCGGCGAGGGCTTCGACTACGTCTTCGAGGTCGTCGGCCGCTCCGCCACCGCCCGCACCGCCTACGAGAACACCCGGCGCGGTGGCACCCTCGTCATCGTCGGCGCGGGCGCCATGGACGACTTCCTCCAGCTCAACATGTTCGAGCTGTTCTTCGACGAGAAGCGGATCCTGCCCTCGATGTACGGCGGCGGAGACGTCCTGCGTTCCTACGAGCGGACCGTCGCCCTGTGGCGCGCGGGCCGCATCGACCTGGAAGGCCTGATCACCCACCGGGTGCCGCTCACCGAGATCAACGAGGCGCTGGACCAGATGCGGACGGGCACGGCGCTGCGTACGTGCATCGAGATCTGACCCGGCCACATCTTCTTCGCGACCTCTAAGGACCTTGATGTCACTGCCACTTGAGGGGCTGGCCGCGGTCGTCACCGGCGCGGGGCGTGGGCTCGGACGTGCCGAGGCGCTCGAACTCGGCCGACTCGGCGCGGCCGTCGTCGTCAACGACTACGGCCGGCCGGGCCGGGACGGTTCCGGCGAGGCGTCGGCCACCCCCGCCGAGGAGGTCGCCGCCGAGATCCGCGGAGCGGGCGGCCGTGCCGTCGCCCACACCGGTGACGTCTCCGACCACGAACAGGCGCGCGCACTGGTCGAGTTGGCGGTCACCGAGTTCGGGAAGCTCGACATCCTGGTCAACAACGCGGGCATCCTGCGCGACCGGATGGTCTTCTCGATGTCGGAGGACGAGTGGGACTCTGTCATCAGGGTGCACCTGAAGGGCCACTTCAACACCACCCACTTCGCCTCCGCGCACTGGCGGGCGCGGTCCAAGGCGGCGGGCGGCCCGGTGTACGGGCGGATCGTCAACACCTCCTCGGAGGCGTTCCTCGCCGGCTCGGCGGGACAGCCCAACTATGCGGCGGCCAAAGGCGGAGTCGTCGGGCTGACCACCTCCACGGCACTGGCTCTCGCGAAGTACGGCATCACAGCGAACGCGATCTGCCCGCGCGCCCGGACCCGTATGACCCAGGACGTCTTCGCCGGATTCGCCGAGCCCGCGGACGGCCTGGACCCGCTCGCCCCCGAGCATGTCGCCCCGCTCGTCGGCTACTTGGCCTCGCCCGCCGCCGCGCAGGTCAACGGTCAGCTTCTCGTCGTGCACGGCGGCATGGTCGCGATCGTCGAACGCCCGCGGGTGGCAGCCAAGTTCGACAGCAAGCAGGACACCTTCACGTACGACGAACTGGACGCGCTGCTCAGCCCGCACTACGCCGAGCGGCCGACGGGGGAGACGTTCGCGGCGGCGGAGGTGTTGGGGCTCAGGCGCGGATAGCCCTCCTCGCGGGGGCAATTGGCGCACGGAACGGCCCCGCTCGCTGTGCAGCGGGCGGGGCCGTGGTGTAGCCGGTTACCGGTTCTGACTGCGGCCTGTCGTCGTCAGGCCGGGTTGCCCTGGTCGGACGGCTTGCGGTGGCGGCCCTGCGGGGTCGCCTCTGCTTCCCCGCCGGAGACCACCGGGCCGCGGTGCCTGCCGTGGCCCTCGGCCCGGGTGTCAGTGACCGGGTTTTCCATGGTGCTGGTGTCGCTCATCTTGTGTTCACCCCGTAGACAAGATCCTTCTTGTGCCGGGGGATTCTAACCGGCGGTCAGGGCGGGGGCTTCGGCGGGTGTGCTGTCGGCGGGCGTGGTCATTGTGGGTGTGCTTTTTTCGCCCCCGCCGACCCTGCCCGGCCCGTTCCTGGGGGCTGTGCCCCCAGACCCCCCTTCGGCCTGGACAGCCTCGTCCTCAACCGCCGGACGGGCTGAGAGTTTCCGTCCGCTCAGAGGGGCCTGTTGGAGGGGGATCGGGCGGGGAGTCACCCGCTCCTGGGGAGCCGGCTCCGGTTGCGCGGGCGCCTGCACCCTCGCCACCCCGTACGCCACCGACCCCGTCGCGTAAGGAAGTTGGAGCACCCCCTCGCTGCTCCACAGACCCGCCCCCGTCAACCACCCCTCGGGCGCCGGGAGATGGTGGACCTGTCGTTCCGATGGGCGCCACAGGCCCACCCAGGTGCCGGCCGGGCCGTCGATGCGCAGGGCGACCGCGCAGTTCTCCGGCATCAGCACCTGGCGGGGCTGGATCGCGAAGGGGGTCACCGCGCGGTCGGCCAGATGGAGGCTCTCCGGGAAGCGGATCGGCAGGGTGCTGCCGAGGACACCCCAGCCGAGCCGGTCGTGGCCCGGGGACGGGGCGTCGGAACGGATCAGGATGAGTCCGCTGTCCGGGTCCGCGAGGAGCAGCCGGTCGTTGCTGTTCTCGGCGATCTGGAGCAGCGGGGACACCTCGCCGCCGCGCTCCAGATCGACGACGACCGTCTTGGTGTGGCCGTCCTGGAAGCGGTCCAGGGCCAGCAGGCGTCCGGTGCCGTCCAGCCACACCCCGCCCGAGCAGCGGCCCGGCACCTCGGCCAGATGCTCGGGCCCGAAGGCGCCGCCCGCCACCTGCCACACCGCTGTTGACCCCCGGCCCACGGCGAGGGCGTACGCGTGAGCCCCGTCCGGCGCGGGCGGCAGCAGCCGCAGCAGGGTCCCCTCGTCCGGACACTCCACCGCGCCGAGCGGCAGCTCACCGGTGCCGGGCCCGGTCGGATAGAGCAGCGAGAACGCGTGCCGCCCGTCCGTCTCACGATGGATCAGCACCCGTCCGTCGGTCAGCGGCAGCACCTCGGTGCCGGGCTCCTCCGGCTGGTGGGCGGGCAGCGGTACGGCGTACGGCTCGGGGCCGTCCAGAGTCCAGCGCTCCGGATACCAGGACTCGCCGTCGAGGGCGAGGCGTGCCGCGTACGTTCCGTCCGCGGTGATCACGCAGGCAGGGCGGGCGGCCCGCTCGTTCGCAGCCGCCTCGTTCCCGGGTTCGGTGGCACAGGCCGTCATCGTTCGGTCACCTCCGGCCACGAAGCTAGTTTTCGTACGCACGGGCGTGGGACCGGCGGGCGGACGCTTCACACATAAGGGTGGCTATGTCGAGATTCGCCTGAGGAAACGGGGGCGGATGTGCTGAACGGGACGGGCGGCGGGTGGCGGGAGCGCGGTGACCGCGGTGGGTGCGTCGCCGGGGGTCCCGGCGGAGTCGCCCGCGGCCGGTGGGGGACCGGCGTGAGCCAGGTAGCCTTTCTTCGTGCCCCGTCTGTCTGAAGTCATCGCCGCGCTCGACGCCCTCTGGCCTCCGGAGCGGGCCGAGGGATGGGACGCGGTCGGCACCGTCTGCGGCGATCCCGACCAGGAGGTCACGCGCGTCCTGTTCGCCGTCGACCCCGTCCAGGACGTCGTCGACGAGGCACTGAAGCTGGGCGCCGGCCTGCTGGTCACCCACCATCCGCTCTACCTTCGCGGTACGACGACGGTCGCGGCCGACACCTTCAAGGGCCGCGTCGTGCACACCCTGATCAAGAACGACATCGCCCTGCACGTCGCCCACACGAACGCCGACCGCGCCGACCCGGGAGTTTCCGACGCCCTCGCGGGCGCGCTCGACCTCCGGGTCGTACGGCCCCTCGTGCCGGACCCGACCGACCCTGACGGCCGGCGGGGCCTCGGCCGCGTCTGTGAGCTGGACCACCCGCTGACCGTCCGTGAGTTCGCGGCGCGCGCCGCCGAGCGGCTGCCCGCCACCGCGCAGGGCATCCGCGTCGCGGGGGACCCCGAGGCGCTGGTGCGGACGGTCGCGGTCAGCGGCGGCTCCGGCGACAGCCTCTTCGACGACGTACGCGCCGCCGGCGTCGACGCCTTCCTCACCGCGGACCTGCGCCACCACCCGGTGAGCGAGGCCCGCGCCCACAGTCCTCTCGCGCTGCTCGACGCGGCGCACTGGGCCACCGAGTGGCCCTGGTGCGAGCTGGCCGCCGCCCAGCTCGACGAGATCTCCGACCGGAAGGGATGGGGACTGCGCGTCCACGTCTCCAAGACGGTCACCGACCCCTGGACCGCCCACGCGGCCTCGACCACCGACACATCAGGAGCCCCCAACTGAACGCCGCGCCCGCCGACCAGATCCGACTCCTCGACGTCCAGTCCCTCGACGCCCGCCTCCAGCAGCTGGCGCACAAGCGCAGGTCGCTTCCCGAGCACGCCGAGATCGAGTCGCTGAACAAGGACCTCATCCAGCTGCGTGACCTGCTCGTCGCCGCACAGACCGAGGACAGTGACTGCGCCCGCGAGCAGACCAAGGCGGAGCAGGACGTCGACCAGGTGCGCCAGCGCGCCGTCCGCGACCAGAAGCGCCTCGACTCCGGCGCCGTGTCCTCGCCCAAGGACCTGGAGAACCTCCAGCGCGAGATCACCTCCCTCGCCAAGCGGCAGGGCGACCTGGAGGACGTCGTCCTGGAGATCATGGAGCGCCGCGAGTCCGCGCAGGAGCGGTCCGCCGAGCTGACCGAGCGGGTCTCCTCCGTCCAGTCGAAGATCGACGACGCGACCGCGCGCCGGGACGCCTCCTTCGAGTCGCTCGACAGCGAGGCGGCCACGGCGACCAAGGAGCGCGAGGTCATCGCGGGCTCCGTCCCCGCCGACCTCCTCAAGCTCTACGACAAGCTGCGCCAGCAGCAGGGCGGCGTCGGTGCGGCCCGCCTCTACCAGCGCCGCTGCGAGGGCTGCCGCCTGGAGCTCAACATCACCGAGGTCAACGAAGTGAAGGCCGCCTCCCCGGACACCGTGCTCCGCTGCGAGAACTGCCGCCGCATCCTGGTGCGCACGTCCGAGTCAGGCCTGTAAGGCCGGTAGGCCCGTGAGTCTGTAAGTCTGTGAGTCTGTAAGGAGCTTGTGCGGTGCGGGAGTTCATCGTCGAGGCCGACGGCGGTTCCCGGGGCAACCCGGGACCCGCGGGCTACGGCTCCGTGGTCATCGACGCGACCACCGGGGAAACGCTCGCGGAGGCCGCCGAGTACATCGGCATCGCCACCAACAACGTCGCGGAGTACCGGGGGCTGATCGCCGGCCTCAGGGCGGCCCGCGAACTGGACCCAGCCGCCTCCGTCCGGGTCCGCATGGACTCCAAGCTCGTGGTCGAGCAGATGTCGGGCCGCTGGAAGATCAAACACCCCGACATGAAGCCCCTCGCAGCGGAGGCCGCACGGATCCTCCCGCCCTCACAGGTGACGTACGAGTGGATCCCCCGCGAGAGCAACAAGCACGCCGACCGGCTCGCCAACGAGGCGATGGATGCGGGGAAGCGGGGCGAGCGGTGGTCGCCGTCGACTTCGACGGCGGAACTGGACGCGAGGGCGGCACGCTCTGCGCCGCCCGAGCCGTCGGGTCCGCCGGGGGACGCGACGGCGGGTGCGGCCAGGGTGCGGGCGGCCCTGAAGACGCCGGGTTCGGGAGCGCCCCTTCAGGGGCGCGGGGAACTGCGCGACCAGCCCCCCACGGCCCGCACTGTGAAGACTCCCGGCAGCTCCTCGTCATCCGGCGGCGGGGCTGCTGAAGTGTCGGGTGGGGGAGCGCCCGTTGAGGGGCGCGGGGAACTGCGCGACCAGCCCCCCACGGCCCGCACTGTGAAGACTCCCGGCGGCGCAGCCGCGAAGGCCGATGCCGACGTGCGGGCCGCGCGCAACGTGGCCACGACGGCGCCGTCAACCGGCTGGGGCTCGGCCCCGGACATGGGCGCCCCCGCCACCTTCGTACTCCTCCGCCACGGCGAGACCCCCCTCACCCCCCAGAAGCGCTTCTCCGGTAGCGGCGGCACGGACCCGGCCCTCTCGGAAGTAGGCCGGGGCCAGGCCGAGCGAGCCGCGGCCGCGCTGGCCGCACGCGGCACGATCCAGGCCATCGTGGCGTCCCCCCTCACCCGCACCCGCGAGACCGCCGCGGCCGTAGCCACCCGCCTCGGGCTCGACGTAGTCATCGAGGACGGCCTGCGAGAGACGGACTTCGGCGCCTGGGAGGGCCTGACATTCGGCGAGGTACGGGAGCGCTACCCCGACGACCTCAACGCCTGGCTCGCCTCACCGGACGTCGAACCCACCGGCGGCGGCGAGAGTTTCGAGGCCACCGCTCACCGAATCGCCCTCACCCGCGACAAGCTCATCGCCGCGTACGCGGGCCGCACCGTCCTGCTCGTCACCCACGTCACCCCGATCAAGACCCTCGTACGCCTCGCGATCGGCGCCCCGTCGGAGTCCCTGTTCCGGATGGAACTGTCCGCTGCCTCCCTCTCCGCGGTGGCGTACTACGCGGACGGCAACGCGAGCCTGCGCGTCTTCAACGACACCTCCCACCTCAGGGAGGCTCCGGCTTAGGGCCGCAGCGCCGCCGCCTCCCGCGCCAGCGACTCGATCCGCCCCCAGTCCCGTGCCGCGACCGCATCCTCGGGAAGCATCCAACTCCCGCCCACACAGCCGACGTTGGGCAGGGCAAGGTACTCCGGTGCGGAGGCGAGGCCTATCCCGCCCGTAGGGCAGAACCGTGCCTGCGGCAGCGGCCCCGCAAGCGACTTGAGATACGCCGTACCGCCCGCCGCCTGCGCCGGGAAGAACTTCATGTCACGCACCCCCCGCTCCAGCAGCGCCACGACCTCCGACGTCGTGGACACCCCCGGCAGGAACGGCACCCCGGACCCCTCCATCGCGGCGAGCAGTACGTCCGTCCAGCCGGGGCTGACGAGAAAGCGCGCCCCGGCGTCCACGGACTGAGTCACCTGGGCCGGCGACAGCACGGTCCCCGCCCCCACCACCGCGTCCGGCACCTCCGCCGCCACCGCCCGGATCGCGTCGAGCGCCGCCGGTGTCCGCAGCGTCACCTCGATCACCGGCAGCCCGCCCGCGACCAGCGCCCGCGCGAGCGGCACGGCGTCGGCGGCGTCCTGGATCACGACGACGGGGACGACCGGCGCGAGGTCCAGCACGGAGGCATACGGAGATGAGGGCAGCGGCGAAGTCATACCGCTCATCCTGCCCGGGGTGCGCAGCATGCGCAAAGGTCATTGCACATGCTGCAACGACTGGCGAAGCGGGAGTTCAGCCGGCGAGGCGGGAGTTGAACTGACGAGGCGGGAGTTGAACTGACAAGGCGGGAGTTGAACTGACGTGGTCGGGAGTTCAACTGACCTCGGCGGCTCAGTGAATCTCCGTAACCACCACGTCCAGCGCCCAAGGCCTCCCCGCCCTGCCCGGCGCCAGGACCTCCACCGCGTACCCGAGATCCCGCAACGCCTCCACCAGCTCCGCCGGACCCTTGGGAGCCGCGCCCGCCGTGAGCAGGCTGCGTACGATCTTTCCCTTGGTCGCCTTGTTGAAGTGGCTGACGACGGACCGCTTCTCGACGCCGTTCACGAGCTGGGAGTGCAGCACCCGTACGGTCGCCGTCCGCTCGGCGACCTCGCCCTTCGGCTTCCAGGCGGCCGCGTACGCGGAGGACCTCAGGTCGAGGACGAGCCCGCCGCCGGCCGTCTCGGGGAGCGCGGTGGCCATCGGCGTACGCCAGTGCGCGCCCAGCGCCCCCAGCGCGGGCAGCTTCACACCCATCGAGCAGCGGTACGGGGGGATCCGGTCGGTCACGCGGACCGCGCCCCACAGCGCCGAGAAGACGAGGAGCGAGCGGCCCGCGCGGCGCTTGGCCGCCGGGTCGAGCGAGGCCAGGTCCAGGGCGTCGTACAGGACCCCCGTGTAGATCTCCCCGGCCGGACGCGCGCCCGCCGTCCGCAGCTCCGTGTTCTTGGCGATCTCGCCGCGCAGGCCCTCGCTCAGCCCGAGCACCTCACGGGCCTTCTCCTCGTCGCCCATGCACAGCTCGACCAGCTCGTCGAGGACCGCCTGACGCGCCTCGGTGAGCCCCGCAAGCGACAGCGACTCCAGTTTCAGCGCGGTTCCCCGGCCGGAGGGGGCCTTGCCTTCGGAGGGCGGCAGCAGCACGAGCACGGTGGTATCTCCCTACGGTGGATCTGGCCCGGGCAAGCCTAAGGGGTACGCGGAACGCGCCCGGAGTGCCGCCCGCCGCGGCGCGGCCTACGCTCGACCCATGCCTGGCCGTCGTATCCGTGTCACCGGCGCAGCAGAGGCCCCCTTGCGGGCCGCCCTGCGCGCACTGCGTACCGAGCTGGACGTGCCCGAGGGCTTCCCGCCCGACGTACTCGAAGAAGCCGCGCGGCCACCCCGCCTCCCCTCCTACGACGCGACGGACATCCCGCTCTTCACCATCGACCCGCCGACGTCCAGGGATCTCGACCAGGCGATGCACCTGTCACGCCGCCCGGGCGGCTTCCGCGTCCGGTACGCCATCGCCGACGTCGCCGCGTTCGTCGCACCCGGCGGCGCCCTGGACGCCGAGGCCCACCGCCGCGTGACCACCCTGTACTTCCCGGACGAGAAGGTCCCCCTGCACCCGGCCCAGCTCTCCGAGGGCGCCGCCAGCCTGCTCCCGGACCAGACCTGCCCGGCCGTGCTGTGGACGCTCGACCTCGACGCGGACGGCCGCACCGAGACGACCGACGTACGCCGTGCCCTCGTACGCAGCCGCGCCAAGCTCGACTACGCGGACGTACAACGGCGGATCGACGACGGGACGGCCGAGGAGCCGCTGGCGCTGCTGAAGGCCATCGGGCTGCTGCGCGAGGCTTTGGAAGTGGAGCGCGGCGGGATCTCGCTCAACGTGCCCGAGCAGGAGATCGTCGAGAAGGACGGGAGGGTCGACAAGGACGGGAGGGTCGACAAGGACGGGAGGGTCGACAAGGACGGGCTGGTCGACAAGGACGGGCTGGTCGAGGAGGACGGGATGTACGAACTCGCCTACCGCGCCCCGCTCCCCGCCGACGGCTGGAACGCGCAGATCTCCCTGCTCACCGGGATGGCGGCGGCCAACCTCATGCTCGCCCACGGCACCGGCGTCCTGCGCACCCTCCCCGCCGCACCCGACGGCGCGGTCGGGCGGCTCCGCCGTACCGCCAAGGCCCTGCACATCGACTGGCCGCACCACGTCTCCTACGCGCAGCTCATCCGCTCCCTCGACCCGCACCGGCCCCACCACGCCGCCTTCCTCCAGGAGTGCACGACGCTGCTGCGCGGCGCGGGCTACACGGTCTTCCGCGACGGCGTCCTCCCGGAGGTCACCTCGCACGCCGCCGTCGCCGCGCCCTACGCCCACTGCACGGCCCCGCTCCGCCGCCTCGCCGACCGCTACGCCTCCGAGATCTGCCTCGCGGCCGTCGCCGAACAGCCGCCCCCCGACTGGGTGTTGGCCGCCCTGAACGAACTCCCCAAGGAGATGGCCGACGGCACCCGGCGCCAGGGCACCGTCGAGCGCGAGTGCGTCGACATCGTCGAGGCCGCACTGCTCAAGGACCGGATCGGCGAGGTCTTCGACGGCTGCGTGGTGGACGTACAGGAACGTGAACCCACTGTCGGGACCGTGCAGTTGGACTCTCCGGCGGTGTTCGCCCGACTGGTGGGCGGGCCCGCACCGCTGCCGCTGGGTGAACGGCTGCGGGTACGGCTCACACAGGCTGACCCGGGAGCGGCGAAGGTACGGTTCGCGCCCGCGTGAGGCTCCGGATCAGTTCGTCGGGATCGTCCGCGTGCAGACGTACGAGATGTACGACCTGTTCGCGGCCCAGGAAGGTGAAGTGCCTTACCGGGGTGGCGAGTTCGAGGGTCACCTCGGTCTGCGCGCCCACCGGGAGGTTCAGTTCACCCTCTTCCCGTTCGTGGGTGAAACGCACCTCACGGCGTACGGAGGCGATGTCCTCCAGCGGTATCCGCAGGTCGACATGGGCGCCGTTGCGCACCCGCAGGACGGTGGAGTCCAGCACGTGCGGCCGGGTGACGCAGGCCGCGTACAGCCCGATCAGGAAGACGACGGTGTAGACGTCGAGGACGAGAACGACCCGCTCCACGCGCGGCCAGTCACGCAGCAGCACGGACATGCCGACGGTCTCGACGACGCACACGAACGCGAGCCCGAACATCATCGCGGCCTGCCCGCGCGCGTACCCGAACCCGCGCCCGTCACCCACCCCGTGGGGCGGCCGCCGGGCCACCCACCGCCCGAGGCTGGCGAGGAGCCGCAACTCGTGCGCGAGGAGCCGCCGCAGTAGTCGTAGGAGTCCGTACGTGGCTTTCAAGGCGCACTCCTTTGCTGTGGCTGTGGCTGTGGCTGTGACTGTGACGGTTGATCTTGTTCTTGTTCTTGTTCTTGCTGTCGCTCCGCGACCATCCGCATGGTGCGGCGGAGCGCCTCTGCCTGGGCCGGTGCGAAATCGGCGTAGAAGGCGCGCAGGAAACTGCTGTCGCCGTCCACCTTGCTCCCGGGCAGCAGGGCGTCCGGCAGACGGTCGGCGATGGCCCGCGCGGCGTCCTCCACGCGCGGGTCGGCCGGATCCGCGTCCGCGAGCGCGTCGAGCAGGGCGTACACCTCGTGCGCCCGCTCCACCGCGCCCGGCGCCTCGAACGCGTCGCGCAGCGCGGCCAGCAGCCGTTGCCGCTCCTCCGGGGACGCCGCGGTCTCGATGAGCGCCAGCATCTCGCGGTCCTTCGCGGCCATGGGCGACTCGGGTCCGCCGGCCATCTCCCGGAACAGCGAGGCCAGTTCGGGGGAGAGAGGCCCCTCGGCGGACACCCCGTCGCGCATCAGCGCAGCCAACCGCTCCCGCCGCTCCCTGATCGCCTCCTCCTGCCGCGCCAGATCCTCGTCCAGCTCCTCGAGCACCTCGGCGAGCTCGCGCCCCGCGTCATCCGCAAGCACGTCCCGCACCTCGGCGAGCCCGAGCCCCAGCTCGGTCAGCCGCCGGATCCGGGCGAGGACGACGGCGTGCCGCAGCCCGTATTCGCGGTACCTGTTCGGCCGCCGCTCCGGCTCGGGCAGCAGCCCGAGGTGGTGATAGTGCCGCACGGTCCGCGTCGTGACACCGACAGCCGTGGCGAGTTCTCCGATCCGCATGACCCCAGTAGAAACGTTGACGTTGCGGCAGGGTCAAGCGACGCTCTGACCTCGTAACTCGCTTGCGGCATGGAAGCGGGTCGCTCAGGTGTTCCACCCCTGACAGTGACGCGAGATGGCGGAGGAGTACGGGGTGGGCGGACGTGAGCAGGCGCTCTGGACCAGGGCGACCCTCGGGCGGGACGGGGGCTCGCTCGATCTGCTGACCGCTCGCTTCGACCGGCACCGGTACGCCCCGCACGCCCACGCGGAGTTCACCGTCGGGGTCTGTGTCGACGGTGCCGAGCTCATCGACTACCGCGGCGGCCGGATCCGTACCGGACCGGGATCGATCGTCGTACTCGCCCCCGGTGAGGCGCACACGGGTGGGCCCGCGGCCTGCGAGGGCTACGCGTACCGCGCGATGTACCCGGACGCCGCCCTCCTCGCCGAGGGCACCCTGACCCTGCCGCACTTCCGCGAACCGCTCCTCGACGACCCCGAACTGGCCGCGGCCCTGCGCACCGCACACACCGAACTCGCTCTCTGCCCCGACCCGTTGGAGGCCGAGTCCCGCATACCGTGGCTGCTCACGGCCCTCGCCCGCCGCCACTCCACGGCCCGCCCGGTGTGCGACGAGATCCCGGGAGCGGGCCACATCGCGCACGCCGTACGCGACCGCCTCGCCGACGAACTGCAGAGCCCGCCCTCACTCGCCGACCTCGCCGCCGACCTCGGTCTCTCCCGCTACCAACTCCTCCGCGCCTTCCGTACGACGATGGGGATGCCGCCGTACGCCTGGCTCGCCCAGCACCGGGTGGAACGGGCCCGCGGGCTGCTTGAGGCCGGGCGGCGCCCCGCCGAGGTGGCCGGCCTGGTGGGCTTCGCGGACCAGGCACATCTGACGCGCTGGTTTCGCCGGGTGCTGGGGGTGACTCCGGCGGCGTACCGCACGAGTGTGTTCCCGGTGCTCCAGCTCCGCGATCGACCGCGAAGGCGAAGCGCAACAGCGTTCAAGACAAGCCCGTTGCCGCGGCCGAGACTGCTCCCATGACTGCACGCGGCTGGCTTCTCTTCTCCCTGATGGGAGTCCTCTGGGGCATCCCCTACCTGATGATCAAAGTGGCGGTGGACGGGGTCTCCCCGTCGATGGTCGTCTTCACGCGCTGCGCGCTAGGTGCCGCGCTCCTGCTGCCCTTCGCCATACGGCAAGGGGGCCTGTTCCGCGTCGTACGGACGCACTGGCGCCCGATGCTGGCCTTCGCCGTCATCGAGATCATCGGCCCGTGGTGGACCCTGACGGACGCGGAGCGCCATCTGTCCAGTTCCACGGCCGGCCTGCTGATCGCGGGCGTACCGATCGTCGGTGTCGTCCTGGCCCGCTTCTTCGGCGACACGGAGCGGCTCGGCGCCCGGCGGTTCACCGGCCTAGGCCTGGGCCTGGCAGGCGTCTCCGTCCTGACCGTCCCGCACCTCACCGGCGGCGACGCCCGCTCCCTGGCGGAGATGCTGGTCACCGTCATCGGCTACGCGACGGCGCCCCTGATCGTCGCGCACTACCTGAAGCCCGTCCCGACGCTCCAGCTGATAGCCCCGTGCCTGTTGCTCGCGGCCCTGGTGTACGCCCCCGCGGCAGCCCTGACCTGGCCCTCCGAGGTCCCCTCCTCATCGGTCCTGGCCTCCCTCGCGGGCCTGGGCGTCATCTGCACGGCCCTCGCCTTCGTCGCCTTCCTCGAACTGATCCGCGAGGCCGGCGCGACCCGGGCGATGGTCTTCACGTACGTCAACCCGGCGGTGGCGGTGGCGGCGGGCGTGACCTTCCTGGACGAGTCCCTGACCGCTGCCGTCGCGGCGTCCTTCGCCCTGATCCTGGCGGGCTCCTTCCTGGCCACGGCGGCCTCGGGCCCAAGGCGAGCCGTACGCCCGGTACCATGGTCGACACGGCAGACGAGCCGGGCGGACGGCCGCGTGAAGTCCCCTTCGGGGGTGCTTCCCGAGGAACGTCCGGGCTCCACAGGGCAGGGTGATGGCTAACGGCCACCCGGGGTGACCCGCGGGACAGTGCCACAGAAAACAGACCGCCAGGGACTTCGGTCCCCGGTAAGGGTGAAACGGTGGTGTAAGAGACCACCAGCGCCTGAGGCGACTCAGGCGGCTAGGTAAACCCCACCCGGAGCAAGGTCAAAAGGAAACACCCCGGTGTTTCTGCGCGGACGTTCGAGGGCTGCCCGCCCGAGTCCGCGGGTAGACCGCACGAGGCCGGCGGCAACGCCGGCCCTAGATGGATGGCCGTCTCCCCGGCCGCCGCGAGGCGACCGGGCGACAGAACCCGGCGTATAGCCCGACTCGTCTGCCGCTCAGGGTCTATGGCCAGTTCCTTGCATCTCAGTGGCCTTCTTGCCGGGAGCAAGGGGGTTTGATCAAACCCCCTTCCGTACCGGTTGATGTCGGATGGCTACGTACGTAGCCATGAATCGTGGGGCCGGACATTGGTGCTGACGGGCCCTGACCTGTCGGATGTGGCCGTCGAGCTCGGATATCCGAGTGGGGCGCCGCGATGCCTGAGCGTGTAGTGCGGCTGCTTCTGAGTGGTACCTCTCACACAGCCCGACTTTTGTGCCTTTGAGCCTTGACTAGCGCACAGTGGCCTCTGCCCCTGAGTGATCTACTCGCTCATATTTGATCTTTGAATCGATCAACTTCCGTCTTGCTTAACTATTATTCGATTCAAAATGTGAATTTTATTTCTCTCTGTCTCAAATGAGAGGAGGGGAGGGTCTTATGTAGTGGGGTGATCATCGGGGGCGCAGACCTCCCGGTGCCGTGAGGGAATCCGTAGGGAGATAGGCGATGCCGCCTGCCGTGAACCGCTCACTGCTGGACAGAGTCGAAACCGCCTTCCATACACTCACCGCCGACCCGAATCCGCTTACGCTGGATGGCGCGTTGTTGGCGCCAGATGCTTCGCCCGGGCCGATGCCTCTGGACGAGGTGAGGTCGCGACTTTTGGCAAGTTCCGAACCGGCGGCACGGGACGCGGTCTGGCGGGCCATTGCCTGTTGTGCTCAAGGAGCCGCTGAACGGGAAATGTGGTTGCTGGCCGCGATCGGGATGATGCTGCCGGGACTACGGGGCATCAACAGGAGGCACGCAGGCGGGATGCGCCGGGATTGGGACGACCTGGACGCCGAAGCAGTCGTCAGCTTCCTGGCCGAGTTGGACAGGGCTGATCCGATGGCCGGCGGACTGGCGCAGCGGCTGTGGTGGGCGGCTTTCCGAGGGGCGAATCGCGCCTGTCGGAGCGACCAGGACGCCACCGGGCTCATTGTGCCCGACCTCGGCGAATGCCTTCCTGCCGAGCCCCATGCTCCCAGTCATCCGGACCTGGCGTTGCTGAGGCTGTGCGAGGAAGGGGTCATCAGTGAGGCCGAAAGCGATCTGATCGGTCGCACCCGGCTCGAAGGGGAGCCGCTTGCGGTTGCGGCGCGGCGCCTTGGCATCAGCTATCAGGCATGCAGCAAACGGCGCGGCAGAGCGGAGCGGCGAGTTGCCGAGCACTTGGCCCGAAGTGCGACGGGCCTCACCTTGTCAGGAACCGGCGATGAACTTGCGTCGCCCCTCATGCACAGGTCTCGGCGGCAGCGGGGGCCAGTGACGCAATCGCAGAGCGAGACCTCCCGGCTGAGCGCCGGCCCGGTCGCGGCGTGAGGAAGGAAATCTCGCATGCCATGGGCCGGTGAGTGGGCGCCGTTGGATTCAGTCGAGGCGGCCTTTCGGAACCTGGAGTCCCAATCAGCGGAATTCGCCTTGGACGTGAGCGGTATCGACATCGAGATCGGAAGGGAACTCTCGCGGCATCGGTGCCCGTTGAGAGAACTCCGGACACGACTCCTGGACCGTGCCACGCCTTATGCCGTGAGAGACGAAGTGTGGGCCGAACTGGTCTTCCGCACACAGTGTGACGGAGGCGACTGGCCGCTCGCCGCGGTGTGGATGATGGCTCCGGGCCTGCGGGGGGCCGCAGCCCGAGTGGTGCGGGGAGGCGGACCGCCCTTCCTCGATGCCGAAGCCGAAGTGATCGAGGGCTTTCTGGACGAGCTCAGGACCATCGATGTCGACGCGGGCGCTGTGGCATCACGGCTTTGGTGGGCCGGCTACCGCCGGGGCCTCCGAGCCCGGCCCCTGTACACGGGCGGGGTGCGAGCGGTTCCTCTGCTTGATCGCTGGATGCTTCATGCTCGGCACTCTGCCCCCGGCCATCCGGACCTCGTTCTGGAACGAGCAGTCCGCGCCGGGGCCGTGACCGCCGAGGAGGCGGAGCTGATCGGCCGGACGCGTATGGAGGGCGAAGGTCTGGCCGCGGCCGCTCGACGTCTCGGCCTCGGATACACCGCGTGCCGCATTCGGCGGACGGTCGCCGAGGAGCGCCTTGCTCGCTATCTCCTCGTCCCGGGTTCTGCCCACGGGCAGCCGGATCTGCCGTCCTGCCTGGCTGTCACGGATCTGACAGAGGCAGCCTGACATGACGTGCATCCAGAACTCTGCGAAACAATTCCTCTGTGGAGGCAACGATGCGTCAGACCATCTGGCCTGTCCGGAAGGCGTCGTGCGGGAACTGCGTGCGCTGCCGACCGTGGTGGATTTGTACATGGCCGCCGAAGTGCTGCACATGGGAGAGCCGTCCCGTCAGGGCGAGTTCTCTCACCTAATTCTGAGGACGAGGCGACCCGAACTGGGTTTCCGCCGCATTCCTCCGCCGCACAAGGACGCGGCCCTGGCCGGAGGAAGACGGCGATGAGCTTCCTGGACCAGTTCCAGGGACCGCAATGGGAGCCTCGCAGCGGCTGGCGCTCGGACCGTGAGGTCATCCTCGCCCTCAGAGAAGTCATCACCGACCATCTCGGTGGCGAGGCCGGAGACATCCTGCCTTCGGACGGTCCGGTACCGGATGGTCTGGGCGCGGTGGCGACCGCTCCGTACAGAAACGGTGTGCCAAGACCCTGCGCGTTTGTCAGGGCCGACTTGCCGACGGATGTGCGGGCCGATCTTTGGGGCTTCACGACGGTGCTGGCAGTCGCGATGGCCGACGGCCTCGTGGCGCCGGGGACAGACGGACTGCTCCTCGTCGGGTGTGAGCGCCGTCCCGTGACAGGTCGTGGGTGGGGACTCGCCGGTTCCTTGATCGTCCAGCGGCTCGGCAGGCGACCCGGCGACGGCGACTTCCGTGTGTACAGGGATCTGGACGACATGGCGATCGCGTTGCCGAGGGCGGCATGAGAGGGAACCGGAGATGATCGACGACACGGAGAAGGAAGGAACGCAGGGGCCACAGGCTCCGCGCCGATGCCCGGATTGGTGCGTGGAGAACTGCGTAGACGACCGCCGGGGCGCTCACCTGGGCGCCCCGGCGGAGCTGAGGACTCCGGCCGGTTCGGACGGGCGTGCTCCGCAGACAATGCTCACGGCACACCCTCGCCTGGTTGCACGAACACGAGGCTGGGTCTCACGGTCCTCGGCCGGAGGTGTGGGTGTACTGCGAGGGCGGCAGCGCCGAGCTGGACCTCGATGGGCTCGGCGCCCACATCCGTGACGTGGAGAGCCAAGTGCTTCGTCTGCACACCCTGCGGATCCAGCATGCGGCAATGCTTCAGTACGACGAACCGGCAGAGGGGGCAGGTGACACCGAACTTCATCCGGCTCACGTCGGATGGGGATGTCCCTTCTGGTGCGACGCGCGTGCGTACTCCCTGGGAGTGCGAGACGCGACCTCCCACGTGCACACCGGCCTGACACGTCGTGTGTCCGACCGGTTGTGGATGTCGCTCCGCAACAGCCCGTTCGAGAGGCTCCCGGAGATCGTCCTGACGACGAGCGCCTCCGGTCGGGAGGAGACGGTGCTTCGCCTCGAACTCGCCGGGGCGAGGCAACTGCGAGAACACCGCGGCGAATTGATCGCAGCCGGGGAGGTCCGTGCTTCTGTGGGCCTGCTGCCCGCCGACGAACTGCTCAGTCGAATGGGGGCGCAACTGATTGAGGACTCCCGCCTCGCCCCGAGCTCTTCCGGATACGTTCTGAGGGACGTCGCTCCAGGGGGCCGGGTCTGGGTGGCGGTGCCCGGTGGACTGTCCCGAGAGGGAAGGGAGGCACTGATCCGCAAACTGCTTGCGGAGGTTCCGGTCGGCATCCCCGGTGCGTCGCGGAACGGCGCCCTGCCACCCCAACTCGGTGAACGACCCCCGCTCAAGGATGTTTAGGATTCGGCCGCCTGATATGCGTGAACCGACCGCTCACGCAACGCAGTTGATCGTACGCTGATGGTCATGCCGGATGACGAGGAACTTCCCGAGCCGAGCCGGCCGGATCCATGGGCGGGACACCTGCCGGGCCAGGAGCTGGTGCCCGCCTACCTGGTCTCGCGGTTCGCCGCCCAGTACCGGGTCATCGTGGACATCCTGTTGGAGGCACAGGACACCACCTTGATCGGAATGTCGTACGACGATGTCGTCGAGCGAGTGCCCGGTCATCTGGCCGCTCGGCTGGACCCTGCCGTCGTCGGCGAGTTGGTCTCGGCCGAGAGCTTCCATCTGGACGCTCGTCTTGAACGACTCATCAAGTGGGGGGTGCTCACACGCTGGCAGGACCAGGCGCGGACAGGTGAGGACTTCCTGCGCCGCCGTGACCGGTACCAGATCACGCCCGTGGCCGCCAGGCTGCACGTCTTCTGGACGCAGGAGGCGGCGGCCGACGAAGACGCGGCGGCCGATCTCACTCTGGCGCCACGGGCGATCCGTGACCGTCTGGAGATGTTCGCGCTGGCCGTGCGGGAGCGGCGTTATCCCAGCGCCGCCGCCGAGTTCCAGCAGATTATCGCTCTCCACCAGGGTATGGCGGCGGCCGCCCGGACCTGGCAGCGCAGCCTGGCGCACGCGCTGTCCGGTGGGCCCGACCCAGGGAAGCAGGAGGTCCTGTGGCGCACCCTGCAGTCGTACATCGCCATGTGGGGCGAGCAAGTGGACGTGCACACACCCCGGATCGCGTCCCTCGTCGAGGAACTCGCCCCGCTCCTCGGTACGGCGGTGTGGCGGGCCTGCGCACGGGCCGCCCTGGCCGAGGACGCGACGGAGGACCTGGTCGACGCGCAGGCCCTGCGATGGGCGCGAACGTGGACGGCGTTGTCCGCATGGTTCTCCGGCGCCGCCGGGCAGGCACGGCGGCTGCGCCGGCAACTGCGGGACCTGGTGGCTCCCTGGGCACGCAACGCACGCATCCTGATGGACACCGGTGGCGCGGTCACTCGCCGAGCCGAACTGCTCCGACTGGCGAAGGCTGTCGAGCGGGCCCCGGACGAGGAGACCGCCTGGCGGATGTGGGACACCGCCACGGGCTTGTTCTCCGCACGGCATCTGCTGCTGCCCGCCGACGCAGCCGACGATCACCTGCGCACCTGGGCCGATGCTCCCGCGGCTCCGGTCACCGCACGTTTCCGCGAGCAGGGTGTGAGAGCCGCGGTGGGGCGCAGGGCCCGCGCGGTGGACTACTCCGTGGGAAGAGCGGCGGCCAGGCGTGCCCGGGCCGCGGCGGTCGCGGCGCGTGCCGATGCCGAGGCCACCCTGCGGTCCCGCTCCGGAACCGCCTTCGCCGACTGGACCCGGCTTTCCGAACCGGAACTGGACCTCCTTCTTGAACTGCTCGGCATCGCGCGCGGCGGGACCAGGAGGCCTGCCCGCACCGCCGTCACTGGAGACGGCAGATGGCGGGTGACTCTCTCGCCACCGGGCAGCGGTCCGACCACCGTTGCCCTGCACAGTCCCCGGGGGCAACTCGTCACACGGAACTGGCTGTTCGAGCTGGAGCCGGTGCGGTGAGCCGTGACACGGAGGCCCGGCGGCGTGCCTTCACGGGATTGCTGGCCCACCCGGTGGTGGACCGGCGGCGTCATCGGGAACTGTTCGCGCTGGTCCGGCACCCGCGTCACCAGCCGGTCCTGATCGAGTGGTTCGCCTCGCGGCTGGGATACCGGCTGGTCGTCACCGACGCCGCTGCCAGACTCTTCCGGCCACCGCTGGGCAGAGTGGTGACGGCGCCCAGACGATTCCGGGCGCCCTCCCGGCGTGTCCTGGTCCTGGCGATCCTCGCCGCTGCCGCGGCGGAGGACGCCGAGGACATCACGACCACACAGGATCTGTCGGACCGGGTCCGGGTCCTGACCCGGCACGACGACGTCGACGTCGCGCCGTACGACCCCGACCGGTTCGTTGAACGGCAGCTTTTCGTCAAGGCCATCGGTCTGCTGGTGGACAGCGGTGCTCTGCGACCGGTCTCCCGGGACGCGGGGGAACGCGGGGAAGGCTGGGCGCACCGCAGGGACGCGATCGGTGGTGCCTACGACATCGGAAGGGATCTGCTGCTGCGGCTGGTGGACCCGGCGGCCCTGCGCGCCGCTCTTGCCCAGGGCGCCGAAGGCGATGACACAACCACCGTGGCCGAGGCCACCGCCCGGTTCGGCGTGATGAGGAGGCTGATCGAACTGCCGGTCTGCCTCTGGGCCGACCTCACGCCGGCCGAACGCGCGTACCTCACCGGGCAACGACACCGCGTCCTCGCCTGGTGCGCGGAAATGACCGGCTGGGTGGCGGAGCAGCGGGCCGAGGGACTGGCCCTGATCGTCACCGACGAGAACGAGACGGACGTACCGTTCCCCCGGCTGCGGGCGGGCGACTTCGTCACCTTGATGGTGCTGGGTCGGCTCCTGTCCCGCCAGGACACCGACGGTGTGCTCGACGACGGTCGGCTCGATCGTGCCGCGGCCGAGGTGCGCGTCCACCACCACAAAGCCATGACCAAGGAATTCCAGACCGATCAAGCGGTTCGTGAGCACGCGGTGGAGCTCCTCAGGGCCCTCGATCTGCTGCGACCGGCCGAGGCGACCGGCCGCTGGAGACTCTCGCCGGCGGCGGCACGGTTCCGTGACCCGAAGGTGGTGCCGGTGACAGCCGGTTTCGACGAGGTGGATGACTGATGACGCCGGAAGAGGCCGAGCCCGGAGTGACCTGGCTGGCAGCCGCGACCTCGGGCGGGCTGCCCGAACCGGGTCGTACTCGCTGGCAGCCGCTGCGGGTGGGGATCGTAGGGCTGTGGGAGTACGACGCGGCCGAGTTCTGGTTCGCCGACGGGCGCCTGGTGCTGCGTGGGGGCAACGGGGCGGGCAAGACCAAGGTGCTGGAGCTGACGACCCTCATGCTGCTCCGCGGGGAGATCACGCCGTCGGTGCTTGACCCCTTCGGCTCACAGCACCGCACCATGAGGTTCAACCTGCTGCCCACGGGCGAAGGCGACGATCCACGTGCGTCGGCCGACTCCGGCCTCGGGTACGCCTGGGTCGAGTTCGGCCGGCGCGACGAGACCGGCGTCGCTCGCTACTTCGTGTGCGGCATGGGCGCGAGCGCCCGTCGAGGCAGCGGCAGTCAGCCCGTCACGACCTGGCCCTTCCTCACGCCGGGACGACCGGGCAAGGACTTCGCGCTGCTGACCGGCGGCCGGGCGATCGAGGAGAAGGACCTCAAGAAGATCGACGGATTGACGGTACCGAGTACGGCGGCCGCGTACCGCGCGCGCCTGGCGGAGGAACTGTTCGGGTTGTCCGGCGAGTCGTACGAGAACCTGACCGAGCTCCTCAAACAGCTGCGCAAACCCAAACTCGGCGAGCGCCTCAACCCGGCCAGCCTGGCCGAGACGCTGCGTGCGGCCCTGCCGCCGCTGTCCGGGCACGAGATCGCTCAACTCGCCGACGGCTGGGACCACCTCGAGCAGCTGCGCCGGGCGGTGGAGCAGACGGAGGAAGCGGCGACCGCCGTGGCGCGATTCGTCAGTGGTGGATGGAGGCCCTGGGGCCGCGTCGTGGTGCGCCGCCGGGCCGACGAGTTCACCGCGGCCACGACGACCTTGGATAACACGACGCGGGACAAGAACCGGGCACAGGGCTTCCTGGAGAAGGCACAGGCAGACGCTCGAACCGCCACAGACCAGTTGACCGAGTCGCGGCAGGCCCGACAGGACCAGGCGACCGCACTGCGCGAGCTGCTGGACTCCCAGCCCTACCAGGACGCCGTGAGCGCCGCAGAGCGAGTGGAGGGACTGCGCCGCGCCGTGACCGGGTTGACGGAGCAGACAGACGCGGCGCGCGGCCGGCTGAAGCGTGAACAGTCGGCTCTGGACGGCGCACGACGACAGGCCGACAGGGCGCTCGGAGAAGTCGGCAAGGCAGAAGAAAAGGTGCAAGGCCTCGAAACAGCTCTCCGCTCGGCAGCCGGCCGATGCGGTCTGGAGGCATCCGCCGAACGGCACCTGCCGACGCGGGATGTCGAAGCGCTCTCCGCGGACTACGGCACACGCGCGGAGCGTTTCGCGACCCTGAGCGACCTGCACACCGAGCACGACGAGGCCGAGCGCCGGGCGGAGCGATCCGCCCACATGGTCGAGACCGCGGAAGGAGCCCTGGACACCGCCCGACGTGAGGAGGGCGAGGCACGCACCGAGGTCGAGGGCCATGTCGCTCTTCTACGGGAACAGATCCGTGACTGGGCCGCCGAAGCTCCGGTCGGACTCTGCCCGGCCGAACTCGTCGAGGATTGGTGCGACCAGGTCGCCGAACTGACGGTCGTCGATACAGAGACAGGCACCGTCCACGCCAGTGGATCGCCCACGGAGACGATGCACACTCACACCACGGCGGCCCGCGACAGGCTCACCGCCCGGGCCGAACAGCTTCGGCTGTGCCGAGCCCCCTTGCAGCATCGGCACGACGAGACCACGGCCGAACTGACAGCCGTACGCGAACAGGGCACGGGTGCGCCGCCCGCCCCCTCCGGTTGGGCGCGCCGTGAGCGGCCCGCGCTCGCCGAACTGCACGGTGCGCCGCTGTGGCACCTGGTCAACCCGGTGAAGGGCATCGACCAGGACCTGCTCGCGCGCGTGGAGGCCGCGCTGGCCGCCTGTGGCCTGCTCGACGCCTGGGTCACCCCGGACGGACGCCTCGCCACCCACGACGGTGTGCCGGTCGCCGACGTACAGCCGTTGAGCCATGAAGGAAAGCCGGAAACAAGCCTGTTGACCGTGCTGGAACCCGACTCGGCCGGAGGAGTGGAGGCCGATGCCGTGCGCCGTGTCCTCGGCGGCATCGGATGGCGCGGTACGAGCCGGGAGGGCGGTGCACGCGGCGACTGGCTGGCCGCCGACGGCGGTTGGCGTGTAGGCGGACTTCTCGGCCGGGCCGAACCGATGGGCCCCGCCGTGTATCTGGGAGCGGCGGCACGTGAGGCCGCTCGGCAACGGAAGGTCGTGCGACTGGAGGCCGATCTGTCCGCCCTGACCCTCGAACTGGCCCAGGTGGACGACGCGTTGTCGGACGTCGGGACCGCGCGGGCCCGGCTGGCCGAGCACAGCCATCGCGTTCCCGTCCGGACCGAGCGGACCCTGACCGCAGCCGTGGTGACACTGGCCGAGCGCATACGGCGGCGCTCGGCCGACGAGACCCGGCTTCGCGCGGCGCGAGAGAAGCACGAAGTGAACTTGACGCGGCGGGACGAGGCCTGGGCGCGGTTCGCCGACTACGCGGGCACACATCGCTTTGGTCTTCGCGATCTCGAAGGACAGGCCGCGGCCTTGCCGGACTTCCGCTCCCACCTGGCTGCACTGAGCGGTGAAATGGATGTGCTGGCCACCCGCCAGGACACCCTGGAGACTCTGGTCTCGGTGGTCGAGCAGCGGGAACGCGATCAGCGGTCCGTCGAAGCGGAGGTGTCGGATCTCGGCGGAAAGCTGCGCCGGGCAGAGGTGCAACTGGACACGGCGGAGTCCGTTCTCGGCACCGACCACCGGGCGCAGCTACGCCGTAGAGAGGAACTCGACGCCGAAGGCACCCGCTTGGAGACGCGCATCGAGACGCTGTCGGAGTCCCTGTCCGAGGCGAAGGCGTCCGTCGCCCGGGCGGAGGAGGTCCTCGACAAGCACGAGGAGCACCGGGCGGTGGCCGAACAGAGCCGGGACACCGCGATGGAGGCGTTGTGGACGGTGGTGGAAGCCGGCCTGGCGGAGCCGGCGGGCCTGACACCACCCGACCGGCGTTCCGTGCAGTCAGCGCGCGAGTTCGCTGCCACCGCGAGGAGGGACCTCACGGTCTCGGCCCAGGCGACCGACGAGGAGCGGTTGTGGCGTCGCTGCTACCAGCAGCTGGAGGAACTCCGCCAGAAACTGCTGCCGGGCCGTGACGCCCGAGTCCGCGACGAGGACGACACGGAGCAGGGGAACGGGGTGACAGCTGCCTCCGGAATTCCTCAGGTGGTGATCCTCGGCGACCCCGACAGCGGTTGGCAGGCGCCGCACCACGCCGCCGACGCTCTGGCCGATCGCGTACGCAGGCAGCAGTCCGGGTACGACGTCGAGCAGCAGCGTGTTCTCACCACACTGCTGGGGTCGACGTTCATCGAGCACCTGAAGGAGCGCCTGGACTACACCGCCCATACCTTCGCCAAGATCAACGCCCGCCTGGCGGCGCATCCGACCCGGCAGGGGCACGTGGTCCGGGTGGACTGGGAGGCCGATCCCGCCGATCCCGACGCCGGCCCCGTCGTCGCGGCCCTGGGACGCGGCTACGACGAACTGTCCTCCGACCGTCAGGAACTGGTGCGAGCCTTTCTCGCCCGCAAGATCGACGAGGCTCGCCGTGACGCCTCGGCCGAGGGGGCCGTCGACTGGAAGGCACAGCTCGCACAGGCGCTGGACTACCGGGAATGGCTGCGACTGTCCCTCAGGTACCGGCTGGGTGCGGGCGGGGCATGGGCCGCGTTCGACTCGGCCCGGCATGCCGCGAAGTCCGGAGGGGAGAAGGTCGTCCTGCTGTCCCAGCCACTGTTCGCCGCCGCAGTCGTCGCGTACGACGCGGCCGGGCCGCACGCCCCGCGCTGGGTGTGGCTGGATGAGGCGATGACCGGGGTGGACACCGCGGTCAAGGCGTCCTTCATGGGACTGACGGTCGATTTCGAGCTCGACGTCATGCTGACCGCCCACGACGAGTGGTGCACCTATCGGGAAGTGCCCGCGGTGGCGGTGTACGACCTGGCCCGTGAGCGGCACCTGCCGGGCGTGGACGCCATGCCGTACCTGTGGTGCTCGGGGACGCTGACCCAGGTGGACGTCGACCGCCTCGGGGTGTTCGCCGAGGCGACGCCGGTCATGGCCGAGGGACTGTTCGGAGCGTACGACGATGACTGACCTGCCCGCGGGACTGATCGCCTGGGCACGGCTGGCCGGTCCGGGCATCGTGCTCGACGCGGTCCGCAGGCGGGCCGAACGGGGATTCAACACCGAGGTCGGCACCTTGCGCATCTCCCTCACGGCATCACAGCGCCGGGAAGTGGCCCGCCTGGTGGGCACCTCTTGGGACGTTTCCGGGCGGCCGGTACGGCTGAAGGACCTTGCCGCCGCTCTCGGAGAACACAGGCTGACCGTAAGGGAGTTCGTCGAGACACTCGACGGAAGACCGTTCGTGAGCCTGCGGCGACTGCGTGCCGAGAAACAGGCGGAGGCCGAAGCGGAGCGGTCGGCTGCCGAGACGCTGCTGGCCGAGGCCGGTATCGACGCGTCTGTTGCCCGAGCATGGCTGGACGATCCCGGCACTCCCAGGGCGGGGGACGGCGAACTCCAGGCCCTCGTGGAACAGACCGTCCTGGTCTGGAACCGTCTCCCCGGCGCGGATCGGTCAGGCATACGCCTGGCCCAGCTCGCCGCCACTGTCATGGACGACGCACACGCCCTGGACCACAGAGAGCCGCTGGGCAGAGCGCTGTGCAGACTGATCGCGTACGCGCACCAGCTGCCACGCCCGTCCCGTCCCGGGCGGGACTGGAGGCGGGTCTGGGGTGTGGAGGGAGTGTGGTGCGACGAGGTCTCCTCCCGCGTCCTGGTCCTGAACCTCTCCCTGCACGGCGACGCGCCCGCGGCCCGCTGGAGCGCCGCCGCCCCTGGCGAACCGCTCTGGCTCTCCCTGCGCTCCCTCACCGGCACGTGGTCGGTGGCCCCGGGGACCAGCGTCTTCGTCTGCGAGAACCCCGCCGTCCTGGAGGCCGCCGCCGATGAACTCGGTCCCAAATGCCCCGCGTTGATCTGCACGGACGGCATGCCCTCGAACGCCGCCCTCGATCTCGTGTCGGGACTCTCGGCTGCCGCCGCCGAGATCACCGTGCGGGCCGACATCGACGAAGCCGGGTTCGTCGTGGTCGACCAGCTTCTCTCCGCCGCGCCGGCCGCGGCTACCTGGCGCTACGACGCCGGAACGTACCTCGACCACCTCGGCACGACGGCGACAGCGCACCGGCCTTCAGGGCTGGACGCACTCCGCCGACTCTACGCGGAGCACCGTATCCCGCTGCACGAGGAGGCGCTGCTCACCAGCCTCCTCGACGACCTGTCACCTATGCGTCGGTGACGGGGTCAGGCCGGAGGGTGTCCCTTCGACCGTTCCTGCGAGGTGCGGCGTTTGCGGGGCGGAACTGCCGTACCGGGCAAGTTCTCCGGTGGTGCGGGAATCAGTGGCTGTACGGGCGGCGGTGGTTGTCCGTCGACAGTTTCCATTCCTGGCAGCATCCCCTCTTCGGGATGCGTCTGCCGCGGCACCCGTGTGTAGGCAGGGGGCTGGAGTACTCCACGGCGTGTCAACTCGGCTACGTCGATGAGAGGTCCGCTCAGGACACGTTCCAGCAGAAGAGCCTGTGAGTTCTCCAACTCCGTGAGATGGCGAAGAATCTTGAGGACCTCGATCAGTTCGTTGCTCCAACCCGGCGTCCAGCGCTCACTGCGGATAGTGTCCAATTCGCTGAGATTTCGCCCTTTGGGTTCGCCACAGCGTGCGGCGAACCAACTGTCCAGTACCTTTCGTCCGCCCACGTCGTAGTTGCGCATACGCTCGCTCACTCCCCGGAAGACTCCCGTGCCCACCAGGAGCTCCTCGCGTTCGGGTGCATAGGAAAGAGAGGAAGGAAGCCTCGACGGATCGACGCGCACCGCATACGTGACAGCCTCTGTCTTGCTCTTGCCGATGTCGCTTTCCAGGTTTTTGAAACGCTCGCCAAACGTCGATACCCGAATGATTTGTTGCCCGATGTGCACTGCGTCGAGCCATAATTTTCGATCGGCGGTGATCGGTACTCTGACGCCCGGCGAGTTGAGTTCTTCCCTGAATCTTTGAGTGAAGGTCGGATGGGCGATGGCGCCGGCGATGTAGGCGGCCAAATCGTCCGGTGAAACCGCTGGCATCCCATAAGAATTCGCCAGATGCTCCAGGATTCCGGGTGTGATGTTGGGGGAGCCGTCCGGATGCCGCAAAGGCAGAACCCGGCCACCGTCATTGTTGAAACAATGCATATCCGAGATCAAGGTCGAGAAGACTACGGCGGGGCCCGACTTGATAGGTCGACTGTGCTGTTCGATCAAGAATATCTGGTCATCGCGGTCTGCGTCCCAAAGGCCCGATCGAGGGTAGTCGATGACCCGACTGTCCGGTATGACCCACTGCCTGTCGAAGCTTCGATGGAGAATCCGCTTTGGGCGCGGGCAGTCTCCTCGTTCCTCCATGAGAGGCCGTACGGGCTGGTTGGGCAGCCGGTATGTGACCGCGCTCCCTATTTTCCGGTCACGAGACTCGCTGAACAGGATCCGTTTCTCTTCCAGATCGGGCTCGTGAACGAATCTGCTCCAGCGTGATTGTAATGTCTCCTCATCGACCGCGTAGACCCAGGTGCGCTTCGTCTGCATGCCTTGTCGCGACCAGGGCATGATGTCGCCCAGTGCCGGGAAGCCCGTCCATTGGGTTGTTGATGCCGGAGTGAACGGGGCATGCCCATCAGAGTGACATAGCTGCCAAGCCGGGCCATCCATGTGCAAGTTGGCCAGCTGTGTTTGCTTCTCTTCCCGGGTGCCGGTCACTGCTGTGTAGTGCACGGGTGTGAGACCTCGGGTATCTGATCCACCCCTGCGCACGAACAGCGCGATTGCCAGCTCCTGTTGAACTCCGGGGAAGAACCTGGTCCGCACGGGGGGCTGCTTGCCCTCCGGAGTCAGGTCAATTATCCAGCCTTCTGAGCAGGTTGAGCGCAGATACGCACGCATTCCCTTGAAGCCGGGCCCTCGAAGGAATCCGGCTGTGGTGATGAAGCACACTATCCCCTGGTGATGCGTGGGGCGGTGCTGCTCGAAGACCTTGTAGGCCGCCCAACGCCAGAAGTACACGTAGAGGTTCTTCAGTTTCTTCTCGTAGACGCCGTTGGCGCCACGCAGCCGGAAATCGTCGAGCAACGGTGGTCTGCGCCCCGCAGACCCTTTCTCGATCCAGCCTCCCTCACCTTGTGCGTCCTCGCGATCAGGAGGGTTTCCAATGACAACCGTTACTGGCTCGTCCCTCTTTATGTGGTTGGCGGCTTCGGTCTCCCGGCGTAGCACGTCGGCTCCGGCGCCTCCGAAGAGCGTGGGGCGCTCCCACGGGTCGGCGAGGGTGTCGTTGAGGTGCAGGCGGAGATCGTTCAACCGCGTGTGGGAGTCATGGGTGCGTAAGGTCTGGGATATTCGCATTTGAGCTACTGCATAAGCTGCCATCTGCTTCTCGAAGCCTATGAGCCGCTGTGCGAGTTCCTCGACGGCTTCGGCACGGAACCCTTCGTTCCCGTCGGCTGACCGTCGTTCGGCGACGAGGTCGATGATGGTGCTGAGGAATGTGCCGGTGCCCATCGCGGGATCTATGATCGTCACTCGAGAATCCGCGAATCCCATCGTGCAGTTCAGGCCCAGCCGTAGCACTTCATCGACGAGCCGCACCATCTCCTTCACCAGGGCGGCTGGGGTGTAGTAAGTTCCTGAGGCCTTGCGGAGATCGGGATCGTACTCCTGTAGAAAGTGTTCATAGAGGAGTACATGTGCATCCGGCTCGCTTTGAAGGATGGCACCCCAGTCAACTGCGTTGACTACTCGCACCAGGACGTCAAGGCTGTTCCTGAAGTGCTTTCCCACGTGGTCGGTGAGGATCTGAAGTGCCCTCCCCATCACCGTGTGCTCGGAGCCCAGTAACTCGCCCACCTCGTGCAAGCTGTGCTTTTCCAGGGATATCTTGTCGGCGCGCGCGAGAAGCAGGGCGAAGGTGACGGTCTGGGCGTATCTATCAGAGAAGGCGGTTTTATGGTCCCGCTCATCGGTGTGCGGGAAGAGGAAATTCTCCCACGTCTGCGCCAGTTCGGTGAACGGGCGTCCCGGGCCGCGCCGGATCCCGTCGTCGCCTCCGGCTCGCTCTTCCTGACGCAGCCGATCATGAACCTCGTCCCGTAGGAGACCGCACAGTGGAGCGATGGTGGTGACCAGTTGACGGACCGTGGTCAGCGGCTTGGGCTGCCAGAACAGGAAATCACGAAGCATCTTTTCGAATGCGACAGCAGTGATGCCGGGTGCCCGTAATCGGTGTCCGGCTCGGTATATGTCGCCTTCCAGATGAACGGGTTTTCCCTGCGGTTGGCCGTTTTGATAAAGAAACCAGGTTTGTCCGTTGGTGTAGATGACGTTCGGGAGGTGAGACATTGCCTCCCACTGTTTTCTGTCTCGGCCGCGCAGGCCGCCTGGACTTATATCCTTCTTCTTCGGGCTCTTCAGCTCCACGTATCCGAAGGTGCGCTGCTTGTCCTCGCCGAGACTGGCTGCGAAATCCGGACGAATACCCAGGTCCGTCAGGCGGGCCTCAGGGTGTAGACGAAGATGAAGTCCAAATTCCCCGGCTGCTGAGCCGAGCAGTTTTTCCACCGCGCTGCGGATTCCCGCCTCGTGCTCGCCCACTCCGAGGATCTGCTTGCACTGTGCCCCGAAATCGGCGACGACTCGATCGATCCATGCGCCAACGCTCATGTGTCCCCCCACATGGATTGCGCTGATCATGCCGACGTTGTGCGAACTGCGGTTTCGTAAGTCTCCCCACAGCAGGTCGGGGTCAATCGTCCACAAGTGCGCATAGTGCCCAGCGGTTCGGGCGGCGCCCGCAATCCGAGGGACTGCGGGCGACCTACACTGTGGCCGACCGGCTGCAGAGACATGGCGAGGGCTGCGAGCTGGACGTCGAGGGGGATCGAGGGCGTCGTGGAACCGCTGAGAAGTGATGACCCCAGCCAGATCGGGGGTTATGTCCTGCGCGGCCGAATCGGCGCCGGAGGCATGGGGCGTGTGTATCTCGGTGAGTCGCCCGCCGGCCAGCAAGTGGCGGTCAAGGTCATCAAGTCGTCCGTACTGGACACCGAGACGCGCAGCAGGTTCGTCCTCGAGGTGGAGAACCTGAAGAAGGTCTTCGGTCCGCGCGTGGCAGCCTTCGCCGACGCCGACCCGGTGGGCAACCAGCCGTGGCTGGCCATCGACTACGTCCCCGGCCCGGACCTGCTGCGGCATGTCCGAGAGCACGGTCCTCTTCCCCTCGTCGAGACCGCCAGCCTCGGGGCGCTGCTCGCGGAGGGGCTCACCTCTGTCCACCAGGCGCAGCTCCTGCACAGGGACCTCAAGCCGCAGAACATCCTGCTGGGCCCGGACGGTCCCAAGGTGATCGACTTCGGTCTGGCCGTGCTCGCGGAACGTCGTACGACACTGACCGCAACGGGGGTTGTGGTCGGTAGTGTGCTGTGCATGCCGCCCGAACAGGCGGAGGGTAGCCACCAACTGACCTCCGCAGCGGACGTCTATGCCCTCGGGGTGGTGCTGCTCTTCGCCGCCACCGGCCACTACCCGTATGACGGTGACAACTGGCTCGTGGTCGCGGCGCGGATCGGCGACCCGAACCAGGCTCCGGATCTGACGGGACTGCCGGAGGAAGTGGTGCCCGTCGTGTCCTCCATGCTCGCGTTCGACGCGGCGGACCGGCCCACCCTCCCGGAGGTCACCGCCGCACTGGTCGCGATCCTCACCGCCTCGGACGTCACGGCCCGGCAGGCCCGACAGCGGCTGATCACACGGACCGCCCCGCACGCCGACGGCCGCTTGGTGCCGCCGCCGGGACCGATCGCCGACGATGTGCCCACAGTCGTCGACCCGGCCCCGCAGCATCCTGTGCAGGAACCGGTCACAGTCGACTCACCGGTTCCCGCCGCCGTTCTTCCCCCGCCGCCCACGCCCCGGCCACCGGCTCCTGTCCCGGCGCCCCGGGGTCGCACACCGGACGCTGCCGTGGCCCACAACATCGCCGAAACCCTGCGCTCCGCCTACGCCCGGGACGCTTCCTTCACCCCGGCCCGAACGGGTGGACACTGACCGAAGGCCCACAGGGAGCCCACTTCCCACAGCGACCTGCACGGACGCCAAACGCCGTGGAAGACTTGCGCGGTATTCGCCCGCTTCAGGGCGACGGTAGACACAGTGTGCGCAGGACACGGAGGCAGCAGCGTGACCCACCAGCCGGAGCAGTCGGCGGTCCTGGAGGCGGTGGATGCCTCGGAGAGCAGGTTCCCGCCGGGGGCCCAGATCCTCGTCCGGGACGAGGAGTGGCTGGTCAAGAACGTCACCCCGAGCCCTGACGGCGCCAAGATCGAGGCGGTCGGCGTCTCGGAGTTCGTCCGCGACGAACCGGCCGTCTTCTTCACTGAGATCGAGCGGCTGGCGGGCGACGGGGTCAAACTCCTCGACCCTGAGGACACCGAACTCGTCGAGGACCCTACCGACCACTTCCGCCGCAGCCGTCTCTTCCTCGAAGCCCTGCTGCGCAAGACCCCGCTTCCGCAGACCGAACGCGGCCTGGCGCTCGCCGACCGCTTCCTCGCCGACCCGCTCAGCTACCAGCAGCGCCCCGCCGAACTGGCCCTCTCCCTCGCCAACCTCCGCCCCCGTCTGCTCATCGCCGACGTCGTAGGCCTCGGCAAGACCCTGGAGATCGGCCTCACCCTCGCCGAACTGATCCGCCGGGGCCGGGGCGAACGCATCCTCGTCGTCACCCCGCAACACGTCCTGGAGCAGTTCCAGCACGAACTGTGGACCCGTTTCTCCATCCCCCTGATCCGCCTCGACTCGGTCGGCATCCAACGCATCCAGCGGGAGATCCCGGCCGGGCGCAACCCGTTCACCCACTACAAGCGGGTCATCGTCTCCGTCGACACCCTCAAGAACATCGGGCAGTACCGCCACCACCTGGAGAAGATCCACTGGGACGCGGTCGTCATCGACGAGTCCCACAACCTCATCAACCGGGGCAGCCAGCGCAACGCCCTCGCCCGCGTCCTCGCCCCCAACACCGACGCCCTGCTGCTGGCCAGCGCGACCCCGCACAACGGCGACGGCAAGTCCTTCGCCGAGCTGATCAGCCTGCTCGACCCGGCCGCCATCGCCGACCCGAACTCCTACGACGCCGAGAAGGATCTGAGCCACCTCTTCATCCGCCGTACGAAGGTCCACCCCGAGGTCCGCGACCAGATCGGCAAGAAGTGGGCCGACCGCGACCCCACCGTCTCCGTGCCGTGCACCGCGACCGATGCCGAGGAGCGGATCTTCGCGGAGCTCACGGAGCACTGGATCCCGGCCCCGGACACATCCACCGAGTTCGGTAAAGCGTCCACCGGCCGTACGACGCTCACCGAGGACCGCCTTTTCCCGTACACGCTCCTGAAGGCGTTCCTCTCCTCCCACCGGGCGCTCGCCAAGACCGTCACCACTCGCGGCGACAACCTCAGGAGCAAGGCCGCGAAAACGGCTCCCGGCACCCCGGCGGCGGGCCGCATCGCCACCGAACTCAACGCGTTGGAGCGCCTGTTCACGCTGACCTCCGCGATCGGGAAGGCCGGCACACCGGGCGACTCCGCCAAGCTGGACGCCCTCGTGGAGCAGCTCACCGACATCGGTGTACGGCCCGGCTCCGCCACCCGCGTCGTCGTCTTCTCGGAGCGCGTCGAGACACTGAAGTGGCTCGCCGAGGTCGTCCCCGCCCGGCTCGGCTTCACCGCGGAGCAGGCGAAGCAGGCCGTGAAGGTCATGCACGGCGGCCTGTCCGACAAGGAGCAGATGGACGTCGTGGAGGCCTTCGGTCTGGCCCATCACCCCGTCCGCATCCTCCTCACCGGCGACGTGGCCTCCGAGGGCGTCAACCTGCACCGCCAGTGCCACGACCTCGTGCACTACGACATCCCGTGGTCGCTGATCCGCATCGAGCAGCGCAACGGCCGTATCGACCGCTACGGCCAGCTGTACAACCCCCGCTTCCGCGCGCTGATCCTGCACTCCGTGACCGAGGGCGCCAAGGACGACCGTACGGTCGCCGAGAAGCTCCTCGAGCGCGAGGAGGAGGCCTACCGTCTCGACGGCACGGCGGAGGCGGTCACCGGCCTGTACCGCGCGGAGGAGGAGGAACGCCGCCTGGTCAAGGACCTCCTCGCCGGCCGCACGGTCGAGGAGTCCCTCGCCGCCTCACCCACCCCCGGCGATCCGCTGACGGCGCTCTTCTCCCAGCCGTCCGTCCTGCCCGAGCACCGCCCCGTGCCGAAGGCCGAGGTCCCGTCGCTGTTCGACGGCGACACCGAGGCGTTCGTCCGGGCGGCCCTGGACGAGGTCTACGACGAGCGCCCGCACGACGCGCTCGACCTCTCCGAGCACACGCACAACGGCCCGGTCGGCGAACCCGCCCCCTACGTCAGCCTCGCCACCGCCAAGGCACCCGACCTCCTCCACCGCCTGGACCTGCTGCCCCCCGACTACCTGCGGGAGCGGAAGCTGAAGGAACGGCTCATGGTCACCTTCGACCGCGGCCTCGGACAGCACAGCCTGAACGAGGCCCGCGGCAAGTCCGGTTCCAGCTGGCCCGCCATCGGCTACCTCACCGACATCCACCCCCTGGTGGAGTGGCTGGTCGACAAGGTTCTGGTGCAGCTCGGCCGCCAGCAGGCACCTGTTCTCCTCACCCCCTCGGCACCCGGCCCGACCTTCCTCGTCCAGGGCATCTACTCGAACAAGCTCGGCCGCCCCACGGTGGTGGAGTGGATGGCCGTCCGTGGCCTGCCCGGCGCCCCGGAGGTGCTGCCGATGCCGGAGGCGTTGGCGGAGGCCGGCGTCGTCCCCGACATGGCCAACCCGGCACCGCCCCGCGACCTGCCCGCCCTTCAGGCTCTCGTCCCGGCCGCCGTAGCCGCCGCCCGCGACCACCTGGAAGAACGCAAGGACGCCTGGACCCGGCAGATCAGCGCCCAGCTCGACGACTACCGCGCGCGCCTCGGCCGCTGGCAGCAGGAGTCCCTGCTGCCCGGCCGGATCGTCCAGGACACCATCCGCCACCAGACGGAACTGGCCGACAAGCTCAGCGCCACCGGCCGTCCCCTGCTGCGCGTCCTGGCTGTTCTCGACCGAGCCTGACGCCCCCCTTCAAAGCCACCCGCAGAACCATCCGCAGAAACGGTCCTCGACGTGACGTACGACTCCCTGGTCAACCACGGCGACTACTTCTCCGCGCACTACCTCGCCGAAGTCCTCCCCAAGGACCTCAAGGCGAAGGACAGGCTGCTCGCCCGCTGGGCCGAACGCGAGGCCGAGGAGAACAAGAAGCCGGCGGACGAGCCGCGCATCCTCACCCCGCGCCAGGGCCTGCGGGCGCTGCGCACCCCGTACTTCGCGAACCGCGCCTTCCTGGCCGAGCGCGCCCAGGCCGAAGTGGACGCTCCCGAGGAGGAGTCGGGCTGGCGCACCCACGACGACGCCCGCTGGACCAAGACGGTCGAGGACGTCCACGACCGGGTCCTGCGCGCGCTCGGCTACACCCCCGCCCCGGCCACCCTCACCGTCGAACGCGCGGGCCGCACCTACGACATCGAGGTCGCCCACGCCGAACCCGGCCTGGTCGCGATCGCCTGCGGGTGGGCCGCCGAACCCGACGCCGCCCGGGATCCCGCGGGCCCCGGCCGGCTCCTGCACCCGGTCGACATCCAGCAGGGCGACCCGCTCACCGACGCCGACGCCCTGGTCCGCTTCCTCTTCGCCACCGACGAACCCCCTCGGTACGTCCTCGTCCTGGTCGGCGGAGTCGTCGTCCTCGCGGACCGCACCGCCTGGAGCGAGGGCCGCTACCTCGCGGTCAGCCTCGACTCCGCCCTGGAACGCCGGGACGACCGCCCCGGCGGCGAACTCGACACGATCGCCGCCCTGTTCGGAGCGGACTCGCTCCGCGTCCCGGAGACCGGCGGCACGAATCCGCTGGACGACCTGGTCTCCAAGTCGGGCAAGCACGCGGTGGGCGTCTCGACGGAACTCCGCGAGGGCCTCAAGGACTCGGTCGAGCTGATCGCCCAGGCCGTGCTGAAGCGGCTGTCCGAGCAGGGGGTGACCCCGGCTCACCTCGACGATCCCCAGCGGCTGGCCCGTCGGCTGACGCGTGAGTCGCTGCGGTACCTGTACCGGATCCTGTTCCTCCTTTACGCCGAGGCCCGCCCCGAACTGGGCATCCTCCCCTCGGACTACCCGGAGTACGGGGCGGGATACGGCCTTCAGCGCCTCGGCGACCTGGCCGTCCGTGACCTGGTCGGCTCCACGGCCCGCGACGGCTTCCACCTGTACCAGTCGATCGACCTGCTCACGCACATGGTGAACAAGGGCCACCGCCCGCACGGCACGGAAGAGGAGGACCGGGAGGCCGAGACGGCGGACCGCGCGGCGGAACAGGCGGAGGCCGCCGAACTCGCGGCGACGGGAACGGACTTGACGGAGGCTCAACTCTGGTTGCGGGCCCGCCGTTTCGAGCGGGAACGCCGGGCCCGCCGCAGTGAGGACGTCGGCCTGCGCTTCGAGCCGCTGCGCTCGGACCTGTTCGAGCCGGGCGCGATCATTCTGATCGGCCCGAAGGTCCCCAACCCCCAGTACGACGAAGACGATCCCTCCGCCGGACCGGAGTTCTTCGACACCAGGCTGCGCAACGCCACCCTCTACAAGGTCCTGCGCCGCCTGATGCTGACCAAGGGCCGCAAGGGCGAGCGGGGCGGCTTCATCTCCTACGCCAAGCTGGGCATCAGCCAGTTGGGCGCGGTGTACGAGGGACTGATGTCGTACACCGGGTTCATCGCCAAGGAGACCCTCTTCGAGGTCGCCAAGGGCGGCGATCCCTCCAAGGGCAGCTGGATGATCCCGGAGTCCCGCGCGAACGACTATCCGAGCGAGGCGTTCGTCCAGCGGGAGAACGACGAGACCGGCCTGACCGAGCGGGCCGAGTACCCGCCGGGTTCGTTCGTCTACCGGCTGGCGGGCCGGGACCGCGAGAACACGGCGTCGTACTACACGCCCGACTCCCTGACCCAGGTCACTGTCGAACTGGCCCTCAAGCACCGCCTCGACGCGACTACGTCCGCGAAGGAGTTGCTGGAGTGGAAGATCTGCGAGCCGGCGCTGGGCTCGGGGGCCTTCCTCAACGAGGCGATCAACCAGGTCGCCGTGGAGTATCTGAAACGCCGCCAGCACGAGACCGGGGTGGAGATCGACCCCGACCAGCGGACGGTGGAACTCCAGAAGGTCAAGGCGTACGTTGCCCTCCACAACGCCTACGGCGTCGACCTCAACGCCACCGCGGTGGAACTGGCGGAGGTGTCCCTGTGGTTGAACACCATGCACCCGGGGATGCAGGCCCCCTGGTTCGGCCTGCACCTGCGGCGCGGCAACTCCCTCATCGGCGCGGGCCGCAGGATCTACGACAAGGACGCGCTGGGCAAGGGCAAGTGGCTGTCGAAGAAGGACACGCTCGCCCCGAAGAAACTTCCCTTCCGGGACGGCGAGTTGCCCGAAGGGGCGGTCCATCACTTCCTGCTGCCCGCGCTCGGCTGGGGAGCGGTGGTCGGCGACGCCAAGTCCAAGAAGATCGCCGAGGAGTTGGACAAGGCGGCCGTCCAACGGATGGAGAAGTGGCGGTCCGGCATCCAGCGCGCGCCGAAGACGGTGACACAGCGGCGCCGGCTCCAAGGGGTCGCGCGGCGGGCCGAGTTCCTGTGGGGGCTTGTCGTCGAGCGGCTCAAGCAGTCCGAGAAGGAGATCTCGCGTGAGATCGACGTCTGGGGTGCGGACTGGCTTGACCATCCCGAGCGGGCGGTGCCGAAGGAGGTCGTCTACGGCGACCTCACGCGGCCTGGGACGCCGTACTGGCGGCTGAAGACGGTCATGGACGTGTGGTGCGCGCTGTGGTTCTGGCCGCTGGACCGAGTGGAGGAGCTGGCCGGTCCGGGGATCGGGTCGTCGATGTCGTACGGCGATGGTGGCGACGCCGGGGCCGAGGAGTCGCCGTCGGTGGAGATGGAGGTGGCGGCAGAGGTGGCCGGTCCCGCGCCCGGGGATCAGACGTGGGTGAAGGACAGCCTCTTCGACGACGGGCTTCCCCAGCAGCTGGAGATGGGGGAGGAGACGGCTCCGGCAACGGGTACGGGCACGGGTAGGAAGTCGCCGCGGAAGAAGGCGGCCGGGCGGCGTGAGGTGATCCCCCTCGCCACGCTGGATGACTGGATCGACTTCCTGGAGTGCGCGCTCGGGGCGAAGGACGTGCCGGCGGGTTCTCTGGTGGCCGAGTTCGCGAACCTGGGCGCGCTGCGGGACTTCGAGGTGAACCTCGACGGGTTCATGGGGATGGACTCGCCGTTCCGGTTGAAGGCGCGGTTTCCGTGGCTGGACACGGTGGAGGACGTGGCCGGGAGCGAGGACCGGGATGACGCCGGCGCGGATGAGGGGATGGGGTTCTTCCACTGGGAGTTGCAGTTCGCGCATGTGTTTGCGGGGGCGGCCGGGGGGTTCGATCTGCAGGTGGGGAATCCGCCGTGGGTGCGGCCCGAGTGGAAGGAGGATCCCGTTCTCGCCGAGCGGGACCCGTGGTTCATGCTCACGGAGAAGCCGAGCGCGGCGGTACGGAAGGTTCGGGTGGCCGAGCTGTTCAAGGGGGCCGAGGCGCGGGCCTATTTCCTGAACGAACTCGTCGCCATCATGGGGGTGTCGAGCCAGCTTGGGTCGTCGGTTGTGTATCCCGTACTTGGGGGTACCCGGCCCGACCTGTACCGGGCGTTCATGTGCCAGACCTGGACTCATGCGGGGCGTGACGGCACGGTCGGGCTCATTCACCCCGACACTCACTTCAGCGGCGACAAGGACGGGCTGCTGCGGGCGGCTGCGTACAAACGGCTGCGTGTGCACGGCGACTTCGTCAATGCCGGCAACCGCTTCTTCCCGCCCCCGGTCGGCCGGTCCAGCCACTTCGGGCTGCACATCTACGGAGCCGAGGGCGAAATCGGCTTCGACCACCTCTCGTGGCTGTTCTCCGTGGACGCGCTGCGGCTGTCCGCGCAGCACGATGGGTCGGGGCCCGATCCGGGTGTGCGGTACGGGGACACGTGGGACGAGCGGCCGCATCTCAAGCGGATCATCCGGGTGGACCGGGAGACATTGGCGCAGTGGCAGCGGTTGACCGGGGACGAGGACCAGCCGGTTGAGCAGGGAAGACTGCTGTCGCCGGTGAGCGTGGCAGAGGGGGAGGCCATCAGAGCGCTTGCGGACTATCCAGCGCGATTGGGCCCGCTGAAGCCGCCGATCTCCTCGGGCTACAACGAGACGCTTGCCAAGAGGGATGGGCTGATCGACTACAACCTTCCGAGGGAAGACGGCTCGCTTTTCCGGCCCGAGAGGTGGGACGACGTCATCCTCAAGGGACCCCAACTCGGGCTCGCCAACCCGCTGTTCAAGCAACCGAGCCAGGGTGGCGGCGAGGTGCTCGGCCTCAACCACCTGGTGATTCCCGATGACGCGGTGCCGGAGACGGAGTACGTGCGCGTCGCAACGCCGGAGAAGTACGCCGAGAAGCAGGACCGGTGGCTCGACAGGGGCGGGCTGGCGGGGCTGCGGGCGTCGGAGGAGGCGGCGACTGAGGCTCAGCGGGTGTTGGCTGGGGCTCGGGGGGTGCCGGAGGACGAGATCGGGGGCGATGATGTCGATCGGTACTTTGTGGGGCGGTCGACTCGGGCTTACACGAAGTTCTACCGGGTGGCGTGGCGGAAGATGATCGCCCCGGATACGGAGCGCAGCCTCTACGAGGCGATCATTCCTCCAGGCCCAGCTCACATCGATGGCATGCGCAGCACCTACTTGGGCGACAACCGTCTGACCGCCCTCACGGCCGGATTCTGGGCGTCCGTCCCAGTGGACTATCTGCTGCGCACGACGAGTGTGGCCAACTTGGACGTGAGCCAGGCAGGACGGCTGCCGATCCCGGTGGCGCCGCACCCATTGGCATCGGCCATGTTGCTCCGCATACTGCGGCTCAACTGCCTGACCTCCGCCTACGCGCCGCTTTGGTCCGAGCTCTACGACCCGACTTGGACAGCCTACGAGCCGTGGGCCTGTGAGTGGCCCCAGCTCCAGCCTTTGCACGAGGTCGGTCCGCAGTGGACGCGTGAAACGCCCTTGCGTACCGAACGCGCCCGTCGTGCCGCACTGGTTGAGTTGGATGCGTTGGTTGCCGTCTGGCTCGGCGTGGACGCCGACTCACTGGCCGCCATGTACAAGGCTCGCTTTCCGATCATGCAGGACTTCGACGCGGTGACCTGGTTCGACGCCGAGGAGCGTCGCATCGCGGGCAACCGCTACACCTACGGCCACGGCCAGACCAAGGACCACTACGAACAACTCCTCGCCCATCTCGACGGCGAACGCAAGGACCCGCCGGACGGCTACACACCCCCCTTCTACAAGGCGAACCGCGAGACCGAAATGCGAGAGGCGCACGCTTACTTCTCGGCGCGGCTTCAGGAGGCCATCGACAAGGGCACGTGGACTCCGCCGTCCACCTGACCGGGATACGCCGACGCCCCGCACCCGGTACGGAACCGGACGCGGGGCGTCAGCATGTCGTACGTCAGTGATCGACGGCGTACGAGACGAAGGTGGCCCACTCCTGGGCGTCGAAGGCGAGCTGGGGGCCCTGGACGCGCTTGGAGTCCCGTACGTGAATGGCCTGGGGGGCGAAGGCGACCTCCACGCACGCTGGGCCGTCGTTCGTGCTGTAGCTGCTCTTGAACCACTTCAGCAGGGAACCGTTCCCCTCTGAGGGGTTGGACATCATGTCTCTCCCAGCACTTTCTCGATGAAGGCCAGCGACTCACGGGGCGTGAGAGCCTGGGCGCGGATGTTGCCGTAGCGGATCTCAAGGATCTGGATCTCTTTGGGGAGGGAGATCAGTCGACTGACGAGCTGGACTTCGTTCTGTCCCACCGTGTCCCCCTTCTTGAGCCGCAGCAGTTGGAACGAGCCTGCCAGACCAGCATGGTCCTCGCGGTCCGTGGGCATCACCTGGATTTCCACGCTCCGCCGCCGACCGACCTCTAACAGGCGTTCGAGCTGTTTCCGCATCACCATTCTGCCTCCGACGGGACGGAGCAGTGTGTCCTCCTCCTGAACGAAGTTGAAGACGGGGGCTGCCTGCCGGTCGAAGACTTTCTGCCGGGCCATGCGCGCCGTGACGAGACGGTCGACCTCCTCCTCGGGGAAGGGCGGACGCCGCATCCCGTACAGCGCCCTCGCGTACTCCGGCGTCTGTAGCAGGCCGTTGATGACGGAGTTGTCGTAGGTGCAGATCTCGACCGACTCCCCCTCCAAGTTCGCCAGATCCCGCACCTTCTTCGGATACCGGGCCTCCTCCACGTCCTTCTTCAGCGCGGCGAGCATCCCCCCGGCGCCCAACGCCTTGTCCGCCGCGTCGAGATACGCCTCACTCGGCGCCCGCCGCCCCCGCTCCACCGAGGACACCTGCTCCTCGCTGTACCCGATGGCCGCCCCCAACTCCGCCTGCGTGAGCCCCTTCCGCTCCCGCCACATCTTGAGCATCCTGCCGACCGCCCGCAGTACCGCCGCCGACTCCTCGTCGTCGGCATCGAACGGCTCCATCCCGTCACCGCTCTGCGAACCCTGCCCTGCACCGCTCACGCTCGCCCACCTCCACACACGCCGCTCGTACCCAACGCCCCGCCGACGCACGGCGCAACGCCACACCGCCCGGACAGAGCCGGACAACACCCGGACAGTGACGCCACGTACCGACTTCGTCACTGGTCAGCGTAGAGACAGGTGACCACGCTGAGTGACATGAACGCCGATATTGCCGACTCGACGGCACCTCACCCCGGACCCACCCAACACCCCACCCCCGCCCACCACTTCACCCTCCGCCTCTCCGCCACCCCCAGAGGCGCCCGCCTCGCCCGTCACCTCGCGGCCGAGCAACTCCACGGCTGGGGCTGGCCGTACGACACTGACGCCAACCGCGCGGCGACCCTCCTCGTCTCCGAACTCGCCACCAACGCGGCGCTGCACGGCCGAGTACGCGGCCGCGACTTCCGCCTGAGCCTCACCGTCTACCCGGGGCAGCAGGGGCAGCACCCCACCCTCCGAATCGAGGTCGCGGACGCCCGCCCCACCCGCCGCCCTCCCGCCCCCGGCACCTTCCCTCCGCCGTCTCCCGACCGGGACTCCGGCCGAGGCCTCCTCCTCGTGGAGGCCCTGTCCACGCATTGGGGAATGACCTGCGGAGACCCGTACACCAAGACCGTCTGGTGCGAAGTCGCCCTGATGTGACTGTCAGTGCCGTCTGCGACTCTGGCCGTCATGACACGGATAGCATTCGACAACTGCGCTTTCCTCTGGGGCTGGTGGACCGCATACGAGGCGGTGTGGATCGTCGCGCTGTGGCAGAGCCGCTCCCGGGTGCTCGGCAAGGTCGTGTGCCGGTTGCCCGGCGTGCGGCGCATCTGGCGCACCGCCTGCGAGAAGCGCGTCGAGACACTGCTCGACGCGTTGGAGGGCAAGGGCGTACCGGCGGACGGCAGGCCGGACAGGAGCCACCTCGTCGACCGGTGGCACCGAATCGTCGCCGGCCGGTGCGTCTCGGTCCTGCTCCAGGCCGTACCCCTCCTGGTCGCCGTGCTGCCGTTCGGGTGGCTGAGATCGTTCGCGCCGACTGTGAGTACGCCTCTCTGGATGGGCGCGGCTGTCGCCGGCATGGGCTTGGTCTCCTTGGCACTCATGGCCGCAGACCTGCGCGCCGTCGCGGTCTCTGACGCGGCCGGGACCGTCACGGAGGACGCGGTCGGCTTTCTGGAACTGCTTCTCCTGCCGGACGGCCGCCGCCCACAGGACTCGGCGCTCGACGTACACGCCAGGGCCCACGCCCGCCTGTGCCAAGCGCTGCGAGCCCAGGCACGGCACACGACCCGCAGGATGCCGTCCGCCACCCGCGCGCGGGTGCGCGGGACGACGGAACGCCTGATCGCCGCACTCGCCGACGCCGACCAGCGTTACCTGCTCGGCGAGGGCCCCGACCGCGACACCGCCGTGCGCGACCTCTCCCGGCTCGTCGCAAGCGCCTTGAGCCACAGCTGCGTACCGCGTTCCGAGCGCACCAGCTTGGTGATCGTCGATGCCGCCCTCCTCACACGTGCGCCGGAAACGGACGCGGGAGCGGGGGTGGCAGAACCGCTCAGGAGTCGGCTGCTGGCGGGGGCGGGCAGGCTCGCCGTGGCCGTGGGCCTCCTCGGCGGGGCATTCGTCTTCCGGGGCGAGGGGCTGGCCTCAGAACTGCTGGTGCTCACGGGAGTGATGAGCGCGGCCACCGTCTTCCGGCCGCTCATGGATGCCTTGCTCCGAGCCGCCGACCTGCGCCGCGTCAGTTCGTCCGGCGGCGAGACGGCCGAGCTTCCCACCGGGGACACAGAGCCCTTGGCGCCGGACGAGCCCGAACTGTGCCCGCACTGCGCTTCCGACCGCTCGCCCGTCACCGCGGGATCACGGCCGGTAAGGTGAGGGACGACCAGGACCGACTGACGAGACCCGACGGAACACGAGGGCGAGGGCGACGAGACGACATGGCCGCGCTGGAGGACAGCAGCCAGGGGCGCACACGGGACCGGCGGTCGGTCTACGAGCGATACCAGGAGGCTCCGGGGGAGGACGGCTACCCCACCCTGGACGAGCTCATGGCTAGGGAGACCGGATCCGACGGCCAGCCCACCGACGTCGAGCGGGAGGACACCGAGGAGGGCGCCGACCAGATCACCTCGCCCTTCGACCCCGAGCACATCGACATCGAGACCCGTAACTCGACGGTCGACCTGCTGCTCTCCCGGCTCCGCAACGAGATGATCGACCTCGCTCCCGACTTCCAGCGCCGGGCCGGTATCTGGACCGACGAGAAGCAGAGCCGCCTGATCGAGTCGCTGCTGCTGCGCATCCCCATCCCGTCCTTCTACGCCGCCGAGCAGAAGGACGGCAGCTGGGCCATCGTGGACGGCATCCAGCGTCTGACGTCCATCGCGCGGTTCTTCGACGCCGAACTGGTCAATGCCCGGCCGTTGAAGCTGACGGGCCTTGAGTACCTGCGGAACTTCAAGGGAGCGGGTCTTCAGGATCTCTCCGGCAAACTCCAGATCCGGTTGCGCGAGACAGAGGTCGTCGTCCATGTCATCCGGCGCGGGACCCCCGAACCGGTCATGTTCAACATCTTTGCCCGCATCAACACCGGCGGCGAACCCCTTACCCGGCAGGAGATCCGGCACGCGCTGATCCCGGGCCGCTCCAGGACCTTCCTCGCCGAGCTCGCCGGGTCCGAGGCGTTCCGCCGGGCGACTGGCAACAGCGTGGTCGGGGACCGGATGGCCGACCGTGAGATGGTTCTGCGGTTCCTGGCGTTTCGGATGACTTTGCCGGCCGAGTACCGCACCGGTGACTTTGACGGGTTCCTGGCGGATGCCATGCACCACATCAACCGTCTCTCCAACATGCACGCGGAGGATCTGAAGACAGACTTCCGCATGGCCATGCACGCGGCCGAGAGAATCTTCGGACCGCATGCCTTCCGCAAGTACCGTGCGGGCCAGCAGCGCAAGTCGCCCATCAACAAGGCCCTGTTCGAGACCATCGCGGTGAACCTGGCAGAGCTCACTTCGGAGCAGCTCGACCGGCTGAGCCAATTGGACACGCTGGACGCCTTCGCGGACCTCATGGAGGACACCGAGTTCGAGCGGTCCATCTCCGTGGCCACGGGCGACCCCAAGAAGGTGCGCAAGCGGTTCGACGCCGTACAGGAACTCTTCGAAGACCTCCTCGACCACGGAGACCCCCGACAGTGATCACCCGACTCACCCTGGTCAACTTCAAGGCGTTCCGCCGCGTTGAGCTGCCGCTGGGGCCGCTGACCCTGCTCACGGGCCTGAACTCGTCCGGCAAGAGCAGCGTTCTCCAGGCCATCGCCCTGCTCCGTCAGTCGATCGACAGCGGCGGGCCGGGACTGCTGCTCAACGGTGAGTTGGTGGAGCTGGGCAGTGCACGGGACGTCCTGCACGACGACTTCGCCCCTGCGGAAGACCTTACGGGCAGCGATGTTCCCGTGGTCGGGTTCGTCGTCGGTGCAGGTGAGCTGTTCCAGTTCGTCGGTCTCTATGAGCCGGAGGAGCCCGACGAGGACGTGATGCGGATGTGGGTGAGAGGGGGAACCCCGCCGCCCCTCGCCGCTCCGTTCCAGTATCTGCACGCGGACCGCATTTCCCCGGCCGTCACCTACCCACGCTCCACCCAGATTGCCATCGACCGCGGGTTTCTCGGTGTGCGCGGCGAACACACCGTCAACTACCTTCGCCACTACGGCGAATGGGAGGTGCCTGACGGTCCCCTGTGCCACCCCGATGCCTCCTCACCCCAACTCCGCGACCAGACTGTCGCCTGGATGCAGGAACTCTGCCCCGGCGTCAACCTCCAGGCCGACGCCATCGAAGGCACCGACTACGTCCGCCTCTCCTACGGCTTCGGCGGCACCGCCGGCATCAACGCCACGCGCCGACGCCGTCCCACGAACGTCGGCTTCGGGCTCACGTACGCGCTGCCGATCGTGGTCGCCTGTCTCACCGCCACCCCGGAGAGCCTGATCCTCCTGGAGAACCCGGAGGCCCACCTCCACCCCAAGGGACAGAGCCGGATGGCTGCCCTGATCGCCGCGGCCGCCGCGACCGGCGCCCAGCTGATCGTCGAGACGCACAGCGACCACGTCCTCAACGGCGTACGCATCGCGGTGAAGCAGGAGGTACTGCGCCCCGAGGACACGGTCGTCCACTTCTTCCGCGGCAACGGCTCGGGCGCCGAGGTCATCACCCCTCATATCGACAAGGACGGCATGCTCGCCCAGTGGCCTGAAGGGTTCTTCGACGAGTGGGAGAACTCGCTCGACCAACTGCTGGACTGACGGCGCACCAGACGAACCATGGGGGAGGGGGACGAGCATGCCCTTGCTGTTCCTGAACGAGAAGTCGTGGGCCACCACATGCGACGAGGCCAAGGCCGATACAGCCATGGCGGAATTCGTCGACGTGGTGCGCGCCGTCGCCAAGGAGGACCCGGCCGAGACCTCCCTGGTCAGCGAGGGCGACCTCAAGTCACTTGAGATCGCCGAGGGTTATCCGATCGGCAAGTGGATCGGATCCCATCCGAAGAACCACGCTCGCTGGCAGCGTCTGCGGGCTCTCCAGAACAGATCCCCGGTCCGTAGCGTCTACCCGACGCCGGATGCTGACGGCGGCCTGGAGTACCGCCACGGGGGCGAGACCGTCCTTGGTCTGGGCGCCGCGCACTTCATGGACGGCATCGCGGTGAGCCTGCCCGTGGCCTCCGAGTGGCAGACACCCAGGGTCGGTCTCGACCGCGGCGAACTCGTCGAACTCGATGACGGCTCGCTGGAGTTCGAGAGCGGGACGGTCGATGTCCGGCACGTGTCCGCCGTGCTGCACGTCGATGAACACCGGTCCTGGATCCGGGAGTCGAGCCTGGCCAGGGCCGTGACTGGCCGTCAGATCTGGGAAGGCAGGGCGGATCTGTATCCCCACCTCCAGTTCCTGCCCCGCACCGAAGGGCAGTTCAGCAGCCTGGACCCGGGCTGGGTCGTGCCCGTTCGTCGGTGCATGGAGCGGTTGGAGGCAGCGGTGGCCATTTGGGAGCCGGAGGCGCGGCCCGAGCCTGAGTGGCAGACCAGGGTCACTCCCGAGAGCCAGACGCGCAGGCAGGTCTGCTGGTTCAGCGACCTCGACGGCGAGCTGCGCCTCTTCGAACTGCACGCCCGCTTCACCCCGGGTATGGGCCGCATCCACTTCCGCCTGGTCCCGGAGGAACGGGCGATCCGGCTTGCCCACATCGGCAGCAAGATCCGCCCAGACCTCTGACTCAGCTCAGAACAGCGTCCCCTGCTCCTCCGGAACCTTCGTCGCCTTCGCCTTCCTCACTCTCGGCGTCGGCAGGGGGTCCTCCGCTATCGGCGCCACTGCGGGAGGCGTCTCCTCCGGCGCCGCTAGCTTTCGCTTCCGCCCCCGCTTTCCCCGAGGCTGCGGCTCGTCACCCGCCAGTACATCCATCAACCGCTGCCGTGCCCGCGTCTCCAGTTGCCGGATGCGCTCGCGCGTGACCCCGTACTCCTTACCAACGTCGTCCAGCGTCTGCTTCTCACCGCCCACCAGCCCGCTGCGCCGCCGCATCACGTCGGCCTCGCGTTCGGTGAGGCAAGCGAGAGCCAGCAACTCCTCCGCGTACTGCCGGGAGTACTTGGGATGCAGCACCTCTTCCGGCGTCGGCGCCAGATGGAGCGTCGCGATCAGCTCGCCCAGATGGGTTCCGTCGCCGATCTCCCGGTCCAGGGAGTCCGTCGGCCGGCTGATCCGGCGTACCGCGTCGACCTCGGTCACCGTGAGGTTCGCCGCCACGGCCACCGCGCCCGCCGACAGGGACTGGCCCTGGGAGGCGAGCTTGGCCTCCACCATCGCGACCTTGCGCACCTTCTCGTGCATGTGCATCGGGATGCGGATCAACCGGCTCTCGTTGCCCAAGGCCCGCTCCAGTGCCTGGCGGGCCCACCAGGTCGCGTACGTAGAGAACTTGAAGCCCTTGCTCGGATCGAAGAGGCACGCCGCGTGCATCAGTCCCGTCACGCCGTGCTGCACCAGGTCCTCGTATTCGAGACCCTGGCCCTGCAACCGCTGGGCCAGTTTGTGGACGAGCCTCACGTTGTGCATGACCAGCGTCTCGTAGGCGCGGCGGCGGATGTCGGTGTCCGGTAGGGCGGCCAGTTCGGCCTCCTCCGGTTTGTGGTCGAGATGCTCGGGCCCGCCCTTGACGAGCACACTCAGCCCGACCTCCTCCTCAGCGGTGAGCAGCGTCTTCCACGCGGTGCGCCGGCGCCGGTCCTCGTTCATGCGGGCGCGCGCGGCCGCAATTGCCGAGTCCAGGTCCTTAGGGGCTTCGCCCTCTCCGCCCAGCTCATCCGCTCGGGGACCTTCCTCCGGCTCGGCGTCCTCGTCCCCCTTCGGTGCCTTGGCCTCAGCGACCTCGTCGCGTCGTGGAGACGGAGGCGCGCCGATCGCCACCCCCTCGCTCCGCAGCGCTGTCGTCAGCAACTCCCGCTCACCGGCGTCGAGTCCGCACAGCGAGACCAACCCCGTGAACGCGGGGGCGGGCACGACGCCGGCCGCGGCGTACTTGCGGGCGAGCCCCAGAACCCGGCCGATCCGCACGTTCTGCCGGGAGTCGCTGGAAGTCCGCTCCACGGCCAACCCCTGCTGGGCCAGCGCCAGTTCAAGCCTTTTCAGCCCTTCGGTATCCAGTCCCAGACGGGCCGTCGCCGCCCTGAAGTCCCGCTCTGTCACGCGGCCTCCGTGCGCACAGTCGTGCAGGTCCGCCAGCAGTGCCGTCATGGCCCCGCGCAGTTCACGCACCCCGTTCCCCCGGGTGCCCGGTGCGTCCGCCGTCATGAGAAGACTGTGACACGAGGCACTGACAATCGGTCCTGTGATGCGGAGACACTGTGTTCATCATCTGTGGCTGGATGTGAGCGATTTCCCGGAACGGAGAGCGGCATCCGGCATATGCCGGATAAGGTCTTGCGGACCGGTACGTTCGGTCACGGCAGCGTGACGTGGGGGGCACGGGAGCCATGGGACCCAGAGAAGAACTCGTCGCGTTCGTACGCGCACAACTCGTCGGGCCCGCGCAGGGCAAGCGAGAGACGGTGACGTCCCCGCCTGACCGTCAGTATCTGATGGGCACCCTCTATCCCCAAGACGCCGATCTGCACCGGCAGTTGACGCTCTCCGCCGAGGTGCTCGACGCGCCGGGCGCGGAGGAGCAACGGGAGGACACCGCCCAACGCGACGACCCCGTACCCGAGTCGAACGCCTGGCTCCCCTCCTCTCTCGGACTGTCGCTGTTCACCACGGCCGCCGAACTCCGCGTCACGGTCGAGGGAGCCCGCTATCTGACCGAGCGCGGCGAACGCGGACGGCGCTGGCAGCGCGTCCCGTTGCCCGCCGAACCACACACCTTCAAGCCCGGGGAGCCGGGCGGCCTCGTCTTCGAGGGGCGCGGTGAGATCCGCGTGACCTGGCGGGTGTTCGGGCACGGCCGACTGGTGACGGTCGCCCTGGTCAACACGGCTCGCGCGCCCCGCCAGTCCCTCAGCGCCGCCGAACGCGAGCGGCAGTGGGACAACATGCTGTTCCAGGTGGGACTCGGCGTCGAGACGATCGACGGGGAGGTCCTGCCGTATCCCGGTGTCCGGCTCGCCAGTCGTGACGAGGAGGAGCAGGAACTCCGCCTCCAGTACCGGCACATCAAGACCTACGCCGTGGGCCACGGCTGCGCGGTACGGGAAGCGCGGTCCGACGACGGCCGCGTGACTCGTGCCCACGTCGAGGTGATGCCACAGACCGAGGTGCCCGCGGTGCGGGCGGCCGGGCCCAGGACGCCGGCGCTGTTGCTGGCCCGGCTCGCCGACGAGGCGCTGCCGGTTACCGAACTCCGCACGGAACTGGTCGAGTTCGTCGCGGGCTACCGTGACTGGTGCGCGACACAGCGGGCCACGGACGTACCCCAGTGGGCCCGTCCCGCCGCCCGGCGCATCCTGGAACGGATCGAAACCGCCGTACTGCGCATGGAGTCCGGAGTGCGCGCCCTGTGCGCGGAGGAGAACGAGGACCTCCGGCGGGCCTTCCGTAGGGCGAACGCCGCGATGGCGCTCCAGATGCGGCACAGCGAACCCGACCAGGCGGGGGAGCGGCACGCGCGCGGCGCGGCCGTACAACTCGATCCGGCCCCCGATCCGACCGCCGCCTGGCGGCCTTTCCAGCTCGCCTTCTTCCTCATGGCGCTGGAAGGCGCGGCCGATCCGACGCACCCGGACCGCGAGACGGTCGACCTGATCTGGTTTCCGACCGGTGGTGGCAAGACCGAGGCGTATCTGTTGCTGGCCGCGTTCGTCATGGTCCTGCGTCGCCTACGGCCGCGTGGCACCTCGGGCGGTGGGACGGCCGTACTGAGCCGGTACACGTTGTCGCTGCTGACCACACAGCAGTTCCAGCGGGCGGCGACCACGGTGTGCGCGCTGGAGCGGCTGAGGCAGGCGGCTCAGGACACCCTCGGGAGCGAGCCGTTCTCCATCGGGTTGTGGGTCGGCGAGGCGACCACTCCGAACTCGTACCAAGCGGCCGTCGAGGTCTTCGACGAGGTGCGTGCCGCCGCCACCCCGGACGACCGCTTCATCCTCGACCGCTGTCCCTGGTGCGGCACCCGGATCGTGCCCGAACGCAAGTCCCCTGACCGTTCCGACTACGGCATCGACGCCCGGGCCTCGTCCTTCCGGTTCTTCTGCCCCCGCGACGACTGCGCCTTCCACGACGAGCTCCCTGTCGCCGTCGTCGACGACCATCTCTACGCGCACCCGCCGACGTTCGTCCTCGGCACGGTCGACAAGTTCGCCCGGCTCGCCTGGGAACGGGACGCCGGCCGGCTCTTCGGCAGGGGCGGCAACCTGCCACCGGACCTCGTCATCCAGGACGAGCTGCACCTACTCACCGGCCCCCTCGGCACTACCGTAGGCCTGTACGAGGCAGCCATCCTGCAACTGTGTTCCCCCGCCGAGCAAGGGCCGAAGGTCGTCGCTTCCACCGCCACCATCCGTCGCTCCGGCGAGCAGGTCCGCAGGCTGTACGGCAGGCCGGTACAGCTCTTCCCGCCCGCCGGCCTCGATGCCCGCTCGTCCTACTTCGCCGAGCCCGACACCGGGCGCCCCGGCCGCCTGTACGTCGGCGTCATGGCGCAGGGACACACCGCCGGTCGTGCCACCGTCGCCACCGCCGCGACCCTGCTCCAGGGGCCGTTGCAACTGCCCGAGGAGCGCCGGGACGACTACTGGACCCTCGTCGCGTACCACCACAGCCTTCGCGAGCTGGGCCGCACCGTCACCGCCGCGGCCGACGACATCCCCGCACAGCTCGCCGGCATCGGCCCGGTCGCCGAACGCAGGGTGCTCACCGAGGGGCAGGTGCAGGAACTCACCAGCACTCTGGATCGCAGTGAACAGCCGCTCGTCCTCGACCGGTTGGAGAAGCCGTGGGACCACCCGGCGGCGATATCCCTGCTGCCCTGCACCAACATGCTCTCCGTGGGCGTGGACGTGAAACGGCTCGCCCTGATGCTTATGCTCGGCCAGCCCAAGGCCACCGCCGAGTACATCCAGGCCACCAGCCGGGTGGGACGCCACGGTGTGCCCGGACTCGTCGTGACGTTCCTCAACGCCACCAAGCCGCGCGACCGTTCGCACTACGAGACGTTCGGCACCTACCACTCCGCCCTGTACCGGCACGTGGAACCAACGACCGTCACACCCTGGTCCGTGCCCTCCCGCAGGCGTGCCCTGCACGCGGCCCTGGTGGTGCTCGTCCGCCACGGTCTAGGGCTGAGCGCCGAGGACGTGGCCGGGGATGTCCTCGACCGGATCGCCGACGTCAGTACGCAGGCGGAACGGCTCGTGGACTGGGTCACGCGCAGTGATCCGGAGGCGGCACCCGGAGTCCGTGACGACCTCTTCCGGCTGTTCCAGGAGTGGCTGGAAGCAGCCCGGGAGGCACAGGACGACGGGAAGCGCCTGCACTACCGCACCCAGGGCAAGGGACAGCACAACCTCCTGCGTGACTTCGACCGCGGCGGGGGCCTGTGGGAGACCCCGCACTCCATGCGCAACGTCGACCGGGAATGCCAGGTCGTGGTGAAGGGAGCCGACGCATGAGCCGCCGCCGGGTGCGCCAGGCGCAGACCGTGGTGCCCTTCGGCACCGGCGCCGTACTGGACGTCCAGGGCGAGTCCTTCGTCGCCGCGGGCATCGGCGACTGGCCCCGCGCCCACCAGCCGGTGTCCTCACCCCGGCTGGCCGCCCGCCTCGGCGTCAGTGGGTTCCGCGCGGCGCCGCCCGCCCCGCACGACGCGTGGGACATCCCGGACGCCGCCGGGCCGCCGTACATCCGGTTTCCCGCCTGGCTGTTCTGCCCGGCCTGCCGGCGCATGACGCACTGGCGGGTGGCCGACGAGCGGCCCGGCATGCCGCCGCGGTGCCGCAGCTGTTCGCCGGGGCGGCAGCTCACCCCGATGCGGTTCGTCCAGATCTGCCCCTCCGGCCACCTCGGCGACGTCGACTGGTGGTACTGGGCGCACTCCGAACTCACCCCGGAACAGCGGGAGTCCTGCCACAGCCGCGAACACCTGCGGTTCCGCTTCGAGGACCGCGCCACCGGCCTGGAAGCCCTGTCCGTCGCCTGCACCGCACCCGGCTGCCCAGGCCCCTGTCGGGACCTGCTCGACGTCTTGGGCGCCAAGCGGCTGCGCTGCACCGGTCGCAACCCGTGGCAGCGGCGCGGTGAGGCGACCAAGGACTGCCCGGGACCCGTCCAGATCGTCCAGCGCACCGCCGGAAACCTGTACTACCCCGTCGTGCACTCAGCCCTCGACATTCCGGAGAGCGGCGAATCCGCCACGGACGGCGAACTCGCCGAGCGTGTACGCCGCCACGACATGTGGCTCGCCCTGTGCAAGGCACCCGACGGCCCGCGCGCCCCGCTCATCCGCTCGATGATCACGGAGGACACCGGGGCGGAGGACTCCCTTCTCGACGCGCTGCTCGCGGAGGAGACCGGCACCCCGGTCGACGAGCCCGGCGAGCGCAGTCACCAGGTGGTGTATCCGGACCTCAGCAGCGACGAATGGGCCGCCTTCACCGCGCCCGCCCCGGAACCCACCCGGGACTTCGTCGTCCGGGAGGTCGGCCTCGGTCTGGAGGAGGAGCAGGAGGCTCCCTGGGCGGAGCTGCGGGACAAGGTCGCGCGCGTGGTCGTCGCGGACCGGTTGCGTGAGGTCCGTGCCATCCAGGGCTTCAGCCGGGTCACCCCGACCGCCAAGTTCGTCCCCGTCGATACCGGGCGGCGGGCACGCTGGCTCCCCGCGGTCGAAGTCTTCGGCGAGGGAGTCTTCCTGGCCCTGGACGAGCGACGGCTTGCCGAGTGGGAGCGGGACGGCGCCGTACGCGACCGGGTGCGCGGGATGCGGGACGATCTCGACCGGGCCTTCCAGAAAGACCGGCTCGAAGCCCTCACCGGGCCCGAACTACTGCCTCGGTTCGTCCTGTTGCACACCCTTGCCCACCTGCTGGTCCGACAGCTCTCCTTTGAGTCGGGCTACTCCACCGCGTCCCTGCGTGAGCGTGTGTACGCCCGGTCCGGTGGCGGCCGGCAGGCAGGAGTTCTCGTGTACACCGCGGCCGGTGACGCCGAGGGCACCCTCGGCGGACTCGTCCGGCAGGGCGAACCGCCCCGTCTCGCCGAGATTCTGCTGCGCCTGACCGAGACCGCTGCCTGGTGCTCGGCCGACCCGCTGTGCGCGGAACACAGCGGACAGGGGTACGCCAACCTCAACCGGGCCGCCTGCCACGCCTGTTGCCTGCTGCCCGAGACCAGCTGCGAGACCGGCAACGCACTCCTCGACCGCGTCCTGCTCGTCGGTGGGGCGGGCGTCCCCGGCTACTTCGAGGACGTCATCACCACGGCCCGGGAGCTTGCCGCCCGGGAGATCGAGGACGACGCCCTGTGAACCTGACCTACCTGGACCTCGGCGAGGAACAGCAGGACCTGCTGAGAGACCTGCCGTTCGAAGGGCAGCATCTCGTCACCGGGCCGCCGGGCTCCGGCAAGAGCGTGCTCGCCGCCCAGCGCGCCGATCTGCTCGCCCTCACCGGCGTACGGGTCCACCTGCTCACCCGGTCGAACCTGCTCCGCCAGACCCTGGCTGTCCAAGGCGATGTCGAGGTCTCCACCGTGCACGCGTGGGTCCACTCCTGGTTCCGGACCCGCACCGGTGAAGCCGCTCCACAGGCCGCGGAGGACTGGTTCGACTGGCGAGAGCTGTTCGCCCTTGCCGCTGTGGAGGAGCCGTCCGAGCCCGTTGCCGTTGTCGTGGACGAAGGGCAGGACCTGCCCCGGCCCTTCTACCGACTGTGTCGCCTGCTCGGCCTGCCCGTCACCGTCTTCGCCGACGAGAGCCAGCGCATCACCGACACCCAGTCCACCCTTGACGAGATCAGCACGGCCCTGGGCGACTGCGTACGCCATCAGCTCACCCACCAGTACCGCACGACCCGGCCCATCGCGGCCCTGGCCGCCCGCTTCCACACCGGCGCCGTGGCACCGCCACTGTCCTCCCGCACGGGGCCGGCTCCCCGGCTGTGGCGGTACGCCGACCAGCGCGCCCTCGCCTCTCAGCTCGTCGCCCATGCCGAACGCCACCCGCAGCGCACCATCGGCGTGGTCCTGCGCACGACACGGCAGCAACTCGCCCTGCACGAACACCTGGAGCGCACCGCACCCCGTCTGCGTTCCCAGGTGTACGTCGGCGCCGCTTCCGAGGGCCGCCACCGCACCCTCGACCTGCGGCGGCCCGGGATCCGTGTCATCAGCCGAGCCAGCGCCAAGGGGCTGGAGTTCGACAGCGTCTTCGTGCCGGACACCCATACCGACAGCGGTGATCCGTCGGCGGTCGCGCTGAGGATGGCGTACTACGTGCTTCTGACCCGGGCGCGCGAAGAGGTCCATCTCGGGTACGAAGGGGTCCGGGAACCGCTGCCGGTGGCAGGCGTCCCGGGTGAGCTGCTGGTCCGCGCCGGGGCGATGTCGTAGCCATGTAGGAGACTTCGTACCAGCCGCAGTCGAAGCCGTGGAAGACGTCCAGGACAAGGAGCCGTCGGGTGCGCCCCACTCTCGCCGCCGAACAGGTCGGGGACAGCCTCACCCAGTACCTGACCACCACGTTCGCCCTCGCGGACGAGGGTGAACGGCGTGCGCTGGAGGAGTTCCTGCGCGACGAGCAGGACGGTATCTTCCGCGGCCCGTATCTGCGGATCCGTACACCTTTCAAAGCCGCGGGACGTGCCTGGACGCGATCTCTGGAATGGGTGCCCGAAGGCTTCGAGCCCTACCGGCACCAGGCGCAGGCCTGGCAGCGGCTGTCCACCCTGCACGGGCCCGCCCGGCCCACCCTCATCACCACCGGCACCGGATCGGGCAAGACCGAGTCCTTCCTGGTGCCCGTACTCGACCACTGCCGACGCGCACGGGCGGCCGGCCAGGACGGCGTCAAGGCGATCCTGCTGTACCCGATGAACGCCCTCGCCACCGACCAGGCCCAGCGCCTCAACGACCAGCTCAAGGACCCGCGCCTCGCCCAGGTGTCCGCGGCCCTCTACATCGGCGACGAGCCGGCCACCGGTTACTCGCACGTGCACACGGACCGGACGCGCATCCGCGGCGGGCGGCCCGACATCCTCATCACCAACTACAAGATGCTGGACCTGCTCCTCCAGCGCGCCGAGGACCTCCCGCTCTGGCAGGACGAAGCCCTCGCCTACGTCGTCGTCGACGAGTTCCACACCTACGACGGCGCCCAAGGCACGGACGTGGCCATGCTGATGCGACGGCTCGGCGCGGCCACCGGCAAGGCACGTCCGGGCCGCCCGCTCGGCGACGTCTGCCCCGTCGCCACCTCGGCGACCCTCGGCGAAAGTGCCCCGTCCGCGACGAGGGCACCGCACCTCCCGGCTGCCGAGGGCGGCGGCACCATCCTCGACGTGGCGGCCCAGGTCTTCGGCACGCCGTTCGGTCCGGACGCGGTGATCGGCGAGGACCGCATGACCGTCCAACAGTTCGCCGGGAAATCGGACTTCACCCTGCCCTTCCCGGCCCCGCAGGACGTCATAGTCCTAGGCGACCCGCTGCGCGATCCCCACGCCATGGACCGCCTCGTCGACGCCTTCACCCGGCGGCCGGACGAGCGGCGCGACCGCCCGCCGACACCGGTCGAACTGGGCGAGATCCTGCGCACCCACCGGCTCACCGCGGCCGTCCTCGAAATACTCGACGGACGGCCCAAGACCCGCACCGAGATCATGGACGCGCTGCCGCGCTACGCCTACCACTGGGGCATGGCCGTCCAGCAGCAGCCCGAGGAGGCCGCCCAGGCCCTCTCCCGGTTCATCGCCCTCCTCTCCGTCACACAAGGACCGGACAGCACCGAGGAACGGCCGCGCCCCCTGCTGACGGTGGAAGTCCACCAGTGGGTGCGGTCGGTCTCCCGTGTGCTGCGCGGTATCGGCCCGAGGGCGGAGTTCCGCTGGGACGAGGACCGGCCCCGCGAGGAGCAGACAGCGTCCGTCGGCGCGGGCGATGCCGCCGTGGGATCCGCTGCCCTGGACTCGGCCGTCCCCCCGGCCAACATCTTCCTGCCCGCCGTGCACTGCCGGCAGTGCGGCCGCTCGGGCTGGGCCGCCCTCTCCCGAGAACACGACCGGGCCGAACTGGAGATGAACCCGGCCAAGATCCGGCAGGCGTCCCTCACCCGGGACAAGCGTCTGGTGCGTACGCTGATCGCCGCCACGGTCGCCGAGGCCCACCGATCCGCCTTCGACCCGGCGGAGGACACCGGGCGGCGTGGATCCGTCTTCGTCCTCGACGGTGAACAGGGCCGCATCCGGCCCATCGATCCCGACAAGGACTTCGAACGGCCCGACCGGCACGGAGTACGGGCGGCCAAGGGGCTCAGGGACGCCGCGTTCGTCCGCGTCGATCTGATGAACGACCAGACCGCCGCCGACGACCGCTGCCCCAACTGCGCCACCGGCAACGCCATCCGCTTCCTCGGCCGAGGACTCGCCCCCCTGGCAGCCGCCTCCATCACCCAGCTGTTCACCGGCGGCGAGCTGGCTCCCGGGCCGGAGCGGCGCACGCTGTTGTTCAACGACTCCGTGCAGGACGCCGCCCACCGCGCGGGCTTCGTCGCCAGCCGCTCTTACGACTTCTCCCTGCGTGCCCTGCTGGCCGCCCAGCTCGACGAAGAGACGGCGCGGCCGCTCAACGACATCGTGGCGGACTGCCTAGCCGAGGTCGTCGACCGTGACGTCCTCGCCGCCGTCGCACCCCCGGACCTGCACGACATCCACGGTGTGGACCTGCTGCTGTCCGGCGCCAGCAAGGGAAGTCGTGCGACCTGGCAGATGATCGGCGAACGCCTGGCCTTCGCCGCCGTACTCGAGTTCGGCCTGCGCTCCCGGCAGGGCCGCACCCTGGAACTGACCCGCACCGCGGCGGCCGAGGTCGACCTCTCTGACCCTGACCTGGCCACCGACCTCGTCCGGGACCTGTTGCGGCGGACTCCGGCACTGGTGACGCTCCGAGGCGGAGCCGGGCCGGAGGAGGAGCGCTACCTCGGCTATGTCCGTGGCCTCCTGGAGAGGCTGCGCATCCGGGGCGCGGTGCGCCACGGCTGGCTCGATCCCTGGCTCGACGAAGCCGGGGTGCGCCGCTGGCTGGTGTGGGGCGGACGTCCGTCCGGTATGCCCGCCTTCCCGCCCGGCATCTCGGCCCCCGCCTTCCTCCTCGACCGGGCCAAGGACAGAACTCAGTTCGACACTCTCGGTGCGGCGCAGAACTGGTATCAGGACTGGACCAGCCGCTGCCTCGGCCTGCCCCGCGATGCCGCGGCCGAGTTCGTCCGCACGCTCCTGCCACAGCTGGCTGAGGCAGGCATCCTCTGTGTCCGCACGGCCAAGGACGGGGCGACCCGCGTCTACGGTCTCCAGCCCGGTCACGTAAGGGTCCGGGCGCTCGCCGACGACGTGGTGGGCGACGCGTACACGCGGTGTCCGGTGTGCGCCTGGCAGCAGACGGTGCACCCCGATCATCTGGACCACTGGCACCGGCAGCCCTGCCCGCGCTACCAGTGCTCCGGGACCCTTCTGGCCGCAGGATCGGAAGGTGCCGAGCTCGACAGCGGCTCCACGACCCGACTGCGCGACTACACCAAGGACTACTACCGGCGGATGTACCGGGAGACCGGCGCCTACACCGTGGTGACCGCCGAGCACACCGGCGCCCTCACTCGGAAGGAACGGGAGAGCGTCGAGGCGGCCTTCAGGCGCGGCACCCGCTACACCGACCCCAACGTGCTGTCCTGCACGCCCACCCTCGAACTCGGCATCGACATCGGCGCGTTGTCGGCTGTCGTACTCGCCTCCCTGCCCAAGGGACCCGCTAACTACGTGCAGAGGGTCGGCCGCGCCGGTCGTTCCAGCGGCAACGCCTACCTCCTCACCCTCGTCGACCGGGGCCCGCGCGACCTCTACTACCTCCAGGAACCCCGGCAGATGATCGCGGGTGAGATCCACCCGCCGGGCTGCTATCTGTCGGCCGCCGAGATCCTGCGCCGCCAGTACGTGGCCCGTCTCCTCGACCTCGCGGCCCGCGGCACGCTGCGCGGACCCGACGAGGACGGTGCTCCCGAGATTCTCCCGCTGCCGCGCCTGGCCTCCGCGCTGTTCGGTGACACCGGCTGGCTGCGCGACTTTACCGACGCGGCTCTGGTTCGGGGCGAGCGCTCGGTGCAGGAGTTCCTGGACCTCTTCGTGGACCACGACGACGTATCCGCCGTCGACGAGGAGACCGCGGAGGTCCTGCGTTCTTTCGCCACCGAGGGTCTGCGCCCAGCCGTCGAACGAGCGGCCGCCACCTGGGAAGAACGCCTCAGTGATCTCCGTGGCCGCCTCACCGCGATCGACGAGGCCCGCGCCCAGCTCATCGCCGGCGACCCCGAACACGCCCGGCAGGACCGCGAACTGCGCGCCGAGCGCGTCGCCGTCGCCCGCCGGTTCGCCGAGATCGGCCGCGAGAGCGCCCACGGCACCCTGGTCGATCTCGGTCTGCTGCCCAACTACAGCCTGGTCGACGGCGGTACGGAACTGGAGGCGACCCTCACCTGGAGCGAGAAGAACCAGGACGGTGACACCGTCTACGACAGCAGGGTCACCAGCCATGAGCGGGCGGCCCGGCTGGCACTGACGGACTACGCGCCGGGAAACCTCTTCTACTTCAAGGGCTACAAGCACCGCGTCTCCGGTCTGGACGTCGGCAGTGCCGACCGCCCGAAGTGGCTGGTCTGGCGGGTGTGCCCCAGCTGCGGCTATGTCCGTACGCACCGGGCCGAGGACGATACGAGCCCCTGTCCGCGCTGTCGGAGCACCGCCATCGGCGACCGCGGGTGTCTGCACCGGGTCCTGCAGCCCACCAGGGTCACCTCCCGGGACCGGCACGACGACGCCCGGATCAGGGACGACTCGGACGACCGCGAGCGGCTCAGCTACACCGTCGTCACGGCCGTCGACATCGCCACCGAGGACATCGAGTCCGCCTGGCGTCACCAACAGGCCACCTTCGGCTGGGACTTCAGCAGGCGCGCCGCCGTCCGGGCGTTCAACCTCGGCCAGGCTCGCTTCGACGTCCCCGCCACCGACTCCTTCGCGGGCGAGGACATCCGGCTCAACCCCTTCTACGTGTGCACCCAGTGCGGCGGGGCCACGGCGAAGGGACGGCCCGCCCCGGACCAGTCGCCGGACGCCCTGAGCCCGTCCCTCGCACGCCGGCCCGACCGATCCCACCACCGGCCCTGGTGCCCGCGTTTCCGAGGCCGAGGTCGACCGGACGCCGACGTCTCCCTGCTGCTCGCCCACGAACTGCACACCGAGGCCCTGCGCATTCTGCTGCCCGCCGCCACCACCCACGTGGAGGAGCGGCTGTCCTCGTTCAAGGCGCTGCTGAGGGCGGGTATCGCCGAGACCTACGGCGGCAATCCCGATCACCTGGAAGCGGTCGTCGCTTCCATGCCCGACCAGTCGGGCGGCGGCGAGATCCGGCGCCGCTTCCTCGTGATGTACGACACCCTCCCCGGCGGAACCGGCTATCTGCACCGCCTCGCCGACCCGGACACCTTTCGGAACGTACTCGTCGCGGCACGCCACCGCATCGACACCTGTCCCTGCAAGGAGGAAGGCAAGGCGGCCTGTCACCGCTGTCTCCTGAGGCATGTGTCGGGCACTGAGTACGCGCACGTGAGCCGCGCGGCAGCTCTCGGACTGCTGCGTGAAGTCCTCGGCGACACGGTCGAAGGCTGGCAGGTCGCCCCCGTCGCCGCCACCCACGACATCCCCCTGGGACGCCAGGTGGAGAGTGAACTCGAAGCCCGATTCCTGGAAGGTCTCGTCGCCTGGGCTCGCCGTAAGGACACCCAGGCGAGCGTCAGGCACGCCCAGGACCCGTCCGGCACCATCGCCACTGACCTCAGGCTCACCGCCCCCGACGGGCGCACCGTCGTCCACTGGCAGATCAAGCCCCAGGAGGACCTCGGCTGGACCCGGCCGGACTTCGTGGTCCGCAGACTGGACGCCGAACCCCTGCGCGTCGCCGTCTACTTGGACGGCTTCCAGTATCACGCCTCGGCGGACCACAACCGCATCGCCGAAGACGCGGCCCGCCGGGCGCGGCTCCGCGCCGAGGGCTGGGCCGTGTTCCAGCTGACCTGGACCGATCTGTCCCGCTGGGACGGTGACGGTGCCGTGTCCGATCCAAGGGCCTGGGAGCCGTACCAGAACAACGCCATGCGGATAGCGGGCCAGGTCCTTCAGGGCCAGTACGGCGGCGATCCCCGCGAACTGCGCGACACCATCTGGCAGAACCCTGTGGTCACGCTGCTGAAGTTCCTCGCCGACCCCGACCCGCGGCGCTGGCGGCTGCGCACCCAGGCCGCCCTGTCCGGCCTGATCGCGCTGCCGGAAGCGGTACGGACGGCGGTACCGGTCCAGGGCGCCGCCGCCGAGATCAACGGCCACCTGCTCGGTGCGGACGCGGTGGGTGCCGGCGGCCAGGGGCCTGTCCAAGTGGTGCGTGTGGCCGACGCGAGCGGCTGCCCGCTGATCCTCGCGGTCGACATGACCCCCGGTCCCGTGGAGGCGGCCTGGACCGCGCTCGCCGTCCTGGACGACAGCCCGGAAGCTGTCACCAAGGACCCGGCGGCCCACCAGCGCCGCTGGCAAGCATGGCTGTACTGGGGCAACCTCCTGCAGTTCCTCGCCGACGGCGAGGGCGACGCCCGGCAGCTGGCGACCAGCGAACTGGCGCTCTTCGACGCCGCTCAACTCACGGTCGGCGCGGGCATCGGCGGGCGGGGCGCCGGGGAGCAGCCCCGGACGGTCCGGGATCCCGCCTGGGACGAGGTGTTGCCCCTCCTCGACGACGAGGAACCGGCCCTCCTCGACCTCGCTCACCGCCTGGCCGAGGCGGGCGCACCCGCGGGCCGGCCTGGACACGAACTGGGCGACGCGGGTTGGCAGGCAGAACTCGCCTGGCCCGCCGCGAAGGTGGCCGTCGTGCTGGCCGCCCGCGCGGACGACGAGCCCGATTACGAGGCCGTCGACCGGGACCGAGCCTTCGCCGCGGCGGGCTGGGACGCCCGGACCGCCGCCCAGTGGGACTCCGCCGACCTGGCACGCCGCATCACCGGCACGGACCGTACAGGAGCAGACGAACGATGACCACGCCCACCTCCGCCGCACCGACCAAGGTCACGCTGCGCCTGCTGGAGAAGACCGACCGGGAGATCGTCAAGCTCGACCGCGCGATCGTCGGCGCGGTCTACAAGTTCCAGCACGACTTCCGGGCCAACCCCCGCCACCCGGGCCTTCGACTCAAGCAGCTCGAAGGCCACGAACGCCTGTACTCCGCGCGCGTCAACGCCGACTACCGGGCCTTGCTCCTGCACCTGAGCGAGGCCGAGTGGCTGCTGGTCGCGGTCAAACACCGGGGCCATGTGTACGAGAACCTGGACCGTCTCTCGTACGGCATCAACCAGATCACCGGCAGCATCGACTACGTCGACCTGGAGATCGTCGAGTCGGGAGTCCTCCGCAAGGGGCGGCCGCCCGCGGAGCCGGCCGTCCATCAGCAGGCCCCGGTCATGCCCGAGCCTGTGCGGGAGCGTCCGCTGTTCGCGGACGTGACGCCCGACCAGCTGGCCGAGCTCGGTGTGGCGGAACCCCTTATCCCGGTCGTCGGGCGGCTCACGACCGACGAGGAGCTGCTCGGCCTCGTTGAATATGCGCCGCGCCACACCGGTGAGGTGCTGCTGCGGCTGCGCGATGTCCCGTTCGAGCAGGTCCTCGACGAGGTCACACGGCCCGTGCAGGTCAAGGACGTCGACCCCGAGGACTACCAGGCAGCGGTCGAGCGCACCGACACGACGGTCATCACGACCGACAAGGACCTCGAAAGCATCATTGAGGAGGGCGACTTCGGGCGCTGGAAGGTCTTCCTCCATCCGACCCAGAAGCGGCTCGTGACCCGCCGGTACTCCGGTCCGGCCCGAGTCGGGGGCGGTCCGGGCACCGGCAAGACGATCGTCGCCCTTCACCGGGTGAAGCACCTTGTGGACCGGCTAGGCCCCGGCAACAACAAGCCGGTCCTGCTTACCACCTTCAACAAGAACCTGGCGGCGGATCTGCGCGCACGGCTGCTTGCCCTCGGCGGCCCCGAGACGGTGGCGCGCGTGGAGATCGTGCACGTCGACCAACTGGCGACTCGTGTGGTGCGCGAGGCGGACCCCGGCAGTGCCAAGAGCAGGATCGACGACACCCGCGCCCTGAACGAATGGCGGCAGATACTGCTCGAAACCGGTGGGACCAAGTGGGACGCCGAGTTCCTGATGGACGAATGGGCGCAGGTCATCCTCGGTCAGGCGGTCAACTCCCGCGGCAGTTACTTCAAAGCGCGCCGGGCCGGACGGGGTAGGAGCATCACACGCGCGGACCGGGCCGAGATCTGGCAGCTGACGGAGCAGTTCACCCAGCGGCTGGACGAGAAGCATCTGGAGACCCACCGGCAGGTCGCCGAGCGGGCCGCACGCCTGGAGATCGAACGTACGGCCAGGATCGAGGCGGCGGCGCGGGCGAAGGCGGAGCGCGGGGGACTCGGCAACGTGCACGTCGAGTCAGCCACCGGCGCCTGGCAGCGGCACCGTTATCGGCACATCGTCGTGGACGAGGCCCAGGACCTGGCCGCCGCCCACTGGAAGATGCTGCGGGCGATGGTTGCCTCCGGGCCGGACGACATCTTCCTCGTCGGTGACACCCACCAGCGCATCTACGACAACCGTGTCACCCTGGGCAGCCTCGGCGTGCACATCCGCGGCCGCTCCGCCAAGCTCACCCTGAGCTACCGGACCACCCGAGAGATCCTCAAGTCCGCCCTCGGGATGCTGGGCGACGAACACTACGACGACCTGGACGGTGACGAGGAGACCCTGGCGGGCTACCGCTCGGTGCTGTATGGCAGCGAGCCGGTGGTGCGACGTACCGACTCCTCCGAGGACGAACTGGACGCGATCACCGAACAGATCAAGGCGTGGCACGACATCCGTCGCGAGGACATCGCGGTGTGCGTCCCGACCAACGACATGGTGTCCCAGGTGGCGGCTCGGTTGGCGAAGAACGGCATCGTATCCACCGAAATCACGGCCGATGGCCCTCGGGGTGACGAGGGCGTGCACATCGGCACGATGTACCGGTTCAAGGGGCTTGAGTACCAGAGGATGGTCATCGCGGGCGTGCAACGGGGTCTTGTCCCGAGGGCTTCCGTAGAGGCATTGCGCCGCACCGACCCGGCCCGATACCAGGCGGAGTGCAAGCGGGCCCGATCACTGCTCTTCGTCGCCGCGACACGGTCCAGGGACGCGCTCACCATTGTCTGGCACGGCGAGCCCAGCCCACTGGTGGAGAGGCTGGCAGCCACCGCCGCTACCCGATGAGGAGAGTGATCTCATGTGGCTCCTGCATACCGGACGAAGTGCGCAGCCCGCTGCCTCAGGGGACTTCTCGCCCAGGAACTTACGGCTTGCGAGCGGTATGTGATCAGTGAGCAACGACCGTTGTCGTCGCTCCGAGTGCGCCCGGACCAAGGTGAAGGTGCCTTCCTGGGTAGCCATCAAGGTAGCCACGGAAGCTCCCCGTCTGCCCGTGTGCGCTGGTCATAGCGACGCGACTGCTCTCCCCGGCGTACAGCTCGACTCGTCTGCCGCTTGGGCAACGACCAAGCCGTACGGCCTGGTCGTTGCTTTTTTGGGACCCTCTCGCCGCCTTGGCGGCATCCTGGGGTCACGGCCGCAGTCGAATTGGAAGACCTCGCCCTGTCCTACCGGGCCCTGGCAACGCTGCGCCATCAGCAGTTCTGCGCGCCCGCCCTGAGCAGTTAGTGTCCCGAAACCCCAGACAGACCAGCGTCGCTCTTAGCCTTGAAGCAGTAAGTATTTCTGTTCCAGTCAGGTACGGAATCAGGCATTGGTCCGGGATCCGGGAGAGGAGGTGTGACGCTCACTGGCCTCTTCAACCGGCGTTCCCCGGGTCGGACACGGACGTGTTTGCTTTGCCGGCATGCAGCCTCGCTCTATGTCGAACTCCGCCGGCAGCCCCGATCTCTCTCAACTCAACGACCGTTCGGCCGCCCGATTCTCCGCAGCCCCCGCCCCTCCCTCGACCGGAGTGATCCGACCGCCGCGCAGCCGGCCAGCGCTAGCCGCGATCAGCACCGAGACCGCCGAGATCGCCGCGATGACGATGATCACCCAGGTGCCCTGGTGGTACCCGGACAGCATCTCGGCGCGGTTGGTGGTGTCCTCGTCGCCCATCCGCACGGTGACCACGGCGAGGACCACCGCGGCGCCCACCTGGTACCCGGTCTGCAGGATGCCCGCGGCGAGGCCCTGTTCGGCCTCGTCGACGCCGGTGGTGGCCTGGACGTTCGCCGCGGTGAAGGCGAAGGGGAAGCCGATGCCGATCAGCAGCATGCTCGGCAGGATCATCGTCCAGTAGGAGGAGCCCTCGCCTACGCGGAGGAAGAGCAGGAAGGCGACGGCGTACGCCAGCATGCCGAAGAACACGGGCAGGCACAGCCCCGTGCGGCCGAGCCAGTTCCCGGCGCGTGGCGCGAAGATGAGGATCATCAGGCCGATCGGCAGGAACGCGAAGGCCATCTCCAGCGGGGACCAGCCCCGGTAGGTCTGGAGGTAGAGGCTGCCGACGAACTGGTAGCTCATATAGGTGCCGAGGATCGCCGCGGCGATCAGACTGGCGCCCACCAGCGACTTGTTGCGCAGCAGGCCGAGGCGCAGCAGCGGCTGAAGGGTCCGCGATTCGATGAGCGTGAATGCGGCGAGCAGGAGGGCCGCCGACGCGAAGACGCCCAGCGTGGCGCCGGAGAGCCAGCCCTCCGTCGGGGCCTGCACGATGCCGTAGACCAGCAGGAGCATGGCGGCGGTGATGGTGATCGCGCCGGCGGCGTCGTAGTGGCGCTTGCCGCCGTCGTGTGCGGGGTCGTTGGGGACCAGCAGCAGGGCGCCGATCAGGGCCGTGACGGCGACCGGTACGCCGAGCATGAACGTCCAGCGCCAGCTCGCCTCGGTCAGGGCGCCGCCGACGACCACGCCGGTGGAGTACCCGACGGCGCCGCAGGCCGTGTAGATGCCCACGGCCTTGTTGCGCTGCGGTCCCTCGGGGAAGTTGCTGACGATGATCGACAGGGCGGAGGGCGCCGTCAGCGCGGCGCCGATACCCATCACCAGCCTGCCGATGATCACCACGATCCCGCTGGTCGCGAGGCCACCGGCCAGTGAGCCGACGGCGAGCACGGTGAGGCCGGCGATGAACACCCGCCGCTTGCCAAGGAGGTCGGCCATCCGGCCGCCCAGCAGCAGGAAGCCGCCGAAGCCGAGGACGTAGGCGCTCACCACCCATTGCGCGGCGGACGTGCTCATGTCGAAATCGTCCTTGATCTGGGGGGTGGAGATGCCGACCATGATGTTGTCCAGTGCGTCCAGCGAGAACGCACCGCAGACGACTACGAGCATTAACCATTCCCGCAGTCCCCATCGCACCTGGAGCTCCGCCGGGGCGTCGTCCGCGATAGCCATGAGCGAGATCTCCTTCTGGGTTGGGGTGGAGTGCCGTGCCACCCTTGTCCGCCCATGGAGGTGGGAGGCAGGGCGGGCGGGTCGACCGTAGAGTCGGGGCAGGGCGAAGCCGTCGTCCGTTCGCCACCCCTGGGGCAGCGGACAGCACGACTTATGTACTAACCTCTACACAAGAAGCTATCGACCGGCTGATCCGCCGTCAAGGAGGTCAAGTGGCCCGCACCGGACGCCCCCGAGCCTTCGATCGCGACGCGGCTCTGCACACGGCCATGCTGGTCTTCTGGGAGCGTGGTTACGCGACCACCTCGACCACCGACCTGAGCGCCGCCATGGGCATCAACCCTCCCAGCCTGTATGCCGCGTTCAAGAACAAGGAGCATCTGTTCCGGGAGGCCATCGGGCTCTACGAGCGCACCGAGGCCGACGCCTCGCGGCGGGCCATGGACGAGGCGCCCACCGCCCGCGAGGCCGTCGCGGCGCTGCTGCACGAGAGCGTCGACCGGTTCACCACCGAGGGCAAGCCGCGCGGCTGCATGATCGTGCTCACCGCCACCAACCTGACCGCCGACCACGAGTCGGTGCGGGACTTCGCGCTACGGTGCCGTGCTGGCACCAAGACCACCATCAAGACGCGCCTGGACGCCGCGGTGGACTCCGGGGAACTGGCCGAGGGTACGGACACGGACACGATCGCCGCCTTCTACACCACCTTCATCAACGGCCTCTCGCTCCAGGCGCGCGACGGGGCGGATCGCGCGCTGCTGCACGGCCTTGTGGACATGGCGATGTCCGTCTGGAACACCCCGGCCGGTCCTCTCGTCGGCGTCTCGTCCGCGACGTGAGGTAGTACGGCTTCAGCGGGCCTCCGCGTGGGCGAGGATCACCGCCGGGCTGCTGCTGGAGATGCCCGGCAGGAGTGGTGCTCCGCCCCCCCAGTGCCCCAGGAACCCACAGGAGTCGGCCAGTTGGGCCGGCCGTCGGGAGGTTCCCGGCGCCTCCCGCGCCGGGTTCCCCTCACCCACGGCCACCAGGCCCGGCGATGACAGCGGTGCGGGCGCGGTTCCTTGGGGACGGGCCCGGACGGGGTCGATGGTCGGCTCGGTCGTCCGGCGGCAACGGGGTGCCGGCCAGGGCTATTTCATGCCGCGGGCCCGGATGGCGGGATTCGAGAGGGTCTGACGGATGCCCTCCACCTCACCGGGGGCCTCCTGTTTCCGCAGGCGGGAGGTGGAAGGGGCGCCTTCCCTGGGCGGCCGATGGCTCGTCCCGGGCATCCCGCGCAGGGGACGGAACTGGCCGAAGGTCATCCCGTACCGCGCGGGAGGCGGGGTTTTTCTGGTGACCGTCAACTGCCCTCCTCCCGCTGCCAGTTCCTGGGAGTTCGGTGGGGATCACCTGTGCGCGGAGTGAGGGTTTGTGTACACAAGGTTAACAAGCTCAGGGTGGCTGAGAAACTTTTTCGAATTGCCCACGAAACCTCCTCACGCCGTCGGAGGATGTGTGCGGCACGAGCCGGGGGCTGCTCGAGGCCAAGGTTCTTCATTCGCCTCGGCGTTGGTGCGCAACAAGGTTCTTCGCTGTCCTGGTTCGGCTTTTCGTCATGCGGCAATTCATGCCGCAGCCCATGGGGGGCACATCATGCAGGGTCTTTCGCGTAGGGCCGCGGTCTGCGCGGCTTCGCTGTTGCTCACGTTCCTGGCGCCGGTGGCCGGGGCGAGAGCCGACGACACGGAACCGAGAATCGACCTCAGAGTGCTGGTGGTCGATGACGGCGGCGCGGTCACGGCGGCCGTCGCGGCGGAGCTCGACGGGGCGGGGACGCCTTACACCGAAGTGGATTTGAGTGACGCGGGTAGACCGCAGATCGACGCGGCGTTCCTGAGCGACACCGTCGACGGGCGGCCGAGGGCGAAGTACCAGGCCGTGGTGCTGCCGAACGACAACCCCTTCGGGGCAGGCTCGGCGGAGATGGCGGCGCTGGCGTCGTACGAGCAGACCTACGGGATTCGCCAGGTCGACGCCTACACCTTCGCCCAGCCGGCCGTCGGGCTGAACTGGGCCGAGAACCCCGGGTACATGGGGTCGCTGGACGGTGTGACGGCGCAGGTGACCGCCGCCGGTCTCGCGGGACCCTTCGGGTATCTCGACGGTCCGGTGCCGTTCGAGGACAACGCGGCCGATGTGTCGGAGAGTTACGGCTACCTGTCCGTGCCGCTCGCCCAGCAGGCGGAGGGGGCCACGTTCACGAGTTACGTGGAGGCGCCCATTCCCGGCACCGCGGTGAACGGCTCGCTCATCGGGGAGTACGCGCACGACGGCCGCCGGGAACTGGTCGTGACGTTCGTCTACAACGAGGCCCAGCAGCAGTACCGGCTGCTCGCGCGCGGAATCGTGGAGTGGATGACGCAGGGCGTCCATCTCGGCGCGGACCGGAACTACTTCGCGGTGCACGTGGACGACGTCTTCGGCGCCGACGACCGCTGGGACACCGTGCTGAACTGCACCCCCGGAGACGTGGACTGCCCCGAGGGCCAGGGCACGGCGGACCCGATCCGGATGACGGTCGCGGACGCGCAGTACGCGAAGCAGTGGTCGCAGGAGCACGGTCTGACGCTCGACTTCATGTTCAACGGCGCGGGCAGCGAGACCTACAAGGAGGAGAACGGCGGGGCGGACGCGCTGACCGACCAACTGGTCGCGGACAAGGACGCCTTCCGTTGGGTGAACCACACCTACGACCACCCGTTCCTGGGCTGCGTGCAGAACGTGACCGTGGTGCCGTGGGTGTGCTCCACCGACGCGGCCGGGAACGTGCAGTGGGTCAGCCAGGCGGAGATCACCGCGCAGATCGTGGACAACCGGAACTGGGCCGCCACAAAGGGTCTTGACCTCGACAACACGGAGCTCGTCACGGGTGAGCACTCGGGCATGAGGGTGCTTCCGCAGCAGGTCGACGACAACCCGAACCTGGCGCCCGCGCTCGCCGCGACCGGCGTGACCGCGCTGGGCAGCGACAACTCCCGTGACCCGCAGCAGCGTCAGGTCGGCGCGGCGCTGACGGTGCCGCGCTTCCCGATCAACATCTTCTACAACGCGGCCAAGCAGGCGGAGCAGGTCGACGAGTACAACTGGATCTACACCAGCGCCGCCGACGGCGGCAGCGGCATCTGCGACAACTCCACGACGACCACCTGCCTGGACGCTCCGCTGGACACCGCGACCGGCTACACCTCGTACCTCGTGCCGACCGAGAGCCGGATCGCGCTCGGCCACGCGCTGTCGAACAACCCGCGCCCGCACTACATCCACCAGTCGAACCTGGCCGAGGAGCGGATCGCGTACCCGGTCCTGGAGAAGGTGCTGAGCGACTACGCGGGCCTCTTCGCCGACAACACCCCTTTGGTCAACCAGGGGATGAGCGAGACGAGCGCCGAACTGGCGAACCGGGCCGCCTGGGACGCCGCCGTCGACGGCGGACAGGTCACCGCCTACCGGATCGGGAACGCCGTCACCATCAGCGCGCCCAGCGGGGTGCAGGCCCCGGTGACGCTGCCCGCCGGTACGGACGGCTTCGGCAGCCCGTACGCCGGAGCGAGGTCGGGATGGACCGCCGACGGCTCACTGGAGGCGGCGGCAGCGGCGACGGCCGGTTAGCCGCACGCCACGCCCCGGCGGCATCGGCCGCCGGGGCCCGACCGCGCCCCTGACCACGGCCGCGGCCTGAACCAACCGTTCCTTGGGGGGAATGAGACGCATGTCCACGCGAGAGATCCTGCACGCCGTGCCACCACCGGGCACGGGCGACCGGGCGGTGGTGACACTGCTCACCGAAGGAACGTATCCGCACCAGCACGGCGGGGTGAGCGTGTGGTGCGACCAGTTGGTACGGGGGATGCCCGAGGTCGGCTTCCAGGTCGTCGCGATCACCGGGACCGGCCAGGAGTCGCTCGCCTGGGAACTGCCCCCGAACGTCGGCGGACTGGTCTCCGTCCCGCTGTGGGGACCCGTTCCGGAGGGACGCGCGCCCCGGGGCAGGCGGCTGCGCCGCTTCCTCGGTACCTACGAGCGGTTCCTGCTCTCGCTCCTGGAGCCCGGCTCGCCGACGGCCGGAGCGGACTTCGCCGACGGCCTGTACGCCCTCGCCGCGCGGGCCCGCAAGGGGGAGCTGTCGGCGGCCATGCGCACCGAGGAGGCGCTGCGGACCCTGACCGCGGTGTGGAACCGGCCGCACATACCCGTGGCCGCGGCCCGGCCGACCCTGCATGACGCGCTGACCGCCACCGAACTCCTCGAACACGCGCTGCGGCCGCTCGCGGTCACGCCGCCGGAGGGCGGAGTCGCGCACGCCGTCAGTGGGGGACTGGCCGCGCTGCCGGGCCTGATGGCCCATCAACTGTACGGAACGCCACTGCTGTTGACCGAGCACGGCGTCTACCTCCGCGAGCGCTACCTCGGCTACCGCACCGGCGGTTACCGCTGGCCCGTGAAGTCCCTGCTCCTCGGCTTCTTCCGGCAACTGGCCCGCGAGACCTACGCCCGCGCGGCGCTCGTCACCCCCGGCAACCGCTACAACCGGCGCTGGGAGGAGCACGGCGGCACAGCTCCCGACCGCATACGCACCGTCTACAACGGAGTCGACCCCGGCGCCTTCCCGCCCGCCGGTCCCGAACCCGAACTTCCCACCCTCACCTGGGCGGGACGCGTCGACCCGATCAAGGACCTGGAGACGCTGATCCGCGCCTTCGTCCTCGTACGCGAGGAGTTGCCGCAGGCGCGGCTGCGGATGTTCGGCGGCACACCGCGCGGCGGAGAGGCCTACCGGGAGCGCTGCGAGGCCCTCGCCGCGGAGTTGGGGGCCGGTGACGCGGTGGTCTTCGAGGGCCGGGTGGAGGACATCCGCGACGCGTACGCGGCGGGCAACGTCGTGATGCTGTCCAGCATCAGCGAGGGCTTCCCCTTCACCCTCATCGAGGCCATGTCCTGCGGCCGGGCCACCGTCTCCACCGACGTGGGCGGGGTGCACGAGGCGGTCGGCGACACCGGCCTCGTCGTGCCGCCCCGCGAACCGCGGGAGATGGCGCGCGCGGCACTGGAACTGCTGCGCGACCCGGCACGCCGCGCCCGGATGGGCGAGGCCGCCCGGCTGAGGGTGATCGAGCAGTTCACCCTCCGCCAGACCATCGACACCTTCCGCGGAATCTACGGCGAACTCGCCACGGGTGCCGCCACCGAGCAGGAGCGGTACGCCGAGGAGTACGCCAACGCACCCCTCGGTGGGCGCGAGCGGCAGCCGGAGTTCGCTGGACACGGCGTACGGCAGCAGGAGTTCGCGGGACACGGCGCAGGGCATCAGGCAGGTGAGGTGGGGTGAGCGGGCCCCTGCGGTTGCTGCCGGGGGACGGTGGCATCGATCAGGAGCGTGCCGAGGTACGGCGGTTTCCGGCGGGGTGGCCGGGCAACTCGGCGGCCGGGCACGGCGGTTCGGGGCGTAAGGAGGGCCGGGCCGGTTCGGCCGGGGCCCGTGACGCCGACGCGCTGCCCGCTCTCGGGCCGCGTTCGGTCCGGCGCCGTCGGCCTTCCTGGGCCGAGGACCCCTTCGACGAGCTCGCCGAACGGCTGGCGGACGTGTGCGGCGCGGCCGTGCACCCCGACGAGATCGCCGCCGTACTGGAGTCGGACGGCCTGACGCAGGAGCAGATCACCGGCCGCTACGGACGACGGGACCTCTTCGAGGTTGCCGAGGAGCTGTACGAGCGGGTGCCGCGGCGCTTCCCCGACCCGGAACCGCCGCCCGACCCGTGGCGTACCAGCCCCTGGCGGTGCGTACTGCGCGGGGCGGTCTTCGGACTCCCCGGGCTGGCCTACGTGTTGGGCGCCGGGCTTCTCGCGAGCGGTACGGGCACGATCGCCGGGCTGGCCGCCTCGGCGCTGGTCGCCTGGGCGTGGAACCAGGGCGTGGCCCACCGCGCCTACGTACGGCTCGCGGCGGGCGGCCGTCGCGCCGCCGCGCGCACCCTGCGTGCTGGGGCCCCGGTCGGGGCACTGGGCGCGGTGTCGGCCGGGCTGCTGCTGTCGGGGCCCGGCACCATGGCCGCGTTCGCCGCCGGGCAGGCGCTCTACCTCGCCGCTGGCACCGTGCTCCTGGTGCTCGGCCGCGAACGGGATCTGCTGCTCGCGCTCACCCCGACCGTCGCCGGAGCGGCCTCCCTGCTCCTGTGGCACCCCGGCCCACTGGCCGTCGCCGCGCTGCTCCTTGTCACCGTCGCGGCGGCGGTGCTGCTGGCGGCCCGCGAGATCGTCAGGTCGCTGCGTACGGAGAGCACGGACGCCCCGGGCAGCGGGCCGCCGCTCGCCGCCTCCCTTCCGTACGGGCTGTTCGGCCTCGCGGCGGGGTCGTTGACGCTGATGGCCGCGTCGGCCGACGGCGCCGCCGTGGTCGTACTCACCCTGAGCATGGGCGTCGCCGAGTGGCTGCTCTACCGCTACCGGAGCCTGGGCCTTGCCGCACTCCGGCACAGCACCACGCCCAGGGGCTTCCAACTCCGCGCCGGGCGGGCGCTGTTGCTGTGTCTCGCCGGATACCTGGCACTGCTGGCCACACCCGCCGTGATCCGCGGGGACTCGCCCGGACCGCTGCTGGCGCTGGGAGCCGTCCTGTGGACCGCTCTGCTGCTCCAGGCCTTCGGCACGGCCTGGCCACCCGCCGCCGTCTGTCTGGCCGCCGCCGCGGGCGCGGCCCTGGGCCCCGCCGCCGTCCGCCCGCTCGTCTGCGGCTGTGCCGCCGCCGCGCTGGTGATCGTCTCGTACACCCTGCTCGGCCGGGCCACGGCCCACCGCTGACAACACCTCAATCATCCGCATCACCCCCCACATCAGAGGAGACAGACCCGTGACCGAATCCGGACCCGTAGCCGTCACCGGAGCGGAGGGCTTCATCGGCTCGCACCTGGTCGAGGCGCTCGTCGCCGCCGGGCACCGGGTGCGCGCGATGGCCCAGTACAACTCCTTCTCCTCCTACGGCTGGCTGGAGACCCTGCCGCAGGAGGTGATGGACAGTGTCGAGGTCGTCCTCGGCGACGTACGCGACCCCGGCTCGGTGGACCGGCTGCTGACCGGCACGGAGGCCGTCTACCACCTGGCCGCGCTGATCGCGATCCCGTACTCCTACCAGGCCCCGCACAGTTACGTGGACACCAACGTCACCGGCACCCTCAACGTCCTGGAGACGGTCCGCAGGCTCGACATCCCGCGCCTGGTGCACACCTCCACCAGTGAGACGTACGGCACGGCCCGGACGGTGCCGATCACCGAGGACCATCCGATCAACACCCAGTCCCCGTACGCGGCTTCGAAGGCGGGCGGTGACCGGCTGGCCGACAGCTACCACGCGAGCTTCGGCACCCAGGTGGTCACCCTGCGGCCGTTCAACACCTTCGGGCCGCGCCAGTCCATGCGGGCGGTGATCCCGACCGTGATCGGGCAGGTCGCGGCCGGGGAACGGACCATCACCCTGGGCGATCTGCGGCCCACCCGGGACTTCACCTTCGCCAAGGACACCGCCCAGGCGTTCCTCGCGGTGGGCACCGCGCCCGCCGAGGCCGTCGTGGGCAGGACGTTCAACGCCGGTACGGGCGGTGAGATCTCGGTCGGTGACCTGGTCACCCTGATCGGCAAGCTGATGGCAGCCGACCTGGAGGTCCGCGAGGACGCGCAGCGCATCCGCCCCGCCGGATCGGAGGTGATGCGGCTGGTCTGCGACGCCTCCCGGCTGCGCGCCGCCACCGGCTGGGCGCCTGCCCACTGCCTCGAAGAGGGTCTGGAGGCGACCATCGACTTCTTCCGCGACCCGGCGAACCTCGCCCGCTACAAGACGAACGTCTACAACATCTGACGACTCATCAGGTCGAGGGTGGCGGCGCCGTCTTCAACATTCCGACGGCTCCTCGTCTCCAAGACCCACCGAGTCCTTGAAGCCAGACCCACCGAGTCCTTGAACCAAGACCTACCGAGTCCCTGAACCCAGGAAATCGGCGACACCGAATCGGCGACACCTGACGACAGTCGGAAGGAAACCCCCACGATGCATGCAGTCATCCTGGCCGGAGGCAAAGGCGTACGGTTGCGGCCCTACACGACCGCCCTGCCCAAGCCGCTCGTACCCATCGGCGACCAGCACGCGATCCTGGAGATCGTGATGCGGCAGCTCGCCGGCGCCGGCTTCACCACCTGCACCATCGCCATCGGGCACCTGGGCCACATCATCCGGGCCTACGTCGGCAACGGCTCCCAGTGGGGCCTGCGCGTCGGCTACGCCACCGAGGACAGCCCGCTGGGCACCATGGGCCCGCTGCTGACCATGCTCGACCGGCTGCCCGAGCACTTCCTCGTCATGAACGGCGACATCCTCACCGACCTCGACTTCGGCGCCGTACTGCGCAGTCACGAGGAATCCGAGTCGCCGCTGACCATCGCCACCTACGCGCGTACGGTCGCCATCGACTTCGGCGTGCTCACCACCGAAGCCGGCAAGGTCGTCGGCTTCGCCGAGAAGCCGAGCATGGACTACCGGGTTTCCATGGGCGTCTACGGACTCTCCCGCTCCACCCTCAACGGCTACACCCCCGGTCTGCCGCTCGGCTTCGACGAACTGGTCCTCGACCTGCTCAAGGCCGAAACCCCGCCCGCGGCCTACGAGTTCGACGGCTACTGGCTCGACATTGGGCGCCCGGACGACTACGACAGGGCCAACGCGGAGTTCACCACGCGCCGCCCCGCCCTGCTCAAGGGAGTGTGACCCGGCATCATGCGCATCCTCGTCCTGGGCTCCACCGGATTCCTGGGCGGTCACATCGCCGGGCAGCTGCGCACCCTCCCGGGTGTGCGGGTGCTCGGCGGCGGCCGCACGGCGGACCCCGGTCTGCCCGTGAACCTCCCCGTCGACCTCGCGGCCATCTCCGTCGCCGGACTCGCCCGGTCCCTGCGGGCCCTCGCCCCGGACGCGGTCGTCAACTGCGCGGGCGCCGTCAGCGGCGACCCCGTACGGATGGCCGAGACCAACGCCCGCGGACCCGCCGTACTGTGCGAGGCGCTGCGCGAGGCTGCCCCCGGCGCCAGGCTCGTCCACCTGGGGTCGGCCGCCGAGTACGGGCCGACGCCCGCCGGCGAGATCCTCACCGAGAGCTCTCCGGTCAGCCCGCAGGGCACCTATGGGGCGACCAAGCTGGCCGGCACGTACGCGGTGACCGAAGCGGGCCGGACCGGCCTGGACACCGTCGTCCTGCGGGTGTTCAACCCGGTCGGCCCCGGCTCGCCCGCCGCCAGCCTGCCCGGACGGCTCGCCGACGAACTGCGGCGCGCACTGCCCCACGGGACGGTCACCGTCGGCGACCTCTCGGCCTACCGCGACTTCGTCGACGCACGGGACGTGGCGCGGGCCGCCGTGCTCGCGACGACCACCCCCGGCCCCCTGCCCGCCGTCCTCAACATCGCCAGCGGCACGGCCACCCGCGCCCGGGACCTCGCCGAGGAACTGGCGCGGACCGCCGGATACCGCGGCCCGATCGAGGAACGCGGCGCCGGATCGCAGCGCTCCTCGGCCGTGTCCTGGCAGCGGGCCGACGTGAGCGCGGCCGCGGACGCCCTCGACTGGCGGCCCGAACTGACCCTGGCCGACTCGCTCGCCGGCCTGTGGGCCGGCCACACCAGGGTCCCGGCGTGACCGACGCGGCGACGGACCCCGCCCGCGGCCGGCTGCTCGTCCCGCTCTACGTCCACCCGGCCGTGGACCCGGCCGCCTGGCGCGCCCTGATCCACGCCGGACCACAGCTCTACGGCGTCGTCCTCAACGTCGCCGACGGACCCGGCGACACACCAGACCCTGCCTTCGTCACGGCCGCCGCCCAACTGCGGGAGGCGGGCGTGCGGGTGCTCGGATACGTGGACACGGCCTACGGCGAGCGGTCGGTCCGCGCGGTCGTCGGCGACCTGCGCAGGCACCGCCGCTGGTACGACACCGACGGCGCCTTCCTTGACCGCACGTCTTCCGGCGGCGAGGCGGTGCGCCACTACCGTCGGCTGACGCGGGCGGCACGTCTCTGCGGGGCCGGCACCGTCGTCCTCAACCCGGGCGTCCACCCGGCCCCGGGCTACGCCGAGTTCGCCGACCTGCTGGTCACCTTCGAGGGCACCTGGAAGACGTACCGCCACACCGATTTCACCGTGCCCGCCTGGACCGGCGCCCATCCGCCCGACCGGTTCTGCCACCTGGTGCACGGTGTCCCGGACGGGCTCTGCGGGCTCGCGGCGCGCACCGCCCGGATGCGCGGAGCGGCCGTGTACTGCGCCGTCCCCGGCAGTGGCGCGAACCCGTGGAGCGGGCTGCCGCCGACCGTGGAGAGGGAGGCCTCTTGAGGCACGCGGCACGGCCGGGCCCCGCAACCGCCCTCACCCTCATGCTGCTTGGCATGCTGCTGGCGGGCTGCTCCTCCGGCCCCCCCGACGCGCCCCACCGTTGGCAGCCGCGCCCCGGCACCGCCTGGCAGTGGCAGCTCAGCGGCCGGATCGACACCTCCGTAGAGGTCCCGGTGTACGACATCGACGGCTTCGAGAACAGCGCCGCCGTGGTCAAGTCCCTGCACACCGACGGACGCAAGGTGATCTGCTACATCAACGCCGGTTCCTGGGAGGACTACCGCCCCGACCAGAAGGACTTCCCCGCCTCCGTCCTTGGCAAAGGCAACGGCTGGGAGGGCGAGCGGTGGCTCGACATCCGCCGACTCGACGTGCTGCGCCCCATCATGGCCAAGCGCATGGACATGTGCCGCTCCAAGGGGTTCGACGCCGTCGAGCCCGACCTCCTCGACGGCTACACCAACAAGACCGGCTTCCCGCTGGCCGCCGCGGACCAGCTCGCGTACAACCGCATGATCGCGGATCTGGCACACGACCGGGGCCTGGCCGTCGGACTGAAGAACGACCTGGAGCAAATACCGCAGCTGGTCGGGGACTTCGACTTCGCGGTGAACGAACAGTGCGCCGAATTCAGCGAATGCGCGTCACTGACACCGTTCGTCAAGGCACGCAAGGCCGTCTTCCATGTGGAGTACGACGTGCCCACCGGGAAGTTCTGTCCCACCGCCGGCCGGCTGGGCCTCGACTCGATGCTGAAGCGGCTCTCCCTGGACGCGTGGCGCCGGCCGTGCTGAGGCAGGCGGGCGCCGGAAGGGGCGGCGGCCGCAGGCGATCCGGCCGCCGCCTCCCGCACGGTTCACCTCACCTGGCCGCCATCTCCACCTCTTCCTGACCCACGGCGGCCGGTGTGTTCCGGCGTCCGCCGAGTGTGAGGCCCGGCAGGGCCACCAGGAAGGCGACGGCGGCCAGGGCGGCGCCGCCGAAGAGACCGACCCGGGCCGCCGCGGCGAAGTCGCCGTGCGAGGCGGTCATCTCGCTGAAGTACAACGAGGTCGCCAGCGCGGTGCCGAGCGAGGTGCCGATCTTCATGCCGGTCTGGTAGATCCCGGCCGCGGTGCTGCCCTCCTTGCGTGGTACACGGTGCAGGGCGAGCGTCTGGTTGGCCGCGATGACGAGGCCCGCGCCGCAGCCCGCCACCAGCAGTGGCCCGGCGAGCAGCAGCGGCATGGGAGCGCCCGAGGAGGTGTCGACGACCAGGGCCGTGCCGAGCAGCCCGAGGGCGGTCACCGCGGTGCCGCCGATCACCAGCGGAGCGCCTACGCGGTGCACGATACGACCGCTGATGATGCCGCAGACCGCCGAACCGACGGTGAACGCCACGATGGACAGAGCCGCTTGCAGCGCCGTGTAGCCCAGGCCCTGCTGGAGGAACTGGGTGAGCACCAGGAAGATGCCCGTGAACCCGCCGTACAGCGAGGCCGCGACGAGCGTGCCCACCCAGTAGTGGCGCTCACGGAACAGGTTCAGGTCGACGAGGGGCTGCCGGCCCTGCCGCGCGACCGTGCGCTCGTACAGGACGAAGACGACGAGCAGCGCGAGGCCGGTCCACGTCAGCCACCACCGGCGGTCGCCCCAGCCCCCGCTCTGCAGCAGGGGCAGCATCACGGCCGTGACGGCGAGGCCGAGCAGCAGAACGCCGACCAGGTCGAGGGTGCGACGCGCCTCGACGCGCCGGCCCTCCGGCAGCAGCCGTACGGCGAGGAAGAGGACGACGACGTCCACCGGGATGAACGCCAGGAAGATCCAGCGCCAGCCCTCGCCCGTACCGGCGAAGTGCAGGATGATGCCGCCGAGGAGTGGGCCGATGGCCGTCGACAGGCTCACTGTGGCGCCGTAGTAGCCGAAGGCCCGGCCCCGTTCGCGCGACGGGTACATCTGGTGCAGCATGCCGACGACCTGGGGGGCGACCAGGCCGGCCGCCACCCCCCTGGCGAGCCGTGATGCGTCCAGGAAGGTGGCATCGGGTGCGATTCCGCACAGCACGCCGGTGATGACGAACAGCACCATGCCGATGACGAAGATCTTCCGGCGGCCGAACTCGTCCCCGAGCCGGCCGGCCGGGACCAGCGTCAGGCCGAAGGTCAGGGTGTATCCGGCGAGCGACCAGGTGACGTCGGCCGGCGTCAGATGAAGGTGCTCCTCCATCGAGGGCAGCGCGACGGTCACGATGCTCACGTCGAGGAGGGTGAGGAACGCGGCGGCTATGCAGATGAGCAGGGCCTGCGTGCGTCGCTTCGAGGTCAGGTGGGGCGGTGTGGGTACAGCGGTTGTTTCGAGGTCTTCAGGCGTCTTTGCCATGGTTCACCTCAGGTTCCCATCGGCTGTCTGTAGCGGCCTTCGATGCCGTGCGGGGCGCGGCGGCGCCCCGCCGGGAATGCGGCTCCGACGTGGGAGTACATCCGTCTCCGGTGGTGATGCCGTGGCCCGCTCCGTCCCGGAAGCGGGCCACGGCCGTCCGGACCGGGTCAGCCCACGTCGGCCACCAGACCCGCGTTCTCCACCCCGAAGACGGCGACGATCTCGTCGTTCTCGGGCCGCTCTCCGCTGACGCCCACCGAACCGAGCAGCTCGCCGTCCTTGTCGCGGACGAGCACACCGCCCCGGGAGGAGGCCACGCGGCCCTCGGAGATGGCGGCCAGGGCGGCGAAGAAGGCGGGGTCACGCGTCGCGTGCCGCGCCCCGGCCGCACCGCCCGAGCCGGTGCCCAGGCAGCCCCATGCCTTGGCGTGCGCGATCTGCGGGCGCAGGATGCCCGCGCCGTCCTCCCGCTTGACCACCTGGGGGTGGCCGCCCGGGTCGAGCACGGTGATCGTCAAAGGTCGCAGTCCCAGCTCGCGTGCGTGGCTCAGCGCGGCGTCGACGATCTCGGATGCCTGGGTCAGGCTCAGACCGGTCATGTCTGTGGCTCCTCTGCTTTCTTGCTGTTCAGGGTGTTATGCGTTTTCCGGAGTGGGGTCAATGGGTCGGGTGAGGGCAGGGGTCTCCTTCTGCGGCGGAGCAGGGGGGTGCGTCGGCCGGTGCGGGGAGCGGGGATCGTGCTCGCCGCGTCGGCGTCGCTGATCCGCGTGGCCGCGTACAGGCCGAGCAGGTTGAATGCCGCGGCGGTGAGGAAGGCGGCCCGGTAACCGGACATGTCCGGGGCGCTCCCGGCACCGGAAGCGCCGCCCGTGGCCGACACGAGGACGGTGGTGACCACCGCGACGCCGGTCGCGCCGCCGAGCCTGCGGCCGACGTTGAAGAGGGTCGAGGCCCGGCCGGAGGAGGACGAGGTGACCGTGGCGAAGGACGCGGACTGGGTGCCCACGAACACCTGGCCGACGGCGAGCCCCATGCAGAAGAGCAGCAGCCTGACCCACCACAGGCCGGTGTCCTCGTGCCACAGGGCCATCAGCGCGATGGCCGCACTCGTTCCCGCCGAGCCGAGCATCAGATGCCGGCGGGGGCCGAGCTTGCGGTAGAGGAGCCGACTGGCGAGCTGCGAGCCGATGACCACGCCCATGGCCTCGGAGAAGATGGTCAGTCCCGCGGCCAGCGGACTCATGCCCCGCTCGTCCTGCAGATAGAGCGTGAGGGTGAAAAGGGTGCCGAGGAAGGCCACCGACTGCACGGTCATGACCGCGGTACCGGAGGCGAACAGACGGTTCGTCAGCAGGCGTACGTCCATCATCGGGAACTCCTTGCGGAGCTCGACGACGATCATCGAGGCGACCAGGACGGTGCCGCAGGCCAGACAGGCGGCGATGGGGGCCGTGGTCCAGCCCCGCTCGGGTCCCTCCGAGACGCCGTACATCAGCAGGCCGAGGCCGGCCGCCGCGAGCAGGAACCCGGCGAGGTCGAAGCGTTCCGCGGGCCGTGCGGGCTCGTTGCGCAGGTACAGCAGGCCGAACACGGTCGCGAGGACGCCGACCGGCACATTGACGTAGAAGATCGCCCGCCAGGACACCGAGGTGACCAGCAGACCGCCGATCACCGGGCCGAGGGTGGGGGCGAGGCCGTTGGCGATGCTCAGGATCGCCGAGGCCCGCACCCGTTCCCCGGGGGCGAAGGCGCGCAGCAGCATCGCCATGCCGACCGAGGCGAGCATGCCGCCGCCGGCGCCCTGGAGGATCCGGAACGCGACCAGCTCACCCAGGCTCGTCGCCATCCCGCACAGCGCGGAGCCGGCGGTGAAGACGGCGACGGCGGTCAGCAGGGTGCGCTTGCCGCCGAAGCGGTCGCCGAGCCAGCCGGAGGCCGGGACGAAGACGGCGAGGCTCACCAGGTAGGAGATCGAGACCGTGTCGACGCCGGTGGACGGCACCGAGAAGGCACGGCCGATCGACGGCAGCGCGACGTTGACGATGGTCATGTCCAGCGTGCTCAGGAAGAGCCCGGCCACGTAGACGACGCCTACGGCCACCTTCTGGCTGATGACGATCCGGGGGCCGCGCCGCCCGTCCGGCTCGCCACCGGTGGACTGCGCGACCGGGCCCCCGCTCACCCGACCGGGTCGGCGAGCCGCAGCGCGGAGAGCACGGCGGTCAGCCGGAGCAGCTCGTCCAGCATCCCCGACGCGTCCGCGTCCAGCCCGGCGGAGGACTCGAAGGTCCCGCCGGGGGTCACCGCCGTCCGGATGGACGGGATGTGCACGGAGTGCGAGAGCGGCACCATCTTCAGCGCGGAGACGACCGGGATCAGCGCGGTGACGGCTCTGGCGCCGCCCGAGACACCGCCGTAGGCGACGAAGGCGGCCGGCTTGCCGGCCCACTCCTTCGCCAGGAAGTCGAGGGCGTTCTTGGTCGCCGCGTTGTAGCTGTGGTTGTACTCGGGGACGACGAACACATACGCGTCGGCGGCGCGCACGGTCTCGCTCCAGCGCCGGGTGTGGTCATGGTCGTACTGGCCGCGCTGTGGGGGACGTGGCTCGTCGAGGAGCGGCAGGCCGACCTCGGCGAGGTCGACGAACTCGACGCCGAAGCCCTCGTGCCGTACCGCGAGGTTGTGGAACCAGGTGCCGACGGCGTGACCGCGCCGGCCCGGGCGGGTGCTGCCGACGACGATCTGCAGGTGGGGTGCGGACATGACTGGCCTCCGGTGGCTCAGCGGCTCTGCGGGCGTGGGTTCTGAGGACTCAGCGGCTCAGTGACTCAGTCGTCGAGGACGACCTTGTTCTCGATGACTCCGAGTCCTTCGACCTCGCCGCGGACCACGTCGCCCGGCAGTACGTCGCCGTGGCCGAGGGGTGTTCCGGTCGACAGCACGTCGCCGGGCGCCAGGGTGAGTGCCTCGGTGAGCCAGACCAGTTGCTCGGGGAGGGTGTGGAACATGTCGGCGGTGGTTCCGTCCTGGCGGAGTTCGCCGTTGACCCAGGAGCGGATGCGCAGCCGGTGCGGGTCGGGGATCTCGTCGGCGGTGACGAACCAGGGGCCGGTGATCCCGTACGTGTCGAAGCCCTTGGCCCGGTCCATGCGGTTGTTATCCAGATCGGAGACGTCCCGCGAGCCGGTGTCGCAGAAGGCGACGTAACCGGCCACCGCCCGCAGCGCGTTGTCCGGTGTGAGGAACCGTGAACGCGGGCCGATGACCGCCGCCAGCTCCATCTCCGGGTCGACCTTCTCGGCGATCGCCGGATACCGGAGCGCGTCGTTCGGGCCCGCGAGGGCACCGGTGGGCTTGAGATGGCCCTGGAGACCTCGCCGGGGCTGCGGCGGTGCGGAAGTGCCGGGCGAACGGGGGTAGTTGGCGAGCATGCACCAGATGGTCCGCGGCCGTCCGACCGCCGGGCCGAGCCGTTCCGGCTTGTCGGACCAGAGGCAGTCCTCGTGCAGCTCGCCGGTGTCGGCGTTGTCGACGGCCCAGTCGAACGCCGCCCGGACGGCGGTGAGTTCGGGATCCACCTGGAGGAGCGAGGGCAGGTCACCGGGTACGTCGAGGCGGGAGCGGGCCACCGCGTCGTCCCGGTGGACGCCCAGGCTCTCCAGCCGTCGCACGAACGCGGCCTGGATGTCTATGAGGTGGTGCGGAATGACTTCGGCGAAACAGAGCCGGTCGCCGAAGGGGGTCCGTCGGGTGGCGATTTTCATGGGGCTCTCCGTGGGTGCGGGTCGGTGGGTCGCTCCGGGTTACGGGGCGGGCCGCCACCGGGGTGATCTGTCTGGGGTCGGGGCGACTCGGACGGCCGGAGTCCGGTCGACCGTGGGGACGGGGGTGATCCGGCGGCGGGACTCGGGGAGGGGGCCACCCCGGGTCCCGCCTGTTCTGGGGGCCGACCGGTCCGGGGCGCCGTCGGCCGGTGGGCCCGGGGTCGCGGGCCGGGACGGCATAGGTGTCGGCCGGGCGTGCCCTGTGGGCGGGGGCGTACGGCGGTGATCAGCCCGTACGCGTGCACGGCACGTCTCCACGCGTACGGCCATGTCCCGACGCTGTCGGCCCGGCGCGAGCTGTGCCGGTGTCGGCGTACACCCGGATCGGCGTGCATGTCCGTTGCCGTCGCCGAAACGTCTCGGCCCGCGGCAAGGGCCAGGGCAGGAGCGTCGGCCGGTGTCGGCGTGGGCCGTCTCGCTCTGTCCACGTCGGCCCCGCGCCCACGCCCGCGTCCGGCTCAGCCGCCGGCGGCGTCCTTCGCGTTCTCGAAGCTGATGCCGCCGTCGGTGACGACGGTGACGAACTTGTCGTCGTCGGGCTCGACCGGCTGCTGGATCGGAGGGAGGCCGACGGTGAACACGACCAGTTCCTCGGTGGCCGCGTAGCGGACCTTCTCCCCGGGGTCGGCCTCCACCGCGCCGAGCTTGCCGACCTCGGTGTCCTCGGCGGTGCCGGCGCCGGACAGGATCACCGTCAGGCGGCGGGCGTCCTCGCTGGTGGAGACCCACTCGGCGCCGGCCTCGATCTTGACGAACTCGATCCAGAACTCACGCTCGGTGTACGTGCCGATCGGCTTGCGCTTGACGCCCGGCCAGCCCGCCACCGGCAGCCAGTTGAGGTGATCGGGGTTGCTGATGACCACGCCGTTGTAACGCGGCTTGGGGAACTTGTGCTCACGCCGTGGACGCCGCTCGGCCTGCGCTTCCTTGTTGTCGGGGCCGCGGCCACGGCCGGCGCTCATGCCGAGCGCGGAGGCGCCGCCGAACTGCAGCACGAGCTGGAGCTGCTTCGGATCGGTCAGCGGGTCGTCCTGCGGGCCGTACGTCTGGCCCTCGGGGAAGTAGCCGACCTCGCCCTCCCGCAGGATCCCCTGCTCACCGAGGTTCATGTCGCCCACCAGCGGCAGCCGGATCTGCTCGAAGGTGTGGCAGTGCCGGGGCATACGGAAGTCGGCCTCCTGGCGGCCCAGGATGTAGCGGTAGTTCTCCATGGGCTTGCTCCGGTCGCCCATGAGCAGGTAGTTGAACGAGACCGTCCCCCTGGGGTGGTCCATCTTGAACGCGTTCTCGTCGAACGGTGCGATCTTCATCGCGGTCCTCCGTAGGTTCGGGTGCATGCCCCTGCGGGGCCGGCGCGTCCGGTGGCCCGGTCCGGCCGGCCTTCTCGCGAAGGGCCTGATGACTGTTCGCGACCGGCCGGGCAGCGTTGCCACGGGTCCCACCGCGGCGCACTCATCCAGATGTCATCCGGTTGTCGCGGTATCCACGAAACCTTCTTGGTAGGTTTGTGTCAAGGTAGGTGGTGAGCTTTTCACCGAAGCCGACGAGCCGAGGGAGTCTGAGATGGCCGACATGGATCTGAACGGAACCGTCACCGTGGTGACCGGTGCTTCCAGCGGGATAGGTGCCGCCGTGGCGCGTGTGCTCGCGGCGCGGGGTTCGGCCGTGGCGCTGGTGGCCCGGCGCGAGGACCGGCTCGTGGCGCTGGCCGAGGAGCTGGCGGCCACGGGCGGGCGAGCCCTGCCTGTGGAGGCCGACGTGACCGACGCGGAGCAGGCCCGCGCGGCGGTGGAGCGCGCCGTGGAGGAGTGGGGGCGGCTCGACATCCTCGTCAACAACGCCGGGGTGCCCCAGCGGGGCCCGCTGATGGACTCCTCGCCCGCGGAGTTCGACCGGGTGGTGGGGGTGAATCTGCTCGGCAGCATGTACTGCGCGCACGCCGCCCTGCCGTACCTGGTCGAGGCAGCCGCGAGTGAGCCCCGCCGGGTCGCCGACCTGGTCAATGTCAGCTCGGTGGCGGGGCGCGTCATCCACAAGAGCACGAGCGTGTACAACGCGTCCAAGTTCGGGCTCAACGCGTACAGCGAGGCGCTGCGTCAGGAGGTGGCGGGCCGCCGGGTCCGCGTCTCGGTCCTCGAACCCTCCGCCGTGATCACCGACTTGTTCCCGCGTGCGGCGAGGGAGGCGATCGCCTCCCAGATCGGCGCCTACGAGCGGCTGAGTGCCATGGACGTCGCCGACGCCGTCGAGTACGTCGTGACGCGCCCCGCGCACGCCGCGGTGAGCCAACTGCTCATCCGGCCCAGTGAGTCGGAGCGTTGAGCGGCCCTCCCGGCCTTGCGGGCCTTTGCCGGCCTTGGAAGCCTTGAAAGAACCTACTTAGTAGGTTAACTTACTGGTTGGATAGGCCATCGAAGTCCCTGGGGCACGTCAGTCCGGGGAGCGAGGTCCAGGAACCCCTTGGGAGTGTCATGTCCGTGCCCCATACCCCCGCGAAGATCTACCGCGGCCGGGTCGCCGACCAGATCGTCGAGGACCTCCGCGAGCAGATCCTCAGCGGTGCCCTGCCGGACGGCGCGCGGCTGCCCTCCGAACGCGAACTGGCAGCGTCGTACGACGTCAGCGCGCCCACCATCCGTGAGGCCATCCGGGTACTCACCGCGATGGGCATGGTCACCACCCGCAACGGCAGCCGCGCGACGGTCAACGCGCAGGGCGACACCCTGCTCGCCATGTCCATCGCCTCCGTCGTGCAGTTCGAGAAGGTCGGCGCCCGCGAGGTGTTCGGCCTGCTCGGCTCGCTCAACGCGTACGCCGCCGAACTCGCCGCCGAACAGGCCTCCGACGAGGAGATCGCCGGCCTACGGGCCGCTGCCGAGGAGAGCGCGGCGGCCGAGGGCGTCGAGCGGTCCGCCGCCGCGCTCCAGCAGTTCTTCGTCACCCTCTCCGAGATCTCCCACAACCCGCTGCTGGCCGCGCTGTGCCGGTTCATCACTGAGGTCCAGATCGGGCTCGCGGTCAAGCTGGCCGGCGGCGAGGGCAGAGACTGGGGGCGGATCGCGGGTGCCCTCCAGGCGGAGCGCCTGAGCATCGTGGACGCCATCGCGGGCCGCGATCCCGCCGTCGCCGCGGCCGCGGTCCGTGAGTACCACCGGCGCGTGGTGGAGCGGATCATCTCCGTCCGCAAGGACGACCAGACCGCTGGATCCGATCTCGGGCTCACCGAGGCCCTCACCGCCTGGCTGCGCGCCAACGTGGGTCTTGGCGGGCAGGTCGCGAACCGAAGGAGCACGCTGTCGTGACGCAAGTACTGGAGACAGCCACGCCGGGAACCAGCAGCGCCGAGGTGGGCGCGTCCGCGGTCGTGGTCCGCACCGTCCGCGACGCCGCCTTCGACGTCCTGCGGCTGCACGGCCTGACCACGCTGTTCGCCAACCCGGGCTCGACGGAGGTGTCCCTGCTCGCCGATCTGCCCGAGGACCTGGAGTTCGTACTGGCCCTGCACGAGGGCTCGGTGGTCGGTGCGGCCACCGGCTGGGCCCTGGCACGCGAGCAGCCCGCACTGGTGCTGCTGCACACCACGGCGGGCCTCGGCAACGCGGTGGGCGCGCTGGCCACCGCCCGCGTGAACCGCGCGCCCCTCGTGGTCCTGGTGGGCCAGCAGGACCGCCGGCACCTTGCCCAGGAGCCGTTCCTCGCGGGGCGGTTGGAGGGCCTGGCCGGGGACTATCCGGTCCGGGTGGAGTCACCGGTACGCGCCCAGGACGTACCCGGCGCGATCGCGCGGGCCGTGCACGCCGCCCGCGAGGGAAGGGGCCCCGCGCTGGTCCTCGTCCCCATGAACGACTGGGCGGAGCCCGCCGAGGACCTGCCCATACCCGCGCCTGCCGCACTGCGCCGGGCGGCATCGGCGGACGTGTCGGTCGTCGCCGAGGTCGCCGCACTGCTCGCCGGGGCCACCGCACCGGCCCTCGTGGTGGGAGCGGGCGCGGACAACGAGGGAACCTGGACCGCGCTCACCTCCCTCGCCGAGCGGCTCGACTGCCCGGTGTGGCAGGAGCCTTTCGGAGCGCGCGCCGGATTCCCGCAGGACCACCGCCTGTTCGCCGGGCACCTGCCCTCCGACCGGCCCCGGCTGCGCGCCGCGCTCGACCCGTACGACCTGCTGCTCTGCGTGGGCGCGCCGTTCCTGCGCCAATACCCCTACGCACCCGGAGAGTTGACCGGCGCCCGCGTGGTGGTCGTCACCGACGACCCGGCCGAGGCGCACCGCGCCCCCGCCGAACTCGCGGTGGTCGCCGCGCTGCCGGACTTCTGCGACCGGCTCGCCCGCCGCACCCCGCCCCGGCCCGCGACGAAGGCGCCGGTGCAGCGTGCTCCGCACCCCGGACCCCCCGCCGATGGGGAGGCGTTGAGCCCCTCCCACGTCCTGGCGGCACTCGCGGAGCGGCTGCCCGCGGACACGGTGATCGTGGAGGAGACGCCCTCCTCCCGCCCGGACCTGCACGCGCTGCTGCCCGCCCGGCGGCCGCTCGGCTTCCTCAGCGCCGCCATGGGCGGGCTCGGCTTCGCGATGCCCGCCGCGATCGGCGTACGCATGGGACAGCCGCGCCGCCCCGTCGTCGCCGTCATCGGTGACGGATCCTCGCTCTACCAGGTCCAGTCCCTGTGGACCGCCGCCCACTACGGCGTCGGTGCCGTCTTCGTCGTCCTCGCCAACGGCCGCTACGCGGTGATGGACCGGCTCGCGGAGCAGCAGGGCGGCAAGCCGCCGTGGCCGCCCTTCGAGGAGGTCGACGTGGCCGGCCTCGCCGAGTCCTTCGGCTGCCCCGTCCGCAGGATCGACACCTACCCGGACCTGTGCGACACACTCGACGCGCTCTGCCCCGGCCTCGCCGACCGCACCGAGCCGCTCGTCCTCCAGGTGACCGTGAGCGCGGAGGGCGAGTTCAAGCCCTGATGCCTGGCGGGCTGCGGAGGGCGGCTGGCGACTTCAAGCTCTGATGTCGCCCGGCAGACCGCGGAGGACGACGGCGACCGGCGACCTCAAGCCCTGATGCCGCCCGGCAGACCGCGGAGCAGGTCCGCCAGGGACTCCTCCGCCGTCCGCCCCGCTGTGTCGACGCTCAACTGCCCGCCGTCCCACGGCTCGTAGGCGATACGCGAGATCCGCTCCCAGTCCGGCAGCGGCAGACCGGGGATGTCCGCCACGCGGGTCGTCGCCCGCTCGCGGTGCTCGGCGGGGTCCGAGCAGATCACCTCCACCTCGACGGCGGGTACGCCGGCCCGGTCGGCCGCCTCGCGCCAGGCGGCCCGGGTGATCGGCAACGGGTTCACCGACTCGGCGATCACGGTGTGCCCCTGGCGGAGGTGCTCCTCGGCGAGGGCGTACCCGATGACGTAGCCCGCCGGGCCGACCGGGTGGGTGGTCAACCCCGAGCGGACCAGGGCCTGTTCGATGGTGTCGACGCGGACGTGGACCGCGCCTGTGCGGTGGGCGAGGAGCCGGGCGAGAGTGGTCTTTCCGGTGGCGGGGAGGCCGCCGAGGATGATCAGCACGGTGCTCAGTGTGCCGCACGGTCCGCTGTGCGGGTCAGGGGGTTCCGGCCGGTCCCAGTGAGCGTTCCGTGACCTCGGCCAGGTGGGTGGTGAAGACCTCGCGGGCGTCCGGAGCCAGGGTGCGCAGGGCCACCAGGGCTGTGATGACGACGTCGCAGAGTTCGGACCGGACGTCGTCCCAGGTGTGGCTCATGCCCTTGCGGGGGTTCTGGCCGGTCGCGCCGATCACCGCCTGTGCGACCTCGCCGACCTCCTCGGAGAGTTTCAGCATCCGCAGAAGCAGCAACTCCCGCCCGGCGAGCGCCTGGTTGGTGTCCAGCCAGGTGTGCAGGCGGTCGATCGAGTCCCAGACGACGTCGTCCTGATCCTGAACTTCCTGAACATCCTGAACTTCCTGAACATCTTCAGCAGCGCGGTCAGCCATGCGAGCAGCTTCCCACTCCCGGGACGGGGGCCGGACACCTGTTCGTCTACTCGTCGAACAGGGTCTCCTGCTCACCCTCGGCAGCCTTCCGTACCCGCTGGTTCCGTGCGCCGACGACCACCGCGGTGACCGCCGCCGTCACGCCCAGGGCGGCCGGCACCATCCAGCCGCGGTTCACCGTGTGCCCCAGCGCATGGTCGAGGGAGAGCCTGCCGGGTCCCGTCACGGCGAGGCCCGCCGCTGTCAGACCCAGGCTCGCCGCGTACTCGTAGCCGCCGGCCTGCGCGAAGAACCCGTTCGGCACGTGCACCGCCGCCGCGCCCGCCATCGCGCCGGCCGCCGCCGCACCGGCCGCGGGTGTAGCGAGGCCCAGCGCCAGCAGTGCGCCGCCGCCCGCCTCGGCGAGGCCCGCCGCCGTCGCACTCGTCCTCCCGGGTGAGTAGCCCATGGACTCCATGGCCATCCCGGTGTTCCGGAGCCCGCCCCCGCCGAACCAGCCGAACAGCTTCTGCGTCCCGTGCGCGGCCAGCACGCCGCCCGTGCCCAGACGGAGCAGCAGCAGTCCCAGATCACGTCGGTCGAAACAGGTCACATTGACTCCCGGAACGGACGGGGTGGAGGGGCGGAGGGATCTCCACCGTCGCACCGATGACCCCCATCCGGCGCGCCCGCGCCGCCGTTCGGGTGGCGACCCCCGGACAGCGGTGTGAGTCTGGCTCGCATGACGATTCAGGTAGCCAAACTCAGCGACCCGGCCGTCCGGGCGTTCGTCACCGCTGTGAACGCCCACGACCGCGAGGCCTTCCAGGCCGTCCTCGCCCCGGGCGCCACCATGTCCGACGACGGTTCCGACCGTGACCTCGCCGACTGGACGGACCGGGAGATCTTCTCCTCACGCGGCCACATGGACGTGGACAACGAGTCCAAGGGCGGCCGTTCCCTCATCGCCCGCTACAGCAACGACACCTGGGGCGAGATGAAGACGAGGTGGAGCTTCACCGTCGACGACGGCGGCAGGATCTCCCGCTTCGAGACGGGCCAGGTGTAGCCGGCCGTCACCACCCGCGGCCGGGGGCTTGAACGCCAAGACCCGTCGCCGCCACGACCTGCGGTGGAAAATCTCCGCCCGGGTCTTGCCCTCGCGTGCACTCCAACTCCTAGCGTCCACTCGTATGGAGACCTTCGAGCACCACAGGACACTGGGCCGCAGCGGCATCGAGGTCAGCGCCCTCGGCTTCGGCTGCTGGGCCATCGGCGGCGAGTGGGCGAGCGCCGACGGGCAGCCGCTGGGCTGGGGCAAGGTCGACGACGAGGAGTCCGTACGGGCCGTGCGGCGCGCCCTCGACCTCGGCGTGACGTTCTTCGACACGGCCGACGCGTACGGCACCGGGCACAGCGAGCGGGTTCTCGCGCGCGCTCTCGGCAAGCGCCGTGCCGACGTGGTCGTCGCCACCAAGTGGGGCAACGTGACCGACGAGGAGCGCCGGATCGCCTTCGGGAGCGACGACTCCCCGGCGTATGCCCGCCACGCGCTGACCGCCTCACTGCGCCGCCTGGACACCGACTACATCGACCTCTACCAACTGCACATCTCCGACGCCGACCCGGAGCGTGCCGCTCAACTCCGCGACACCTGCGAGGAGTTCGTGAGCGAGGGGCTGATCCGCGCGTACGCCTGGAGCACCGACGACCCTGAGCGGGCGGCCGTCTTCGCGGCGGGCGAGCACTGTGCGGCCGTACAGCACTGTCTGAACATCCTCCAGGACGCCCCCGAACTCCTGGCGCTCTGCGAGGAGTCGGACCTCGCGAGCATCAACCGCAGCCCGCTCGCGATGGGTCTGCTGACCGGGAAGCACGCGCCGGGGCGCGCTCTGGAAGCCGGGGACATCCGCAGTACGCCGCCCGCCTGGCTGCCGGGCTTCAAGGAGAGCAGCGGCGCCGACCCGGACTGGCTCGCCAGGGTCGACGCCCTCAGGGACATCCTCACCAGCAACGGCCGTACGCTCGCGCAGGGCGCCCTTGCCTGGATCTGGGCGCGCAGTCCGCGTACCGTCCCGATCCCTGGATTCCGCTCGGTCGCGCAGGCCGAGGAGAACGCGGGCGCGATCGCCCAAGGGCCGCTCACCGCCGAGCAGTTGACCGAGGTCGACCGGATTCTCGGACGGTGAGCGGCCCCAAGTAGCCCCAGGAAACCGCCGAACGGCTACTGGGCGAACTGCTGGGGAGCCGGAGCCGCGGCGTGCCGTGCCGTGCGCCCCTGCTCCTTCAGCGAGATCTGCCCCTTCTTGATGGTCGCGAGGCGCGGTGCGCGGCGGGCGATGGACGAGTCGTGGGTGACCATGATGAAGGTCAGCCCGTACTCGTGCCACAGCCCGTCGAGCAGGCCCATGATGTCGTCGCGGGTGCCCTCGTCGAGGTTGCCGGTCGGCTCGTCGGCGAGGAGCACCTTCGGCTTTTTGACCAGGGCGCGCGCGATGGCGACACGCTGCTGCTGGCCGCCGGACAGCTCCGACGGCGCGTGGGTAAGCCGGTCGCCCAGGCCGACGGAGGACAGCGCCTCGGCGGCCCGCTGGCGCCGCTCCTTGGGCTTCACACCGAGCGGTACGAGCGCCGTCTCGACGTTCTCCTGCGCGGTCAGCGTCGGGATGAGGTTGAACGACTGGAAGATGATGCCGATCTTCTCGGCGCGCAGCCGGGTCAGCTTGGCCTCGCTGATGGAGGCGAGGTCCACGCCGTCGAGTTCGACGCTGCCGGAGGAGGGGCGGTCCAGGCCGCCGATCATCTGCAGCAGCGTCGACTTGCCGCCGCCCGTGGGGCCCTGGATGACGAGCTGGTCGCCGTCCTCGATGGTGAGGTCGATGCCACGCAGCGCCTCCACCGTGTCCTTGCCCCGCGTGTAGCGCTTGGTGACGCCAGTGAGCTTGTACATGAGTTCTCCGAAGATGAAGCAGCCAGGTGAGGTGAGGAAAGGGGGGCGGGGCGCCGCGACCCGGGGGAACGGACGCGGCGCCCCAGCTCTGGGGGCCCGGCCCCTAAGGCCGGTTGCCCGAGGGCCTGTTACTGAACGCTGCGCAGCGCGTCCGCCGGGCGCATCCGGGAGGCGCGCCAGCCGCCCATAGCACCGGCGATCAGACCGCCGGCGATGGCCAGGCCCGCCGCGAGCGCGATGGTGGTCACCGAGACCGGCGCGGAGAGCGCGATCTCCATGGTGTTGGAGGCCGCCTGCTGGCCGCCGCCTCCCATGCGACCGCCGCCGCCACCCGCGCCGGCCGTGGAGCCGAGCTCCGCGGTCAGCGTCGGGCTGATCGCCGTCACGGCGTACGCCGCGCCGACGCCGATGGCGATGCCGAGGGCGCCGCCGATCAGGCCGTTCACGATGGACTCGCCGACGACCTGCCGGGTGACCTTGCGGGACGGCCAGCCGAGCGCCTTGAGGGTGCCGAACTCACGCACCCGGCGCGAGACGGCGGAGGAGGTGAGCAGCGCCGCCACCAGGAACGCGGCGATGAGCACCGCGATGGACAGCCACTTGCCCACGCTGGTCGCGAGGTTGGAGGCGGTGGACAGCGAACCCGAGACCGTCTCCGCCAGGTCGGCGGAGGTGGTGACCGTCGTACCCGAGATGTTCTTCTGGATCTCCGCCTTGACCGTGTCGATCTGCTTGGAGTCGGTCGCCGTGACGTAGATCGTGGTGACCTCGTCGGCCGAGTCACCGAGCGTCTGCGCCTGCTTCAGCGGCAGGTAGACGTCGGTGGTGCTCTCGCTGCTGTCGGGAGTCGCGATGCCGATGATGTCGTACTTGGTGTCGGAGATCGTGATCGTCTTGTCGGTAGTGAGCTCGTTCTCCTTCGCGTACGACGCGCTGACCACCGCGACCTTGGAGTTGGACTGCGCCGAGGTGAAGGTCGTGCCTGAGGTGATCTTCGACGTGGCGAGCGGGCCGAGGTCCTGGTTGCTGACGTCGACGCCCGCGACGGAGTACGAGTTGACGTCGAAGTTGGCGCCGCCGCCCTGCACACGGCCGGTGCCGCCGCCCCCGCCGCCGCCCTGACCCTGGCCGGAGGGTGCCGGTGCCGCGGACTCCGCGGTGCCCTGGGTGAAGGAGCCGTCGACCTTGGTGACGTTCAGGCTGAGCGCGCCGACCGCGTCGGCCACGCCCGTCTGCTTGGCCACGTCGGTGACGAGCGAGGCCTTCAGGACCTGCCCGCCCTGCGGCATCACACGGTCCGAGCTCTGGGTTTCGCTGCTGTCGGAGCCCGCGTCGAAATTGAACCGGGGCCGGCCCGACTCACTGTCCGTGGGCGCTGCCTGGGCCTTGGTGACCGTCATGTCGGTGCCGAGCCCGTACAACGAGGTCAGGACCTTGTCCTGGGCCTGCGTCATGCCGGCCGACACCGAGTTGACGGTGATGACCAGCGCGATACCGAGCGCCAGACCCAGGGCGATGACCAGGGCGGCTTTCTTGCGCCGGCTCAGCTCACGCTTGAGATAGATGCCAAACATCCCGTTCCTCAAAGGTTCTTGGCGCCCGCTGGTGGGCGCGGCCACAAGCTATGAAGGAACCTTTGAGTCGGGCTGAGTAAAGGATGTGTGAGAGCTGAGAATGTGAGGCCCGATATCAATGTTTCATCAGACAGCTGATTCCTAAGTTCCCTAGGGGTGACTGCCAGGTAGTGCCTGTTGAGTGGGTTCTTGGTGAAGAACGGCGGGCCCGTCCGGTACGTATCTCCCGGTGGGACGGTGGATGGGTGTACGGGGCGGGTCCGCGCCTTTTTCGGCAAGTCACGCACGCGCTGTCGACGCGTTCCCGTCTGCTGCCTTTGCGTTCTCTTTGAGATCGCGGTGGATTTCCTTTGTCACCCCGCTGTGCGGTGTCACAGACTGCCTTTGTACTGTCCCGGGATGCGTGATTCCACCCGGCTCTCCCGTCGTGCCGCCCTCCGCCTCGCCGCGGCCGCCGTCCCGCTCGCCGTGGCCGCCCCCGCTTCCGCGGCGACCACGATCGGCGGTGAGCGGCTCGGCCGCGCCGGCGTCCAGGTGAGCGGCGCCTCGGGTCTGCCCAAGGGGCTCACCGCCCGCTCCTGGCTCGTCGCGGACCACGACAGCGGCGAGGTGCTCGCCTCGTACGACGCGCACCGGCGCCTCGCGCCCGCGTCCACCCTGAAGATGCTGTTCGCGGACACCGTGCTGGACAGGTTCGAGCGGACCGAGAAGCACACGGTGACCGCCGCCGACCTGACGGGGATACCCGCCGGCTCCAGCCTCGTCGGCGTCCGGGCCGGAATCACGTACACCGTCGAGGAGTTGTGGCTCGGCGTCTTCCTGCGCTCGGGCAACGACGCCGTGCACGTGCTCAGCCACATGAACGGCGGCATCGACGAGACGGTCGCGCAGATGCAGGCCAAGGCCGAGGAACTGCAGGCCCTCGACACCACGGTGGTCAGCCCCGACGGCTTCGACCACGAGGGCCAGCTCTCGTCGGCGTACGACCTGACGCTCTTCGCCCGGCACGGCCTCGCCGACGCCGACTTCCGCGCCTACTGCGTGACGAAGACCGCCGACTTCCCGGCCGGCGGCAAGAAGACCTTCCAGATCCAGAACACCGACCGCCTGCTGACGGGCGCGGAGGGCGTGGCGGCGTACGACGGCCTGATCGGCGTCAAGAACGGCTACACGAGCAACGCCGGCAACACCTTCACCGGCGCGGCGACCCGCGACGGGCGCACCCTCCTCGTCACCGTGCTGCACCCGGAGAGCGGCGGCGGTGGCGTCTACGAGGAGACGGCCGCGCTGCTCGACTGGGGGTTCGGAGAGGGCGCGCACGCCAAGCCTGTGGGCACGCTGGTCGAGCCGCTCGGAACGGGTGGCGCGAGCGCGACGCCCGCGGGACAACGGGCGGCAGCTGCCTCCGCCCCCAGCGCCGCGAAGAAGTCGTCGTGGGAGATGGCGGGCGGGGCCGGGGGAGCGATGGTGCTCCTCGCCGGCGGCACACTCGCCCTGCGCAACCGCGGCCGGGGCTCCGGGGGCGGCAACCACCGGCGTTGAGCGGTGTGGGTGGGGTGCGGGGGCGGCGACCGCCGGTGTTGAGCGGTGCGGGGGCGGCGACGGGCGGGTGAGGGGTGGCGACGGCTGCCGTCGGCCGATGTGTTCGCGGCGGCTGCCGTGTGCGGCGCGGGGTGGCGGCGGCTGCCGCAGGGGCGGCGGGTATGAGGTGCGAGGCGGCGACCAGCGCCGCTGACCGGTATGGGTGCGGTGCGGGGGTGGCGACGGCTGCCGCCGGCGGGTGGCGTGTGTGGGGTGCGGGGGTGGTAACGGCCGCTGCCGACCGGCGTGTGTGTCGGGTGCGGATGCGGCAGCAACCGTGTGCGGTGTGGGTGGCGACCGCCGCCGCTGAGCGGCGTATGTGCAGTCGCAGCCGTCCGCGGCCCGGTGCATACCCCGCGGTCCCGCGCGAGGCCCGCCCCCACCCCGGCCGCGGACGGCTGCTCCTCCCCCCTCGGTGTGGACCGTGGTGTGCACCGTGGCCGTACCGAAGTCCTGCGCTCCAAGTGTGAAGCTCTGATGGAGGAGAGGTCGAGCATATGCCTGCCACCGGCCTTTATGGTCCGGAGGTTCACCTTCCGTTTGTGCAGGTTGAGGAGTTGGAGAGGCGGCAGCGGGTGCGCGCGGCCCGCTCAGCCGCGCCCCACGTACGGCATCGCCGTCGCCAGCACCGTCGCGAACTGCACGTTCGCCTCCAGCGGCAGCTCCGCCATGTGCCGCACGGTGCGTGCCACATCGGCCACGTCCATCACCGGCTCGACCGCCGTCTCCCCGTTCGCCTGAAGGATTCCGGTTCGCATGCGCTCGGTCATGTCGGTCGCCGCGTTGCCGATGTCGATCTGACCGCACGCGATCCGGTACGGACGCCCGTCCAGGGACAGTGACTTGGTCAGTCCGGTCAGCGCGTGCTTGGTCGCGGTGTAGGCGGCCGAGAGCGGGCGCGGGGTGTGCGCGGAGATCGAGCCGTTGTTGATGATCCGGCCGCCCTGCGGGTCCTGCCCCTTCATCTGCCGGTACGCCGCCTGCGCGCACAGGAACGCCCCGTTGAGGTTGGTGTCCACGACGTGCCGCCAGGCCTCGTACGGCAGCTCCTCGAACGGGACGCCGCCGGGGCCGAACGTACCGGCGTTGTTGAAGAGCAGGTCGAGCCGTCCGAAGCGGTCGCGCACGGCCGCGAAGAGGGCCTCGACGTCGTCGGGGCGCGCGACGTCGGTCCGTACGGCGATCGAGGGTCCCTCGGGAGCGAGGGCGGCCGTCTCGTCCAGCAGCTGGGGCCGGCGCCCGGCGAGCGCCACCGACCAGCCTGTGCGCAGCAGTTCCACCGCCACCGCGCGGCCGATGCCGGATCCTGCCCCGGTAACCACCGCGATCTTCGTTTGCATGGCATTCATGGCCCCGCAGCGTACGGGAGACCCCGCGCGGGGGCCGTCATACGGAACTCACGCGTCCGCCACCCTGCTGTTGTGTACGCGCCAAGCTGACGTTGATCGCGACCACTCCAATGGCAGACACCATCACTGTCAGGGGAGGGCCAGATGACACCCGCAGCCCAGCATCCGTCTCAGCACGCCCCCGAACTCCGCGCCGTCGCCCGCCACATCGGCCGCCGACGCTTCCTCACCGGCACCGCGGCGGCCGCCGCGGTCGCGTTCGCCGTCAACCTGCCGACCGTAGGAGTGGCGAGCGCCGCCGAACTCGACGCGTCGAAGATCACCGAAGACCCCTTCACACTCGGGGTCGCCTCGGGCGACCCACTGCCCGGCTCCGTACTGCTGTGGACGCGGCTCGCGCCCGCCCCGTACCAGCCCGACGGCGGTCTGCCCGCCGAACGCGTCACCGTGCAATGGGAGTTGGCCCACGACGAGCGCTTCCGCCGGATCGTCAGACGCGGCACGGCCACCGCACACCCCGAGTTCGACCACACCGTGCACGTCGAGGTCGGCCCCCTCGCCCCCGACCGGGTCTTCTACTACCGCTTCCGGACCGGCGGTTGGATCAGCGAGGCGGGCCGCACGCGCACGACGCCCGCCACCCACGCCCAGGCGTCGGCCCTCACCTTCGCCGCCGTCTCCTGCCAGTCGTACACGGACGGCTACTTCACCGCGTACAGCCACCTCGCCGAGGACGACGTCGACGTGGTCTTCCACCTCGGCGACTACCTGTACGAGTACGCGGTCAACTCCGTCGGCGGCTACCGCGACTACACCGACCGGGTCATCCCCGCCCTCTTCAACCACGAGACCCTGACCCTGGAGGACTACCGCCTGCGGTACGCCCTCTACAAGTCCGACCCGGACCTGCGCGCCGCACACGCCGCGCACCCCTTCGTCGTCACCTGGGACGACCACGAGACCGAGAACAACTACGCCGACGACATCCCCGAGAACGATGTACCGCCGGAGGAGTTCCTGCTGCGCCGCGCCGCCGCCTACCGCGCGTACTGGGAGAACCAGCCGCTGCGCCGCCCGCAGCAGCCGGCCGGGCCCGACATGCAGCTCTACCGGCGGCTGGGCTGGGGCCGGCTCGCCCAGTTCGACATCCTCGACACCCGGCAGTACCGCTCCAACCAGGCGTACGGCGACGGACTCGACCTCCCCGGCCCCGAGATCGACGACCCGGCGCGCACGATGACCGGCGAGACGCAGGAGCGGTGGCTGCTCGACGGCTGGCGCCGCTCACGGGCGCTGTGGAACGTCGTCCCTCAGCAAGTCAACTTCGCCCAGCGGAAGTTGGACATCGCCCCGGTCGCCAGGCTGTCGATGGACGCCTGGGACGGCTACCGCGCCTCGCGGCGGCGCGTCCTGGACGGGGCGAAGGCGGCCGGGACCGAGAACCTGATGGTCCTCACCGGCGACGTCCACGTGGCGTACGCCTACGACATCAAGGACGACTTCGACGACCCGTCGTCGGCGACGCTCGGCACGGAGATCGTCGCCACGTCCGTCTCCAGCGGCAGGGACGGCGCCGACAAGCCCGCCACCTGGGACACCTACACCGGGGCCAACCCGCACATGAAGTTCTACAACGGGCGGCGCGGCTATGTGACGGTCGAACTCGGGCGGGAGGCGGCGCGGGCGGACTTCAAGACGGTGTCGGCCGTGACGACGCCGGGCGCTCCGATCACGACAGCGGCGTCGTTCGTGACGGAGGTGGGGGACCAGGGCCTCAAGCCCGCCTGATCCCCGGTCCCGGTCTGATACCCGGTCTGGCCCCCTTGCCGGTCTGATCCCCGGCCGTTCGGCTCCGGCCGTTCGGCTCCGGCCGGTTCGGCCCCGAATCAGCTCGCCTCCGAGGGGTAGCGGACGCCGATGCGGTCACGGATCGCGTCGAGCGTCCGCATCACGGCGAGGGTGCCGTCGAGGGGGACCAGCGGCGACTCGGTCTCGCCGGCCCGCAGGGCGCGCATGACCTCGGCGGCCTCGTGCTTGAGGCTGTTGCGGGGGCCGTGTGCCGGGTCGGCCGTGAACTCCTCGGGGTCGCGGCCGTCGCGGTGCAGGACGAAGCGGTCCGCGAAGAAGAAACCGTCCGGGACGTCGATGCGGCCCTCGGAGCCGGTGATCGAGGCAGCGGTGGGAGTGCCGCCGGTGAGAGAGCAGTGCACCGTTGCGAGAGCGCCGCTCTCGAAGGAGAGCACCGCTCCGGTCTGGAGATCAATGCCCTCGTCGGAGAGCACTGCTCTCGCGACAACGTCCGAGGGCTCCCCGAGCAGCAACTGCGCGAACGACACCGGATAGACCCCCAGATCGAGGAGCGCGCCACCGCCCTGCGCCGGATCACGCAGCCGATGCGAGGGCGGGAAGGGACCAGAGATCCCGAAGTCGGCCTGGACCGTGCGCACTTCACCGACCGCACCGTCCTCGACGAGCGCCTTGAGCCGCCGGATCAGCGGATTGCAGTACGTCCACATCGCCTCCATCAGGAAACGGTCGTGCCGGCGCGCGAGCGCGACCAGCTCCTCCGCCTCCCGCGAGTTCAGCGTGAACGCCTTCTCACACAGCACATGGCGCCCCGCCTCCAGACACAGCCCGGCCGCGGCCCGGTGCGCCGAGTGCGGAGTGGCGACGTACACCACATCCACGTCCGCGTCCTCGGCGAGCGAGGCCCAGTCGCCGTACGCCCTGGGGATCCCGAACCGTTCCGCGAACGCCTTCGCCGAGGCGTCCGTCCGCGAGGCCACGGCCACCACCTCGGCGTCCGGCAGATCCACCAGATCCGCGGTGAACGCCGCGGCGATCCCGCCCGTCGCCAGAATCCCCCACCGCACGCGATCCACTGCCATCTCCGGCCCCTCGCTCTGTGACCTCTGTGACCTCTGCGGTCCCTGCGGCCTCCATGGCCCCGAACACTCTGTTCGAACTGAGAGCATAGGTGGCGATTCACTCGGAGAGGGAGGGGCGCATGGCCGAGCGTGGCCGTACCGCGCGGGAGCAGGAGGGCCGGGCCGGACGGGACGGCCGGGAGGGGCACATACCGGACACGACCGTCGCCGCGTTGCCCGGCGTACGCGGCACCGCCGCCCTCCGCCGCACCGGACTCCTCGTCACCCTGATCCTCGGCGGGCTCACCGCCACACCCCCGCTGGCGATGGACATGTACCTCCCCTCGCTCCCGGAGGTCACCAGGTCCCTGCACGCCCCCGCCGCGACCGTGCAGCTCACCCTCACCGCCTGCCTCGCGGGCATGGCGCTCGGGCAACTCGTCGTCGGCCTGATGAGCGACAGGTGGGGACGGCGCAGGCCGCTGCTCGTGGGCCTGCTCATCTACATCCTGGCCACCGCGATGTGCGCCACCGCCCCGAACATCGAACTCCTCGTCACCTTCCGCCTCGCCCAGGGCCTCGCGGGCGCGGCCGGAATCGTCATCGCGCGGGCGGTCGTACGCGATCTGTACGACGGCGTGGAGATGGCCCGCTTCTTCTCCACGCTCATGCTGATCTCCGGCGTCGCCCCGGTCGTCGCACCGCTCATCGGCGGGCAGATCCTGCGGATCACCGACTGGCGGGGCGTGTTCGTGGTTCTCACGGGGGTCGGCATCGCGCTGACGGCGGCCGTCTGGTTCCGGCTGCCCGAGACCCTCGCGCCCGCCGAGCGGCACGGCGGCGGCGTGGCCGAGGCGCTGCGCTCGATGCGCGGGCTGCTGGCCGGCCGGGTCTTCACCGGCTACATGCTCGCGGGCGGGTTCACCTTCGCCGCGCTGTTCGCGTACATCTCCGCCTCGCCCTTCGTGATCCAGGAGATCTACGGCGCCTCTCCGCAGACCTTCAGCCTGCTCTTCGGCGTCAACTCCGTCGGCCTGGTGATCGTCGGCCAGATCAACGGCAAAATCCTGGTCGGCCGGGTCAGTCTCGACAAGGTTCTCGCTGTCGGCCTGGCGGTCGTCACGCTCGCCGCGACCGCGCTGCTGCTGATGTCCACGGGCGTCTTCGGCGAGACCGGGCTCGTTCCGGTCGCCGCCGCGCTGTTCGTGCTGATGTCCGCGATGGGCGTGGCCATGCCCAACGCTCAGGCGATGGCCCTGATGCGGGTCAAGCGCGCGGCGGGTTCCGCTTCCGCGCTCCTGGGCACCACCTCCTTCCTCATCGGCGCGATCGCCTCACCGCTCGTGGGCATCGCCGGGGAACGCACCGCCGTCCCGATGGCCGTCGTCCAACTGGCGGCGGTACTGGTGGCCGCCGCCTGCTTCGTGGGACTGTGCCGTCCCTGGAAGAGCTGACGCACCATCGGACGGAAAGGCGGCGGACAGCTGAGCGCACCGAGACTGCGCATCGACTCACCGGAACGGGCCGGGCTCGACCCCGGAGAACTGAAACATCTCGTACGGGAGGCCCGCGCTCTCACCGGCGGGGCGGACCCCTGGGCGGCGGGCGTCGTCCTGGTCGCCGGGCGCGGCCCGGTCATCGCCGTCGAGGAGGCGGCGGGGTGGGCGGTCCGCTACGCCTCGTACGACGGTGAGACGGAGACAGGGGTCGAACTGCCGCCCGGGGCACGGGTGCCCGCGACCGTTCACACACCCTTCGATCTGGCGTCCCTCACCAAACTGTTCACGGCGGTCGCCGCCGTGCAGCAGCTCGAGCGGGGCACCCTCGGCATCGACGCGCGTGTTGGCGCGTATCTGCCGGACTTCCGCGCGGTCGTCGAACACGGCGTGACCGTACGGCAGTTGCTCACCCACACCTCCGGGCTGCGGCCCGAAGTCCCGCTGTACGACTGCCCGGACGACCGGGCGCGGCTCGCGATGCTCCGGGCGGAGGCGCCCGAGTCGGAGCCGGGGGAGTACGTCTACTCGGACGTGAACCTGCTCCTCCTCCAGCACGTCCTGGAGCGCGTCACCGGGCGCACGCTGGACGTCCTCGTGCGCGACGGGATCACCCGGCCGCTCGGGATGACGGCCACGGGTTTCGGGCCCTGTCCCGGGGCGGCGGCCACGGAGGACCAGCGGTGGCCGTGGGCCAAAGCCGATCGGGGGATGCTGCGTGGAGTGGTCCACGACGAGAACGCCTGGGCCCTCGGCGGTGTGGCGGGTCACGCCGGCCTCTTCTCCACGGGCCGCGATCTTGCCGTCTTCTGCCGCACCCTCCTCGCGGGCGGCTCCTACGGTCCCGCCCGCATCCTCGGCCCCGACTACGTCGAACTCATGCTGACCCCGCCCGGCCTCGGCTTCGCCCTCGACCAGGCCTGGTTCATGGGGGACCTCGCGGGGCGCGGCGCGGCGGGGCACACGGGGTTCACGGGGACGTCGCTGGTGCTGGATCCGGCGACGGACACGTTTGTGGTGTTGCTGGCGAACACGGTGCATCCGCGGCGCCGGCCGGCCGACAACGGGCCGCGGGCGGCGGCGGGGACGCGGGTGGCGCGTGCGGTGCGGGGCGCTGGGGGCGGGTAGTTTTTCGCCCCCTCCGCTCCTGCCCGTCCCTTGTTCCTGGGGGCTGCCGCCCCCAGACCCCCGCTTCGCGCTGAGCGCGCTCGTCCTCAAAAGCCGGACGGGCTGAAACGGGGCGGAGGGGGCGAGGAAACCAACCCCCACCCCGCCAACCGTAGAATCACGACGTGAACGCCGCCCCCGCCGAAACCCTCCGTACCGCCCTCGCCGGCCTCCTCGACGGCCTCCCCCCGAAGGCGGCCGCGCAGGCGGTGGAGCGGCTGATCGCGAACTACCGGGGGCGCACCCCGACCCACACCCCGGTGCTGCGCGACCGCGAGGACGTGGTCGCGTACGCCGCGTACCGGATGCCGGCGACGTTCGAGGCGGTACGCACCGCACTGGACGCGTTCGCGGACGCGGCCCCCGGCTGGGCGCCGGACAGCCATGTGGACGTCGGCGGCGGCACCGGCGCGGCGACCTGGGCGGTGAACGCGACCTGGGAGGGCACGCGCCCGGTCACGGTGCTCGACTGGGCGGAACCGGCCCTCGCGCTGGGCCGGGAACTCGCCGCGGCGAACCCGGAGTTGAAGGCCGCGGAGTGGCACCGCTCTCGTATCGGAGCGGCGCTCACCATCGAGAGCACTGATCTCGTCACCGTCTCCTACGTCCTGGGCGAACTGACCGAGGCCGACCGCGCCCACGTCGTCGACGCCGCAGCGTCCGCGGCCCAGGCCGTCGTGATCATCGAGCCGGGCACCCCCGACGGCTACGCCCGCGTCATCGAGGCCCGCGACCGCCTGACCGGCGCCGGGTTCCAGGTCGCCGCGCCCTGTCCGCACAGCGCGGGCTGTCCCATCGTCCCCGGCGAGGACTGGTGTCACTTCTCGGCCAGGGTCAGCCGTTCCTCCCTGCACCGCCAGGTCAAGGGCGGCTCCCTGCCGTACGAGGACGAGAAGTTCAGCTATGTCGCCGCGACCCGCTTCCCGCCGGCCCCGGCGCCGTCCCGCGTCGTCCGCAAGCCACAGATCCGCAAGGGCCAGGTGCTCCTTGACCTGTGCGAGACGGAGCCCTCCCTACGCCGGGAGACGGTCAGCAAGCGCCACGGGATCCTGTACAAGGCGGCCCGCGACGCGGACTGGGGCGACGCCTGGCCGCCGCCCCAGGGGGACTGACTGCGCCCCAGGGGAACTGACTCCGCTTCAGGGGTGCTGGCTCCGCCCCAGGGAACGGGGTTCCGCTTCAGAGGGACTAACTCCGCTCCTCCGCACTGCGGCGCTCTTCCTGCAGCTTGCGCAGCAGTTCACGTTTCAGGGCCAGGGGGTCCTGGCCCACGCCGACCTGGTTGCCCCGGCCTCCGCCGCGCAGTGCCTTGCGGCCCAGGTTGCTGCGGGCTCCGCCGACGCCCAGCATGTTTCCGCCTCGGCTCATCTCGGGTCTCCCTTTCCGGTTTATGGCGAGACGTTACGTCTCGCCAGATCCCTACCACTGTCCAGCGAGACGCATCGTCTTGTCAACCTGATAAATTCGCCCCATGGTCCAGAAGCCCCCTCGGTCTCCGGGTAAGTTCGTCCCGCCCCCCGCCAAGCCCACCCCCGACTCCACTCGCCGCAGTGAGAAGTCCCGCCGCGCCATCTACGACGCCGCCCTCGCCCTCGTCGGCGAGGTCGGCTACCCGAAGACCACCATCGAGGGCATCGCCGCCCGTGCCGGCGTCGGCAAGCAGACGATCTACCGCTGGTGGTCGTCGAAGGCGGACGTGCTCCTGGAGGCGTTCATCGACCTCAGTGCCCAGGCGGCGGAGGCCGCGGCCCGGCCGGAGATCCTGGGGGAGCAGGCGGCGTACGAGATCCCGGACACCGGCGATCTGGAGGCCGACCTCAAGCTGGTCCTGCGTGCCACCGTCGACGAGCTCCTCGACCCCAAGTTCGAGATCCCCTCGCGCGCGCTGGCCGCCGAGGGTGTCGTCAACGAGCAGGTCGGCGTCGAGTTCGTGACGAAACTCCTCGAACCCCAGCTCCAGCTGTATGTGAAGCGGCTGCGCTCCGCGCAGGACGCCGGCCAGGTCCGCCAGGGCATCGACCTGCGCATCGCCCTGGAACTCTGGGTCTCCCCGCTCGCCCAGCGCTGGCTCCAGCGCACCGGCCCGATCGACTACGCGTACACGGACACCCTCGTCGAGTACGCCCTCCATGGCCTCGCCCCGCGTTGAGCGGCAGCCGCTCCACGCGGGATGGCAGCGGGATAAATCACACCAAAATACGCGAACACGCCTGATTCCTGCCGCAGGCGCATCGCCCCCACCCACCCCGGATGTCAGCTCTGGCCACCCGGGGCGCAGGATGGTGGGACCATAGGGCAGGACGCAAGACGTGGCCACTACGGCGAGGCGAGGCGATACATGAGCGCAGAGTTCGGCAGCCGCTCCGGCGCGCAGGGCAGGATCTCCCAGTGGCTGCGTGGCCGCCGCCCCAAGGAGACCGCCGACGACGGCAGCGGGCGTGAAGCCCTGCTGCTCGCCGCTGCCGCAGCCGGGCTGCCGCTCGCGCAGGCCGCGTACCCCTCCGGGTACCGGTGTTCCTGTGACCGCGTCGGCTGTCCCACCCCCGCGCGCCACCCCATCTCCTTCGCCTGGCAGACCCAGTCCACCACCGACCGCGCCCAGATCGAGCGCTGGGCCCGGCACCAGCCGCGCGCCAACTTCATCACCGCGACCGGCATGGTGCACGACGTCCTGGACGTGCCGCTGGAGGCGGGGCGCGAGGCGCTGGAGCGGCTGCTGGCCTCCGGGATCGAGGTCGGACCCGTCGCCCAGTCCGGCGCCGACCGCATGCTCTTCTTCACGGCCACCCGCGGTACACCTGAGGACCCGGACGAGTGGTGGCCCTGCGAGCTGGACTGCCACCCCGAAACGATGGACGAGCACCCGGGGCTGCGCTGGCACTGTCGCGGGTCGTACGTCCTCGTGCCGCCGGCCCAGCTCCCCGGTGATCTGACGGTCGACTGGGTACGCGGCCCCGAGCACCCCCTGCCGGACCCGCTCACCATCCTTGAGATGCTCACCGACGCCTGTGCCCGCTATGTGGGAGACGGCTCGGACCAGTTGGCGGCCTGGCCCCACCGGGGCTGAACCCCCACCGGGGCCGAACCCACAGCGAGGCTGAACCCCCATGGGCGAGGGGGCTATTCGCCCTTCGCCCCCGTCAGCCCCTGCACCCGGCTCAAAAACTCCACCTGCTGGTTCCCCGCCCCCTTCGCCGGGTCGAGCACCGCCTCGTTGGAGACGAACTCCAGCGTGAGGGACTGCTTCAGCTCGCCGGTCATCAAGGCCTTGATGCTCGCATCGGTGACGTTGAGGTCGACGCCCGTCGCGGCGGTCTGCTTCTCGTAGTGGCGGGTGGCGAAGAAGACCAGCGCGCCGCCGTCCGTGGTGCGCAGCCCGACGGGGGCGTAGTCGCCGGAGTTGATCGGCTCGTCGACGTACTGCCGGGCCAGACCCGGCTTGCTCGCGTTCTTCTCGCGCTGGGCCCGCCACTCGGTGGTGTGGGCGCCGGGCGCGAAGGTGTCGCCGCCGCGCGCCAGATACGTCGTGTACGCCTGGCCGAGTTTGTCCGGCTCGATCGCGAGGGCCGCGTCGTCCGCCGTGACCGGCTGCGCCCAGCCGTCCGAATCCTTCTCGAACTCCGGTACGTCATCGGTCGCCAGGACGGTCAGATACGAGGCCTCCCACACGTCGCTCGCGCTGCCCCGGGTGAACACCAGCAGCCAACGGGTGTCGTCCGCGCCCTTGTTGGCCTGGGTGTCCGCCAGGAACCAGCGCGGCCAGCCCGCCTTCTCGGGGATGGTGAACTTCGCGTCGGTCAGCTCCAGCGGAGCGTGCGCCGGGTTGCCGGCCGGGCTGTTCTCGTGCCCGGCGTCCAGCTTCGCGCCGTCGATGTCGGACAGCGGGCCGGTGACATGGCCGGCGTCCAGCGAGCGGTCGTACGCCTTGTCCGCCTTGTTGTACGCGGTGGTGAAGTCGCTGAGCGCGCGGGCGGCCTCCGTCCGGGTCGCCGCCGGCACGATCTCCCGCTCCCCGTGCACCACCAGGCAGCCGCTCGCGGTCAAGGACAGAACCGTCACCGCGCCCGTTGCCAGGGCGAATCGACTACGACTGCGAAGCCTTCGAATGCTGCGATCCCCGCGAACCCTGCGATCCCTGCTCATCAGGTGTCTTCACCTTCCCCTTCCCGGAGGCGAACCCTACCGGGGCAAGGAAAATCGCGAGCGTCGGGATCAGATAGAGCGCCCACACCGTGACCTGGAGGACGGTCGGGTCGGGCTGGAAGTTGAAGACACCCTTGAGGAGGGTGCCGTACCAACTGTCCGGCGGGATCGTCCCGCTGATGTCGAACGCCCTGTTCGTCAGGCCCGGCAGGAAGTCGGCCTCCTGGAGATCATGGAAGCCGTACGCCAGCACGCCCGCGGCGACGACGACCAGCATGCCGCCGGTCCAGGTGAAGAACTTGGCCAGGTTGATGCGCAGCGCTCCCCGGTAGAACAGCCAGCCGAGCAGTACCGCCGTGGCGAGGCCGAGCAGGGCGCCGAGCAGCGGCTCGAACGTGCCGTCCTCGGAGCCGGCCGCGTGGACCGACGTCCACACGAACAGCGAGGTCTCCAGGCCCTCCCGGCCGACCGCCAGGAACGCGGTGGCCACCAGTGCCCCGGTGCCCATCAGCAGCGCCGAGTCCAGCTTGCCGTGCAGTTCCGCCTTGAGATGCCGTGCCGTGCGCCGCATCCAGAAGACCATCCAGGTCACCAGGATCACGGCCACGATCGACAGCGAACCGCCCAGCGCCTCCTGCGCCTTGAAGGTCATCTCCTGCGAGCCGTACTCCAGGCCGAAGCCGAAGCCGAGCGAGATCAGCACCGCGACGGCGATGCCGATCCAGATCGGCCGCAGCGCCTCGCGGTGCTCGGTCTTCACCAGATAGGCGACCAGGATGCAGACGACGAGGCTGGCTTCCAGACCCTCGCGCAGACCGATCAGATAGTTCGCGAACACGGCTAAGCCTCCTTGGAGAACAGCGCCCGGCCCCACCAGTCGTCCTTGTCCCGGACGCCCGGTGGGATGGCGAAGACCGCCGAACCCACGTGCTGGATGTACTCGTTGAGCGTGTCGGCGGCCAGGCTGCGCTGCACCGGGATGAAGCCGGTGCGCACATCGCGCTGGTACGCGAGGAAGAACAGGCCCGCTTCCAGGCGGCCGAGGTTGTCCGTGCCGTCGGTGAAGGAGTAGCCGCGGCGCAGGAGTGTCGCCCCATGGTTGGAGTCGGGGTGCGCGAGCCGTACGTGCGCGTCGGGCTTCATCGCCTTCAGGAACGGCTCGTCGCGCTCCTTCGCCTTGCCGACCGGGGCGCCCTCGGCCTTGTCGCGGCCGAAGATGTCCTCCTGCTCCTGGAGCGAAGTCCGGTCCCAGGTCTCGATGTTCATCCGGATGCGCCGGGCGACGAGGTAGGAGCCCCCGGTCATCCAGGCGGCCGCGGCGCCCTTCTCGTCCCCCTCCTCCACCCACACGAACTTCTTCAGCCGGTCGGTCTCCGTCCCCGCGATGTTGCGGGTGCCGTCCTTGAAGCCCATGAGGTTACGAGGGGTCTGCGCGTCCGGTGTGGTCGACGAGGTCTTGCCGAAGCCCAGCTGGGACCAGCGCATGACGACCTTGCCGAAGCCGATCCGGGCGAGGTTGCGGATCGCGTGCACCGCGACCTGCGGGTCGTCCGCACACGCCTGGATGCACAGGTCGCCGCCGCTGCGGTTCTTGTCCAGGTTGTCGCCCGCGAACTGCGGCAGATCGACGAGGGCCGCCGGCCGCTGGTCCGCCAGGCCGAACTTCTCGAAGAGCGAGGGCCCGAAGCCGATCGTCAGCGTCAGCCGCGAGGGACTGAGGCCCAGTGCCTCACCGGTGTCGTCCGGCGGCGCCTCGGCCAGGCCGCCGTACGCGCCCTCACCGACCGCCTCTCCGGCGGTGACCCGCCGGGCCGCCTCGGTCCAGTCCTTCAGGAGCTGGACGAACTCGGCGCGGTCGTCCGTCTTCACGTCGAACGCGGCGAAGTGCAGCCGGTCCTGCACCGGTGTCGCGATGCCCGCCTGGTTCGTTCCGTGGAAGGCGATCGCGGCGCCGGACTCGGCGGCCGGTTCCACATCGCTGCCCGTACGGGCCATAGCCACCGCGCCACCGGCAGCGGCTGCACCGAGCGCGAGCCCCGCGCCGCCCCAGCCGATCAGCGAACGCCGGGAGGGAGCGGGCCCGTTGGAGGTATCCGTCATGATGTCCCCTCGTCTACTTCACGACAGCGGCGGCGAGCTTGGACAGGGGCTCGGCGAGCGCGTTGACCGCGTCCGAGAGCTCCTTGCGGTCGGCGTCGCCGACCTTGTCGTACGAGGTGAACTCGTAGGAGGTCTTGTCCGCGCGGTACTTGTCGAGCAGCGTGTTCAGCGCCGCGAACTGCTTGTCCAGTTCCTTCGTCAGCGCCGCGTCGTTCTCACCGGCGACCGGCTTCAGGAGCGTGTACGACTTCTCCGCGCCCTCGACGTTGGCCTTGAAGTCGACCAGGTCGGTGTGCGAGTAGCGCTCCTCCTCGCCGGTGACCTTGCCGGTGGCGACCTCGTCGAGGAGTTCCTTGGCGCCGTTGGCCATGGAGGTCGGGGTGATGTCGGCCTTGCCCACCCGCTTCTGCCAGTCGGTCAGGTCCGTCACCAGCTGGTCGGCGAGAGTCTTCTCCGTGTCGGTGATCTTCTTGTCCTGCCAGAGGGCCTTCTCCAGGCGGTGCCAGCCGGTGAATTCCTGGCCGGGCTCCAGACCGTCCGCGCGGACGTCGACCTTCGGGTCGATGTCACCGAAGGACTCGGCGACCGGCTCGGTGCGCTCCCAGCCGATGCGCGAGGGCGCGTACGCCTTCTTCGCGGCCTCCAGATCGCCGGCCTTGACGGCGTCGGTGAAGACCTTGACCTTGGGCAGCGTCTCGTCGGCCTGCACCTGCGCGTACGAGCGGTAGACGGCGACGGCCTTGTCGAGCCGCGGGTCGCGCTTGGCGACCGTGCCGCCGGTGGCCGTGACGTCCTGGCGTATGCCGTCGCCCTTCATGCCCGGCTTGCAGGCGATCGTGTAGTCGCCGGCCTTCACCTCGGCGGTGACCGTCTGCTTGGTGCCCGGGCCGATGTTCTCGCGCTCGGTGACGATCCGGTCGTCCGGGAAGAGGAGATAGATCTCGGTCACCTTGGAGCCCTTGTTCTCCACGGAGATCTTGACGTGCCCGGCCGGAAACTCCTTCTTGGACACCTCGCACTTGGAGTCGGTGGCGGTCACCTCGACGAGGTTGTCACTGCTCGAAGCGTCGCTTTTCTCGGTGCAGCCCGTGACGGCGGTCAGAACCGCCGCGCTGGCTACGGCGGTGGCGACGGAGAGGCGGACGGGGCGCATTAAGGCTCCAAGCGGGGCTCGGCGGGTTCACAGATACGGCAGATACGGCAGATACGGCAAAGATCCAGGTGAGGCGGACCTAACTTATCTGAGGCTTACCTGAGTGGTACCCGTCCGTCCAGTGATTCAGCTCTCATGGACGGTGTATGAGCGCGACCTGATCACGGTGGCTCAATCCGCACCCCAAGGGATGGTAAAAACCAGGTCAAGGGCGTCGGCGAGGGCTGACCAGGACCTCGCCGGTGCGCGGGTGCGGAAACACCTCGACCGGCTGCTTGTAGACATCCGAGAGCAAGGTGTCGGTGAAGATCCCGGCCGGCGGTCCGTCGGCCACCGCGCGCCCGGCGCACAGAATCACCACCCGGTGCGCGTACGCCGCCGCGAGCCCCAGATCGTGCAACACCACGACCACGGCGTCCCCCGCGTGCGCCCTTTCCCGGCAGACCCGGAGCACCAGCTCCTGGTGCCGCAGATCGAGAGCGGCGGTCGGCTCGTCGAGCAGCAGCAGGGGAGCGCGCTGGGCGAGCACCCGGGCGAGCGCGACCCGCGCCCGCTCACCGCCGCTCAGCGCCGAGAAGGGACGGTCCGCGAACGGCACGACCTCCGTCGCCGCCATGGCTTCGGCCACGGCCGCATCATCGTCAGCGTCGGCCTGTCCGGCCCACGGCGCCCGGCCCATCCGTACGACCTCGTCGACCGTGAACGGGAACGAGAGCGCGGCCGACTGGGGGAGCACGGCCCGGCGCAGGGCGAGTTCGGGTGCGGACCACTGTGCGGCCGGGCGCCCGTGGACGCGTACGACTCCCGCGGAGGGCCGCAGATCGGCGGCCAGCGCGCCCAACAGGGTGGACTTTCCCGCACCGTTGGGGCCTACCAGCGCCAGGACCTCGCCTGCCCGGGCGGTGACGTCCACACCGCACAGCACCTCGCGGGCGCCGAGCCGGACATGGAGCCCCTCGGCCTCGGCGAGTACGTCGCCGGGCGCGGCCGGGGGAGGGGGCGTGGGGCGCCCCGTACGCGGGAACCTCATGCCCAGCCTCCTTGCCTGCGACGGGTCCTGCGCAGCAGCCAGAGGAAGAACGGACTGCCGAGCAGGGCGGTGAGGACGCCGAGGGGGAGTTCGGCGGGGGCGGCGACGGTACGGGCGGCGAGGTCTGCGCCGAGCAGCACGAGGGCGCCGCACAGCGCGCTGGCCGGCACGAGGAAGCGGTGCCCCGGTCCCGCCGCCATCCGCAGCAGATGCGGTACGACGAGACCGACGAAGGCGATGATCCCGGAGACGCTGACGGCCGCCGCGGTCAGCAGCGCGATGACGAACACCAGGATGATCCGCAGCCGCTCCACGTCCACGCCCAGGTGCCGGGCGGGCCGCTCGCCGAGCGCCAGGAGGTCCAACCGCCGGGCGTACAAGGGCGCGACGGCCAGACCGGCGACCGCGCAGGGCAGTACGGCGAGCACCTTGGGCCAGGTGGCCTGGGAGAGCGAGCCGAGCTGCCAGAAGGTGATCTGGTTGACCGCCGCGGTGCTCTCCGCGAAGAAGATGAACAGCCCGATCAGCGCACCCGCGAACGCGTTCAGCGCGATACCGGTGAGGATCAGCGTCACCACCTCCGTCCGGCCGCCCGAGCGCGACATCGCGTACACGAGCAGCACCGTGCCGAGCCCCGAGACGAAGGCGAAGGCCGGAACGGTCCACGTACCGAGGAAGTTCAGACCGAGCGAGATCGCGGCGACCGCGCCCACCGCCGCGCCCGAGGAGACGCCGATGACCCCCGGCTCGGCGAGCGGATTGCCGAACACGCCCTGCATCAGCGCGCCCGCACAGCCCAGCGAGGCACCGACGAGCAGCGCGAGCACGATCCGCGGGAAGCGGACGTTCCACAGCACCGACTCGGCGACCCGGTCCAACTCGGCCCCGCCCAGGCCGATCCGGTGCTGCACCGAGCCGAGCACGTCACCGGTGGGGATCGGATAGGCGCCGAGCCCCGCGGCGACGGGGACGAGTACGAGGAGGGCGGCGAGGAGGGCGGTGGTGAGCAGCCAGCGGGTGGGACGGGCGGCGGAGCCCTCCTGGGCTCCAACGGGCTTTCCCGGTACGGGCCTTCCTGCCTGGGTGCGCTCGGGTACCGCCTCCTCGCGCACGCTCACTCGGTGTCCCCGTACAGCTGCTCGACGATCGACTTGAGGACTTCGTCCGTGCGCGGCCCGTAGTTGAGGAGCACCCCGTCCTCGATCGAGACGACCCGGCGTTCCATCCCGGCCGGGGTCTGCGCGACGCCCGGGATCTTGACGAGGCCGTCGATCCCGCCGACCGATTCGAGTCCCTTGGTCATCACGAGGATCGCGTCCGGCGCGGCCTGGGCCAGCGCCTCGGTGGTGATGGTCGTGAAGTCCTTCTCCAGGCCCGACTCGGCGCCCGCGTCCACCGCTCCGGCCGCTTCGAGCAGCGAGGTGGCTCCCGAGCCCTTGCCGCCGATGAGATAGACGGAGGCGGTGCCGCGGAGGTAGAGGAAGGCGACGCGCGGATGCTCCTCGCGGGCCGGAATCGCCTTGCGCACAGCGGCGATCCGGTCCTCCGAGCGCTGGGTGAGCCGCTTCCCGTCGGCCGGTACGCCGAGGGCGTCGGCCACCGCCCGGATGCGCGGGCCGACGTCGTCGAGGCCGAGCGCCGGGTCGACGACGAGGACGGGGATGCCCGCGTCGCGGATCTGCTCCATGGCTTCGGCGGGCCCGGTCGTCGTCTCGGCGAGGACGAGGTCCGGCCTGAGGGAGAGGACGCTTTCCGCCGAGACGTCGTGGTTGCGGGTGACCACCGGCAGCTTCTCCGCCTGCGCGAAGGTGGCGGTGATGTCACGGGCGACGACCCGGTCACCGAGCCCGAGCGTGAAGACGATCTCGCTGAGGCTGCCGGAGAGCGGGACGATCCGGTCGGCGGCCCGGACCGTCACCTTCTTGCCGGCGGACGAGCTGACGGTGACGGGGAGTTGGGGCTTGACGGGATCCGCGAGGGGCTCGACGCGGTCCGCGGTGGCGGAGGCAGAGGCACTGTCGGGCGACTCCGCGCTCTCGGCGGAGCCCCCGCATCCGGTCGCGGCCGTCAGGAGGGCGAGTGCGGAGAGCAGGGCGCCCGCGATTCGTGTGCGCCGACGATGCGCGGTCCCGTCCCTCATCCTCATCCTGGTCCATCCGTCCTCTCGGTCTTCAACCGGGTCGCGATCTTCAACCGGCTCTCGGTCTTTATGCGGTTCTCGGTCGTCATGCGGCTCTCGGTCTTCATCCGGTCTCTTCCGGCACGTGCGGGGCATAGCTTAGGTTAGCCTTGCCTTTCCTCGTCAGAAGTGGCCGGATCCTGCTCCCGTACCGGAGGACAACCATGCCCGTGCGCCTGAGGGCCCTGATCTCCGCGGTCTGTGTGACCGCGCTCGGAGCTCTGCTGGGGGCGCTGCTCCCCGCCACCGCCGCGCACGCCGCCGGCCGCAGCGTGCAGGGCGGCCGGCTCGACTGGGGCATCAAGTCCTCCTTCCAGAGCTATGTCACCGGGCCCATCGCCAAGGGGAGCTACTCCCTCACCGGCGGGGCGGCCACGGTCGGCGGCAGCCAGTTCCGCTTCCACTCGGCGACAGGTACGTACGACGGCGACACCGGTGCCTTCTCCTCCTCCTTCTCCGGCGGGGTCCACTTCGTCGGGCACAAGGAGGACGACGGCACCTACCAGCTCGACCTCGCGATCAGCCGCCCCACCGTCCGTATCTCAGGCGGCAGCGGCACCCTCTACGTCGACATCGTCAGCAAGGCGAAGGACACGGGGGCGGTCACGACGTCCCCGCAGGTGCCCTTCGCTTCCCTCGCCCTCGGTGGCATCGACATGAAGGGCGCCGGCGACGCCGTCCAGCTCAACAACCTTCCCGCCACGCTGACTTCACAGGGTGCGCAGTCCTTCGCCGGGTACTACACGGCCGGCACCGCACTGGACCCGGTGAGCCTGTCCGCGGACGTACAGGCGGCGGCCGAGCCGAAGCCGTCGAGCACTCCAAAGCCGACGCCCTCCAAGTCCGCCGAGAAGAAGGAGACTTCGGGTGCCATCGCGAACGGCGCCGTCGACTGGGGCGTGCGCCGCACCTTCCGCGAGTACGTCACCGGGGACATCGCCCAGGGCAAGTGGACCCTGTCGTCGGGAGCCCAGGACGGCGGCGCGCTCTTCCGCTTCCCGGCCGGCGAGGGGACGTACAAGAAGGAAGCACGCTCGCTGGAGGCGGAGTTCGACGGCGCGGTGCGCTTCACCGGCGAACAGGGTCTCGACCTGATGCTGAGCGGCGTCCGGGTGACCGTCGAGGACGCCAAGGGCACGCTGTACGCCGATGTGGCGGGCGCGGGCTTCAGCGGAAAGAAGGTCGCGCTCGCCACTTTCACGGCGAAGGAGTTCGCCCCGAAGGACGACCTCGTCGAGCTGACCGAGGTACCGACGAAGCTGACCGCCCAGGGCGCCAGGGCGTTCGGCGGGATGTACCAGGCGGGCACGGCGATGGACCCCCTCTCGCTCGCCGTCGCCCTCACCGGCGACGCGGCGCTGCCCGCCCTGCCCGACCTGGGCAGTTCGGCCACCGCGAGCCAATCCCCTTCGGTCCCTCAGACGGCGACCGAAGCCAGGACCGACACGACCGAGGCCGCCGCGAACACCTCCGACGGCGCACCGGTCCTGCCCATCGGCCTGGCGGCCGGCGCGCTGCTGGTGGCGGGCGCGGCCTACGCGTTCGTCGTCCGCACGCGCCGAGTCCGAACGGCCGCCCCAGTCCCCGACGAGGACTGAACTCCCGTGCACCGTCGGCCGGCGAGGACTGAACTCCCGTACACCGTCGGCCGGCGGAGACCGAACTCCCTCACCCCGTCAGCCGCGGTCTCCGGCAAGGACTGAACCCACCTACAACTCCCCTACTCCGTCCGCGACTTGACCGGACCGCCTACCAAGGAGAACCACCACCATGCCCGCCAGAGCACGCCGTCCTCTCGCCCTCGCCGCAGCCGTCGCCACGGCCGCCGCACTGGGCGCCACCGCGCTCGCCACCGCCGGCGCGACCACCGCCGCGGCGGCCGAAACCCCGCTCACCGGCTACGAGTTGACGTGGGGGATCAAGCAGTCGTACCGCACGTATGTGACCGGGATGGCAGCCGGCACCTTTACGCCCGCGGAGGGCGCCACGCAGGCCGCGGACAACGGCGCGTTCACCTTCGTGGACGGCACCGGCACCTACGACACCGAGGCGCACACGGTCGCCCTCGGCTTCAAGGGCAGCCTGAACATCGTCTCCAAGGCGCACGGCTTCGACATCACGCTGTCCGACGTGAAGTTCGACAGTGCCACCACCGAGATCACCGCCGACGTGACGAAGACCACCGCGGCGGGCACGACGACGACGGACGACGCGCCACTTGCCACGGTGACCGTCACCCAGGACATGAAGGACATGGCGACCAAGCTGACGGCGGAGGCGGCGGACGTCCTCGGCAGCCCGAGCTACGAGAACGCGGCCGGGGACCCGTTGACGCTGGTGAAGAAGACGACCCCGACCCCGACGCCTACCGTGACGCCGACTCCGACGGCCACACAGACCACGACGGCCTCGCCCACACAGACCACGAGTCCCTCGGCCACACAGACCACGACGGCCTCGCCCACACAGACCACGAGTCCCTCGCCCTCCGAGAGCTCCGCCACCAAGGGCGAGATCGTCGACGGCACGCTCGGCTGGGGCGTGAAGGAGTCCTTCCGTTCGTACGTCGTAGGAAGCGTCGCCCAGGGCAGCATCACCGCGTCCGGCGGCGCCACCCAGGCCACCGGCAACGGCGTCTTCACCTTCGTGGACGGCACCGGAGCCTACGACACCGACGCCGACACCCTCTCCGCCGCCTTCAAGGGCGCGGTGAACTTCAAGGGCCACGAGACGAACGGCGAGTACGGCCTCGACCTCACCCTCAGCGACCTCAAGACCGAACTCGACGGCGGCTCGGGCGAACTGACCGCCGACGTCGACAGCCTCGGCGAGAAGTCCGAGGACGTCGTCCTCGCGAAGCTCAAGGCCGCGTCGGGTCAACTCACCGTCCAGGAAGGCGTGATCGAGCTCGACGATGTCACGGCCACGCTGACGGACGCCGGCGCGAAGGCGTTCGGCGGGTTCTACACGGCGGGCACCGAGCTGGACCCGGTGGACCTGGCCGTCGCGGTCGACGAGGACGCCCAACTGCCCGACGACGATGACGAGTCGACCACCGGTGGCTCCGGCACCTCGGGTGGATCGGGCACGTCCGGCACCACGGGCGGCACCGGCACGACCGGTTCGACGACAGGTTCCACGACCGGTGGCACGACCGGTTCCACGACCGGCGGCACGACCGGTTCGCTCGCCTCGACCGGCTCGGAGGTTCCGGTCGGCGCACTCGGCGCCGCTTCCGCGGTGATCGTCGCGGCGGGCGCGGGTGTGGTCGTCGCGACGCGCAGGCGGCGTACGGCCTCGTAGTCCGCGTCCGGCGGCACGACCGCCGTTTCGGCCCGCCCCGGCCCTGGCCGCTCTCCGACGGGTTCGTGGACTGGGGCGGGCTCGTTGTGCGAGTGGTGTTTGAATGCCGGAGTGACTGACTACGACGTGCTGCGGGTCTTCTGCGGGCCCGGCGGGCGATACGGCAACGAGCTCGGGGTCCTCCGCGAGGGCTCCTTCATGCCGGACGCCGGGGAACGGCAGGCGTTCGCCGCGAAACTCGGGTTCAGCGAGACCGTGTTCGTGGACGACCCCGAGCGCGGGGTCATCGACATCTACACGCCCACGCTGCGGCTGCCGTTCGCCGGACATCCGTGTGTCGGGACCGGCTGGCTGCTCGATGTGCCCGAACTGGTCACGCCTGCCGGGGTGGTGGGGGTTCGGCTGGACGGTGAGTTCAGCTGGATCGAGGCCCGTCCGGAGTGGCCGGAGCCGCGCACACTGCGCCAGTACGCCACGGCCGACGAGGTGGACGCGCTGCCCGTGCCGCCCGCCGGGGAGTGGATCTACGCCTGGGCGTGGGAGGACGAGGCCGCGGGGCGGGTCCGTGCCCGTGCGTTCCCCGGGCGCGGGGACGGCATCGATGAGGACGAGGCGACGGGGGCGGCGGCCCTTCAGCTGACGGCTCGGCTGGGGCGGGCGCTCAACATCGTCCAGGGGGCCGGGTCTCAGATACTTACGGCGCCGCAGCCGGGGGGATGGGTCGAGGTGGGGGGCCGGGTGCGGTTGATGCGGGGGTGAGGGCGGGTGGGCCCGCGGCGAAGCCGCTGATGGATGCAATTCGCCACCGCCGCCCCTGCACGTCCCTTGTTCCTGGGGGCTCTGCCTCAGACCCCCTCATCGCGCCGAAAGCGCTCGTCCTCAAACGCCGGACGGGCTGGAGCGTCACGCGGTCAGCGGGAACTCCTCCCCCAGGGCATGGAACACCTCGGTGTTCAGGGCGAAAGCCCGCTTGCACTCGGTCACGATCCGCTGCTTCTCCAGGTCGTCGGCGTGGATGGCGTCCAGGAGCTCGCGGTAGGTGCGCTTGAAGGCGGCGGGGTTGGTGATGTCCTCGAAGACGTAGAAGCGCACGCCGTCGCCCTTGCGGGCGAAGCCCCAGGTCTGTTCGGCCTTGCCGCGGATGATCTGGCCGCCGGAGAGGTCGCCGAGGTAGCGGGTGTAGTGGTGGGCGACATAGCCGCCGGGCCAGGTGCGGGCGCACTCGGCGACGCGGGCCGCGTAGGCACGGGTCGCGGACAGGGCGGTGAGGCTCGCGCGCCAGTCGGGGCCCCGGAGGTGGGCGAGGTCGGCCTCCAGCGCGGCGCGGCGCGACAACTCGGGCCGGATGAACGGTCCGGCCACCGGATCGGACGCCAGCTTCCCGGCCTCCGCCTCCAACGCCTCGTACACGAACCACAGTTGCTCGGTGTAGCGCGCGTACGCCTCCACGCCGAGCCTGCCGCCGAGCAGGTCACTCATGAACGTCGAGGTCTCCGCCTCCGTGTGCTGCTCGTGCGAAGCGGTGCGGATGAGCGTCGAGAACGCCGTACCCGACGAGTTCATGGTGGACCTCCGGTGGTGAAGGGGAAGACAGCAGCAGGGTCGATTTTCTATGGTTAGCCTTACCTAAGTCAACCACTTCCCGACGACCTGTCGGTAAAGTTTCCCGACGTACTGTCGGTAAAAACGTACCCCGAATCCCGATCAGACCCACATCCACATGCCACATGGAAAAGCCCGCCCCGGGGAACAGGGCGGGCTGTGAGGCTCGGGAAGTGTCGGCAGATCGGGGGTTACGGAAGCGTGAGGATCTCCGCGCCGCTGCCGGTGACGACGAGCGTGTGCTCGAACTGCGCCGTCCGCCTGCGGTCCTTCGTCACGACCGTCCAGCCGTCGTCCCACATGTCGTACTCGTGCGTGCCGAGCGTGAGCATCGGCTCGATCGTGAAGGTCATCCCGGGCTGGATGACGGTCGTCGCGTGGGGGCTGTCGTAGTGCGGAATGATCAGCCCGGAGTGGAAGGAGGAGTTGATCCCGTGCCCCGTGAAGTCCCGGACCACCCCGTACCCGAACCGCTTCGCGTACGACTCGATGACACGGCCGATGATGTTGATCTGGCGGCCCGGCTTGACCGCCTTGATGGCGCGTTCGAGAGACTCGCGGGTCCGGTCGACGAGCAGCTTGCTCTCCTCGTCGACGTCGCCGACGAGATAGGTGGCGTTGTTGTCGCCGTGGACACCGCCGATGTACGCCGTCACGTCGAGGTTGATGATGTCGCCGTCGCGCAGCACCGTGGAGTCGGGGATGCCGTGGCAGATGACTTCGTTGACCGAGGTGCACAGCGACTTGGGGAATCCGCGGTAGCCCAGGGTCGACGGGTAGGCGCCGTGGTCACACATGTAGGCGTGCGCGACCCGGTCCAGCTCGTCCGTCGTGACGCCCGGCGCGATGAGCTTCGCGGCCTCGGCCATCGCCCGCGCGGCGATCCGCCCGGCGACGCGCATCGCCTCGATCGTCTCGGGCGTCTGCACCTCCGGGCCGGTGTACGGCGTGGGGGCGGGCTTGCCCACGTACTCGGGGCGCCTGATGTTTCCCGGGACGGGACGGGTGGGAGAGAGCTCCCCTGGTACGAGCAGCGACTGGCCAGACATGTCAGCGAGTCTAACCAGCGGGCGTGGGGGACCATGTCCGTGGCGAAAGGAGCCGGTCATGGCCCTCTTCAAGAAGCGCACCGTCGGCAAGCCCGGCGAGTGGTACTACTGCCTGGAACACAAGACCGTCGAGGAAGGCCCCGACTGCCCCGGCAAGGACCGCTTCGGTCCCTACGCCTCCCGGGCCGAGGCCCAGCGCGCGATGGAGATCGCCCGCGAACGCAACCTCGAATGGGAGACGGACCCGAAGTGGCACGACGGGAAGGGTGCGGCGCCCGGCCCTGACGAGGACTGAGCCCATGGGCGGGCTGCGGCCTGCCGGCAGCCTGCGGGATGGGGCGGGACGGCAACCCGCGGCTGCCGATGGTGCTCAGCCCGCCCTGGGGGCCTGCACCTGTCAGCTAGCAGTCATGGGTGGTGCGGGTGGGAAAAGAGCCCGGCCGCAGGCCGGGCTCGCCCCCACCGGCGTCAACCCGACGAAACCCCGCTGACCGCCCGCCGCGCGCCCCGCATCCGCACCGCATGCGGATTCGTCCGTACGTCGTACGTCATCAGCTTCGGGAGGCAGAGGGCGAGGAGCCCGACCGCCCCGACGCAGAGCAGCCCGCCCGCCCAGATCGAGGTCCGGACACTCGTCCACGCCGCCATGCCGCCCGCGCGGACCTGCCCGAGCTGCGGCCCGGCGGAGTAGGACAGCAGCTCGATCCCGGCGAGCCGGCCGCGCAGCTCGTCCGGGATCGTCTGGTTCCACATGGCGGCCCGGAAGATCCCGCTGACCATGTCGAAGGCGCCGCCGAGGACGAGGAAGAGCAGCACCAGCCAGACGTTGCCCACCACACCCGCGGCGGAGATGGCGAATCCCCAGCCGACCGCCGCGAGGACCACCATCCGCCCGTGCCGGTGGATGCCCGAGCTCCACCCGCTGGTGAGGGTCACGAGCAGCGCCCCGGCCGGCAGTGCCGCGTACATCAGCCCCAGCGACCACGGGGCCCCGAGCTCGTCTGCGAGGAAGGGCAGCAGGGCGAGCGGCATCGCGAAGAACATCGCGGCGAGGTCGATGGCGTACGTGCCGAGGAGTTCCTTGCGGCTCCAGGCGTACCGGGCGCCCTCCGCGATCGACCGCAGCGACGGCTTCGCGGCCTCGTGGGCCGCGGGTGACGCCGTCAGTCCGACGACCAGAACCACCGACACCACGAAGGTCGCGAGGTCCACTGCGTACGCCCAGCCGAGCCCGGCGTACGCGACGACGACACCGGCCAGCGCCGGGCCCGCGACGCCGCCGACCGTCCAGCGCAGGGAGTTGAGCGAGGCCGCGGCCGGCAGATGCTCGTGCGCCACGATCCGAGGGATGAGCGACTCCAGCGCGGGGCGCTGGACGGCGCCGAGCGCGGAGCTGAGTCCGGCGACCACGTAAAGCGGCCACACCGTCGGGTGCGGCAGGGTTGCGTTGACGAGCAGCGCGGCGCACAGCACCCCCTGCCCGGCCTCCGTGCAGACGATCAGTTTCCGCTTGTCCAGGGCATCGGCGAGCGCCCCGCCGTACAGCCCGAACACCACCATCGGTACCAGTTCCACGGCCCCGATCGCCCCCACCGCCACCGCGGACCCGGTGAGCTCCTTCATCTGCACCGGCAGCGCGACAAACGTCAGAAAACTCCCGAACGTAGTGATCAGCCCCGCCACCCACACCCGACGGAACTCGGCCGAGGCCCGCCAGGGCGCAAGATCCGGCAACAGCGAACGGAGCCCGGGGGAGCCGGCGGGCGTGGAGGAGGGTGCGGGGTCGTCGTCGGTCACGACGGCCCATGCTGGGCGGAGACTTCAGCAGCAGGCAACTGCTTTTCGGTCCCGAGAGCCCGGCGAGACTGTCCGCCGGAGGCAGGAGTCGGGGGCCAGGTCCGTCCGCCGGAGGCGGGAGCCGGTTCGAGTCGTTCCGGCGGAGGCGGGAGCCGCTTGGGACCAGTCCACCGCAGGCGGGAGACGGTTCGGGCCGGTCCGCCGCAGGCACGAGTCTCTTCGAGTCGTTCCGCCGCAGGCGGGTAGGAATGGCGATTCGGGTGGGTGGGCGGGAAAGGTAGTTCGAGGGTGTCCGCCGCAGGCGGGAGGGCGGGCCGAGTCGGGCGGGTGGGCGGGAAAGGTAGTTCGAGGGTGCCCGCCGCAGGCAGGAAGTCGGGCGGAAGAGGTCACCACCGGGCCGACGGCGGAGCCGTCAACTGATCCGCGAGCCGGGACAGCCGGTCACGAAAGCGGCGCCGCCCCCGCGGCGCGGGCAACACACTCTCCCCAGCCCCCGCACTCACAAGATGCTGCAACGTATCAAGATCCAGCTCAGGATCGACCGGCACAACAAGCGACTCATGAGCCAGCGCAGCCAGCTCCGCACCCCCCGCGGACAGCGCAAGCACAGTCGCCCCGGCCCGCCGCGCATCATGAACCCGCTCCAGCAGCGGCGCCCCCGCCGCACCCGGCGACACCACGAGCAGCGTCTCCCCCCGCCGCGCGGCCTCGATCCGCCCGAGCCCCACCGCCAGGTGAGCCGGATCCGCCCCCCGCGCCGCATGCCGCACCAGCGTCGGCGACAGCTCCGGCGTCCCCGACCACGCCGCCTCGTCGACCAGATGCGCGGCGAGATGCCAGGGCTCGTACTCCTCCGTACCCACCAGCAGCAACCCGCCCCCGTACGACACCACGGACCCCCGCAGCACCCCCGCGAACCGCCGCGTGGCCCCCAACCACTCGGTCCCGGCGAGCACTTCGCGCAGCAATGCGACCCGTACGGCATCCATAGGGACGCATCCTGCCGCAACCGGCCACCCGTGACACGGAGTTCAGCCCGAATTAGCCCAAGTTGGGCAATGGACCGAATCAACGGGTAAGAAGAGACGCATGACAAGCACCGAGGACACAGAGGTCACCGCTGACACCGAAGCTGCCGAAGCGACCGAAGCGACCGAAGTCACCGAAGCTCCCGACGACATCGAGACCTCCGTCCCCTTCGAGGCAGGCCAGGACGGCTACGCCAGCTTCCGTATCCCGGCCGTCGTCGCCACCGCCGGCGGGACCCTGCTCGCGTTCTGCGAGGGGAGGGTCGGCTCCCGGGAGGACCACGGGAACATCGCCATCGTGCTGAAGCGGTCCACGGACGGCGGCCGCACCTGGGGACCGCTCGAGGTCGCCGCCGAGAACGGCGAGCACCTCGCGGGCAACCCGGCCCCCATCGTCCTCGACAGCGGCCGCGTCCTGCTCGTCCACATCCGCAACGCCGCCGAGGCCACCGAGGCCGCGATCCGCCGCGGCGAGGTGTCCGCCGCCGACGGCCGCCGCGTCTGGGTCCAGCACAGTGACGACGAGGGCCTCACCTGGTCGAACCTCACGGACATCACGGCGCAGACCAAGAGGGAGACCTGGCGGTGGTACGCCACCACGCCGGGCCACGCCCTCCAGTTGACCTCCGGCCGGGTCGTCGTCCCCGCCAACCACTCCCTCCCGCCGAAGGGCACGGACACCGGCACCGAGGGCAGGTACGACGGCGGCCACTGCCTGCTGAGCGACGACGAAGGCCTGACCTGGCGCATCGGGTACGTCGACGACAACACCAGTGGCTACATCAACGCCAACGAGACCACCGCCGCCGAACTCCCCGACGGACGCGTCTACTTCAACACCCGCAACGACTCACCCGCCCCCGGCACCCGCGCCGACGCCTACTCCCGCGACGGCGGCGAGACCCTGGTCAAACCCTTCCGCCCGCAGGCGGGCCTCACCGCTCCCGTCGTCCAGGCCAGCGTCCTCCAGCTCCGCGACCCCGACCTGCTCCTCCACTCCGGCCCCGCCGCCCCCGGCTACCGCGCCCTGATGACCGTCCGCGCCTCCACCGACGACGGTGTCACCTGGCGCCCCGCGCACACGGTCGACGGACTGCCCGCCGCGTACTCCGATCTCGTCCGCGTCGACGCCGGAACCGTCGGACTCCTCTATGAGACGGGCGACTTCGGCCCGTACGAGACGATCACCTTCCGCCGCATCCCCGTGACGGCCCTCACCTGACCCCCACGCCCGGGATCCGCGCACGTAAAGTCGGCCCATGACCTCTACTGACAACGCACCGAACGCCGCCCAGAAGGCCCCCGCCAAGGACCCCTGGGACCTCCCCGACGTGTCCGGGCTCGTCGTGGGCGTACTCGGCGGCACCGGGCCCCAGGGCAAGGGGCTGGCCTACCGCCTCGCCCAGGCGGGGCAGAAGGTGATCATCGGCTCGCGCGCCGCGGACCGCGCGCGGAGCGCCGCCGCGGAACTCGGCTACGGCGTCGAGGGCGCCGACAACGCCGAGTGCGCGCGGCGCAGCGACATCGTGATCGTCGCCGTGCCGTGGGACGGACACGGCAAGACCCTGGAGTCCCTGCGCGAGGAACTGGCCGGCAAGCTCGTCGTCGACTGCGTCAATCCGCTCGGCTTCGACAAGAAGGGCGCGTACGCGCTGAAGCCGGAGGAGGGCAGCGCCGCCGAGCAGGCCGCCGCCCTGCTGCCGGACTCGCGGGTCACCGCGGCCTTCCACCACCTCTCGGCCGTCCTCCTCCAGGACCCGGAGATCGCGGAGATCGACACCGACGTGATGGTCCTCGGCGAGGAGCGCGCGGACGTCGAGATCGTGCAGGCGCTCGCCGGACGCATCCCCGGCATGCGCGGCGTCTTCTCCGGGCGGCTGCGCAACGCCCACCAGGTCGAGTCCCTGGTCGCCAACCTGATCTCGGTGAACCGGCGCTACAAGGCCCACGCGGGCCTGCGGGTGACGGACGTATAAGTCGCGTGGGGGACACTGGTGCCAAGCAGTGTCCCCCCGACAGGAGCCGATCCCATGCCCCGCCTGGCCCTCTACGCCGTCCTCGTCTGCATCCTCGCCGTCGCCGCGGCCGTGGTCTCCTTCGTCCAGGGCAGCCTGCTGGGGATCGTGTGGGTGCTGCTGGCCGGACTGTCGTCGAACATGGCGTGGTACTACCTGCGGCGCGGCAGGATGCGTACGGGAACGGGAACGGGAACGGGACCGGGAACGGGACCGGGACCGGGCTCGGGCTCGGTCACTGAGTGACGGTGCAGTACTCGTTGACGTTGCCCCAGAAGCGGTACAGGTTCTGACCGCAGTAGCGCTCGACGTCGTCGATGCCCAGGCCGCCGAGGATCCAGTAGATCGCGTCGAAGAACGCGGTGTTCACCGACGGGATCCACAGCACCGCGAACACGGCGAGCAGGCCGAACGGTGCGAAGGGCTCGACCTGGCGGCGGATGCCGTACGACAGCCAGGGCTCGATGACGCCGTAGCCGTCGAGGCCCGGCACCGGCAGGAAGTTCAGGATCGCGGCCGTGATCTGGAGCATCGCGAGGAACGCCAGCGCGTAGCGGAACGGGTCCGGCACCCCGTCCAGGGCGCCCAGCCAGAACGGCGCCGTGCAGACGATCGCGAAGAGGACGTTGGTCAGCGGGCCCGCCGCCGAGATCAGACTGTGCTTCCAGCGGCCCCGGATCCTGCTCCGGTCGATGAAGACCGCACCGCCTGGCAGACCGATCCCGCCCATGATCACGAAGAGGACCGGCAGCACGATGCTGAGGAGCGCGTGCGTGTAGGCGAGCGGGTTGAGCGTCAGATAACCCTTCGCGCCGATCGAGATGTCCCCGCTGTGCAGGGCGGTGCGCGCGTGGGCGTACTCGTGCAGACAGAGCGAGACGATCCACGCGGACGTCACGAACAGGAACACGGCCAGACCTGGCTGCTCGGCGAACCCGGTCCAGGTCGCCCAGCCGGTCACCGCCGTCACGGCCACGATCCCGATGAAGACGGGGCTGATCCTCCGGTCACTGCGCCGGGAGGCTGTGGTGGTCATGGAGTGGGGCTCCTGGGGTGGGGTGGGGGGTGTGCGGTCGACCGTACCGGTGGTCTGTGGGGAACGTCCCGCGGACGGTCAGAGGTTCCTGACAGTCGTTACGTTGGAAGCGGTTCGGCTGAGGAGGTGCCGTGACGATCGCCGATGACTGGCGGCAGGACGCCTTGGAGCGCATCCGGCTGCCCAGGAGCATGCGGCTCCGCCTGACACGCAGCGGACTCACGGTGGTACCTGTCACGCAGGCGCATCTCACGACGCAGCGCCGCATCGCCTCTCAGATCGAGACCGGGATGCCCGGGTGGTTTCCCGTGGGGGAGTTCAGCATCTCGCCGCCTCGCGAGGGGCATCAGCCGGAACCGGATGTCTCGGCCCTGCCGCTGGACAAGTTCGACGCGAGCAAGACCAGGTTCCCGGAGGATCTGCTGCCCTTCGTCGTGGAGGTCGTGTCCCCGGAGCGCGAGGGCCGGGACTACAACACCAAGCCCGACCACTACGCGATGCGCGGCATTCCGGCCTACCTCGTCGTCAATGTCCTTTCGGCACGCTGGATCCTCCTTACCCGTCCCGTGGACGGGGAGTACCAGCACACGGAATCCGGCGTCTTCGGCGACGAGATCAGGATCCCCGTCGCCGACCAGACCCTGGTCCTCGGCTCCTCCCAGTTCATGCGGGTCTGAAACCCGGAAGCGGAGCGGGTCCGTCACCAGTGACAATGGACCCCGTGCGCTACCGCATCCTCGGCACCACCCAGGCACTTCGCCCCGACGGCACGCCCGTTCCGGTGGGCGGGGCGCGGCTGCGTGCCCTGCTGACCGTGCTCGCGCTGCGGACCGGACGGGCGGTGCCGGTATCCGTTCTGGTGGACGAGGTGTGGGACGGCGACCCGCCGGCGGACGCGCAGGCCGCGGTCCAGGCGCTGGTCGGGCGGCTGCGCAGGGCGCTCGGCGCGGGGGCGGTGGACTCGGACGAGGGCGGCTACCGGCTGACCGCGGGCCGGGACGACATCGACCTGCACCGTTTCGAGCGGCTGGCGGGCGAGGGCACCCGCGCGCTGGCCGACGGCGACCCCGCGAAGGCGGCGGTCGTCCTGGACGACGCCCTCGCGCTGTGGCACGGCCCGGCCCTCGCCGACCTCCCCGACCGCACCGCCGACGCGGCCCGCTGGGAGACCCGCCGCCTCGACGTACGCCGCGCCCGCTTCACCGCGGCCCTCGCCCTCGGCGAAGCCGAACAGGCGCTGCCCGAACTCACCGCCCTCTGCGACAGCCACCCCCTCGACGAACCCCTCCAGGCCCTGCGCCTGCGCGCCCTGCGCGACGCGGGCCGCCCGGCGGAGGCGCTGGCCGCGTACGAGTCCGTACGACAGCTACTGGCCGACCGCCTCGGCTCGGACCCGGGACCCGAACTGAGCACCCTGCACGCTCAGTTGCTGATACCGGCCCAGTCCCGAGTCTCCGTACCCGCCCGCCCCGGCAACCTCCGCGCCCGTCTCACCTCCTTCGTCGGACGCGAGGCCGACATCGACACCATCCGGGGCGACCTCGCGGCGGCACGGCTCGTGACCCTGCTCGGACCCGGTGGGGCGGGAAAGACGCGGCTGTCGCAGGAGGCGGCGGAGGCCGTGGCGTACGCGGCGCGCGACGGGGTGTGGCTGGCCGAACTCGCCCCGGTGGACGACCCGAAGGCCGTGCCCGAGGCGGTGCTCACCGCCGTCGGTGCGCGCGAGACCGTGCTGCGCGGTGCCGGCGCCGAGGAGATGCGGGCGGTCGCCGACCGGCACGACGACCCCCTCAACCGGCTCGCCGAGCACTGCGCCAAGCGCCGCATGCTGCTGATCCTCGACAACTGCGAGCATGTCGTGGACGCCGCCGCGCACCTCGTCGAGGAGCTCCTCGAGCGCTGCCCCGGACTGACGGTGCTTGCCACCAGCCGCGAACCCCTGGGCGTACCGGGGGAGTTGCTGCGCCCGGTGGAGCCGCTGCCCGAGCCCGTGGCGCTGCGGCTGCTCGCCGACCGCGGGGCGGCGGCCCGGCCGGGATTCAGGATCGAGGACGACCCGGCGGCGGCCGCCGAGATCTGCGTGCGCCTGGACGGACTGCCGCTAGCCATCGAACTCGCCGCCGCCCGGCTGCGGTTGCTCACCGCACGGCAGATCGCCGACCGCCTCGACGACCGGTTCCGGCTGCTGACCTCGGGGGCCCGTACGGTCCTGCCGAGGCAGCAGACCCTGCGCGCGGTCGTCGACTGGTCCTGGGACCTGCTCGACGAGGACGAACGCGACGTACTGCGGCGGCTGTCCGTGTTCGCCGGCGGCTGCGAACTCGCCGCCGCCGAGGCCGTCTGCGGACCCACCGCACTGGAGTCGCTGGGCTCCCTTGTCGACAAGTCCCTTGTGGTGGCGGCCCCTTCGGCGGACGGCGGGATGCGCTACCGGCTCCTGGAAACCGTCGCCGAGTACGCGGGCGAACGCCTCGACGAGTCCGGCGACCGCGCCCCCGCCGAGCGCGCCCACCTCACGTTCTACCGGGAACTCGCCCGCACCACCGACCCCGAACTGCGCGGCCACGGCCAGGCCGCCGCGATCGCGCTCCTTGAACGCGAGTACGAGAACCTGCGCACCGCCCTGCGGCACGCCGTCACCGAACGCGACGAGCAGGAGGCCATCTGCCTCGTCCTGTCACTCAACTGGTACTGGCAGATGCGCGACCAGCGCATCGAGGCCCGCACCTGGTCCGCCGAGGTCATGGCCCTGGGCCCCGACCCGTTCGCGCCGCCCGCACGTCCGGTCGCCCCGCTGTACGAGAGCGTCACCGCCACCGCGCCGCCACTGCGCCCGGAGGTCCTCGAAGAGGCGCGGCGCGGAGTGCACCTCGTCCATCTCGCCGGTATGGACATGGACTTGGAGGCCTGGATGACGCCGGAGGCCCAGGAGCGGCTGCGCGTCATCGCGGGGACCTACCGGCCGGGCCTCCCGCAGACCTGCCGCAGCCCCGGCAGCCTCTGGTTCTACGCCGTCCTGCTCACCGGCGACATGGAGCGGATGCGCTCCGTCATCGACGTGACCGTCAGCACCTGCCGCGAGCTCGGCCTCGAATGGGAACTCGCCGTCGCCCTCCAGATGCGCGCCAACATCCTCGCCAACCGCGCCGACTGGGCGGGCGACGCGACCCGCGACGCCGACGAGGCGCTGGAGATCTTCGGCCGCGTCGGCGACGCCTGGGGCGCGGCCGAGGCGCTCTCTGCGCGCGGTGAGGCCCATGAGCGCCGGGGTGAGTTCGGGTCCGCCGCCACGGACTACGCGGAGGCGATGGCGTACGCCGAACGGCTCGGTGCCCGCGCCCAGGCGGCCGTGCTGAGTGTCCGCCTCGGCAGCATGTACATCGAGCTGGGCGAGCCCGAGCGGGGCGAGCGGATGCTGCGCGAGGTGCTCGCGCAGGGCTTCGGCGCCGTCAACGAAGCCATGCCCGCGGGCCGGCTCTTCCTCACCATGCGGCTCGGCCGCACCGGCCGGATCGACGAGGCGCGCGAGCAACTGCGACTGCTGCGCGAGGAGTTCGGAGCCAGCACCTTCGTGATCTTCGACGGTTACGTGATCGGGGTGGACGCCTGGCTGGACGCGCTCGACGGACGGTACGCGGACGCCCGGGACAAGGCGCGGCGAGCCGTGGAGCGGTCCCTGGACCCGCTGTCGCGGATGATCACACCGAACCTGATCTCCACCCATCTGACCACCGCCGCCATCGCCCTCACCGGCCTGTACGGCGCCGACCGCGCCGACGACGCGGCCCGACTCCTGGGCGCCGCCGACCACTTCCTGCCGCCGGGTCACTTCGCGGCCCCGGTGGAGGACGAGATGCGCGTCCAGGCGGAGGCGGGCCTGCGGGCCGTACTCGACGACGCGGCGTACCAAGCCGCGTACGCCGAAGGCGGCGAGCTCTCCATGGAGGAGGCCGCCGCCCTCATCTGACGCGGACCGGACCGAGAGCAGCCGCTCGGCGTGCCCAACGTCAGGACTTCGTACGGAACTTGTGGATCGCGTACGGCGCCATCACCACCGTGATCACCGCCGTCCAGCCGAGCGTCACCCACAGGTCGTGCGCGACGGGGCCACCCACCATCAGTCCGCGCGAGGCGTCCGCCAGCGAGGAGAGCGGGTTGTAGTCGGTGAAGGCCTGGAGCCAGCCGGGCATGGTCTGGGTCGGCGAGAAGATCGACGAACCGAACTGCAGGGGCATCAGGACCAGGAAGCCCAGCGCCTGCACCGACTGCGCGTTCTTCAGCGTTACACCGAGCACCAGGAAGATCCACATCAGGGAGGTGCCGAAGAGGGCGGAGAGCCCGATGGAGGCGAACAGGCCCGGCCAGTTCGTGATGTCGAAGCCCACCAGCACGCCGACGATCATGAGGACCGTCGTGGCGACGAGCATCCGCATCAGCTCCACCACGATCTTGGCGAAGAGCACGGAGCCCTGGCCGATCGGCAGGGTGCGGAAGCGGTCCATCACCCCCTTCTGGAAGTCCTCGTTGAAGCCGGTGCCGACGGCCATCGCGATGTTCATCGCCGTCATGGCCATCAGACCGGGCACCACGTACTGGACGTACACCTCCTGGCCGCCGCCCAGCGACTGGCCGATGGAGCCGCCGAAGACGTACACGAACAGCAGGGTGAAGACGACCGGCATCAGGATGGCGTCGAACATCGACTCCGGGTCCTGACGGATCCACAGCAGGTTGCGGCGGACCAGGGCGCCGATATGGCGCGCGTGCGCGCGGGGGCTGATGCGGCCCTCGTCCTTCGCGGCGAGGGGGACATCGATGACAGCGGTACTCACGCGGAGACCTCCTCGTAGGCGCGGGCCGGGGTGCTGTCCTGCGGGACACCGGCCTTGTGGCCGGTGAGGGAGAGGAACACCTCGTCCAGGCTGGGCAGTTCGGTGCTGATCGAGCCGATGGTGATGCCGCGTGCGGTGACCGCGCCGACCACGGCGGTGAGCTGTTCGTCGCTGAGGATCGGGACCAGCACGGAGCCGGTCTCGGTGTCCACGACGGAGGTGGCGAGGCCGGTGAGGCCCAGCTCGTCGAGCATCGCGGCCAGCGGGCGCAGCTCCAGCGGGTCCACCGGGCGGACGCGCAGGGTGCGGCCGCCGACCTTCGCCTTCAGCTCGTCGATCCGGCCGTTGGCGATGACCTTGCCGCGGTCGATGACCGTCAGCTCGGAGGCCAGCTGCTCGGCCTCCTCCATGTACTGGGTGGTGAGCAGCACGGTGGCGCCGTCGGCGACCATCCGCTTGACCTCGCGCCACACTTCGTTGCGGGTGCGCGGGTCGAGGCCGGTCGTCGGCTCGTCCAGGTACAGCACGGCCGGACTGCCGATCATGGAGGCGGCGAGGTCGAGCCGGCGGCGCATACCACCGGAGTACGTCGCCGCCGGGCGCTTGCCGGTCTCGGTGAGCGAGAAGCGCTCAAGGAGCTCGTCGGAACGCCTGCGGGCGTCCTTGCGGGGCAGATCGAGCAGCCGCCCGATCATGTACAGGTTCTCCCAGCCGGAGAGCTTCTCGTCGACCGCGGCGTACTGGCCGGTGAGGCCTATCACGCGGCGGAGCTGCCGGGGCTGCTTCAGCACGTCGTAGCCGGCGACCGTCGCCTGGCCGGAGTCGGGGGTGATGAGGGTGGACAGCACTCGGACGAGGGTGGTCTTGCCGGCGCCGTTGGGACCCAGCACACCGAGGACGGTGCCCTCGTGCACATCCAGGTCCACACCGTCGAGCGCCTTGGTCTCGCCGTAGTGCTTGACCAGCCCCCTTACGGTGACGGCGCTCTGGCCGTGCCGGGGCTTGTTGTCGATTCGCGTCATGACCACCAAGGTGCCAGCCGCCACCGACAAACCACCGACAGCCCGCCCACAGCCGCCTACACGCCACCGACAGCACGGTGTCCGCCCAGGTCAGCCCTGTTGTACGAGGGGTCGCTCCGGGTCCGCCGACCACTCCTCCAGCGAGCCGTCGTACAGCGTGACGTCCGTGCGGCCCAGCAGCGTCAGCGCCAGGGCGGCGCCGGCCGCGGAGATTCCGCCGCCGCAGTACAGGACGACGGGGGAGGCGGTGTCGTCGAGCACCGCCCCGACGCGCGCGGCGAGTTCGGCGCGCGGCAGGAAGCGCCCGGCCTCGTCGAGCAGCCCGCGCCCGGGCAGGTTCAGGCTGCCGGGGATGTGCCCGCGCCGCGAGTACCGGGTGGGCGCACTGCCGTCGAACCCGGACTCCGGAAGCGCGCACACGAGCGTCCCGGGCCGCTCCCCGCGCAGCACGGCGACCACGTCGGGGAGGGACGCCCAGACGTGGGGGAGAGGGACGGGGGTGAGAGTGCGGTCAGCGGGTCCGGGCGCCGCCTTCTGTACGGGCTCCGCCGGTGCGTGCACTTCGTGTCCGGGCGCCTGCTGTCCGGGTTCCGCCGCTCCGGGTTCGGCCTGCCTGTGTTCCGCCGGTCCGGGTTCCGCGTGCCTGTGCGCGGCCGAGCCGGGCGCCTTCTGCGCGTGCTCCGCCTGCCCGTTCGCCGCCGGTCCGTGCTCCGCCCGTCCGGGTTCCTCCTCCCCGACGACCGGCCGCCCCGCCGCCTCCCAGGCCGGCAGCCCGCCATCAAGTACCGCCGCCGGTACGGAGATCGCCCGCAGCATCCACCACAGCCGGGCTGCCCAGATGCCGCCCCCGCTGTCGTAGGCGACGACCTCGCTGCCGTCCCGTACGCCGAGCCGCTGAAGTGCGGTGGCCAGCGCCTCCGGCGCGGGAACGGCGAAGTGGTACGGCGCCGCGTGGTCGGACAGCTCGCCCGTGAGATCCGCGTGCCGGGAGCCCGGGATGTGCCGCTCGGCCCACTGGGCGTGACCGCTGCCGGAGCGGTAGTCGCCGTCGTGGCGGGGCGAGGGGAGCAGCGCGGTGGCGTCGAGGACGACCAGCCGGGGGTCGCCGAGGCGGGCCGCGAGCCAGGCGTCGTCGACCAGCGGTCCGGGAAGGAGGGGGCCGCGCGGTGAGGGAGCGGAGGGCGGTGCGTCGGTCATGGCCGGATGCTAACGCGGAGGTATGCGCGAAGCGCGCCCCTGAGCTGCAATATCTCGCTCACTGGGCAGATTCGTCCCACATCGTGGATCGTGCTTGCGCAACGACGGCAGCCGGGGGTTATGGTTTCGGACATCTACGCGGGAGCCCCTACCCGGTTGGGCTGAGAGGGCGTCTGGGATTCGAGTCGGCCATGGCCGGCCCCGGTCCCCATGGGAACGCCGACCGCACCACTTGACACTCAGAGGCTCCGCCTCAGTGCCCCGCGTAGGAGTACCGCATGTCTTCAGCAGTCGAGCACAGCTGTCCCCCGGCGCCCGCCGCGGCGGCCCGCTCCTGTTGTTGACCTGGGCCGGTCCCCTCCCCCTCCTCTCCCTCTTTCTCCCTCATCAGGCCCGCACGCCTGAGTGCCGTATGCGGAGTTCCTCCATGTCGCACGTCCGAGTCATGCTCGACTACTTCCACCCGTGGCCGAATTCCGCCGGTCTGTACGTCGCCCGGGACCGCGGCTGGTACCGCGAGGCGGGCCTCGACGTGGAACTCGCCGTCCAGGATCCGGGACGCGGCGACACCCTGGAGTACCTCACCCGCGGTGAGGTGGACTTCGGCATCTTCCCGCCGAACCGCCTCCTCGCCCGCCGCGCCGCACACGCCCAGCCGCTCCTCGCCGTCGCCGCCGTCAACCACCGCGCCCTGGAGGCGATCCAGACCGCCCGCTCGACCGGGATCACCCGCCCCCGCGACCTCGCCGGGCGACGCCTCGCGTACAACCCGACCCCGCGTGGCCGCGCCATGGTCCGTCACCTCGTCGCGGCCGACGGCGGCGACCCGGACGCGGTGATCACCGTCGACGCCGGCTACCGCGAACTCACCGTCGACGACATCGCGTCCGGCGAGGCCGACGCCACCTTCGGCAACTACTGGTCCTGGGACGCCCTGCGCGGCGACCTCCCCGAGGACCGGCGGCTCACCTGGCCGGTCGACGAGATAGGCGCCCCCCGCTACCACAGCTACCTCCTCGGCACGAACGAGGCCTACGCCGGCACCCGCCCCGACCTGGTGCGCGCCTTCCTGTCCGCCACCGCCCGCGGCTACGCGGCCGCCGCAGCCGATCAGGACCACACCCGCTCCCTGCTGGAGCGCGTCATCCCCTACTTCTCCCGCCCCCTGATCGCCCGCTCCCTCGCCCTGGTCGCCCCGACCTGGACCGGCGCCGGCGGCCACTGGGGCGTGATCGACGAGACCCGCATGGGGCCCTACGCCGACTGGCTCGCCCGGCACGGCGCCATAGCGCACGCCCGTGACTGGGCGTCCTCGTACACGAACGACCTGCTCGAAGCCGCCCCGGTGGGCACCAAGTGACCTGCCAGGCACGGGAACTGACGAAGCGTATGGCCGTGGACCTGATGCGGGTCAGCAGCGCACTGTGTCGGCTGTGAGGAACACCCCCACGTCCCTGAGGTGAGGAGCACCCCCGCGTCCCCGACGCGAGGCCCCCCTCCACGCCCCGACCACCGCCGCCGCGCCCCCTCCGAGGATCCCCATGAGACGCCGTACCGCGCTGCTCGCCATATCCACCGCCGCCGCTCTCGCCCTGACCGGCTGCGCGTCGCAGGACTCCACGTCTGCCGCCGCCGAGGACGGCACGACCACGGTCACCCTCGCCCTGGACTGGACCCCCAACACCAACCACACCGGCATCTACGTCGCCCAGCAGAAGGGCTGGTTCAAGGACGCCGGGATCGACCTGAAGATCGTGCCGTACGGCACGACCGCGCCCGAGACGCTGATCGCCGGCCACAAGGCCGACTTCGGCATCTCCTACCAGGAGGGCATCACCACCGCGCGCGCGGCGGGCCAGGACATCAAGTCGGTGTACGCCGTCACACAGCAGACGAACGTCACGGTCTCCGTACGCGCCGACCGCGACGACATCAAGTCCCCCAAGGACCTGGACGGCAAGACGTACGCGGGGTTCGGCGCCCCCTACGAGAAGGCCCTGCTCCAGAAGGTCATCCAGGCGGACGGCGGCAAGGGCGACTTCAAGCAGATCACCCTCAACACCTCGGCGTACGCGGCCCTTTACGCGGGCAAGGCGGACTTCGCGATGCCGATGCCGACCTGGGAGGGACTGGAGGCCGAGGAGACGGGCAAACCGCTCAAGGACTTCGCGCTCGCCGACTACGGCGTCCCGGCGATCTACTCGACCGTCATCGCCTCCTCCAGCCAGTACCTCAAGGACAACCCGGAGACAGCCAAAAAGTTCGTCGCAGCGCTGAACAAGGGCTACGAGTACGCCGCCGACAATCCGGACCAGGCCGCCGACCTGCTCATCGCGGCCAACAAGAGCACGCTCACCAACACCGAACTGGTCAAGGAGAGCGAGCAGTTGCTCGCCAAGGAGTACTACCGGGCGAAGGACGGCACACTGGGCACCCAGAGCGCCGAGCGCTGGCAGGACTTCGCCGACTTCGAGTTCAAGGCCGGGCTGCTGACCGACGAGAACGGCAAGAAGCTCACCAAGGCCCCCGACGCCTCGGAGTTCTTCACCAACGACTATCTCCCGGCGGCCACCCAGTGAAGGCGGCACTGCGTGCCGTCTGGCCACCCCTCCTCGTCCTCGCCGTCGTCATCGGCGGCTGGCAGACGTACGTCACCGCCGCGGGCGTCGACCCGACGGTGCTGCCCAGCCCCGGCCGCGTCCTCGACCAGGGCTGGGCCAACCGCACCGACCTGTGGGACCAGACCCTGCCCACCCTCCAGGAGACCCTGCTCGGCTTCGCGCTCTCCTTCGCCGCCGCCTGGCTGGTCGCCGTGATCCTGGACTTCTCGGCGGCGGCCCGCCGGGGCCTTTACCCGCTGCTGGTGGCCTCGCAGACCATCCCGATCGTCGCGGTGGCGCCCCTGCTGATCATCTGGTTCGGCTTCGGGCTGCTGCCGAAGATGCTGGTGGTCACCCTGACCACGTTCTTCCCGCTCGCCGCCAACCTCGCGGCGGGCTTCGCGTCCACCGACCGCGACGCGATGCGCCTGCTGCGCTCGCTCGGCACCGGCCGCTGGCGTGCGTTCCGGCTCGTCCGCGTCCCGAGCGCACTGCCGCACTTCTTCACCGGGCTGCGCGTCAGCATCACGTATGCCGTGGTGGGCGCCGTCTTCGCCGAGTACGCGGGCGCCGAGAAGGGCCTGGGCATCTACATGCAGGCGCAGAAGAGCGCGTTCCGCACGGACCTGGTGTTCGCGGCGGTCGTGGTCACCGCCCTGCTGAGCATCGCCCTGTTCGGGGCGACCTATCTGCTGCAACGGCTCGTCCTGCCGTGGGAGCGGGCGCTGCTGAAGGAGGGCCGGACATGAGTCTCCAGGCGCGGGGAGGCCCCGAAGCGCGGGCAGGCCTCCAAGTACCGGGCGATCTCCACGTACGTGGCGGTCTCCAAGTACGGGGCGCGGGAAAGGCCTTCGGCTCGCTCGACGTACTGCGTGACGTCGAACTCACCGTGGAACCCGGCGAGTTCGCCGCCGTCATCGGCCCCAGCGGCAGCGGCAAGAGCACCCTGTTCAACCTGATCTCCGGCCTGGACACGCCCACTTCGGGCGAGATCCTCGTCGACGGCGCCCCCGCGTCGGTGGCCTCCGGCAAGGTCGCCTACATGCCCCAGAAGGACCTGCTGTTCCCCTGGCGCACAGTGCTCGACAACACCGCGCTCGGCCTCGAGGCCCAGGGCGTACGGAAGAAGGAGGCACGGCGCCGGGCAGGCGAGCTCTTCGAGGCCTTCGGACTCGACGGCTTCCAGTCCGCCTACCCCTTCCAGCTCAGTGGCGGTATGCGCCAGCGCGCGGCCCTGCTGCGCACGGTCGTCCTGGAGCGACCCGTGCTGCTGCTCGACGAACCGTTCGGCGCGCTCGACTCGCTCACCCGCACCGAGATGCAGCTCTGGCTCGCCGACATGTGGCAGCGCTACCGCTGGACCGTCCTCCTGGTCACCCACGACATCCGTGAGGCCGTCCTGCTCGCCGACACCGTGCACGTGCTCTCACCCCGCCCGGCCACTGTCGTGCAGCGGATCGAGGTACCGCGCTCGGGCCCGCGCGGCCTGGACGCCCTGACCGAACCGGAGTTCGCGGCAACCGAGCGACGCCTGTTCGACGCACTGAGCGGCAGGGCCGGAGCAACCGACAAGACGGAGAAGGCGGACCAGGTGGTGACGGGATGAGCAGGCTGCTGGCCCACGGCATGGGCACCGACCCCGTCGCCCCCGACTGGCCGCCCCTCACCGACGCCGAGGTCGAGGCCGTCGTCGGCCCCGCGCAGGTGCTGTGGCGCAGCCCGCGCCCGCTGTCCGCCGCCGCCCTGGTCGAGCAGGGCGGGCGGCGCCTCTTCGTGAAACGCCACCACAGCGTCGTACGCACCCTCGAAGGTCTGGCCGAGGAGCACGCCTTCCTGCGGTACCTGCGCGGGCGCGGCGCACCGGTCGTCGAGGTGCTGGGCGCCCGGGCGCGGGGGGAGTGGGTGTACGAGATCCACTCGGCCGGCGCGGGTACGGACCTGTACCGCGACGCGCTGTCCTGGTCGCCCTTCGTCTCCGTGGGCCATGCCCGCGCGGCCGGCGCCGCGCTCGCCCAACTCCACCTGGCGGCCGAGGGGTTCGACGCCCCGCGCCGCCGCCCACGGCACCTGGTCTCCTCCTTCACCGTGTTCGCGGCGGTCGACCCGGAAGCGGCACTGGAGGCGTACGCGGCCGCCCGCCCGGCAGTCGGCGCCGCGTTGGCGCGCCGGCCCTGGCGGGAGGACCTGCGCGAGGTCCATCTCCCGTTCTACGAGCGCCTGTTGCCCTACCTCAGCCGTCTCGCCCCCCTCTGGACCCACAACGACTGGCACGCCTCGAACCTGCTGTGGGACACGGCGTCCGGCGAGGTGTCCACCGTTCTCGACTTCGGCCTCAGTGACCGTACGACCGCCGTCCACGACCTGGCCACCGCCATCGAGCGCAACACCGTGCAGTGGCTGGACCCGGCCCGCCCGGTCCGCTTCGAGGACGTGGACGCACTCCTCGACGGCTACACCTCGGTACGTCCGCTCAGCGCCGTCGAGTCGGCCGCCCTGCCCGAGCTGCTGCCCCTCGTACACGCCGAGTTCGCGCTCTCCGAGATGGGCTACTTCCACGGGGTCACCCGGTCCGCGCAGAACACGGCACTGGCGTACGAGTACTTCGTGGGGCATGCGCGGTGGTTCGCGGGGGAGGACGGGGCGCGTCTGCTGAAACAAGTACGCACCGCGACCATCAATTGAGGAACCCCCACGGCGAGCAATTCGGTCCGCGAGAGCGGCGCCGGTTCAGGCGCAAAAACGGGCGACGACCCGTCGACGGGGGATGTTCGACGGGTCGCCTCGGTGCCGCAGTGGCTCAGTGGACCTCAGGTCCCGGTGGGCCTCAGGTCCGCAATTGCTCTCAGTGCACGGAATGCTCGTCCAGCGGGAACGTTCCGCCGACGACGTCATCGGCGAACGCCTTCACCGCGTTGCCCATGACCTCGCGCAGGTTGGCGTACTGCTTGACGAACTTCGGCATTCTGCCGCCGGTCAGGCCGAGCATGTCGGTCCAGACGAGGACCTGCGCGTCCGTGTCGGGGCCCGCGCCGATACCGACCGTCGGGATGTGCAGGGTGCGGGTGACCTCGGCGGCCAGCTCCGCCGGGACCAGCTCGAGGACGACGGCGAACGCGCCCGCGTCCTGGACCGCCTTGGCGTCGCGCAGCAGCTGCTGGGCGGCTTCCTCGCCACGGCCCTGTACGCGGTAGCCCATGGAGTTCACGGACTGCGGGGTCAGGCCGATGTGCGCCATGACCGGGATCCCGGACTCCACCAGGAGCTCGATCTGGCGGTGCGAGCGCTCGCCGCCCTCCAGCTTCACCGCGCCGACCCCGGCCTCCTTGACGAGGCGGGTGGCCGAGCGGAGCGCCTGGACCGGGCCCTCCTGGTAGGACCCGAAGGGCAGGTCGCCCACGATCAGGGCACGGGAGGTGCCCCGGACGACCGACGCCGACAGCATGGTCATCTCGTCCATGGTGACGGGCACCGTGGTCTCGTATCCCAGGTGGACGTTGCCCGCCGAGTCGCCGACGAGCATGACCGGGATGCCGGCCTCGTCGAAGACGGACGCGGTCATCGCGTCGTACGCGGTGAGCATGGGCCACTTCTCACCGCGCTCCTTGGCGGCGGTGATGTCGCGCACCGTGATGCGGCGGGTGCTCTTGCCCCCGTACAGCGCCTTGCTGCTGTCGGTGGACGGGCGGACACCCTCCGCAGGCTGCTTCGCGGCAGCCGGAATCTGCGTCATCGCAACGGCTCCTTCTGTCATCTCGAGGCACCCTGACGGCGTCCCCGGATCACCTCCATGGTGGCACCTCGTGTCACGCGCGGCTAGACCGGGCCCGGAGACCCGCCAGGAGACGCCCCTCGGGGCCTCCTCCCTGCGACCTAGGTCCCTTTGTAAGGTCTCCGTAAAGCATTTTCGATACGAGACGGTGTCGTATCGAATGTCGTTAGGCTGGTCGCCATGACAACTTCCGCTCCCCCTTCCGAACGACACGTGCCCGAGGCGGTGCACAGGCGCCGCTGGGTCATCCTCGGCGTGCTCATGCTGAGCCTGCTGATCGTGGTGCTCGACAACTCGATCCTGAACGTCGCGATCAAGACGATCTCGACCCCCGAGCCCATCGGCCTCGGCGCCACCCAGGGTGAGCTGGAGTGGGCCATCAACGCCTACACCCTCGTCTTCGCCGGACTGCTCTTCACCGCGGGCCTCCTCGGCGACCGGCTCGGCCGCAAGAAGGTGCTGCTCGCCGGTCTCGCGGTGTTCGGCATAGGTTCGGCGCTGGCCGCCGAGTCCGGCTCACCGGTCCAGCTCATCGTGTTCCGCGCGGTGATGGGCCTCGGCGCCGCGTTCGTGATGCCCGCCACCCTCTCCGTCCTGATGAACGTCTTCGAGCGCGACGAGCAGCCCAAGGCCATCGGCATCTGGGCCGGCGGCGTCGGCCTCGCCATCGCGATCGGCCCGATCACCGGTGGCGTACTCCTCGACCACTTCTGGTGGGGCTCGGTCTTCCTGGTCAACGTGCCGATCGTGCTCATCGCGCTGGTCCTGATGGTCTGGCTGGTCCCGGACTCCCGCGACCCGAACCCCGGACGCGTCGACCCGATCGGCGTGGTCCTTTCCGTCGTCGGTCTCGTCCTGCTGGTCTACGGCATCATCAAGGGCGGCCAGCTGGCAGACTTCACCGACCCGACGGTACTGGCGACCATCGGGGCCGGAATCGCGGTGCTCGTCGGCTTCGTGATCTTCGAGAAGCGCAGCGACCACCCGTCCATCGACGTCACCTACTTCAAGAACAAGGTCTTCTCGGCCGCGATGGCCGCCATCGCGCTCGTCTTCTTCGCGCTGATGGGCGTCACCTTCTTCTCGGTCTTCTACACGCAGAGCGTGCGGGGCTACTCGCCGCTCCAGACCGGTCTGTTGATGCTGCCGCTCGCCGTCGCCCAGCTCATCTTCGCGCCGCGGGCCCGCCTCGTCGTCGACCGCTTCGGCAACAAGGCCACCTGCACGGCGGGGCTGCTGATCATCGCCGCGATGCTGGCCGCGTTCGCCACGCTGGACGCGGACACGCCGATCTGGATCCTGGAAGTCATCTTCTTCTTCATGGGCACCGGCATGGCGCACATCATGACCCCGACCAGCGTCGTGATCATGCAGGCCCTGCCGCGTGAGAAGGCGGGCTCCGCGTCCGCCCTCAGCAACACCTTCCGCCAGGTCGGCGGCGCCCTCGGCATCGCCGTCCTCGGCTCCGTCCTCTCCGCTGCCTACCGCAACAGCATCGAGGACAAGCTCACCCTGGTCCCGGCTGGCCTGCGGCACACCGCGGGCGAGTCCATCGAGGCCACCCTCGGCGTCGCCGCCCGGCTCGGACCCGAGGGCAAGAGCCTCATCACCCCCGCCAACGACGCCTTCCTGCACGCCATGCACGTCACCGCCCTCTGCGGCACGGGCGTCGCCGTCATCGGCGCGCTGATCGTGTTCCTCTTCCTGCCGGGCCGTCCTCCGGCGCCGCAGGAGGACAAGAAGGAGACGGAGTTGGTGAAGGCGGGGTCGTAACCACAGGCAACGCACGTGGAGACCGGGGAGAATCACCCCAGGCGCGACAGAGATCCAGGCGCAGCCAAGGTCCGGACGCAGTCAAGGATCAGGCGCAACCAAGGAGCGGACGGAGTTCGACGTGGACCTCGCTGAAAGCCAGGACAGGCACGAGGGTCCCCCAAGGGGTCGCCCCCGCAGCGAGGCCGTCGAACGCTCCATCATGGAAGGCGTGATGAAGCTCCTGGAGGAGGGCGTACCGCTCGGGGAGGTCTCCATCGAGCGCGTCGCCCGCACCGCCGGTGTCGGCAAGGCGACCATCTACCGCCGCTGGAGCGGCAAGGAGGCCCTCTTCGTCGACGTCCTGCGGGCCGCCGAGCCGCCCGACGCGGAACTCCCCGGCACCTCGATGCGTGAGGACCTGATCGTCATCCTGGAGCAGTTGCGCCAGCGCGGCCTGGTCTCCCGCTCGTCGCTGATCCTGCACAACGTCTACGCGCAGATGAAGAGCAGCCCCAAGGTCTGGGACGCGTACCACGCGACGGTCGTCGGACCGCGCCGCCTGATCGCCTTCGAGGTCCTGCGCCGCGGTCAGCAGAACGGCGAACTCCGCGAGGACATCGACATCGAGCTGCTCAACGACATGTTCGTCGGCCCCATGCTCGTACGGTCGCTCCTGCGCCCCGAGGCCGAACTCCCCGAAGACCTCGCGGAACGGATCGTGGACGCGGTGCTGGAGGGACTGGGCCCCGTCAAGCCGTAGTCCCCGCGCCGCACTCACCGGACGGTCCAGCCGATTTCTGACGGGTCGTATGTGCACGTTTTGTCACAGGGGACGCCTTCCACCTCCGTATTCGGAACTCCGGAGTCGAGGTTGCGCGTCCTCGTGCCCGTACGGCCGTCATGGGACGGCGGGAAGGACACGGATCATCCCCTAGGGTCGTAACCGCGGGGCAGACGGTGTGCACGGCAAGTTGTGAGGCGACGGTATGGCGCAGGCGTATATGACGGAGACGGGCAGCGGCGGCCAGGGGCCCGACCGCAGAGGGTCCCGGCTTCGGCGCCTGCTCGACGGCTGGCGCGGTGACCACGGCATCTGGCGCCGCGGTGTGATCCTCGCCGCGCTCGCGGTGATCCTCGCGCTGGTGATGCTGCTGCACTCACGCATCCCGAACGTGATCGGCAACCTGGGCAGCCTCACCGAGACCTTCCTGCCCTGGTGCGGCCTCGCCGTGCCGGTGCTGCTGGTCCTGGCCTTCGTACGGAAATCGGCGACCGCGCTGATCGCCGTGCTGCTGCCCGCGGTCGTCTGGCTGAACCTCTTCGGCGGGCTCATCAGCGACAAGCACGGGACCGGCGGGAACCTGACCGTCGCCACGCACAACGTCAACGCCGACAACCCGGACCCCGCGGGCACCGCCCGGGACGTGGCCGCGTCCGGCGCCGACGTGGTGGCCCTCGAAGAGCTGACGGCCACCGCGGTCCCGACATACGAGGAGGCGCTCGCGCCGACGTACAAGTACCACTCGGTGCAGGGCACCGTCGGCCTGTGGAGCAAGTACCCGGTGTCCGACTCACTGCCCGTGGACATCAAGCTGGGCTGGACGCGCGCGATGCGGGCCACGGTGACGACGCCGGAGGGCCCGATCGCCGTGTTCGTCGCCCACCTGCCCTCGGTACGGGTGAAGCTGGAGGCCGGGTTCACGGCCCACCAGCGTGACACGAGCGCCGACGCGCTGGGCGAGGCGATCGCCGACGACCCGAACAAGCAGGTGATCCTGCTCGGCGACCTGAACGGCACGATGAACGACCGCGCGCTCAACGCCGTCACCGCGCAGATGCGCTCCACACAGGGCGCGGCGGGCAGCGGCTTCGGCTTCAGCTGGCCCGCGGCGTTCCCGATGGCCCGGATCGACCAGATCATGGTCAAGGGGATCGAGCCGGTCACCTCCTGGACCCTGCCCAGGACCGGCAGTGATCACCTTCCGGTCGCCGCCCGCGTGAAGATCTCCGCAACCGGGTCTTAACCTCTTGGAATACTGAGCCTGAGAGGCTTTGTTCCACAGATGAACTTACGCGTCCCGTGTACATCGGTGTGCACGGGCGCGACCTCGCGCGCGTACGTCCCCACGCACCCCCGCGCGCCCTCCGCTCCCCTGAAAGGCCTCTCATGCCCCTGGCCCTGCTCGCCCTAGCCGTGGGCGCCTTCGGCATCGGTACCACCGAGTTCGTGATGATGGGCCTGCTGCCCGACGTCGCGGGCGACCTGCACATATCGATCCCCACGGCCGGTCACCTGGTCTCCGCGTACGCGCTCGGTGTCGTCATCGGCGCCCCGCTCCTGGCCGCGGCCACCGCACGGATGTCCCGGCGCAAGGTACTGATCGCCCTCATGCTGCTCTTCGTCGCGGGCAACGCGCTTTCCGCCCTCGCCCCCGACTACAACTGGCTGCTGGCCGCCCGTTTCCTCAGCGGCCTGCCGCACGGCGCCTTCTTCGGCGTGGGCGCCGTCGTCGCCACCAGCCTGGTCGCCCCCGAGCGCAAGGCGCGCTCCGTCTCCCTGATGTTCCTGGGCCTGACGGTCGCGAACGTCGTGGGCGTCCCGGTGGCCACGCTCATGGGCCAGCAGCTGGGCTGGCGCGCCACCTTCCTCGGCGTCAGCGTGATCGGCCTGCTGGCCGTCGCGTCCCTGGCGCTCCTCGTCCCCCACGACGGCACCCACGCGCCCGCGGCCGGCCTGCGCGGCGAACTGGCCGCCCTGCGCTCGCTCCCGGTCTGGCTGGCCCTCGGTACGACGGTCGCCGGCTTCGGCGCGCTGTTCGCCGCGTACAGCTACATCACACCGATGCTGACGGACGCCGCCGGATACGCCGACTCCAGCGTGACCCTGCTCCTCGCGCTGTTCGGCGTCGGCGCCACGGCCGGCAACCTGCTCGGCGGGCGTCTGGCGGACCGGTCGATGCGGGGCACGCTCTTCGGCGGCCTGATCTCGCTCGCGGTGGTCCTGGCGCTGTTCCCGCTACTGATGGGAACGGCGTGGAGCGCCCCGCTCGCCGTGCTCCTGCTCGGTACGGCGGCGTTCGTGACCAGCACGCCCCTGCTGATGATGGTCATGGAGAAGGCGTCGTCGGCCCCGTCCCTCGCCTCCTCGGCCAACCAGGCCGCGTTCAACCTGGCCAACGCGGGGGGTGCCTGGATCGGAGGCCTCGCGCTCGCGGCGGGGCTCGGCGTGACGTCCCCGGCGCTGGTGGGCGCGGGGCTCGCCGTGCTGGGGCTGGGAGTTGCCGGGGTGGCGTACGTGGTGGACCGTCGGCAGGTCCCGGTGTCCCGTGCCGGCCGGGAGCGTGTGGTGACCTCGCACGTGCCTGAGCACGCGGATTCGGTGCACCACTGAGTCTCTTCGCCCCCTCCGCCCCTGCCCCCGGCCGGGCTGGAGGTTTTCAGCCCGTCCGGCGTTTGAGGACGAGCGCGTTCAGCGCGAAGCGGGGGTCTGGGGGCGACAGCCCCCGGATACGGGACGGGCAGGGGCGGAGGGGGCGAAAACCGCCTAGTCGAACCGCGCCAGGTCCCGCAGCCAGACCGTCGCCGAGCTGTCCGACGGCGCTCGCCAGTCGCCCCGCGGCGACAGCGAACCGCCCGCCGAGACCTTCGGCCCGTTCGGCATGGCCGACCGCTTGAACTGCGCGAACGAGAAGAAGCGACGGCAGAAGACCTCCAGCCAGCGCCGGATCTCCGGCAGCTCGTACGCCACCCGCTTGGCCTCGGGGAAACCCGGCGGCCAGGCACCCGCGTCCGCGTCGTGCCAGGCATGCCAGGCCAGAAAGGCGATCTTCGACGGCCGGAACCCGTAGCGCAGCACATGGAAGAGCGTGAAGTCGTGCAGCGCGTACGGGCCGATCCTCGACTCGGTGGACTGCATCTCCTCACCCGGTACGAGTTCCGGGCTGATCTCGGTGTCGAGGATCGCGGCGAGGATCTTGCCGGCCTCCTCGCCGAACTGATCGCTGCCGATGACCCAGCGGATCAGATGCTGCATCAGCGTCTTCGGCACCCCCGAGTTCACGTTGTAGTGGCTCATCTGGTCGCCCACGCCGTACGTGGACCAGCCGAGCGCCAGCTCCGAGAGGTCACCGGTGCCGAGCACGATGCCGCCGCGCTGGTTGGCGAGCCGGAACAGATAGTCGGTGCGCAGCCCGGCCTGGACGTTCTCGAAGGTGACGTCGTACACCGGCTCCCCGGCGGCGAACGGGTGGCCCATCTCCTTCAGCATCAGCCGCGCGGTCGGCGTGATGTCCAGCTCGGCCGCGGTGACACCGAGCGTGGCCATCAGCTTGTGCGCGTTGTCCTTGGTGTGGTCGCTGGTGGCGAAGCCCGGCATCGTGAAGGCGAGGATGTCGCTGCGCGGGCGGCCCGCGCGGTCCATCGCGCGGGCGGCCACGATCAGCGCGTGCGTGGAATCCAGCCCGCCGGACACCCCGATGACGACCTTCGCGCCACCGATCGACGCGAGCCGCTGCTGCAACCCCGCGACCTGGATGTTGTACGCCTCGTAGCAGTCCAGGGCCAGCCGGTCGGCGTCCGCGGGCACGAACGGGAAGCGCTCGATCCGCCGCCGCAGGCCCAAGTCCTCGGTGGGCGGGTCGAGTTGGAACGACACGGTACGGAAGCCGGCCGTACGGGCGCCGTGCGTGCGCCGGTTGTCGTCGAAGGTGCCCATCCGCTGGCGCTCCTGCCGCAGCAGGTCGAGGTCGATGTCGGCGACGGCGAACTGGTCGTCGAGCGGGAAGCGGTCGGACTCGGCCAGCAGCGCCCCGTTCTCGTAGATCAGGGTCTGCCCGTCCCAGGACAGGTCGGTGGTCGACTCGCCCAGGCCGGCCGCCGCGTAGACGTACGCGGCGAGGCAGCGCGCGGACGCCGAGCGGCACAGCAGCTTGCGGTCCTCGGCCCGGCCGACGGTGATCGGGCTGCCGGAGAGGTTGGCGAGGACGGTCGCGCCCGCCAGGGCCGCCTCGGCGCTCGGCGGCACCGGCACCCACATGTCCTCGCAGATCTCCGTGTGCAGCACCAGACCGGGCACGTCGGCCGCCGCGAACAGCAGGTCCACGCCGAACGGCACCGGCTCCCCGCCGACCACGATCGTGCCGCCGCGCTGGTCGTCGCCGGCGGCGATCTGCCGACGCTCGTAGAACTCCCGGTAGTTCGGCGGGTACGACTTGGGCACGACCCCGAGGACCCGGCCGCGGTGTACGACCACCGCGCAGTTGTAGACCCGGTCGCGGTGGCGCAGCGGAGCACCGACGAGCAGGACCGGCAGCAGCCCGGCCGACCCCGCCACCACCTCCTGGAGCGCCTCCTCGACCTGGTCGAGCAGCGCGTCCTGGAGCAGCAGGTCCTCGATCGAGTAGCCGCACAGCACCATCTCCGGGAAGACGGCGAGGGCCACGCCCTCCTCGGCGCACCTGCGCGCGTGGCGCAGCACCGCCTCGGCGTTGGCGTGCGGGTCCGTGATGACGGTGTGGCCCGTACAGGCGGCGACGCGTGCGAAGCCGTGCTGATAGAGCGACCGGAAGTTCAGAGGAGGCACAAGGGCCAGTGTAATCGTCAGAGCGACGCGATGGGGTGGTGAAGGTCCGTCGGGAGGCAGACGTACGCCCGCCCCCGACGAGACCTCCGTCGGGGGCGGGCGCGGGGAACCATCGCCTGGGCCTCAGTGGCGGCCGTACGACTGGATGTAGCCGCTCGCCGGGGTACCCACCCCGGTGACGTCGTCGTAGCCCTTCACGGCGGACAGCGAGCTGTCCTTGCCGAGGCTGCGCACGGACGTGAGGAGACCGTCCGTGGCGTCGTAGCCGTTGGCGAAGTCGACGCGTGCCACGGCGAGACCGGAACCCGTGGGGTTGTCCGTGACGTCGTGGTACGCCTTCGAGCCGTACTTGGAGTAGATCGCCGGGTTGGCGAAGCCGATGGCCTTGCCGCCGCGCGTCTGCTGGGCCAGCGCCTGGACGGCCGCGATCACCGGCGCGGCGAGCGAGGTGCCGCCGATCCGGTACTCGCTGTACGCCTGTGTCCCGTCGGGCTGGGTCTGCGTCTGGCCGACCTTGAAACCGGTGTTGGGGTCGGCGACGGCCGAGATGTCCGGGACGACACGGTTGCCCGCGGTGCTGTTGGCCTTGGCCAGCGAGCCCGGGACGACACCCTTCTGGTAGTAGGGCTCCGCCACCGTGCTGCTGGTGCCGCCGCCCGCGCCCGAGGTGTACGCGCCGGGGAAGTCCGTCCAGCTCGTGCCGTCCGCGGAAAGCAGCGCCTTCTGGGTGCCCCAGCCGGTCTCGAACTGGTACTTGTCGCCCTTGCCGACCGCCAGCGAGGTACCGCCGACCGCCGTCACCCACGCCGAGTTGGCCGGGGTGTCGACCTGCTTCGTACCGGTGTGGGCGACCTCGTCGCCGTTGTCGCCGGAGGAGAAGTAGAAGCCGATGCCCTCGACCGCGCCGAGCTGGAAGACCTGGTCGTAGGCGGCCGCGATGTCGGTCGTCTCGTTGGCCTCGATGTCGCCCCAGGAGTTGGAGACGATGTCGGCGAGGTGCCCGTCGACGATCTTGCCCAGCGAGTCGAGCAGATCGTCGTCGTAGCAGGAGGCCGCGCCGACGTAGGTGATGTTCGCGGCGGGCGCGACCGCGTGCACGGCCTCGACGTCGAGGGTCTCCTCGCCGTACCAGCCCGCGGCCCCGCACTCCTCGGTCTTCGTGTAGTCGCTGGGCAGCACCTGGCGCAGCTGACCACTGCCGTACTTCGCGTCACCGTGCTTCTTGGCGTAGGTGGCCGCGTCGTACGCGATGGTCGGCGAGGCGTACGCGTCGGTGATGGCGACCCGCACCCCCTTGCCGGTGCTGGTGCCCGCTCCGTAGGCGGCCCGCAACTGCTTGCCGGTGTAGCCCTGGACGGCGTACGGGATCTTCGTGCCGTACGCGTCCGGCAGCGTGCTCGCGATGTTCGAGCCGTAGTACGAGGAGAACGGCCCGGAGTTGTTGAACACGGCGTCCGGCGGCGGCAGGGTGTCGCTGTGGCTCGCCTTGTGCGGGGCGTTGTCCAGGCCGGTGACGGTCAGGACGGCGCCGTCCAGGGCGGCCGGCGCGGAGGCCGTCGACGACGGCGCGCGGTAGGTCTTGCTGCCCTTGGTGTAGTTGTGCAGCTGGGTGGCGAACGCCTTCTCGGCGGCGGCGACATCACCCGTCACGGAGATGTAGTGCTGCGTGGTGCCGGTGACCTTCAGGCCCGCCGACTTCAGCCACGAAGTCACCGCGGTGACCTGCGCCTTGCTGGCGCCGAAGCGATTCTGCGCCTGCGTGGCGCTGAGGTGCTTCCCGTAGGAGACCGACTCCGGGTCGGACACGGCCTTCGCGTACGCGGCCAGACCCGAGGCGTCCTGGCCTGCGAGGTAGACCCGGGCGGAGACCTGGGAACTGTCGGCCGTGGCGCCCTTGTCGGCCTTCGCCGTCGCCCAGGTGGGCTTCGTGCCCGCGAGGGTGTCCCGGCTCGGGCCGTCCGCGGCCTGGGCCGCGGGTATGCCGAGCGCCAGCGCTCCGGCGAGCAGCGGCAGTGTCGCTGCCATGCTCACTCCGGCGCGCAGCGCTGCGCGGTTGGATCTCATGTAACCCCCTGCGATGCGGTTCGTCGCATGTAGTGGTCGGCCGGTGATCCGTGAACTCCTCGTGCCATATGGGTGCACAGGGAATGGATCACGCTGGGGTCACTCTTGCGACGAACCGTCCATGCCAGGGGAATGGGCGATCAATGGCTGGGCCAAGAAGAGCCCAAGGAACCGTATCCGCAGGGGATTTGGGAGTTACGCGTGCCTTGTGTACATCAACGTGCCTTCGCCCCCCGAGCCTTCAGCAGATCCGCCATCCGGTCGATCTCCGACTGCTGGGCCTCGACCATGCCCGTCGCGAGCCTGCGCTCCACGTCGACCTCGCACTTCGCCACGCAGCCCTCGGCCATGTGGATGCCGCCCTCGTGGTGCTCGGTCATGAGCTGGAGGTAGAGGACCTCGGCAGGCCTGCCACTCAGTGTGTTCAGCTTCTTCAACTCGGTGTTGGTCGCCATCCCCGGCATCAGCGCGCCGTCCTCGCCGGAGGCCATCCCGCCCATGCCCATCCAGGTCATCGGCCCCTCGGACGACACCTTCGGCAGCCCCCACAGATCGAGCCAGCCCAGCAGCATGCCCCGCTGGTTGGCCTGCGTCTGCGCGATGTCGTAGGCGAGACGCCGTACCTCCACGTCCTCGGTGCGGTCCCGCACGATGTACGACATCTCGACGGCCTGCTGATGATGGACGGCCATGTCCCGGGCGAACCCCGCGTCCGCGGAGTCGGCGGCGGGAACCTCCACCGCCGGTCCGCCACCGCCACCGTCGGCGACCGCGTACGTGATCGCCCCCGCCGCGACGAGCACCGCCGCCGCGGCCCCCGAGATCCACCCGACCTGCTTCATCCCCGCGACCCGGTTCCTTCGGCTCACTGGGACAGACCGCCGGTGCAAGGGGCGCCCGGCTCCGGCGTCTGGTCGCCCTGCACGAAGGACTCGAAGAACTTGTCGACATCGGCGTCGGTCGCGCTCGTCACCGTGCGCTGCTTGCCCCACGCGCTGAGCATGATCGGGTCCTTCTGGTCCTCGACGGGGCTCATCAGCGTGAACGGGGTCTTCTTGACCTTCTCCGCGAGCGCCTTTACGTCCGAGTCCGCGGCCTTGCTGTTGTACGTCACCCAGACCGCGCCGTGTTCCAGGGAGTGCACGGCGTTCATGTTGTTGATCGCCTTGGTGTAGACGTCGCCGTTGCAGTTCATCCACACCGCGTTGTGGTCACCGCCGACCGGAGGCTCCATCGGATAGTCGACGGTCTTGGTGACATGCGTCTGGGACAGCTTCGCGCTCCAGGTCTTCACACCGTCCGAGCCCGTGACGAAGTGCCCCGCGGTCCCCTTGGAGTCGCTCGCCGTGTCTTCCTTGCCGGACTGCGACCGGACCAGAACGACACCGCCCACGACGAGCCCGGCGACGACCACCACACTGCAGGCGATCACGAGAATCCGATTACGGCGCTCGCGGGACTGCTCCGCGCGACGCATTTCCGCTATGCGCGCCTGCCGGGAGGCGTTTCCGGTGTTCTTCGCGGAACCCATGGCGAGTCCTTATACCTGGAGGGACGGTCGGGACAGCTGATCGTAGTGGGAGACGGGCCGCCCATTACGGATGAGCCCCCGAGCAGGCAAGATGGGCAGCGGGGCGGGATCGGAAAAGGATCCGCATCAGGGGCCCGGAGCGGACCCGGATCCGGATCCTTATCGGGGTCCGGAGCGGCCCCGGAAGCAGAATCAGAGCAGGACACCTGGCGTATGCGAGGCGTTAAGGCGCCGGTAGGCCGGGCGATCAAGGTCCGCAACGCGCATGAAATGGTGTTGTGGTGGGATGCTCAGGTGCCCCGACCGTCCCCGAGGCGTGGGAGCAGGCGGCCTGACCAGCAAGGATGGGTGGAAGCGGAAGATGGACAAGCAGCAGGAGTTCGTGCTCCGGACACTGGAGGAGCGTGACATCCGGTTCGTACGCCTGTGGTTCACGGACGTACTCGGCTTCCTCAAGTCGGTGGCCGTGGCCCCGGCGGAGCTGGAACAGGCCTTCGACGAGGGCATCGGCTTCGACGGCTCGGCGATCGAGGGCTTCGCCCGTGTATACGAGTCCGACATGATCGCCAAGCCGGACCCCTCGACCTTCCAGGTCCTGCCGTGGCGCGCGGAGGCCCCGGGCACGGCCCGGATGTTCTGCGACATCCTGATGCCGGACGGCTCCCCGTCCTTCGCGGACCCGCGCTACGTCCTCAAGCGCACCCTCACCAAGACCTCCGACCTGGGCTTCACCTTCTACACCCACCCGGAGATCGAGTTCTTCCTGCTGAAGGACCGCCCGCTGGACGGAACGCGGCCCACCCCCGCGGACAACTCCGGCTACTTCGACCACACCCCGCAGAACGTCGGCATGGACTTCCGCCGCCAGGCGATCACCATGCTGGAGTCGATGGGCATCTCCGTCGAGTTCTCCCACCACGAGGGCGCGCCCGGCCAGCAGGAGATCGACCTCCGCTACGCAGACGCGCTGTCCACGGCGGACAACATCATGACGTTCCGCCTGGTCATGAAGCAGGTCGCGCTGGAGCAGGGCATCCAGGCCACCTTCATGCCGAAGCCGTTCTCCGAGCACCCCGGCTCGGGCATGCACACGCACCTCTCGCTCTTCGAGGGCGACCGCAACGCCTTCTACGAGTCCGGCTCGGAGTACCAGCTCTCCAAGGTCGGCCGCTCCTTCATCGCGGGCCTGCTGAAGCACGCCGCGGAGATCTCCGCCGTCACCAACCAGTGGGTCAACTCCTACAAGCGCATCTGGGGCGGCTCGGAGCGCACCGCGGGCGCCGGCGGCGAGGCCCCCTCGTACATCTGCTGGGGCCACAACAACCGCTCCGCGCTCGTCCGCGTCCCGATGTACAAGCCGGGCAAGACGGGCTCGGCGCGCGTGGAGGTCCGCTCCCTCGACTCGGGCGCGAACCCCTACCTCGCGTACGCGATGCTCCTCGCCGCCGGCCTCAAGGGCATCGAGGAGGGCTACGAGCTCCCGCCCGGCGCCGACGACGACGTCTGGGCCCTCTCCGACGCCGAGCGCCGCGCCATGGGCATCGAGCCCCTGCCCCAGAACCTCGGCGAGGCCCTGACCCTCATGGAACGCAGCGAACTCGTCGCCGAAACCCTCGGCGAACACGTCTTCGACTTCTTCCTCCGCAACAAGCGGCAGGAGTGGGAGGAGTACCGGTCGGAGGTCACGGCGTTCGAGCTGCGGAAGAACTTGCCGGTGCTTTAGGGGCAGGTCAGGGCAGGTTTGCCGCTTATTCAGCGAGTAGGGCCGACGGTCGTGGACCGTCGGCCCTACGGCGTTTCCGTCGCAGAACTAGCGGTCGACAGTGCGGTGCCCGGGAAACCACTCCCGCGCGAAGTCGACGGCGTCCACGAGACTCATCAGTCGGCATCGGGCCGCCCCCACCGCGCCGGTTTGCACGGCAGATCTCGCGTGCTCGAACTCCGCACCCAGCGCGCCGAAATCGCTGTCGTCCAAGGCGACATCGTCGTACTCCCACCACTGACGCCGGCCGTCCAGCCGGAGCACGCACCTGTAGGACCGCCGCGGAGGGGAGTCGACTCGGTACTCGCCGAGATGGAATGCGGTGCAGCTGTCGAAGCCGACGCCGAGCAGGAGAATCTGGGCGCGGAGCTCGTAGAGCCGGGCCAGTGGTGACCTCTCGCCCAGGTGGCAGTCGGGATGGTGGTCGTCGACGACCTTCGCCGCCTGGGGACCCAGGGCGACGAACGAGGTCTGCGGGTGGGCGCTGCGCAGGGAGTCCGGGTGGAGGCGGGCCGTCTCGGCCAGGATGCCCACGCCGGTCGACGGGGTGGTCGCCGGGTCGAACGGCGGCATACGCTCCCGGAAGGCGGTTCGGGCTTCGTCGCTCAGGCCGCGGACGTGTTCCCGGTGGGCGGCCGACGTATCGGAGTTGTCCGAGGTGAACCCCGGAACGACCAGCGTGCCGTCGGGGCCGAGCGCGCGGCGTAACGCGCGCAGCACGGTGTGCGCTCCTCCCTCTGTCTTTCCGAGGGAGCGCAGGGAGGCGTGCACCAGCAGGACGCCGCCCTCGGCGACTCCCAGTTCGGTGAGCTGGTGAGTGAGCTGGGCCTCGGTGAGTTCGGTCCCGTCGGAAACCGGGCTCAAGGTTTCTTGCCCCCCTGCGCTGTGGCGAAGCCGCGGTGCCCGGGCGCCGCGGCTTCCGGTGTCGTGCGGCCGACAGTGAACTACTGGCGCTCGGCGGCCAGTTCGCCCAGCAGCTTGTGGAGGGGCCGGGTCGCCCGCTGACGGTACTCCTGGATCGCCCAGCCGTTGCCGTCCGGGTCCTTGAAGTACATGAACGTGGCGCCGTCCTGCGGTGCGAACGTCTGCGGCTCGCTGACGTCGAGACCGCGCTCCTTCAGCTCCTCGTACGCGGCCTTGGCGTCCTCCACGCACAGTTGCAGCCCGTGGTACGTCCCCGGCTGCGGCGTCCCCGTCGGGATCGGGAGTCCGTTGATGAGCGCGATGGAACACCCGGAACCGGGCGGCGTGAGCTGCACGATCCGCACGCCCTCCATCACCTCTCCGTCGAGGTCCACGTGAAAACCGACCTTGTCCCGGTAGAACTCCTTGGCCCGGTCCACGTCGGTGACCGGCAGCGGGATCACTTCGAGGGTCATGTCCATGGGACGACTCCTTTGTCGTATGTCGTACGACCTCGTGTGCTGGATCTACTGCATCTACTGGATCTACTGGATCTGCGGGCTCACTCGAACCGCCAGCGCGTCTGGCTGAACGGCTCCCCCTTACCGAATCCGAAAACCGTGCGCGGCGCCACAGCGAAGACAAGAGCGGGGCCGCCACCACCGTCGAACGTCCCGTCCTCCCGTACGTCGAAGTGCCACTCGGCGCCGTATTTCTCCTCCCAAGCCTTGGCCAGACCCCGCAACCGGGCGTCGTCGCTCACGCGGACCGCCTCGCCCTCGACGACGAGGTCGTACCCCTCGGCCCAGGTGTTGGTGCCCGTGGTGAGGACGACCTGCGGGTTCCCGGCGAGGTTGTGCGCCTTGCGCTCCCGCGCGCCCGTCGTGAAGTGCAGCGCCCCGTCCTGCCAGACGCCGATCAGCGGCGTCACATGCGGCCGCCCGTCCGGCCGTACCGTCGACAGCCAGTACAGCTCGGCCGCGGCCAGCCGCGCCAGGGCCTGCGGCCAGGGGGTCGGCGTCGCTCCGGGACTGCCGTACCGGGGGTCGAGCTCGGTCTGCGGTTGCGTATCCGGCATGGGTGTCCTCCTGAGTCGACATGGTCCCGCTGTGGAGGAGACCCCGCACACCGGACGAAATCATCGGTCACGGCCGTGGCGCCCGCCCCGGAGCTTCCCGCCAGGTCTCCGGCTACGCTCAAGTCCGTATACGACCTTGATCCGACGGGAGGGCCGGGGATGACGGCGCCGGGGCGCAGGAGCAGTACCTTCACGCGGCTGCTGCGGCACGGTTTCACTGATCCGTCGGGCGCCGAGCGGCTGCTGGAGAGTGTTGAGCTGGCGCCGATAAAGGCCGATCCGGTGCTTCTCGACGCGCTCGGGGCCACCGCCGACCCGGATCTGGCGCTGCTCGGGCTCGTACGGCTCGTCGAGGCGCAGGAGGGGCCGGCGGCGCGGCGGGAGCTGCTCGACACGCTCATCGCGGCCAAGCCGCTGCGGGACCGGCTGCTCGGTGTGCTCGGTGCCTCCGCCGCGCTCGGCGACCATCTGGCCCGGCACCCACGCGACTGGCAGGAACTCGTGAGGTACGAGCCTCGGGACCTCCACCCCGGGGTGGAGGAGTTCGAGCGGGGGCTCGCCCCGGCAACCGATCCCGTGTCCCTGCGGGTCTTCTACCGGCGCTGCCTGCTGTCCATCGCCGCCCGTGACGTGTGCGGCACCACCGATCTCGCACAGACCGCCGCCGAACTCGCCGATCTCGCGACGGCGACCCTGCGTGCCGCGCTCGCCATCGCGCAGACCGCCGCGCCCGACGACGCCGCGCTGTGCCGGCTCGCCGTCGTCGCGATGGGCAAGTGCGGTGGCCACGAGCTCAACTACGTGTCCGATGTGGATGTCATCTTTGTGGGGGAGGCGGTGGACGGGGCCGATGAGGGCAAGGCCCTTCAGGCTGCCGGCCGGCTTGCCTCTCACCTGATGCGGATCTGTTCCGAGACCACTGTCGAGGGCAGTATCTGGCCGGTTGACGCCAACCTGCGGCCCGAGGGCAGGAACGGACCGCTCGTGCGGACCCTCAGCAGCCACCTCGCGTACTACCAACGATGGGCCAAGACCTGGGAGTTCCAGGCGCTCCTCAAGGCGCGCCCGGTGGCCGGTGACCTCAAGCTCGGCGAGGAGTACGTCGCCACGCTCGCGCCGCTCGTCTGGCACGCCGCCGAGCGCACGAACTTCGTCCCCGACGTGCAGAAGATGCGGCGCCGGGTGGTGGAGAACATCCCCGTCGCCGAGGTCGAGCGTGAGCTGAAGCTCGGGCCGGGTGGACTGCGGGATGTCGAATTCGCCGTCCAGCTGCTGCAGTTGGTGCACGGGCGGGCTGATACGTCGCTGCGGAGTGGTACCACTCTTGATGCGTTGAAGGCCTTGGCCGCCGGCGGCTATGTGGGCCGTGCGGACGCCGTACAGCTCGATGAGGCCTACCGGTTTCTGCGGTCCATGGAGCACCGGATACAGCTCTACCGGCTGCGGCGGACCCACCTCGTGCCCGAGGAGGACGCCGATCTGCGGCGCATCGGACGGTCGCTCGGCCTGCGCGCCGATCCCGTCGTCGAGCTGAACCGCGAGTGGAAGCGGCACGCCGCCGTCGTACGACGACTGCACGAGAAGCTCTTCTACCGGCCGCTGCTCGACGCCGTCGCCCAACTCGCGCCGGGGGAGACGCGGTTGAGTGCCGACGCGGCCCGCGAGCGGCTGGTCGCGCTCGGGTACGCCGATCCCGCGGCGGCGCTGCGGCATCTGGAGGCGCTGGCTTCCGGGGTGTCGCGCAAGGCCGCGATCCAACGGACGTTGCTGCCCGTGCTGTTGGGGTGGTTCGCGGATTCCGCCGATCCGGACGCGGGGCTGCTCAACTTCCGCAAGGTGTCCGACGCGTTGGGCAAGACCCCTTGGTATCTGCGGCTGTTGAGGGACGAGGGCGCCGCCGCGGAGAACCTTGCGCGGGTGCTGTCCGCCGGGCGGCTCGCGCCCGACCTGCTGTTGCGCGCCCCGGAGGCGGTCGCGCTGCTCGGCGACGGGGACGGGGGGCGGGGCGGGCTGGAACCGCGGTCCCGTGCCCATCTGGAGCAGGAGATCCTCGCGGCCGTGGGGCGGGCCGACGGGGGCGAACAGGCCGTCACGGCCGCGCGTGGGGTTCGGCGGCGTGAGCTGTTCCGTACGGCGGCGATGGACATCGTCGCGTCGTACGGCACCGAGGAGCACCCTGCCGTCGCCGACCAGGGCGCGCTCGTCGATCTGGTCGGTGGTGCGGTCTCCGACCTCACGGCGGCGACCCTCGCCGGGACGCTGCGGGCCGTGGTGCGGGACGGGTGGGGGGACACCCTGCCGACTCGGTTCGCGGTCATCGGCATGGGGCGGTTCGGGGGGCATGAGCTGGGCTACGGGTCCGATGCCGATGTGCTGTTCGTGCATGAGCCCCGGGACGGGGTCGGCGAGCAGGAGGCGTCTGTGGCCGCCAACGCCGTTGTTTCCGAGATGCGGCGGTTGCTTCTCATTCCGAGTGCGGATCCGCCGTTGCTGATCGACGCCGATCTGCGGCCCGAGGGGAAGTCCGGGCCGCTGGTGCGGACGCTGCGGTCTTACGAGGCCTACTACCGGCGCTGGTCGCTCGTGTGGGAGGCGCAGGCGTTGCTGCGGGCCGAAGTCGTCGCGGGGGATGCGGAGTTGGGGGCGCGGTTCATCGAGCTGGTCGATCCGCTGCGGTATCCGGCGGAGGGGCTCGGGGACGATGCCGTACGGGAGATCCGGCGGCTGAAGGCCCGTATGGAGTCGGAGCGGATGCCGCGTGGGGCCGATCCCACGCTGCACTCCAAGCTCGGGCGGGGTGGGTTGTCCGACGTCGAATGGACCGTGCAGTTGATGCAGCTTCGGCATGGGTGGGCGGAGCCGGGGCTGCGGACGACCCGGACGCGGGCGGCGTTGGCGGCGGCTTGTGCGGCGGGGTTGTTGGCGGGGGAGGATGCGGCGGTTCTGGATGAGGCGTGGGTGTTGGCTACGCGGGTGCGTAACGCGGTGATGCTGGTGCGGGGGCGGGCGGGGGACACGTTTCCGTCTGACGGGCGGGAACTGGCTGCCGTGGGGCGGTACTTGGGGTATGGGCCGGGGCATGTCGGGGACATGCTCGATGACTATCGGCGGGCTACTCGGCGGGCTCGGGGGCTGGTGGATGAGTTGTTCTACGGGGCGTGAGGCTTGCCTTGGGCGCCTGCGGTTCGGTGGGGGGTCGGGGCCGGGGGCCGGTACATCCGCCCGTCGCCGACGGGCACTCTGGTTTGTTGTTGGGCTGGGCCTTGGTGTGACCACGTTGGCGACGGGCATTTGATGTACCGGCCCCCGGCCCCTTCCCGCCGTGCGCGGCTGCGGGTGCCTGGGGGAGACCCTGGCGTCACCATGCCGGTCCCTACCGGCCGTTCGCGGGTGCGGGTGCTTGGGGGACGGGGGTTGTGTCCGTGACTTCTTGTGTCCTTGGGTTTTTGCGGGACAGGGCCACCCCCGTCAGGACTATGGCCATGCCGGCTATCACGCGTAGGCCGATCTGTTCGTTGAGGATCAGGGCGCCCAGGGCTACTGAGACGACGGGGAGGAGGTAGCCGACTGTGGCGGCGCTGGTGGGGCCCTCTTCGGCGATCATGCGGTAGTTGAGGTAGAAGGTGATGCCGGTGGCGAGGATGCCGAGGGCGGTGACGGCGAGTACGGCTGTGGCGTCGATGTGGCCGGGGGAGCCGCCGGTGGGCAGGGCCAGGGTGGTCCAGGCTGTGGCGGTGAGGAGTTGGGCTGCTGATACGGCCAGGGGGGCGCCGTGGGTGGTGAGGTGGCGGGCCATGTATGCGAAGGCGATCGCGTAGCTCGCGGCGGCGGCCAGCAGGGTGAGGGCTCCCCAGCTGGCCAGGCCCGCCCGGTGCCAGGGGGCGAAGATCAGGAGTACGCCGGCGAAGCCGAGGAAGAGGCCGGTCAGGCGTAGGGGGTGGAGGCCTCGGTCGGTGCCGAGGAGGAAGCCGATGAGGAGGGACCAGAGGGGGGTCGTCGCGTTCAGGACGCCCGCGATGCCGGAGTCCACCGTCTGCTCGCCGATGGCGAAGAGGGCGAAGGGGATGGCGTTGCAGAAGAGCGCCGCGACGGCGAGGTGGGCCCAGAGCTTGCGGGAGCGGGGGAGGTGCTGTTTCGCCCTGCGGGCCAGGAGCAGGAGGACCGCCGTTCCCAGGGCGCAGCGCGTGACCGTGATGTGGGTGGGGGAAAGGCCGTGGTTCAGGGCCAGTTTGATCCAGAGGAAGCCCGAGCCCCAGAGGAGGGCCAGGGCTGCCATGCGGAGAGAGGAGGCGAGGGAGCGGGGGCTTGGCATGGGTCCACGGTCCTGGAAGTGATCCTTGAGGACAAGTGAAGGGTTTTGTATGGACTGTTAAGCTGGGCTGCATGCTTGATGTGAGGCGTATGCAGGTTCTGTCCGCTGTGGTGGGGTGCGGGTCGGTTACCGGTGCTGCGGCTGATCTCGGGTACACGCCTTCTGCCGTCAGTCAGCAGATCGCCGCCCTGGAGAAGCAGGCCGGGGTCGAGCTGCTGGAGCGGGTGGGGCGTGGGGTGCGGCCTACCGCGGCGGGGCTGTTGCTGTCCGAGTACGCCGATGCCATCGGGCGGCAGGTCGCCGAGGCGGAGACCGCGCTTGAAGATCTGCGTGCCGGGCGCACGGGGCGGCTCGCTGTGCGTTACTTCGCCACGGCGGGGGCTTCGCTGGTGGCTCCTGCCATTGCCCGGTTCCGGGTCGAACATCCTGGTGTCGAGGTCGAGTTGAAGCTTGTCGATCCTGAGGATCCGCTGCCTGATGTGAAGGAGGGGCGGGCCGACCTGGCGCTCGTCGTGCGGCCGCCCCATGACTCCGGCGGCCCCGAGGGCGTACGGCTGGTGCATCTGCTCGACGATCCGTACCGCGCCGTGCTGCCCAAGGGGCACCGGCTCGCCGGGAAGCGTTCGATCGAACTGGCCGACCTCGCCGATGAGCCATGGGTCGGGAGTGAATGGCCGGGGTCCTGTCTTGACGCTCAGCTCGACGCCTGCGCCGTGGCCGGGTTCAGGCCGGGCTTCGTGGTCGAGAGCGAGGACTATGTGACCGCCCAGGGGTTCGTGGCGGCCGGGCTGGGGGTCAGCCTCATTCCGCGGCTCGGGCTCGGGGGGCTCCATCCGGATGTCGTCATCCGAAAGGTGCGTTCTCCCGAGCCGCAGCGGGCCATTTATGCGGCGGTGCGGGAGGCGGCGCCGCAGCAGCCGGCGCTGCGTGGGCTCATCGACGCCCTGCGGGACGCGGCCCGAGCCGGCGGGGGCTCAGGCCTTGACCGGTAGCAGCGGTGTCTTGCGTGATCCCGGTACCCACCGCGGCAGCGCGTACGGCAGGGCCCCGTACCAGAGCCGTGCCACCGTGAAGCCGAAGGCCAGGCAGAGCATGCCGCCCACCGCGTCGAGCCAGAAGTGGTTGGCCGTGGCGACGATGACCACCAGGGTGGCCACCGGGTAGAGCAGTCCGAGGACGCGGGCCCAGGGGGCGGAGGCCAGGGCGAAGATGGTGAGGCCGCACCACAGGGACCAGCCGATGTGCATGGACGGCATCGCGGCGTACTGGTTGGACATGTGCTTGAGGTCGCCGGAGGCCATGGAGCCCCAGGTCTGGTGGACCAGCACGGTGTCGACGAAGGTGCTGCCGCTCATCAGGCGGGGCGGCGCCAGCGGGTAGAAGTAGTAGCCGACGAGGGCCACCGCCGTGGTGGCGAAGAGGGCGAGGCGCGTTGCCGCGTAACGGCCGGGGTGACTGCGGTACAGCCACACCAGAACACCCAGCGTCACCACGAAGTGCAGCGTCGCGTAGTAGTAGTTCATCCCGATGATCAGCCATGTCACCGAGTTCACGGCGTGGTTGACGGATTCCTCGAAGGCGATGCCGAGCTGATGTTCCGTGTGCCAGATCCAGTCGGCGTTGCGCAGGGCCTGGCCGCGCTGCTCCGGGACCGCGTTCCGGATCAGCGAATACGTCCAGTAACTGACCGCGATGAGCACGATCTCGAACCAGAGGCGGGGGCGACGCGGGGTCCGCAGCCGACGCAGGAAACGCCGCCCCGCTTTCTCCTCCGCGACGGGCCCCGAAGCACTCTGCTCCCGGCCTTCCAGTGTCGTCACGGTTGTCTCACCCATAGGCACAGAGTCTGCCAGAAAAGCCTTGCCTCACAGATCATCCCTTGGTCGGGTCCGGGCCGCATGTTCTACGGCGAGAGGACTCCGACGAGTGCCGTACGGGCTCCTCCTCAAGGAGGATTACGGACGATTTCGGTCCCCGGGAGCCGAAGCCGTCGAACCGCGCACCACCAGCTCCGGCATGAACACGAACTCGCTGTGCGGCGCGGGCGTCCCGCCGATCTCCTCCAGCAACGTCCGTACCGCCGCCTGTCCCATGGCCGGCACCGGTTTGCGGACCGTGGTGAGCGGCGGGTCGGTGAAGGCTATGAGGGGGGAGTCGTCGAAGCCGACGACCGAGACGTCCTTGGGTACGTCCAGACCGCGCTGGCGCGCCGCCCTTATCGCGCCGAGCGCCATCATGTCGCTGGCGCACACGACGGCCGTACAGCCGCGGTCGATCAGTGCGGAGGCCGCGGCCTGACCGCCCTCCAGCGTGTACAGCGAGTGCTGGACCAGTCGCTCCTCGATGTCGGCGGCGGTCAGCCCCAACAGGTCCTGCATCGTGCGTATGAAGCCCTCGATCTTGCGCTGCACCGGCACGAACCGCTTGGGGCCCAGCGCGAGTCCGATGTGCGTGTGGCCGAGCGAGACGAGGTGGGTGACGGCCAGGGCCATCGCCGCGCGGTCGTCCGGCGAGATGAACGGCGCCTGGACCTTCGGCGAGAAACCGTCCACGAGGACGAACGGGACGCCCTGGGCGCGCAACTGGTCGTAGCGCTGCATGTCCGCCGAGGTGTCCGCGTGCAGGCCCGAGACGAAGATGATGCCGGCGACGCCCCGGTCCACCAGCATCTCCGTCAGCTCGTCCTCGGTGGAGCCGCCCGGGGTCTGGGTCGCCAGGACCGGCGTGTAGCCCTGCCGTGTCAGCGCCTGGCCGATGACCTGCGCGAGCGCGGGAAATATCGGGTTCTCCAGCTCCGGCGTGATCAGGCCCACCAGGCCCTCGCTGCGCTGCCGCAGCCGGACCGGGCGCTCGTAGCCGAGGACGTCGAGTGCGGCCAGGACGGTCTGGCGGGTGGTCGCGGCGACGCCCGGCTTCCCGTTCAGGACGCGGCTGACAGTCGCCTCGCTGACGCCCGCCTGGGCTGCGATGTCGGCAAGCCGTGTGGTCACGGGAGTGGACTGTACCGGCCGGTTCTCACCTTGCCCACCAACCGGACGCCGTGTGCGGGCGGTTGAACGGCCCGCTCCGGGCTGCTGCGTCATCGCGCTCCCTCGTGTAGTGGTCGGCTCGGCGTCCCGGGCTCGCGCCGCGGGAAGAGGCGGCTCCTGCAAGGCGCTGACGGGGCGATGATCCTCGTACCCGGCAGGTGTGGCAAGAGCTTGCAGAGTCTTGCACAGGGGGCTCGTGACTGCTGAGCGCCTTGTTCAGGGGCTTCCGGGGGGCTTACGGAGGTCACGGGCACGTAACTCCGGGCAGTCCTTGCACTTTTTTGCTGCAAGGTCTTTCGCGACGCTTGCAACGCTGTTACGTTCACGTCGCCCGGCGGACGCAACGGCGCAGTCGGCAAGTCGGCAAGGGGAGCGGGCGGGACCGCTGCCTCACCCACTCGGGCTTTCACCCTCAAGGAGATCTCATGCGGCGTGGCATAGCGGCCACCGCTCTGGTGGCTTCCCTCGCCCTCGCGGCGACGGCCTGCGGCGGCAGTGACAGCGGCAGCGACAAGTCGGAAGGACCCACCACCATCACCTGGTGGGACACCTCCAACGCCACCAATGAGGCACCGACGTACCAGGCCCTCGTCAAGGAATTCGAGACGGCCAACCCCGACGTCAAGGTCAACTACGTCAACGTCCCCTTCGACCAGGCGCAGAACAAGTTCGACACGGCCGCCGGTGCCAGCGGCGCCCCCGACGTGCTGCGCTCCGAGGTCGGCTGGACCCCTGCCTTCGCGAAGAAGGGCTTCTTCCTGCCGCTGGACGGCACCGAGGCCCTCGCGGACGAGAGCAAGTTCCAGCCCAGCCTGATCGAGCAGGCCAAGTACGACGGCAAGACGTACGGCGTACCGCTGGTCACCGACACGCTCGCCCTCGTCTACAACAAGGCGGTCTTCGAGGAGGCCGGCGTCGCGGCCCCCACCACCTGGGACGAGCTGAGGACCGCCGCCGCCACGATCAAGAAGAAGACCGGCGTCGACGGCTACTGGGGCTCCACCCAGGCGTACTACGCCCAGTCCTTCCTCTACGGCGAGGGCACCGACACGGTCGACGCCGCCGCCAAGAAGATCACCGTCAACTCCGCCGCCGCGGTCAAGGGTTACGAGACCTGGGAAGGCCTCTTCGACGGCGACGGCCTGCACAAGGCCGACACCACCGTCGACGCCTACGCCCACATCCAGGAGGCGTTCGTCAGCGGCAAGGTCGCCTCGATCATCCAGGGACCCTGGGAGATCACGAACTTCTACAAGGGCTCGGCCTTCAAGGACAAGGCCAACCTCGGCATCGTCAGCGTCCCGGCCGGCGGAGCCGGCAAGGCGGGCGCCCCGACCGGCGGCCACAACCTCTCCGTCTACGCGGGCTCGGACAAGGCCCACCAGGACGCGTCGCTGAAGTTCCTGAAGTTCATGACCTCGGCGAAGTCCCAGGAGACGATCGCCCTCAAGAACTCCACACTGCCGACCCGCGACGACGCCTACACCGCCGAGGTCAAGGCCGACCCGGGCATCGCCGGCTACCAGACGGTGCTCGCCTCCGCCCAGCCGCGCCCGGCGCTGCCCGAGTACAGCTCGCTGTGGGGCCCGCTCGACACCGAGCTGAACAAGGTCGCCGCCGGCAACGAATCGCTGGACAAGGGGCTGAGCAACGCGGAAACCGCGATCGCCAAGCTGGTCCCCGACTTCAGCAAGTGACCGTCGTGGCCGTCGGATCCGCCTGAGTTCGGGGGACGGATCCGACGGCCATCGGCCTGCCCTTTACGTTGTGCCGCAGATCTTCCAGAAGGTGTCGAACCATGACAGTCGTCATCGACCGCGCGACCGGCAAGCGCCGCGGCGAGCGAGGGCCGCGCCCCGGGCCGCTCCAGCGCCTCAGGCACGGGTACCAGAAGTTCTGGTACGCGTACGCGATGATCGCCCCGGTGGTCGTCGTGCTCGGCGCGCTGGTGCTCTACCCGCTGGTGCGGGGCATCTACCTGACGTTCACGGACGCCAACAGCCTCAACTCGGCCCGCCAGATCGGCGTCAACCACATCGACGCCACCTACAAGTTCATCGGCCTGGACAACTACGCCGACATCCTGTGGGGCCCGACCTCCTACGACCGCTTCTGGTCGCACTTCATCTGGACGATCGTGTGGACGGCGCTGTGCGTGCTGCTCCACTACGCCATCGGGCTCGGCCTCGCCCTGCTGCTCAACCAGAAGCTGCGCGGCCGCACCTTCTACCGGCTGATCCTTGTTCTGCCGTGGGCCGTGCCCACCTTCGTCACCGTCTTCGGCTGGCGCTTCATGCTCGCCGACAACGGCATCATCAACTCCGCCCTCGACGCGCTGCATCTGCCGTCGCCGCTGTGGCTGGAGGAGACCTTCTGGCAGCGCACCTCCGCCGTCATGGTCAACACCTGGTGCGGTGTGCCCTTCATGATGGTCTCGCTGCTCGGCGGTCTGCAGTCCATCGACTCGACGCTGTACGAGGCCTCCGAGATGGACGGCGCCAACGCCTGGCAGCGCTTCCGGCACGTGACGCTGCCGGGACTGCGGCCCGTCAGCTCCACCGTCGTACTCCTCGGTGTCATCTGGACCTTCAACCAGTTCGCCGTCATCTTCCTGCTCTTCGGCGACACCGCCCCCGACGCGCAGATCCTCGTCACCTGGGCCTACTACCTGGGCTTCGGCCAACAGCCCCGCGACTACGCCCAGTCGGCCGCGTACGGCGTACTGCTCCTCTCCATCCTGATCGTCTTCACCTCCGTCTACCGCCGCTGGCTGGCCCGCAATGAGCAGCAGCTCGCGAACTGAGGCAGGAGCCCCCATGAGCACCACCACACTGCAGAGTTCCGCCCCGGCGGACGAGGTCCCCACGGACGCCAAGGCAGTACGCCGGCCGCGGCGGCGTGGCGAGAACAGCCTCGCCGGGACGATCACCTCGCACGGCATCCTGACCCTCGCCAGTCTCGTCGCGCTGTTCCCGATCGCCTGGCTGGTCTACCTGTCCCTCGGCCCGGACAAGGACGACTATCTGCACCCGGGGCGCATCTTCGGCAAGATGACGCTCGACAACTACTCGTTCGTGTTGCAGCACACGCCGTTCTTCGACTGGCTGTGGAGCACGCTCGTCGTGTCGCTCGGCACCACCTTCATCGGGGTGCTCGTCGCCGCCACCACCGGCTACGCGGTCTCCCGGATGCGCTTCCCCGGCTACAAGAAGTTCATGTGGGTCCTGCTGGTCACCCAGATGTTCCCGGTCGCCGTACTGATGGTGCCGATGTACGAGATCCTTTCCGAACTCCAGCTCATCGACAACTACTTCGGCCTCATCCTCGTCTACTGCTCGACCGCCGTGCCGTACTGCGCCTGGCTGCTCAAGGGCTACTTCGACACGATCCCCTTCGAGATCGACGAGGCGGGCCGCGTCGACGGACTCAGCCCCTTCGGCACCTTCGCACGGCTGATCCTGCCACTCGCCAAGCCGGGCCTGGCGGTTGCCGCCTTCTACAGCTTCATCACCGCGTTCGGCGAGGTCGCCTTCGCCTCGACGTTCATGCTGTCCGACACGAAGTACACCTTCGCCGTCGGCCTGCAGAGCTTCGTCAGCGAGCACGACGCGCAGCGCAATCTGATGGCCGCCACCGCCGTGCTGGTGGCGATACCCGTCTCCGCGTTCTTCTACCTTGTGCAGAAGAACCTGGTGGCCGGCCTCACCGCCGGCGGCACGAAGGGCTGACGCCCGCCCAGTGACGCCCGCGCGCTCTGTCGCGCGGGTGGCGGCCGCGGTGGCCATCCGACCCCGCTGTCACCGCGGCCGCCTCGTCAACCGCCATGCCTTATGCCTACCTCTACGCCCATGACCCGAACTCCTTCCCCCACACTCGGCTCCGCTCGACCGGGGGGACCCCCATCGCATCAAGGACGCCATGAGCCAGCACTCCGCCGACCAGGCACCGACCTCCGCCCTCGCCACCGTCGCCACGCACCGCGACTGGTGGCGCGACGCGGTGATCTACCAGGTCTATCCGCGCAGCTTCGCCGACAGCAACGGCGACGGCATGGGCGACCTGGAGGGCGTACGTTCCCGACTTCCGTATCTGCGCGACCTCGGCGTGGACGCCGTGTGGCTGAGCCCTTTCTACGCCTCGCCGCAGGCCGACGCCGGCTACGACGTCGCTGACTACCGGGCCGTCGACCCCATGTTCGGCAATCTGCTGGACGCAGACGCCCTGATCCGCGACGCCCACGGGCTGGGCCTGCGGATCATCGTCGACCTCGTCCCCAACCACTCCTCCGACCGGTACGAGTGGTTCAGGCGCGCGCTCGCGGAGGGGCCGGGCTCGCCGCTGCGTGAGCGCTACCACTTCCGGCCCGGCAAGGGTGAGAACGGCGAACTGCCGCCCAACGACTGGGAGTCCATCTTCGGCGGCCCCGCCTGGACCCGGGTGCCGGACGGCGAGTGGTACCTGCACCTCTTCGCGCCCGAGCAGCCCGACTTCAACTGGGAACACCCGGCCGTCGGCGACGAGTTCCGCTCCATCCTGCGGTTCTGGCTCGACATGGGTGTCGACGGTTTCCGCATCGACGTGGCGCACGGGCTTGTGAAGGCGGAGGGCCTGCCGGACCTGGGATCCCACGAGCAGCTCAAGCTGCTGGGCAACGATGTCATGCCGTTCTTCGACCAGGACGGCGTGCACGACGTCTACCGCCATTGGCGCACGATCCTCGACGAGTACTCGGGCGAGAGGATCTTCGTCGCCGAGGCATGGACCCCGACCATCGAGCGCACCGCCAACTACGTGCGCCCCGACGAGCTGCACCAGGCCTTCAACTTCCAGTACCTGAGCACCCATTGGGACGCCGCCGAGCTGCGCGACTGCGTCAACCGCACGCTCGACGCGATGCGCCCGGTGGGTGCCCCCGCCACCTGGGTGCTGTCCAACCACGATGTGACCCGGCACGCCACCCGCTTCGCCAACGAGGCCGGGCTCGGCACCCAGATCCGCACCGCGGGCGACCGCGCGCTCGGCCTGCGCCGGGCACGGGCCGCGACCCTGCTGATGCTGGCGCTGCCCGGCTCCGCCTACCTCTACCAGGGTGAGGAGCTCGGCCTGCCGGACGTCGTGGACCTGCCGGACGAGGTGCGCCAGGACCCCGCCTACTTCCGGGGCGCGGGGCAGGACGGCTTCCGTGACGGCTGCCGGGTGCCGATCCCGTGGACTCGCGAGGGCTCGTCGTACGGCTTCGGCGGCGGTGGCAGCTGGCTGCCGCAGCCCGCCGAGTGGGCCGAGCTGAGCGTCGAGGCGCAGACCGGCACGGAGGGTTCCACCCTGGAGCTGTACCGCGCCGCGCTCGCCGCCCGCCGCGAGCAGCCCGACCTGGGCGCCGGTGACTCCGTCGGCTGGCTGAAGGCCCCCGAAGGCGTACTCGCCTTCCGCCGCGGCGAGTTCACCTGCACCGCGAACACCGGTACCGAGGCGGTGACCGTCCCGGCGTACGGCCGTGTGCTCCTCGCGAGCGGCGAGGTGACCCTTTCGCAGGACGGCGGCGAGGCGAAGCTGCCGGCGGACGTCACTGTGTGGTGGACCACCGGCTGACACCCCCGACGCGGGCAGCCCAAACCGAGGGCCCGTCAACTGACGTTCCGTCAGCCGAGAGACCCCACAAGGAGATTCCGGCACTTTCAGAAGCCCGCCTTCCGCTTCGGGAGGCGGGCCTCTACTATCTGCGGCACCGCACACCTTGCAATCTTTCAGCAAGAACATTCAATGCACCTTCATGCAACTCATGCACCTTCATGGACCTCATGGACCTTCAATGGAGAAGGAACCCCACATGGCCAGCAGAACTCTCTCCGGAGCCCTCGCTCTCACGGCGGCCGCGTCGGTCGCGCTCGCCGTCCCCGCGGGCACGGCGCAGGCGTCTCCCCCCGGCACCAAGGACGTCACCGCCGTCCTCTTCGAGTGGGACTTCGACTCCGTCGCGACGGAGTGCGCGAGCCGCCTGGGCCCCGCCGGATACGGCTTCGTCCAGGTCTCCCCGCCCGCCGAGCACATCCAGGGCTCCCAGTGGTGGACCTCGTACCAGCCGGTCAGCTACCAGATAGCCGGGCGGCTCGGCAACGCCACCGACTTCCGGGACATGGTCACCGCCTGCCACAACGCGGGCGTGAAGGTGGTCGTCGACACGGTCATCAACCACATGTCGGCGGGCAGCGGCACCGGCACCGGCGGCTCCTCGTACACGAAGTACAACTACCCGGGCCTGTACTCCTCGTTCGACTTCGACGACTGCACCGCTTCCATCAGCGACTACACCAGCCGTACGAACGTCCAGAACTGCGAACTGGTCGGTCTCGCGGACCTGGACACGGGTGAGTCGTACGTCCGCTCGGCCATCGCCGGCTACCTGAACACCCTCCTCGGCTACGGCGTCGACGGCTTCCGCATCGACGCGGCCAAGCACATGCCGGCCGCCGACCTCGCCAACATCAAGTCCCGGCTGAGCAATCCGAGTGTGTACTGGAAGCAGGAGGTCATCTACGGCTCGGGCGAGGCCGTCCAGCCGGCCGAGTACACGGGCAACGGCGACGTCCAGGAGTTCCGGTACGCGTACGACCTCAAGCGGGTCTTCAACAACGAGAACCTCGCCTACCTGAAGAACTACGGCGAGGGCTGGGGCTATATGAGCAGTGGCGTCTCGGGTGTGTTCGTCGACAACCACGACACCGAGCGCAACGGCTCGACGCTCAGCTACAAGGACGGGGCGAACTACACCCTGGCGAACGTCTTCATGCTCGCCTGGCCCTACGGCGCACCCGACATCAACTCGGGCTACGAGTTCTCCTCCACCGACGCGGGACCACCCAACGACGGTACGGTCAACGCCTGTTGGCAGGACGGCTGGAAGTGTCAGCACGCCTGGCCGGAGATCCAGCGGATGGTCGCCTTCCGCAACACCACCCGCGGTGAGGCGGTCACCAACTGGTGGGACAACGGCGCCGACGCCATCGCGTTCGGCCGCGGATCCAAGGGCTTCGTGGCCATCAACCACGAGTCGTCCTCGCTGGCCCGCACCTACCAGACCTCCCTCGCGGCGGGCACGTACTGCAACGTCCAGAGCAACACGACCGTCACGGTGAACAGTTCGGGCCAGTTCACGGCGACGCTCGGCGCCAACACCGCGCTCGCGGTCTACTCGGGCAAGTCGAGCTGCTGAGTGGCAGCGGATGGGGGTCCGTTCGCCGATCTCATGGTGAACGGGCCCTCGTTTCCCGGCAGATGTGAAAGTTCTTGCCATCGGTTTCAAGACTCTTGCTGTAAACCTTGCGTAAGCGATACGGTCACGCCGGCGCCCGGCAACGAAGCCGAGCCGCGGCGTGGGGTCGGACCCAATTGAGCCGTAATCGCAAGGAGTTCACGCCTGTGATACCGAGATGGCCGGCGCCCTGGGCGCACCGCACCCGCCACCGCACTCCCGATCACGCCGCGCGGCGCGGACGGATCGCGGCCGTCGCCGTGGTCGCCCTCGCCGCGGCGCTCGTCCAGCCCCTCACGGCCCGCGCAGCCACCCCGCCCGCGCCCCCGTCCGACGCGGCCCTCGCGAAGACGGCCGCCCGCAATGACGCGACCCGCGAGCAGTTCTACTTCGTACTCCCGGACCGTTTCGCCAACGGCGACACCTCCAACGACGAGGGCGGTCTGACCGGTTCACGTCTGTCGACCGGCTACGACCCCACCGACAAGGGCTTCTACCAGGGCGGCGACCTCAAGGGCCTGACGAAGAAGCTCGACTACATCAAGGACCTCGGCACCACCGCCATCTGGATGGCGCCGATCTTCAAGAACCAGCCCGTGCAGGGCACCGGCGCCAACGCCTCGGCCGGCTACCACGGCTACTGGATCACCGACTTCACCCAGGTCGACCCGCACTTCGGCACCAACAGGGACCTTCAGACGCTGATCTCCAAGGCCCACGCCAAGGGTATGAAGGTCTTCTTCGACGTCATCACCAACCACACCGCCGACGTCGTCGACTACGAGGAGAAGTCCTACAACTACCTCTCCAAGGGCGCCTTCCCGTATCTGACGGAGGACGGCGAGCCCTTCGACGACGCGGACTACGCGGACGGGACCGATGACTTCCCCGAGGCCGACGCCGACTCCTTCCCGCGCACGCCGACCGTGGCGGCCGAGAAGCAGGACGCCAAGGTCCCGTCCTGGCTCAACGACACGACGATGTACCACAACCGCGGCGACTCCACCTTCGCCGGTGAGAGCTCCGAGTACGGCGACTTCTCGGGCCTCGACGACCTGTGGACCGAGCGTCCCGAGGTCGTCAGCGGCATGGAGAAGATCTACGAGAAGTGGGTCCGCGACTTCGACATCGACGGCTTCCGGATCGACACGGTGAAGCACGTCAACATGGAGTTCTGGACGCAGTGGGCCACCGCCCTCGACGCGTACGCGAAGAAGCAGGGCCGCGACGACTTCTTCATGTTCGGCGAGGTCTACTCCGCCGACACGTCGATCACCTCGCCGTACGTCACCGAGGGCCGCCTCGACTCGACGCTCGACTTCCCCTTCCAGGAGGCGGCCCGGCAGTACGCCTCCCAGGGCGGCAGCGCGCAGAAGCTGGCCTCGGTCTTCGGCGACGACTACAAGTACACGACGGACAAGGCCAACGCGTACGAGCAGGTCACCTTCCTCGGCAACCACGACATGGGCCGCATCGGATCCTTCCTGAACCAGGACAACCCGAACGCGACCGACGCGGAGCTGTTGAAGAAGGACAAGCTCGCCAACGAGCTGATGTTCCTCAGCCGCGGCAACCCGGTCGTCTATTACGGCGACGAGCAGGGCTTCACCGGCGCGGGCGGTGACAAGGACGCCCGCCAGACCATGTTCGCCTCCAAGACCGCCGACTACCTCGACGACGACGAGCTGGGCACCGACCGCACCCACGCGAGCGACGCCTACGACACGAGTGCACCGCTCTACAAGCAGATCAGTGCTCTCGCAAAGCTCCGCAAGGCCAACCCCGCCCTCGCGGACGGCGTCCAGACAGAGCGGTACGCGGCCGACGGCGCCGGCGTCTACGCCTTCTCCCGCACGGACCCGGCCACCGGCACCGAGTACATCGTCGCCGTGAACAACGCGGGCGAGGCGAAGACCGCGACCTTCGCGACCGGCTCGGCGGACATGAGGTTTCGCGGGATCTACGGCACCCAGTCCACCGTCACCAGCGGCGCCGACACCAAGGTCACCGTCACGGTCCCGGCCGGTTCCTCGGTCGTCCTCAAGGCGGCGGGCAAGCTCGCCGCACCCGTCGCGAAGCCGACGCTCACCCTGAAGGCGCCGGACCCGGGCGCCACCGGCACCGTCGAGCTCTCCGCCGACGTCACCGGCGGCCAACTCAACCGAGTCGTCTTGGCCGCCCAGGTCGGCAACGCCAAGTGGCAGACGCTTGGCTCCGCCGACCACGCCCCGTACAAGGTCACCCAGGCCATCGGAGCCGACGTACCGGCCGGAACCGCCTTGCGCTACAAGGCAGTTGTCATCGACTCGGCCGGCCGCACATCGAGCGCCACGACCACCAGCAGCACAGGCACCCCGCCCGCAGAGGAAGTCCCGACCGTCTCCTCGCGCGACTACGCGATCGTCCACTACAAGCGCACCGACGGCGACTACACCGACTGGCGGCTCTACGCCTGGGGCGACCTCGCCGACGGCGAGGCGACGACCTGGCCCGAGGGCCACGACTTCATCGGCCGCGACGCCTACGGGGCCTTCGCCTACGTCAAGTTGAAGCCGGGCGCGTCCAGCGTCAGCTACCTCGTCATCGACAAGGACGGCAACAAGGACGTCTCCGCCGACCGCACGATCGACGTCACCCAGACGGGCGAGATCTGGGTCGAGCAGGGCAAGGAAGCCGTCCTCACGGAGAGGCCCGGCTACCCGGCGCAGGACAAGACGAAGGCGGTCCTGCACTACCACCGCGCCGACGGCGACTACGCAGGCTGGGGACTGCACGTCTGGACGGGTGCCGCGACCGGCACGGACTGGTCGAAGCCCCTGGAGCCGGTGGACACCGACGCCTATGGCGCTGTCTACGAGGTGCCGCTCGCCGAGGGTGCCACCAGCCTCAGCTACATCCTGCACAAGGGCGACGAGAAGGACCTCCCCACCGACCAGTCGCTCGACCTCATGGCGAACGGCCACGAGGTGTGGCTGTTGAACGGCCAGGAGAAGTACCTGCTGCCGCAGCCCGCGGGCAGCGCCGCCGCGCTCGACCTGACCACGTCCAAGGCGGTCTGGATCGACCGGAACACGGTCGCCTGGAACGGCTCCGACGCGGCCGTGTCCACGCAGCTGCTCTACTCGCGCGACGGCTCGATCGAGGTGAAGGACGGCATGCTGGCGGGCGATGCCAAGTGGCTCCGCCTGTCCAAGTCGGCCCTCACCGACGCCCAGAAGGCCGCCTTCCCGCATCTCAAGGACTACACCGCCTGGACCGTCGACCCGCGCGACCGGGACAGGGTGCCTGAAGCGCTCAGGGGCCAGGTCGTCGCCTCGCAACGCGCGGTGAACGGAGCGGTGCTCGCGGCGACGGGCGTCCAGATCGCGGGCGTACTCGACGATCTGTACGACGCGACGAAGGCGGACCTCGGCCCGACCTTCCACAATGGCCGCCCCACGCTTGCCGTTTGGGCGCCCACCGCGCAGAGCGTCTCCCTGGACCTCGACGGCTCGACCGTCGCCATGAAGCGGAACAGCGCCACCGGCGTCTGGTCCGTCACCGGCAGGAAGTCCTGGTTGGGCAAGCCCTATCGGTACGTCGTCAAGGTGTGGGCGCCGACCGTCCAGAAGGTCGTGACCAACACGGTCACGGACCCGTACTCGGTGGCCCTGACCGCCGACTCCAAGGAGAGTCTCGTAGTCGACCTGGACGCCAAGTCCCTTGCCCCGAGCGGCTGGTCGACCCTCAAGAAGCCCACGGTGGGGGCGCTGAAGGACGCCCAGATCCAGGAGCTGCACATCCGGGACTTCTCGGTTGCGGACCCCACGGCTGAGAACCCGGGCACCTACCTCGCCTTCGCGGACAGGGACAGCGACGGCTCCAAGCACCTTCGGGAGCTGGCCAAGTCCGGTACCTCGTATGTGCACCTGCTGCCCGCGTTCGACATCGCCACCATCCCCGAGAAGAAGTCCGACCAGACGGCCACCGACTGCGACCTCGCCTCCTACCCGGCCGGCTCCGACAAGCAGCAGGAGTGCGTGGCGAAGGCCGCCGCGAAGGACGCCTACAACTGGGGCTACGACCCGTACCACTACACGGTTCCGGAGGGTTCGTACGCGACCGACCCGGACGGCACGGACCGTACGGTCGAGTTCCGCGAGATGGTCAAGTCGCTGAACGAGGACGGCCTGCGGGTCGTCATGGACGTCGTCTACAACCACACCGCCGCGAGCGGCCAGGCCGACACCTCCGTGCTCGACAAAGTCGTACCCGGCTACTACCAACGGCTTCTCGCGGACGGGTCCGTGGCGACGAGCACCTGCTGCGCCAACACGGCGACCGAGAACGCCATGATGGGCAAGCTGGTGGTGGACTCGATCGTCACCTGGGCCAAGGAGTACAAGGTCGACGGCTTCCGCTTCGACCTCATGGGGCACCACCCCAAGGCCAACATCCTCGCGGTCCGCAAGGCCCTCGACGCGCTCACCCTCAAGAAGGACGGCGTCGACGGCAAGAAGATCATCCTGTACGGGGAGGGCTGGAACTTCGGTGAGGTCGCCGACGACGCCCGCTTCACGCAGGCCACCCAGAGGAACATGGCGGGGACCGGCATCGCGACCTTCTCCGACCGCGCGCGTGACGCCGTACGCGGCGGTGGCCCCTTCGACGAGGATCCCGGCGTCCAGGGCTTCGCGTCCGGCCTCTACACCGACCCCAACTCCTCGAAGAGCAACGGCACTCCGGCCGAACAGAAGGCCCGCCTGCTGCACTACCAGGACCTCATCAAGGTCGGGCTGAGCGGCAACCTCGCCCGGTACAGCTTCACCGACACCAGCGGAAAGCAGGTCGAGGGCTCCGAGGTCGACTACAACGGCCAGCCGGCCGGTTACGCGGACGCGCCCGGAGACGCCCTCGCGTACGCCGACGCCCACGACAACGAGTCGCTGTTCGACGCACTCACCTACAAGCTCCCCGCCGCGACGAGCGCCGGTGACCGGGCCCGTATGCAGGTCCTGGCCATGGCGACGGCCACCCTCTCGCAGGGTCCGTCCCTCTCCCAGGCCGGCTCCGACCTGCTGCGCTCCAAGTCCCTCGACCGCAACTCCTACGACAGCGGCGACTGGTTCAACGCCATCCACTGGAACTGCCAGGACGGCAACGGCTTCGGACGCGGGCTGCCGATGGCGGCCGACAACGCGTCCAAGTGGCCTTACGCCACACCGCTGTTGACGTCCGTCAAGGTGGACTGCGCGCAGATCGAGGGCAGTTCGGCCGCGTACCAGGATCTGCAGAAGATCCGTACGACCGAGAGCGTGTTCTCGCTCGGCACGGCCGGCCAGGTGCAGTCGAAGCTGGCCTTTCCGCTGTCGGGGACGGCCGAGACACCCGGTGTGATCACGATGGAGCTCGGCGACCTGGTCGTCGTCTTCAACGCGACGCCCGAGAAGCAGGAGCAGACGGTCGACGTGCTGGCCGGGACGGCGTACGCGCTGCATCCGGTGCAGGCGACGGGCACCGACTCTACCGTCAAGTCCTCCTCGTATGCGCAGAAAACGGGCACATTCGCCGTCCCAGGACGCACTGTGGCGGTATTTTCCCGGACTTCCTGAAAAGGGCATTACCTTGGTGGGGCAGACCTCGAACTCCGGTCTGCCCCACCGGCGTGTCCAGGGGCTGGCAGATGGACGTCAACGGCAAGCGGACAGACACGACCGTGCTGGTCGTGGACGACGTGGCGGCCAGCAGGTACGCCATGGGCGCCATGCTGCGCCGCGCCGGTTACCAGGTCGTCACGGCCGGCACCGGCCATGACGCCCTCGTCGAACTCGACGTACGGCTGCGCAAGGGCACCCTGCCCGACGTGGCGCTCATCGATGTCCACCTGCCGGACATGAGCGGTTTCGAACTGTGCCGCAGGCTCAAGGCCCGGCCGCACATGGGCGGGCTGCCCGTCGTGCACTTCTCGGCTGCCGCCGTGGCGCCGGGTGACCGCGGCCAGGGCCTTGACGCGGGCGGCGAGGCGTATCTGACGGTGCCCGCCGAGCCCGAGGAGGTCGACGCGGTGATCCGGGCCGCGGTGCGCGCCGCGCGGCTGCGAGCCGACGATCAGGCGCTGGCCCGGCGGCTGTCGCGGCTGGCGGAGACGATCGTCGCGATCCAGACGGCGCGCTCCCCGCAGGAACTCGCCGACGCCGCCGCCGAAGGCACCGCGCGGCTCACCGGGGGGCCCGCGGCCGTCTTCGTCCTCGGCCCCGACGACCAGCTCTACCGCGCCACCTCACGCGACCGCACCTCGCTCGCGATGCCCGACGAGGGCGCCCACCGGACCGTGGCCGCACTGCTCCGGCGGCTCACCCGCGGACAGGCCGGGGTGCGGATCACCACGGTGCCCGCGCCGCTGTGGCCCGCCGGGTTCTTCCGGCCGGAAGTGCAGCACGACGCCCGCCTGGCGCTGATCCCCGTCCAGGACGGCCGGGCCGCGGTCTGCCTCGCCACACCCACCCGCGGGGTGCGCCGGGTGACCCCCGAGGGCGAGGCCCTGGTGGCCCGCCTCGCCGAGGCCACCGCGCTCGCCGCCGAACCGCTGCTCATGTACCAGGTGGAACGGCACGTCGCCCTCACCCTCCAGCGCAGCTTCCTGCCCCAGCCGCACCGGCTGCCCGAACTGCCGGGCCTCGACGTCGTCGTCCGGTACGTGCCCGCGTCCCACGAGACCGAGATCGGCGGCGACTTCTACGCCGCCCTGCGCACCGACGACGGCGTGCTCGCCGCGGTCGGCGACGTCGTCGGGCACTCGCTGGAAGCGGCCACCGTCATGGTCGAGATCCGGCACGCGCTGCGCGCCTACTGCGTCGACGAGAGCGACCCGGCCGTGCTCGCCGAGCGCCTCGACCGGATGCTCCGGCGCTACCACCCCGACGTCACGGCCACCGTCTGCCTGACCCTGACCGACCCCGCCACCGGCCGCACCCGCATCGCCAACGCCGGCCACATCCCGCCGCTGATCATCCGGGACAGCGGCAGCGCCGACTACGCCAAGGCCGCCGGACCACTGCTCGGTGTGGGCCTGCCCCACCCGCTGCCCACCGAGCTGTTCCTCGAACCCACCGACCGGCTCCTCATGGTCACCGACGGCCTGATCGAGACCCGGGGCACGGACCTCTCGGTCTCGATGGAGCAGCTCCGCGCGGCCGCCTCCGGCGCCCTGCCCGGCCTGGACGCCCTGTGCGACACACTCCTGGACCACTTCGGCCGGGACCGGGAGGACGACATCGCGCTCCTCGCGCTGCGACTAGGGTGATCGGGACAGCCGTAGAACAGGAGTGCCCATGCCGCAGATCACCGTCGAATACTCCGAGTCGCTCGACGTCACCTTCGACCGGCCCGGCTTCGCACTCGCGCTGCACCCGGTGGTCGTCGAGACGGCGGCCGCGCGCATCGAAGCATGCAAGACACGGTTCCTGCCGACCGAGGACAACGTGGTGGGAGCCGAGGCGGACGGACACGCCGTCGTGCACATCACGCTCGCCCTGCTCCCGGGCCGCACCGAAGAGACCAAGGCCGCGCTCACGGCGGCCGTCCTGGAAGTACTGAGCGCACACATCAAGCCCACCGACGGACTCACCCTGCACGCGTCCGCGGAGGTACGCGACCTCGACCCGTCGTACGCCAGGTTCGAGAAGTAGTACGCGTGGTTTCTACGACGCCGGCGGCGACGCCAGCGCGATCAGCCGGACGACGAGGTCGCTGAACGGCCCGTCGCCCGGCTCGTTCTTGAGCGACCGGCGCAGCAGCTCGCTCAACTCCTCGTCGTACGCGGCGCTCACGGCCGCCAGCGCCGCGAAGTCGTGCACGAGCTGCCGCTCCAGCTCGCCGCGCGGGATGCGCCGTCCGTCCAGCCAGATCAGCGCCGTCGACTCGACGAGCGAGATCCAGGAGCGGATGACCAACTCCAGCCGGGCGGGCGGGTTCTGGACATTCATGTGCGAGAGGATCTGGAGGTATGCGGCCTGCCGTACTCCGTCGACCAGGGCGTTGGTGGTGGACGAACCGACCGCCGGGCCGCCCCGCATCAGCGCCGCGAAACCGGGCCCGTGGTCGTCGACGAAGTCGAAGAACCGGCCCATCACCCGCAGCAGCCGCGACCCCAGCGAGCCCTCCTCGGGGACCACGAACCGTCCCGCGAGATCGTCCGAGGCGCGCTGCAACGCGGCCTCGTACAGGCTGAGTTTGCCGGGAAAGTAGTGGTAGACCAGCGGTCGCGAGATACCCGCGGCCGCCGCTATCTCGTCGATGGAGACCTCGTCGGGCGAGCGTCTGCTGAAGAGTTCGAGGGCGACGCCGATCAGCTGCTGCCGCCGTTCATCGACACCCATCCTGCGGCGTACCCCGGTTGTCATACGAACACCTTACCGATCGGATCCGGCCTGGAACGGCCCCGTCCGGCCACGGCGGTTCACATATCCAGGACGATCCTCTCACCGCGCGCCCGCGACACACAGATCAGCATCGAGTCACTACGCTCCGCGTCTGTCAGTAGTTCGTCCCGGTGCTCGATCTCCCCTTCCAGCACCCGCTGTTGGCAGGTTCCGCAGAATCCCTGCGCACAGGAGTACGGGGTGTTCGGCAGCTCCGCGCGGACCGCGGCGAGCACGCTGGAGTCGGCGGATACGGTCAACGTACGTCCGCTGCGGCGCAGTTCGACTTCGAAGGCGGTGTTCCCCTCGCTCGACGTGCGCGGTGCGAACCGCTCCAGATACAGCGTCGCCCCGGCCGGGAGCCGGGCCTCGACCGCGGCCATCAGCCCCTCCGGACCGCAGCAGTAGACCGCCGCGCCTTCGGGAACATCGGCCAACAGTGCGTCGAGGTCCGGCAGTCCGTCCTCGTCCGCGGCGACAACGGTGACCTGCCCGCCCCGCAGCTTCCCGATCTCCTCCAGGAACGGCATCGAGGCCCGCGTACGCCCGCAGTACAACAGCCGCCATTCGGCGCCCTGTTGGAGCGAGCGCAGCATCGGCAGGACGGGCGTGATCCCGATACCGCCGGCCACGAAGACGTATGCGGGAGCGGCGACGAGCGGGAAGCGGTTGCGCGGCCCGCGCACCTCGACCTCCATGCCCTCCCGGAGCCCCTCGTGCACCTCGCGCGAACCTCCGCGCCCGCCCGCCGTCTCGCCCACGAGCCGTGTCGCGACGGTGTACGACGAGGTGTCCTCCGGGTCCCCGCACAGCGAGTACTGCCGTACCAGCCCCGAGGGCAGCACCAAGTCGAGATGCGCACCCGGCTCCCAGCGCGGCAAGTCCCGCCCTTCCAGGCGCAGTTGTGCGACACCGTCGGCGACCCGTTCATGCCGGGCGACCGACAGCCGCAGCGCCCGGGAGCGCGGCCGGCCGGAGACCGGGTTCTCCAGCGCGGGCAGCGGCCACAGCGGCGAGGCCTCGATCCGGCGGCGCATCGCACGCCTGACGAGCAGGGCCGTACCGGCGACGGCCACGAAGGTCCGCAGCCCGGGCATCAGACCATGCCCCTCTCTGTCGCCTTCTCCGCGGCCGTCGCCGCGGGTGAGGCGGCGAGATAGGCCACGGCCTGCTCGGTCGACCCCTCCTGGGACGGGTGATAGGCCCGGCTGAGATAGCGCGGAATCGACTTGAGCATGTCCCCGGTCGACGGCAGCACCCCCGCCTTCCCGGCCCGGCGGAAGTCCTGGAAGCTCGCCCGGCCCGCCGTGAGCGTCGGATCGTTCTCCATGAAGAACCGCGCCCCGCGCTGCCACAGGAAGACCAGGGCCGTGAACGCGGTCGCCCAGGTCCGCGCGCGACGCCCGTAGCTTCCGTCGACATGCAGGAACAGCTCGAACGCCACGGACCGGTGCTCGACCTCCTCCGCGCCGTGCCAGCGCAGCAGATCCAGCATGGTCGGATCGGCCCCCCGCCGGTCCAACTCCTCCGCGTTCAGCACCCAGTTGCCGAGGAACGCGGTGTAGTGCTCGATCGCCGCGATGATCGCGACCCGCTCCATCAGCCACCACTTGCGGGCCTTCCCCGGCGGCAGCGTGCGGTCGCCGAGCAGCTTCTCGAAGAGCCAGTCCACCTGGGCGGTGTACGGCGTCGGGTCGAGCCCGAGCTCCCTGAGGTGGGGGAGCACCTCGTCGTGCGCCTGCGCGTGCATGGCCTCCTGGCCGATGAACCCGATGACGTCCTCGCGCAGCCGCTCGTCCCGGATATAGGACAGCACCTGCTTGTACACATGCACGAACCAGCGCTCACCGGCCGGCAGCAGCAGATGCAGCACATTGATGGTGTGCGTGGCGAACGGATCGCCCGGCACCCAGTGCAGGGGCGTGTCCTCCCAGGAGAACGACACCTTCCGCGCCTTGAGGGGTATCCGCTCGGAGTCGACCGGTTCGGGCAGCCGAGCACGCGTGTTAGACATGCCGTCAATGTACTGACGGGTAAGTGCGGGGAGAACCCCCGCGCAGCGACTTGTTGACGCAAGTGTCAGCGAGGGTCCAGGTCCAGACAGGGCCTAGCGCAGCCCGCTGATCTCCCGCCCGTCCTCCAGGCTCCCCTTCAGCTCCGCCTGCGCTCCCTGCTTCGTCCGTACGGCGAGCAGGGCGCCCTGTGCCGACCCGGTGACCCCGCCGGTCGCGCCGACCGACGCCGTGTCCCTGCTCCCGGCCGCGAGGAGATACCAGCTTCCCGTGCCCGACTTCCACAGCACGCCTGCCAGCACATGCGGGTCGCGGGAGCCGCACGCGGGCGAGTTCTCGGCCTTCGCCGCGACCGCGCCGTACGTCCCGCCGGGCGTCTGGAACTGCGCGAGCACGCGTGTGCCGCCGCCCCGCCAGGTGTCGGCCCGCGTGCACATCCAGGTGGCGCTGCCGCCGGAGTCGGGCAGTTCCTGCCGCGCGTACTGCCAGGCGTTCACCGACCGCACACCCTGCGAGCGCACGGAGGCCAGCGAGCAGGCGAACGGCGCCCAGTTCCGCAGCGCTTCGGCGCCGGACGCCTCGCCGGGGGACGAGGGCTGTCCCGAGGTGAGGTGCGCAGGCGTCAGCTCGCCGAGGTCGGTCAGCAGACGGGTGCCCGAGTTGTCCGTCAGCTCCAGCACGTTCCACGAGGTGCACGCGCCGGACCGCTGGGCCGGGCTGGCCAGCGGGGAGGTGACACCGTCGGCCGAGAGTGTGAGGTCCATCGCGCCGGAGGACGGCTTCATCAGGTCCCGCTCGGTAGCCTTGGTTACCCAAGGGGCCGTCAGATAGCGGACGTTGCCGTCGGTCCGGCCGAGGACCACCGCCTCCGCCTCCGCCCCCTTCGCGCTGTCGACCCGCGCGAAGTCGAGGGCCGCGCCGCTCGTGCCGTCGGTCGGCTCGGCGTACCGCGCGATGCGCAGACCGTCGTAGAGCAGCACGACACGGGCCTGGTCCACCTCACCCGCGTACAGGAGCTGCGGCGGCCCGGGCGGGGCGCCGGACGGGGTACCGGGGGTCGCCGAGACCGCCACGGACTCGCCGGGCCGCGCCCACACGGCGAGCGCCCGCCGCAGCAGCGCGCTGTCCCCGGTGAGGGTTCCGCGGGCGGGCCACACGGAGAAGTCGGTACGCGCGGAGGACTGCCAGGCCCCCGCTGCCACCTTCGTGAGCTGCGCCGGATCCAGCGCGGCCTGGGCCGCCGGGTTCTGCGCGTACGGCGGCGCCGCGGCCCCGTCCGGACCCCACCCGTCGCCGGGCAGACCGAGCAGCGCACCGCACACCACGACGGCCGCGGTGGCGGCGATCGCGGCCTTGACGTGCTGCCTGCGCCGCATCAGGTCGGTGGGCCGGGCATGCAGCGAACAGGGGTCGAACTCGGCAGAGCCGAGCAGAGCGTCGTGCGCCTCCACACCCGCGGCCACCGCGAGTGCCCCGCCCGGGTCCTCGACACCCGCCGCCGTCAGCACCTTCCGTACGTCCGCCTCGGACAGTTTCTCCAGCCCGCGCAGCACATACGCGGCACGGGCCGGCCCGGAGAGCGCGGACAACCGCTGGTCCAGGGCGAGTTCGTCGGCGCCGCCCGACCGCGGGAAGAGCCTGAGGCCCCACACCTGGGGCAGCAGCGGCGGAAGCTGGGACCGCTTGGGCCACGCCCGCAGAGTCAGCGGCAGGCCTGCCTCCAACGCCGTACGCACCACTTGGAGGCGTACGAAGGCGTAGCCGGGGTCGCCGTCACGGCCGCCGCCCGTCTGCTGGGCCGGGATGACCGTCGCGTCACCGGACGTGCGGCTCCGGGGCAGCGCGCGCTGGGTGAGGGCGTGCGCGGTCAGCACCCGGCGGTTGCGGCCGAGGCTGGGCGGCAGCACCAGATAGGCGAGCCGGACCAGCCGCGGATAGTGCTCGACGAGCGCCGCCTCGGCCTGCTCGACATCGACGACCGGGGCTGAGGAGGGTGCGGAGCGCGGGGCTACATCCTGTGACTGCACACAGCGAAAAACGAGCGAGCCGTCGGATGGTCACCCGTGACCCGTGACCCGCCACCTGTCACTCGCCAGCTGTCACCTGTCACCTGTCACGCGCTACTCGGGTTCGACCAGGAGCCTCGCGTAGTTCGCCATCGACCGCTGGTAGCGCGGCAGATGGGGTGCGAGAGCGCCGATCACCAGGGCGAGGCCCTCGCGTTCGCGGCCCAGGTCGGCCAGACAGAGGGCGAGACAGGCGCGTACCGCGTCGTCCAACTCGTCCGAGGGGGCTTCGAGTTCCGGACCGAGAAGCTCCAGGCCCTCCTCCGGCTTCCCGAGGTTGCGCAGGGAACTGGCGAGCTGGATCTTGGTACGGCGCCCCCGGTAGCCGCGCAGGCCGCGGGCCAGCGCCTCCCGGTACAGCGGTACGGCCTTGTCCGAGTGGCCCGTCGAGTCCCAGGCGCAGGCCTGCTCGAACGGGCCGAGCGGACTGGCCGCGGGCAGCTCGCCGATCAGCTTGTCGATCACCGCCCGGAAATCCGCCGCGTCGGCTTCGTCATAGTCGTCGAACGTGGCCCACGCCGCCGCCGTACGCTCTTCCCAGTCTTCGTTCACGGGCTCACCCTCGCACGGGTGTGCCCATTGAGGCCGACCGGGGGCCGCTGATTGAGCGCTGGGCCCCTGGGAGCCGTATCCAGGGCAAGGGCCCTCGTTCGACGGGGCTCCCGGCGGTATGGGCGCCGACACAGACCGGAGGTACGTAGGTATGAGGTTGACGCGACCGAAGCTCACGGTGGCCGGAGCCGTGGCGGTGCTGGCGCTCACGGGCTGCGCGGCCGAGGACACCTCGGACACGGCCGCCGCGGTGCCCGTCACCGCGACCGGCAGCCTGGAGCACATCGCGAGTGAGGCGGGCTGCTCTCCCGAGCTCCAGACGGACGCCGACGAGATCCGCCAGGCCACCTGCAAGAACACCGACGGCCAGTTCATCCTCGCGACCTTCGCCACCGACCGCGGCCAGCGCGAGTGGATCAACGGAGCCAAGGACTACGGCGGGTTCTACCTCGTCGGCCGCAAGTGGGTCGCCGTCGGCGAGGAGAAGGTGGTCAACGCGCTGCGCGGCCAGCTCGGCGGGACCATGGAGGTGGGGACCTCGCACGCCGGCCACACGGGCTGACCACGCGGACGATCACCGACACGATCACCGACGAATACCGAGGGCGCAAGCGAAAGCCGGTGGCGGGAATTCCCGCCACCGGCTTTCTCAGTGGGTCACCTTCTCAGCGAGCCACTACCACTCACGTGCACTTCTTGCCGGTGTTGATGCAGTTGACCACCTTGTTCATCGTGTTCGTGTCGAAGAAGTTGATGAAGTCGTTGTGGTCGGTGATCGGCTTGTGCAGGTTCTCCGGGAAGGAGTCGACCGCGTACGCGTTCACGACCTGACCGTTCTCGATGGTCGGAGCCGGCACGTCGTAGACCAGACGGACCCGGAGCTGGGGGATCGCCTTGAAACCGTTGGCGCAGGTGCCGTCGGCCTGGACGAACGCCACGTGTGTGCGGTGGTTGGCGCTGTCGATGTTCTGGCCGTCCCAGCAGCTCTGGAAGAGGGACGTTCGTACCACGTTGCTGCCCTCGGGGCAGATCGGGTACTTGTCCTCCAGCTGCACCTTGTTCTCGAAGCCGGTGCAGCTCCAGTTGGCGTTGGCGTTGGCGTTGCCATTGATGAAGGCCTTGGCGTCACCGGTGATGATGCGCAGGGCCGTCGGCATCGCGACGACGTCGCCGGTCTTGTTCCCGAAGAACTTGAGCTGCGCCTCGACGGGTTCGAGGATCTTGCCCACGTTGCCCTCGGTGCCGCCTCCGGCGTTGTTCTGGTCGAAGTCCTGCGTACCGTCCTGCACACGCAGCACCGGCCAGAAGTACGACGACTTGTCGCCCTGGTTCTGGCAGGTGGTGTCGGCCGCCGCCAGGTCCGCGTCGCTCGCGAACGCGTCGTTGTTCTGGTTGCCGACGTAGTCGTGCAGGTGGTGCGCACCGTTGGTGACACCGGGAGCGACGATCACGTTGTCCGTGTTGTGGTTGTCGTTCCCGTTGGTGCCGCACCTCGTGGTGAAGGTGCCCGTCGAACCGGTCTTCCCGCTCGCGACGAGCCCGTTCGCGCCCACGCCCTTTTTGTTGTCGGCCTGGGCGGTGGTGATGTCCTGGAAGTCGGCTGCCACCGGGCCGTTGCCACCCTGACCGCCGCCTGCTGCCGGAGGAGCGGGCTCGGCGGGAGCGGGACTCTCGGCGTTCTGGTCGCCACCGTTCTGGTCCTGGCCGTCGCCGGTCTGACCGTCGTTGGTCTGCGGCTGCTCCACGGCCTCCCCGGTGCAGGAGGCGAGTCCGTCCAGCGAGCCCGGGGCGTTGCCGCCGACGCGGGATATCTCGAGCTGGATCCGGTCGATGATCACCGCTCGGTTGTCCTTGAGCGGCTGGAGAACGGAGTTCTGGACGAAGCTCGCGTCCTGGGCCTGCGCGTCCCGGGTGGTCGCCAGCCGCTGGTAGGCGTCGGTGATCTGCTGGTCCAGCGTGGCCAGCTCGCCGTCGACCTCCCCGCGCGCCTGGTCGGGCACATCGGTGAGCTGCTGACCGACATCCGGGCAGTAGATGGTGGCCACCTGAGCGGTGGTGGCCTTGGTGCTGTTCTGCCCTGAGTTCTCCTCGTGAGCCGAGGCGTAAAAGTTCGCCCAGACAAGACCGCCTCCACCGATCGCGAGGGCCGCGGATGCGGCCACGGCGCGAACGACCAGTGGCGAACGGCGTTTACGTACGTTGCGTCCCATGGAACTCCTCTGACTTCCTTGTGGGGCAGCGAGGCGCCCGACAGGAGTGAAGCGGCTCCATTCCATACGCGTGGGGCGGGTGTGGTGTTCAGAAAGCTCGGAAAATCTTAGAACCTCGTGAGGCCGATTCCGGCACAATGGGAACAGAACCCCGCGATTCTCCGGCAGTTGATCTCGAAAAACAGGTTTGGTGACGGGCCTGAATGATATTCAGCGCTGCTGACTATGTGTCAATGGCCCCTCGGCTCGCGTCAACGGGCTTTCCGCACGTGGTGTGTTGACGTAACCCCTGTACGTGTCGAAGTCCCCCGGTACGTGTCAACGCTGCCCTTGGTCCAGATAGGCGAGCACCGCCAGTACGCGCCGGTTGTCGTCATCCGAGACCTCCAGCCCCAGCTTGGCGAAGATATTGGAGGTGTGTTTGGCGATCGCCCTTTCTGTGACCACGAGTTGACCCGCGATCGCCGCGTTCGTGCGCCCCTGCGCCATCAGCTCGAGCACCTCCCGCTCGCGCGGGGTGAGCCGCCCGAGCGGCTGGTCGGTGGTCGAGCGCCGCGACAGCAGCTGCTGGATGACCTGTGGATCCATGGCCGTTCCCCCTCCCGCGACTCTTCGTACGGCATCGATGAACTGGTCCGCGTCGAACACCCGGTCCTTCAGCAGATAGCCGACCCCGCCCGTGCCGTCGGCGAGCAGCTCCCGCGCGTACAACTGCTCCACGTGCTGCGAAAGGACGAGCACCGGCAACCCGGGCTGGTTCCGGCGGGCCTCCAGCGCGCACTGCAGCCCCTCGTCGGTGTGCGAGGGCGGCAGCCGTACGTCGACCACCGCGACGTCCGGCTCCAACTCGGCCAGCGCCCGGCTCAGTTCGGGCCCGGTCTCCACCGCCGCGGCGATCTCGAAGTCGTACGCCTGGAGCATCCGGACCAGTCCGTCACGCAGCAGGAACAGGTCTTCGGCTAGGACAACTCGCAAGGGATCTCCATGGTGACCATGGTGGGACCGCCCGCAGGGCTGCTGACGGCCAGGACGCCGTCGAATGTACCCAGTCGCCGCTCGACCCCGGTGAGCCCGGAGCCCGCGTCGAGCCGGGCACCGCCCGTGCCGTTGTCGGTGACCGTGATGCGCAGCAGGCCGTCCGCGTGATGGACGTCCACCCAGACGCGCTCGGCACCCGAGTGCTTGACCGTGTTGGTCAGCACCTCGCTGACGGCGAAGTACGCCGCCGCCTCGACCGGTTCGCCCGGCCGGCCGTCGAGTTCGACCTCCACCTCGCTCGCGAGCGGCAGCCGCAGAGCCAACGCCCGTACGGCGTCGCCGAGTCCGCGCTCGGCGAGTACGGGGGGATGGATGCCCCGCACGAGGTCCCGAAGCTCGGTGAGCGCGTCGGCGGAGGACCTGCGGGCCTGCGCCAGCAACTCCTTCGCCTTCGCCGGGTCCTTCTCGACCAGCGCCTCGATGGTGCCCAGATCCATCCCCATGGCGACCAGCCTTGCCTGTGCCCCGTCGTGCAAGTCCCTTTCGATACGCCGGAGTTCGGCCGCCGAGGTGTCGACCGCGTCGCGCCGTGTCTCGGTCAGCACGCGTACCCGCTCGGCGAGTTCGCCCTCGCCCGGGCTGAGCACCGCCCGGGTGAGCAGGAAGTGGACGCGCAGCAGGGGAGGGGTGAGGCGGTAGGCGGTGCCGAGGAGGGCGAGGCCCAGTACTCCCGCGAGGAGCGCCGTGCCCTGACCGGAGACCGGCACGAACCCGTACCACCAGTCGCCGCCGGTGGCGTCCACCAGGACCCGCCACAGGCCGAGCGCGAGCGCGAACCCCTCCAGGGGGTAGAGCAGCAGGACGGCCGGCAGCAGCGCGGTGACGAACCCGGCGGTCATGTCGACCGGCAGCCACGCCAGGTCCCGCCAGGTCGCCGGGTCCCGGAGCATCCGGAAACACCGCTCCCACGGGTTGGCGCCCTCGGACACCGGCCGGTAACTGGCCGGAATCCGGACCCCGCACCACTGGGCCGCGACCACCCGCCGCCAGTTCGCGAAGGCGCGTACGCCGCTGAGTACCCATGGTGTCGTGACGATCCCGACGCCGACCGGCACCAGCACGATCGACACGACCGTCAGCACGAACAGCACCACCGACCCGACAAGCCCGGCCACACCGACCAGAAGCCCGCGCGCCCCCGCCACGACAACTTCCCGCGTCCGCCCCCGCACCTGGCTGCTCTCCATATCCATGCGCTCAGTCTTCCGGACCCGCCGTGACCGGTCACTGGGCCGGGCCCCCGGGCGGGGGGTGGTGGTGAGTGCACCCCTTGGTTTCTTCACGCCCTCCGCCCCCACCCGTCCCTTGTCCCTGGGGCTCCGCCCCAGACCCCGCTCCGCAAACGCCGGAGGGGCTGACCCCCCTCAGCCTGTCCGGCGTTTGAGGACGAGCGCGTTCAGCGCGCTGCGGGGGTCTGGGGGCGGCAGCCCCCAGGAGCAAGGGACGGGTAGGGGCGGAGGGGGCGAAAAACCACCCCTCACACCCCCAGCACCTTCGCCTCCACCACCGGATCAAGCCCCACCGCAGGCCGGTCCGCCCGCAGGGGCGCAACCCCGCCGAGCCCCTGGAGCCAGCTCCAGGTATCGGCGACGGTCTCCCGCACGGGCCGGCACCGCAGCCCGGCCCCGACCGCCCGCGCCACCCCAACCCCATGAAGCGCCCCATGAAGCTCGCTCCCACCCGGCACCCACACCGGCAACTGCCCCCACGGCTCGATCCCGGCCCCGAGAATCACCTCGGCATCGGTCCACCGCAGATCCCCCTCACCCCCGGTGACCTGGACGCACGCGTCGAGGAGTTCCCCCATCGTCGTATGCCCCCGCGGACTGACCAGGTTGTACGCCCCGCCCAGCCCCCGCTCCACGCCCCCGAGGATCCACTCGGCGAGATCGCGGACATCGACGTACTGGAGAGGGAGCTCCCGTGGCCCGGGGGCGAGGACAGGCCCGCCCCGGGCGACCCGGTTCAGCCACCACGGGAGCCGCCCGATGTTCTCGTACGGCCCGAGGATCAGCCCGGCCCGCACCAGCAGCGTCTCCTCCGCCCCGAACGAGTCGAGCGCGGCCAGCTCACCGCCCCGCTTGTCCCGCGCGTAGTCGGTCCCCTCGGCGTCCGCGGACGCCCCGTCGACGAGGTCTGCGTCCTCGCCGTACCCGGCGGGCGGCGGCCACGCGTACACGGAGCAGCTGGATACGTACACATAGCGTCCGACCCGGCCGGCCAGCAGCCGCGCCGTGTCCCGCACGGCCCGCGGCGCGGCCGACCAGGTGTCGACGACGGCATCCCACTCACCGTCGGCAAGCGCCGCGAGCCCGTCGGGAGCGGTGCGGTCGCCGTGCAACGACCGCACCCCGGCGGGAGGCGCGTGCCGGCCCCGGTGGAAGACGGTCACCTCCCAGCCGCGACCGAGCGCCGCCTCCACGACGGCGCGCCCCGCGAACTCCGTACCACCCAGCATCAGAAGCCTCATACGGAGGACTCTGCCCGGACGATCGGCGGTACGGAACGGGAATCTGCCGACAGAAGATCCGCGGTCAGGACGCGGAGGGTGGCCGTAGGATCAACGGCCGGTCGGCGGGGCGTACTTGTACCCCACTCGCCGTACCGTCTGGATCGTCTGCCGGTGCTGCGCGCCGAGCTTGCGCCGCAGCCGTGCGACGTGGACGTCGACGGTCCGTCCGTCGCCCACGTGCCCGTAGCCCCACACGGTGGTGACGAGCTGGTCGCGGGTGTGCACCCGGTGCGGGTGCGCGACGAGGTGCGCGAGCAGCTCGAACTCCAGGTAGGTGAGGTCGAGTTGCTGCCCGTCGACCTCGGCGGTGCGCTGCACGGTGTCGATGCGGACGAGCGGGTTGTCACCGCCGACGGCGCCCTCGGCGGCGAACGGCTCGGGCCGGTCCGGCACGGCGACCGGCAGCAAGGGCTGCTGGTCGGCGGGTACGAGGACCAGGTAGCCGATCATCGGCGGCTGACCCGGCAGCACCGGCAGGGTGTGCTGGGGCGCCGGCAGCCAGGTGGCACCCGGCGGCAGGAAGTCGGTGACGTCCACCACCTCGTCCCGGTCGACGGCACGCAGTCGGTGGCGTCCGGACGTGGTGGACGTCGCAGCCGGGGAGGTCGCGACGGAGGAGAAGGATCGGGTGTTAGCCATGAGAGGTCAGCTCTTTCGCGCGAGGAAGTTCGTCGGGAAGACCGACGGCCGCGAGTTCGTGGTCGGGCTCGTCGAGGACGTACGTCGTGCGCGCTGGCCGGAGGCCGGGTGTCGGCTTTAGAGGGCCCGCGCGTTCATCGCGCGACAACACACCCGGTCGAAGTCATGATGCTGACGGGAAGGCCAGAACGGCTCCAGGTCATGGCGACCCGTCGCGGTGTACTGCTGGAAGCTGGCCATGCCTCCATTGAAGCAGAAGCGGGCGCCGGGCAGGAGACTCCTCTCACCGGTCGGACGCTTCCTTGGCGCGAACTTGACGTCACACCCCTGTAAAACCTGGCGTGGCGCCACTGCGAAACTGACACGGCACCCCTGTGGGAAAGCAGAAAGGGCGCCCACCAAGACGGTGGACGCCCTTCGCACAAGCTACAAGCAGCCAGCTGAAAGCTGAGTGGATCAGACCTGTCCGGCCTTCTCCAGGGCGGTGCAGCAGGTGTCGACGATCAGCCGCGTCACGACGTACGGGTCGACGTTGGCGTTCGGACGGCGGTCCTCGATGTAGCCCTTGCCGTCCTGCTCGACCTGCCAGGGGATACGGACCGAGGCGCCGCGGTTGGAGACGCCGTAGCTGTACTCGTTCCACGGGGCGGTCTCGTGCAGGCCCGTGAGGCGGTCGTCGATGCCGGCGCCGTAGTTCTTGACGTGGTCGAGGGGCTTGGAGCCCTCACCCAGCGACTCGCACGCGGTGATGATCGCGTCGTAGCCCTCGCGCATCGCCTTGGTGGAGAAGTTGGTGTGCGCGCCCGCGCCGTTCCAGTCGCCCTTCACCGGCTTGGGGTCCAGCGTCGCGGAGACGTCGAAGTCCTCGGCGGTGCGGTAGAGCAGCCAGCGGGCCACCCACAGCTGGTCGGAGACCTCCAGCGGGGAGACCGGACCGACCTGGAACTCCCACTGGCCGGGCATGACCTCGGCGTTGATGCCGGAGATGGCGAGGCCCGCCTTGAGACAGTTCTCCAGGTGCGCCTCGACGATGTCACGGCCGAAGATCTCGTCCGAGCCGACACCGCAGTAGTAGCCGCCCTGCGCGGCCGGGAAGCCGCCCTCGGGGAAGCCGAGCGGGCGGGCACCCTTGAAGAAGGTGTACTCCTGCTCGATGCCGAAGATCGACTCCTGCGCGGCGAACTTGTCGGACACCTCGGTCAGCGCGGCACGGGTGTTGGACTCGTGCGGCGTCAGGTCGATGTTCAGGACCTCGCACAGGACGAGGACGTCGTCGCCGCCGCGGATCGGGTCCGGGTACGTGGCGACCGGCTTGAGTACGCGGTCGGAGGCGTGACCCTCGGCCTGGTTCGTCGAGGAACCGTCGAAGCCCCAGATCGGCAGCTCGGCACCCTTGGCGTCGTCGGCCAGTATCTTCGTCTTCGAACGGAGCTTGGCCGTCGGCTCGGTGCCGTCGATCCAGATGTACTCAGCCTTGAAGGTCACGGGCCACATCCTTCGGGGTGGGTCTTCAGTCGCACTGCGGGTGCTGCCTGCGGCGCTGCGGCACTGAGGCGCCGCGGATATGCAGGTCAGCCTGTCAACAGGCGATTTCCCGATCATTGCTCGAATGTGAACCCCGTGTTACCTGAGCTGTGTGTGCCCGCTAATGCCGGGCGCTGCTCGACGGGGGTGTTCGCGACCGCGATCGGCGGCCCTGGCGGGCGGTCGCGCACGGAGTTTCCTGCTGCCCGGGGTGCCACGGCTCGTATGCGATGGGTTTGCGGGCGCGCACGGGGTGGGCGGGCGCGGGTGAGGGTCCTGGCGCATGATGTGGGGTGCACACGGGTGGGGCCCCCGCCATGTGACGTGGGGTGCGCACGAGCGGGGCCCTGGCGAGTGGTGCACGGGGTACGCATGCATGAGGGCCCTGCCGCCTCTTCCCGGAAGGCGACAGGGCCCGGTTCATGCGGCCGGCGTGGGTCAGCCCACGCGCTCGACAACGACGTTGCGGATCACGAACTTGCCGGGCTCCCGGACCAGTTCGAAGGCCGCGGTGTTCAGCAGGACGCAGCTTCCGGAGACCGAGGTGACCTCCACGGTCGTGGACTTGTTGTTGTCCAGGTTCGTGACCCTGAGCTCGGTTCCGACCGGGAACTCGCCGCTGGACGCGGCCGGGGCGCCCGCCTCCGAGAAGAGGGTGACGGTCGAGCCGTTGCAGACCTGCTCGCCGGTGGCGGCGCCGGCGTCGGCCTCGCCACCGGTGTCCTCGGCGGGGGCGCTCGCCGCGGGAGCCGAGGCCGGGGGAGCGGCGGGGGCGGCAGGCGCGGCGGCCTGGGAGTCCTGAGCCGACTCCCCAACCGCACAGCCGGACGCTTCCTGCTGCACCTTGATCTGCGCGAGGACGGCCTCGCGGTTGGCGATCCGGGCCTCCGACTGGGCGTCGGGGGCGGCCCGTTGGTCGGCGATGAACTTCTCGTTGTTGCCGAACGCGGTGGCCAGTCCCTGGCAGACCGTCGAACTCGACGCGTTCTGCACCGACGCGGCGTTCGAGGTGGCAGCCAGGGCGAAGGCCCCGCTTCCGGCCACGGCCGCGGCGCTGACCAACAGCGCGAGCTTTTTCTTGGTACTGAGGGTTCTCCTGCGCGACATGGGCGGCCTCCTGTGTGCGGGGGTGCGTACGCCGCTATGTACGAGATGCCGAACGGAGTTACTCAACAGTTACAGGAGTCACCGAAGTAACGTAGGTCACACGGGAGTTGGCGCCCGGCCCGGATCGACCCGCCGCACGAGCTCCGCGAAACACCTTCTTCTGCAGGAGCCTCAGCAGCCCCAAGTGCCTTGTGGCCAGCGGCTTTTGTCAGTGCTCGGCGGTAGAATAGAAGCAGTGTTCGAGGGGGTCGCCGGGGGGTCCGGCGGTGCCCTGACCGCGACAGGAGGATGCCTGTGCCCGCTGCCGCACTGAAGCCGCTGCCCACCCAGTCCACGTCCAAGAGGGCGGTCCAGCTGGACCTGCCGTACGAGCCCGTGGAGAAGCGCCCGCTGCCGCCGGGGCGCCCCCGCGAGTGGTACGTCATCCACAACCGCCGCCTCAAGGCGATGCGCCTCGCGATCGCCCTGCTCGACTCCGGCATCTACATGCCGAACCAGGCCCGCAACGAGACGATCCGCCTCACCGCCCAACTCATCGGCGTCCACCCACCGTCGGACACGACCTGCCACATGGTGCGCGCACTCATGAGGTACGCACGCTGATCCACCTCTCAACCGCCGGAGGGGCTGAAACCTTCATCCCCTCCGGCGCTCCGACCGCGAGGCGGCGCCATCCCGATCCCCCACCCACTTGCGGGGGCGGCATTTTCAGCCGTCCGGCGCCGCTCCGACCGTGAGGCGGTGCCGTCCCGATCCCCCACCCACCCGCGGGAGCGACGCTCTTCAGCTCCGGCCGGGGAGAGATCTTTAGCCCGTCCGGCGTTTGAGGACGAGCGCGTCCAGCGCGACACGGGGGTCTGGGGGCGGAGCCCCCAGACGCAAGGGACGGGCAGGGGGCGGAGGGGGCGAAAAACTCCCCCCCCCCCCCCCCCCCCCCCCCCCCCCCCCCCAAAACCCCCCCCCCCCCCCGCCCCCCCCCCCCCCCCCCCCGCCCGCCCCCACCCCCACGCACCCACACCG